>NZ_FNIR01000024.1 GCF_900103975.1 Klenkia soli
AGATGAAGGCAGGCTATTGCGTGAATGCCATAGCTTCGGCGGTGTGCTTGAGCCCCGCTACATTGTCGGCGCGGAATCACTTGACCAGTGAGCTATTACGCACTCTTTCAAGGGTGGCTGCTTCTAAGCCAACCTCCTGGTTGTCACTGCGACTCCACATCCTTTTCCACTTAGCACACGCTTAGGGGCCTTAGCTGATGATCTGGGCTGTTTCCCTCTCGACTACGAACCTTATCGCCCGCAGTCTCACTGCCACGCTCTCACTTACCGGCATTCGGAGTTTGGTTGATTTCAGTAACCTTGTGGGGCCCCTAGACCATCCAGTGCTCTACCTCCGGCAAGAAACACGTGACGCTGCACCTAAATGCATTTCGGGGAGAACCAGCTATCACCGAGTTTGATTGGCCTTTCACCCCTACCCACAGCTCATCCCCTCCGTTTTCAACCGAAGTGGGTTCGGTCCTCCACGCGGTCTTACCCGCGCTTCAACCTGGCCATGGGTAGATCACTCGGCTTCGGGTCTAGAGCACGCGACTGGAACGCCCTATTCGGACTCGCTTTCGCTACGGCTACCCCACACGGGTTAACCTCGCCACGTACCGCTAACTCGCAGGCTCATTCTTCAAAAGGCACGCAATCACCCCGGACCCGAAGGACCTAAGGCTCTCACGGCTTGTAGGCACACGGTTTCAGGTACTATTTCACTCCCCTCCCGGGGTACTTTTCACCTTTCCCTCACGGTACTTGTCCGCTATCGGTCACCAGGGAGTATTTAGGCTTAGCGGGTGGTCCCGCCAGATTCACACCGAATTCCACGAGCTCGGTGCTACTTGGGAACATCATCACGAGAGAGTGCGCGTTTTCGTGTACGGGGCTCTCACCCTCTATGGCGACCCCTTCCAGAGGCCTTCCACTAACAACACACTATTTTTGACTCCCGGCCACTACGGCAGTAGCAACAAGATGCGTCCCACGACCCCACATGCACAACGCCTGCCGGCTATCACATGCACATGGTTTAGCCTCATCCGCTTTCGCTCGCCACTACTCACGGAATCACTGTTGTTTTCTCTTCCTGTGGGTACTGAGATGTTTCACTTCCCCACGTTCCCTCCACACGCCCTATATATTCAGGCGCGGGTCACACCACATGACTGGTGCGGGGTTCCCCCATTCGGAAATCCTCGGATCAACGCTCGGTTGACAGCTCCCCGAGGCTTATCGCAGCCTCCTACGTCCTTCATCGGCTCCTGGTGCCAAGGCATCCACCGTGCGCCCTTAACAACTTGAACACACAAACAAACAATCACTACAAGATGCTCGCGTCCACTGTGCAGTTCTCAAAGAACGAACGACCACCCACCCCACACCCACCACCGAACACCCGTGAAACCAGGCTGATGTGATGAACAGGCAGGCCCCGTCCAAGAGGCAACCCAACAACCGGTGTTCCCACCAGCAGTCGGTCCGCTCTCTCAGGACCCAACAGCGTGCCTACGACATCCCCCCGCCCCCACCCCCGTTCCCACCAGCAAGGCTGGCTGTACTAGGAGCCGAGAACGATCAGATGATCGAACTGGTCAGTGTTCCACCCGTGAGCGACACCCCACACACACGCAACCACCCTGAAGCGGGCGATCATCACGGCATGGGCGTGACTCTGGACCGGACACCCGCAGGAACTACCCCACGGTCATGGCCGGCCAGTGCTCCTTAGAAAGGAGGTGATCCAGCCGCACCTTCCGGTACGGCTACCTTGTTACGACTTCGTCCCAATCGCCGATCCCGCCTTCGACGGCTCCCTCCACAAGGGTTGGGCCACCGGCTTCGGGCGTTACCGACTTTCGTGACGTGACGGGCGGTGTGTACAAGGCCCGGGAACGTATTCACCGCAGCGTTGCTGATCTGCGATTACTAGCGACTCCAACTTCATGGGGTCGAGTTGCAGACCCCAATCCGAACTGAGACCGGCTTTTTGGGATTCGCTCCACCTCACGGTATCGCAGCCCTTTGTACCGGCCATTGTAGCATGTTTGCAGCCCTAGACATAAGGGGCATGATGATTTGACGTCATCCCCACCTTCCTCCGAGTTGACCCCGGCAGTCTCCCATGAGTCCCCGCCATAACGCGCTGGCAACATGGAACGAGGGTTGCGCTCGTTGCGGGACTTAACCCAACATCTCACGACACGAGCTGACGACAACCATGCACCACCTGTGTGCGACCCTTACGGACCCACCATCTCTGGAGGATTTCCGCACATGTCAAGCCTAGGTAAGGTTCTTCGCGTTGCATCGAATTAAGCAACATGCTCCGCCGCTTGTGCGGGCCCCCGTCAATTCCTTTGAGTTTTAGCCTTGCGGCCGTACTCCCCAGGCGGGGCGCTTAATGCGTTAGCTGCGGCACGGAGACCGTGGAATGGCCCCCACACCTAGCGCCCAACGTTTACGGCGTGGACTACCAGGGTATCTAATCCTGTTCGCTCCCCACGCTTTCGCTCCTCAGCGTCAGTTGTTGCCCAGAGACCCGCCTTCGCCACCGGTGTTCCTCCTGATATCTGCGCATTTCACCGCTACACCAGGAATTCCAGTCTCCCCTGCAACACTCAAGTCTGCCCGTATCGACTGCAGACCCGGAGTTGAGCTCCGGGCTTTCACAGCCGACGCGACAAACCGCCTACGAGCTCTTTACGCCCAATAATTCCGGACAACGCTTGCACCCTACGTATTACCGCGGCTGCTGGCACGTAGTTGGCCGGTGCTTCTTCTGCAGGTACCGTCACT
>NZ_FNIR01000025.1 GCF_900103975.1 Klenkia soli
GGGCGAAGCTCAGAACTCAAGCGCCAGTAAACGGCGGTGGTAACTATAACCATCCTAAGGTAGCGAAATTCCTTGTCGGGTAAGTTCCGACCTGCACGAATGGCGTAACGACTTCTCAGCTGTCTCAACCACAGGCTCGGCGAAATTGCACTACGAGTAAAGATGCTCGTTACGCGCGGCAGGACGGAAAGACCCCGGGACCTTCACTATAGCTTGATATTGGTGTTCGGTTCGGTTTGTGTAGGATAGGTGGGAGACTGTGAAGCGGGCACGCCAGTGTTCGTGGAGTCGTCGTTGAAATACCACTCTGGTCGAATTGGATGTCTAACCTCGGTCCGTGATCCGGATCAGGGACAGTGTCAGGTGGGTAGTTTAACTGGGGCGGTTGCCTCCCAAAATGTAACGGAGGCGCCCAAAGGTTCCCTCAGCCTGGTTGGCAATCAGGTGTCGAGTGCAAGTGCACAAGGGAGCTTGACTGTGAGACCGACGGGTCGAGCAGGAGCGAAAGCTGGGACTAGTGACCCGGCACCGGCATGTGGAAGCGGTGTCGCTCAACGGATAAAAGGTACCCCGGGGATAACAGGCTGATCTTCCCCAAGAGTCCATATCGACGGGATGGTTTGGCACCTCGATGTCGGCTCGTCGCATCCTGGGGCTGGAGTAGGTCCCAAGGGTTGGGCTGTTCGCCCATTAAAGCGGTACGCGAGCTGGGTTTAGAACGTCGTGAGACAGTTCGGTCCCTATCCGCCGTGCGCGTAAGAGACTTGAGAAGAGCTGTCCCTAGTACGAGAGGACCGGGACGGACGAACCTCTGGTGTGCCAGTTGTTCCGCCAGGAGCACTGCTGGTTGGCTACGTTCGGCAGGGATAACCGCTGAAAGCATCTAAGCGGGAAGCTCGCTTCAAGATGAGGTCTCTCACCCCTTGTGGGTTAAGGCCCCCGCCCAGACCAGCGGGTTGATAGGCCGGAGGTGGAAGCACAGCAATGTGTGGAGCTGACCGGTACTAATAGGCCGAGGACTTGACCAACAAACAACCTTTTACGTAATGCATGTCTTGCTCGCGTCCACTGTGCGGTTCTGAAAGCACGAACACACCCGTGTGTTCACACCGCCCCCACCCCC
>NZ_FNIR01000023.1 GCF_900103975.1 Klenkia soli
ATGCCGTGGACCTCGTAGCCCTTGCCCAGCAGCAGCTCGGCCAGGTAGGAGCCGTCCTGCCCGGTGATACCGGTGATCAGCGCAGACTTCGCCACAAGTGCCCCCGAGCGCGTCGATGGTCTGGCGATGACCAGACCGAATTGGGAGAGACCCTAGCGGCGTAGGTGGCTCATGCGGAGTGAGTCAGGTTGCGCAGCAGACGCGTGGATGTGTTGGCTCGTGGTGCCTGGCTCGGCTACGGCAACCACTGGACCCACTGGCTGTACTGGCGCAAGGAGGCTGTGGCGCTGAGGTGATCAGCCGCGAACCGCCGCCCCCGTTCACCGTTCGCTGCAGCCACGGCGGCGTCGCCCCCGAGATCCTCGACCGCCCGAAGGAGACCCAGAGCGTCACCGGCTTCGACCACTGTCCCCGCGCTGGCTGCCGCCATCAACTGAGCGGCACCGCTCCGCGGGTGCGTAGCGGCTGCTACTGGACGACCCGCGGTGAAATAGCTCGTGAGCTTGCTGGGCACGCTCATCTCGAGGACTCCGGGCTTCTCATGAAGAATCAGGACGTCCGCTGCGGCGAGTGCCTCCTCGAATTCACCGTCGGGGAGTGGGTCGATGATAGACAGCTTATTCACGCCAGCTGCCAGTTGGCTGATGCGATCGCGTTGGGACCCGTCGCCCATCAGCACGATTCGAACCCGGCTCCCAGATGCGTCCGCTTGGGCGGCGACGTCGATCAAGCCATCCAGGCCTTGCTTCACGCCCATGTTGCCGGCGTGCAAAGCGATGATCTCGTCGTTCCCCCAACCAAGGCGCGTGCGAACAGCCGACCTGTCGACGCCGATGGGGACAGAGACGTGCGACCAGTTGGGGATGGTCTCGATGCGGTCTGGCTGCACCCCAGCAGCTACCAGGCGGCTGCGGAAGACCTCGTGGATGACCACAACGCCGTCTGCCCGCTTCAGGAGCTGGCGCTCGAGCCACCCGGTGGCCCGGGTGAGCAGGCCGCCGCCCATGCCGGTCTCCGCCAGCGCCGCACCGTAAAGATCCTGCACGACGACCCCTACGGGATGTCGTCGAAGCCGGCCAGAGACAAGAGCCGGAACCACGGTGAGCAGGGCAGGGCTGATGGCGATCACGACATCCGCTCTGGTCCGCAGCAGCCGACGGCCGACCTGCAACGCGAACACGGCCTCCATCAAGATCCTGCGGAGCCCGCCGCCGGATGCCGGTACCGGGTGCTGCACGCGCAGCAATCTGACGCCGCCATCGATCCGCTCCTCCTGCTTGTGGGCGAATCCTGGGTGGAGCACCCAACCCGGGTAGTGGGGGTGGCCGACGATGGCTGTCGTGCCGAACCCCTCCGCCGCCAGATGACGAGCAAGTGCTGTCGTGTAGGGCGCGATACCGGTGTGTTCCGGGGTGTAGTTCAGGCCCAGCAGCAGGACGCTCGGATGGCTCGATGCGTTCACGTGCGCATCCCGACCGAAGGTGAGGATTTCAAGTTCGTCACACGCGCCCCCATCAGCCTCGCTGAGATCGGAGATCGACCCGAGCTCACTGCCGACACTAGCGATGAACGCGCTCGAGGTCGGGCGCGAAGGGCGTTGAAACGGAGTGCCGCTCGCGTAGCCCCGGTCGTCGGGGATGAGCTGCAACCCAGGCCTCGGTGTACCCAGACGGGTTGGTGCGTCACCTCACCGTCGGCTCAGGCGTAGGTGTTGCAGTCCGACCTCGCCTAGTGTCTCGATCCACTGGAACAGCACGACGAGGTGCCGGACTGTTCGACGGAGCGGGGACGTTGTGGAACTGAGAGAAGTCCTGCAGGCGCTGAGGGCGTCCTGGTGGTTGGTCGTTGCCGGGGCCCTCGTCGGTGCGCTGGCGGCTCTCGGGGTGAGCCTGCTGCAGACCCCGCTCTACAGCTCGCAGACACAGCTCTTCGTATCCGCCACCGACACCGTGACCACCTCGGACGCGTTCCAGGGCAGTCAGTTGTCAGCGCAGCGGGTGGCCTCGTATGCCAACTTGCTGACGGGCAAGCGTCTAGCTGGTCTCGTCATCAAGGACCTCGGTGTGTCCGAGACCCCGTCCCAGTTGGCCAGCCAAATCACGGCAACCGCGGTCACCGACACCGTTCTGCTCGATGTGACTGTGACGGATCCTTCTCCCGACCAGGCGCAGCGCATCGCCCGGTCGGTCGGCGATCAGTTCTCCGAGCTGATCAGTGAGCTCGAGAACCCGGGCGGCGCCGATTCCGTGTCGCCGGTCCGGGTTCGCGTGACCGATCAGGCCAGTCTTCCGACGAGTCCCAGTTCGCCCAAGACACCGCGCAACGTGGCGCTTGGCCTCCTGGTCGGGCTGCTGCTGGGGGCGGCTGGTGCCATCGCCCGCGTGCGTCTCGACCGCACGGTCAAGGATGCCGAAGACGCTTCGGACCTCGCCGGCGGCCCGGTAATTGGCGTCATCCTCCGCGACGACGACCTGGCCAGCAATCACACCATCGAGCGCAACAGCCTGAGCCGCACTGCGGAGGGCTACCGGCAGCTGCGCACCAACTTGCAGTTCCTCAACGTGGACGAGCCGCCCAAGGTCATCATGGTGTCCAGCGCCGTGCCGTCGGAGGGGAAGACCACCCTCGCCGTGAACCTGGCGCTGTCCCTGGCCGAGGCCGGGCGCACGGTCACGGTCATCGAGGCTGACCTGCGTCGCCCTCGCGTCACTCGTTACCTGGGCATGGTCGGCGGTGTCGGCCTGACCAACATCCTCACGGGGTCCGCCGGGCTCGAGGACGTCATCCAGCCCTACGGTGACGGTGGGCTCTCCGTGATCGCGGCCGGGCCCACCCCGCCCAACCCGAGCGAGCTGCTCTCGTCGTCCCACATGTTCTCGCTGATCGACGACCTGCGGCAGAAGAACGACTTCGTGCTGCTCGATGCCCCACCGCTGCTGCCGGTCGCCGACTCCAGCGGCCTTGCCGTGCTGGTCGACGGTGTCGTGTTGTCCCTGCGGTACGGCAGCACCACCAAGGAGCAGTTGGCCCAGACGCACGCCACGCTCGAACGCGTCGGGGCGAAGACCCTCGGCGTCGTGCTCAACATCGTGCCGCCGAAGGCCGAGGTCACCTCGGCCTACGGGTACGGCTACAACTACGGCTACGACCCGGATCCGGCTGCTCCGAAGACCAGCTGACCGCTGCACGCATCTGGTCAAACAGATCGCCGCACCCCCACAATCAGCCCCCGTAGAGCAGTGCAGGGGGCGGCATGGACACGGCGCGTCAGTTTCTCCGCTACAGCATCCCGGGATCGCTGTTTCTCCTGCTCTTCCTCAGCATGCAACTGGCGTGGCACGTCTTCCGCGGCCAGCCGGTGCGCACGGCGCTGGCCCCGCTCTCAGGGGGTTTCGTGCTCGCCGTGCTGGGCGCCAGCATCCCCATCGGATTTGTCCTCTACCAGCTCTACTTCGGGCGGTACTCGCCGTGGGTGGGTTTCCGGTACCTGAAGCACGTGCGTTGGCCTCGGCAGGACCGCGGGGCCGTGGTGCTCGCCAGCCTCACCTGCGGCCAGCGGGTGCGGCTCGCGCACGATACGGGTGCCCGGATCGACCACAGAGACGCGACAAAGTCGGGGACCAGCCGCTTCCTGTTCGCCTTTCGTCCGCTGGACATCGATGAAGCCTGGGTTGGGCGGGACTGCGACGGGAGCGGTTTCGACCACCCGATGTGCACCGATGTGCAGCCCTACGACCGTCCGAACCCGCCCGACCCATCCTGGCGTCTCGACCCGTACGAGGCCTTCGAGAAGCGTTGGCGCGGCAACTGGGATGCGGTGATGACCGCCTTGGAGATCCACTCGGCTGACCCTCGCGCGGTCACCCTGAAGCGGGAGTACGTCTGTCTGTCAGACATCTACCACTCCCTCGGCGTCACCCGGCTGTCCCTGAACCTCGGCGGTATTGCCTGGTTGGTCTACAACATCGCCGTCAACGGCCCATCGATCCACGACCACTGGTGGCCGTTCGTCTGGACGGCCGCAACGACGCTGACAGTGGTCGTCGCCACGAACTGGTACCTGTCCGCAGCCCGCATCAACACTCAGGAATCCATGCTCCGACGTCTGGGTGCTGGGCTCAGGGCCGTCTTACCGGGCTGAGACCACACCTGCGCGAGCGCCCCATCTCACGCGTTGCTACTGGGCCGTAGCCGATCGGTGAGGGAGACTGGGCGGGTGGCACGGCACTGGTCCCCGAACCCCGTGTTCACCGTGCTGTTCGTCTGCACCGGGAACATCTGCCGGTCGGCGATGGCCGAGCGCATGGCTCGCGCCTTCCTGGACGAGGCGCTCGGCGAGGACGCCCACCGCGTCCAGGTGGCCAGCGCCGGCACCCACGCGGTGAAGGGCGCCGGCGTGCATCCCGACAGCGCCACGGTGCTCGAGGGATTCGGTGGTGACCCGGTCGGCCACGTCGCCCGGCAGCTGCTCGACGACATGGCCATCGACGCCGACCTCACTCTGGCCCTGACCCGCAGCCACCGGCGCGCCGTGCTCAAGGCTGCCCCACGCGCTCTCCAACGCACGTTCACCCTGCGCGAGGCAGCCGACCTCGTCGCCCTGGTGCAGCCCGACGTCCAGCTCGACGGCGACGACCTCGCCGAGCGCTGCCGCTCGCTGGTGAAGAAGACGGCCGCCGCGCGCTCCAAGCGCCCCTCCGACGCCGGGGACGACGTCGCCGACCCCATCGGCCAGCCGCTCGAGGTGCACCAGGAGGTCGCCGACGTCATCGCGGCCTCCCTCATCCCCCTGCTTACCCGCCTCACGGCCCTGCAGCCGCCCCCGGTCGCCGCCGAGGACCCCGACGAGGGCGACGGCAGGCCGCACCTCTACCTCGTCAGCTGACCCCGGTCAGCGTGGGGTGCTGGGCAGGGCCTCGTCGCTGAACTCGGCGGCGTTCTGGCCCAGCGAGTCGCTCTGCAGGTAACCCCACATGCGGTCGCCCGTGGTCTGGTCCAGGTAGACCACGCTGGCGGCGCCCTCGGTGCCCGTGCCCAGCACCGGTGCGGTGAAGAAGTCCATGCCGCCCGGGGTCAACGACCGCGCCGAGAGGGCCAGCTCCAGCAGACCGGCGTTGCTCAGCGAGTCGTCGACCGCGATCGAGCTGGTCACCGCCCGCAGCACCGAGTCGATCTGGTCGACGCTGCTGAACGTGCCGGCGTCGAACAGTTTGCCGAACATCGAGCGCAGGTAGTTCTGCTGTCGCTTCACCCGGTCGAAGTCGCCGCCGGGCAGGTCGTAGCGCTGGCCGACGTACCAGCGAGCCATGTCGCCGTCGAGGTGGTTGAGGCCGGCGGTGAAGGTGTACGGCCCGTTCGTGGTCGTCTCAGCCACCTGCACGTCGACGCCGCCGAGCTGGTCGGTCATCGAGATCAGCCCGTTGAAGCTGATCGCGGCGAAGTGGTCGATCCGCACCCCGGTCAGATTCTCGACCGTCTGGATCAGCAGGGCGGGCCCGCCGTAGGCGTAGGCGGCGTTGATCTTGTTCTTGCCGTAGCCGGGGATGTCCACCCACGAGTCGCGGGGGATGGAGATGACCTGCACGTGCTGCCGGTCGCCCGAGAGCCGGGCGATCATGATCGCGTCCGAACGGGCGTCAGGGATCTCGCCGTCCACGATCTCGGCGCGGGTGTCCGACCCCACCAGCAGGAACGTCACCGGGTCGGCCACCGCGGCCGCCGGCTCGGCCGGGGTGGCCGGCGCCGGGCGCTCGCCGTCGTCCAGGCCCTCGAACACGTTGGCCACCCGGTCGACGTTGCCGGCGTACCGGTTCGTCAAGAACCAGGCGCCCCCGGCCACCGCGAGGGCCAGCACGAGGGTGAGCACGCCGAAGCCGACCAGCAGCTGTCGCACCGGCGAACCGCTCCGCCGGCGGGGTCGCCGGGCGGGCGCGGCGACGTCGTCCTCGTCACCGAACAGCTCGTCGGCGTCGAGGCCGTCGTGCCTGCCGCTCCTGGCCATGCGTCCCCTGTCCCCGTCGGAGGCCTCAGGGTAGGTAGGGCGGCCGGTGCCGTGCGGCGCTTCGACTGCCGATGACTCTGCGGAGGCGATCAGCGGCGCTGGGTGCCGATCTTGGCACCATCGCACAGGTTGGGGCCGCCCGGCTGTGGCGATCTGATCGTGACGGTTGGGGCAGGTGTGACCAGCGGGGCGCGGTGGACCGGGTCCCGGAAAGTGCGGACCTCACGACACTCTGAACGCGTGTCGTAACACGATGTGACTGATGGGTCCCTACCGTTCCGTCCGTGCGCCTGACCTTCGTCTGTACCGGGAACATCTGCCGCTCCGCCGTCGCCGAGCGGATGACCCGCCGTGGCCTGCAGGACTGGCTGCCCGGTGACGCCGACCAGATCGAGGTCGGCAGCGCCGGCACGGCCGCCGTCGTCGGCTCGGCCATGCACCCGGCCTCCCGGCGTGCCCTGGAGAACCGTGGCGTGCCGAGCAAGGGCCACGTCGCCCAGCAGCTCACCGAGGAGATGGTGGCCGACTCCGACGTCGTCATCACCATGACCGAGGAGCAGAGGGCCACCGTGCTGGCCCTCTACCCCCGCGGGCTCAAGAAGGTCTTCACCCTGCGCGAGGCCACCGGCCTGCTCGCCACCCTGCCCCCGGTCGCGGCCCCGCTGGCCCACGACGGCGAGTCGCACGCCCGCGCACTGGTCGCGCTGCTGGCCGACGCCCGCCGCAACCGGGTCACCGAGCCCGGCCAGGACGACGTCCCCGACCCGATCGGCCAGCCCGCGCAGGCCCACGTCGAGGTCGCCCAGGTCATCGAGAAGCGGCTCGGCCGGCTGCTGCGCGCCTTCGTGCAGCCCGAGTTCGCCGCCGAGTTGTGGGCACCGGCGCCGGTGCCCCACCGGGGTCAGTCGTCGAGCTCGTCGTCGTCGGTGAAGAACGCGGCCTGAGTCGGCTTCGTGGAGCGGATCGGCGTGGCAGGTCGCAGCGGATCGTCGTCGTCACTATCGACCGCGATGCCCGCCGGCTCGGTGCCGCTGAATAGTGGCGTCGGCGCCGCGGACATCGACGCCGAGCGTGTCAGGGGCGGCCGCGAGCCTGGGCTAACCGAGAAGCGCATGCGGCACGCTTGGCACACCTCGCGGTAGGCGATCCCCGCGTCGAAGCGGGGCTTGAGGGTATCCCGCAGCCGCTTCTTGTACCGCGACGAGGTCAGCACGAGCGGTCCTCCGCCGCAGTGCGGGCACGGGATCTCCGTGTAACCGAGGATCGTCCGCTTGCGTTTCCTGTCCGCCACGGGGTCCATCGTGGACCGTCACCCTGCGAAACGTCACCCTCACGGGTAGGGACGGCGCGTCGGTTGCACCCGATCCATTGGCCTCCGATTCGCTGACCAGCGAAAATGTCGAGATGGGCGACGGGGTCAGGGATCGGGTGCGGGTGCAGCTGACCGGCGAGGGAGTGCAGTGCCCTCGGTGCGAGCGCCAGGAGCTGCGGCCGATGCGCTCGCGCGACGTGCGCGCGGGACTTGCCAAGGTCAACCCGTTCTGGAATGCCCATGAGAAGACCTACGAGCGATGCAAGGTCTGCGGGTTCCGCCGCGCCGTCTCCGGCGCCGCGGCCCGTCCTGCCGAGACCGAGCCGGCGCGTGCCCGGCGTCCGGTGTCCACCGCTCTGGGGTGGACCGCCGTCGTCCTCATGGTCGTGCTCATCGCCGTCCTCACCGCGGTGCTGGCCGGCATGCTGCTGGTGGTCTCGGTGTGGCTGACCGTCGCCGTCCCGCTGCTGGTGCTGCTGCTGGTGGTCGGGGTGGCCGGCTACGCCCGGCGAGGCTGAGCCGTGCACGTCCTGTTCGTGTGCACCGGTAACATCTGCCGCTCGCCGCTGGCCGAGCGGCTGACCGTCGCGTTCGCCACCGAGATCGGCACGGCCGAGCTGACCGCCGAGAGCGCCGGCGTCGGTGCCCTGGTCGGCCGCTGGATGGACGACGACGCTGCCCGGGTGCTTGCCGGGCTCGGCGGGAGCGACGAGGGGTTCCGGGCTCGGGCCTTCACCCCGGCGCTGGCCGAGCGGGCCGACCTGGTGCTCACCATGGAGCGCGGGCACCGGGCGATCGTGCTCGAGCAGGCACCCCGTGCGCTGCGCCGCACGTTCACCCTGCGCGAGGCGGCCGCCGTGCTCGACCTGCTGCCGGCCGCCGAGCTGCCCACCGCTTCCTCAGTGCACGAGCGCGGGGTGCAGCTGGTCGCGGCCTTGGCCCGCCGGCGGAACCAGTGGCGGGGGAGCACCGGGGCAACCGACGTCCACGACCCCTACCGGCGCTCGGCGGTCGTGCATGACGAGGTCGGCCAAGACGTCGCCCGGGCGCTGCTGCCGCTGCTCGAGGAGGCCACCGGCACCCGAACCCCCGTCCGGTGATCGCTTCCTGATCGTGCCGTTCCGGTACGGATCCCCCGAAAGCGGTACTCCGGTGGCCCGATTCACTCGACCGGGTGGACGAAGGGGGTTCCCGATGACCAGCCGTAGCGGCTAGGTTCGGCGCGCCGGAAGAACGACGGGGTTCGAGGGCAACCAGCGGTTTCCTTGGGGTTCCGGCACCCCGAGCTGTTCGCACGGGGGTGCACGGGGTGGTTCTGCTCGACTCGCACGACGACGTCCGCATCGCCGACCCGGCGGACCGCCGCCGGCTGTTTGCCTCCAGCCGGCTCCGTGGTGCCGGCACCGACGCGCGCCGGTCATGGCAGTCCACCTACGTGCGCCGCGTCGTCGTCGCCGACCTGCTGTGCGCCCTGGCCGCAGCCCTGATCGGGTACGTCGTCCGGTTCGGGCCGCAGACCCTGGCCGAGGGCCACGTGCCGTTCTGGGTCGTGGTGGTGCTGCCGCTGGCCTGGGTCGGGGCGATGCTGGTCTCCCGCAGCTACGAGCAGCGGTTCCTCTGGATCGGCTCCGAGGAGTTCCGCCGGGTCTTCTTCGCCGCGATGCTCATGCTCGCCGCGGTCGGCACGGTCTCGTGGGCGTTCAAGCTCGACCTGGCCCGCGGGTTCATCGTCGCCGCGCTGCCGCTGGCCACCGTGGCCACGCTGCTCACCCGCTACCTCATCCGCTCGCGCCTGCACCGGGCCCGCGGGCGCGGCCTCTACCAGCAGACCGCCGTGCTGGTCGGGCACCGCAACGGCGTCGCTGCGCTCAAGGAGCAGATCGAGCGGGAGAAGCACCACGGCTACACCGTCGTGGGCTGCCTGCTGCCCGGCGGCCACACCCTCCCCGCCGAGAGCGTCTTCGCCGGGGTGCCCGTGCTCGGCGGCTTCGACGACGTCGTCGCCGTGGTCGAGCGGTTCTCCGTCGACACCGTCGCCGTCCTGCCCTCGCCCGAGCTCGACGGGCCGGCGCTGCGCCGCCTCGGCTGGGACCTCGAGCAGACCCAGGCCGAGCTGCTGCTCGCCCCGGCCATCACCGAGATCGCCGGCCCCCGCGTGCGCATCCGCCCGGTCTGCGGGCTGCCGCTGCTGCACATGGAGAAGCCCGACCTGCGCGGCATCCGCCGGGTCGCCAAGGACACCGTCGACCGGACGTCCTCCGCACTGGCCCTGCTGTTCATGCTGCCGATGCTGCTCGGTATCGCGGCCGCCGTGGGCCTCACCAGCCGGGGTGGCGTGTTCTACCGGCAGGAGCGGGTCGGCCGCGACGGCCAGACCTTCTCGATGCTGAAGTTCCGCTCGATGGTGGCCGGCGCCGACGCGATGACCGAGCACCTGGCCGGCGACAACGACGGCAACGGCGTGCTGTTCAAGCAGAAGAGCGACGTCCGGGTGACCCGCGTGGGCAGGGCGCTGCGGCGCTACTCCCTCGACGAGCTGCCCCAGCTGCTCAACGTGGTGCGCGGCGACATGTCGCTGGTCGGTCCGCGGCCGCCGCTGCCCAGCGAGGTCGAGCGGTACGGCTTCGACATGCACCGCCGCTTCCTGGTCAAGCCGGGCATCACCGGCCTGTGGCAGATCAGCGGCCGATCCGACCTGTCGTGGGACGACTCGGTGCGGATCGACGTGCGGTACGTGGAGAACTGGTCGCTCACGTTCGACTTCATGATCCTCTGGAAGACCGTGGGCGCCGTCCTCCGCGGCTCCGGGGCCTACTGACCCCTCCAGCGGCACGGCCACCGTGCCGATGTCGGGAGCATGCGCCCTGCTCCGACCAGCCCCGACCTGCTCCCGCGACTGACGTCGCTGCGGATCGTCGCGGCCCTCGCCGTCGCGGTGTTCCACCTGCAGGGCCGGGACGTCGTCGCGATCCCCGGCGCCCTCGCCGACAGCTGGTACGTCGGCGTGGCCTTCTTCTTCGTGCTGTCGGGGTTCGTGCTGGCGTGGGGTACCCGGCCCGGGCTGCCCGCCGGCACGTTCTGGCGCCGCCGCTTCGCCCGGATCTGGCCCAGCCACCTGGTGATGGTCGGCGTGGCCGCCGTCGTGCCGGTCGTGCAGACCCAGCGCAGCCTCGCCGACGCCGGCTGGAACATCCTGCTGCTGCAGGGCTGGTCGACCGGCACCACCGCCTTCAGCATGAACGCCGTCGCCTGGTCGCTGAGCTGCGAGGCGTTCTTCTACGCGCTCTTCCCGCTGCTGGTCTGGGCGGCCCGGCGGTGCCCCGGCTGGGTGCGCTGGTCGGTGGCCGGCGCAGGGCTCGTCCTCGCGGTCGGCGCCGGTCTCGTGGTCGGCGGCTGGGCCTACCACATGCCGATCTTCCGGCTGCCCGAGTTCGTGCTCGGGGTGGTCGCCGGGCTGGCGGTGCGCGACGGCTGGCGGCCCGCGGTGCCCACCTGGGTGGTCATGCCCGCCGTGGTCGTCGGCCTCGTCGTCTCGCTGCACGTGCCGGACCCGGTGCCCGACGCCCCCATGGCCGTGCTGTTCCTCGGGGTCATCCTCTGGGCGCAGGACCGCGACCGGCGCGACGTGCCCGGGTGGCTGCGGAGCCGGGCCCTGGTGTTCGCCGGCGAGGCGTCGTTCGCGTTCTACCTGGTGCACGAGCTGGTGATCGTGAACCTGGTCGGCCACCTGCCCGGCCCGGGGTGGCTGCAGGCCGCGGTCATGCTGCTGCTGGGCGCCGTGGCCGCGGTGGTGCTGCACCTCGGGGTGGAGAAGCCGGCCAACCGGTGGATCCGCGGCGGATCCCGCTCGCGGGCCCTCGTGCCGGTCGCCGACGTGGCCGACCCGCGCCCGGTCAGCTGAGGGCAGCCGCCCCCCCCCCGATGGGAGGTGCACCGGGCGTCAGCACTGCCGAGGACCCGGGCACCCGGTCTACTCTGCGCACCTCACGATGCGGGTGGGGCGGCGCTCGCCGAGCACAGGCATGCCACGGGGGACGAGGAGCGCCATGGGCGACGACGAGCCGACGACGGGACCGCGGGTCCCGTGACCGCCGGCCCGCCCGCGGTGTCCCGCCCCGAGCTCCTCCCGCGGCTGACCTCGCTGCGGATCCTCGCCGCCCTGGCCGTGGTGGCCTTCCACCTGCAGGCCTGGGACGTCCTGCGCCTGCCCGGCGGCGTCTCCGAGGTCGGGTACGTCGGGGTCGCGTTCTTCTTCGTGCTGTCCGGGTTCGTGCTGGCCTGGGGCACCGAGCCCGGGCTGGCCGCGCCCACCTTCTGGCGCCGCCGGTTCGCCCGGATCTGGCCCAGCCACCTCGTGATGGTCGGCGTGGCCGCCGTCGTCCCGGTCGTGCAGACCCAGCGCAGCCTCGCCGACGCCGGCTGGAACGTGCTGCTGCTGCAGGGCTGGTCGACCGGGCCCACCGCCTTCAGCATGAACTCGGTCGCCTGGTCGCTGAGCTGCGAGGCGTTCTTCTACGCGCTGTTCCCGCTGCTGGTGCGGCTCGCGCGGCGGTGCCCGGGCTGGTTGCAGTGGTCGGTCGCCGGGGTCGGGCTGCTGCTGGCGGTCGCCGCCGGCGTCGTCGTCAGCGGGTACGCCTACCACATGCCGATCTTCCGGCTGCCCGAGTTCGTGCTGGGTGTGGTCGCCGGGCTAGCCGTGCGCGACGGGTGGCGGCCGCGGGTGCCCACCTGGGCGATCATGCCGGCCGTGCTGGTCGGCCTGGCCGTCTCGCTGCACGTGCCGGACCCGGTGCCCGACGCCCCCATGGCCGTGCTGTTCCTCGGGGTCGTCCTGTGGGCCCACGACCGCGACCTGCGCGGCCTGCCCGGGTGGCTGCGGAGCCGGGCCATGGTGTTCGCCGGTGAGGCGTCGTTCGCCCTCTACCTGGTGCACGAGCTGGTCATCGTCAACCTGCGCGGCCACCTGCCCGGCCCGGGGTGGCTGCAGGCGGTGGTGATGCTGGCGCTGGGCGCGGTGGCCGCGGTGGCGCTGCACCTGGGCGTGGAGAAGCCGGCCAACCGGCTGCTCCGCGGGCGGTCCCGCTCGGTCGCCCTCACCCCCGTCTGACCGTCGCCGTCACCCTGCGTCGCCGGGTGGCGGCGGAACCACCCCGG
Organism: Klenkia soli; assembly: GCF_900103975.1. Lineage (GTDB taxonomy): Bacteria > Actinomycetota > Actinomycetes > Mycobacteriales > Geodermatophilaceae > Klenkia > Klenkia soli. The sequence goes on from NZ_FNIR01000023.1 coordinate 12,468, forward strand.
CGGGGTCTTCAGCTCTGGTCGTGCACGACCGATGCTCTCCTCGTGATCATCGCGCTGCTCTCGGCCTGGGTCGTGGCCGGACTCCTGCTGGCCCTCCTCGTCGGCGCCGCCGTCCGCATCGCCGACCAGCGCTACCAGCTCACCGCAGCCGTCGCCGTCCCGGTCGAGCAGCCCGAGGTCGGCCGGGCCGTCGCGGCCTGAGGCCCCTGGGGCAGCCGGGACGGGAGGGACGACGGAACCAGATCGTCGGCCCAGGACCACCGGAACTCGGTAGTCCACCGCCGTCGCCCGCCGATGGTGCGCACGATCCCGCCGGACCGCCGGCGGCGTGCGAAGGAGACACCCCGTGACGCTCTCGCGTCCCCGCACCACCCGCCGCCTGCTGCGCGGCTCCGTCCTGGGCCTCGGCCTGCTCGTCGCCGCGGGTGTCAGCGCCCCCGCCGCGTTCGCCGTCGAGGAGACCGGCGACGGGACCGACGTGCCCGTCGACGGCGAGCAGTCGCCCCCCGCCCTGCGGGAGTCGCCGGCCCCGGCGAACCCCTCCGCCGGCACCACCACCCTGGCCCCGGCCCTGAGCGGCAACTTCGGCACGGGCAAGGACTTCACCCTGCAGGTCACCTCGCCCGGTCCGGTCCCCGGTGACCTGGACCTGTCGGGTGCTGTCTTCCGGGCCACCCCGGCGCTGAGCCCGGTGGCCGGCGACCCGCAGACCCTCGCCCGGGACGGCGAGAGCTACACCTGCACCACCGACGTCCTCGGCACCTGCACGTTCGACGGGCCGCAGCGCCCGTTCAACCTGGCGGACTACCTCGGGCTCCTCGGGGCGGGCCAGGAGGGCGACGGGGACGGCCCCGTCGACCTCGTGGGTGGCGGTTCCGTCGTCGGGCTGCCGGCCGGGTACTACACCCTGACCCAGGTGTCCTCCTCGCCCGGTCTCGCCCCGGCGACCGGGTCGAAGGGGTTCGCGATCTGCGGCACCGGCGGCCCTTCCTGCGGGCCGGTCGAGGTGCTCCGCGGCCAGGTGGCCGACGATTCGCTGTTCCGCACCTCGCTGGTCACCACCGTCACCGACGTGGACACCGAGGAGCCGGTGGCCTGCGCCGGGTACCAGCTGACCGGCCCGGACTACCCGCACAACCCGGCCACGGCCACCCAGCAGCCGGTCACCGGCACGGTGCCCGCCGAGTGCCTCGAGCCCACCACCGCGCCCACCACGTCGCCCAGCACCGCGACGACGACGGCGCCGACCACGACCGCCGCCACCGCGACGACCACGCCCACGACGACCACCACCGACGACGGCTCGGGCGCGACCTCGTCGACCGGCACGACGACCACCACCACCTCGACGGTGGCCCCGGGGCCGGTCGTGCTCGACCTGGCCGCGGCCGAGACGCCCCTGGTCACCTTCGGCACCCAGGTCAGCGACCGCACCGGCACGATGACCTTCCCCGGCTGGTTCCTGCCCGCCGACGGCTACCTGCTGACCCCGACCACCACGCCGGCCGGCTACGCCCCCGACGTCACCGACGCCTTCAGCATCACGACGACCGCGCAGCAGGCCGCGGCCGGCGAACCCGCCGCCGTCGCCCGCGCCCTCGCCGCCGGGCTCGCCCCCGGCGCCCAGGGGCCGGACCCCACCACGGGGTCGGCGGGCGTCGCCGCGGCCGGGACCACCACGGCCCCCGGCGCCGCCACCACCACCGCGGCGGCGGCCGATCAGGCGGCGCTGGCCACCACCGGCACGCCGGTCGGGTCGATGATGCTGCTCGGCACCGGACTGGTCGCCCTCGGCGGCGGCGCCCTGGCCACCGGCAGCGTGCTGCGGCGCCGTGCCCGGCAGCGCGCCTGAGCCCCAGGGCTGGTGGGCCCGGTACCGCCACGAGGCGGTGCCGGGCTCGCCGGCCCGGGTCACCCTGACGGCGGTCGCCTCCGCCGTCCACCCCTGGGCCAGCCGGGTCGAGCAGCCCGACGACCGGCGGCCCCCGGGCTGGACGTTGTCGGTCCTGCACGACGAGGACGGCGGCCGGGTCCACCGGGTCCTGGTCAACCAGCCCGAGGCCCCGCTGCTGTGGTTCGTCGAGGTGGCCGAGCCCGCGGCCGACCCCCCGGCCAGCACGCTGCTGGCCTTCTCCGACGACCGCTTCGAGCACGGCACGGTGCTGACCGAGCTCGCCGCCCGCGAGGCCGGGGTGCTCGGCGAGCAGCAGGTGGCCGCGGTGCGGTGGTGGACCGGCACCGGCCTGGTGCACCAGCTCTACGTCGCCCCGGCGCACCGCCGCCGGGGTGTGGGCACCGCGCTGGTCACCGCGGCCTTCGGCGTCCAGGCCGCGTACGGCCGCGACGCCATGCTGCACGGCGACGGCCGGCGCACCGCCGACGGCGAGGCCTGGCGGGCCGGGCTGACCCCGCGCCAGCAGCACTGGTTCGCCCCGTGGACCCAGGAGTTGCCCCCGATGACCCCGGGCGGGTGATTCGGCTCCACCTCGCGGCCACGCCTGCCGACTACTCCAGGACCATGGACACCACCGTCGTCACCCTCATCCCGGCGCTGCTGGCACCGCTGGCCGGCGCGTGCGCCGCGTTCCCGCGGCAGGGGCGCTACGCCGTCTCGCCGACCACCGCCGCGCTGCTGGCCCGCGCCGTCCCCACGCCGCGGGCCCGCCCGGCGGGCTGAGCTCACCCGCCGGGGCGCACCGTCGTCCCCCCGGCGGGCACCTCGAGCGACGTGCCGTCGGAGAAGGTGACCGTCACCGCCTCGGCGGTCGGGTTGGTGCCCACCAGGGTGGGGGCGTCGGCCGAGCCGAAGGCCAGCCCGAACGGGCCGTCCGCGGTCACCGCGGGCTGCGGCGGACCCCAGCGGGCCAGCATCGTGGTCATCAGCCGCACCAGCGCCGCCGACGTGCTCGGCTCCCGCGGCACCCCGGCGTCCAGCCGGGCCAGCGCCGCCGTCGGGTCGCTGAGCGCCAGGTCGACGGCGAACAGGTCACCCCACGTGCGGGGCTGCCCGCCGGTCGCGGCGTCGATGCCGGCCGAGCGGGCCGCGGCCGCCGCCGGGTCGTCGCGGTAGAGCGAGCCGAGCCGGATCGGCAGCAGCTGGATGCCCTCCACCGCCTCGGGCGCCGGGTCGAAGAACGTCGCGTAGTCGGTCTTCGCGCCCCACACGATGCCGACCACGGTGTGGTCGAACCCCGCGGGCCGGGTCAGGCCCTCGCCCAGCCAGTACCGGGACGCCGACGCCGACTCCAGTGCGTAGTGCGTCACCCCGGCCTCGACCGTCGCCTGCTCACCCGAGACCAGCCCCCAGCGGACGACGCCCTCCCAGGCCGCCACCGCCTCGGACGACGACTCCTGGTTGTTGCCGTCGGCGAAGGGCACGAAGCCCGACGCCGCCGAGTGGCCCTCGTAGGCGTTCCACACCCGGAACGCCGGCAGCCCGCCGTCGCCCTCGGCCGCGTCCGTGCCCGCGACGTCCCGCACCAGCAGGTCGACGGTCGGGCCGTAGTCGGTCACGAACGACGGGTCAGCTGCCCCCAGGACGGCGGCCGCGTAGAGCACGTAGCCGTAGTGGAAGTGGTGGTCGTTGTAGTCCTGGCTGCCGAACTCGGCGGGGGAGGCGATGATCCCGCCCCAGCGCTCGTCGTAGCCCAGGAACGAGGTGTCGGTGGGCCCGTCGTAGGTCAGCAGGTCGACCAGCAGCGGCCGCAGCCGGTCCAGCGCCTGCTGCCGGGCGGCGTCGTCGCCGGTGCTCTGCGCGACCTCGGCCAGCACCGCCAGCCGGCCCATCTCCTTGCCGCCGAAGTAGCTGCCGCCCGGCGTGCCCGGCGAGGCCAGGTCGGTCGCCAGGTCGGCGGCCACGGCCGCCGCGGCGTCGGCGTCGAGGTCCAGCTCCGGGACGGCGGTCAGCAGCCCCGGCATCGGCACCGCGGTGGTCACGGCGTCGCCGGTGGCCAGGGTGAGGTCGCCGAGCTGGTCGGGCCAGGTGCCCGTGCCCGTCGAGGCCGCGGCCAGGTGCGGCATGAGCGCCCACAGGCCCTCGCCGTCGGACCTCTCGGTGGTCAGCGTCTGGGTCACCGTGCCCGCCGCGGCGTCGTAGGACAGCGCCTCGGTGGTGCCGGTGACCGGGCTCGCGGCACCGGCGACCAGCTCGGCCCAGTCACCGGGGGCGTCGGCGGGCTCGACCGCGATCGCCAGCTGCGCCACGTCGGTGCTGGGGGTCAACGCCGTGCCGTCCAGGGTCCAGGTGGTGCCCTCGGCGGCGACCAGGTCCCAGGTGGACTCACCGATCAGCACGGGGGTGACGCTGCGGCCGCCGACGTCCTGCGGGTCGCCCAGCTGCGCGCCGGGCAGCACCTGCAGCTCCGACGACAGGCCGTCGCGGAAGTCCAGCCAGGTCAGCGGGCTGCCCTGCACCACGGTCACGCCGAGGGTGCCGCCGCCGGACGACTCGTCGAAGGCCACGTCGAACCGGACGTCGAACGCGCCGTAGCCGGTGACCGTCAGGTCTGACGGCTTGCCCGGCACGGTCAGCGAGGCCACGAACGGGGTGACGACGGCGTCCTCGGTCACCGTCGCCGGCTGCGAGCTCACCGACACCCCGGGGGCGCCGTCGGGGGCGTCCTCGGAGGTGCGCACCGCCAGCGGGTGGGCCCACAGCGGCTGGCTCAGCGGGCCGATGAGCGCCGAGGTCCACCACTGGCTGGTGGGCAGCGCGGTGCCCGCCAGGTCGTCGGCGACCTGGGTGGGCTGCTCGGACGGGGTGTCGGCCTGGGGCAGCGTGGTCGCGATGCTCCCCGCGCCGGTGACGGTGGGGGCGGCGAGCTGCGGACCGGTCACCGGCGCCGCCGTCCCGTCGTCGGTGTTCTGGGTGGCGGTGTCCTGGGTCGCGGTGCAGCCGGCCAGCAGCACGACGCCGGTGGTCAGGACGACGGTCGAGCGTCGTCCCCACCACCGGCGGCGGGCTGCGGGAGCCGCGGTCATGCCCCGCCGTCGCCGTCGATCACGGGCAGCACGCGGTCGACGGTGGCCTGCACCGGCGCGGTCAGGCCCGGGCCGGAGATGGTCGCGGTCATGCCGGCGGCCAGGCCCTCGACGTCCTCGACGGGCACCTGGGTCTCGAAGGTCATCGCGGCCGGGTCGTACAGAGTGACCACGGACTCCCCGGCCCGCACCACGCTGCCGGGCTGGGCGTCGACGGTCACCACGGTGCCGCCGTTCGGCGCGGTCAGCGTGACCTCGTTCGTCACGCCGTCGCCGGCGGTGAGCTGGATGGTGGCCAGCTCGGTGCCGGCGGGCACGGACTGCCCGGCGACGACCTCGACGGTGCTGACGACGGCGGCGTCGGGCGAGCCGACCGGCACCGGAACCGCGGTGAGGACGACGGTGTCCAGCGCCAGCTGCGAGGAGGCGGCGACCCGCTGGTCGACCAGGCGGTAGCCGCCGTAGCCGGCCCCGCCCAGCACCAGGAGCAGCAGCAGCCAGGCGGTCCAGGACCGGCGGGTGCGCTTCTTCTTCGCGGGTGCCCGGTGCGCCCGGGGCGGGTCGGTGGTGGCGGCCGGGGCCGGCAGCAGGCGCGGGGCGGCGGGCTGCTCGGTGTCGGTGTGGAACGTGGTCATCGGAGGTCTCCGGAGGTCGAGGCGGTGTCGCGCAGGCCGGTCGTGGTCGCGGTGCCCCAGGGGCCCGGCGTCCGGACGGCGGCGGGCTCGGCGGACGGGGCGTCCGCGAGCGGTGTGTGGTCCTCGTCGACCGCGGTGGCCGGGCCGCGCCGCAGACCTTCGCGGACGATGCGGCCCAGCAGCAGGACGTTCAGCCCGGCCCAGAAGGCCGAGAGGTAGGTGGTGGCGGGGTCGGCCATGACGGTGAACCCCACGACGATGCCGGCGGCGTTGAGCGTCATGAGCACCGCGTGCGGGAAGACCGACCACAGGTTGCCGCCCACGCGCCCGGAGGCGTTGGTGGCCGACCAGGTGGCCCGCCGGCGCAGCAGCACCGCGACCAGCGCCCGGGCGTGCACCCAGGAGGACGCGATGCTGGTGACGATCGCCGACCCGCGCAACCCACCGGCCTGCAGGATCGCGACCAGGAAGGTCATGACCAGGTAGGGGATGTAGTGCGTGGCCCAGGTCCAGCCGTCGACGTTGATCGGGGAGAGCCCGAACAGCAGGTAGGCCGCGGGCAGCGCCATGAAGATCAGCATCGAGATCGACAGCGTGTAGTGCAGCCCGGTGAACAGGTACTGCAGGCGCTGGTCGAGGGTCAGGCCGCTGCGGCGGAAGAGCTTGCCCCGCAGCAGGATCTCGAACCCGCCCGACGCCCAGCGCAGCTGCTGCTTGAGGAAGGGCTCGATCTCCTCCGGGGCCAGGCCGTGGCTGAGCACCTGCGGCACGTAGACCGAGCGCCAGCCGCGGCGGTGCAGCTCGAGGGAGGTCCAGATGTCCTCGGAGTTGCTGCCGGTCCAGATGCCGCCGATCTCGTCGAGCGCGGCGCGGCGGAACATCACGTTCGTGCCCACGCAGAACGCGGCGTTGAAGTGGTTCTTGCCGGGGCAGACCAGCTCGTAGAACATCCGCTGGGCCTCGCTGGCGCCGGTGGCGATGATGTTGACCCGGTTGTCGTAGAACTGCGGCGACTGCACGAACGCGACGGCCGGGTCCACGAAGTGCGGCAGCACCTGGATGAGGAAGTCGACGTCGGGCACGTGGTCGGCGTCGAACACCACGACCATCTCGCCGCGGGTGCGGGCGAGGGCGGCGTTGACGTTGCCGGCCTTGGCGTGCAGGGACCCGCCGCGGCGCAGGTAGTGCACGCCGAGGTCGGCGCAGACCGCCTGCAGCTCGTCGTCGTCGCCGTCGTCGAGGACGAACGTCTCGTGGGCGAGCTGCATGTCGCGGGCCGCGCGCACGGTGGCGGCGATCAGGCCCACCGGCTCACCGCAGGCGGTGATGAACACGTCGATGGTCGGCGGGGTCTCGGTCGAGCGGAGCCGGTTGCGCCACACGGTGACGTCGGCGGACTCGCTGCGGTCGTCGTGCGCCAGGATCGTCCACCAGGTGCCCAGCGCCGCGGCGGCGGTGATCAGCTCGGCGGCGATCATGGCCAGCCACAGCCAGGTGTTGCCCCGATGGCTGGGGTCGAGCAGGAACATCTGGTAGCTCGCCGTCGCCAGGAGGGCGAGCAGGATGGCCAGTCGGGTGGAGCGCTGCAGTGGGCGCCACGCGAGGAATCGGGTGGATCCGGTGGGCTGTGTCGTCCCCGGCATGGTGGTCCTCGTCCGTGTCGTGCTGCGGTGACCCCCGGTCACCGTCGGCGATGATCAAGCTAGGTCCGCAGGGCTCCCCGTTGGGTTACTGGCCGGCAAAGTTCCGTACCGGCCGGTAGACCGGCCGGCGCGGTAGCGCTGGGTGAGCTTGCGGTGATGGTGAGTCAGAGCCGGCGGAGATCCGCGCGGTCCGGTTGCTGTGACCAAGGAACACGCGTGACCGACCTCTCCGACGAGGCGGCGAGAGCCCGTGAACGACGGGTGAACGGGCCTGCTCGGGTGTTTCCGGGTGGGGACAGACGTCATGACGACGTCACACTCCCCGGGCGGGCTCCGGCCGGGGAGCTGCGAGACTGCCCGGGTACACGGACCGACGACGGTGGGGGACCCCTTGAAGATCTCGGTGATCGGCTGCGGCTACCTGGGCGCGGTGCACGCGGCCTCGATGGCGCAGCTGGGCCACGACGTCGTCGGCGTCGACACGGACACCGCCAAGGTGGAGCTGCTCGCCGCCGGCCGGGTGCCGTTCCACGAGCCCGGCTTCGAGGAGCTCCTGCAGTCGTCGCTGGCCTCGGGCCGACTGCGGTTCTCCGCGGACATGGCGCAGGCCGCCGGGTCGCAGGTGCACTTCGTCTGCGTCGGCACCCCGCAGAAGCGCGGCGAGTACGCCGCCGACCTGCGCTACGTCGAGTCCGCCACCGAGTCGCTGATCGACGTGCTCGCCCCCGGTGAGCTGGTCGTGGGCAAGTCCACCGTCCCGGTCGGCACGGCCGCGCGGCTGGCCGAGCTGGTCACCGGCAAGGTGCCCGGCGCCCTGCTGGCCTGGAACCCCGAGTTCCTGCGCGAGGGCTTCGCCGTGCAGGACACCCTGCACCCCGACCGGCTGGTCTACGGCCTGCCCGCCGGGCCCGACGGCGAGACCGCCCGGGCGCTGCTGGACGAGGTGTACGCCCCGATCGTCGCCGACGGCACCCCGCAGGTGGTCACCGACCACGCCACCGCCGAGATGGTCAAGACCGCCGCCAACTCGTTCCTGGCCACCAAGATCAGCTTCATCAACGCGATGGCCGAGCTGTGCGAGGCCACCGGCGCCGACGTGAAGCAGCTGGCCGACGCGATCGGCTACGACGACCGCATCGGCCGCAAGTTCCTGAACGCCGGGCTGGGCTTCGGCGGCGGCTGCCTGCCCAAGGACATCCGCGCGTTCATGGCGCGGGCGGGGGAGCTGGGTGCCGACCAGGCGCTGACCTTCCTGCGCGAGGTCGACAACATCAACATGCGCCGCCGCATCCGCATGGTCGAGCTGGCCCGCGAGGTCTGCGACGGCTCGCTGCTGGGCAAGCGGATCGCCGTCCTGGGGGCGGCGTTCAAGCCCGACTCCGACGACATCCGCGACTCCCCGGCGCTCAACGTCGCCGCCCAGCTGCAGCTGCAGGGTGCGTCGGTGCGGGTCACCGACCCCGCGGCGGGGGACAACATCCGCCGGTCCTGGCCCCAGCTGGACGTCGTCGACACCGCCGAGGAGGCCGCTGCCGGGGCCGACGCCGTCCTCGTGCTCACCGAGTGGAAGCAGTTCCGCGAGCTCGACCCGGTCGCCTTCGGGAAGGTCGTGGCCCGCAAGGCCGTGCTGGACGGCCGGCAGGCGCTGGACCGCGACGTGTGGGAGGCCGCCGGCTGGTCCTACCGTGCCCTGGGCCGTCGGGCGGGCTGACCACCGGCTGTCCCCCGATTCCGGGGACACTGGGTGCCGTGCTGACCCGACGGGCCCTCCTCTCCTCGGTCGCGGCCGCCGGTCTGGGCTCGGTGCTGGCCGCCTGCACCCGTGGCTCGAGCCCGGCCCCCTCGGCGTCCGGGTCCGCGACCCGGCCCTCGGGCCCGGGCCTGCAGGCCGGCCGCAGCCGCGAGCAGCTGCTCGCCGCCGACTCCTTCTCGATGGTCAACTTCCCCGACGGCCACGTGACCTACCAGCCGGTCGACGGCGGGTACCGGGTCTGGCTCTCCAGCGGCGTCGACGGCAGCGGCGGCAGCACCGTGGCCCTCGACAGCCCCGACCTGGTCGAGTTCACGCCGGCCCAGCTCGCCGACGGCAAGGCGGTGATCGGCCTGGCCCCGGTCGGCGGTCAGGTCGCCTTCGACAGCGACTACTGCGCACCGGGGTCGGTGTTCCCCTCGGCCGACGGCAGCCGGCTCTGGCTGGTCTACCACTCCGAGAACCACACCTTCGCCGGCGTCACCAACGTGGGCTCGCCGTTCTACGCGACCATCGGGCTGGCCTCCTCCACCGACGGCGGGTTGACCTGGGACCGGCAGGGCGCGGTCATCACCGGGCAGGTGCCCCGGGACGACGGTCCCGCCCCCCGGGACGTCGTCGGCGCCGGGTCGCCCAGCGCGGTCGTGGTCGACGACCTGGTGTACGTGGTCTACCTGGACTGGAACCTGGCCGGCCCCGACCAGCTGCACCTCGCGCGGGCGCCGCTGGCCTCCGTCGACGACCCCACGGCCTGGGTGAAGTGGCACGAGGGCTCGTTCTCCACCCCCGGCAGCGGCGGCGACAGCACCGCGGTGGTCACCCGCCCCGGCGACGGCGACGAGACGGTCTTCGCCGGCGGTGCCTCGCTGAGCTGGAACACCGAGCTGCAGCGCTACCTGCTGGTCTTCCAGAGCGCCGACGGCTTCTGGTGGACCCACTCGGCCGACCTCACCGGCTGGGCAGAGTCGCAGCGGTTCCTGCCCAACGACGCCCCCGCCCTGGACGGCGCCCGGTTCGTCGCCTACGGATCGCTGCTCACCCCCGGCGAGGACACCGACCAGGTCACCGGTCGCGAGTCCTACCTCTACCTGGCCACCACGGGCGAGGACGAGGACAGCCACTCGCTCTGGCGGATCCCGGTGACGGTCACCGCCTGAGCGGCCCCGGTCAGTTGACGACGGCGCCCAGGGCCTCGTCGGCGAACTCGGCCGCGTTCTGGCCCAGCGAGTCGGTCTGCAGGTAGCCCCACATGCGGGCCCCGGTGGCCTGGTCGAGGTAGACCACGCTGGCCGAGCCCTCCGTGCCGGTGCCCAGCACCGGGGCGGTGAAGAAGGCGATGTCGTCGGGAGTCAGGTCCCGCGCCGACAGCACCAGGCCCAGCAGGTCGGCCGTGCCCAGCGAGTCGTCGACGGCGATCGAGCTGGTCACCGTGGTGAGCACCGAGTCGATCTGGTCGAGGCTGGTGAAGGTGCCGGCCGCGAACAGCTTGCCGAACATCGCCCGCAGGTAGTTCTGCTGCCGCTTGACCCGGTCGAAGTCGCCCCCGGGCAGGCCGTGCCGCTGCCCGACGTACCAGCGGGCGCCCTCGCCGTCCAGGTGGTTCACCCCGGCCGGGAAGGTGTAGGGGCCCCAGCTCGTCGTCTCGGGCACGGTCACGTCCACCCCGCCGAGCGCGTCGGTCATCGAGATCAGCTCGTTGAAGCTGATCGCCGCGTAGTGGTCGATGCGGACGCCGGTCAGGTTCTCGACGGTCTGCACGAGCAGCGACGGGCCGCCGTAGGCGTACGCCGCGTTGATCTTGTCCATGCCGTACCCGGGGATGTCCACCCAGGAGTCGCGGGGGATCGAGATGATCTGCACGTGCTTCCGGTCCCCGGACAGCCGGGCGACCATGATCGCGTCGGACCGCGAGTCGGGGACCTCGCCCGCGGAGATGTCCGCCCGGGTGTCGGACCCGACCAGCAGGAAGGTGACCGGGTCGGCCGTCGTCGCGGTCACGGGGGAGGCCACGGCGGGGCGGCTGGCCTCGTCGAGGCCGTCGAAGACGTCACCCGCCGAGGCGATGTTGCCCGCGTAGCGGTCGGTCAGGTACCAGGCCCCACCGGCCACGGCCAGCGCGAGCACGGTGGTCAGCACGCCCATGCCCACGAGCACCCGGCGCAGCGCCGAGCGCCGGCGCGGGCGCGCGCCGACCACCACGGTGGTGGCGGCGTCCGGCACCGGGTCGGCCGGGTCGCGGTCCTCGAGCATGGTGGGTCCCCTGTCTGTCGTCGGTGCAACCTACGGCCGGTCCGGTCGCCCTCGGTGCGCGAACGGGGTGGTCGTCGCCCGGACGGGTGAGGTCGGGCCCCCGGGGGTCGGGTCATCGAGCCCACCGGTCGACGCACACGGGGTGAGCACCCGTCCCGCCACCGATGCCCCCGAGACCCGACCGGCCCTGCTGCGGCGGGCCGCGGACCGCGCCGGCCGGTCCTGGCCGGACACCCGGGGCCTGCTGCTGTCCTCCCTCGCGGCCCCCGTCCGACCGATCACCGCGACGGTGCGGGTCCTCGGCGCGCTGGTCGTGGTCGCCGAGCTCGTCGGCCTGCTCGCCCGCCGCGCGTGCGCCGCCGGTGGCTGCGGACCCACGGCGGCGGCCTGGGCGACCCGGCTGGACATGGACGCGCTCGGCTCCGTGCCGCGCGCGCTGATCACCCTGGTGCTGGCCGCGGTGGCCCTGGTGTGCCTGCGCGGAGCCCGGGTCGCCGGTCGCGGCGGTGCGGTCGTCTGGTGGGCCGTGCTGGCCGCCGGGTGCGCGTTGCTGGCGGCGGCCAAGCACTGGTCGGTGCACTCGTTGCTGGAGGAGCGGCTGGCGCCCCTGCTGCCGGGGACCGACATCCAGCTGCTGTTCGTGGTGGTCAGCGTCGTCGGGCTGCTGGTCGTCGTGGTCTCGGGCCGCTGGGTGCGCCGCGAGACGCGCACCGTGGTCACCACCTGGCTGGCGCTCTACGCCGTCGCGGCCGTCGGGCTGGCCGCGGTCACCCTCGTCCTCGCCCGGCTGGGCAGCCTGGCCGCCGACGTCGCCACCCTGGTCGAGGAGACCGGGGAGGGGCTGACGGCGGTCGGCCTGCTCGCCGTGGTGCTGGCCAGCACCCGGCAGCTGGCCGCGCGGCGCTGACGGCGGGAGGTCAGACCGGCTGGACGACCCGGCGGCCGCCGGCCAGCTCGCGCACCCACGCGCCGTAGCGCTGCAGCGACGCCGCCGAGGTCAGGTGCCCGGCCGCGTACGCCCGCCCGCGCTCGCCCATGGCGACGGCCTCGGCCGGGTCGGCCACGACCGCCTCGACCGCGTCGAGGATCGCGGCGGCGTCGCCGGCCGGCGCCACGGAACCGGCCCCCGCCGCGGCCATGAGCGCCGCGGCACCGCTGCGCGGGTCGGTGGCGGCGACGACCGGTCGACCGGCGGTGAAGTAGCTGGTCAGCTTGCTCGGCACGCTCATCTCGACCACGCCGGGCTTCTCGTGCAGCAGCAGGACGTCGGCCGCGGCCAGCGCGGACTCGAACTGGCCGTCGGGCAGCGGGGCGATGAAGGTCAACCGGTCGATCCCGGCCCCCCGCTCGGCGAGCTGGGCCCGCTGCGAGCCGTCGCCGAGGAGCACCACCCGCACCCGGCTGCCGCGCTCGTCGGCCAGCCGGCCGACGTCCACCAGGCCCTCGAGGCCCTGCTTCACACCCATGTTGCCCGCGTGCAGCGCGATCACCTCGTCGGCACCCCAGCCCAGCCGGGCCCGCACGGCCTCCCGGTCGACGGCGGCGGGCATGGTCACGTGCGACCAGTTCGGCACGACCTCGATCCGGGCCGGGTCGACCCCGGCCTCGACCAGCCGGCGGCGGAACACCTCGTGGATCACCACGACCGCGTCGGCCCGCTTGAGCAGGGCGACCTCCAGGCCTGCGGTCAGCCGGGTGAGCAGCCCGCCGCCCAACCCGGTCTCGGCCAGCGCGGCGCCGTAGAGGTCCTGCACCCACACCCCGAGCCGGTAGCCCGCGAGGCGGCGCAGCAGGACGGCGGGCACCAGCGAGAGCAGCACCGGGCTGACCGCGACGACGACGTCGGACCGCCGGCGCAGCAACTGCACCGCCGCCTTGGCGGCGAACACCGACTCCATGACCACCCGCGTGCGCCCCGACGGGTGGGCCGGGACCAGGTGCCGCTGCCGGCGGATCGTGACCCCCTGATCTACCTCCACCGGGCGGCGTCGGAGGTAGTCGGGGTGCAGCTGCCACTCGGGGTAGTGCGGGTAGCCCACGACGGCGGTGACGGCCATGCCCTGCGCAGCCAGGTACCGGGCGAGCCCCGTGGTGTACGGGGCGTTGCCGGAGTGCTCGGGTGCGTAGTGCAGGCCCACCACGGTCACCCGCGGCTGGCCGTCGGTCATGAGTCGACGCGGACCGCTCGGCCGGAGAGCTGGTCGTCCAACTGCTTGATGTCGGCGTCGACCATGATCTTGACGAGGTCGGGGGTGAGGACCTTGGGTTCCCAGCCCAGGATGGTCCTGGCTTTGGTGTAGTCCCCGACGAGGGCGTCGACTTCGCTGGGGCGTTCGTAGCGCTGGTCGTAGGCGACGTGCTGCTCCCATTCGAGGTCGGCGTGCTCGAAGGACAGCCG
>NZ_FNIR01000019.1 GCF_900103975.1 Klenkia soli
GATGCGCCCGTCGGCCAACGCGTGCCACACCACCGGGAACTGCCGCACCAGCGCCAGGTCGTCGTCCACGAGGTAGCGGGCGGAGGCCACGGACATGTTCAGCAGGACCGCCACCTCGTCGGGCAGGAAGTCATCCGCCGCCTGCAGCGACGGGTCATCGACATCGGCGTCCGGGCGGGTGTCGGTGCGGGCACCGGGGGCGAACGGCAACGGCTGTCGAGCACCGAGGGTGGCCTTGCGCTCGATCAACCCCGCCCGGTACGCGGCCAGCGCGGACATCTGCCGGTGCACCGAGGCGAGCTCGGCATCCAGCTCGACGCCCTCCAGGCCAGCCGAGGCCGCCAGCCCGGTCAACCGCGGCAGCACCACCGGACCCTCATCACGGACAGCAGACAGGCGCGGGGTGACCTCCACCCAGAACCGCTCCGCCGTCGCCGTCATGGACCCAGTCCACCAGAGGGGTACGACAATTCCGGGACCACGGCCAGGCTGCTGAGCAGGGGATTCTCCGCGATCCAGCACTCACCGGCCGTGACGACGACCGACGTCGGTGGGCCCACACCGACGCCGGTGCGCCCCGAGCGGTGGCCCGCCGGCCAGGTGCAACGGTTTGTGAATCCCCGGCGCAGGGGACGAACCCTCCGAACGTCCGTCGACGAAGGGTCCAGAACGCCATGAGCAAGCACAGCGTCGAGTCGCACAGCGTCGAGACCCACACCGAAGCGGCCGGCGAGGGGATCAGCGACCGCGAGATGGTCGAGACCGTCGCCGAGCAGACCGACAGCGCGTCGGAGAACGCCCAGAACGCCGGCAAGGACTGGGACGGCGACCCCTCGCAGGCCCCCGACCCGACCGAGTAGGGATCAGGCCCGCGACGGCTCCGGCAGGACGACGTCGCGGGCCGCCCCCCACCCGGCCCAGGCCATCGGCAGCAGCAGCACGAGCAGCACCCCGATCGACCACGACCACCCGCCCGTGGCGTCGTGCAGCGCGCCGAGCACCACGGGGCCGGCAGCGGCCACCAGGTACCCCAGGCACTGGGCCACCCCGCCCAACCGCGCGGCGGTGAGGGGGGTGGCGCTGCGCAGCACGACCAGCGTCAGCCCGAGGGCGAACCCGCCGCCCTGTGCCACCCCGAACAGCGACACCCACACGACGGTCCCGGTCGTGGGCAGGAGGAGCAGCCCGCCCAGGCCCACGGCGTAGCAGGTCAGCGCGATCACGACCAGCGGCCGCTGACCCCGCCCGCGCAGCTGCAGCCGGCCGGCCACCGTGGGGCCGAGGAAGGCGCCCACCGCGCCGGTGACCGTGGTCAGCGCCAGCAGCAGCCCGCCCTCGGCGACCGGCAACCCGGCGTCGGCCAGCAGCGTGGGCAGCCAGGCCGCCAGCGCGTAGAACTGCGTGCTCTGCATGCCCAGGAACAGCGTGACCCGACGGGCCAGGCCGTGCCGCAGCAGGCCCCACGAGCCCCCCGGCGCGGCGACCGCGCCCCGGGCCGCCCGGCCGGTGCCGGCCACGGGCAGCCACACGGCCAGCGCCAGGACGGCGAGCACGCCCCACAGCGCCAGCGCCCCCCGCCAGTCCAGCCCGAGGGCCGTGCCCAGCGGCACGGTGAAGGCCGCGGCGACCCCGGCCCCGACGTTGAGCGCCGCCGAGTAGACGCCCATCACCAGGCCCGGTTCGGCGAACTCGCGCTTCACGTAGGCCGGCACCAGCACGTTGGCGATCGCGATGGCCCCGCCGGCGACGACCGTGCCGCCGTACAGGGCCGCGACCGGGTCCAGCAGCCGCAGCGCGGTCCCGACGGTCAGCAGCACCAGCGACGCGGCCACCGCCGTCTCGAGGCCGACCTTCCGGGCCAGTCGTGGGGCCACCGGGGCGAAGGCCCCGAAGCAGAGCACCGGCAGCGAGGTGAGCAGGCCGCCCAGCGTGCTGGACAGCCCGGTGTCGGCGCGCAGGGCGCCCAGCACCGGGGCGACCCCGACCAGGGCCGGCCGCTGGTTCAGCGCGACCACGACGACGGCGACGAGCAGGGCCCACCGCGTGACGCGGGTGCCGGCAGCCGGTGCAGCGCCCGTGGAACCCACCTCAGCAGCAGACCACGAGCAGTCGCCGGGCCGGTGCTCCGGGGTGGGTGGCACTGAGTGCAACTCGCGTGCGACCTGGGGTGGTCCCGCTCACAACCATCGTGCGACAGTGACCGGGAGCACCCTGCCGGGATCCGTCCGGCACGGCGCGTTCCACCCGTCGTCCATCACGGAAGCGAGCGCATGAGCATCCTCGGCACCAGGGTCGTCCGCACGGAGGACCCCCTCTTCCTCACCCGTGGGGCGGTCTACACCGACGACCTCACCGACGAGCGCCTCACCGGCGCGCTGCACGCCACCTTCGTGCGGTCCACCGTCGCCCACGGCACCGTCACCGAGGTCGACGCCTCGGCCGCCCGGGAGGCCCCCGGCGTCGTCGCGGTCTACACCGCCGAGGACCTCGGCGACCTGCAGCCGGTGCCCCCGCCGCTGCCGTTCCTCGACGCCGGCTTCTCCCGGCCGTGGCTGGTGCCCGTGGGCGGGCGCGTCCACTTCGTGGGTGACCTGGTCGCCGTCGTCCTCACCGAGGAGCGCTACCAGGGCGAGGACGCCGCGGAGGCCGTGGTCGTCGACGTCGACCCGCTGCCGGCCGTCGTCGGCACCGCCGCCGCGGCCACCGACGAGACCGTGCTGTTCCCCGAGGTGGGCACCAACAAGGTCGCCGCCTTCGGCGAGCCGGCCCCCGACGACTTCTTCGCCGACTGCGAGGTCGTGGTCACCCGGGCCATCGCCAACCAGCGCGTGGCCGCAGCCCCGCTCGAGACCCGGGCGGCCTCGGCCGCCTGGGGCGAGGACGGCCGGGTCACCATCTGGTGCACCAACCAGGGCGCCCAGCAGGCCAAGGGCCAGATCGCCGGCTGGCTCGGCCTCGACGCCGAGAAGGTCCACCTGATCACCCCCGACGTCGGCGGCGGCTTCGGCGCGAAGATCGGCGCCGACCAGGAGTACGCCTTCGTCGCCTGGCTGGCCCAGCAGGCCGGCCGGCCGGTGCGCTGGACCGAGAGCCGCTCGGAGAACATGACCGGCATGCTCCAGGGCCGCGCCCAGGACCAGGTCATCACCATCGGCGGTGACCGCGACGGCACCGTCAAGGCGTACAGCCTGGTCGTGCAGCAGGACTGCGGCGCCTACCCGCGCATCGGCACCGTGCTGCCCACCCTCACGATGCTGATGGCCGCTGCGGTCTACGACATCCCGAAGGTGCACGCGCAGGCCACCTGCTACGCCACCAACGGCACCTCGATCGGGGCCTACCGCGGCGCCGGCCGGCCCGAGGCCACCGCCGCCGCCGAGCGGGCGATGGACCTCTTCGCCGCCGAGATCGGCATGGACCCCGCCGACGTCCGGCGGAAGAACTTCATCCCGGCCTTCACCGAGCCGTTCACCACCGCCTCGGGCGCCACCTACGACAGCGGCGACTACACCGCGGCGCTGGACCGGGTGCTCGAGGCGGCCGGCTACGCCGACCTGCGGGCCGAGCAGGCCCGCCGCCGCGAGCGCGGCGACGCCCGGCAGCTGGGCATCGGGATCTCGGCCTACGTCGAGATCACCGGCGCCGACTCCGGCCACGGCACGTCGGAGAACGCCGAGCTCGAGGTGCACCCGGACGGGACGGCGACCGTGCTCACCGGCACCTCGCCGCACGGCCAGGGCCACGCCACCACGTGGGCGATGCTGGCCAGCGAGCAGCTGGGCATCCCGGTCGAGAAGATCACCGTGCTGCACGGCGACACCGACCGCATCCCCGACGGCGGCGGCACCATGGGCTCCCGGTCGCTGCAGCAGGGCGGCGCCGCGGTGCACCAGGCCGCGGTCGAGCTGGTCGAGGTGGCCCGCAAGCGGGCCGCCGAGCTGCTCGAGGCCAACCCCGACGACCTCGAGGTCGACCTGGCCAACGCCGGGCTGAGCGTCAAGGGCACCCCGGGCACCGGCATCACCTGGGCCCAGCTGGCCGCCGACGAGCAGCTGATCGTGCAGACCACGTTCACCGCGAACGCACCGACGTTCCCGTTCGGGGCGCACGTGGCGGTGGTCGAGACCGACGTCGAGTCGGGCAAGGCCGTGGTCACCCGGCTGGTCACCGTCGACGACGCCGGCACGATCATCAACCCGCTGCTGGCCGAGGGCCAGCGGCACGGCGGCATCGCCCAGGGCGTGGGCCAGGCCCTGCTCGAGGAGATCCTCTACGACGAGGACGGAAACCCGCAGACCTCGACGTTCGCCGACTACCCGTTCGTCTCGGCCACCGAGCTGCCCAGCTTCGAGCTGGTCGAGATGGCCACGCCCACCCCGATGAACCCGCTCGGGGCCAAGGGCATCGGCGAGGCCGGCACCATCGGCTCCACCCCGGCGGTGCAGTCCGCCGTCGTCGACTCGGTCGCCCACCTCGGCGTCCGGCACGTCGACATGCCCGCCACCTCCATGCGGGTCTGGAAGGCCATCCGCGAAGCCCAGAAGGGGAGCACCAACTGATGCAGGTCTCGATGACCGTCAACGGGCAGCAGCGGACCGACGAGGTCGAGCCGCGCATGCTGCTGGCGCACCACCTGCGCGACAACCTGGGGCTGACCGCCACCAACATCGGCTGCGACTCGACGTCCTGCGGTGCCTGCACCGTGATCGTCGACGGGCTGACCGTGAAGAGCTGCACGGTCCTCGCCCTGCAGGCCGAGGGCAGCGAGGTGACCACGCTGGAGGGGCTGTCCACCGACGGCGAGCTGCACCCGGTGCAGGCCGCCTTCCGCTCCGAGCACGGCCTGCAGTGCGGGTTCTGCACCTCGGGCATGGTCATGGCCGCGGTCGGCGTGCTGGCCGACAACCCGAACCCCACCGACCGCGAGGTCCGCGAGGGGCTGGAGGGCAACCTCTGCCGCTGCACCGGCTACCACAACATCGTGCAGGCGGTCCTCAAGGCCGCCGAGTCCGGTCCGGCCGCGGGCCAGGTCCCGTCGTCGAAGCAGGAGGTCTCGGCGTGATCCCCTCGCAGTTCGACTACGTGCGGGTGTCCACCGTCGACGAGGCGGTGGCGGCGCTGGCCGAGCACGGCGAGGACGCCAAGATCCTGGCCGGCGGGCACTCGCTCCTGCCGATCATGAAGCTGCGGCTCGCCGTCCCCACGGTGCTCATCGACATCTCCGGCGTCGAGGAGCTGAACTACGTCCGCGTGGACGGCGACCACGTCGCCATCGGCGCGGCCACCCGGCACCACGACCTGGAGAAGTCCGAGGTGGCGCAGGCCGAGGTCCCGCTGCTGCCGCACGTGGCCGCCCGCGTGGGCGACCCGCAGGTCCGGCACCGCGGCACCCTCGGCGGCACGGTCGCGCACTGCGACCCGGCCTCCGACCTGCCCACCGCGCTGCTCGCGCTGGGCGCCACCGTGGTGGTCGCCGGGCCGGGCGGTCGGCGCGAGATCCCGATCACCGAGTTCTTCCTGGGCTTCTTCGAGACCGCGATGGAGGAGGGGGAGCTGATCGTCGAGCTGCGGGTGCCGCGCACCGGCGCCGGCGGCTGGGGCTACGAGAAGTTCACCCGCCGCGAGAACGACTGGCCGATCGTGGCCGCCGCGGCGGTGCACCTGCCCGACGGCTCGGTGGGCGTGGCGCTGGCCAACATGGGCGGCGTCGTCCTCAAGGCCGCGGCGGTCGAGGCCGCCCTGGCCGAGGGGAAGAGCATCGAGGAGGCAGCCGAGCTGGCCGCCGAGGGCACCTCGCCGTCGTCGGACATGCACGCCGACGTCGAGTACCGCTCCCACCTGGCCAGACTGCTGACCAAGCGCGCCCTCAAGGTCGCCGCCGGCGAGACCGAGGCCAGCACCGCGGAGTCCACCGCCGCGTAGGCACATGGATCTCGCTCCCGGCCTGGTGACCCGGGCCGGGAGCGAGACCACGGTGACCCCGAGGAGTGGGGCCCGGAGGGTCCCGCGATCGAGGGGCTCAACGGCTCAACGGCCGTCGGGAACGGCCGTTGGCCGCGGTGCGATCCGGAAGGATCGCAGTGTCACAGCATCCCGGCGCCGACGGTGGCGTTGGTGGCCTCGTCGACCAGGATGAAGCGGCCGGTCGCCCGGTTGCGGTGGTAGTCGTCGACGAACAGCGGCTGGGTGGTGCGCAGGGTGACCCGGCCGATGTCGTTGAGCCCGAGCTCGCCGGCCTCCTCGTCGTGGTCGAGGGTGTTGACGTCCAGCCGGTGGTGCACGGACTTCACGACGGCGCGCACCGAACGGGTGGTGTGCTTCAGCGCCAGCTTCTGCCGGGGGCGCAGCGGCTCGTCGGTCATCCAGCAGACGACGGCCTCGACGTCCTGCGTGACTGTGGGTGCGCCCTCGGCGCGGCAGATGAGGTCGCCGCGGGAGACGTCGACGTCGTCGGCCAGCCGGATGGTGACCGCCATGGGCGGGAACGCGACCTCCACCGGGCCGGCCGGGCCGTCGATGGCGGCGACGGTGGTGGTCAGCCCGCTGGGCAGCACCTGCACCTCGTCGCCGACCCGGAACACCCCACCGGCGACCGTGCCGGCGTAGCCCCGGTAGTCGCGGTGCGCGTCGGACTGCGGCCGGATGACGTACTGCACCGGGAACCGGGCGTCGTCGTAGTTCACGTCGCTGGCCACGTCGACGTGCTCGAGGTGGTGCAGCAGGCAGGGCCCGTCGTACCAGGGCATCCGCTCGGACGGCGTGACCACGTTGTCCCCGGCCAGCGCCGAGATCGGGACGACGGTGAGGTCCGGGACGTCAAGCTTCGCGGCGAAGGCGGTGAACTCGTCGCGGATGGCGGTGAAGACCTCCTGCGACCAGTCGACGAGGTCCATCTTGTTCACCGCGACCACCAGGTGCGGCACCCGCAGCAGCGCAGCGAGGGAGGCGTGCCGGCGGGACTGCTCGAGCATGCCCTTGCGGGCGTCGACCAGCACGATCGCGAGGTCGGCGGTGGAGGCGCCGGTCACCATGTTGCGGGTGTACTGCACGTGGCCGGGGGTGTCGGCCAGGATGAACGTGCGCCGCGGGGTGGTGAAGTACCGGTAGGCGACGTCGATGGTGATGCCCTGCTCCCGCTCGGCGCGCAGGCCGTCGGTCAGCAGCGACAGGTCGACGTGGTCGCCGCGGCTGGCCCGGGAGATCGCCTCGTACTGGTCCTCGAACACGGCCTTGGAGTCGTAGAGCAGCCGGCCGATCAGCGTGGACTTGCCGTCGTCCACCGAGCCGGCCGTGGCGATCCGCAGGATGTCCTTGCGGGCGGTGGCGATCTCGGCGGCCGCGGCGGCCAGCTCGTCGTGGATCTCGGGGGCGCTCACGCGGCCACCTCCTCGTGCTGGGGCTCGGACTGGCTGGGGACGGCGCGGGGGCGGAGGCTGGGCGGGTGTTCTTCGCCCCGCTGGTGCCCGGGCTGCTGGTCGTCCTGGTGGGCTACCTGGTCGGCTACGGCCTGACCGTGCTGCTCAGCCGCGGGCTGGACGCCGCGTTCGGCACCCCGCTCGGCGCCGGTGCGCCCGAGGTCGTGGGCTGGCTGCTCGGCGTGGCGCTGCTGGTCGGCCTGGTGCGCTGGTGGCTGGTCCGCAGACGGAGACGGCATCAGAAGTAGCCCTCCTTCTTGCGGTCCTCCATGGCGGCGTCGCTGACCTTGTCGTCGCCGCGGGTGGCGCCGCGCTCGGTCAGCCGGGTCACCGCGATCTCGGCGATGACCTCCTCGACGGTCGAGGCGGTGGAGCGCACGGCGGCGGTCAGGTTGGCGTCGCCCACCGTGCGGTACCGGACCGACTCCCGGACCACGGTCTCGCCGTCCCTGGGCGTGATGAACTCGTTGACCGCGTAGAGCATGCCGCCGCGGTCGACGACGTCCCGCTCGGCGGCCAGGTACAGCTCGGGGATCGCGATCTGCTCCTGGGCGATGTAGCCCCAGATGTCCAGCTCGGTCCAGTTCGACAGCGGGAACACCCGGATCGACTCACCGAGGTGGATGCGCCCGTTGTAGAGGTCCCAGAGCTCGGGGCGCTGGTTCTTCGGGTCCCACTGGCCGAACTCGTCGCGGAAGCTGAACACCCGCTCCTTGGCGCGGGCCTTGTCCTCGTCGCGGCGGGCGCCGCCGAACAGGGCGGTGAAGCCGTGCTGCTCGACGGCGTCCAGCAGCACCGGGGTCTGGATCCGGTTGCGCGAGCCGTTGGGCTCCTGCTTCACCGTGCCGGCGGCGATCGCGTCGGGCACCGAGGCCACCACCAGCTCGACCCCGAGCTCGGCCACCCGTCGGTCGCGGAACGCCAGCACCTCGGGGAAGTTCAGCCCGGTGTCCACGTGCATCACCGGGAACGGGATGCGGGCCGGGGCGAAGGCCTTGCGGGCCAGCTCGAGCATCACGATGGAGTCCTTGCCGCCGCTGAACAGCAGCACCGGCCGCTCCAGCTCGGCGGCCACCTCGCGCAGCACGTGCACGCTCTCGGCCTCGAGCGTCTGCAGCTGGGTCAGGTGCAGGTCGGGGGTGCTCACGCGCGGGTGCTCCGGGGGATCGGGGACGACGGCCTGGACCCTCCAACCACACCGGTGTGGTGGGGATTCCGCCGACCAGTCTCCGGCATGCCGGTCAGCGGACCGCAGCCAGCACCCGGTCGGCCAGCTCGGGGCGGCACACGACGAGGTCGGGCAGCCAGGTGTCGGCCACGTTGTAGCGCAGCGGGGAACCGTTCAGCCGCGAGGTGAACAGCCCGGCGGCCCGGGCCACGGCGACCGGGGCGGCGGAGTCCCACTGGTACATGCCGCCGGCGTGCACGTACGCGTCGGCCTCGCCGCGGACGACGGCCAGCGTCTTGTAGCCGGCCGACCCCAGCGGCACGAGGACGGCGTCGAGCGCGGCCGCGGCGGCGCGGGCCACCTCCGGCGCGCGGGACCGGGAGACGGCGACCCGCAGCGGCCCGGCCGGCACCGCCGGGACGACGGGCGCGGGATCGGTGGTGAGCACCTCGCCCAGCGCGGGCAGCCCGACGGCGGCCGCCGTCAGGTCGCCGGCCCCGCGCTCCCACAGCGCGACGTGCACCGCCCAGTCGTGCCGGTCGCCGGAGCGGTACTCCTTGGTGCCGTCCAGCGGGTCGACGATCCACACGCGGTCGGCGTCCAGCCGCTGGTCGGTGTCGGTGGCCTCCTCGCTGAGCACGGCGTCCCCGGGTCGGTGCTCGGCCAGCAGCGCCGCGATCGCCCGCTGGGCCTCGGCGTCCCCGGCGTCCCCGAGCGCGCCGTCCCGGAGGCGGCCGTCGCGGAGGGGGAGCAGGACGTCGGCGGCGGCCCGGGCCGCGGCGGCGGCGAGCTCGACGTCGTCCACTACCGGTCCTCGTGCAGGGCGGTGGCGTCGGTGGCCCGGCCGGGTGGGCGGTGCTGCCCGGAGGCGTCGGTGACGTCGCCGAAGTAGGCGGCCAGCTTGTCCTCCCGCGGGGTGACGAAGACCCCGGACACCTCGACCAGGATGCGGTCGGGGTCGGCGGCCAGCGCGATCGACCCGGCCATCGTCGTCCGGCGGCCGTGCTCCTCGGCCACCCAGGCCCGCAGCACGACAGGGGTGTCCAGGGGCACCGGGCCGCGGTAGTCCAGCGCCAGGTGGGCGGTCATGCCCCACCGGCCGGCCCGGATGGCCGCCGTTCCCAGCATCTGGTCCATCAGCAGACCGCTCATCCCGCCGTGCAGGAACCCCGGCGGGCCCTCGTACTGCAACCCGAACGACGCCTCGGCGACCACGCCCGGGCCCTGGTCGTCCGCGCGGATCCGCAGCGGCGGGGCGACGGCGCTGCCCACCCCGGTCACCGGGGAGAAGACCCGGCGGAAGGCGACGGGGTCGTCCAGCACCGGCAGCTGGTGCCGCTCCCGGGTCTGCGCGCGCAGCCGGGTGGCCAGCTCGCGGGCGGTGGCCGCGACGTCCTGCAGGTCCGCCGGCGGCACGGTCGTGCGCACGGAGGCGTCCACCAGCCCGCGCAGCGCGTCGCCGAGCTCGGTCACCGCGGCCATCAGCTCCGGGTCGTACCCGGTCTCGGTGCTCACCCGCGGACCGTAACCCGCGGCCGGTCAGTCCTGACCGGCCGGACCCGATCGGGGGAGCCGGACGGCGAACGCGGCGCCCTCGCCCGGGGCCGTCGTCACCGTGACCGTGCCGTGGTGGGCCTCGACCAGCGAGGAGACGATCGACAGGCCGAGCCCGGTGCCGCCGGCGGCCCGGGTGCGCGAGGAGTCGGCCCGGTAGAAGCGCTCGAACACCCGCTCGGCGTCCTCGGGCGACATGCCCGGGCCCTGGTCGGCGACGGTGACGACGACGGCGTCCGGGTCGCCCGGCTCCTCCGACAGCCGCACGGTGACCGGCGTGCCGGGCGGGGTGTGGGTGAGGGCGTTGGTGACCAGGTTGCCGATGACCTGGCGCAGCCGGCCCTCGTCGCCGAGCACGACCGGGACGTCGGTGAGCGAGTCGGTGAGGTCCAGCGCGATGGGCCGGTCGGGCTGCACGGCGCGGGCGTCGTGCACGGCGTCCGCGGCCAGCTCGCCCAGGTCGACCGGGAGCGAGGCGACGGGGCGGTGCTGGTCGAGGCGGGCCAGCTGCAGCAGGTCCTCGACGAGCGCGCCCATGCGGGTGGCCTCGGCCTCGATCCGGCCCATCATGCGGGTGGTCTCCTGGGGGTCGCCGGAGGCCCCGTGCCGGTACAGCTCGGCGAACCCGCGGATCGAGGTCAGCGGGGTGCGCAGCTCGTGGCTGGCGTCGGCGACGAACCGGCGCATGCGGCTCTCGGACGTGCGGGCCTGCTCCTCGGAGGCGGCCTGCGCCTGGAAGGCCCCCTCGATCCGGCTGAGCATGCCGTTCAGCGCGCGACCCAGCCGGCCGACCTCCGTGCGGTCGTCGCCCTCGGGCACGCGGCGGGACAGGTCACCACCCGCGATGGCGGCCGCGGTGTGCTCCACCTCGATGAGCGGCCGCAGCGATGTTCGGACCAGCACGTAGCCCGCGACGCCCAGCAGCACCAGCACCAGCGCGCCGACGACCAGCTGCACGAGGATCAGCCGACCGAGGATGCGCTGGTCGTCGGACAGGTCGATGCCGACGGTGATCACCGTGCTGTCGGTCAGCTGGTTGGAGATCAGCAGCCACGACGTCGTGCCGTCGCTCGAGGGCAGGGTGAAGGGTGCGTCGTCGTAGGAGGCGATGGAGGACGGCGTGATGGCCGAGACGTCGGGCAGGGACCCCTCGCCCCCGTACCCGTCCCCGCCCTGGACGATCACCGACGTCTGGTCGTTCGCGCAGGCGATCAGGGTGGGTCCGGGGTAGCGGAAGGCGGTGTTGCACAGCTGGATGGTGTCCGCGATGCGCTCGCTGAGGGTCTGCACCTGGTCCCGCAGCTGGGTCTGCTGCTGCCCGATGAGGTACTGGCGCAGCTGCGAGGTGGCCACGTAGCCGGTGACCGCGAGCGCCACAGCCACGAGCACGACCAGCAGCGCCACCAGCCGGACCCGCAGCGGTACCCGCGGGTGGGCGTACCGGGACGCCGAGACGGGCGGGGAGACCTGCTCCCCGCCCGTCTCCTGCGCCGTGGTGCCGGTGGCGGTGATCGTCAGCTCCCGCGGGGCAGGCGCAGCGAGTAGCCGACGCCGCGCAGGGTGTGCAGCAGGCGGGGCTCGGTGGTGTCGATCTTGCGGCGCAGGTAGGAGATGTAGGACTCGACGACGTTGGCCTCGCCGTTGAAGTCGTAGTTCCACACGTGGTCGAGGATCTGGGCCTTCGACAGCACCCGACCCGGGTTGCTCATCAGGTAGCGCAGCAGCTTGAACTCCGTCGGCGACAGGCTGATCAGCTCGCCGGCCTTGAGGACCTCGTGCGACTCCTCGTCCAGCTCGATGTCGGCGAAGGTCAGCCGGGGCGCCTCCTCGACCTTGCGGGCGCCCTGCGTGCGGCGCAGCACCGCGCGGATGCGGGCCAGCACCTCGTCGAGGCTGAAGGGCTTGGTGACGTAGTCGTCGCCGCCCAGCGTCAGGCCGGACACCTTGTCCTCGGCGGCGTCGCGCGCGGTGAGGAACAGCACCGGGGTGTGCGTGCCGTTCTGCCGCAGCCGGCGGACCACGCCGAAGCCGTCGAGCCCGGGCATCATCACGTCGAGCACCAGCAGGTCGGGGCGGAACTGGGCGGCGGCCGCGAGGGCCTGCTGCCCGTCGGCCGCGGTGGCCACCTCGAAGCCGGCGTAGCGCAGGCTCGCCGAGAGCAGCTCGCGGATGTTGGGCTCGTCGTCCACGACCAGGAGCCGCGCCTCGGGCGCTCGCTGCCCCGTGCTGCTGGACATCTGTCCTCCCAGGGACCGCTCGGGCGCCGTCGTCGTCATGGGCACAGGTTCCGGACAGCTGCTGAGGTCGCCCTGGACGCTACCTGTGAGGAGGCTGCGAACGTCGTCATCCGGCGGGGGACATCGCCCGACCCCGCCGCCAGTACCCGATCGCGTGGTGCTGGGTGCGCCCCAGGCCCCACCGGCTGCGCAGGTCCGCCCGCACCGATCGGACGGCGGCGGACTCCGCGGCCACCCACGCGAACACGTCGTCGGTGCCCGGCCGGTCCAGCGCGGCCACGGCGTCGACCAGCAGGGTGGTCGTGCCGGGCTCAGCGCCCCCGCGGTGCAACCAGCGCAGCTCGACCCCGGGTGGGGCCGGCAGCGGCTGCTCCTCGGCCGGCCCGGCCACCTCCAGCAGGGCCACGCCCCGGGTGCCGGGGTCGGCGGCGGCCAGGATGCGGGCGATCGCGGGGACGGCGGTCTCGTCGCCGGCCAGCAGCAGCCAGCCGGCGGGGGAGCTGCCCAGCGGGGCGGTGCTGGCCAGGCCGAGCAGGGACCCGGGGACGGCCGCGGACGCCCAGGCCGCGGCCGGGCCGTCGCCGTGCAGCACGAAGTCGACGTCCAGCTCGCCGGTCACCGCGTCCTGCCGGCGGGCGGTGTAGCTGCGCAGGCTCACCCCGTGGCTGCCCTGCGGCCACACGATCCGGCCGTCCCGGGCGACGTCGGGCCAGCGCGGGGCGGCGTCGTCCACCCGCGGGACGAGCAGGGCCAGCGTCGGGCCGGCGGCCGCCACGACGTCCGGTGCCCCGCGGAGGGTGACCCGGCGGACCGCCGGGGTCACGGTCGCGGTGGACACCACGGTCAGCACGTCGACGGGGCGGGATCCATCCTCGGTGGTCACGACGGCGGTCACAACCGGCCAGCCTAGGAGGGGCCGACCCGGACGGCCCCGGGGGAGGGGACCGACCGGGCCGACCTGGGGACGACGGTAGGCAGCCGGGCGGCCGGCCGGTAGTCCCGCTCATCCCGAGGGGTGATACCGGCGCTTGCGCAGCTCGGCACCCGGTGCAGGTGTGCGACCGGTGACGCGTGGGCAGCCTGTCGGTCCCGACCCGCAGGAGGAACGATGAGCGACGAGCTGAAGAAGGGTGACGACGTCACCTGGAAGACCCACGGCACCGAGACCGAGGGCACCGTGACGAAGAAGATCACCTCGGAGACCGAGGCCGGTGGCCGGAAGGTCAAGGCCAGCCCCGACGAGCCGCAGTACGAGGTGGAGAGCGACAAGAGCGGCAAGACCGCCGTGCACAAGCCCGAGGCGCTGGACAAGAAGTGACCGCCCGCCGGGGAGGCGGTCAGCGGCTGCGCTGCTCGGCCTCCTCCTCGGCGATCTCCTCGGCCCCGCGCCGGCGGAACAGCTTGGACCCGGGGAAGCCCTTGGCCAGCTCGCGGAGGTCCTGCACGGTGTCCAGCAGTGCGTGCACGTCCGGCGCCACGTTGTCCAGCGAGGCCAGCACCGGCAGGACGTCCTCGTCCAGGTGGCCCACCAGGGTGGGCAGCCGGTCGACCAGCTTCACCAGGGCCTCCACCTCCACGGGGTCGAGGTCGTCGGCGAACCGCTTCAGCAGCGGCGCCAGCTGGGTCAGCGTCGGCTCGTAGGCCGCCAGCAGGGGCGAGGTGCGGTCGAGCAGGCCCGACGCGCTGCCGACCAGCTCGTCGGCGTTCGCCCGGGTCGCCCGGGCCTCGGTGACCAGCCCGTCGGCGGCCCGCCGCGTGCCCTCGACCCCGGAGATGGCCGCGTCGGCCGCCGTGCGGGTGGACTCCACACCGCGGATGGCGGCGTCGGCGCGCTCCTTCGTGGCTGCGACACCCGCGACGGCGTCCTCCGCCCGGTCGACCACGGCCTCGACCCGCGCCAGCAGGACCGACACGCGGTCCAGCAGCAGCTCGGCCTGGCCGACCGCGGTGACCACCCGGGGCACCAGGGCCAGGGACTCGGTGACCAGGTCGCGCAGCCCCTCGGCAGCGGAGAGCACGTCACCCGGGCCGGGGAGCAGGGGGATCTTCACCAGCGGGACGCTACGCAGGGCAGCTGTGCACCGCGATCGGGCCGGCGACCCACCGACCGGCGTGACTCCGTGTCGATGTGTCGACCGCAGGGCGTGGGAATCCCACTCGTGTAGTTCTGTCCGTACTGTGGAGTCGAACGGTGACGCTGCGGGAGCGTCCTCGCGGGGCCGCGCTCGGCACGAGCGCCCTCGACCGGGAACGACGACGACGACGAGGGTGTCCACACCGGTGGCGGACGAGGGCAGGCGCGGGGGACCCGACGAGGGGCGCGACGTCGACGCTGCTGCCCCTCGTGCGGCCCGGGGAGCCACCACCGACGCGCAGCTCACCGTCGACGCGCTGCTCGCCCGCTCGTGGGCCGGTGCCGCACCGGGCAGCGGTGGTCGCCGGCGTGCCGACCGTCGGGCCCCGGCCGCCGCGCCGCCGTCCCGCCCGGCGTCCTCGTCCTCGCCCCGCCCGAACACCACCACACCGCCGCCGTCGGCCCGCCCGAGCTCACCACCGCCGTCCCCCCGGCCGGCCACCCCGCCGCGACCCACCCCGCCCGTCGCCGCCCCGGCCGTGGCCACGTCGGCCCCGGCCGTCGCCGATCCGGTCGTCGCCGTCCCGGTCGAGCGTCGCCCGCTGCCCCCGGCCGCGCCGGCAGCCGCCACCGCCGCTGCCCCCGCCGTGCCCGAGTCGTCGCCGCTCCCGCCGCGGCCCGTCCCGGCCCCGGTCCCGCAGCCGCCGGTCCCGCAGAGCCCGGTCCCGCAGAGCCCGGCCGCCGTGGCCGCACCGGCGACCAGCGAGCTGCCGGCGTCGGGCATCGTGGCGGGGCCCACGACCAGCGCCGTCCCGGCGCAGACGGCAGGCCCCCGGCCCACGCTGCCCCCGGTCCCCGTCGCCCCGCCGGCCGAGACCGACCGGCCCGCGCCGGTCACCCGGACGTCGGCCCCGGTGCCGCCGCTGCCGGGCACCGAGCGGGCGCAGCGGCACTCCGCACCGGTGCCCCCGCTGCCGGGCACCGAGCGCGGCGCCCGCCCGTCGGCGCCCGTGCCGCCGCTGCCGGGGCTGCGCCCGTCGGCCCCGCTGCCGCCCATCCCGGGCCTGGACGTCCCCGTCGCGAAGCCGGCGCCGACCCGGGCCGAGCGCCGGGCCGCGATGAGCCCGCTGCGCCGCCGACTGGGGCGGTCGGCCGTCGCGATCGGTGTGCTGGTCGGGCTGGTCGGTGCCTTCTACGTCGGGCTGTACTTCTACGCCGACCGCTCGACCGACCGGGTCGCCGCCCTCACCCCCGGTGCGCCCGAGGTGCTGGCGCCCCAGCTGCAGGTCGACGAGACGACCTGGCTGGTGCTCGGCACCGGTGGGCCGGGGGCCGAGGGACCGGGTGCGGTGACCACCCAGCTGCTGCGCGTGGCCGACGACGGCGACTCGGCGGTGCTGCTCGACGTCCCCCCGACCGCGCTGGTCGACACCCCCGAGTGCCGGACGCCGGACGGCGACCTCCGCCAGCCGGTGACCGAGCCCCTCGCCGACGCCCTGCTGCAGGGCGGCCCCTCCTGCCTCGTCCGGGCCGTGCAGCAGCTGTCCGGCCTGCGGGTGGACCACCTGCTGGACGTCGACCTCGGCGCGGGCCAGGCTGCGGGCAGCGCGGCCTGCCCCACCGACGCCCTGCCCGTCGCCGACCTCGCCATGCTGGCGAACCCGGTGCGGGCGGCCTCGGTGCTGCTGGACGCCGCCGGCGACCTCACCCTCGACCACGACACCACGCTGGCCGACCTGCGGTCCCTGGGGGCCACGCTGCGGGACCTGCCGGCCGGTGCGCTCCAGCGGACCTCGGTGCCGGTGGCCCGGGTGGGTTACGTGCCCACCGGCGGCACCACCGCCCAGGTGCTGCTGGACGGCGCCGGGAACCGGGACCTGTTCGACGCGGTGATCCGCACCGGTGCGCTGCCCGAGGTGGCCGACGACGCCGCGGCGACCACGGCGGCGACCACCGTGGCCCCGGAGGCCGACGCCTCGGTGACCCTGGCGCCCTCGGCGGTGACCCTCACGGTGCTGGACGCCACCGGGGACACCACCGACCCGACCACCGGCGCCGGTGCCACCGCGGCCGCCGCGCTGCAGGCGCAGGGCTTCGTCGTCGGCCAGGTCGCGCTGGAGCCGGCCCGGGTGGCCACCAGCGTCGTGCGCTACGCCCCCGAGGCGGTCGAGCAGGCCCGCACGGTCGCCGCCGCCGTCCCCGCTGCCGTGCTCGAGCCCAGCGACGCCGTGGGCGGGGGCGTGCAGCTGGTCGTGGCCGCGCCCGACCTCGCCGTGCAGCCGGTGGCCGTGGGCGCCGCCGTCCCCACGACGAGCGCCCCGGCGACGGCCCCCACCGCCACCTGCGGCTGACCCCGCGGACGCAGCAGCCCCCGTCGACCTCGGTCGACGGGGGCTGCCACGGACGGGACGAGGTCCTCCTCAGCCGAAGCGGCCGGAGATGTAGTCCTCGGTGGCCTTCTGGTCGGGGTTGGAGAAGATCTTCTCGGTCGGGTTGAACTCGATCAGCCGACCGGGCTGACCCACCCCGTTGAGGTTGAAGAAGCCGGTCTGCTCGCTGACGCGGGCGGCCTGCTGCATGTTGTGCGTGACGATGACGATGGTGAAGCGGTCCTTCAGCTCCGTCATGAGGTCCTCGATGGCCAGCGTCGAGATGGGGTCCAGGGCCGAGCAGGGCTCGTCCATCAGGAGCACCTCGGGCTGGACGGCGATCGCGCGGGCGATGCACAGGCGCTGCTGCTGGCCGCCGGACAGGCCCGAGCCCGGGCGGTTGAGCCGGTCCTTGACCTCGTTCCAGAGGTTGGCGCCCTTGAGGGAGGACTCGACCAGGTCGTCGAGGTCGCTCTTCTTCATCTTCTTGGCGTTCAGCCGCACCCCGGCCACCACGTTGTCGTAGATCGACATCGTCGGGAACGGGTTCGGGCGCTGGAAGACCATGCCGATCTGGCGGCGGACGTCGACCGGGTCGACGTCGGAGCCGTAGAGGTCCTGGCCGTCGATGACGACCTTGCCCTCGACGCGGGCGCCGGGGATGACCTCGTGCATGCGGTTCAGAGACCGCAGGAAGGTGGACTTGCCGCAGCCCGAGGGCCCGATCAGCGCGGTGACGCTGCGGGGCTCGATGGAGACGTTGACGCCCTCCACGGCCTTGAAGTTGCCGTAGAAGATGTCCAGGTCCGAGACGTCGATGCGCTTGGCCATGTCTGGTGTGCTCCTGGTTCCTCGGTCAGCGACCGGTCTTGGGGGCGAAGAAACGACTGATCAGGCGGGCCACGACGTTGAGGGCCATGACGATGATGATCAGGACGAGCGCTGCTGTCCAGGCCCGGTCGATCCCGAACTGCGGCGGGACGCCCGGCTGGGTCAGCTGGTAGTAGGCGTAGACCGGCAGCGTGGCCATGCGCCCGTCGAAGGGGTCGAAGTTGGTGGCGGCGGTGATGCCGACGATGACCAGCAGCGGTGCGGTCTCGCCGATGACCCGGGCGATCGACAGCGTCACGCCGGTGCCCAGGCCGGCGATGGCCGTGGGCAGGACGACCTTGGTGATCGTGCGCCACTTGGGCACGCCCAGGGCGTAGCTGGCCTCGCGCAGCTCGTTCGGGACGAGCTTGAGGACCTCCTCGGCGGACCGGACGACGACCGGGATCATCAGCACCGACAGCGCGACCGCGCCGCCGAGGCCGAAGCGCACGCCGGGGCCGAAGAAGATCGCGAACAGGGCGTAGGCGAACAGACCGGCCACGATCGAGGGGATGCCGGTCATCACGTCGACGAAGAACGTCAGCGCCTTCTTGAGCTTGCCGCGGCCGTACTCGACCAGGTAGATCGCGGCCAGCAGGCCGACCGGCACCGAGATCAGGCTGGCCAGGGCGGTGATGATCAGCGTGCCCATGATGGCGTGGTAGGCGCCACCGCCCTCGCCGACGACGCCGACCATCGAGTTGGAGAAGAACGTGCCGTCCAGCCGGGTGATGCCCTTGCTGACCACCGTGTAGATCAGCGAGACCAGCGGCACCATCGCGATCGCGAACGCCGAGGTGACCAGCGAGGTGACCAGCCGGTCGGTGGCCTTGCGGCTGCCCTCGACGACCCGGGAGCCGACGTAGGTGACCAGGCAGCCCAGCACGACGCCGTAGACGGCGAACAGGCCCCAGGAGAAGCCCGAGAGCAGCGTCAGCAGCCCGGCGACGACCAGGCCGGCGACGTAGAGCCCGACCCCGCCGTAGCGGGGCAGCTTGCGGCGGGTGCCGACGGCGGGCGTCATGGGGTCGAGGTCCTCCGGGCGGGTGGGGGTCGAGGTGGTCATCAGTTCGCTCCGGAGAAGTCGGCCCGGCGGTTGACGACGTAGCGGGCCAGCATGTTGACCGCGAGGGTGATGACGAACAGCACCAGGCCGGTGAAGATCAGCGTGCTGACCCCCAGGCCGCTGGACTCGGGGAACTGCAGGGCGATGTTGGCCGCGATGGTGGAGGGGTTCGACGAGCTGATCAGGTTGAACGTGACCCCGCCGGAGACCGACAGCACGATGGCGACGGCGAGCGTCTCGCCCAGCGCCCGGCCCAGGCCCAGCATCGAGCCGCCGATGACGCCGGACTTGCCGTAGGGCAGCACCGCCATCTTGATCATCTCCCAGCGGGTGGCGCCGAGGGCCAGCGCGGCCTCGCGGTGCAGCGCGGGGGCCTGCACGAAGACCTCGCGGGAGATGGCCGAGATGATCGGCAGGATCATGATCGCCAGGACCAGGCCCGCGGTGAGCATGGTGCGCCCGGTGGCGGACGCGGGGCCGGCGAAGAGCGGGATGAAGCCGAGGTTCCGCTCGGCCCAGGCGTAGAAGGGCACCATGGCCGGCGCGAGCGCGGCCAGGCCCCAGAAGCCGTAGACGACGCTGGGGATCGCGGCGAGCAGGTCTATCAGGTAACCCAGGGTCGCGGCGATCCGCTTGGGCGCGTAGTAGGTGATGAACAGCGCGATGGCCACGCCCAGCGGGGTGGCCACGAGCAGGGCGATGACCGCGGCCAGCAGCGTGCCGAAGACCAGCGGGCCGACGTAGCTCCAGACGCCCTCGCCACCGGCGATGTCGGCGGCGGGGGCCGAGATGGCGTCCAACGACTCCGTGATCAGGAACGCGGCCACCCCGGCGAGCACGACGAGGATGAGGATGCCGGCGCCGGTCGACAGCCCGGCGAACGTGCGGTCACCGGCGCTGCGGACGGCCCGCGTGGGCTTGTCCGCCGTGCGGGGCGGGGTTTCGAGCGAGGTCACCTGGACTCCGAGCTTGCGGGTGGGCGGTGCGGGGGAGTGGTGCCGGCGGCCGCGCTGCCGCCGATGCACGGGTGGCCCGGACGCACGGAGCGTCCGGGCCACCCGCGGTGGATCAGCTGCCGGAGGTGATGGCGTCGATCGCGGTCTGCGCCTGCTCGCGGAGGGTGTCCGACAGCGGGGCGCTGCCCGCGGCGTCGGCACCGGCCTGCTGGCCGTCCTCGCTGATGACGTAGCCGAGGAAGGACTTCAGCAGGTCGGCCTGGGTCGCGTCGTCGTTGCTGATGCAGCCGATGTGGTAGCTGACCAGCACGATCGGGTACTCGTCGGCCGAGGTCGTGGTGCGGTTGATGCTGTAGGCGAAGTCGTAGTCGCCCCGGCCCGAGACCAGCTCGGAGTTCTCCACGACGGCCGCGGCGGCCTCGGGGGAGGGGGCGACGAACTCGCTGCCGACACCGATCTTGGCCACGCCGAGGTCACCGGCCTGCGACTCGTCGGCATAGCCGATGGCGCCCTCGCCGGCCTGGACCGCGGAGACCATGCCCGAGGTCTGGTTGGCGGCCTCGCCACCGGACAGCGGCCACTCGCCGGAGGCCTTGTCGGTCCAGACGGAGGAGGCGGCCTGGGCGAGGTAGTCGGTGAAGTTCTTGGTGGTGCCCGACTCGTCGGCCCGGTGCACGGGGGTGATGGTGGTGGAGGGCAGGTCCACGCCCTCGTTGTCCGCGGCGATGGCCGCGTCGTCCCAGGTCGTGATCGCGCCGGTGAAGATGCCGGCCAGGGTGTCGGGCGAGAGGTTCAGGTCGTCGACGCCGGGCAGGTTGTAGACGACGGCGATCGCCGAGATGTAGTCCGGGAGCTCGAAGACGCCGTCGCTGCCGCAGCGCTCCTGCGCGGTGGTCAGCTCCTCGTCGGTGAGGGCGGCGTCCGAGCCGGCGAAGTCCACGCCGCCGGCGAGGAACTGCTCGCGGCCGCCGCCGGACCCGACCGGGTCGTAGTTGACGGTCACGTCGGGCTGGATCGAGGAGTACCCGGCGGTCCAGCCCTGCATGGCGGCCTGCTGGGCGGACGAGCCGGCCCCGTTCAGGGTGCCGCTCAGCTGCTCCTGGCTGGTGGTCGCGCCCGAGGAGTCGGTCGAACCGCCCTCGTTGGAGGCGCCGCACGCCGCGAGGGCGAGGGTGCTGGCGA
The DNA here is from genome assembly GCF_900103975.1 of Klenkia soli. Taxonomy (GTDB): domain Bacteria; phylum Actinomycetota; class Actinomycetes; order Mycobacteriales; family Geodermatophilaceae; genus Klenkia; species Klenkia soli. The sequence goes on from NZ_FNIR01000019.1 coordinate 20,892, forward strand.
ACGCCGCGGACAGGGTCACGGCGCGCGTCTTGGTGCTGAGCATCAACTCAGGGCCTTTCGACTGGTGGTGCCCGGACGTCGGAGCCGGGCAGTGAGGTCCAACGGACGAGGACGCTAAGCAGCCGAGGTGGACGGATCCGGCTCGCTCGGTGAACGGGGGATGAACGCGTCCTGAGGCTTGGGACACAGCCGGAGGACCATCGCGCGACCGTCGGGTGAACGATGCCGTTCCGGCTTCACACCGGGCTACGGGGAGGTCGGCTCCCGGTGCCACTGGACGTCCACGGCGAAGCGCGTGAAGCCCGACTTCTCGTACAGCGCGACCGCCGTGGTGTTGTCCTCCTCGACGTAGAGCAGGACGTCGGAGAGCCCTCGGCCGCGCAGGTGGGCCAGGCCCAGGTCGGTCAGGGCGCGACCCAGCCGCAGGCCCTGGGCGTCGGGGTCGACGCCGAGCACGTAGACCTCGCCGACCGCCTCGTCGGCGGCCTCGCCCGCCGGGTGAACCTTGGTCCAGTGCGACCCGAGCAGGGTCTGCGTGCCGTCCGGGGCCTCGCGCCAGGCGAGCAGGAAGCCGGCGGGGTCGAACCAGGGCTCGGCCTCGCGCAGCGCGACGTCGTGCGCGGTCATGCCGCCCTGCTCGGGGTGGTGGGCGAAGGCCCGCGCGTTGACCCGGAGCCAGGCCGTCTCGTCGACGCCCGGGCGGAACGGGCGGACGACGACGTCGTCGGGCAGCGCCGGGCGCGGGTCGGGGTCGACGCCGGCCAGCGGCATGCGCATCTGCAGCAGCGTGCGCGCCCGGGTCCACCGGCGGGAGGCGGCGAACCCGGCCGAGCCGGGCAGCTCGCCGTGCGCCCAGACCGCCAGGGGCGCGTCGCCGGCCAGCTGCTCGACGGTCTCCGCCAGCACCGAGCCGAACCCGCGGCGCCGGGACCCGGGGTGGACGACCAGCTCGGCCTGCCAGCCGTCGTCCGCCCTGTCCAGCCGGGCGTACCCGAGCGCGCCGTCGCCGTCGTGGAGCAGCACGTCGCGGCCGTCGTCGGGGCCGCCGTGCCGGAGCCGGAGCTCGGCCTCCTCGCTGAGCGGGCGGACGCCGTCGACGTCGGCGGCCACCCGGACCAGGGTGACCGCGTGCTCGAGGAGCTCGCCGGTGAGCCGGGGGACGACGACCGGGCGCCGGGCGTCGGTCAGGGGACGGCCGGCGCGTCGCTGGTCTGCGCGGCCGCCGCGGTGGCGTCGGCGACCTGCTGGTCGAGCTTGTAGCCCACGTTGCGGACGGTGCCGATCAGCGCCTCGTGCTCGATGCCCAGCTTGGCCCGCAGGCGGCGCACGTGGACGTCGACCGTGCGGGTGCCGCCGAAGTAGTCGTAGCCCCAGATCTCCTGCAGGAGCTGGGCGCGGGAGAAGACCCGGCCCGGGTGCTGCGCGAGGTACTTGAGGAGCTCGAACTCCTTGTAGGTGAGGTCGAGCGGGCGGCCGCGGAGCTTGGCCGAGTAGCTGTGCTCGTCGATGACCAGCTCGCCGGCCTTGGTCACCCCGCCGTCGTCGGCGGCGCTGGGGGAGCTGGCGGCCGTGCGGCGGGCCAGGGCCCACTTCAGCCGGGCGTCGACCTCGGCGGGGCCGGCGGTGTCGAGCACGACGTCGTCGACGCCCCAGTCGGCCGACAGCGCGACCAGGCCGCCCTCGGACAGGACGGCGACCAGCGAGGCGGCCACCCCGGTGGAGGCCAGCAGGCCGCACAGCGTGCGGGCCGAGACCAGGTCGTGCCGGGCGTCGACCAGGACGACGTCGCCGGAGTCGCCGTCGAGCAGGCTGCCCAGCTCGGGGGCCACGACGCGGACCTGGTGGGCCAGCAGGCCCAGCGCGGGGAGCACCTCGGTGGTCGCCTGGCGGGCGGAAGTCATGAGCACGAGTCGCATGCCGTCTCCTCATGGGTCCGTCGACACCGGTGTCGTGATGAACCGGCAGGATATCCGACGTGCGGCGAGATGTGACCCCGGCGATACCTCGCCGTGACGTGACGGTGCGCACCTCGGACGGCGTGCGCCTGCACGGGATCGTGGTCCCGGCGGACCCCCCGCGTCCACCGACGCCGGGTGAACGGCGGCTGACCTTCGTGGTGGCCCACGGGTTCACCAACTCCACCGCGCGGGTGCCGTTCCTGCGGCTGGCCGGGTACCTGCGCCGGTTCGGCGAGGTGCGCGGGCTGGACTTCCGTGGCCACGGGCGCTCGGGTGGGGCGTCCGGGGTGGGCGGCGACCCCGAGCTGCTCGACGTCGACGCCGCCGTGCGGGCCGCCCGCGAGGACGGCGCCACCACGGTCGTCACCGTCGGCCTGTCGATGGGCGGCGGCGCGGCGCTGCGGCAGGCCGCGATCGGCGAGCACCGGCCCGACGCGGTGGTGAGCGTCAGCGCCGTCAGCCGGTGGTTCGTGCGCGACACCCTGCCGATGCGGCGGGTGCACTGGCTGCTCGAGACGACGGCCGGCCGGCGGCTGGGCTCCCGGGTCATGGGGGTCCGGCTGGCCCCGCCGTGGCCGGCCAACCCGCCGGCGCCCGTGCAGCTGGTCAGCCGCATCGCCCCGACCCCCCTGCTGCTGGTGCACGGCGACCGCGACACCTACTTCCCGCTCGAGCACTTCCGCACGCTGGCGCAGGCCGCCGGTCCGGCCGCCGCGGTGTGGGTGGTGCCGGGCATGGGGCACGCCGAGAACGGCATGACCGGGCCGCTGGCCGAACGCATCGGCCGCTGGGCGCGGGACACCGTCGGTCGCGACCCGGTCTGGGACGATGCCCGGGTGACCTCCGCCGGGACCTCAGCCGGGACCGCTGCGGGCGAGGGCCGGTGAGCCACTCCGCGCTGGAGACCGACCTGCCCCGGGTGGCCCACCACCTCCCGGCGGCCGGTGCGGTGGTGGTCGCGACCGGCCTGCTCGTGGGCCTGCCGGTGGTGCTCGGCGACACCGGGCGGGGCATCGGCGTCCTCGTGCTGCAGCTGGCCCTGGTCGCGGCCTGGGTGCTGGCCACCGGCATCCGGGGGTTCGTCGGGTCGCTGGGCATCGGGGCCGCCGCGGCGGTCGGGGCCGACCTGCTGCTCGGGCTGCCCGACCGCCCCGACCTGGGCCTGCTCCTGCTGGTCCTCGGCCCCGGGTTCCTGCTGGCCGTCGTGCACCAGATGGCCCGGCCGGCGCCGCGCCGCTACCTGGTCGCCTCGCTGGCCGGGGTCCTGCTGCTGCTGTGCGGCGTGGCGGCGCTCGCGGTGCTGCTCGCCCTGGGCCGCACCCCCGACGGCGACCGGCTGGCCACCAGCGCGGTCCTCGTCGTCGGGGCGGCGCTGCTGGTCGGGCACCTGGTCGACGCCGTGCTGCCCCGCCCGGTGATCGCCGCCGGCGTGCCCCGTGGGCTGCTGGGCCTGGTCCTGTCGGTGCTGGCCGGGGTGGCCGTGGCCCTCCTGCGGCGCCAGCCCGGCGACCTGGTCGACGCGCTGTCGGCGGCGACCTACGGCGCGGCGATCGGCGGCGTGGCCGCCCTGGTCGCCGTCGGCGCCTCCTACGTCGTCTCCGAGCGCCCGCAGCGCGGCCCGGCGCTGCCGGTCGTGCAGGCCGTGCTGCCGTTCGCCGCCGCGGCGCCGGTGGCGTTCTTCCTGGCGCTGCAGACCAGCCTCTAGCTCTGCGAGACTGGCGCCGGTGAAGGGTCTGCTGATCACCGTCGGAGTGCTCCTGGTCCTGCTGGTGGCTGCCGACCGGGTCGGTGTGCTGGTCGCCGAGGACCAGGTCGCGGCCCAGGTCCAGCAGCAGGGCCAGCTCGCCGGCGAGCCCGAGGTCGACATCACCGGGTTCCCGTTCCTCACCCAGGCGGTCGCCGGGCGCTACGACGACGTCCGGATCTCCCTGACCGCCGACGAGCTCGGCCAGCCGGCCGGCACCTCCGCCGAGATCTCGCTGCAGGGCGTGCAGCTGCCGCTGTCCGACGTCCTGGGCGGCGAGGTCTCGCAGCTGCCGGTCGACCGCGTCGACGGGCGGGCCTCGGTGCCCTTCGACCTGCTCGCCGCGCAGCTGGGCGGGGACACCACGCTGACCCGCGAGGGCGACGGGCTGCGGATCACCAAGACCGTCGAGGTGCTGGGCCAGACGATCCCGCTCACCGCTGCCGGCCAGGTCGCCCTCGACGGGCAGGACCTCGTGGTGACCGTCGACTCCGCGGCCGGGGCCGGCATCGACGTCCCCTCGTTCGTCCTCGAGCAGGCCCAGGACCTGCTGGACTTCCGGTACACGGTGCCTGCGCTGCCCTTCGGCCTGCAGCTCACCGGCCTGCAGGTCGCCGACGGCGGGGTCGACGTCACGGTCGCGGCCAGCGACGTCGTCCTGCAGTAGCGGGAATCCCTACCGGTCCGGTCACGTTGGTGCCCTCGATGGATGCCACCGGAGCTGTCGTGCTCGTCGTCGCCCTGCTGCTGGCCGGCGTGGCGATGTGGTGGTTGCGCACCCGCAGCGGTGCCGTGCGGACGACGACGGGAGCCGACGTGACCGAGGTCCGGGCCGAGGTCGAGGTCCTGCGGTCCCTGGGTGTCCGGCCCGAGGACGCCGACCTGACGGTCGTCCAGTTCGCCACCGCCTTCTGCGCGCCCTGCCGGGCGACGAAGGCCCGGTTGGCCCAGCTGCAGACCCGCCACCCCGCCCTCGCCGCGGTGCACGTGGACGCCGAGAGCCACCTGGACGCCGTGCGCGCCCTGGACGTCCGGCGCACGCCCACGCTGTTCTACCTGGGCCGCGACGGCGCCCTGCTGGGCCGCAGCAGCGGCGCACCGCGGCCCGACGAGCTGCAGGCCCTGGTGGCCGCGCACGCACCGGCGGCGGGGCACGTGTGATGGCTGTTGCTAGTCTCCCCGCCGTGGGCCCCCTGCTGACTCAGCGACGCACAGTCGACCTGTGCCGTCTGGGCAGCTGCCTGTGTCAGGTCTCCTCCCGAGGCTGACGACCCGCCTCGACGCGCCCTGACCGCCGTCGAAAGGCCCTTCCCCGTGACACCCGCCCGTCGGATCGACGTCCGAGGCCCGCGCTTCGGCGCGTGGATCACCACCGTCGTCCTCGCCGTCGTCCTGCTCACCGGCGCCGGTTGGCTGCTCGCCGTCCAGGCGGTGGTCTTCGCCGTCGGCGCGTTCGCCGGGCTCCGGTACGCCCCCTACGGCCTCCTCTTCCGCACCCTCGTCGCGCCCCGCCTGGGGCCGACGACCGAGACCGAGGACGAGGCGCCCCCGCGCTTCGCCCAGCTGGTCGGGTTCGGCTTCGCCCTCGTGGGCACCATCGGCTACCTGGCCGGTGCGCCCCTCGTCGGCGCCGTCGCCACCGGGCTCGCGCTCGTGGCGGCCCTGCTCAACGCGGCCGTGGGCTTCTGCCTGGGCTGCGAGCTCTACCTGCTCGTCCGGCGGGCCCGCCCCGCCGCCCACCCCTGATCCCCCACCCACAGGAGGAACCACCATGAGCCGCACCGACGTGCTCGTCAGCGCCGACTGGGCCCAGGAGCACCTGGGCGACGCCGGCCTGGTCTTCGTCGAGGTCGACGAGGACACCAGCGCCTACGACAAGGGCCACCTCGAGGGCGCGGTCAAGCTGGACTGGAAGAAGGACCTCCAGGACCCGCTGCGCCGCGACTTCGTGGACAAGGAGCAGTTCGAGGCCCTGCTGAGCAGCAAGGGCATCTCGAACGACGACACCGTCGTCCTCTACGGCGGCAACAACAACTGGTTCGCCGCCTACGCCTACTGGTACTTCAAGCTCTACGGCCACGACGCCGTGAAGCTGGTCGACGGCGGGCGCAAGAAGTGGGAGCTGGACAGCCGTCCGCTGTCCGACGCCGAGGTCTCGCGCCCGGCCACCACCTACACCGCGCAGGAGCCCGACACGTCGATCCGCGCGTTCCGCGACGAGGTCGTGGCCGCCATCGACACCAAGAACCTGGTCGACGTGCGCAGCCCCGACGAGTTCGCCGGCAAGCTCGTGGCCCCCGCGCACCTGCCGCAGGAGGGCGCCCAGCGTCCCGGCCACATCCCCTCGGCCGTGAACGTGCCGTGGAGCAAGGCCGCGAACGAGGACGGCACCTTCAAGAGCGACGAGGAGCTGGCCGCGCTCTACGCCGACGCCGGCTTCGACGGCGCGAAGGAGACCATCGCCTACTGCCGCATCGGCGAGCGCTCCAGCCACACCTGGTTCGTGCTCAAGGAGCTGCTGGGCCACGAGAACGTCAAGAACTACGACGGCTCGTGGACCGAGTACGGCTCGCTCGTCGGCGTCCCGATCGCCAAGGGGGCCTGACCGTGTGCGGAGCCCCGAAGCAGGGCGGTGCGCTGGCCGGCATCGACCTGACCACGCAGACGGTCATCCAGGGCTCGGTCTGGCACGACGGCACCCCCGTCGCCGGCGCCTACGTGCGGCTGCTGGACGCCACCGACGAGTTCACCGCCGAGGTGGTGACCTCCCCGGAGGGCGAGTTCCGCTTCTTCGCCGCGCCCGGTGAGTGGAAGCTGCGCTCGCTGGCCCCGGTCGGCCGCGCCGAGCGGGTGCTGAGCGCCGAGGTCGGCCTGAACGAGACCACCCTCGCCATCGCCTGACCGCTGCCCCCCGCAGCGTTGATCAGGGGGGTGCACGACAGTCCGTCCTCCCCCACCAGACCTGGTGGAGGAGGACGGACTTCCGTGTAGGTGGAGGAGGACGGACCGGTGGAGAACCCGCCGGTGGTCCCCTGTACACAGGCGTCGGCGACGCCGTCGGGATCCGGCTACCTCCCGGTTCCGTGAATACCAGGAACACGTGGTCGGCGGTCCTCGCGGTGGCGGTGCTGGTCGCGCTCGCCGCGTGCGAACGCGCGCCCGAGCTGGACGACCCGGCCACGAACCAGGCCCAGACCGCCCGGGTGACCAGTCCTGCGAGCCCCTCGACCCCGACCGGACGAACACAGCCCTTGCCCGCCCCGGCGCCGGTCTTCCCGCCCGTCGGCACGGTCCAACCGGTTGGCCCCTACCTCCAGGTGTCGGTCGACGCGGTGACCTGGGACGTCTCCCCGGAGGTGGCCACGGGCAACCCGTACGTCCGCCCCGGCAGGGCAGCCTTCGTGGGTGTCACCGTGACCGTCGGCCTGGCCGAGTGGTCCCCGCCGACGGGTGCGGAGCTCCCCTGGCCCACCTCCATCTCGCCGCGGTCGGTGCTGGACATCCAGGTCGTGCAGGCCGACGGGACGGAGGACACGCTGCAGACGATGGCCGCACCGTTCAACGGTGACCAGACGGGCATCGCCGGGCTCCTGGCGGGGGACACGAGGACCTTCACGGAGTACCTCGACGTCTCCTCCCGCTTCCTCGGTCCCGGCACCGTGGTCCGGGTCAGTGCCTGGACGGGCACCGACCCGGTGACGTCGTCCTGGTCGATCCCGTGATGAGCGGTCACCGACGGCAGCCGGGCCTCACAGCCCCAGGAGGTCTGCCAGCTCGCCGACCTGCTCGGTGAAGAAGGCGTCGGCGTCGGCCACCGAGCCGACGAAGTGGCCGAACAGCTCGAAGCTGATCAACCCGTACAGCGAGCTCCAGGTCAGCAGGGCGCGTGCCCGCACGCCGTCGTCCAGCGCGGGGTGCTCGCCCCCCAGGACCTGGGTGGCCTCGGGGGTGACCAGGTGCGTGCGGCGGCCCTCGGGCGCGGGCAGGATCCCGGCCCGCGCGGCGTCGCCGATGACCCGGCCGAGCACGACGCCGACCCGGGAGGCCGCGGGCACGGTGTCCGCCGGCGCCACGTACCCCGGCACCGGCGAGCCGTAGAGCAGCGCGTACTCGTGCGGGTGGGTCAGCGCCCACGTGCGGACGGCGGCGCACACCGCGTGCCACCGGGCCCGGGGCTGGGCGCTCGGGTCGTCGGCGGACTCGGCCGCCGCGCCGAGGGCGTCGTAGCCCTCGACGATCAGCCGGGTGAGCAGCTCGTCGCGGCTGCGGAAGTACCGGTACAGCGCGGACGACGCCAACCCGAGGTCCCGGGCCACCGCGCGCAGGGACAGCGCCGCCGCGCCGACCTCGCCCAGCTGGGCGCGCGCCGAGGTCAGGATCTCCTCGGTCAGGGCGGCCCGGGCGCGCTCGCGGGCGGTGCTGACCATCCGCAGATGTTAGCACCAGACCGGAACGAGAGCACTGCTCTTGACAGAGTCCGTGCCGACCCGCACGCTGAGCCACGAACGAGAGCACCGCTCTCGTCGAGCTCGAGGGAGTCGTCATGGGTCTGCACGTCGTCGTGGGCAAGGGACCGGTCGGCGCGGCCGTGGGCGCGGAGCTGGTGCGGGCCGGGCACCGGGTGCGGGTGCTCTCGCGCAGCGGCGGGACGTCGACGGCCGAGGTCGAGCACCGGGCGGTGGACGCCACCGACACCGGGGCCCTCGCGGCCGCCGCCGCGGGGGCCGACGCGCTCTACAACGCGGTCAACCCGGAGTACCACCGCTGGGCGACCGACTGGCCGCCGATGGCGGCGGCGATGCTGGGCGCCGCCGAGCGCACCGGCGCCGTGCTGGTCGCGATGGGCAACCTGTACGTGCACGGGCGGCCGACCGGGCCGATGACGGCCGACACCCCGTTGGCCGCCACCGACACCAAGGGCCGCGTGCGCGCGGAGGTCTGGACCGACATGCTCGCCGCGCACCAGGCGGGCCGGGTGCGGGTGACCGAGGCGCGGGCCTCGGACTTCGTCGGCCCCACCGTCCCCGCCGCTCATTCGCACCTGGTTCGCCAGCTCGCCGGGCTGCGTGACGGGAAGCGGGCCTGGGTGGTGGGCGACCCGGACGTCCTGCACAGCTGGGCATACGTGCCCGACGTCGCGGCGACCCTCGCGGTCCTCGGCACCGACGAGCGGGCGTGGGGCCGGCCGTGGATCGTGCCGAGCACCCCGCCGCGCAGCCAGCGGCAGGCCCTCACCGACCTGGCCGCCGCGATGGGCGCCCGCCCGGCCCGGGTGGCCGGCATGCCGTGGCCGGTGCTGTCGGCGCTGGGCCTCGTCGTCCCGCAGATGCGGGAGATCGCCGCGATCCGGCACCAGTGGGACGCCGACTTCGTCGTCGACGGCGGCGAGACCACGGCCGTGCTGGGCATCGAGCCCACCCGCTGGGACGACGTCTGCCGGGCGACCGTCGACGGCCTGGGGCTCGCCGCGGTGCCGGCCACCCGGTAGGCCGCGACGCCGCGGCCCGGCGTCCCCGGTCGTGGGCTGTCGGGGGTGCTGGCTACCGTGGCCGCATGGGTCTGATCACCGCCTGGGTCCTCGTCGCCCTGGCCGCGCTCGCCGCGCTCTGGTGCGCGGTGGGCGCCGTCCGGCTGACCCGTCGCGAGCGCCCAGGAGGCCACCGATGACCGATCCCACCCCCGTCGGCCTGCCCGAGCAGCCCGTCACCGGGCGCACCGAGCTGCCCGTCGAGGAGACCACCGACGTCCGCACCGGGCCCGAGGTGGCCCACGAGCTGCTCTCGGTGCTCCCGCTGCTGGGCGAGTGGCACGGCGAGGGCGTGCTGGTCGGCCCGGCCGGCGACCAGCGGTTCGGCCAGTGGGTGCGCTTCGCCCACGACGGCCGCGACTTCCTGGCCTACGAGTCGCGCACCTGGACCATCGCCGACGACGGCACGGTCGGCGGCCCCGACGTCCGGGAGTCCGGCTTCTGGCGGCCCCGCGGCGAGGACGAGGTCGAGCTGCTCGTCGCCCATCCCGAGGGTCTCGTCGAGATCCTGGTCGGCACCGCCCGCAGCACCACCAGCTGGGAGCTGACCAGCGACGTGCTGGCCCGCACCCCCGACCACCCCGACGTCACGAAGGCGGTCCGGCTCTACGGGATCGTCGAGGGCGCGCTGATGTACGCCGTGGACCATGCCGGCCCCGACGGCCAGCTCCGCCCGGTGATGTCGGCACGCCTGGAGAGGATCCGATGAGCACCGCACGCACCCCGCGCCAGGTCGCCGACGCCTACGTCGAGGCCCTCTGCGACCTGGACCCGATCACCGCCACCGCGCTGGGCACCCGGCCCGGCGACGACCGGCTGCCCGACCTCACCCCGGCCGGGCTCGAGGCCGAGGCGCAGCTCGAGCGCGACACCCTGGCCGAGCTGGACCGGGTGCTGGCTGCCGATCCCGCGCTGGCCGACGACCCGGTCGAGTTCCGCTGCGCGCGGCTGCTCCGCGAGCGGTTGACCGCCTCGCTGGACCTCCACGAGGCGCAGGAGGGCCTGCGGGCGCTGTCCAACCTGTTCTCGCCGGTGCACTCGGTGCGCCAGGTCTTCTCGATGATGCCGCTGGCCACCACCGACGACTGGGCCGTGCTGGGTCGCCGCGCGGCCCGCGTGCCCGTGGCCTACCGCGGCTACCTGCAGACCCTCGCCGAGGGCGCCGGGCGCGGGCTGTTCGCCGCCCCGCGCCAGGTCGAGACGGTCGTGGGCCAGCTCGACGAGTGGCTGTCGGGCCCCTACTTCGCCGGCCTGGTCGCCGACGGCCCGGCCGACCTGCGCGACGAGCTCGACGCCGCGGCGGCCGACGCCGACGCTGCGGTGGCCGAGGTCCGCGACTTCCTGCGCGACGTCTACCTCCCGCAGGCCCAGGGCACGCCGGACGCCGTCGGCCGCGAGCGGTACGCCCGCTTCGCCCGCCGCTGGAACGGCAGCGACCTGGGCACCGGCAGCGGGCTCGAGGACGCCTACGCCTGGGGCTGGGCCGAGCACCGCCGGATCCGCGACGAGCAGCGGGCGGCCGCGGAGCTGGTGCGCCCGGGCGCGACCCCGATGGAGGCGATGCGCTGGCTGGGCGAGCACGGCGAGGCCGTGGACGGCGTCGAGCCGATCCGCGAGCGGCTGCAGCGGATGATGGACGACGCCATCGCCGCCCTCGACGGCACGCACTTCGACATCGCCGAGCCGATCAAGCGGGTCGAGGCGATGATCGCCCCGCCGGGCAGCGCGGCCGCGCCGTACTACTCGCGCCCGTCGCTGGACTTCTCCCGCCCCGGCCGCACGTGGCTGCCGACGCTGGGCAAGGACCGCTTCCCGCTGTGGGACCTGGTCAGCACCTGGTACCACGAGGGCGTCCCCGGCCACCACCTGCAGCTGGCCCAGTGGGTGCTGGTGTCGCAGGACCTCTCGGTGTTCCAGACCGCGGTCGGCGGGGTCAGCGCCAACCTCGAGGGCTGGGCGCTCTACGCCGAGCGGCTGATGGACGAGCTGGGCTTCCTCACCGACCCCGGCGCCCGGTTGGGCTACCTGGACGCGCAGCAGATGCGGGCCGTCCGGGTGGTCGTGGACATCGGCATGCACCTGGAGCTGCCGATCCCGGACGACGCCGACGGCGCGCTGGCCGACCACCGCGGGCAGCCGTGGACCCCGGAGCTGGCCCGGGCCTTCTTCGGCGAGTACTGCGGGCGCGACGAAGCGTTCCTGGACAGCGAGCTGGTGCGGTACCTGGGCATGCCCGGTCAGGCGATCAGCTACAAGCTGGGGGAGCGGGCCTGGCTCGAGGGCCGCGAGGCCGCCCGCGCCGCGCGCGGTGACGCCTTCGACCTCAAGGCCTGGCACATGGCGGCCCTCTCGCAGGGGTCGCTCGGGCTGGACGACCTGGCCGACGAGCTCAGCCGGCTCTGAGGGCGGCCGCCGCGGTGGCGTCGAGGGCCAGCAGGAAGGCGCCCTGGACGACCACCGCCGCGCCGTCCCCGCGCCAGCGGTCGGTGCGCAGCAGGACGGCCCCGAGCGCCAGGTAGCCGACGTCCAGCCCGGCGTTGACCAGCAGCACCCTCCGCAGCCGGGCCGGGTCGGTGGGGCCGCGCCGGCGACGGTTGCGGGCACCGACCGCGGCGATCGCGCCGTCGACCGCACCCCACGCGGCGGTCTGCCGGCCGAACCCCCGCGTGCGCGGGACGGCGGCCAGCACCCCGCCGACGGCGACCGAGGCCGCCGCCCAGCCGCCGAGCACCGTCGTCAGCCGGGTCTCCACGGCGAGCGGGTCCATGGCCGGATCGTCCTACAGTTCCCGGCGTGGAGCCCGTCGCCGTCGACCTGCCGCCGTTGGCCGAGCTGCGCGACCGGTGGGCGGCCGCGGCCGCCGTCGTGACCGCGCTGGGCTTCCCCGCGGCCGCGCACGCCCGGGGGCCGCGGTCGTGGCGGTGGGACGACGGGGGCGGCAACCGGGCCGAGGTCGCTGTCCTCGACGCCGACCGCGCCGTCCTGTTCGGCTGGGACCGCACCGCCCACGGCCGGCTGCTCCGGCGCCCGGACGGCGAACCGTCGGGCGAGCTGCTGGCCGACGCGCCCGGCTGGTGGTCGGACCCGCTGCGGGGGACGACCGACGAGGTGGGGTTCGTGCTGGGCTGGGACGGCGCCGGCTGGTCCCGGTCGGCCGGCATCGTGCCCGGTGGGGGGCTCGCCGGCATCCCGGTGGACGCCGAGCAGCTCTACGGCGTGGTCGACTCCTTCGTCGAGGGGGTGGCCGACGACCAGGGGCTCGGCGACTGGCGCACCCCGTGGCCGGCGGTGGCGGCCCTGGGCCGGGCCGGTGCGGGGCTGACGGTGGAGCAGCTGGCCGACGTCCTGGGGCCGCTGCGGGCCGACCTGCCGGCCGGGGTGGTGGCGGCGCGCCGGTTCGGCGCGGACTGACCCCGGGTACGGACAACCCCCGGGCTGCTCCGCGGATCCTGCCGGCTCGATGAGCACTTCTGGCAGGGCGCGGGCCGACTGGACTGGGTCGGCGGCCCGGGGGTCGGGTGACTGTCCGGTATTCGCCTGCCGCCGTACGACGGACGGGCGATGCCACACGCGTCAGACCGGGTTGATCCGGTGCTGAGCGGGCGGCCCATCTGGACGGCGGCTAGCGGACAGCCACCTCACGAGTCCTGAACGACATCAATTGTTCGGACCACCTCCTCTCTCGTGTGCAGCCACCGTACGACCGGTGCGACCGCCCTCGCAACGACCTTTTCCCAGCGCTTCTCTCAGCCCTCGGCGGACGGCCGCTGGTAGACGTCGGGGATGCCGTCGCCGTCGTCGTCGCGGGCCTCCTCCTCGGCGATCCGGCGGTACACCCGGTCCCGCGGTTTGAGCACCGCGGTGGCCAGCAGCGCGGCGAGGAGGGTGCCGGTGAGCACGCCGACCTTGACGTGCTCGTCGCGGAGCGAGCCGGTGCCGAAGGCCAGTTCGCCGATCAGCAGCGAGACGGTGAACCCGATGCCGGCCAGCAGCGACAGCCCGACCACGTCGGGCCAGCGCAGGTCGGAGTCCAGCTCGGCCCGGGTGAACCGGCTGACCAGCCAGGTGGCCGCGCTGATGCCGATCGCCTTGCCGGCGACCAGGCCGACGACGATGCCGATCGCGACGGTGTCGGTGAGCGAGGCGCCCAGCCCCGACAGCCCGCCGACGGTGACCCCGGCGGAGAAGAACGCGAACACCGGGACGGCGATGCCGGCGGAGAGGGGCCGGATGCGGTGCTCGAAGTGCTCGGCCAGCCCGGGACCGGCGTCCGGTCCGCCGGCGGCGTCGCTGCGGACGACGGGCACGGTGAACGCCAGCAGGACGGCGGCGACGGTGGCGTGGACGCCCGACTCGTGCACCAGCACCCAGGTGGCCACGGCGAGGGGCAGCAGCAGCCACCAGCGCCGGACCCGCCTCTGCACGAGGAACCCGAACAGCGCGAGCGGGATCAGCGCCAGGGCGAGGGGGCCGAAGGCCAGCGACGAGGTGTAGAAGATCGCGATGATCGTGATGGCCAGCAGGTCGTCGACGATCGCCAGGGTCAGCAGGAACGTGCGCAGCGCGGCCGGCAGGTGAGTGCTGATCACCGCGAGCACGGCGAGGGCGAAGGCGATGTCCGTGGCGGTGGGGATGGCCCACCCCGTCAGCCCGCCGTCGCTGCCCAGGTTGACCACCGTGTAGATCAACGCCGGCACGGCCATGCCGCCCACGGCCGCGGCCACCGGCAGGGCCGCCTTGCGGGGGTCGCGGAGGTCGCCGGCGACGAACTCCCGCTTGAGCTCCAGGCCGGCGACGAAGAAGAAGATCGCCAGCAGGCCGTCGGCGGCCCAGGTGCCCAGGGTCAGGTCCAGGTGCAGCGACGCCGGCCCGACGACCGTGTCGCGCAGGCCCTCGTAGGCGGCTGCCCACGGGGTGTTGGCCCAGACCAGGGCGACGGCCGCGCCCACGATCAGCAGGACACCGCCGACGGTCTCGCGGCGCAGCAGCGCGGCGATGCGGGTGGCCTCGGCGTACGAGCCGCGGGCGAACAGGCGGGCGGGGGAGGTCACGGGGTGCGGCTCCGGGGTGCGGGGGTCGGCTGTGGAGTTGCCGACCAGACTTCCCGGCGCACCGTCACCGAGCTTACCGGCGCAGCGCCGTCCGCACCGGGTGATCACGGACCCCGGGACACCCGACCGCGGCGTGCCGTGGGCACAGGTCCGTGATCACCGGCAGGGCCGGGTGTGCGCAACCGGGTCGTGGGGCATCGAGGGTTCCGTGGACATCGACCGCAGCCACGTCGTCGTCGTCGGGGCCGGACCCGGGCTCGGCGCCGGGATCGCCCGCCGCTTCGCCCGCGAGGGCTTCGACCTCACCCTGGTGGCCCGCACCGCCGGGACCCTGGACCCGTTGGCCGGCGAGCTGCGCGGTGCCGGGGCCCAGGTGCGCACGGTGACCGCCGACGTCGCCGACCCGGCGACGCTGGCGACCGCCTTGGCGCCGGTCGCGGCGGCCGCGCCCGGGGTGGTGGTCCACAACGTGGGCCTCGTGGTGGGCGACGACCTGCTCGTCGACCCCCCTGAGCACTTCGCGCACGCCCTGGCCGTCGACGTGGTCGGCGCGGTCGCGGTGGCGCAGCTGTTCACCCCGGCGATGCGGGCGGCGGGGGAGGGCACGTTCCTGGTCACCGGTGGCGGCCCGGCACTGCACCCCGACCGGGCCCACGCCTCGCTGACCCTCGGCAAGGCCGCCCTGCGCAACGCGGTCGCCCTCCTGCACGAGCAGCTGGCCGAGGACGGCGTGCACGCGGCCGGCGTGACGGTGGTGGGGGTCGTCGAGCCGGGCACCGCGCTGGACCCCGACCGGATCGCCGAGGCGTACTGGGAGCTGCACGCGCAGCCGCGGGGCAGCTGGACCGCCGACACGGTGGTCGACGGCAGCTGATCAGGAGCCGGCGTGCACCACGACGACGCCGAGCACGACCAGCGCCACGCCCAGCACCTCCCGCCGTCCGAGCCGGTCGCCGAACACGGCGGCGCCGCCCAGGGTGGCCAGCGCGATGCCCGACCCCGTCCAGATGCCGTACCCGACGGCCAGCGACACCCCGCTGACCAGGGCCCGCGACATGAGGGCCACCGACGCGCCGATGCCGAGCAGGGTGAGCAGGGTGGGGACTGCGCGCCGGAACCCCGCCGAGGCCCGCAGCGCGCCGATGCCCACCACCTGGGCCAGCACCGCGCCGGCCAGCCACGCGACCGCCGCCCCGCTCACGAGGCGCGCGGCCCGGTCTGCAGCACGAGCACCCCGGCGGCCAGCACGGCCATGCCGACCAGCTGGACGACGGTCAGCGGGTCGCGGAAGAGCAGCACGCTCGCCAGCGTCGCCGCGGCGAGGCCGGCTCCGGTCAGCGTGGCGTAGGCGGTGCCCAGCGCGACCCCGCCGCGGTGCAGCAGCAGCGAGAACAGCCACAGCGAGACGCCGTAGCCCACCAGCGTCACGGTGGTCGGCAGCCAGCGGGTGAAGCCGTCGGACACCCGCAGGGCCAGGGTGCCGGCAACCTCGGTGAGCACGGCACCGGTGAGCAGCAGGGCGGAGGGGGAGGGGCGCACCGACCCATCCTCCGGGACGGCGCCCGCGTGGGAGCGGGACGACGGTTCGCCACCGGGCCGGCGACGGCGCACCTTCCGCCCTGACGGCACCGAGATCGTCATCGGCCCGCTGCCGACCTGACCCGACCCGCGTGAGCGGGTCAGCGGGCGAGGAGCTCCTGGACGCGAGGGGTGAGGCCGGCGTCGCCGCGGGGCGTGCCGTCGAGTGCGGTGACCGCGGCCGCGCCGCGGATGCCCGACAGCAGCCAGACGGCGTCGGCGGCGTGCAGGTCGGCGACCGTGCCGGGGGTGACGGCGGTGGGCCAGCCGTCGGCCTCGGCGGCGGCGAACAACCGGGCCTGGGTGGTGCCGGCCAGGATGCCGGTGTCCA
Organism: Klenkia soli; assembly: GCF_900103975.1. GTDB lineage: Bacteria > Actinomycetota > Actinomycetes > Mycobacteriales > Geodermatophilaceae > Klenkia > Klenkia soli. The sequence goes on from NZ_FNIR01000019.1 coordinate 37,081, forward strand.
GCGGCGGGGTGTGCAGCGTGCCGCCGGTCGCCCACACGACCGTGGAGGTCGGGCCCTCGAGCAGCCGCCCCTCGGCGGAGGTGAACACCACGTCGTCGGCGCCCACGGCGTGCGCGTGCCGCTGCGCGGCCATGTTCACCGCGTACGACAGCGTCTTGGCCCCGCCCAGCAACCAGGGCGCACCGGCCCGCACGTCGGCAGCCAGCCCGTAGGTCAGCGCCACCACGGCGACGCCGTCCCGGCGCTGGCGCAGCACGTCGTCGCCGACGGGGGCCAGCAGGGCCAGCGCGGTCGGTGTCGTCCCGTCGCCGCGGGTGAGGAACAGCCGGCACACGCCCTCGACGTCGGCCGGCCAGCCCTCGGTGGCCGCCGCGACCAGCGCGCGCCAGGCGTCGTCGGGCACCGGCGGCAGGTCGAGCAACCGGGTCGACCGCTGCAGGCGCACCAGGTGGTCGGCCAGGCGCGGCGTCGCGCCGTCGTCGACCAGCACCGACTCGAAGACGCCGTCGCCGCGGGCCAGCCCGGCGTCGAACGCCGTCACCACCGGTTGGGCGGCCGGTACCCGCACCGCCGCGCCGTCCCGCCAGACCGCCACCGCACGCTGATCGACCACGGCCCCAGCCTGCCTCACACCGCCACCGCGGTGCCGCAGATCGTGCAGATCTCGAGCTGCTGGCGCTTCCAGCGCAGCACCGGCACGAAGAACACCGTGAACTGCCGGTAGCGCTTCACCCGCGCCCACACGGTGGTGTTGCCGCACCGCGGGCAGGTTCGGGTCGACCCGCGTCCGAGGTCCTTCTGCTTGCTGCCGAACCCGAAGAAGAAGATCACCGCTGAACCCTAGGAGGGCACTACCGTCCCGGCATGGCGGACGACGTCCTCACCTGGCTGCTCGACAGCGACCCGTCCCTGCGCTGGCAGGTGCAGCGCGACCTCGCCGGCGCACCGCCCGCGGTCTGGCAGGCCACCCGGGCCCGGGTGGCCACCGAGGGGTTCGGCGCCCGGCTGCTGGCCCACCAGGACCCCGACGGCCAGTGGGCCGGCGGGGCGTTCTTCCCGAGGGTGGACGGCGAGGTGCAGTGGCCGGCCGAGGGCGACGGGCAGCCGTGGACGGCGACCACCTGGTCCCTGGCCCAGCTGCGCGAGTGGGGGGTGGACCCCGCCGTGCTCGGCGACACCGCCGACCGGCTGGCCGAGCACTGCCGGTGGGAGTACGACGACCTGCCGTACTGGGGCGGTGAGGTCGACGTCTGCATCAACGCCACCACCTTGGCCAACGGGGTGTGGCTGGGGGTGGACGTCGAGCCGCTGGCCGCGTGGTTCGTCGAGCACCAGCTGGCCGACGGCGGGTGGAACTGCGAGTGGGTGGAGGGCTCGACCCGCTCGTCGGTGCACTCGACCCTGAACGCCGTCCGCGGGTTGCTCGCGCACGAGGTGGCCACCGGCGGCAGCGCAGAGCTGCGGGCGGCCCGGCACCGCGGCGAGGAGCACCTGCTGGCCCGCCGGCTGCTGCACCGGTCCTCGGGCGAGCTGCTCGACGTGTGCCTGACCCCACCCGTGCACCCCTCCCGCTGGCGCTTCGACGTCCTGCGGGCGCTGGAGCACCTCCGTGCCGTCTCGGAGCACGAGAGCACGGCCCCCGACCCCCGGGCGGCGGAGGCGGTCGACCGGCTCCGGGCGGGCCGGCACCCCGACGGGCGGTGGGTGCAGGGCCCGGTGCAGCCCGGTGAGGTGTGGTTCGGGACCGATGCCCCCACCGGCGAGCCCTCCCGCGGGGTCACCCTCGGTGCGCTGCGGGTGCTGGCCTGGTGGGACGCCGATGTCGGACCGGCGCAGTAGGTTCGGCGACGTGCCCGACCACACCCCCGAGCCGCCGCCGTTGGCCGACCAGCTGCGTTCCCGCGGGCTGCGGCTGACCACGCAGCGGCAGCGGGTGCTGGCGGCGGTCGGGGCGCTCGAGCACGGCACGCCGGAGGAGATCGGCTCGTGGCTGCGCGAGCAGGCCGGCCCCGCCGGCGCCGCCCCCGACACCTCCACCGTCTACCGCAACCTCGAGCTGCTGGAGAAGCTGGGCCTGGTCTGGCACACCCACCTGGGCAAGGGCGCGCCGGTCTACCACGCCGCCCAGCACCCGCACCTGCACGTCGTCTGCTCGGGCTGCGGTCGCATCGACTCCGTCGACCCCGCGGTCATGGACGGCGTCGCGGAACGTCTGGCCGCCGACCTGGGTTACGCCTTGGACGTGGGCCACGTGGCGCTGTCCGGCACCTGCCGGGAGTGCGCCGCGGCGCCCGGATCGGAGACCTGACATGCCCTCCCCCCTGCTCAGCAAGCCCGGCGCGGTCGCCACCGAGAGCGGCGCCGTGGCCGCCCACTACGGCGAGCCGCTCCCCGAGCAGCGCCGCGCCGCGGAGGGGGCCGCGCTGGTCGACCGCAGCGACCGCGACGTCGTCGCCGTCCCCGGGCCCGACCGGCTCTCCTGGCTGCACAGCTTGCTCAGCCAGCACCTCGAGCGGCTGCCCGACGGCGCCGGCACCGAGGCGCTCGTCCTCTCCCCGCAGGGCCACGTCGAGCACCACGTCGTGGTCGCCGAGCTGGCCGGCACCACCTGGCTGGACACCGAGCCCGGCGCAGGTGCCGACCTCGCCGGCTGGCTGGACCGCATGCGCTTCATGCTCCGGGTCGAGCCCGCCCTGGTCACCGACGCGTGGGCACTGCTCACCCTCGTCGGTCCGCGGGGCGACGACGTCCTGACCGCCGCGGGGCTGCCCGTCCCCGTCGAGACCTACGAGGTGCGTGCCGCCGACGCCGGCTGGGTCCGCCGCATGCCGGCCGTCGGGGACGGCGTGCCGGCCGTCGACCTCCTGGTGCCCCGCGCCGAGCTGGCCCGGTGGGCCGACGCGCTGCTGGCCGGGGGCGCCGTGCTGGCCGGGGTCGACGCCCTGGCCGCCCTCGCCGTCGAGGCGCACCGCCCGCGGGTGGGCGCCGACTCCGACCACCGCACCATCCCCAACGAGACCCCCTGGCTGCAGACCGCGGTGCACCTGGAGAAGGGCTGCTACCGCGGCCAGGAGACCGTGGCCCGGGTGCACAACCTCGGGCGCCCACCGCGCCGGTTGGTGCTCGTGCACCTCGACGGCATGAGCGAGCAGCTGCCCGCCCCGGGCACCCCCGTCACCAGCGGCACCCGCGAGGTCGGGCGCCTGGGCACCGTCGTCCGGCACCACGAACTCGGCGTCGTCGGGTTGGCCCTGGTCAAGTCGGCCACCCTGGAGAAGGGCGGCGACCTGCGGGCCGGCGAGACCGTGGTCGTCGTCGACCCCGACGACCTCGTGGTCACCACCGACGACACGGTGCTGGCCGCCCGCGAGCGCGTGCGGGCCGTCCGGTCTGCGACGATCGGCCGGTGAGCTCACCGGGGACGCTGATCACCCTGGCCCCCACCGGGGCCGAGTCGGCCAAGGCCGACGTCCCCGCGCTGCCCGTCTCCGTCGACGAGGTCGTGGCCACCGCCCGCGACTGCGAGGCGCTCGGCGCCGCCGTGGTCCACCTGCACGTCCGCGACCTCGACACCCGGCCGACGCTGGACCTGGTGCGGGTCCGCGAGGTGGTCGACGCCGTGCGCGAGTCCACCGACCTGGTCGTGCAGCTGTCCTCCGGCGGCGCGGTCACCGACCCGCTGCCCGACCGGGTCGCCGTGCTCGACGCCGAGCCCGACGCCGCCTCCCTGTCGCTGGGCACGGTCAACTTCGGCCGCGACGTGTTCAGCAACCCCTGGGACCTCATCGTCGAGCTGCACACCCAGATGCGCGACCGCGGCATCGTGCCCGAGTACGAGGCCTTCGACCTCGGCCACCTCGCCACGCTCTCGCGGTTGCTCGACCGGCACGGCCCGCCGCACGGCGGCCACGTGCACGTCGACCTGGTCATGGGCGTGCCCGGCGGCATGCCCGGCACCACCGGCGCGCTCGCGGCCTGCCTCCCCTCGATCGACCCGTCGTGGACGTTCGCCGCCACCGGCGTCGGCCGCACCTCCCTGCCGGTCATGCTGGCCGCGCTGTCGGCCGGCGGTCACCTGCGGGTCGGCATGGAGGACACCCTCACCTACGCCCCGGGCCAGCCGGTGCGGGACAACGCCCAGCTCGTCGCCCGGGCGGCCGGCCTGGCCCGCATCGCCCAACGACCTGCACTGACCACCACCGAGGCCCGCGAGCTGCTGGGCATCCGCGCACCCCAGGAGGCATCCCGATGACCGCTCCGTCCGCCGGCGGCACCGCCGTCGACACCCTGCTCGCCCCCGCGTTCCTCGAGGGCATCGAGCAGCGCGGCATGCTCGACGTCCGCGCGCTGCGCCGGCAGGCCGAGCAGTCCGAGGTCGACCTCTCCTACACCCGGCGCCTGCTGCAGGGCCGGCTGGACATCGTCCGCCGCGAGCTGCAGCGCCGCGCCGAGCACGACGGCCGCTCGCTGGTCGACCTGCTGCCCGAGATCCTCTCGGAGAAGGGCCGCGGCCCCGCGCACGGCCTGGGCCGGCACCAGACCGTGCAGCCCAGCGACCCGGTCGCCCTCGAGCAGTGGGTCAACGGCCTGGCCCCCGACGTCGACCTCTCCGACGTCGGCGAGCTGCCCGACGACCAGCTCGAGACCGCGGCCCGCGCGCTGGCCGCCGGCGAGCGCGGGCTGTCGGAGCGCCGTCGCGGCGTGCAGACCGTCATGGACTCCCTGGCCGGTGAGCTGGGCCGCCGCTACCGCGACGGCGAGGCCGACGTCGCCCAGCTCCTCGCCGCCGAGGGCCGCCACTAGAAGGACCCCCTCGCCCCCCACGACCCGCTCCGCGCGCCGCGGGGCCCTGCGAGGGGGCCGTTCCAGCCCTACCTGAGGAGTGACGTGCGGTTCCCCGAGAATCCGGTGCTGGTGGAGGTGTGGCGGTCGGGGTTCTTCGAGTCGGCGCACCGCGGGTCGCTGGTGGTCCTGGACGCCGACGGTGCGGTGACCCGGGCGGTCGGGGCGGTCGACGTCCCCACGCTGCCGCGGTCGTCGAACAAGCCGGTGCAGGCGACCACGTACCTGGACGCCGGGTGGGTGCCGCGCTCGACGGAGGAGCTGGCCATCGCCGCCGGCTCGCACTCCGGCGAGTCCGGTCACGTGCAGCTGGCGCTGGCGATGCTGGCCGCGGCCGGCCTCGGCCCCCACGACCTGGGCTGCCCGGCCGCGTTGCCCTCCGACGAGCGCGAGCGCGCCGCCTGGCTGGTCGAGGGGCGGGCTCCGGCACGCGAGGCGATGAACTGCTCGGGCAAGCACGCGGCGATGCTGTCGGCCTGCGTCGCCGCCGGGTGGCCGACGCACGGCTACCTGGACCGGGCGCACCCGCTCCAGCAGGCGATCGAGGCCCGGCTGGGCGAGGCCGGCGGCGAGCCGGTGAGCGCCGTCGTCGTCGACGGCTGCGGTGCGCCGCAGCACGCGCTGTCGGTGACCGCCCTGGCCCGCGGGGTCCTCGGGCTGGTGCACGCCGAGCCGGGCACCTCCGGGCGGGCCGTCGCCGATGCCGTGCGGGCGCATCCGTGGCTGGTCGCGGGCACCGGCAAGGACGACACCCTGCTCATGCAGGCCGTGCCCGGTCTGCTGGTCAAGGGCGGTGCCGACGGCGTCCACGTGGCCGCGCTGCCCGGGGCCGGCGCCGTGGCCCTGAAGCTGGACGACGGCGGCGACCGCGGCCGCATGCCGGCGCTCTGCGCCGGGCTGGCCCTGCTCGGGGTCGCCCCCGAGGTGCTCGCCCCGTTCGCGGTGACCCCGGTGATCGGTGGCGACGGCGTGGTCGGCGAGGTCCGCCCGGCCGCCGTCCTGGTCTGAGGCGTCCCTCACACTGCTAGCTCCTCTGCTTGCAGGAGCTAGCACCCTGGGTTAGCGTCGTGGGCGTGCAGAACCCGTCGGAGATCGTCAGCTCGGTCCGCGAGAGCGTGACCAGTGCTGTCGAGTCCGCCGCTGCCGAGGCGACCACCGTGTCGACCGCGGTCAGCTCCCAGGTGGGCGACTTCATCCGCACCCAGCGCAACGCCGCCCAGGTGTCGTTGCGCGAACTGGCCCGCACCGCCGGGGTCAGCAACCCCTACCTCTCGCAGGTGGAGCGGGGACTGCGCAAGCCGTCGGCGGAGATCCTGGCCCAGATCGCCCGGGGCCTGAAGATCTCGGCCGAGACGCTCTACGAGCAGGCCGGGATCCTCGACCGCCGCTCCGGCACCCCGGACACGGTCACCGCGATCCGGGCCGACCCGGCGCTGTCCGAGCGGCACAAGTCGGTGCTGCTGGACCTCTACGAGTCCCTGGCCACCCGGCCCACCACCCCCACCACCCAGGAGGAGCAGCGATGAGCGCTCTGGACACCGTGAAGAAGACCGCGGAGACGGCCCGCAAGCGCGCCGACCGCACCGCCCACGACGCCCGGCTGACCGCCCGCTCGGCCCGTCAGCTCGCCGTCGAGACCAGCCGCACCGGCGTGCTGGCCGCCATCGGCGCCGGCGACGTGGTCGTCGACCGGGCACGCACCGTCGTCGACGGGCTGCTCGGCAAGGCCGAGGCCCTGCCGACCGAGGCCCGTCAGCAGGCCGACAGCGCCGCGCAAGAGGTCCGCGCCCGCGCCGAGGCCGCCCGCAGCAAGGCCGCCGACGCCGTGGGCCAGGCCCGCGCCCGCGCCGAGCAGGCCGCCGAGCGCGCGCAGTCCGCGGCCCGGCCCGAGACCGTCAAGGGCACCGTCGCCGAGGTCCGCGGCACCGTGACCGGGGTCGCCGGCACGGTCCGCGACCAGGCCGTCAGCACGCTGGCCGACCTCGCCGCCCGCGGCGAGGAGGTCATCGAGGACCTGCGTCGCCAGCCCGGCTTCCGCAACGTCGTGGGCCGCGCCGAGCGCGCCGTCGACACCGTCGAGGACGCCCTCGAGGACGTGCTCGACACCACCGGCGAGACCGTCGCCGACACCGCCGACGAGGTCACCTCGGTCGCCCAGAAGGCCAAGGCCGAGGCCGGCAGCACCGCCGACGAGGTCACCTCGGTCGCGCAGAAGGCGAAGGCCGAGACCGGCAAGGCCGTCGACGAGGCCAAGGGGGCCGTCCGCAAGGAGGCCCGCTCCGCCAAGCGCACCGTCCGGTCGGCGGCCCCCAAGCCCCCGGCCACCAAGCGCGCGCCGGCCCGCAAGGCCACCCCGGCGGCCCGCAAGGCCACGCCGGCCAAGGCCACCGCGCCCTCGGCCCGCAGCACGGCCCCCTCGGCGTCCAGCAACGCGCCGTCGTCGTCCAGCTCGGCGCCCTCGTCGAACTGAGGACCGGTCCACCCCTCAGGGCCCGCAGCCTCGTGCTGCGGGCCCTGAGGCGTCCCTGAGGGCTACCCTTCCGCCATGCCCGCCTTCGACAACGCCCTGTTCGAGGTCCTGCGCTTCGCGGTGCTGGCCCTCGGGGCCTGGGCCACCGTCGACGCGATCATCCGGCCGGCGGCCGGATACGTGGCCACCGGCAAGCTGACCAAGCCCGCGTGGGTCGCCATCACCGCGATCGCGACCCTGGTCGTCTGGCTCAGCGGCGTGGTGTCGTTCCTCGGGCTGCCGGCGGTCGTCGGGATCGTCGTGTACCTGGTCGACGTCCGTCCCGCGCTGCGCGGCCTGCAGTCGGGCAACAGCAGCTGGTAGCTCAGCCGCGGGGCATGACCAGCCACAGCAGCAGGTAGGCGATGAACTGCGGGCCCGGCAGGATGCAGGACAGCACGAAGGCCACGCGGACGACGGTGCGGGACAGGCCGAAGCGGCGGGCCAGCCCGGAGCACACCCCCGCGATGACCTTGTGCTGGGTGTCGCGGGCGAAGCTGCGGGAAGCCGGGGAGGTCATGGCTACACCGTAAGGCGACCTCCTGGGGGTCGCCTGGGGAGATCAGGCGAAGATCCCGGCCGGGGGCTCGGGCGAGGGCACCGCGGTCGCGTCGTCGACCGGGACCGCCGTCCCCACGAACGCGGTCAGGTCGGTGCCGGCGACGACCCGCGAGGGCATCGGGTCCGAGGCGCAGCGGCGGGTGAGCCCCGCCACCGGCAGCTCCGCGGTCGAGGCCACGGCCACCGTGTTGCCGTGCCGGCGGCCGCGCAGCGTGCCGGGCTCGGCGATCAGCACGACGTGCGCGAACACCGCGGCCAGCGTGGCGGCCTGGGTGCGCAGGAAGCGCAGCGGCGGCCCGTCGGAGACGTTCCACGCGGTCACCCCGCCCGGGCGCAGCACCCGGGCGACCTGGCCGGCGAACTCGGTGCTGGTCAGGTGCGCCGGCGTGCGGGCACCGGCGAACACGTCGACCAGGACGACGTCCGCGCTGGCGTCGGGCAGCAGCTCCAGGCCCGCCCGGGCGTCGGCGGCCCGCACCCGCACGCGCGCCCCCCTGGGCAGCGGCAGGTGCTCGCGCACGAGGTCGGTGAGCGGTTCGTCGAGCTCGACCACCCGCTGCCGCGACCCCGGTCGGGTCACCGCGACGTAGCGGGGCAGGGTCAGCGCACCCCCGCCGAGGTGGACGACGTCCAGGGGGGCGCCCTCGTCGGCGGCGAGGTCCAGCACGTGGCCCATGCGGCGGACGTACTCGAACTCCAGGTGCTCGGGTTCGTCGAGGTCGACGTGGGACTGCGGGACGCCGTCGAGCACGAGCACGTACGAGCGGTCCCGGTCGGCGTCGCCGAGGATCTCGGCCACCCCGCCGGCGGTCTGCACCTGGCCGGGCAGGTCGGGGTGCTCGGGGGGTGGGGTCCGGCGGTCGCGACGGCTCACGGGGTCGACCCGGTGGGCGCGACCGCCGACCAGCGCACGGTCACCTCGCCGTGCCGCCAGCGCCGGCTGGAGCCCACCAGCGGCCAGCCCTGCGCGGCCATCGCCTCGACGGCGGCCACCCAGCGCTGCCGGGGGCCGAAGGTCGAGAACCCCGCCGCGGCGGCCCAGCACGCGTCGAACGCGGTCAGGAAGGCGTGGACGGGTTCGCCCGGGACGTTGTGGTGGATGAGCGACTTGGGCAGCCGCTCGGCCAGGTCGGAGGGCCGGTCGATGTCCGAGGGGCGCACGGCGAGGGTGAGGGTGAGCGGGCCCGACTCGTCCAGGGCCACCCAGCACGCCCGGCGTCCCCACTCGTCGCAGGTGCCCTCGACCAGCAGGCCGCCGGGGCCCAGGGCGGCGCACATCGTCGTCCAGGCCCGGGCCGCGGACTCCTCGTCGTACTGGCGCAGCACGTTGAACGCCCGCACCAGCACCGGCGACAACCCGGCCAGCTCGAACCCGCCCACCCGGAAGTCCACCCGCGGGGGGTCGCGGTCGGCGGCCACCGCGGTCACCCGCTCGGGGTCGATCTCCAGCCCCACGACCTCCAGGCCGTCGACCTCGTCGCCCAGGCGCCCGAGGAGCTCCAGCGTGGTGACGGCCGAGGCGCCGTAGCCCAGGTCCACCACCAGCGGGCGCGCGGCGTCGCGCAGCCGCGGCACCTGCGTGGCCACCAGCCAGCGGTCCACCCGGCGCAGCCGGTTGGCGTTCGTCGTCCCGCGGGTGGGCAGACCCAGCGCACGGGCGCGCCCGGCGGCCAGCCGGGGCTGCTTGCGGGTCGGGGGCAGGACCGCCTTGCGGGAGTGGTCGCTGCTCACCGGACCGGAGGGTAGTCCCGCCGCGGCTACCGTGGTCGCGTGCAGCTGCTGACCGGTGTCCCGCTGGCCGACCTGACCACCCTGCGGGTCGGCGGACCGGTCGACCGGTTGGTGGAGGTGCACGACGCCGACGAGCTGGTCGCGGCGGTCCGCGAGGCCGATGCCGCGGGCCGCCCGCTGCTGGTGCTCGGCGGGGGCTCGAACGTCGTCGCCCCCGACGCCGGGTGGCCCGGGGACGTCGTCGCCGTCCGGTCCCGGGGTGCGGCGCGCACCGGGGACGCCGTGGAGGTGCAGGCCGGCGAGCCGTGGGACGACCTGGTCGCGCACACCGTGGCCGACGAGCTGGCCGGCATGGAGGCGCTGAGCGGGATCCCCGGCAGCACCGGTGCCACCCCCGTGCAGAACGTCGGCGCCTACGGCCAGGAGGTCGCGCAGACCATCATCGCCGTGCGGGTGCTCGACCGGCGCGACGGGAGCGTGCGCACGCTGACCCCCGCCGACTGCGGGTTCGGCTACCGCGACTCCGCGCTCAAGCGGAACCCGGGGGTGTTCGTCGTCCTCACCGTGACCTTCGGCCTGCAGGCCTCGCCCCTGTCGATGCCGGTCGGGTACGCCGAGCTGGCCCGGCGGCTCGGGGTCGAGGTGGGGGAGCGGGCGCCGCTGGCCGACGTGCGGGCCGCGGTGCTCGAGCTGCGCCGGGGCAAGGGCATGGTGCTCGACCCGGCCGACCCCGACTCCCGCAGCGCCGGCTCCTTCTTCACCAACCCGGTCGTCCCGCCGTCGATGGCGGTCGAGGGCTGCCCCAGCTGGCCCGCCGGCGACGACGTCAAGCTGTCGGCGGCCTGGCTCGTGCAGCACGCCGGCTTCGGCCGGGGCACCCGCGACGGCCACGTGGGGACGTCGTCCCGCCACTCGCTGGCCCTCACCACCGAGCCCGGCGCCACCGCGACCGAGCTCCTGGCGTTCGCCGCGAAGATCGTCGACGCGGTGCAGGACCGCTTCGGCGTGACCCTGGTCCCGGAACCGACGGCGGTCAGGCCGGGAGTCGACCACTAGGGACCCCGACGAGCGGGGGGCCGGAGGCCTCCCCGAGGAGGGGCGGGTGGGCTCGTCGCAACCGGGGGACGGCCGTTGGCCGCGGTGTCGGCCGGAGGCCGACGATGTGCTCAGCTCCTACGACTCCCGGTGCACCTTGTACTGCGCCGCTTGGGCCCTGGGGCGGACGACCATGAGGTCGATGTTCACGTGGTGCGGTCTCGTGACGGCCCAGGCGACGCAGTCGGCGACGTCGTCGGCGACCAGGGGCTCGCGCACGCCCTCGTAGACCTTCGCGGCCTTCGCGGCGTCGCCGGTGCGGTTGAGCGCGAACTCGTCGGTCTTGACCATGCCGGGGGCGATCTCCACGACCCGGACCGGCTCGCCGACCAGCTCCAGCCGCAGGGTCTCGGCCAGGGTGTGCACGCCGTGCTTGGCGGCGGTGTAGCTGGCCCCGCCCTCGTAGCTGGTCAGCCCGGCGGTCGAGCCCATGAAGACCACGTCGCCGGCGCCGGAGGCGCGCAGCGCGGGCAGCAGGGCCTTGGTCAGCCGGACGGTGCCCAGCACGTTGACCTCGAACGCGCGGGTCCAGGAGTCGAGGTCGGCCTCGGCGACCGGGGCGGCGTCGAAGGCGCCACCGGCGTTGTTGACCAGCACGTCGACCCGGTCCAGGGCGGCGACCAGGGCCGCGACGGAGTCGCCGTCGGTCACGTCGAGCTCGACCGCCCGGCCGCCGATCTCCTCGGCCAGCGCGGTCAGCCGGTCCAGCCGGCGGGCCCCGAGGACGACGGAGAACCCGTCGGCGGCCAGGCGTCGGGCGGTGGCGGCGCCGATGCCGCTGGAGGCGCCGGTGACGACGGCCACACGGTCGGTGCCGGGGAACGGGAGGGCGGATGTCTCGGCGGGCATGGGTCCAGTCTGCTGGTGCAGGATGGGGCGTCGGAGAGGTGCCCGTCGGGGGCGCCCGCGGGGAGGAGTGCCGTGCCTGCTCGCCGCCAGCTCCGGCCGGTGCCGCCGTGGCACGCGCGCCCGCCGGTGCCGCGCCGGGTGGCCACGCTCAGCGTGCACACCAGCCCGCTCGACCAGCCGGGGGCCGGTGACGCCGGGGGCATGAACGTCTACATCGTCGAGGTGTCCCGCCGGTTGGCCGCCCGCGGCATCGCCGTCGAGGTGTTCACCCGCGCGACGTCGTCGGACCTGCCACCGGTGGTCGAGATGGTGCCGGGGGTGACCGTGCGGCACGTGTCCGCCGGCCCGTTCGAGGGGTTGGGCAAGGACGACCTCCCCGCCCAGCTGTGCGCGTTCACCGCCGCCGTGCTGCGCGAGGAGGCCCGGCACGAACCCGGCTTCTACGACGTGCTGCACAGCCACTACTGGCTCTCGGGGCAGGTCGGCTGGCTGGCCCGCGACCGCTGGGGCGTGCCGCTGGTGCACTCGGCGCACACGCTGGCCAAGGTCAAGAACGCCGCGCTGGCCGAGGGCGACGCCCCCGAGCCGATGGCCCGGGTGATCGGCGAGGAGCAGGTGGTCGCCGAGGCCGACCGGCTGATCGCCAACACCGCCGAGGAGGCCCGCCAGCTGGTCCGCTGGTACGACGCCGACCCCGCCCGCACCCTCGTCGTCCCGCCCGGGGTCGACCTCGAGCGGTTCTCGCCCGGTGACCGCGCGGCGGCCCGTCGCGCCGTCGGGGTGGCCGACGACGCGCTGGTCCTGCTCTTCGTCGGCCGCATCCAGCCGCTGAAGGCCCCCGACGTCCTCCTGCACGCGGCGGCCCGGTTGCTGGCCGACGAACCCGCGCTGCGGGAGCGGCTGCAGGTGCTCGTGGTCGGCGCCCCCAGCGGCAGCGGCCTCGCCGAGCCCCGGCAGCTGCAGGAGCTCGCCGTCTCGCTGGGCATCGCCGACGTCGTGCGGTTCGTGCCGCCGCAGGCCCCGGAGTCCCTCGCCGACCACTACCGGGCCGCCGACGTCGCCGTCGTCCCCAGCCACAACGAGTCCTTCGGGCTGGTCGCGCTCGAGGCCCAGGCGTGCGGCACGCCGGTGGTCGCGGCGGCGGTCGGCGGGCTGCCCACGGCGGTCGAGGACGGCGTCTCGGGCGTGCTGGTCGACGGGCACGACCCGGCCGACTACGCCGCGGCGATCCGCAAGGTCGTCGAGCAGCGCGAGCTGCTGTCGCCCGGGGCCCGCCGGCACGCCGAGTGCTTCAGCTGGGACCGCACCGCGGGGTCCCTGGTCGACGCCTACACCGCGGCGATGGCCGAGATGCGGGCCGTGGTCCGCTCGCCGCGGGACCGGGTGCGCGACGCGGTGCGGGCCTTCGGGGCGGGCCGGTGAGCGCGCTCGACGAGCTCGAGGCCGTGGTCGACGCCGCGCTCCGCGACGCCGAGCTGGTCTACGAGCACCCCGCGCCGGGCCGCTTCCTGGTCGACCTGCCCGGCACGCAGAAGCTGAAGACGGTCTGCGGCCTGGTGCTCGGCGAGCACGGGCTGCGGGTCGAGGCGTTCGTCTGCCGGCAGCCCGACGAGAACCGCGAGCAGCTGTGGACCTGGCTGCTGCAGCACAACGCGCGCATGTACGGCGTGGCGTACTCGATCGACACCGCCGGCGACGTCTACCTGACCGGCCGGCTCTCCGCGGCGTCGGTCACCGCGGAGGAGATCGACCGGCTGCTGGGCGCGGTGCTCAGCTACGCCGACGACCACTTCAACACCATGCTGGAGATCGGGTTCGGCACCTCGATCCGCCGCGAGTGGGAGTGGCGGGTCAAGCGCGGGGAGTCGCTGCGCAACCTCGAGGCGTTCGCGGACTTCGTCGAGCGCGGGTGAGCGGGCCGGCGCCGGCCGGGCACCCGCGCCGCTGGTGGGTGCTCGCCACCATGATCGTCTGCCTGCTGGTGGTGATCATGGGCAACACGGTGCTCAACGTCGCCCTGCCCACCCTGCAGCGCGATCTGTCGGCCACCCAGAGCCAGCTGCAGTGGGCCATCGACGCCTACATCCTGGTCTTCGCCGGCCTGCTGTTCAGCTGGGGCGTGATCGGTGACCGGGTCGGTCGGCGTCGGGCGCTGCTGCTGGGCCTGGGCATCTTCTCCCTCGGCTCGGTGCTGGCCGCGTTCTCCGGGTCGGCGCAGGAGCTGATCGCGTGGCGGGCGCTCATGGGGGTCGGCGGCGCGGCGGTCCAGCCGGCGACCCTCGCCGTCATCAGCAACGTCTTCCCGGCCGCCGAGCGCAGCCGGGCGATCGGGGTCTGGGCCGGCGCGGCGGGCATCGGCATCGCCGGCGGACCGCTGGCCGGCGGGCTGGTGCTGGAGCACTTCTGGTGGGGTGCGGTCTTCCTGCTCGGCATCCCGGTGGCCGCCATCGGCGCCCTGGGGTGCGTGCTGCTGGTGCCCGAGTCGAAGGACCCCGCCCCCGGTCGGCTGGACGTCCCCGGCGTCCTGCTCTCGATCGCCGGGTTGGGCGCGCTGGTGTTCGGCATCATCCGCGGCGGCGAGGGCGTGGGCTGGGGCACCCCGGGCGTGCTCGGCCCGTTGCTGGCCGGCGTCGCCCTGCTGGTCGCGTTCGTGTGGTGGCAGCGGCGGACCGCGCACCCCGCGCTGGACGTCTCGCTGTTCCGGCTGCCCGCGTTCTCGGCCTCCGCGGCCGCCCTGGCGCTGAACTTCTTCGCGCTGCAGGGGGCGACCTTCTACCTCGTCTACTACCTGCAGGGCGTGCTCGGGTTCTCCCCGCTGCAGTCGGGGGCGACGCTGGTGCCCATGGCGGTGGCCATCGCGATCGCCTCGCCGCGGGCCTCGGTGCTGGCCGACCGGTTCGGCGCGAAGCTGGTGTGCGCGGTCGGGTTCGGGCTCATGGCCACCGCGTTCGCGGCCAACCAGCTGCTGGGCACCGAGCCGCCGATCTGGCTGGTGCTGGTCGTGCTCTTCGTGCAGGGCTTCGGCCTGGGCACCGTGCTGGCCCCGGCCACCGAGTCGATCATGAGCGTGGTCCCGCGCGAGAAGGCCGGCGCCGGGGGAGCGGTGAACAACACCGTGCGCCAGGTCGGCGGCGCCCTCGGCGTCGCGATCCTGGGGTCGCTGGTCGCCGGGGTGTACGCCGCGCGGCTGGGCGACGCCGTCGACGTCCTGCCCGAGGCGGCGCGGGAGCAGGCGCGGCAGTCGGTGGTCGCCACCCTGGAGGCCGTCCGGGTCACCGGGGCCACCGAGCTCGTGGAGCCGGCCCGGCAGGCGTTCGTGGAGGCCATGCACGTCACCGCGATCGGCACCGCGGCGTCCGCGGTGGTGGCGGCCGTCGTCTGCCTGGTCTGGCTCCCGGGCCGCCGCGCCCCGTCGTCCTAGGTGGTCGGGTAGAGGCCTGCGCGGTACTGCTCGCCGTAGTAGGCGTCGAGCTCGGCCAGCGGGGTGTCGGGGCGCACCAGCTCCTTCGCGGTGACCGCGTGCCGGGGGAGCAGCTCGGGGTGCCACGTCCCGGGCTCCCAGGTGCGCGAGCGCAGGAACGCCTTGGCGCAGTGGAAGTAGACCTCTTCGACGTGCACCAGCAGGGCGAGGACGGGGCGGTGGCCCTGCTCCTCCAGGTCGGGGAAGAAGGGGCCGTCGGTGACCAGCTGGGCGCGACCGTTCACCCGCAGGGTGTCGGTGCGCCCGGGGACCACGAACAGGAGGCCGACCTGCGGGACGGCCAGCACGTTGTGGAAGCCGTCGAACCGCTTGTTGCCGGCCCGCTCGGGGATAGCCAGCGTGTGCTCGTCGAGCACCTGGACGAACCCGGGCGGGTCGCCCTTGGGGGAGGCGTCGCACCGGCCGTCGGCCCCGGTGGTCGCGAGCACGACCAGCGGGGTGCGGGCGATCCACTCGACGTGCCGGGGGTGCAGGACGTCGCGGCTCTTGTCGCGGACGGCGGGCGCGGGCACCCCGAACGCCTCGAGCTCGGCGGCGGTGCGCACGGTCGGCAGGTCGTCCCAGCTGGTCACGGGGCCTCCTCGTTCCTGGTCGACCGTAGCGCACCGTCTGCAACCAGATGGTTGACGAGCAGACCTGCCGGGGCTAGCGTCGTCTGCAACCGAGAGGTTGAGGAGGATCGATGGCCGACCAGCTCTCGCGGGTGTTCGCCGCCCTGGCCGACCCCACCCGGCGCGACATGGTCGCCCGGCTGACCGTCGCCGACGCCACCGTCGGCGAGCTCGCCGCCCCCTACGACGTCAGCACCCAGGCCGTCTCCAAGCACCTGAAGGTGCTCGAGGGCGCCGGCCTGGTCACCCGTGGCCGGGCCGCGCAGACCCGACCCGTGCACCTGGAGGCCGAGGTGCTCGACCTGATGACCGCCTGGATCGAGCGCTACCGCCGCCGGGCCGAGGAACGCTTCACCCGCCTGGACGCCGTCCTGGCGGAGCTCGACATCACCGAGGAGGACCCGTCGTGACCAGCACCCAGCAGGCGACCATCGCCGCCGACGCGACGCTGCCGCTCATCCGCATCACCCGCGACTTCACCGGCTCGGTCGCGCAGCTCATGCGCGCCCACCTGGACCCCGAGCTGTTCGCCCGCTGGGTCGGCCCCGACGGCATGGACACCCGGATCGACCGGTGGGACGCCCGGGACGGCGGCGAGTGGCGCTACACGGCGGGGCGGGCGGGTGACGGTGGGGCGCACCGCGACGGGCAGGAGTTCGCCTTCCGCGGCTGCTTCCACCGGATCGGCACGGACACGATCGTCCAGACCTTCACGTGGGAGGGCATGCCGGAGGACGTCTCGTTGCAGACGGTGCGGTTCGAGGACCTGGGCGGCGGCCGCACCCGGCTGCACGCGGAGTCGCTGGTGGACTCGTTCGAGGGTCGGGATGCCTGGCTGCGCAGCGGCATGGAGATCGGCGTCGACCAGGGATACGCGAAGCTCGACGCGCTGCTGGTGCGGGCGTGACCGCCGCCGAGCGGCACGCCCGCATCGCCGGCCGGTTCGGCGAGGTCGTCGACGGGGTGGGCGACTGGACGGCCTCCGCACCTGTGGAGGGGTGGACGGCGACCGACGTGGTCGGCCACCTGGTCGAGTGGCTGCCGGCCCTGCTGGCCTCGGACGGCGTCGAGCTGGCCGTCGAGCGCACCGGGGACCCGGCGCGGGACTGGGCCCGGCACGCGGCCGCCGTCCAGGCGCTGCTGGACTCGCCGCGGGCGGGGGAGTCCTTCACCCACCAGCACCTGGGCACCCTGCCGCTGGCCGACGCGGTCGACCGGTTCTACACGACCGACGTGCTCTTCCACACCTGGGACCTGGCCACCGCCAGCGGGCAGGACGCCGGCCTGGACGAGGCCGAGTGCGCCGAGCTCCTGGCCGGCATGCAGCCGATGGACGAGGTGCTGCGGCAGTCGGGCCAGTACGGGCCGAAGGTCGCCGTGCCCGACGACGCCCCGGCCGTCGACCGGCTCATGGGCTTCCTCGGCCGCGACCCCGCCGGCCGGTCGGCCTGACCCGCGCTGTCGGGTTCGTGCAAGCCAGGGGTTGCCCGGGGTGGGACGGTGGCCGTCCTACCCCACCCAGGAGGACCCGATGACCGCTCCCGCGCGGCTGGCCATGCTCACCCTCGACTGCGCCGACGCGCCGGCCAGCGCCACGTTCTGGTCGGCCATGCTCGGGTGGGACGTCGTCCACTCCGAGGCCGCCTACGCGATGCTGCAGGGACCCACGCACGCCCTGGGCTTCGGCACCGTCGAGGACTACGAGCCCCCGGCCTGGCCGAACGAGCGGGGCAGCAAGCAGTTCCACCTCGACCTCGCCGTCGCCGACCTGGACGCCGCGCAGGCGACCGCCGTCGGCCTGGGTGCCACCGCGGTCGACCCGCAGCCCGGCGAGACGTGGCGGGTGCTGCTGGACCCGGCCGGGCACCCGTTCTGCCTCACGAAGGCGGAGAACTGGGGCTGACCGGGTAGCCGGGCGGCGGTCGGGCACGTACAACGGAGGGGGTCGTCCACCACCGCGGCCGGCACCGACGAGGAGGACCGATGGCCGCCCGGAACCGACGCCCCCTGCTGCGCGCCACCCTCGGCGCCCACCTGGCCGGCGAGGTCGACCCCATCGCCACCACCGAGGCCGCCCGCGGCGTCGCCTACGCCCTGGTCGACCGGGCGCGGGCCACCGACGACCCCGAGGTCACCCGGCGCCTGGTCACCCTCGCCGACGACCAGGGCCTCGACGAGCTGGCCGAGCTGTGGGCCGACGCCCCGGCGATCTCGCTGCCCGGTGCGCTGTGGCGGCTGTACCTGCTGCGCGCCTGGGTGCAGCGCGACCCGGTGTCCGCGGCCCGGCAGTTCGAGGCCGGCCGGGGCCGGGTGCTGCCCCGCGAGGTGGTCGCGGGCCTGGCCGACCCGCCGGGCCCCGAGGGCGTGCGCGACCTCGCCGACGCCGTGCTGACCGGGGTGTTCGAGGGCGACCTGGACGTCGCGCTGGACCGCGCCGCCGCCTTCTGCTGGGTCGTCGCCGGGGGCCGGGCCGCCCACGCCGACGAGCTCGACGACGTCGACGGCGAGCAGGCCGACCGGGTCACCCGCACCGGGCACGCGCTGGCCCGCACGGCCGACCAGCTCGCCGCCGCCGCCCGGCGCTGGCGGGCCGGCACCCTCACCTGACCGCGCCGTGACCTGATCCGACCATGGCCGACGAGACCGAGCTGCGGGGGCGCACCCGGGCGCTGACCGGGGTGGTGCTCGCCTCGGCGCTGGTCTACCCGCTGCTGGTGTGCGCGGTGCAGGTCGCCTTCGCCCAGTTCTTCACCGGCGACACCACCGCGGCGATCGGCTGGGGGACGGCGGTCGTCGTCCTCTGCCTGGCCGTCGTCGCGGTGATCCGCTGGAGCACCGGGCGACGGGTGCGCAGCCCGTGGTTGCTGGTCGGCCTGGTGCCGCCGGCGCTGTTCGAGCTCTGGCTGGCCTGGCCCCTCCTCACCGGCTGATCGTCGGGCAGGATGGACCCGTGACCGGAACTCTGGTGCTCCTCCGCCACGGCGA
Source organism: Klenkia soli (assembly GCF_900103975.1). Classification (GTDB taxonomy): domain Bacteria; phylum Actinomycetota; class Actinomycetes; order Mycobacteriales; family Geodermatophilaceae; genus Klenkia; species Klenkia soli. Next base: position 55,745 of record NZ_FNIR01000019.1, read on the forward strand.
GAGCGAGTGGAACAAGGCCAACCTCTTCACCGGCTGGGTCGACGTGTCCCTGTCCGAGAAGGGCCGCGCGGAAGCCGCCCGGGGCGGTGAGCTGCTCGCCGCCGAGGGACTGCTCCCCGACGTGCTCCACACCTCGCTGCTCAAGCGGGCGATCACCACCGCCGAGCTGGCGCTGGCCGCCGCCGACCGGCAGTGGATCCCGGTGACCCGCTCGTGGCGGCTCAACGAGCGGCACTACGGCGCGCTGCAGGGCAAGGACAAGGCCGCCACGCTCGCCGAGTACGGCGAGGAGCAGTTCATGACCTGGCGGCGCAGCTACGCCACCCCGCCGCCGCCGATCGACGCGGCCGACGAGTACAGCCAGGACGCCGACCCGCGCTACGCCTTCCTGCCGCCGGAGGCCCGCCCGGCCACCGAGTGCCTGGCCGACGTCGTCGTCCGGATGCTGCCGTACTGGTACGACTCGATCGTGCCCGACCTGCGGGCCGGGAAGACCGTGCTGGTCACCGCGCACGGCAACAGCCTGCGGGCCCTGGTGAAGCACCTGGACGGCATGGGCGACGACGAGGTGGTCGGCCTGAACATCCCCACCGGCGTCCCGCTCCGCTACGACCTGGACGAGAACCTGGTCCCCACGACCCCCGGCGGCAAGTACCTCGACCCGGAAGCCGCGGCAGAAGCCATCAAGGCCGTCGCCAACCAGGGCAAGAAGTGAAGGACCCCGTCGCCCCCCACCACGAGCAAGCTCGCGGCGGGACCCTGCGACGGGGCCGTTCCAGCACCACCTGACACGACGAGGGCCCGGGACGTCGTCCCGGGCCCTCGTCGTGCGATCTTCTAACTTGCGGCGGCCACGGGGAGGGGGCGCTCGCCGGTGACCAGGTAGACCACGCGGCGGGCGACGCTGACGGCGTGGTCGGCGAAGCGCTCGTAGTAGCGGCCCAGCAGGGTGATGTCGATGGCCGACTCGATGCCGTGCGGCCAGTCGTTGCTGAGGAGCTCGCGGAACAGCTGCTGGTGGTTGCGGTCCATCAGGTCGTCGTCGGCCTCGAGCTGCACGGCGGCCTCGATGTCGCGCTTGGCGATGATGGTGCCGGCCTGGGCGACCAGGCTCTCCGCGATGTGCCCCATGTCGAGGAAGACCGGGCGGACCTCCTGCGGCACGGCGTGGTCGGGGAACCGCATGCGCGCGACCTTGGCGATGTGCTGGGCGAGGTCACCCATGCGCTCGAGGTCCTGCACGGTCGCCATCGCGGTGGTGATGGACCGCAGGTCGGTGGCCACCGGGGCCTGGCGGGCCAGCAGGGTGAAGCAGCGGTCGTCGACGTTCTCGCGCACCGAGTCGATGTGGGCGTCGCCGGCGATCACCAGGTCGGCCAGGGCGACGTCTGCGTCGAGCAGGGCCGTGGTGGCCTTGCTCATCGCCGAGCCGACGGAGTTGGTCATCTCCACCAGGCAGGTGTTGATGTCGTCGAGTTCTTCCCGGTAGCTGTCGCGCACGGTTCCCCTCCAGGCCCGGCCACACGGGCTTCCCCGGGGCCGACGGCGTCGTCGGAGCGCGGCGCAACCGGTGTGGTTGCGGCTCGGGCGCTCGGGGACGAGCGTAGGGAATGTTCCGTTCCCGTGCCGGGACACGGAGGTGAACGGCCGGACACCTGCCCGTGAACACTCCCTCGACCGGGGGGTGATCATGCCGTCGGCGGCCGGGAGCGGGCCTCCGGTCGGCCTAGCATCGACCCGTGCACCCGCTGCTGTGGCTGGCGCTCGGCCTCGTCCTGGGCGGTGCGGCCGGCGTCCTCGTCGTCCGCCTCCTGTCCCGGGGCGACGGGTCCGACGACGCCGCCGCCCCCGACTACCTGCCCGGGTCGCCGACCCCGGTGGACGACGAGACGGTGCTCGCCCGGCGTCTGCTGGACCTCATGGACCCCGCCGTGGTGCTGCTGGACCTCTACGACTCCGTCGTGCTGGCCAACCCCGCGGCCCGCGCCCTGGGCATCGTGCGGGGCCCGCGGCTGCTGGTGCCCGGTCTGGTCGCGGTGGCCCACGACGTCCGGCGGGGTGGCAGCCGGCGGGCGGACGTGCAGCTGCCCGGTGACCTGGTCGGCACCGGACCCCGGATGGTCGGGGTGCACGGGGTGCGGCTGGACAGCGGACCGGCGCTGGAGCGCGGGCCGGTCGCGTTGGTCCTGCAGGACGTGACCGAGGCCCGCCGGGTCGAGGCGGTGCGGCGGGACTTCGTGGCCAACGTCGGGCACGAGCTGAAGACGCCGGTCGGCGCGCTGGCCCTGCTGGCCGAGGCCACCCAGGGTGCGGCGGACGACCCCGAGACCGTGCAGCGCTTCGCCGCCCGCATGACCCACGAGGCCGACCGGCTGTCCCGGCTGGTCCGCGAGCTGATCGACCTGTCCCGGCTGCAGGGCGCCGAGCCGCTGCCCGAGCTGAGCCCGGTCCAGGTCTGCGACGTGGTGGTCGAGGCCGTGGACCGCACCCGGCTGGCCGCGGCCGCCAAGGGCATCGAGCTGGCGGTCGGCGAGCAGTCCGACCTCGTCGTCCTCGGGGTCGAGGCGCAGCTGGCCACGGCCGTGACCAACCTGCTGGCCAACGCGGTGACCTACTCCCCGGACGGCACCAGGATCGCCGTGGGCACGCGGGCGCGCTCGGGCTTCGCCGAGATCGCCGTCACCGACTCGGGCATCGGCATCCCGCGGGCCGACCGAGCCCGGGTGTTCGAGCGGTTCTACCGGGTCGACCAGTCGCGGGCCAGCGCCACCGGCGGCACCGGCCTGGGGCTGGCGATCGTGAAGCACGTGGCCACCAACCACGGCGGCTCGGTCACGGTGTGGAGCGAGGAGGGCCTGGGGTCCACCTTCACCCTGCGCATCCCGCTGGCCCCCGCACCCGCCGAGACCGGACCGACCACAGACCCCGCGGGTATATCCCGCGACCGTGTCGACGCGCTCCGCGCGGCCGTCACCCCGACAGATGTGCAGAGAGGACGGTCATGACCCGAGTGCTGGTCGTGGAGGACGAGGAGTCCTTCTCGGATGCGCTGTCCTACATGCTGCGCCGCGAGGGCTACGAGGCCGTCGTGGCGGGCAACGGGATCGACGCCCTGGCCGAGTTCGACCGGGGCGGCGCGGACATCGTGCTGCTGGACCTGATGCTGCCCGGTCTGTCGGGCACCGAGGTCTGCCGGACGCTCCGGGCGAAGAGCGCGGTGCCGATCATCATGCTCACGGCCAAGGACACCGAGATCGACAAGGTCGTGGGGCTCGAGCTGGGCGCCGACGACTACGTCACCAAGCCCTACTCGGCGCGGGAGCTGCTCGCACGGATCCGGGCGGTGCTGCGCCGGGGGACCGAGACCGACCTGCCCCCGGACGCCACGCTGGCCGCCGGGCCGGTGCGCATGGACGTCGAGCGGCACACCGTCGCCGTCGACGGCGAGCCGATCTCGCTGCCGCTCAAGGAGTTCGACCTGCTCGAGCTGCTGCTGCGCAACGCCGGCCGGGTGCTGACCCGTGGCCAGCTCATCGACCGCGTGTGGGGCTCGGACTACGTGGGCGACACCAAGACCCTCGACGTCCACGTCAAGCGCCTCCGCGCCAAGCTCGAGCCCGACCCCGCCACCCCGAAGTGGCTCGTGACGGTGCGAGGCCTGGGCTACAAGTTCGAGTCGTGACGAGGAGCCCCACCGCAGGTGGGGCTCCTCGTGTCACTTCCCGCGGCCGGTCTCTTCCTGGAGCTCGTCGATCTTGATGGAGGCGTCGGCCTTCGAGATGTCGTCGGACACCTCTTCGCCGGCCTGCTGGGCCAGGGTGTGCAGGTAGCTCTTCTGCGCCCCGGTGGCCGGCTCGTCGCCGGTCACCCAGTCGGAGGGGTCCTTCTCGGCGGTGGGGTCACCGGGCTGGCCGGTGTTGACCTTGGAGTCTGCTTCGCTCATGCGTTCGAAGCTACGCGCGAGCACGCCGTCGCGCGCGCTGGACTCAGCCGGGGCGACGGCGGTGCAGCTCGACGGGCACCGGACCGGGGCTCGCCGGGTGCGGGGCGACCAGGCCGAGGTCCAGGCGGGCGTGCGTCAGCCGGCGCAGCTCCTGGTAGGCGGGGCCGCCCAGCAGCTCGGTGAGCTCGGCGGCGTAGGTGTCGACCAGCGGCTCGGCCGCCACGTGCGCGGTGGGGGACCCGGTGCACCACCAGTGCAGGTCGTGCCCGCCCGGTCCCCACCCGCGGCGGTCGAACTCGCCGATCGTGCTGACCAGGACCCGCGTCTCGTCGGGGCGCTCGACCCACTCCTGCTCGCGGCGCACCGGCAGCTGCCAGCAGACGTCGGGCTTGGTCTCCAGCGGGTGCCGGCCGGTGCGCAGCGCCAGCCCGTGCAGCGCGCAACCCCCGCCGCCGGCGTGGTCGGCCCGGTTGAGGAACACGCAGGCGCCGTCCACGACCCGGGTGCGCAGCGCGGCGCTGCCGGGTTCGTCCTCGTCGGGTTCGGGCTCGGTCCAGTCGGTGGCCCACTGCCCGCGGCGCTGCCAGTCGGCGTCGGTGAGCTCCTCGACGGCGGCGGCCACCCGCTGCAGGTCGTCGGTGTCGGTGAAGAACGCCCCGTGGTTGCAGCAGCCGTCCTCGGCCCGCCCGGCGACCACACCGGCGCAGCCGCGGCCGTAGACGCAGGTCCAGGCCGACGTGAGCCAGGTCAGGTCGGCGCGGACCCGGTGCTCGGCGTCGGCGGGGTCGGTGAACTCCAGCCACTCGCGGGCGTGGTCGGGGTCGACTTCGTCGGGCGGTGCCTGCACGACGTCCAGTCCACCACGTGCCCCACGGCGTGGGGCCACCCGGCAGACTGTCCGGTCATGCGGCTGGGAGTGCTCGACGTGGGTTCGAACACCGTCCACCTGCTGGTGGTCGACGCCCACCGGGGCGCCCACCCGACCCCGGCCCACTCCGACAAGTCGGTGCTGCGCCTGGCCGAGCACGTCGGCGCCGACGGCGTGCTGTCGAAGGCGGGGGAGAAGGCGCTGGTCGCGGCGGTGCGGCGGGCCCGCGAGGTGGCCACCGAGTCCGGGTGCGAGGAGCTGCTGGGGTTCGTCACCTCCGCGATCCGCGAGGCCTCGAACGGGGCGAAGGTGCTCGAGCGGGTCGTCGAGGCCACCGGGGTGCAGCTGCAGGTGCTCAGCGGCGAGGACGAGGCGCGGCTGACCTTCCTCGCCGTCCGGCGGTGGTTCGGGTGGAGCGCCGGTCGGCTGCTGGTCCTCGACATCGGCGGCGGCTCGCTGGAGCTGGCCACCGGCATCGACGAGGACCCCGACGTCGCGCTGTCGGTGCCGCTGGGCGCCGGGCGCATGACCCGGCGGTTCCTGCCCGACGCGCTGGCCGGTCGCCGTCCCGACCTCGGCGCGCTGGACGAGCTCGACGCGCACGCCAGCCGCCTGCTGGCCCCGGCCGCCCGCCGGCTCGCCGCCGCGGGGCCGCCCGACCTCGTGGCCGCGACCTCCAAGACCTTCCGCACCCTGGCCCGGCTGACCGGCGCGGCGCCCTACTCGGCCGGGCTGCGGGTGCCGCGGCAGCTCACGGCGGTCGGGCTGGGTCAGCTCGTCGGCTTCGTGTCGCGCATCGACTCCTCCGCGCTGGCCGAGCTGCAGGGGGTGTCGGTGGACCGCGCCCACCAGGTGCCGGCCGGCGCGGTCGTGGCGCGGGCCGCGATGCGCGCGGTGGACGTGCCGTTCGTGGCAATCTGCCCCTGGGCGCTGCGCGAGGGCGTCATCCTGCGGAGGTTGGACGGGTTGGAGGGCGCATGAGCGACGCCGATCACTCCGTCCGCTCGCTGGCGGAGATCCTCCGCGAGCACGGCCTGGAGTCCGACGCCGGTACCCGGCCGGGCACCACCGGCCCCGTGCGGCAGAAGCGCAAGCGGACCGTCGAGGAGACCGTCGCCGACAAGGCCGAGCGGGCCGGCACGACCGGGACCCAGGGCCGGACGGCGACCGGCCCCCCCGACACCGACCGGCGGACCGGGGACCGGCGTACCGGCGACCGCCGGGCGGCCACCCCACCGCCGCCGCTCGAGGCCCGCGCCACCCCCGTCGCCCGGGTGGCCCCGGGCACCGGTTCGCGGTTCGGACGACGCCGCGCCCCCGAGCCCGCGCCGGCCACGGTCGAGCAGCCGGTCGCCGGCGAGCCCGGCCCCACCACGGCGGCCATCCCGGGCATGCGCACGGGTCGCACCCCCGGCTTCCCCGCCGGGGTCGGGTCGCGGGCCGATGCGCCCGCGGTGCCCTCCACCGGCCCGATCCCCAAGGTGGTCCTCCCGGCCGACGACGAGGACGCCGAACCGCTCACCGCTGCGCAGAGCGCGGTGGCCTGGGCGCGGTTCGTCGGCGAGCTGCTGCTGGCCCTGGCCGTCGGGGTCGGCGTCTACTACCTGTTCACCGTGCTGTGGGAGCTGGTGCCCTACGCCGCCGTCGTGGCCGCCCCGCTGGCGATCGCCGGCATGGTGGGCGGGGTGACGTTCTGGCGGGGCAGGCACGGGCAGGGGCCGCTCGAGACCCGCCTGCTGGTGCTGCTGCTGTTCGCCGGCACGCTGCTCGTCGTGGTCCCGGCGGCCGGGCTGCTCTCCGGCAGCTGAGGCCCCCCGCTAGCGTCGTCCGCGTGACCAGCGCACCCACCCAGCAGCAGCGTTCCGGGCTCGCCGTCGTCGGCGGCGGCAAGATCGGGGAGGCGTTGGTCTCCGGGCTGGTCCGGCGTCCCGGCGTGGCCGAGAGCATCGTCGTCGTCGAGCGCAGCCCCGAGCGGGCCGCCCAGCTGGTCGAGCGGCACGGCGTCCGCGCGCTGGACCTGGCGGCCGCGGCGGCGGAGTGCGGGGTCCTCCTGCTGGCCGTCAAGCCGCAGGACGTCGACGCGCTGCTGGCGCTGCTGGCCCCGCACGTGGGGCCGGGTCACCTGGTCGTGTCGGTCGCCGCCGGGGTGCCCACCGCGCGCATCGAGGCCGCGCTGCCCGCCGGCACCGCCGTCGTCCGGGTCATGCCGAACACCCCGGCACTGGTCGACGAGGGCATGAGCGTGCTGTCGGCCGGTGCGCACGCGACGGCCGCCGACCTGGACGAGGCCGAGGCGCTGCTCTCGGCCGTCGGGCAGGTCCGTCGGGTGCCCGAGGCCCAGCAGGACGCCGTGACGGCGCTGTCGGGCAGCGGGCCCGCCTACTTCTTCTTCCTGGTCGAGGCGATGATCGACGCGGGGATCCTGCTCGGCCTGCCGCGCACGCTGGCCGCCGACCTGATCGTGCAGACCGCGCTGGGCGCCGCGACCATGCTGCGCGACTCGGGGGAGCACCCCGTGCAGCTGCGCGAGGCGGTGACCAGCCCGGGCGGGACGACGATCGCCGCGATCCGCGAGCTCGAGCGGCACGGTGTCCGGGCCGCGCTGATCGCCGCGATCGAGGCCGCGCACGACCGCTCCGTCGAGCTGGGTCGCTGAGAAGCGGAACTTTTTCTGCCGGCGCTCACGCTGCGTGAGTGCACAACGGCAGGCCGTTCTCGTTGGGAAGTTGTGACGGCGGAATCACGCCGTGTCGCCGTGTCGACATGTCATAGACGCCCCGTGAACAACCGACCACTGTCAGTCGTGTCGACAAGTGACCAGGACGGACCGGTCCGCCTGTTCGATTCACCCATCGCTTCTGTCCCACCAGGCCCCTAACGTTTCTCCCAGCACGTACGTGACCCGACCGCCGGTGGGGAAGCCGACGGACCGATACGTGCAGTAGCGGAGGAGAACCACGATGACCATGCCCCAGCGCGCCTACCAGGTCCGCCCCCAGCAGCCCGGCCCCCGTCCGGTCGGCCGCCCCGTGTCGGCCGCCTCGGTCGCCCGCCCCGTGCCCGCCGCCCACCCGGCCGCCGCGCCGGTCAACCGTCAGCTGCCGGCCCAGCCGCAGCGCTCGGCCGTCACCTTCCTGACCGTCGCCGAGGTCGCCGCGATGATGCGCGTGTCGAAGATGACCGTGTACCGCCTCGTGCACGGCGGCGAGCTCTCCGCCGTCCGCGTCGGCCGTTCGTTCCGCGTGCCCGAGCGCGCCGTGCAGGACTACCTGCGCGACGCGTACACCGACATCGCCTGAGGAAGGACCTCCTCGCCCCCCACGACGTGCTCCGCACGCCGCGGGTCCCTGCGAGAAGGCCGTTGCACCACGTCACCTGCACCACCGCGTCGCCTCCGTCCGGGGTCGCCGCCGTCGGGATCCGGCGGCGGCTCCCCGCGGGCGGTGCCGCCCCCGCGTGGTCGAGCGGGACGTCGACGTCCCCGACCGCGCCCCGCACGCCTCAGCACGACCCGACCGCCACGACGGGATCTCCCCGTGGGGTCACCAGGTACTCTCGACCGTCGAGCGTCGTCCCCCTCCTCGAGGGCGGACGGCGCACACGAGCTGAACACCCTCGCACGGTGCCCGGCGGGACCACCGGTCACCGCTCCGGGCTCCGGGCGACCACGACGTCGGGAGCATCACATGGGTTCGGTCATCAAGAAGCGCCGCAAGCGGATGGCGAAGAAGAAGCACCGCAAGCTGCTCAAGAAGACGCGCATCCAGCGTCGCAACAAGAAGTGAGCTGAGGCTCGTGCCGCCCGCGGTCGTCCTCGTCACCGGCGTGAGCCGGTGGCTGGGCGGGGCGCTGGCGGCCGAGCTCGCCGCCGACCCCTCGATCGAGCGGGTCCTCGGGGTGGACACCGTGCCCCCCGGCCCCGAGGCGCTGCGCCGCCTCGGCCGCACCGAGTTCGTCCGGGCCGACATCCGGAACCCGCTGATCGGCAAGGTCATCGCCGCGGCCGGGGTCGACACCGTCGTGCACATGAACATCAGCTCCACCCCCGGGGGGAGCGGTGGCCGCACGTCGATGAAGGAGCTCAACGTCATCGGCACGATGCAGCTGCTCGCCGCCTGCCAGCGCGCCCCCTCGGTCGCGCGGCTGGTGCTCAAGTCCACCAGCGCGGTCTACGGGGCCAGCCCCCGCGACCCCGCCGTGTTCACCGAGCAGATGCAGGCCCGCCGGGTGCCCGGTGGCGGCTTCGCCAAGGACAGCCTGGACATCGAGGGCTACGTGCGCTCCTTCGCCCGGCGCCGGCCCGAGGTCGGGGTCGCCGTCCTGCGGTTCACCAACTTCATCGGCCCGCGCATCGACTCGCTGCTGACCGGCTTCCTGCGCATGCCCGTCGTCCCCACCGCGCTGGGCTTCGACGCACGGGTGCAGCTGCTGCACGAGGACGACGCGGTCGCCGTCCTGGTGAAGGCCGCCACCGGTGACTTCGCCGGCACCGTCAACGTGGGGGCCGAGGGCACCGTGCTGCTCTCGCAGGCGATCCGCCGGCTGGGCCGGGTGCCGCTGCCCCTGCCCGAGCAGGCCATGGCACCGCTGGGCCGGCTGACCCGGCAGGCGCGCATCACCGACTACTCGCCCGAGCAGCTGCGCTTCCTCAACTTCGGGCGGGTGGTCGACACCCGGGTGCTGCGCGAGGAGTTCGGCTACACCCCGCGCTACACGACCGCGCAGGCGCTGTCCGACTACGGCACCACCGTCGTGCCGGTGGTCGACCGCGGCGTCGTCGGGTCCGTCGTCGACTCCGCCGAGGCCACCGTCGGTCGGCTGGCCGCCGCGTGGGGCTCGCTGGCCGCCACCACCCGCCGCCCGTCCGCCGCGCCCGACCTGCGGGCGGTGCGCGATGCCTGAGGCCCGCGTCATCCGCCTGCACCCCGACGGCCCCGAGGAGCCGGTCGAGCCCCCGGCCGCCGAGCCGGGCTGGGAGGACCAGGTCGCCGGCGGCCTGGAGTTCCTGCGCCGGCGGCTGACCGGGGAGTACGAGACCGACGAGTTCGGCTTCGACCCCGACCTGGCCGACCACCTGCTGATGCCGGTGCTGCGGCCGCTGTTCCAGAAGTGGTTCCGGGTCGAGACCCAGGGGCTGGCGAACATCCCGGACGTCGGCGGGGCGCTCGTGGTGGCCAACCACTCGGGCACCATCCCGCTGGACGCCCTGATGACCACCGTGGCGCTGCACGACGACCACCCGGCGTCGCGGCGCTTCCGGTTGCTGGGCGCCGACCTGGTCTTCCAGTTCCCGTTCATCGGGGCCATGGCCCGCAAGCTGGGCTCGACCCTGGCCTGCAACGAGGACGCCGAGCGGCTGCTGACCGAGGGCGAGCTGGTCGGGGTGTTCCCCGAGGGCTTCAAGGGCATCGGCAAGTCCTTCAGCGAGCGCTACACCCTGCAGCGGTTCGGCCGCGGCGGGTTCGTGACCGCCGCCCTGCGCACCGGGGCGCCGATCGTGCCGTGCGCCATCGTGGGGGCCGAGGAGATCTACCCGATGATCGGCAACGCGAAGACCGCCGCCCGCATCCTCGGGCTGCCCTACCTGCCGATCACGCCCACGTTCCCGCTGCTCGGGCCGTTGGGCCTGGTGCCGCTGCCCTCGAAGTGGTTCATCGCGTTCGGCACGCCGATCGAGACCGCGCACTACGGCCCCGGCGCCGCCGACGACCCGATGTTGGTGTTCAACCTGACCGACCAGGTCCGCGAGACCATCCAGCAGTCGCTCTACCAGCTCCTGCTGCAGCGGCGCTCGGTCTTCAGCTGACCGCTCACCACCACCGGGGCGGGTCCGCGCCCCAGGGGCTGCCCAACCGGGCGTAGTCGCGTGGTGCGCCCTCGTGGGCCAGCACGGGTGGCGCGCAGCGGATGCGCCCGGCGCCCACCGAGGGGAGGTCGTCGGGGACGGCGGACGACGGCGTGCCCGGGCCCAGCTGCTGCAGGGCCAGCGCGGTGCGGGCCAGAGCGACCGACACCGCACGGGACCCGCCCGTGCGGGCCCGCTCCCGCAGCGCGGTGGCGACGCCGGCGGCGAGCAGGTGGCCCGAGGCGTGGTCCAGGGCCTGCACGGGGAGCGCCCCGGGGACGACGCCGTCCGGGCTCTCGGTGACCGCGATGCCGCACACGGCCTGCACCAGGCTGTCGAAGCCGCGGCGCTGCGCCCACGGCCCCACGGTGCCCCAGGCGCTGACCCGGCCCACCACGATCCCCGGGTACCGCCGCGCCAGCGCCTCCGGGGACAGGCCGAACCGGTCCAGCGATCCGGGTCGGTACCCGGTGAGGACGACGTCCGCGTCGTCCAGCAGCTCGGCGAGCACCTCCGGGTCGCGGTGCAGGTCGACCACCGCGGAGTGCTTGTCCTGGCCGGTGTCCAGGTGCTGCCAGGCGATCTCCGCCGGTGCCGGCGGGTCCACCCGGAGCACCTGAGCGCCCATGAGGGCCAGGTCGCGGCCGGCCACCGGCCCGGCGATGACCCGGGTCAGGTCCAGCACCCGGACGCCGTCCAGCGGAGCGGTGGCGTGCGGTGCCCAGGGCCGGGCCGGGGCCTGGGCGAGGACGTCGTGGCTGATCAGCGGCAGCTCGGCGACGGCGTGCTGCTGCGGGTGCGCGGCCCACTGCTCGGGCGTGCGGACGGCGACCACCAGCGCACCGACCCCGGCGGCGGCCTCCTCGACCTCGTGGGCCCGCCGCCCGGCCAGCGCCGCACGCAGCTGGTCGGGGCCGGCCGTGTCGGCCAGGCCCAGCAGCGACCGCAGCCGGGCGGCGTGGTGCGGGTAGTTGCCGTGGGTGCGCACCCAGCCGTCGGCGGTCGGCCAGAACCCCGACAGCGGGGCGAAGGCGGCGGGGGCGGCGCCGTCGAGCCGGAACACCCGTTCGCTGCCGGCCGAGGCGGCCACGACGACGCCGTCCACCTGCAGCGGGCGTGCGGGCCGGCCGGACCGGTCGGCGGCGCAGAGCTGCGCGGCCAGGGAGGCGACGCCCACGGCGTCGAGGCACAGCGGGCCGACCCGGAGCCGGGAGGGGAGCGGAGCCGGTGTGGTGCGGACGAGGTCCAGGTCGGCGGCGGACCCGCCGAGGTCGGCCCACGCCTGCGCGGCGAGGGCTCCGAGCGGCTGGACCGCCGTGGTCACCAGGGCCAGCGGTTGCGGCGCCGGAGGGCGAGCAGCCCGCTGACCGCGCCACCCCCGAGCGCGGCCGCCCCCAGGGTGGGGACGCCGATGCGGGCGGCCTTGCGGCCGGTGCGGAAGTCCTTGACCGCCCAGCCGCGGGAGCGGGCCACCGCCTTCAGCTCGGTGTCGGGGTTCACCGCCACCGCGGTGCCGACCAGGGAGAGCATCGGCAGGTCGTTCGAGGAGTCGCTGTAGGCGGTGCACCGGGTGAGGTCCAGGCCCTCGCGCTCGGCCAGCGCCCGCACCGCCTGCGCCTTGGCCTCGTGGTGCATGAGCTCGCCGACCAGTCGGCCGGTGTACTTGCCGTCGACGACCTCCGACACCGTGCCCAGCGCGCCGGTGAGCCCCAGCCGGCGGGCGATGACCGAGGCCAGCTCGATCGGGGTGGCGGTCACCAGCCAGACCCGCTGACCGGCGTCCAGGTGCGCCTGGGCCAGCACCCGGGTGCCGGCCCAGATGCGGTCGGCCATGAGCTCGTCGTAGATCTCCTCGCCGGCGCTCGAGATCTCCTCGACCGACCGGCCCGCGATGAAGGCCAGCGCGTTGTCCCGGACGGTGTGCATGTCGACCGCCGACTCGGAGCCGGCCACCCGGAACTTGGCCTGCTGCCAGACGAAGGAGGCGACGTCGCGGCCGGTGAAGTACTTGCGGGCGGCCAGTCCGCGGGCGAACCAGAACAGCGACGCGCCCATCATCATCGTGTTGTCGCAGTCGAAGAACGCGGCCGCGGTGCGGTCGGCCTCGACGGCCGGAGCGGTCTCGACCTGGGCGGCGGCGGCCGCGGCGGTGCCGGCGACGAGCGCGCGGGCCTCCTCGTCCTCCAGGTCCCCGGGGGTGCGGGCGCGGCGGCCGCGGAAGGGCACTCGAACCACTCGTCGGCCTCCCTCGTCGTGGCGGCGGTGCCGCCCGGCACAGCTCCGCCGACCCTAGCCGTTGCCCCGTGGGCGACCGGGGCCGCGCCGTCGCCGATCACGTGCCCCGGGCCCTGGGGCGTCGGTGCGCACTCCGGTCGAGCCGTCCGACGGCTGGTCCGGCCACCTGGCCGCGACGCCGGCCGGCGGGCGCAGGCCGTCTCGCATGCGGTGGTCGGGATGCCGCCGGCACGGGTCGGGCAACGGCCACACCCTCGCCCCGTCACCGCGCGTGGTCCTTCGCCAGCGGAGAATCACCTGGTCAGCGGTCCGTTCGCGGTCCCGGAACTGTCGTACCCCTCTGGTGGACTGGGTCCATGACGGCGACGGCGGAGCGGTTCTGGGTGGAGATCACCCCGCGCCGTGCTGCCGTCCGCACCGAGGGTCCGGTGGTGCTGCCGCGGTTGACCGGGCTGGCGGCCTCGGCTGGTCTGGAGGGCGTCGAGCTGGATGCCGAGCTCGCCTCGGTGCACCGGCAGATGTCCGCGCTGGCCGCGTACCGGGCGGGGTTGATCGAGCGCAAGGCCACCCTCGGTGCTCGACAGCCGTTGCCGTTCGCCCCCGGTGCCCGCACCGACACCCGCCCGGACGCCGATGTCTATGACCCGTCGCTGCAGGCGGCCGATGACTTCCTGCCCGACGAGGTGGCGGTCCTGCTGAACATGTCCGTGGCCTCCGCCCGCTACCTCGTG
>NZ_FNIR01000018.1 GCF_900103975.1 Klenkia soli
GACGTCCCAGTGCCCGGCGGCCTCGTCGAAGGAGGCGGACTCGACGGTGGTGGAGCTCCAGTAGTTGAGCTCCATGACCTTGGTGTACATCTCCAGCCAGTCGCCGATCTTGTCCTTGGGCGCGAACACCGGCCAGTTCTCCGGGAACGGCAGGTAGGGCAGGTGGTCGTACCAGACCGGGTCGTGCAGGCACAGGGACTTGTAGCGGCTGCGCCACTGGTCCCCGGGCCGGGCGTGCCGGTCCACGACGATGGTGGGGACGTCGAGCTGCCGCAGCCGGGCGCCCAGCGCGATGCCACCCTGCCCGCCGCCGATGACCAGCACGTGCGGCTGACGGGTGTAGCCGAGTTCGGTGGCCTCGGCCTCGCGGCGCTCCAGCCAGGTCTGCCGGTCCTTGTTCGCCCCGTGCTCGGCCCCGCGCGGCCGACCGGGGCCGGCCGGCTCCTCGTGGCCGGTCAGCTCGTAGAGGGTGGTGAGCAGCGTCCAGGCCTGGCCGTCCTGCAGGCGGAGGTGTCCCCGGCCGCGGCCGACGGAGGTGTCGAACTCGATCCACGCCTCGTCGACGCCGTCCGCGCCGGTGGGCTCGGTCCCCTCGGCCACCCGGAAACCGGTCGGGTCGACCCGGTCGGTCACCTCGGTCAGCCGGGCCCGCACGGCGTCGCGGCCCTCGGCGGTGGTGATGTTCCAGGTGAAGGCGATCAGGTCGCGCCAGAAGCAGGTGGTGGCGAACAGCTCGACGGCGGCGTCGGCGTCGCGGGCGGTCAGCGCGGCCTGGAAGCTGTCCAACCAGGTCTCGACGCGGCCGGCGGGGGTGTCGGTGGGCCGTTCCAGGGTCTGGGTCATGCGGGTGCCTCCTCGCTCGGGCGGCCTCGTCGCCGTCCCGGGCCCATGCCACACCTCCGGCGGGCGCTGCGGCAGGGTTGCAGGGGGTTGCGCGATCGGTGGCCCAGGTCACACGCTGGTCCGGTGCCCAGGCCCCTCATCGACGCCTCGTGGCGACGGGTGGCCGCGGCCGGGGTGGACCCGGGCGGCGGCGGAGGGCCGGCGGTGCTCTCGGACGCCGAGATCGCCCGCCGGGTGGTGACCGGCCCGCTCGCGCCGATGATCCCGGTGCTGCGCGAGCGGTTGGAGCCCGTGGCCCGGGCGTGCGGCCAGCTCGTGGTGGTCACCGGTACCGACGGCACGGTGCTCTGGCAGGGCGGCGCCCCGGAGGTGCGGCGGCGGGCCGACGGGCTGGGCTTCGTCCCGGGCGCGGCCTGGGACGAGCCCACCGTGGGCACCAACGCGATCGGCACCTGCCTGGTGCTGGGCACCCCGGTCGGCGTGCACGGCGGGGAGCACTTCGTCGACGGCCACCAGCAGTGGACCTGCGCGGCGGCCCCGCTGCGCGATCCGGTCGGGGGCGGGCTGCTCGGCGTCGTCGACCTCTCGGGCCCGGCCCGCACCGCGCACCCGGGCGCGCTGGCCCTGGTGTCCGCCGTCGCCGCGCTGGCCGAGCACGAGGTGCGGGCGGTGCACGACCGGTCGCTGGACCAGCTGCGCCGGGTGGCCGGCCCACTGCTGGCCCGGGTCGACGGCCGGGCGCTGGTGCTCGCCCCCGACGGGCTGACCGCCGCCGCGACCGGGTTCGCCGGACCGGCGCGGGTGGCGCTCCCCGCGGACCTGGACGGCGGCGGACGCCGGGTGCTGCCGGTGCTGGGGCCCTGCCGGGTGGAACCGCTGCCCGGTGGCTGGCTGGTCCGGCTGGACGACGACGACCCCGCCGTCGCCACCCACGCCGTCCTCGACCTGGCCGGCGACCGGCCGCGGCTGCGGGTCGAGGCGGCCACCGGGTCGTGGACCGACGTCCTCGGCCTGCGGCACGCCGAGATCCTGCTGGCCGTCGCCCGGGCGCCGCGCGGTCTGACCGCCGCCGAGCTGGCCGGTGCCCTGTTCGACGACCCGGCGCGCACGGTCACGGTGCGGGCCGAGGTCTCGCGGCTGCGGCGCACGGTCGGGCCGCTGCTGGCGACCCGGCCCTACCGGCTCGCCGACGGCGTCACGCTGCAGGTCGTGCTGCCCCCGCCGGGCCGGGTGCTGCTCCCGGGGTCGGTGGCGCCGGTCGTGCTAGCCGCTCGTCCACGGCTTGGGTGAGCAGCCACCCGGCGATGACCACCAGGTGCAGCAGGAACAGCCACAGGCCGAGGGCGACCACCCCGCCGACGACCTCCAGCCCGCCGAACGGCGCCCCGATCGACAGGGGGAGCCGGAGGAAGAGCACGAACCCCTGCAGGAACCCGGCCAGCGACGCCGCGGTGAAGAACGCCCCGATGCCGATCGCCCGCCAGCGCAGCATGCCGGCCGCGACCACCCGGAACCCCCACACCAACGGGCCGACCAGCGCGAACAGCACCGCGTAGAAGCCGACGGCGACCTCGGCCACCCGCGACCCGAACCCGCCGGTCTGCAGGTCGGCCAGCACCGGGACCACCAGCAGCACCGGGTGCAGCAGGAACGGCGAGACCAGCAGCAGCGGGACGACGGCCAGCCGGCCCCGCCAGCCGGTGTAGGTGTCCCGCTCGGCGGTGAACCGCAGCAGCGCCCGCCGCAGCCCTTCCCCGTAGAAGGTCATCGGCAGCAGCGCCAGCACCCCGCCCAGGAAGGTCAGCGTGGTGCCCGCCTCGGCGAGGGCGGCCAGCGCGTCGGGCGCCCCGAGCTCGTCGGGCAGCACCCCGCCCAGGGTGTCCAGGTACCCGCGCACCGTCTCCGGGCTGGTGAGCAGCGAGGTCAGCGCGATGGCCAGCAGCAGCAGCGGGACGACGGAGATCCCCGCGTAGAAGGTCAGGCCGGCCGCGATCAGCGCCAGGTCCCGCCCGCGCAGCCCCCGACGCACGGAGCCCATGAGGAACCGGATCTCTGCACGCCACCGGTTCACCGCACCCACTCCACCACCTGCGCCGCCCCACCGCCGTCCCACCTCCCAGAAACCGTGGTTTCCGGGATCCCCGCGGGGCGTCAGGCGGTGCCGGCCACCACGCGGACGAGGGTGCCGGACTCCAGGGCCACCCGGACCGAGCCGTCGGCGGCGACGGCGAGGCCGTGCGGCTCGCTGCCCGTGCCCAGGTCGAGCGAGGTCACGCCGCGCTCCGGGTAGACGTGCAGCAGGGCGCCCTGACCCCAGGCCGTCACCCAGCACCCGCCCGCGCCGTCGTCGGCCACGGCGTGCGGTCGGGGCGTGGTCCCGGGCAGGTCGACGGCGGACACCACGCCCTGCGAGGTCCGGTGACCGATGCGGCCCGCGCCGATCTCGGTCCACCAGATGCCGCCGGAGTCGTCCGGGCAGATCCCCACGGGAGCCGCGGCCGGTCCGGTCGGGTGCAGCTCGACGGGGCTGCCCGGCACCCACCGCGCCAGGGCGTCGGCCTGGTTGAGGGTGCACCAGACCGCGCCGTCGGCGGCGACGGCCACCGCGCCCGGGAACGACCCGGGCGGCAGGTCCACGGCGGCCACGACCCCGCCGTCCCGGATCCGCAGCAGCGCGCCACCCAGCCCGGCGACCAGGAGGTCCCCGCCGGCGCCGGCGATGCCGTACGGGTCGGTGCCCGCGGGCAGGCCGACGTCCTGCAGCACCCCGCCGGGTCCGACCAGGCGCAGGCGCTGGTCGCCGGTGCAGGTGACCCACACGCCCTCGCCGGCGGCGTCGACCGCCAGCACCGACGGCCGGGCGGCGGGGCCGCCGGCGTCGAGGTGGTCGACCCGGGCCCCGGACCCGTCGAACCGCACCCGCGCCACCCGGCCGGAGAACGGCAGCGTCGTCCAGAGGGCGCCGTCCGGCGTCTCGACGACCGCGTACGGCCCGTCGCCGGCGGTCCCGACCGCGACCTCGTCCACGACCCGCACGTCGCCCCCTCCCCCGGGGGGTTGCCCGGCGTCGGCCGATCGTGCGCCGGGGGACCGCGCCGGGGCAACGGGATTCGGCGGGGATCAGCCGACGACGACCTCGCCGGTGAAGCCGGTGACCTCCACCTCGCCCGTGGCGCTGACCGCCACCGTGACGTCGTCCGCACCGACCCGCAGGCCCTCGACGCGCACCGCGCCCAGCGGGGCCGGGCGCAGCGGCCGGACCTCCAGCCGGCCGGCGGGGACGTCGGGGCGCAGCCCGAGCACGGCGGTGAGGACGGCGACCGACGCGGCGGCCGACCACGCCTGCGGCCGGCACGAGGCGGGGTAGGCCAGCGCGCGGCGCACCTCGGTGGCGGCGTCGCCGGCGAACAGCTCGGGCACCCGCCGGTCGAACGACTCGCCCGCCGCCAGCACCCCGCGGGCCAGCGACCCGGCGACCGCGGCGTGCCCCTCGCGGGCCAGCCCGGTCAGCGCGATCGCGGTGTCGTGCGGCCACACCGAGCCGCAGTGGTAGGTCAGCGGCCCGTAGCCGCCCGCGGTGGTGGCCATGGTGCGCAGACCGAAACCGGAGTCCATCGCCGGTGAGCCGACCCGGGCGGCCACCGCGGCCGACTCGGCCGGGTCCAGCAGCCCGGTGCCCAGCAGGTGCGCGATGTTCGAGGTGGGTGCGTCGACGGCGGTCTTGGTGCCGTCGAGGGCGATGGCGGGGTAGCGGCCCTCGGCGTCGGCGACCCAGAACGCCTCCCGGAACCGACCAGCCAGGTCGGCGGCCCACCCGCGCCAGCGGTCGGCGCCGGGTCGGCCGAAGGCGTCCAGCAGGGCGGCCCCGGCCAGGGCGGCCTCGTGCGCGTAGCCCTGCGCCTCGCAGAGGGCGATCGGCCCCTCGGCGATCCGGCCGTCGGCGAACCGCACCGAGTCGTGGCTGTCCTTCCAGCCCTGGTTGGCCAGCCCGGTGCCGGTGCGGTCGAGGTACTCGAGGAACCCGTCGCCGTCCGGGTCGGCGTCGGTGGCCAGCCACTCCAGCGCACGCTCCAGCGGGTCGAGCAGGGCCTCGACCTCGGCGGCGGGCAGACCCCAGCGCCAGGCGTCGTGCAGCAGGCAGACCCACAGCGGGGTGGCGTCGATCGTGCCGAAGTAGACCGGGGGCAGGAAGGGGGTCGTGCCCTCCTCCGCCACGGGGGGCCGGCGGATCTCGTGCAGGATCTTGCCCGGTTCCTCGCCGGTCGCGTCGTCCCGGCGGGTGCCCTGGCGGGCGGCCAGGGTGCGCAGCGTGCCGCCGGCCAGCTCGGTGCCCAGCGGCAGCAGCAGCCGCGCCGTCCAGAGGCTGTCCCGGCCGAAGAGGGTCAGGTACCAGGGCGCGCCGGCCGCGGTGAAGACGTCGTCGGGTTCGGTGGTGGTGGCCATCCGCAACCCGGCGAGGTCCTCCAGCGACTGCTCGACCAGCGGGGCGAGCCGGGAGTCGTCGCAGGTCACCAGCGGGGTCGACCAGCTCGCCGCGGTGCGGGGCGCGGCCGTGACCCCACCGGGGTCGACCACGCGGACCGACCAGTCGACCTCCACCGATCCCCGGGGCGGGACGACGACCGACCAGGTCAGCCGGCCGTGCTGCCCGTCGGTCTCCAGCCCCGGGACGGCGACGACCACCCCGCGGCCGGCCCACCCCTCGCCGTCGGGGGCCACGAGCGGCCGGGTCTGCCCGCTCTTCACCTCCTCGACCGTGGCCAGGTCTGTGGCGAGGGTCAGCACCACCTCGGCCGCCAACGGCTCGGCCGCGGTCGACACCAGGCGCAGCGTCTCGACCAGCCCGTCGTCCCCGAGCGTGCGGTGCGTCTCCAGCCGGATGGTCGGGTCCGGGCCCGGGTCGCCCAGCCCGCGCAGGACGGCGACGTGCCGGCTGGTCCCCGTGCCCGTGCTGCCGCCGCCGATGCCGTCGGGCCGCCGCCCGGCCACGGTCACCTCGACCACCGACAGCGCCCGGACGTCGCCGCAGAACACCCCCTCGGCGCCCTGGCCGCGCACCGCGCCGTCCCGGGCCGACAGCACCGTGACCGGCGCCCGGAGGCAGACGTCGAGCTCGTGGACGGTCGGCTGCAGGGCCGCGGTGCTCGTCATTCGACCGATCCAACCGGAACCAGGTCCCAACTCGCAAGAACCGCGGTTTCTGGGATCGGGTGGGCTTGACAGGCCAGCACCGGGAGGCGCACTGTGCCTGTCGTCACTTGGAACGGTCAAATGGGCAGGGAGGTCTCGGTGGACCCGGACGACGGCGTCGAGCGCCCCACCCTGGCCAGCGTCGCAGCGCTCGCCCAGGTCTCCAAGCAGACCGTGAGCAACGTGCTCAACGCCCCGCACCTGGTCAGCGAGACCACCCTCGACCGGGTCCGCGCCGTCATCGACGAGGTCGGCTACCGCCCGCTGCGGGCCGCCCAGCAGATGCGCAGCCACCGCTCGCAGCTCATCGGCATCCGCATCGACCCGGTGCGCGAGGGCATCGGCGGCATCGTGCTCGACCAGTTCCTGCACGCCCTCACCCGCAGCGCCGAGGAGTCCGGGCACCGCATGGTGCTGTTCACCGCCGACGACGCCGAGGCCGAGGTCGGCGCCTACGACGAGCTGGTCGCCTCGTTCGCCGTCGACGCGTTCGTGCTCACCGGCACCTCGCACGGAGACCCCCGCACCGCCTGGCTGCGCCGCCGCCGGCTCCCGGTGGCCAGCTTCGGCCGACCCTGGGACGACCCGGCCGGCCGCAGCTGGGTGGACACCGACGGCGCCGCCGGAACCCGGGCGGCCGTCGAGCACCTGGTCGCCCAGGGCCACACCCGGATCGCCTTCCTGGGCTGGCCGGCCGGTTCGGGCACCGGCGACGACCGCCGCGCGGGCTGGAGCTCCGCCATGGCCGACGCCGGCCTGCCAATCGCCGGGCTGGACGCCGGGCTGCCCGACGACCCCGCCGTCGCCCAGGCCACCGCGCTGGGGCTGGTCGCCGCCCGCGGCGTCACCGCCCTGGTCTGCGCCTCGGACTCCCTCGCCCTCGGCGCGCTCGGCGCGGTGCAGGAGCTCGGCCGCCGTCCGGGTGCCGACGTCGCCGTGGTCGGGTTCGACGACAGCCCGGTGGCCGCGGCGATCGGGCTCAGCTCCGTGGCCCAGCCGGTCGCCGCCGCCGCGGCCGCCTGCATCGGGCTGCTCCGCGGCCAGCTCGACCCCGGTCCCGGGCAGGTCGCCGACGAGCCCGTCCTGCTGACCCCCCGCCTGGTCGTGCGCGCGTCGTCCGACCGCGGCACGGCCGCCGTCCCCACCGCCACCCCGCCGGTCCTGCCCGCCCCCTGACCAGCCCCGACCGGTGGCACCGAGGCCGCCGGTCCCTCGACGAGGAGGAACCCCCATGAGATCGCCCATCCGCCGGTCCGCGCAGGCGGCCGTCGCCGTCGCCGCGCTCTCCCTGGCCGCCGCCTGCGGCGGCGGGTTCGACGACACCGCCGAGCAGCAGGAGTCCGGCAGCGCCTCGCTGACCATGCTCATCGCCAGCTCCGGCGACGCCGAGACCCAGGCCGTGCAGGACCAGGTCGCCGCCTACGAGCAGGAGTCGGGCAACACCGTCGACGTCCAGGTCGCCGCGGACCTCTCGCAGGAGCTCGCCCAGGGCTTCGCCGGCGGCAACCCGCCGGACGTGTTCTACCTGGACGCCAGCCGCCTGGCCGACCAGGCGGACGCCGGCAACCTGTTCCCCTACGTGGACCAGGTCGACGACGTCGACGACTTCTACCCGAACCTGATCGACGCCTTCACCTACCAGGACACGCAGTACTGCCTGCCCAAGGACTTCTCCACCCTCGCCCTGGAGATCAACGACGCCGCGTGGTCGGCCGCCGGGCTCACCGAGGCCGACTACCCGACCACCTGGGAGCAGCTGGCCACCGTCGCGCAGCGGCTGACCACCGGCACGCAGACCGGTCTGGTCATCGGCGACACCCGCGACCGGGTCGGCGCCTTCATGGTCGAGGCCGGTGGCTGGTTCCTCAACGGCGACGGCACCGAGGCCACCGTCGACAGCTCCGAGAACCTCGAGGCGCTGCAGTACCTGCAGACCAACCTCGCGGCGGGGAGCTTCAGGTACCCCAGCGGGGTGGACGCCGGTTGGGGCGGCGAGGCCTTCGGCACCGGCAAGGCCGCGATGACCATCGAGGGCAACTGGCTGGTCGGCGCCATGGAGGCCGACTACCCGGACGTCGGCTACACCGTCGTCCCGCTGCCCGAGGGCCCCGGCGGCCCCGGCACCCTGTCGTTCACCAACTGCCTGGCCGTCGCCGCCGACAGCGACGCGCAGGACGCCGCGGTCGACCTCGCCACCTACCTGACCGGGGCGGACGCGATGACCGCGCTCACCCAGGACACCGGCGTGCTGCCCTCGCGCCAGTCGCTGGCCGACGCCTACCTGCAGCAGTTCCCCGAGCGGCAGGCCTACATCGACGGCGCCGAGTACGCCCAGGGCCCGGTCAACGCACCGGGTGCCGAGCAGGTGCTGCTGGACTTCGACAGCCAGCTCGGCGGCCTGGCCACCGGTGACCCGCAGGCGATCCTCGACTCGACCCAGACCAACCTCGAGCAGGCGATCGGCGGATGACCGCCGTCCCGGCCCCCGCGGGGGGTCTGCGGACGCGCCCCCGGCGGGAGCCGGGGCGCAGCTCGGCACGCGCCGGCCAGGGGCGCGCCGGGTGGGCCTTCACCGCCCCGCAGGTCGTGCTGATCGGCCTGTTCGTGCTGGTGCCGATCCTCATGGCCTTCTGGGTCAGCCTCACCGACTGGCGCGGCCGCGGCTCGCCGTTCACCGGCCAGGTCGGCTTCGTCGGGTTCGACAACTACGCCACGATCCTCACCGAGCCCGGCCTGGCCCGGCAGGACTTCATGACCGCCCTGCGCAACAACGCCTGGTACGTGCTGCTCGTCGTCCCGCTGCAGACGGCGATCGCGCTGGGCCTGGCCCTGGTGCTCAACTCCAGGATCCGGGCCAAGGGCTTCTTCCGGACGGCGTTCTACTTCCCGACCGTCACCAGCTCGGTGGCGATCAGCCTGGTGTTCATCTTCCTGTTCACCGGCGGCGGTGCGGTCAACGGCCTGCTCGGGCTGGTCGGCATCGACGGACCGAACTGGTTCAGCGACAGCCGCGGCCTGGTGCACCTGCTCGGCGACGGCCTCGGGTTGTGGGACGCCGCCAACCCGCCGGCCGCCCTCACCGACGGCGGCCCGCTCGGGCTCTCGTGGTGGGACTGGTTGAGCGGGCCCTCGATCGCGCTGGCCGCGCTGATCCTGCTGGTGGTCTGGACCTCGGCCGGCGGCTACATGCTGATGTTCCTGGCCGCGCTGCAGGACGTGCCGAACGACGTCCGCGAGGCCGCCGTGATGGACGGCGCCAACGCGTGGCAGCGGTTCCGCGCGGTGACCCTGCCGGCGCTGCGGCCCACCCTGTTCCTGGTGACCACGCTGGGCCTGATCGGCACCTGGCAGGTCTTCGACCAGGTGTACCTGATCAGCCAGGGCAACCCGGCCAAGACCACGCTCACCCCGGCGTACCTGAGCTACACCTCGGCGTTCGAGACCGGGCAGTGGGGCCGGGCCGCGGCGATGTCGTTCGTGCTGTTCGCGATCATCATCGTGCTCACCTCGCTGCAGCGGTTCCTCATGCGCGACAAGGACGCCGCCGCCGAGAAGAAGGCCGTCCGGGCCGCTCAGCGGGCGCGCGCCGCGTCGTCCAAGACCACCTTCTTCCAGGCCGGACGGTGAGGCAGTCGTGACCACCACCCTCGAGACCCCCGTCGCCGAGACCCCGGCGACGCCGCCCCCGCGCACGCGGCGCACCGGCCAGCAGGTGGGTCGCTTCCTGGCCTACGTCGTCCTGGTGTTCTTCGCGATCGTCTACCTGTACCCGTTCCTGATCCAGATCGTGACGTCGTTCAAGACCGACACCGACGCCACCAACACCCCGCTCTCGCTGCTGCCCGACCCGGTGACGACGGCGGCGTTCAGCCGGCTGTTCGACACCGACTTCCTGCTCTGGGGGTTCAACTCGGTCTGGGTGTCGGTGCTGGTCACCGTCGGCCGGGTGTTCCTGTGCTCGCTGGCCGGCTACGCGCTGGCCCGGCTGCGGTTCCGCGGCCGGTCGGCGATCTTCACCGCGGTGCTGGCGGTCATGGCGGTGCCCGGCGTCGTCCTGCTCATCCCGAAGTTCCTGGTGCTCAACCAGCTCGGCATCTACGACACCCCGGTGGCGCTGTTCCTGCCGCTGGTCGCCGACGCCGCGGGCATCTTCATCATGAAGCAGTTCTTCGAGAGCGTGCCGGCCTCGATCGAGGAGGCCGCCCGCATCGACGGCGCGGGCACGTTCCGGGTGTTCTGGTCCGTCGTGCTGCCGATGGCGCGGCCGGCGCTGATCACGCTGACCATCCTGAGCTTCCAGGCGTCGTGGAACGAGCTGCCGCACTTCATCGTGGCCAGCCAGGACCGCGACCTCTACACGTTGACCAAGGGCGTGGCGACGCTGACCACCGGCCAGCTGGGCTCGGGCAACCAGTTCCCGCTGACCCTGGGCGCGGCGCTGCTGATGACCATCCCGGTGGCCGTCGTCTTCTTCGTCTTCCAGCGCTACTTCGTCGGCGGCGCGAACGAGGGCGCCGTGAAGGGTTAGTCCGCGTGCACCAGCAGGCCGCGGATGGTCTCGCCGGCGGCCTGGTCGGCGAAGCCCTGGTGCAGCTGGTCGAGGGAGTACCGGCGGGTCACCAGCCGGTCGAGCTCGAGCTTGCCCTCCTCGGCCAGCCGCAGCAGCATCGGGACGTCGCGGTGGGCGTTGCAGCTGCCGAACAGCGCGCCCTGGATGCGGTGCTCGTAGGCGGTCACGCCGTTGCCCTGCAGCGACAGCGTGACGTCGGAGGCGACGTCGGCCAGCGCGGTCAGCACCAGGGTGCCGCCCTTGCCCAGGCAGCGGGCGGCCAACCGGGTGCTCTCGGCGTCGGTCGAGCCCAGCGTGAGGACGACGACGTCCGCGCCGTTGCCCCACGTCAGCTCGCGGGCCAGCGCCGCGGCCTCCTTCGAGGTCTCCACCGCGTGGGTGGCGCCCACGGTCAGCGCGAACTCGCGCCGGAAGGCCACCGGGTCCACCGCCACCACGTGCGAGGCGCCGGCGTGCACCGCGCCCTGCACCGCGTTGGCGCCGACCCCGCCGCAGCCGACGACCACGACGGTGTCGCCGGGCCGGGTGCCGCCCGCGTAGACCGCCGAGCCCCAGCCGGTGGGCACGCTGCAGGCCATGAGCGCGGCGGTGTCCAGCGGCAGCCACGGGTGGATGCGGATGACCGAGGACTCGTGCAGCAGCGAGTGCCGGGCGAAGGCGCCGACCATGCAGAACGCGCCCAGCTCCTCGCCGTCCAGCCGGAAGGGCCAGGTGCCCGTGGGCAGCTGCCCGGTGGCGATGGTGGCGCCCAGGTTGCACAGGTTCGACCGGCCCGAGGCGCACCACCGGCAGGTGCCGCAGGCGGGCAGGAAGCTCGCGACCACGTGGTCGCCGGGGGCCACCCGGCTCACCCCGGGGCCGACCGCCAGCACCCGGCCGGAGCCCTCGTGGCCGCCGACGATCGGGTACCGGCCGCCGGCGTTGGAGTGCCGGAGGTGCTCGTCGGAGTGGCAGAGCCCGGCGTAGGCCATCTCCACCAGCACCTCGCCGGGGCCGGGGTCACCGACCTCCAGCGTCACGACCTCGTACTGGTCCCCCTGGTTGCGCAGCACCGCGCCCGTGGTCTCCACCTCAGGTGTCTAGCAGGTGGCGGGCCGCGGCGTAGCCGCCCAGGCCGCTGACCGCACCGCCGCGGACGGTCCCGCCGCTGGACGCCGCCACCACGCGCGGGTGGGTCGTGGCCGCGCCCCAGGTGCCGGCGGGCTGGGCGTCGGTGGCCACCGGCCAGCTCAGGTCGCCGTGGAAGATGTGCCCGCCCGGCATGGCCAGGGACGCCTCGACGTCCAGCGGGGACGCCGCCTGCAGGCACGGCCGCCCGTCGGCGTCGGTCGCCAGGCAGTCGGCCAGCGGCTCCTCGAGCTGGGCGTCCAGCTGGGCCACCACCCGGCGCACCGCCTCGTCGCGGGTGCCCGCGGGGTCGGCGGTGAACAGGTCGGCCGGGGTGTGCAGCCCGAACAGGGTCAGCGTGTGCAGCCCCGTCTCCCCGACGATCGAGGGGTCGGTCAGGGAGTGGCAGTACACCTCGAACGGGACGGTGGTCGGCAGGACGCCGCCCGCCGCCTCGGCGTACGCGGCGTCGAGCTGGGAGGCCGCCTCGTCGACGTGGCAGGTGCCCCCGAAGGCCACCGCGGGGTCCAGGCCCGACCGGGGCCGGGGCAGCCGGGTCAGCACCATGTTCACCTTGAGCTGGGCGCCCACCGGCCGTGGTCCCGGCGGCGTCCCGATGAGCTCGTCGAGGACGGCCGGTGCGCAGCCGGCGACCACGTGCTCGGCGTCCACGGCGTGCGTCGTCCCGGCGTCGTCGGTCCAGTGCACGGTGACGCCGTCGTCGCGGGTCTCGACCGCGGTGACCGACGCCCGGGTGCGCAGGTCGGCGCCGGCGCGGCGGGCGGCGTCGGCCATCGCACCGCTGACCGCGCCCATGCCGCCGACCGGTACCCGCCACAGACCCGTGCCGTTGCCGACCAGGTGGTACAGGAAGCACCGGCCGGCCAGGCCGTCGGCGGCGTGGACGTCGGCGAAGGTGCCGATCAGCCCGTCGGTCAGCGCGATCCCGCGGGCGACGTCGGAGTCCAGGTGGTCGGCCACGACGTCGGCCAGCGGGCGCTCGACCAGGTCGCGGTACAGCTGCGGGTCCCGGAGCCGGCGCTCCAGCTCGGCGGTGGTGGGCAGCGGCTCGACCAGGGTGGGGGAGAGGTCCTCGGCGAGGGTGGCGAGCCGGCCGTAGAACCGCTGCCAGCCGGCCCACTCGGCGTCGGACCCGGTCAGCGCGCGGAACGAGTCGGCGGTGGCCGGGCCGGGGTCGCGCTCGACCACCAGCGCGTGGTCGCCGAGCAGCGTCGCCGAGCTCACCGCCCGGTCGGCCAGCACGACGCCCAGGTCGAGGTCCCGCACGACGCGGTCGGGCAGCAGGCTGACCAAGTACGAGTAGGCCGACAGCCGGACGTCGACGCCGGGGAACACCTGCTCGCCCACTGCCGCCCCGCCGAGCCCGGCCCGGCGTTCGAGCACGAGCACCGACCGCCCGGCCCGGGCCAGGTACGCCGCGGCGACCAGACCGTTGTGCCCACCGCCGACCACCACCACGTCGAACCGCATGACGGCATCGTCACCCACCCGAGCGGACGCAGTTGTCCGCTCACGCGTTGTGAGCGTGCTCATGGCGTGTCCCGCGCCGGAACGTGGAGAACTCCACAATCGGAGGGGGCTCACTTGTCACGAGTCGGTAACGCACCTACGGTCTCGGAGTCCGGACGGATCGTTCCGCCACCTCCCCTGGGTGGCAACGGCCGGACGCCGCCGAACCACAGCCGTCCCACCAGCACCACCGGGGCGCGTGGACCGGGGACCCACCGCAGCACTGGGGTGAAGCACCGCAGGCCCGAGAGGGCCGAGGTGCCGGGCGAACTTCCCGCCCGAATCCGTCAGCTAACTCGGTAGGCGGCTCGTTGGAAGAAAGGACCACCCGCCGCACATGGCGAGTACCAGCTCGATCGCGCGCCGCCCTGCCCTCCGCGGGCGCCGCGCCGTCATCACCCTCTTCGCCGCGGCCGGGGTCCTGATGACCACCAGCCCGGCCATGGCCGCCCCCGGTGACACCGCCGCCGAGCCCACCACCGCTGCCGAGGCGGCCCAGCTCATCGTCGACCGCGGGCAGCAGCTCGAGGTCCTCACCGAGCAGTTCAACAGCGCCCGCGTCGCGCTGGAGGCCGACCAAGCCGCAGCCGACCAGGCCACCGCCACCGCGGCCGCCGCGTCGGCCGCGTTCGACACCGCCCGCGGCACCGTCACCGACGTGGCGCGCACCGCCTACCAGGGCGGCAACCAGCTGAGCTCCCTGCAGGCGCTGCTCACCTCGCAGTCCGCCGGTGACTTCGTCGAGCAGACGGCCACGCTGGACCTGCTCTCCGAGCACACCACCGAGGTGCTCACCCAGGCCCAGCAGGCCAACGACGCCGCGGCCGCAGCGCAGGCGCAGGCGCAGCAGGCCACCGCCGACGCGCAGGCCCAGCTCGACGACGTCACCGCCCAGCAGGACGCGCTGAACGCCCAGATCGCCGACTACCAGGCGCAGTACAACGCGCTGAGCGCCGCCGAGCAGGCCGCGGTGGCCTCCACCGGCAGCGTCTCGAGCAGCAGCGGCGGAAGCAGCAGCGCCGCCGCCAGCTCCGTGGGCTCGGTCGTGGCGAACTCCGCCGCCGCCCAGACCGCCGTCGACACCGCACTGGCCCAGCAGGGCGACCCCTACGTGTGGGCCGCCTCCGGTCCCGACAGCTTCGACTGCTCGGGCCTGGTCCAGTACGCCTACGCCGCGGCCGGCATCTCGCTGCCGCACTCGAGCGCCTCGCAGGCCTCGATGGGTCAGTCGGTCTCCCGCGCCGACCTGCAGCCCGGCGACCTGGTCGCGTTCTACTCGCCGGTCAGCCACATCGGCATCTACATCGGCAACGGCATGATGGTGCACGCCCCCACGTCCGGTGACGTGGTCAAGGTCGCCAGCATCGACGCGATGGGCTCCTCTCCCACGGCGTACCGCCGCCTCGCCGGCTGATCGCCGCAGGCGCCCCGACGGAGCCCCGCTCACCAGACGGTGAGCGGGGCTCCGTCGCGTGCGGGGTCCGTCACACCCGGGGACGACGTCGTCCGGCCGGTCGTTGGGACCGGTCGTGGCCGCACTCCTCGCTCCCCGCACCGTCGCCCGCGCGTTCCGCGTCGTCGCCCTCGCCGAGGCGGTGAGCTGGGCGCTGCTGCTGGCCGGCATGTTCGTCAAGTGGGTGCTGCGCACCTCCGAGGTCGGGGTGCAGGTCGCCGGCCCGATCCACGGGGCCGTCTTCGTGGCCTACGTCGTCGTCGCGCTCGTCGCCTGGCGGGTGCTGCGCTGGGACCTCCCCACCGTCGCCCTGGCCCTGGTCGCCTCGGTCCCGCCGTTCGCCACCGTCTGGTTCGAGCGCCGTGCGGCCCGCACCGGTCGCCTCCCGCTCGGTCAGCCGGTCACCACCCCCTAGCCTCCAGGGCATGGTCGAGCCCACCACTGCCCGCACCCTGCTCGCCCGCACCGCTCGGGTGCAGCGCGACGGCCGGGCGCCCAGCCTGGTCGCCGGTGTCGTCCGGGACGGCGGGCTGGCCTGGTCCGCGGGTCGGGGCGAGGTCGCCGACCCGCACACCGACGTCCAGTACCGGCTGGGCTCCATCAGCAAGTCGATCACCGCGGTGGTGGTCATGCGGCTGCGCGACGAGGGCCGGCTGCGCCTCGACGACCCGCTGGAGCGGCACGTCCCCGGCACCCCGCTGGGCGACCGCACGGTGGGGCAGCTGCTGTCGCACCTGGCCGGCGCCTCCAGCGAGAGCCCCGGCGGGTGGTGGGAGCGGGTGCCCGGCGGGTCGCTGGCCGACCTGCACCTGGGCCCCGAGCACGTCGTGCTCGGTGCCGCCCGCCGGTTCCACTACTCCAACCTGGGCTTCGGCCTGCTCGGCGAGCTGGTCGCCCGGCACCGCGGCCGGTCCTGGGTCGACGTCGTCACCGCCGAGGTGCTCGGCCCCCTGGGCATGGCCCGGACGACGCCCCGGCCCACCGGCGCGGCGGCCCGGGGGACCGCCGTCCACCCGTGGGCCGACGTCGTCCTGCCCGAGCCCGAGCACGACGCCGGGGTGATGGACGCCGCCGGTCAGCTGTGGGCCACGCTGGCCGACCTGGGCCGGTTCGCCGCGTTCCTGCTCGGCGACACCGGCGACGTCCTGGCCGGGGCGACGCTGGCCGAGATGGCGGTGCCCGCCGGCGTCGACTCCTCCGCCGCCGGCTGGTCGGCCTACGGGCTCGGCCTGCAGGTGCTGCGGGTCGACGGCGCCACGCTGGTCGGGCACGGCGGCTCGATGCCCGGGTTCCTGGCCGGGGTGTTCGTCGACCGGTCCGAGCAGGCCGGTGCGGTGATGCTGGCCAACACCACCAGCGGCCTGGACCCGTTGGTGCCGGGGTTGCTCGCCGACCTGCGGGCGGCCGAGCCGTACGTGGGGGCGGCGTGGACGCCGTCGCCGCCCCCGGTGCCGCTGGACGTCCTCGGGGTGTGGTTCTGGGGGCCGGCGCCGTACGTGCTGCGCGCCCAGGGCGGCGGACTGCTGCACCTGGGGCCGCTGCCCGGGCGCGGTGGCCGGGCCAGCCGGTTCGCCCGGCGCGCCGACGGCGCCTGGATCGGCCTGGACGGCTACTACGCCGGGGAGACCCTGCGCATCGCGCCCGACCACCTGGACCTGGCCACGTTCGTGTTCACCCGCACGCCCTACGACCCCGCCGCGCCCGTGCCCGGCGGGGTCGACCCGGCCGGCTGGCGCTGATCAGGCGCGGTCGAGGGCGGCCAGCGTGGAGTGGGTGGCGAAGCCGTAGGCCAGGTGCGGCACGACGTCGGCGGCCCAGTCGGTGGTCGACCAGGTGCGCGGGTCGCTGATGCCCAGCGCCGCCATCGGGCCGTTCGCGCCGACCAGCGCGCCGACCGTGGCCACCAGACCGCCGACCACCGGGTTGGGACGGAAGCCGGCCGCCCGGGCCAGCCCGGCGAGCACACCGACACCCACCCCGGCGACGATCCCGGTGAGCGGGCCGAGACCGGCCACCCGGTTGTCGCGGGTGTCGCCCTGGCCGGGGATGCCCACGTGCGCCTTGTCGGCCAGGGCCTCGACCGTCTGCTCCGGGGTGTCGCTGGTGCCGCGGCCGCGCACGGCCATGTCCAGGTAGGTCACCGTGTTCAGCACGGTCGTCCCGGCGGCGCCGGCGGCCGCACCGCGGACCAGCCACCCCCCGGTGGAGATGCCGCGTCTGCCCTTGCCGATCGCACCCAGGGGTGTCTTCTTCGCCATGGCCTCGCGCTACCCGGGCCGGACCCAGGCGGAAACGGTCACCAGGTGCAGAGGGTGACCCGCTGGGCCGGGAGCTCGCCGGTCTCGACGAAGGAGTGCACCGGGTCGTCGACGCACGGGTCGCCGTAACCGTAGATGACGTGCGGGCCGTACCGCTGGATGATCGCCGCGTCGGCCGGCCCGGCGTCCGGCACCAGGCGGCCGAACACGGCCCGGGCGCCGACGAACGGCGTGTTGGCGTCGGTGTCGGAGTTCAGCACCAGGACCGGGTAGGGCGGGTCGGTGACCGGCTCCGGGCGGGCGAAGTCGGGGTCGGTCGTCGACCCCGGCCAGAACAGGCAGTCCTCGTCGCCGTAGTAGTAGGACAGCCGCAGGTCGTCGACACCCGCCGCGGCGGCGACGCCCAGCCAGTCGTCCAGGGCAGCGCGGGGGTCACCACCGGCCGGCACGAAGTCGTAGTCCTGGCACTCCACCGCCAGGTAGAGGGCCTCGGAGAAGTCCGCCGTCGGGCCGGAGGAGCCGTTGCCGAGCTCGTCGAGGCCGGCGACGTCCCCGTTCAGCGCGTCGTTGAGCGCTTCGGTGAAGTCCTCCCGCGAGTACGGGTCGCTCATCGACGCAGAGGCCGCCGACCGCAGCGTGTAGTCGTCCACCGGGTAGCCGCCGGGCGGCGTCACCGGGTCGTCGGCCAGCTGGTCGAGCAGCGCGTCGTAGTCGGCGAGGGAGTCACCGGGTGCGGCCGCAGCGCAGGTCGGGTCGGCATCGCACCGCGCGAGGGTGGCCTCCAGGACGGCCGAGATGCCCTCGGCCTGCTGGACGGCGAAGGCCGTCTGGTCGGTGGTCAGGTCCACCACCCCGTCGAGGACGAGGCGCTCGACCCGGTCGGGGTGCGCCGCGGCGTAGGTCTGCACGTACTGCGTGCCGTAGCTCTCGCCGTAGAGGATCAGCTGCGGGGCGTCCAGCCACTGCCGGAAGTCCTCGAGGTCCTCGACCGCCTGCGCGGTGGCGTAGCGGGGCGCGGTGGCGGGGTCGACACCGGCCTCGGCGAAGCAGTCCTCGCCGAAGCGGGTGCTGTCCTGCGCGAAGGCGTCCCGGTCGGCGGCCGAGGACGAGCTGTCGACGAACGCGTAGTAGTCGAAGTAGGTGTCGTCGCAGCGGAACTCCTGGGACAGCCCGATGCCGCGCTGGTCGAAGAAGACCACGTCGAAGTCCCGCCAGAGCTCGTCGGGGAACTCGGTGGAGTAGGCCTCCGCGAGGTCGAGCCCGCTGGAACCCGGGCCGCCGGTCGACGTCACGAACACCCCCCGGCGCTCGCCCTCGGCGCGGTGCACGCCGAAGGTGACGTCCCAGTGCTCACCGGCCGGTCGTGCGTGGTCGACCGGGACGCTCAGGGTCACGCAGGAGAACTCGTCGGCGCCGCTGGCCGTGGTCTCGGCGCAGGGGCGCTCGGAGACGAACTCCCAGCCGTCGGGGGCGGGGGACGCCGTCCCGTCGATCCGGCACCCGGCCAGCAGCAGGACGACGAGGACGAGGAGGGGCCGGATCCGCACGGCGCACCCTAACCAGCCCTCAGCGGTCGGCGGCGCGCCTGAGCAGCGGTGTCATGCGGTGGTCGACGAACCGGCGCAGCGCCAGGTTGGTGTCGGTGCGCTGCACGCCGGGGATGGCCAGCACCTGCTCGCTGATCCGCCACAGGTCGTCGGCGTCGCGGGCGACCACCTGCACGAGCAGGTCCGCCGCACCGGACAGCCCGATCACCTCGAGCACCTCGGGGATGTCGGCCAGGCCCGCGCTCACCTCGGCCAGCGACGTCTGCACCACCGTCACCGTGACGTAGGCGCCCAGGGGGTAGCCGAGGGCCTCGGGGCGCACCCGGCGCTCGAAGGGGTCCAGCACCCCGCCGGACTCCAGCCGGGCCAGCCGGGCCTGCACGGTGTTGCGGGCCAGCCCGAGGGACTGCGACAGCGCCATCACGGTGGCCCGGGGGTCCTGCGACAGGGCGAGCAGCAGTCGGGCGTCGGTGGCATCGATCCCGCTCACGGTGCTCAGTGTGCCACGCCACACCGGTCGTCCACTGAACATCCTGCTCAGATTCGTCGACCCGCCTTGCGCATCTCGGCGCGGGAGTGATGTGCTGCACACGGAGCTCTGCGACGTGAGGAGAACGACGGTGACCGCAGTACGCGAGATGGTCGACCCGGTACCGGGGGCGGGTGCACCGCACCTGCCGGCCCAGCCGGACCTGGTCCAGCTGCTGACGCCCGAGGGCGAACGGGTCGAGCACCCCGACTACGCGGTGGACGTCACCGACGACGAGCTGCGCTCCCTGTACCGCGACCTGGCCCTGGTCCGCCGGTGGGACGTCGAGGCCACCGCCCTGCAGCGGCAGGGCGAGCTGGGCATCTGGGCCTCGCTGCTGGGCCAGGAGGCCGCCCAGATCGGCGCCGGCCGGGCGCTGACCGACCAGGACATGGCCTTCCCGACCTACCGCGAGCACGGCGTCGCCTGGGCCCGCGGGGTCGACCCGCTGCACGTCATCAGCCTGTTCCGCGGCAACGACCTCGGCGGCTGGGACCCGGTGGCCACCAAGTTCAACCTGTACACCGTCGTCATCGGTGCGCAGTGCCTGCACGCGACCGGCTACGCGATGGGCATCCAGCGCGACTCGGGCACGGCCGGCGGCGACGGGGCCGCCATCGCCTTCCTGGGCGACGGCGCGACCAGCCAGGGCGAGGTCAACGAGGCGATGATCTGGGCCGCCACCTTCGACGCCCCGGTCGTCTTCTTCTGCCAGAACAACCAGTACGCCATCTCGGTGCCGATCGAGCGGCAGTCCAAGGTGCCGCTGTTCCGCCGCGCCGCGGGCTTCGGGTTCCCGGGCGTCCGGGTCGACGGCAACGACGTCCTCGCCGTCCTGGCCGTCACCCGGGCCGCGCTGGCCCGGGCACGCGAGGGCTCGGGCCCCACGTTCATCGAGGCGTTCACCTACCGCATGGGCGCGCACACCACCTCCGACGACCCCACCCGCTACCGGCTGGCCGACGAGCTCGAGGAGTGGAAGCTGCGCGACCCGGTCGCCCGGCTGAAGGCCTACCTGTCGCGGTCGGGCAAGGCCGACGCCGACTTCTTCGCCGGCGTCGAGGCGGAGGGCGACGAGCTCGCCGTCCGGATCCGCAAGGGCACCCTGGAGATGCCCGACCCGGCCGGCACCGAGATGTTCGACCACGTCTACGCCGAGCAGACCGACGAGATCGCCGCCCAGCGCGCGGAGTTCCTCGCCTACCAGGAGGGCTTCGCCTCGTGACCACGCTGACGCTGGGCAAGGCCCTCAACACCGGCCTGCGCAAGGCCATGGAGGACGACCCGAAGGTCGTGCTCATGGGCGAGGACATCGGCAAGCTGGGCGGGGTCTTCCGCATCACCGACGGCCTGCAGAAGGACTTCGGCGAGGCGCGGGTGGTCGACACCCCGCTGGCCGAGGCCGGCATCCTGGGCACCGCGGTCGGGCTGGCCATGCGTGGCTACCGGCCGGTGGTGGAGATCCAGTTCGACGGGTTCGTGTTCCCCGCCTACAACCAGATCGTCACCCAGGTGGCCAAGATCCACGCCCGCTCGCGCGGGAAGCTGCCCATGCCGATCACCATCCGCATCCCGTTCGGCGGCGGCATCGGGGCGGTCGAGCACCACAGCGAGAGCCCCGAGGCCTACTTCGCGCACACCACGGGGCTCAAGGTGGTCGCGGTCTCCAACCCGGCCGACGCCTACTGGATGCTGCAGCAGGCCATCGCCAGCCCCGACCCGGTGGTGTTCTTCGAGCCCAAGCGCCGGTACTGGGACAAGGCCGACGTCGACCTCGAGGCCACCCCGCCGCCGCTGTTCAGCTCCCGGGTGGTGCGGGCCGGTGACGACGTCACGCTGCTGGCCTACGGCCCGATGGTGAAGACGGCGCTGCAGGCCGCCGAGGCCGCCGCCGACGAGGGCCGCTCGCTCGAGGTGATCGACCTGCGCACGCTCTCGCCGCTGGACCTCGGCCCGGTCGAGGAGTCGGTGCGCCGCACCGGCCGCTGCGTCGTCGTCCACGAGGCGCAGACCAACCTGGGCCTGGGCGCCGAGATCGCCGCCCGCGTCACCGAGAGCTGCTTCCACTCCCTGGAGGCCCCGGTGCTCCGGGTGGGTGGCTACGACGTCACCTACCCGCCGTCCAAGCTCGAGGAGGAGTACCTGCCCGACCTGGACCGGGTGCTCCACGTCGTCGACCGCGCGATGGAGTTCTGAGATGCCGGACCTGCGTCAGTTCAAGCTGCCCGACGTCGGCGAGGGCCTGACCGAGGGCGAGATCCTGCAGTGGCTCGTGGCGGTCGGCGACGTCGTCGTCACCAACCAGCCGCTGTGCGAGGTCGAGACGGCCAAGGCCGCCGTCGAGCTGCCCTCGCCGTACGCCGGCACGGTGGTCGAGCTGCTGCACGAGCCGGGGACGACGGTCGACGTCGGCGCCCCGATCATCACCATCGACCTCGGTGGTGACGACGCCCCTGCCGCGGACGACGACACCCCGGCCGCCGGGCTGATCGGCGGCCCCGCGCCGGGTGGCCGCACCTCGGTGCTGGTCGGCTACGGCCCGAAGAACACCGAGGCCAAGCGCCGGCCCCGGCACTCCAGTGCCGCGGTCGCCGAGCGGGCGACCGCGCCGCAGGTGATCCCCGAGGCCGACTACGGCAGCGGCACCGACCGGCCGCCGCTGCTGGCCACCGCCCCGGACGCCACCAGCAAGCCCGTGCGGCACGGTGGCCTGGAGATCGGTCGGGCCGCCGAGCAGCACGCCACCGACGCCGAGGCGGCCTCCGCCCAGGCCGTGGCCCCGGGCCGGCGGGCACCCCGTCCGCTGGCGAAGCCGCCGGTGCGCAAGTACGCCAAGGACGCCGGGGTCGACCTGGCCACGGTGACCGGCACCGGCGCCGGCGGGGTCATCACCCGCGCCGACGTGGACGCCGCCCGGGGCTCCGGCGCGCGCACCCCTGCCGAGGTGGCCGCCGACGCCGGCACGGTCGTCCGGTTCCCCGCGGCCGAGGCCGGCACCGAGGGCCGCGAGCAGCGGATCCCGATCAAGGGCGTGCGCAAGCACACCGCCGCCGCGATGGTGTCCAGCGCCTTCACCGCCCCGCACGTCACGGAGTTCCTCACCGTCGACGTCAGCCGGATGATGGCGCTGCGCACCCGGCTGGCCGCACGCCCCGAGCTGGCCGGCCTGCGGGTCAGCCCGCTGCTGTTCGTGGCCAAGGCGCTGCTGCTGGCCGCGCACCGGCACCCGATGGTCAACAGCTCGTGGGACGACGCGGCGCAGGAGATCGTGGTCAAGGACTACGTGAACCTGGGCATCGCGGCGGCCACCCCGCGCGGGCTGATCGTGCCCAACATCAAGGACGCCGGGCGGCTGTCGCTGGCCGAGCTGGCCGGCGCGCTGGCCGATCTCACCGCGACCGCGCGGGAGGGCAAGACGTCGCCGACCGCGATGTCGGGCGGCACGATCACGATCACCAACGTGGGCGTGTTCGGCGTCGACACCGGGACCCCGATCCTCAACCCCGGCGAGTCGGCGATCCTGGCCTTCGGCGCGATCCGCGAGATGCCCTGGGTGCACAAGGGCAAGATCAAGGTCCGCCAGGTCACCCAGCTGGCCCTCTCGTTCGACCACCGCATCATCGACGGCGAACTGGGCAGCCGCTTCCTCGCCGACATCGGCGCGGTCCTGCACGACCCAGGCGTGGCCCTGACCCTGTAGCCGCCCACCACATGACGCCGGGGACCCACTTCCCGCAGGAAGTGGGTCCCCAGCGTCATCCGACGGCCACCCGTGGGCGGCCGATCGCGTTACTCCGCGTCGAGGTCGCGCTCGACCATCGCGGCGATCTCGGCCAGGGCGGCCTCGTCGTCGCTGGACACCTCGACCTCGGCGCCCTTCTTGGCGCCCAGGGTCATGATCATCAGCGGGGAGCCGGCGTCGACCGGGTTGCCCCCGGGGGTGGCCAGGGTGACGGGCACCCCGGCCTTGCCGACGGCCTCGGCGATCAGGGCGGCGGGGCGGGCGTGCAGGCCGACGGCGGAACCGACGGTCACGGTCTTGCTGGGCATCGAGGTGCGCTCCTCTTCGGTGAGTGAGGTGCCGGGGCGCGGACGGCGGACCGCCCGCGCCCCGGGTTCGGGGTCGATCCTGTCAGCTCGCGGCGACGGCGGCACCCGTGGTGGGGACGGCGTGGCCCACCATGGCCGCCTCGGTGGCGTCGGCGGGGGCGACCGGCTTGCTGCCCACGCTCTTGGCCACGGTCACGGCGACCGCGCCGACGATGGTCCCGATGATCACCGCGAGGAAGAACAGCAGGGCGTTGCTCATCGCGAAGAACACGAAGATGCCGCCGTGCGGGGCGCGGAGCTGGACGCCGAAGCCGGCGACGAGGGCACCGGTGGTGGCACCGCCGAGCATCATCGAGGGGATGACCCGCAGCGGGTCGGCCGCGGCGAACGGGATGGCGCCCTCGGAGATGAAGGAGGCACCCAGCAGCCAGGCGGCCTTGCCGTTGTCCCGCTCGGCGGCGGTGTACAGCTTGGGCCGGATCGCGGTGGACAGCGCCATCGCCAGCGGCGGGACCATGCCCGCGGCCATGACCGTGGCCATGATGACCAGCTGCTGCCGGCCGCCGTCGCCGGCGATCGCGGCGGTGAGGCCGGTGGTGGCGAAGACGTAGGCGGCCTTGTTGACCGGGCCACCGAGGTCGAAGCACATCATCAGGCCGAGGATGATCCCGAGCAGGATCGCCGAGGTGCCGGTCAGCCCGTTGAGGAAGTTGCCGAGACCGGTGAGGGCGGCGGCCAGCGGGCGGCCGAGGAACAGCACCATGATGCCGCTGGAGATGATCGTGGCCAGCAGCGGGATGATCACGACCGGCTGCAGCCCGCGGACGCCCGAGGGCAGCTTCCACGAGGAGATCCACTTGGCCGCGAAGCCGGCGATGATGCCGCCGACGACGCCGCCGAGGAAGCCGGCGCCCACGGTGCCGGAGACCGCGCCGACGACGAAGCCGGGCACGATGCCGGGGCGGTCGGCGATCGCGTAGGCGATGTAGCCGGCCAGGGCCGGGACGAGGAACCCGAACGCCGCTCCGCCGAGGACGAAGCACAGCGCGCCCAGGTAGCCGAGCAGGCCGTCGTTGAGGCCGGTGCCGGCGTCGGCGACGGGCAGGTTGAAGAAGCTGTTGTTCAGCGCCCAGTTCAGCGCGTAGCTCTGACCCGAGGCGGACGCCGGGTCGGTGAGCACGATCTGGTACCCGCCGAGCAGGAAGCTCAGGGCGATCAGCAGACCGCCGGCGGCGACGAACGGGATCATGTAGCTGACACCGGTGAGCAGCCAGCGGCGGATCTCCGAGCCGACGCCCTGGCCGCCGGAGCTGGCGGTGGAGGCCTCGGCGCCGGTGCCACCGGGCACGCGGCGGGCGTTCGGGTCGGTCGCGGCGGCGAGCGCCTCGCGGATCATGACCTCGGGCTCCTGGATGGCCCGCTTGGTGCCGGACTGGATCACCGGCTTGCCGGCGAACCGCTCGCGGTCCTTCACCCCGACGTCGACGGCGAAGATGACCGCGGCGGCCTTGCTGACCACCGAGGGGTCGATCGGGGTGGACCCCGAGGAACCCTGGGTCTCGACGTGCAGGTCGACGCCCATCTCGCGGGCGGCGGCGGCCAGCTTGTCGGCGGCCATGTAGGTGTGCGCGATGCCGGTCGGGCAGGCGCTGATCGCGATCAGCGTCGGACCGCCGGCGGGGGTCTTGGCCAGGCTGGGGGCCGGCGCGGCGGCCGGGGCGGCGGCGGTGGCGGCCGGGGCGGGGGAGACGACGTCCTGCACCAGGGCGACGACCTCGTCGGCCGAGCGGGCGCTGCGCAGCGAGGCCACGAACTCCGGGCGGACCAGGGCGCGGGCCAGCGAGGAGAGCAGGGTCAGGTGGTCGGCGTCGCCGGCGGCCGGCGCGGCGATCAGGAAGACCAGGTCGGCCGGGCCGTCGGAGGCGCCGAAGTCGACACCCGGGGTGAGCCGGGCGAACGCCAGGGAGGCCTCGGTGACCGCGGCGGAGCGGCAGTGCGGGATCGCGATGCCGCCGGGCAGGCCGGTGGCGACCTTGGCCTCGCGGTCCATCGCGTCGGAGTACAGCCCCTCGGCGGAGGTGGCCCGGCCGCTGCGCGCGACCAGATCCGACAGCTGCCGGATGACGGCCGTCTTGTCGGCGCCCGGGCTGACGTCGAGCGCCACCAGGTCGGGGGTGATGAGTGCGGACACGGAGGTGCTCCTGTTGGGGTCGGGTGTCAGTGGGACAGGGACGGTGCGGAACCGGCGAAGCCGGGGGTGACCCGTACTGCTGGACCGTCCACCTGGGTCGGGGTGGGGACGGCGGATCCGGGGAGCGACGCCGAGGCCGCTCCGTAGGCGACCGCGTTGCGCAGCCGGTCGGCGGCGGGGGCGCCCGCGAGGTCGGCCAGCAGGTAGCCGGCCAGGCTGCAGTCGCCGGCGCCGACCGTGCTGCGCACGGTGATCGCGGGCGGGCGGGCGGAGAAGAGCTCGCCGTCCGCGGTCGAGAGCAGCGCTCCGTCGGCGCCGAGGGTCAGCAGCACCTCGCGGACGCCGCGCTCGTGCAGCGTGGCGACGGCGGCCAGGGCGGCCTGCGGGTCGGCGACGACCTCGGCCTCGGTGACGCCGGCCAGCTGGGCCAGCTCCTCGGTGTTGGGCTTGAGGAGGTCGGGGGCCGCGTCGGGGCCGGCGGCGAGCAGGGCCAGCAGCGGCGCCTCGGAGGTGTCGACGGCGATCCGGGCCCCGGTGGGGCGGACGGCGCGGACCAGCTCGGCGTACCAGTCCAGCGGCGCGCCGGGCGGGAGGGATCCGCACAGCGCCACCCAGCGCGCACCGGCGGCGTGCTCGGCGACCGCGGCGGCCAGCGCGGCCCGGGTGGCGTCGTCCAGGGTGGCGCCGGGCTCGTTGAGCTTGGTGGTGGTGCCGTCGGGCTCGGTCAGCGTGTAGTTCGTGCGCACCGGGGTCGAGATCGGCACGGTGGCCAGGCGCAGGCCCAGCGAGCGCAGGGCGCGGACGATCGGGTCGTCGTCGGCGGCCGGCAGGACCGAGACGACGTCGGCGCCGGCGGCGGCGACCGCGCGGGAGACGTTGACGCCCTTGCCGCCGGGCTCGGTGCTGCTGGGGGCCAGCCGGGCCACGCTGCCGCGCTCGAGCGCGCCGGGCAGCGCCAGCGTGCGGTCCAGGCTGGGGTTGGCCGTCAGGGTCACTATCGAGCCGGTCATGCGGTGAGGACCTCGATCCCGTGCGATTCGATCTCGGTGACGACGTCCGGGTCGGCCTCGTCGTCGGTGATCAGGACATCGACGTCGTCGATGCCGGCGAAGCGGACCAGGTGCTCGCGGCCGAGCTTGGAGCTGTCGGCCAGCACGACCACCCGCTGGGCGGCGCGGACCATGGCGCGCTTGGAGGCGGCCTCGGTCTCGTCGGGGGTGCTGAAGCCGAAGGTGCCGGTGACCCCGTTGGCGCCGAGGAACACGACGTCGGCGCGCAGGTCGGCGAGGGCGGCGACGGTGGACTCGCCGACCGCGGTCTGCGTGATGCCGCGGACCCGGCCGCCCAGCACGTGCAGGTCGATGCCGGGGGCGACGGACAGCCGGTGCGAGATCGGCACGGAGTTGGTGACCGCCAGCAGGCGACGGCCGGCGGGCAGCACCTCGGCCAGGGCCGCGGTGGTGCTGCCGCCGTCCAGGATCAGGCTGCCGTCGTTCTGGGGCACGAAGTCGACCGCCGCTGCGGCGATCCGCCGCTTCTGCTCGGTGCGGGTGCTCCGCCGCTCGCCCAGGTTGGGCTCGAGCACGGTGAGCGCACCGCTGGGGACGGCGCCGCCGTGCACCCGGCGCAGCATCCCCGAGCGCTCCAGCAGGGCCAGGTCGCGCCGGACGGTCTCGGTCGTGACCCCGAAGCGCTCGGCGACGGCGGTGACCGCGACCCGGCCGCGCTGGGCGACGAGACCGGCGATGGCCTGCTGACGTTCCTCGGCGTACATCGACCCTCCCCGTTGCGCAGCTCACGCTTTCGTGCCCGTTCATGTGGTTTCGGGCTTGCGTTGGTGTTGTTCTACGTGGGATTTGTTGACAAGTCAAGGCATTGTCGTGACCCTGGTCACCGGCGAGTCGTGCCCAGGGTCCACCCTGGTGTCGACGGCGCGCCAGCACGTCGTCACGATTCAGTCCACCCCGCGCCACCGACGCCGCGTCCACCGTTCCTGCAGAGAGGTCCCTCGATGTCGACCACCCACCCCGAGGCCAGCAGCACCGACGTCGGTGGGCCCACGGTGCTCACCGGTACGCCGGTGGTGCCCGGTGTCGCCCTCGGCCCGGTCATCCGGCCGCACGGCGCGGTGCAGCTGCCCGCCGAGGACGCCGCGCCGGTCGCCGAGGGGGACCGGGCGGCCGAGCGGGAGCGCTTCAGCGCCGCCGCCGAGCTGGTGGCCGGGCGGCTGACCGAGCGGGCCGCGGCGGCCAGCGGGGTCAGCGCCGCCGTGCTGACCACGACGGCCGGGCTGGCGAAGGACCGCGGCCTGCTCTCGACCGTCGAGCAGCGCATCGACGGCGGCGCCTCGGCCGCGGTGGCCACGGTGGGTGCCGCCCAGCAGTTCGCCGAGCTGTTCGCCAGCCTCGGCGGGCTGATGGCCGAGCGGGTCACCGACGTCAACGACGTCCGCGACCGGATCGTGGCCGAGCTGACCGGGCAGAGCGAGCCGGGCGTGACCATGCCCGACACGCCCTCGGTGCTGCTGGCCGACGACCTCGCCCCGGCCGACACCGCGGGCCTGGACCCGGCGCGCGTGGTCGCGCTGGCCACCCGGCTCGGCGGCTCGACCAGCCACACCGCGATCATCGCCCGCCAGCTCGGGCTGCCCTGCGTGGTGGCCGTGGGTGGCCTGGACGACGTCCCCGAGGGGGCGGTCGTGCTGGTCGACGGCGAGCAGGGCACCGTCACGGTCGACCCCGACCCGACCGACGCGCAGACCCGGGTGCAGGCGGCGAAGGAGGCCGCGGCGGCCCTGGCCGGCTACGAGGGCCCGGCCACCACCGCCGACGGCCACGCCGTCCAGGTGCTGGCCAACGTGCAGGACGGCGCCGGCGCCCGCGCCGCGGCGGCCGCGCACGCCGAGGGGGTCGGGCTGCTGCGCACCGAGCTGGCCTTCCTCGGCCACAGCGAGGAGCCCTCGGTCGACGAGCAGGCCAAGGGCTACGCCGCGGTGTTCGAGGCCTTCGCCGGGCGCAAGGTCGTGCTGCGCACCCTGGACGCCGGGTCGGACAAGCCGCTGGCCTTCGCCACCCCGGCCGACGAGGCCAACCCGGCCCTGGGCGTGCGGGGGCTGCGCACCACCCGGCTCAACCCGGGCATCCTGACCCGCCAGCTCGACGCCGTGAAGCAGGCCGCCGACGCCACCGGGGCGGCGCCGTGGGTCATGGCCCCGATGGTGTCCACCGTGGTCGAGGCCGCCGAGTTCGCCGCGCTGGTGCGCGAGCGGGGCATGGTGCCCGGCGTCATGGTCGAGGTGCCCTCGGTGGCGCTGCTGGCCGACCGGTTCCTCGAGCACCTGGACTTCCTGTCCATCGGGACCAACGACCTGTCGCAGTACACGCTGGCCGCCGACCGCCTCTCCGGCGACCTGGCCGACCTGACCGACCCGTGGCAGCCCGCGCTGCTGCGCATGGTCCAGCTGACCGCCGAGGCCGGGCAGCGCACCGGCAAGCCGGTCGGCGTCTGCGGCGAGGCCGCGGCCGACCCGCTGCTGGCCTGCGTGCTGGTCGGGCTGGGCATCACGTCGCTGTCCTGCGCGGCTTCGTCGGTCGCGGGCGTGGGTGCCAAGCTCGGCACGGTCACCCTGGCGACCTGCCAGCGGGCCGCCGAGGTGGCCCTGGCCGCCGACGACCCGCAGGCCGCCCGGGCCGCCGTGCGGGAGGTCCTCGACGCGGCCTGACCGCAGCGGTCCAGCTCCACCGGGACCCCCGTACCCCTCGCTCGACGAGGAGTACGGGGGTCTCGTGCGTCGCAGGGGTGGCCTGCACCACGTTTCTCAGGCTTCTGCTGCTTTCGGGTGAACATTCGTAGATCAAGGACCGACATCACCTTCGTTCCGCTGGAACAAACGGCGATCTGCCTGGTTTGATGTAGATGCAACCCCGCGCACGAAGGAAAGAAGGAACCACCATGAGCAGCGTGACCAGCACCTGGCGTCAGCGTCGTCAGGCCGCCCGCAACCGTCGGGCCCTCGACCGCGCGCTGGCCGGCTCCAACACCCCGGCCATGCACCACGAGCTGTCGACCCTGGCCCTCACCAGCGGCCAGTTCTCCAGCGTCACCCGCTGACCGAGGACCCCCTCGCCCCCACGACGCGCTCCGCACGCCGCGGGCCCCGGCGAGGGGGCCGTCCCAGCACGTCGCGAGGCGTCAGGCCCCGGTGAGCTTGGTGCGCAGGACGGCCTGCTCGTCGGCGCCGAAGCCGTGGGCGTCCAGCCAGCCCAGCGGGCCGCCGTGCCGTTCGTCGAGCAGGTCCAGCACCCGCCGCATGGTCTCCGCCTGCGGGGTGTGGCTGGCGACGTCCCGCCGGGTCATGTCCTCGGCGTAGGTCGGACGGGCGGCCAGCTTGGCCACCACGCCCTCGATCCGCTGGGCGGTGAGCGCGTAGTCGGCCACGACCGCCTCGCGCTGCACCCCCGCCACGCTGAGCGCCAGCGCGCACACCACCCCGGTGCGGTCCTTGCCGGCGGCGCAGTGCACGACCGCCGAGCCCGGTGCCGCGGTGACCGCCCGCAGGGCGCCGACCACGTTGTCCGCGCCGTCGGTGAGGTAGCCGAGGTAGGCCTTCACCCCGGGCGGCTCCTCCTCGTCGCCGGGCGCGGCCGTGCGGGGGAGCAGGGTCTCCACCCAGTCGCCGGGCAGGTCGACGTCGGCGGCGGCGTCGTCGTCGGCGAACACGTCGGTGTACTCGCCGACCTCGGGGATCAGCGTGAAGTGCCGGTGGGCGACGGCGGCCTCGTCGCGCAGCGGACCCCGGCCCTCCATGCGCACCTCGGCGCTGGTGCGCAGGTCGACCACGTCGGTGAGGCCGAGCTGCTCGGTGAGCAGGGCGACGTCGCCGGGGGTCAGCTCCTGCAGGTCGTCGCTGCGCAGCACCCGGCCGGGCACCGTCGTCCCGCCGTCGGCCAGCGGCAACCCGCCCAGGTCGCGGGTGTTGGCGGTACCGGCGAGGGGGATCCAGCGGTCGTCGGCCATGCCCCGAACGTAGTCAGCCGGCTCGGGTCGCGGCTCCTAGGGTGGGCTCCGGCCACGACGCGGTGGCTCCGGACCTCGGGGAGGTGCGTCGATGACGACGCAGCAGACGGACACCGGCATGCAGGCCAGGGTGGTGCGCAAGGTCGCCCTCCGGCTGATCCCGTTCCTCGGGCTGGCCTACTTCCTCAACTACGTCGACCGCACCAACATCGGCTTCGCCAAGCTGACGATGAGCGCCGACCTCGGGCTGACCGAGACGATGTTCGGCCTGGCCAGCGGCCTGTTCTTCATCGGCTACCTGCTCTTCGAGGTGCCCAGCAACATCGCGCTGCACCGGTTCGGCGCCCGCCGCTGGATCGCCCGCATCCTGGTCACCTGGGGCATCGTCGCCGCGGCGATGGCCTTCGTGCCGAACGCGACCACGCTGTACGTGCTGCGGATCCTGCTGGGCATCGCCGAGGCCGGGTTCTTCCCCGGGATCATGCTGTACCTGACGTTCTGGTTCCCGCGGTCGGTCCGGGTCCGGCTGACCGGGTTGTTCATGATCGCGCTGCCGGCCTCGAGCGCCTTCGGGGCGCCGGTCGCCGGGGCGATCCTGCAGTACGCCGACGGGTTCCTCGGCCTGGCCGGCTGGCGGGTCATGTTCCTGGTCCTCGGCGTGCCCGCCGTCCTGCTGGGCGTCGCGGCCTGGTTCTACCTGACCGACCGCCCGAAGGACGCCGACTGGCTGGCCCCGGACGAGCGGCGGTGGCTCGACGACACCATGGCCGCCGAGCAGCAGGCCACCGAGGCGACCGGCAAGCACCGGGTGCGG
Organism: Klenkia soli; assembly: GCF_900103975.1. Lineage (GTDB taxonomy): Bacteria > Actinomycetota > Actinomycetes > Mycobacteriales > Geodermatophilaceae > Klenkia > Klenkia soli. The sequence continues at coordinate 31,099 of NZ_FNIR01000018.1, forward strand.
GACTCCCTGCGCGACCCCCGGGTGTGGGCGCTGGGCCTGGTCTACTTCGGCGTCACCTACGGCCTCTACGCGCTCAGCTTCTTCCTGCCGACCATCGTGGCCGGGTTCGCGGAGTCCTTCGACACCAGCTTCTCGATCCTGGAGAACGGGCTGATCGTCGCCGTCCCCTTCGCCGTCGGGGCCGTGGCGATGGTGTTCTGGTCGCGGCACTCCGACCGCACCGGCGAGCGGGTGTGGCACGTGGCCCTGCCGGCCCTGCTGGGCGCGGTGAGCATCCCGGTGGCGCTGTACATGGAGTCCCCGCTGGCCACGATGGCCGTCATCACCGTCACCGCGATCGGCGTCTTCTGCGCGCTGCCGGTGTTCTGGTACCTGCCCTCCACCTTCCTGGCCGGCGCGGGCGCCGCGGCCGGCATCGCGCTGGTCAACACCCTGGGCAACAGCTCCGGCTTCGGGGCGCCCTACATCACCGGCTTCCTGCTCGACGCGACCGGCAACTCCCGGGCGGGGCTGTGGGTGGTCGGGGTGATGATGCTGGTCGCCGGCCTGACCGTGCTGGCCCTGCGCGGCCGGCTGCGCGCCGCCGACACCGACCGCGTGCGGGCATGAGGTTCGTCATGGGTGGACCGTGCAGGAGACGCCGCAGGTCGTGAGACCTGGCACCTGCCCGGGGGCGGGACGGCGGGCAACGTCAGGGGTGACCGCAGAGGACACCCCAGGAGGACGACGATGCAGCCCGCCACCGCAGCACCCCCGACCCGCTCCGGCGAGCCCCTGGCCGTCGAGGTCACCGACCTGCGCCGCAGCTACGGCGACTTCGAGGCCGTCCGCGGCATCTCCTTCGAGGTCCGCCCCGGCGAGGTGTTCGCCCTGCTCGGCGTCAACGGCGCCGGCAAGACCTCCGCACTGGAGGTGCTGGAGGGCCTCGCCACCCCGGGCGGGGGCACCGTGCGGGTGTTCGGCGCCGACCCGGTGCGCGACCGCGCCGCCGTCCGCGCCCGCATGGGCATGCTGCTGCAGAGCTCGGGGCTGCCCGGCGACCTGACCGTGGCCGAGACCGTGCGCACCTGGGCCGGCACCCTCAGCGCACCGCGGGACGTCGACGAGGCGATCGCGCAGGTCGGGCTGACCGGCCGGGCCGACGTCCGCGTGCGCAGCCTGTCCGGGGGCGAGCGGCGTCGGCTGGACCTCGCGCTGGCCGTGCTGGGCCGGCCCGAGGTCGTCGTGCTCGACGAGCCCACCACCGGGCTGGACCCCGAGAGCCGCCGGCAGGTCTGGCGGCTGGTGCAGGACATGGTGGACGGCGGCACCGCCGTCGTGCTGACCACCCACCACCTGGAGGAGGCCGAGGAGCTGGCCGACCGGGTGGCCATCCTCAAGGCCGGCCGCATCGTGCTGTCGGGCACCCAGGAGGAGATCGCCGAGACCCAGCCGGCCGTCGTCCGCTTCACCCTCGACGCCGGCACACCCGAGCCGCCGGTGCCGGCCGCCGTCCAGGTGGTGTCGGCCGGGCCGCGGCACGAGTGGCACACCCGGGCGCTGCAGCCGGTGCTCGCCGAGCTGCTGGCCTGGGCCGCCGAGCACGGCGTGGTGCTGCGGTACCTGCAGGCCACCGCCGCCTCGCTCGAGCAGGCATTCCTGGCCGTCGCCGAGGGCCGGGTCGGGGACGCCGCATGAGCGCCGCACCCACCACCCGCCCCGCCACCCCCGAGAGGACCGCCATGACCACCGCCACCCGCTCCGCCGCCCCCTCCCGCCGGGCCCGGCTGCGCTCGGCCGCCGGCGCCGAGGCCCGCCTGCTGGTGCGCAACCGCACCGCCGTCTTCAACTCCGTGCTGATGCCGCTGCTGCTGGTCGCGGCGGTGCCCGCGCTGGGCATCGGCGGCGGCGAGGTCGGGCTCGGCCCCACGCTGCTCACCGCGGCCGTGGTGATCAGCCTGGTCTACCTGACCTACTACAACCTGGTCACCACCTACGTGGCCCGCCGCGAGGACCTGGTGCTGCAGCGCATGCGCACCGGCGAGCTCTCCGACGGCGAGGTGCTCACCGCCACCGCCGTGCCGACCCTGCTGGTCACCGTGGGCCAGCTGGTCGTGGTGACCGCCGGCGTTGTGGCGCTGGGCGAGTGGTCGGCGCCGGTGCAGCCGCTGCTGGTGGCCTTCGGCGTGCTGGCCGGGCTGGTGCTCATGGTCCTGCTGGCCATCGCCAGCACCGGCTTCACCCGCACCGCGGAGTCCGCGCAGATCACCACCCTGCCGATCGTGCTGGTCTCGACCGCCCTGTCGGGCATGTTCTTCCCGCTGAGCGCGCTGCCCGAGTGGCTGTCGGGGATCGCCCGGTTCCTGCCCGTCACCCCGGTCGTCGACCTGCTGCACCTGGGCTTCTCCGGCACCACCTGGGAGGGCGACCCGGTCGGCGACGTCTCCGTCTGGACCTGGGCGGTCTTCCCCGCCGGCGTCCTGGTCGCCTGGATCGTGGTCGGCACGGTGCTGGCCCGCCGCGGCTTCCGCTGGGCGCCGCGCCGGTGAGCGACCTGCCCGGTCGGGCCCGGCACGGCAGCATGGCTGCCGTGCCGGGCCTGACGCGTTGGTGGAGCAGCCGCTCCGACACCGACCGGATCGAGATCTACACCCGCTGGTCCTTCCACGTCGCACTGCTGGGCCTGCCGTTCGTGCTGCTGCTGGCCACCGTGTCCACCTACCGGGGGCGCGGCGTGGCCTGGGACCTGGTGCTGGCCGTGGGCGCCCTGGTCACCACCGCCGCCTGCATGGTGGTGGCCGAGACCGGCTTCCGCCGCGGCGTCGTGCCCCGGGTCCCGCTGGGCACCGCGCTGGTGGCTGGGGCCGTCACCGTCGGCACCGGGCTGCTGGTCACCGCGCCCCGCACCGCCGAGGGCGTGCCCACCCCGACCGGGCCCTGGTACCTGGCCCTGGTGGGCGCGGCGGTGGTCGTCGCCCTGTCGGTCACGGTCCCGTACCGGCGCCTGCTCGGCTGGACGGCGCTGGTCGCTGCGCTCACCACCGTCCTGGCGGCCGTCCGCGGCACCCCGCTGGTGGGGGCGGTGGTCGTGGGGCTGTCGATCGCGGTGGCGATCGGCGGGTTCGTCGGTGCGTTCCGGTTCAGCGTCTGGCTGCTGGACGTCGTCCGCGAGCAGGAGCGCGCCCGCGGCGTGCAGGCGCAGCTCGCCGTGGCCGAGGAACGGCTGCGCTTCGCCCGCGACCTGCACGACGTGATGGGCCGCAACCTGTCGGCGATCGCGGTGAAGTCCCAGCTCGCCGAGCAGCTCGTGCGCCGCGGCCGGCCCGGGGCCGCCGACGAGGTCGCCGCCATCGGCGCGCTTGCCGGGTCGTCGCTGGCCGAGGTGCGCGAGGTGGTCCGCGGCTACCGGGCGGTCGACCTGCGCTCCGAGCTCGCCGGGGCGCGCTCGGTGCTGCGCGCGGCCGGGATCGACTGCGTGGTGCAGGGCGAGGAGGCGGCGCTGTCCGAGCAGGCCCAGGTGGTGCTCGGCTGGGTGGTGCGCGAGGCGGTGACCAACGTGCTGCGGCACGGGACCGGTGGGTCGTGCACCATCGCGGTCGTGGAGTCGGGCCCGGACGTGTCGCTGACCGTGACCAACTCCGCCGCCGGGGACGTAGGCGCCTGGGGATCGGGGCTGACCGGCCTGTCCGAGCGGTTGGCCGCCGCCGGTGGCCGGTTGTCCGCGCAGCAGCACGGACCGGAGTTCGTGCTGGCCGCCGAGGTGCCCGCATGATCCGGCTGCTGCTGGCCGACGACGAGAACCTGATCCGCACCGCGCTGGCCACCCTGCTCGGCCTGGAGGACGACCTCGAGGTGGTCGCCCAGGCCGCGTCGGGCTCCGAGGCGCTGGCCATGGCTAGGGCGCACCGGCCCGACATCGCCGTCCTGGACCTGCAGATGCCCGACCGGGACGGCATCTCGGTGGCCGGCGAGCTGGCCGAGGCCCTGCCCGCGTGCGGTGTGGTCATCGTGACCGGCCACGGGCGGGCGGGGCACCTCAAGCGGGCGCTGTCGGCCGGCGTGCGCGGGTTCCTGCCGAAGACGGTGAACGCCGCGGTGCTGGCCCAGGTGGTGCGCACCGTGCACGCCGGTGGCCGCTACGTCGACCCGGAGCTGGCCGCGGAGGCGATCAGCGCCGGTGACTCACCGCTCACGCCGCGGGAGGCCGACGTCCTGGAGCTGGCCGCCGGGGGCGCGCCGGTCGAGGAGATCGCGGCCAAGGTCCACCTGTCGGTGGGCACCGTGCGCAACCACCTGTCCTCGGCCGCCGGCAAGCTGGGCGCGGCCAACCGGCACGCCGCCGTCGACGCCGCCCGCCGGCACGGCTGGATCTGACGCGGGACGCCTCGTGATCATGCAGAACCGCAACGGGCACACGCTGGGGTGCGGCGTGCCGCCGTTGCGGTTCTGCACGATCGACGGGGGAGCGGCCCCTAGAAGGCGGCTTCCGCGACGTCCATCAGGCTGTTGTCCGTGGCGTCCACGACGGCGCGCTCGGCCGTGAGCTTCGGCAGCACCTGGGTGCAGAAGAAGCGGGTGGCGGCGAGCTTGCCCTCGTAGAAGTGCCGGTCGCGCTCGCTGACCTCGCCGGACAGCGCGGCCAACGCCACCTCGGCCTGCCGGACGAGCAGCCAGCCGGTGACCAGGTCTCCGGCGGCGAGCAGGAACCGCGAGGTGTTCTGGCCGACCAGGTAGGCGTTGCGCATGTCCTGCGCGGCCTCGCCGAGGTGGCCGAACATCGTGGTCAGCATGCCCTGGACGTCGTCCAGCGCGGTGGCCAGCAGGGCCCGCTCCTCCTTGAGCCGGCCGTTGCCGGCCTGCGCGTCGAGGGTCTGCTGGATCTGCGACGACAGCCAGCCGATGGCGACCCCGCCGTCCTTGACGATCTTGCGGAAGAAGAAGTCCTGGCCCTGGATCGCGGTGGTGCCCTCGTAGAGCGTGTCGATCTTGGCGTCGCGCACGTACTGCTCGACGGGGTAGTCCTGCAGGAAGCCCGACCCGCCCAGCGTCTGCAGCGACTCGGCGGCCAGCAGCTGCGAGGCCCGCTCGGAGCCGTAGCCCTTCACGATCGGCAGCAGCAGGTCGTTGACCTTGGCGGCCAGCTTCGCCTCGTCGGAGTCGGCGGTGCCGGCTGCCTCGGCCTCCATGACCAGGTCGCGGAAGGTCGCGGTGTACAGGTACAGCGCCCGCAGACCCTCGACGTGCGCCTTCTGCAGCATCAGCGACCGGCGGACGTCGGGGTGGTGGGTGATCGTGACCCGCGGGGCGTCCTTCGACGTCGCGGTCATGTCCGCGCCCTGCACCCGGGTCTTGGCGTAGTCCAGCGCCACCCGGTAGCCCGCCGACAGCGTGGCGATGGCCTTGGTGCCGACGAACATGCGGGCGTACTCGATGATCCGGAACATCTGCGCGATGCCGTCGTGCACCTCGCCGACCAGCGTGCCGACCGCGGGCACCGGGCCGTCGCCGAAGGTCAGCTCGCAGGTCGTGGAGACCTTGAGGCCCATCTTCTTCTCGACGCCGGTGACGTGGGCGCCGTTGCGCTCGCCCAGCTCACCGGTCTCGAGGTCGACGTGGAACTTGGGGACGACGAACAGCGACAGCCCCTTGGTGCCCGGGCCGTGGCCCTCGGGGCGGGCCAGCACCAGGTGCACGATGTTGTCGCTCATGTCGTGCTCGGCGGAGGTGATGAACCGCTTCACGCCGTGGATGTGCCAGGTGCCGTCGGGCTGCTGCACCGCGCGGGTTCGGCCGGCGCCGACGTCGGAGCCCGCGTCGGGCTCGGTGAGCACCATGGTGGCGCCCCAGCCGCGCTCGATCATCAGCTCGGCCAGCTTCTGCTGCTCGGGGGTGCCGACCTCGTGCAGCACGGTGGCGAACGACGGCCCGGAGCCGTACATGAAGATGGCCGGGTTGGCGCCCAGGATCATCTCGTAGGCGGCCCAGCGCATGCTCGGGGGAGCGCCGAACCCGCCGAGCTCCTCGGGCAGGTCGAGGCGGAACCACTCGCCGTCGTTGATCGCCCTGATGCTCTTCTTGAACGACTCGGGCATGGTCACCGAGTGGGTGGCCGGGTCGAACACCGGCGGGTTGCGGTCGGCGTCGACGAAGCTCTCGGCCAGCGGACCCTCGGCCAGCCGGCGGACCTCCTCCAGCACGCCGCGGGCGGTCTCGGCGTCCATCTGCGCGAACGGGCCGGCACCGAACCGGTCCTTGGTCGACTGGAACTCGAAGAGGTTGAACTCGAGGTCCCGCAGGTCGGCGGTGTAGTGCCCCATGTGCTTGCTCCCGGCGCGTCTGGCTGTCGGCGGGCCGGTTCGTACCCGCCGGTAACAAAGCCTATTACTCGTCGGTAACAAGTGTCGAGGCGGCTCGCCCCGAGGGGTCAGCGTTCGCGGCGCCGGGCGCGGATGCTCAGCAGGGCCACGATCAGCGCACCGAGGACGGCGGCGGCCAGCAGGGCGACGACCAGCGGCAGGTCGACGACGCCGAAGACCAGCGAGACGCGCACGGTCTGGGTGTTGAACACGACGAACAGCACCAGGACCACCGTCAGGGTCACCAGTGCGACCAGGGACAGGGTGCGGCCGAGGTTGCTGCCGCGGCGCTTCGCGGTGGGCGCCGGGGCGGGGGTGGTCGGGTCGCCGGCGGGGAACGAGGAGGTCACGCGGAGGACGGTAGGGCGCAACCGGCCTCCCCGCGCGTCAGGCGAGGGCGACCGCCGCGTCGACCAGGCGCTCGGCCAGCTTGCGGCCGTGGCTGGCCGGGCCGTCGGGGCCGAGCAGGCCGCCGGAGAGCTGCATGCCGTCGATGATCAGGTGCAGCTGCGCGGCCAGGTCGTCGCCGTGCCCGGGGACGAGCTCCTCGGCCAGGTGCACCAGCCGCATGTGCAGCTCGTACTTGTAGTCCGCCGCGGCCGAGCGGGCCGGGTGCTGCGGGTCGTCGTACTCGCTGCTGACGTTGGTGAACGGGCAACCGCGGAAGCCGGTGCGGGTGACGTCGCGCTCGACCACGTCGACGACGGCCAGCAGGGCGCCGCGGGGGTCGTCGGCGAACTCGCCGAGCTGGGTGTCGATGTAGGCCAGCAGCGTGGCGGCCTTGCGGGAGAGGTAGGCCCCGACCAGGTCGTCCTTGCTCTTGAAGAGCCGGTAGACCGTCATCTTGCCCAGCCCGGTCTCGCGCACCAGCTCGTCCATGCCGACGCTGCGGGAGCTGCGGCCGGCGAACAACCGCTCGGCGGTGTCCAGCACGATGGCCTGGCGCTCCTCGCGGCTGCGGCGCACCGGGATCGGTGCGGACAGCGACTCCGAGGGGTCGGCGTCGGCGCTGTAGGTGAGGGAGAGGGCGGCGGTCACGTCAGCGATGGTGCACGCCGACGTGACGGAGCAGTTCGCGGCACGCCGGTGTGTCGGCATGACAACGCAGCGTCATACGTACTGGTGAGCCGCCCGAGCATCGGGAGACGACTGGGACCGTTGTGACTGGCCGGTCACGGTCCCGCGAACTCTGCCGAGGGGGTCAGGCCCGCCGTACCCGGCGGGGGTTCGCCAGCATCCGGGAGAGCGGGACGGCGGGGGCCTCGGCGCCCTCGGCGGGGTCGGCCGACGTGGTGCCGCTGCGCTGCGGCTGGTCCTGGTGGGTCATCCCCAGAGGATGCACCCGGTGACCGGGCGCTGACCAGGGGTTGCCTGCGATCTCCCTGGAAGGGGTCAGTGCGTGTGCTCCGGCACGGCGGGCAGCGTGTCGTGCCCACCCGTGACCGGCTCGCCCGGACGGGCGCCGTGCCGCTCCCGGGTGACGACCAGCACGACGCCCCAGATCAGGACGGCGACGCTGACCACGAAGAAGCTCGGCGGCAGGTCCACCATCGCCGACAGCACCAGGCCCACCCACACCGAGGCCAGCGCGAACCCGACCGACAGCGCCGCCACCAGCCCCGGTCGGGCGGTGAGCCGCAGCGCCGCCGCGGCCGGGGTGACCACCAGGGCGAACAGCAGCAGGGTGCCCACGACCTGCACGGCCATGGTCACCGTCAGCGCCAGCAGGACGACGAAGGCCACCCCCAGCGCGCGCACGGGCACCCCGCGGGCCTCGGCCACGGCCGGGTCGACCGAGGCGAACACCAGCGGGCGGGCGATCACCGCCAGCGCGAGCACGACGAACAGGGTGAACCCGCCGAACAGCCACAGCTGGTCGACGCTGATCGCCAGCAGGTTCCCGAACAGCACGTTCGTGGTCGTGGACGCGTTGGCCGTCGCGAGGGAGGCGAACAGCACGCCCAGACCGGTGGCGAACGCGAGGATCGTGCCGGTGGCGATCTCGCGCTCGGCCACCCGCTTGCCGAACAGGCCGATCAGCAGCCCGCCGCCGACGCAGAACACGGCCAGGCCCAGCGTGACCGGTGCGCCGACCAGGATCGCGCCGGTGGCCCCGGGGAACCCGATGTGGGCCAGGGCGTGGGCGGCGAAGGCGTTCTGCCGGGTGATGACGAAGTAGCCCATCAGGCCTGCGGTCAGGGCCACCAGGCTGCCGCCCACCAGGGCGTGCTGCATGAAGGTGGTCTGCAGGATCTGGAGCCAGTTCTCCTGGAAGCGCACGGGAGGGCTCCTTCAGCCGCTGCGGGTGAACAGGTCGCCCTGCGCGGTCCGGACGACGCGCACGCGGGTGCCGTAGAGGTGGGTGAGCAGCTCCTCGGTCACGACCTCGCCGATGACGTCGTGGTGCGGGTGCCCGTCGAGCAGGTAGACCGCGTCGGTGAGCACCGGGAGCAGCGGGTTGAGGTCGTGGGCGACCACCATGATGGTCACCGCCCGCTCGCGCCGGAGCTCGCCGAGCAGGGTGACGATCTCCTGGGAGTTGCGGAGGTCGAGGTTGGCCAGCGGCTCGTCGAGCAGCAGCAGGTCGGCGTCGTCCACGATGGCCTGGGCGATGGCCACGCGCTGCTGCTGGCCGCCGGACAGCTCGCTCATGCGGCGGTCGGCGTAGCCGGCGGCCCCCACCCGGCGCAGCGCGTCGTCGACCCGGGCCCGCTCGTCGGGCGTGCTGCGCCGGATGCCGAACCGGTTGCCGGTGAGGCCCAGGCCGACCAGGTCGCGGGCCCGCACGGCCTCGCCGAGCGCGGCGGTGTAGTTCTGCGGCACGTAGCCGATGCGCCGGTTGCCCCGCCGTGGCGGGGCACCGAGCACCTCGATCCGGCCGGTGGCCACCGGCAGCAGGCCGAGCGCCAGCTGGAAGAGGGTGGTCTTGCCCGCGCCGTTGGGGCCGATCACGCCGACGACGGCACCGGCGGGCACCGCGAGGTCGCCCTCGGTCCACACCGTGCGGCCCCCGCGGACGACGGAGACCCCGTCCAGCACGAGTGCCGGCGGGGTCCCCTGCGTCGGTCCCTGCGTCACTGACCCCCACCGAGTGCGTCCGCGAGCTGCTGCAGCTGGCCCAGCTGCCACTGCACGAACGAATCATCCCCGTCGGGCACCGATTCCGTGACCTCGACCACCGGGACGCCCGCGGACTCGGCCGCGGAGCGCAGCTGCTCGGGCACGCTGCCCTCGGTCTGGGTGTTGTAGACCAGCACGTCGATGCTGCCGTCGGCCAGCGCGGCCTCGAAGGCGGCGACGTCGCCCGACGACGGGTCGCTCTCGTTGCTCGCGGCGTCCCGGTAGCCCTCGGGGGTGGCGTCGGTGAGCCCGACCGCGGCGGCGGTGTAGTCGAAGACCGTCTCGGTGGCGGCGTAGGTCTTGCCGGCGGTCAGGCCCTGCAGGGTGGTCAGCTCGTCGGTGTAGGGCTGCAGGTCGGTCTGCCAGGCCGCGGCCCGGTCGGCGAAGTAGTCGGCGGCGCCGGGGGAGAGGTCGCTGAGCGCGTCGGTGATCGCCGTGGCGGTCTGCGCCACGTACTCGGGGGAGTACCAGAGGTGCGGGTTGACCGAGCCGTGGTCGGCGTCGTCCGCGTGGTCGGCGTCGTCCGAGTGGCCGTCCTCGACGCCCACGACGTCGGCGGCGTCCACGACCGTGGGCTCGGGGTCCAGGTTGTCGACGGCGTCCGACGCCCAGTGGTCGTAGTCGGCGCCGTTGACCACGACCAGGTCGGCGTCCTCGAAGGAGGCGATGTCGCCGGTGGTGGGCTCGTAGTCGTGCGGGTCCAGGGCCGTGGAGTTGATGACGGTGGTGACGTTCGCGCAGTCGCCGCCCAGGGCCCGCACGATGTCCCCCCACTGGTTCACCGAGACGACCACGTCGAGCACGTCGCCCGGGCAGTTGGCGGCGTCGGCCTCGGTGGTGGCGGTCGAGTTGCCGCCACCCCCGCACGCGGCCAGGCCGAGGGTCGAGGCGGCCAGCAGGGCCAGGACGGTGGGACGGCGGGACACGATGGCGCTCCTGTGCAGCTTCTTGACAATGATTCTCGGAACCAATGTCACCACACCGGTGCGGGCCGCGTCCAGCCGGGGTCACGCCAGGGCGCGCACCACCGGGTCCCAGGCGTCCAGCGGCACCCCGGTGCCCGGGTAGATGCTGAACCGGTCGACCAGGCCGTCGAACCGGGCGAGCAGGGCGGCGCCGGCCTCGGCGGGGTCGGCCACCACGGCGAAGGTGCCCAGCACCTCGTCGTCGACCAGGTCGGCCATCGCCTGCCACTTGTCCTCGCGGCGGGAGGTGGACAGCGCGTGCAGCTCGTCGCCCAGGTCGCCCCAGCCGTGCAGCTCGAGCACCGGGCGGTAGGCCGGCGTCGACCCGTAGAACGCGATCTGCCCGCGGACGGCCGCCGCCGCCCGGGCCCGCTCGGCGTCGTCCCGACCGCCGACCACGAAGCCCGGCAGGCTGACCTGCACGTCGGCCCGCGACCGCCCCGCGGTGTCCAGGCCCTCCTGCAGCGCCGGCAGGGTGCGCTCGCGCAGGTACCGCTCGGTGGTGAACGAGTGCGCCAGCAGCCCGTCGGCGGCCTCGCCCGCGAGCCGGGTCATCAGCGGGCCGACCGCGGCCAGGTGCACCGGCGGCGGAACCCACGCGTGCCGGGCCGGGGTGAACATCGGCGTCATCAGCGTGTGCCGGTAGTGCTCGCCGCGGAACCGCAGCGGGACGTCGTCGGTCCAGGTCGCCCAGATCGCCCGCAGCGCCCCGATGTACTCCCGCATGCGGGCGGCGGGGGCCGACCACGGCATGGAGAACCGGCGCTCGACGTGCGCCTGGATCTGGGTGCCCAGGCCCAGCACGAACCGGCCGTGGCTGTACCGCTGCAGGTCCCAGGCGGTGTAGGCCAGGGTCATCGGCGAGCGGGCGAAGGCCACCGCGATGCCCGACCCCACCGACACCCGCGTGGTGGCCAGGGCCGCGGCGTGCAGCACCAGGAACGGGTCCTGGGCCACCTCCGAGGCCCACACGCCGGCGTAGCCGCGCCCCTCGAGCTCGCTGGCCGCGGCCGCCGGGTCGTCGGCGCTGGTCAGCGAGGCGTCCAGCAGCATCAGCGGTAGACCTCCGTCAGCCGGCGCTTGACCAGCTTGCCGGTGGCGCTGCGCGGCAGCTCGGCCTGGAACTCGATGCGCCGCGGCACCTTGTAGCCGGCCAGCCGCTCGCGGGCGAAGCCGATCAGGTCGGCGGCCAGGTCGGCCGAGGGCTCCACCCCCTCGACCGGCTGGACGACGCCCAGCACCGCCTCGCCGAGGTCGTCGTCCGGGATGCCGATGACGGCGACGTCGGCGACCGCCGGGTGCATGACCAGGACGTCCTCGGCCTCCTGCGGGTACACGTTGACGCCGCCCGAGATGATCATGAACGCCTTGCGGTCGGTGAGGTAGAGGTAGCCCTCGTCGTCCACCCGGCCGACGTCGCCGACGGTCGACCAGGTCGGGTGGTCGGGGTGCTGCGCCTCGGCGGTCTTCCCGGGGTCGCCGTGGTAGCTGAAGGGCATCGCGTCGCGCTCGACCCAGACGGTGCCGATCTCGCCCACCGGCAGCTCGGCGCCCTCGTCGTCGCAGACGTGCAGCACGCCCAGGGCGGCCCGGCCGACGCTGCCGGGGTGAGCCAGCCAGTCCTGCGCGCCGATGATCGTGACGCCGTTGCCCTCGGTCGAGGAGTAGTACTCCTGCAGGATCGGCCCCCACCACTCGATCATCTGCTGCTTGACCTCGACCGGGCACGGCGCGGCGGCGTGGATGGCCACCTCCTGGCTCGAGACGTCGAAGCGCTCGCGGACCTCGGCGGGCAGCTTGAGCATGCGCACGAACATCGTCGGCACCCACTGGCTGTGCGTGATGCCGTACCGCTCGATGTGCCCGAGCGCGGTCTCGGCGTCGAACTTCGCGGCCATGACGACGGTGCCGCCCGAGCGGTGCTGCATGCCGCCGAACCGCAGCGGTGCCGCGTGGTAGAGCGGCGCGGCGGAGTAGTAGACGGTGTCGGGGTCGAAGCCGTACAGCGGGCCGAAGACGGCCGTGAACACGTCGCCGGGCTCGTCGATGCGGTGGGTGGGCAGGTTCGGCAGCACGCCCTTCGGCCGGCCCGTGGTGCCCGAGCTGTAGAGCATGTCCGCACCCGAGGGCTGCACCGCCGGCCGCTCGGGCGAGCCGGTGGCCAGGGCGGCCTCGTAGTCGTCGAACCCCTCGACCGGTCCGCCCCAGGCCAGCCGCAGGCCCAGGTCGGGGCACAGCCGGGCGGTGTCGCGGGCCAGGGCGGCGACCCCGGCGGAGGCGAGGAGGACGGTCGCCCCGCAGTCGTCGACGATGTAGGCCGCCTCGGCCGGGGTGAGGTGGTGGTTGACCCCGGTGACGTACAGCCCCGAGCGCAGCGCGGCCCAGTAGACCTCGAAGACCTCGGGGGTGTTGTCGGCGACGAAGGCGACGTGGTCGCCGGCGCCCAGACCCTGCTGCCGGAACACGTCGGCCAGCCGGGTGGACCGCTCGTCGAGCTCGGCGTAGGTCAGCACGGCGCCGGTCTCGGCGACGACCACGGCGGCCTTGTCGGGGGTGCGGTCGGCGTAGGTGCCGGGGTACATGGGTGTGCTCCGTCGTCGTCGGCGGGAGGGGATGCCCGGATCCTGGACGTGACTACGCTCACGGTCAACCCTGACTGTCCCGGAGGCATCGATGGCGCTGGACTTCGACGAGGGCGACGAGCTGCGCGACCTGCGTGCGGCGGTCGCCGACCTGGCCGGCCGGTACGGGCACGCCTGGTTCCTGGAGCAGGCCCGCACCGGCGGCACGGTGCAGGCGCTGTGGGACGAGGCGGGCAAGGCCGGGTTCCTGGGCGTCAACCTGCCCGAGGAGCACGGCGGCGGTGGCGGCGGCATGGTCGAGCTGGCCGTGGTGCTCGAGGAGCTCGGCGCGGCCGGCTGCCCGCTGCTGATGATGGTGGTCAGCCCCGCGATCTGCGGCACGATCATCACCCGCTACGGCACCCCCGAGCAGCGCGACCGCTGGCTGCCCGGCATCGCCGACGGCTCGCTGACCATGGCCTTCGCCATCACCGAGCCCGACGCCGGGTCCAACAGCCACGAGATCACCACCACCGCCCGGCGCGAGGGCGACGGGTGGGTGCTGAGCGGCCAGAAGATCTGGATCAGCGGGGTCGACGTCGCCGACGCCGTCCTCGTGGTCGCCAAGCTCGCCGGCTCGGCCAAGGGCACGCTGCGGCCGGCGCTGTTCGTCGTCCCCACCGATGCCCCCGGCCTGTCGCGCACGCCGATCCCGATGGAGCTGGTCAGCCCGGACAACCAGTTCCAGCTCTTCCTGGACGACGTCCGGTTGCCCGCCGACGCCCTGGTCGGCTCACCCGACGCCGGCATCGCGCAGCTGTTCGCCGGCCTCAACCCGGAGCGGGTCATGGGGGCCGCGTACTCGCTGGGCACCGCCCGGCTGGCGCTGGACCGGGCCGCCGCCTACGCCCGCGACCGCCGGGTGTGGGGCACGCCGATCGGCGCCCACCAGGGCGTCTCGCACCCGCTGGCCGCCGCCCAGGTCGAGGTGGAGCTGGCCCGGCTGATGATGCTGAAGGCGGCGTGGCTCATCGACCACGGCGAGGACGCCGGCACCGCGGCCAACAGCGCCAAGTACGCCGCCGCCGAGGCCGTGGTGCACGCCGTGGACGCCGCCGTGCAGACCCACGGCGGGTCGGGGCTGTCGCAGGAGAACGGCATCGGCGCGCTGGTCACGGCGTCGCGGTTCTCCCGCATCGCGCCGGTCAGCCGCGAGATGGTGCTGAACTTCGTCGCCCAGCACGACCTCCGGCTGCCGCGCTCGTACTGAGGGTCAGGCCTCGCTGATCCGGTTGGCGGGGTCGACGCCCGAGGCGGCGTCGGCCTCGTCGTCGGTCGTGCCGGCGGTCGGGTCGGCGCCCTCGGCGGGCTGCTCGGCGTGCGGGGTGCGCCCGGCGTCGGCAGTGGTGTCGGTGTCGGCGCCCTCGGCGGGGTCCTCGGCGTGCGGTGTGCTCTCGGTCATGCCCCTGGTCCTGCCCGCCGGGTGCGCGGGCCAACCTTCCCGGGCGCCGACGGGCGCGTCTCCCTGCGCCGACGTCCGTCCCCCGCCACCAGATCTGGGCGAGGGGGAGGGACGATGATCAGGGCCCCTGATCATCGCTGCGCGGGTCAGACCTCGCGGGCCCCGGGCAGCCGGGGGAGGGCGGCGCGCACCGCGGCGTCGTCGGGCAACCCGCCCCGCGCGCCGGGGCCGGTGGTGGACAGGGCCGCGGCGACGGCGGCGTAGCGCACCGCCTCGGCCAGGGCGGCCCCCCGGGAGAGAGCGGTGGACAGGGCGCCAGTGAAGCAGTCCCCGGCGCCCGTCGTGTCGACCGGGGAGACCTCGAGCGGCGGCTGGTGGAGCGCGGGGCCGTCGGCCGGCACCACGAGCACGCCGTTGCCGCCGAGGGTCACCACGACCTCGCGGGCAGCCAGCCCCCGGGCCACCTCGACCAGCCCGGGCAGGTCGTCGGCGGGGGTGCCGGCGAGGTCGACCAGCTCGTGCTCGTTGGGCACCAGGACGTCGACCTCGGCCAGCAGCTCGGCCGGCAGCGGCTGGGCCGGTGCCGGGTTGAGCACGACCGTGCCGGTGCAGGCCCGGGCGGCGGCCAGCACGGTGGGCAGCGGTGTCTCCAGCTGCAGCAGCAGGACGCCGGCGCCGCGCACTGCGGGTACCTCGACGTCGGCGGGCTCCAGCGCACCGTTGGCCCCGGGCACGACGACGATGAGGTTCTCGCCGCCCTCGGCCTCGACCGGGATGGTGGCGCTGCCGGTGGGCACACCGGGCGTGCGGTGCACCAGGTCGGTGTCCACCCCGGCGTCGCGCAGGGCGGCCAGCTGGCGGGTGCCGGCGTCGTCGTCCCCGACCCGGCCGACCATCGCCACGCCGTCCCCGAGCCGGCCCGCCGCGGCCGCCTGGTTGGCGCCCTTGCCGCCGGGCAGCACCTCGACCGCCGACCCGATCACCGTCTCGCCGCGTCCGGGCAACCGGCGCACGGTCACCACCACGTCCTCGTTGAGGCTGCCGACCACCGTCACGCTCACCCGCCGGAGCCTAGGGCTCGACCGCCGCTAGCATGCGTCGAACCGGTTCGACGAGTGGAGGGGTGCGCGGTGGACATCGGCGAGATCGCCCGGCGGGCCGGCGTCGCCCGCAGCACCGTCTCGTACGCGCTGAGCGGCAAGCGGCCCATCTCCGCGGCCACCCGGGCCCGCATCGAGGCGGTCATGGCCGAGGCCGACTTCGTGCCCAACGCCGCGGCCCGCACCCTGGCCCGCGGCCGCTCGCAGATGATCGGGCTGGCGGTGCCGCCGGTCGACGGCCACCTCACGGCCGGGCAGCTCACCCTGGTCGGCGCGGTCGCCGAGGTGGCCGCCGACGCCGACCACGACGTCGTCCTGGCCCCCGCGGGCGTGCGGCACGCCTCGTTCGAGCGGCTGGTGCAGACCCGCCGCGTCGACGGCGTGCTGGTGGTCGAGGCCCAGGTCGACGACCCCCGCGTCGAGCGGCTGCAGCGCTCGGGGATGCCGTTCGTCGTGCTCGGCCGCACCGGGGTGACCGAGGGCTACGACTGGGTGGACGTCGACTTCGCCGCCATGGTCCGCCGCTGCGTGCAGCACCTGGTCGGCCTGGGCCGGCGCGAGCTGGTGCTGGTGAACCGCTCCCCGGCCCTGGTCGACGCCGGCTACGGGCCCGCGGTCCGCTCGGCCCGCGCCTTCGTCGACGAGTGCGCGCGCCACGGCGTCCCCGGTGCGGTGCTGCCCTGCGCCGACGACCCGGCCGCCGGGGCGGCGCTGGCCGCCGAGCTGGCCGACCGCCACCCCGGCTGCGACGGGCTGGTCACCGTCAACGACGAGGCGCTGCCCGGGCTGCTCGCCGCCCTGCCGGCCCGGGGTCGGGACGTCCCGGGTCGGGTGTCGGTCTGCGGCGTGGTCCCGGGCCCCCGCGTGACCGGCTGCGACGTCCCGCTGCGCCAGCTGGCCGAGGTCGGCGTCGCCGCCCTGCTGGCCCGGCTGGACGGCGGCACCGCCCCGGTGGCCGCCCTGCTCGAGCTCCCCCTGGTCGAGCGCGGCACCACCGCGCCGGCTCGGCCCTGACCACCCCCGACGAGAGGCGCCCCGTGTCCGACCAGCTCACCGTCCTCCCCGACCGCCTGGCCTGGGTCGAGGAGACCCACCGCCTCGAGGTCGTGCCCTGGGGGCCCGACGCCGTGCGGGTGCGCGCCGCGGTCGGCCCGCTGCGCGACGGGCTGCTGGGCGCGCTGGAGCTGCCGGTCATCCCCGGCGAGGTGCGCACGCAGCGGCACGAGGACGGGACGGCGACCCTCACCCACGGCCGGCTGCAGGTGCGGGTGGACGCCGTCGGGGAGCTGACCTTCACCGACGTGGTGACCGGCGTCGAGCTGCTCCGCGAGGAGCGCACCCACTTCTCCTGGCCGCGGGCCCGCAACTTCACCGACGCCGGCGGCGGGCTGTTCACCCTCTCCCAGAACTTCGCCGCGCACGAGGACGAGAAGCTGTTCGGCCTGGGCCAGCACCAGCACGGGTTGTTCGACCAGAAGGGCGCCGTCGTCGAGCTGGTGCAGCGCAACGCCGAGGTGTCGATCCCGTTCCTGGTCTCCAGCCGCGGCTACGGGTTCCTGTGGAACAACCCGGCGCTGGGCCGGGTGGAGCTGGGGCGCACCGGCACGCGGTGGATCGCCGACGCCGCGCAGCAGATCGACTACTGGGTGACCGCCGGCCCGACCCCGGCCGACGTCCTGCAGCACTACGGGGCGGTCACGGGCACCCCGCCGGAGTTCCCCGACTGGGCCTCGGGGTTCTGGCAGTCCAAGCTGCGCTACCGCAGCCAGGACGAGCTGCTGGCCGTGGCCCGCCGGCACCACGAGCTGGGCCTGCCGATGTCGGTGATCGTCAACGACTTCTTCCACTGGCGGCAGGTCGGCGACTGGGACTTCGACGCCGAGGCCTGGCCCGACCCCGAGGGCATGGTCGCCGAGCTCGCGGAGATGGGTGTGCGGCTGCTGACCTCGGTGTGGCCGCTGGTCTCGCCGCTGAGCCGCAACTTCGAGCCGATGCGCCGGCAGGGCTTCCTCACCCGCACGCGCAACGGCATGCGGTACTCGATGGACTGGGTCGACCGCGGCGTCGACCGGCCGATCGGGGCCAGCTACTACGACGCGTTCGACCCCGGGGCGCGGGCCTACGTGTGGGGCCAGGTCAAGCAGCACTACTACGACCGCGGCCTGCGCACCTGGTGGCTGGACGCCTGCGAGCCCGAGGTCTTCCCCGGGCACCACCACAACTTCGTCTACGCCGCCGGCACCGGCTCCGAGGTGGCCAACGCCTACCCGCGCGAGCACGTGCGCGGCTTCGACGAGGCCATGCGGGCCGAGGGCGAGACCGCCCCGGTGATGCTCATCCGCTCGGCGTGGGCGGGCAGCCAGCGGTTCGGTGCGCTGCTGTGGTCCGGCGACGTCCCGACCACGTGGGCCAGCCTGCGCAACCAGGTGGTCAGCGCCCTCAACGTGGGCCTGTCGGGCATCTCGTGGTGGAACAGCGACATCGGCGGGTTCCACGGCGGCCACGTCGAGGACCCCGACTACCGCGAGCTGCTGGTGCGCTGGTTCCAGTTCTCGGTGTTCTGCCCGGTGCTGCGGCTGCACGGCGACCGCGAGCCGCGCATCGAGCGCGACGCCGAGGTGAACGTGGGCCCGGACATGACCGGCGGGCCCAACGAGGTCTGGTCCTACGGCCCGGAGGTCCAGGAGGTGCTGACCGACCAGCTGCAGCTGCGCGAGCGGGTGCGGCCCTACCTGCACGAGCAGATGGCGCACGCCTCGGCCACCGGCGTCCCGCCGATGCGGGCGCTGTTCCTGCAGTTCCCCGACGACCCGCGGTGCTGGGAGGTCGAGGACCAGTTCCTGCTCGGCCCCGACGTCCTGGTCGCGCCGGTGCTGGCGGCCGGCGTGCGTGAGCGGTCGGTGTACCTGCCGGCCGGCGCCGACTGGGTCGACGCGTGGGACGGCACCGAGCACGCCGGCGGGACGACGGTCACGGTGGCCGCCCCGCTGGACCGCATCCCGGTGCTGCTACGCGCGGGCAGCGGCGTCGACCTGCGGGGCTGAGGGCCGTAGCGTCGGCTCCCGTGGCGCTGCCCCGCAACGACCCCGCCCAGTACGACCAGCTCGCCGACCAGTGGTGGGTGCCGGCCGGCGGGTTCGCGATGCTGCACTGGCTGGCCGCCTCCCGCGCCGAGCACCTGCCGCCCGCGCCCTCACCCGACGCCGTCCTGGTCGACCTGGCCTGCGGCGGCGGGCTCATGGCCCCGCACGTGCAGCGCCTGGGCTACCGGCACGTCGGCGTCGACCTCGGTGCCGCCGGGCTGGGGCTGGCCCGCGAGCACGGGGTGGGCGCCGTCCGCGGGTCGGTGCTGGCCGTGCCGTTGGCCGACGGGTGCGCCGACGTCGTCGTCTGCGGCGAGATCCTCGAGCACGTCGAGGACGACGTCGCGGTGCTCGCCGAGTGCGCCCGGCTGCTGAAGCCCGGCGGGGCGCTGGTGATCGACGCGATCGCGGACTCCTGGCTGGCCGGGCCGGTCGCCGTGGGCATCGCCGAGCGGATCCCGGGCGGCCCGCCGCCGGGCATCCACGACCGCGCCCTGTTCGTCGACCGCGCCCGGCTGCTGGCCGCGGCCGACCGCCTGGGCCTGGACCTGCGGCTGGTCGGGCTGCGGCCCTCGGTGCGCGACCTGGTCGCCTGGAAGCGGGGACGACGCCCGGGCGTGCGCATGGTGCCCATGCGCTGGAGCGGCATCCTCTTCGCCGGGTACGGCCGGAAACGCCCGGGCCCCGTACCGTCGGAGAAGTGACGCTTCCCCAGGACCCGGCCCGATGAGCGGCGCCGTCATCACCGGCGCGGGCCGAGCCCTGCCGGCGTCCTACACCCAGGACGAGGTGTGGGAGGGCTTCTTCGCCCAGCACTACACCGGTCTGCGGTCGGCCCGCCGGGTGTTCTCCGCGGCCGGGGTGCGCACCCGGCACGCCGTGGTCAACCCGGTGCACGAGGACATCTCCGGGTGGGGCACCGGCGCCCGCATGGAGCGCTACGTCGACGAGGCGCTGCCGCTGGGCAAGCAGGCCGTGGCCGCAGCGCTGGACTCCGCGGGCCTGGCCCCCGGCGACGTCGGCCTGTTCGCCGTCGTCACCTGCACCGGGTACGCCACCCCGGGGCTGGACATCCGGCTGGCCAGCGACCTGGGCATGCCGGCCGGCGTGCAGCGGCTGCTGGTCGGCCACATGGGCTGCTACGCCGCGCTGCCCGGGCTCGGCGCGGTCGGCGACTACGTGACCGCGCGGTCCCGGCCGGCGGTGCTGCTGTGCTGCGAGCTGACCAGCCTGCACGTGCAGCCGGCCCGCGACGACCTGTCCCAGGTGGTCGCGCACGCGCTGTTCAGCGACGCCGCCAGCGCCGTGGTCCTCCAGCCCGACGCCCGGCGCGGCATGCGGGTCGCGGCCACCGTGGCCCGCACCGACCACTCGACCGCCGACCACATGACCTGGGACGTCACCGACCTCGGCTTCAAGATGGGGCTCTCGCCGCGGGTGCCCGACGTCCTGGCCCGGCACGTGGGCGACGTCGTGCAGGAGCTGCTGGACACCGCCGGGCTGCGGGTCGAGGACGTCGCCGGGTGGGCGGTGCACCCCGGGGGGCCGCGCATCCTGGACGTCGCCCGCGACCAGCTCGGGCTCACCGAGGAGCAGATCGCGCCCTCGCGGCGGGTGCTGGCCGAGCACGGCAACTGCTCGTCGGCGACCGTGCTGCTGGTGCTCGAGGAGCTCGGCGAGGTGGACGGACCGGTGGTGGCCATGGCCTTCGGGCCGGGGCTGACGCTCTACGCGACCCTGCTGCTGCCGGCCTGACCGCTGGGTCGACCGGGCGGGGGCAGGGCCCGGTCTGGCGGTGGGACGGAACGAGTCCGTCTCCCATCCGCCGGGAGGATCGTGGCCCCTGCGCGGTGCGGCCGCCACTCCCGTCGACGCCAGGTGGGACGGGGTGCATCGCGGGTCCCACGTGCCCTGCGGGTCGGCACGCTCCGCAATCGGTCGCGCACAACCGGCATGGCTCACCAGAGGCTGCCGCGCCGCCAGTCGCAGATCAGCGGGAGGTCTCCGGTGCCCGCGTCGATGCCGGGGACCGGGAGGACGTAGACCCAGCTGCCGTCGCCGTCCACGACGCCGTCGGGGGTGAGGCAGCGCAGCGGACCGGTCCACCGGGTCCACCCCCGCGCGTCGTAGAGCGCGGCGCCGTCGGCGCTGGCCGCGAGGGCGCCGAGCTCGAACCCGCCGCGGATCAGCCGCTCGACCTCGGCCATGAGGGCGCCGGCGATGCCCTGCCGACGGGCCGCGGCGGCGACGGCCACCGCCTCGACGTACCCGGTGCGCAGCGTGCGGCCGCCGGCGATCAGCTGGCGCCCCACCACGGCGGCGTGGCCGAGCAGCTCGCCGTCGCGCGAGGCGAGCACGTGCACCCCGCCGAGGGCATGACCCCAGTCCTCGTCGTCGAAGGGGTCGTCGCCGGCGAAGGCGCCGTCGAGGAGGTCGCGCAGCGCGGTGCGCTCCGCCGCGGTCAGGTTGGCGGTCGGCAGGGTGCGCAGCTCCACCCGGTCAGTCTCGCGGGCCCCGGAGCTTGCCGGTCAGGCGGGCGATCTCGTCGAGCATCGCGGTGGCGCCGGCCTGCAGCTCGGCGTTGCCGGTGAACACGCCGTCGTCGTCGATGAACTGGGTGAAGAACGGGATCGTGGCGGCCTCGACCACGGGGACGACGCGCAGCGCCCCGAGCACCGGCTTCAGCGCGGCGGCCGAGCGCGTGCCGGCGGAGACGCCGCCGTAGGAGACCAGGCCGGCGGCCTTGTCGGCCCACTCGTGGAAGAGGAAGTCGATGGCGTTCTTGAGCCCGCCGGGGATCGAGTGGTTGTACTCGGGGAAGACGAACACGAAGGCGTCGGCCCGGGAGACGGTGGCCGACCAGTCCTTGGTGTGCTGCTGCGTGTACTGGCCCAGGCGCGGGTGGTTGGGCTCGTCGAGCACCGGCAGGCCGGCGTCGGCGAGGTCGACCAGCTCGACGTCGAACCCGCCGTGGGCCTCCGCCTGCTGCGCGACCCAGCGGGCCACGGCGATGCCCTTGCGGCCGGGGCGGGTGCTGCCGGCGATCACCTGCAGGACGGGACGGGACACGGGGGAGCTCCTGGGGACGACGCTTGGTTGAGCCCTCAAGCTACTCCGTGGACCGGTCCGCCCTCACACGGCCGCCGGGGTGCGTCGGAGCGCACGGGGCGGTGCCGGGCGGGGGAAGAGGTCGTCGACCGGCTGGGGGCGGCCGAGGAGGTACCCCTGGCCCAGCGGCGCCCCGAGGGCGAGCAGCTGGTCGCGCTCGGCCGGGGTCTCGATGCCCTCGGCGACGAGGGTGGCGCCGGTCTCGCCGGCGTAGGCGATGAGCGCACGGGCGATGGCCCGACGGTTGCGGTCGGTGTCGACGTGCCGCACGAAGGCGATGTCGAGCTTGATCACGTCGGGGCTCAGCTCCGTGACGTGCTGCAGGCTGGCGTACCCCGAGCCCGCGTCGTCGACGGCGATGCGGATGCCGCGGTGGCGCAGGTGCCCGGTCAGCCGGGCCAGGGACCGGTAGTCCGGCACCGCCTCGTGCTCGGTGATCTCCAGCAGCAACCGGTCCCCGGGGACCGAGGTGAGGAGGTCGTGGGTGGCCGGGTCGGCCAGTGCCCGCGGGGAGACGTTGACCGACAGGTAGCAGGTGTCGGGGATGCGCGGCAGCAGCTGCAGTGCTGAGGCGAGCGCGGCCTGCTCGAGCTGCGGGCCCAGCTGCAGCCGGGTGGCCTCGGCGAAGACGAGGTCCGGGCGCAGGGCTCCGCCGTGCACGTCGGTGAACCGGGACAGGGCTTCGTAACCCACCGGGTGGCCGGTGGCCAGGGCGACGATCGGTTGCAGCACCGTGGTCCGGCGCGAGCCGTCGAGCAGCGGGGCGAGGACCGCCCGGTCCCCGTCGCTGCGGCGACGTTCGGCGCGGTGGTGGTCGATCCGGCCGGCGACCAGCCGGGCCAGCACCTGCAGCGTCTCGGTGCGCGACGCGCTGTCGGCCACCGTGGTGCCGGCCCCGTCCAGCGCGCAGAGGGTGCCGTGCACGCTGCCGTCCTCGAGCGTGACGGGGACCCCGTTGTAGGAACCCGCGCGCAGGGTCGGGGAGACCGGGATGGCCGAGGCGACGGGGTGCGCGGCGACGTCGGGGATCGAGGAGGGCAGGTCGCCGCGCAGCACCGCCGCGCAGTAGCTGGCCGCGGTCGGGACGAGCATCCCCGGGCTGAGGCCTGTCGTGCCGGGGCGGGCGCTGACGTGGCTGACCGTCTGCCGTGCGTCGTCCAGGTGGGACAGGAAGGCGACGTCGACCCCCAGCGCGGCACGGGCGGCGTCCACGAGCTGGTCGATGGAGGCGGCCGTCCCCAGCGGTCCACGCTCTGCGGTCTCGGTGAGCCCCAGGCCCATGGTGACCAGGCCGTCCAGGGCGTCGCGTCGGCCGATCATCCGGCGGCGGACGGCGACGACCAGCCCCGCCATCCGGGCCAGCGCCAGCACCTCGGCCTCCTCCTCGGCGCTGAACGCCCGCTCGTCGGGGCTGCGGGTCAGGTACAGCGCGCCGAGGACGGTGTCGTCGACGGTGATGGGCGCCGCCAGCAGCGCTCCCATCGCGACGTGCCCGACGGGGAACCCGACCGAGGCCGGGTGGTCGGCCATCCGGGTCAGGCGCAGCACGGTCCCCGCCAGGACGACCCCGACCAGCCCGACGGGTCGGGGCAGGTGCGGCATGGCGCCGACCTGCTCCTCGGTCATGCCCTGGTGGGACAGGGCGGTGGGCGTGCCGTCGGCGGAGACGAGCAACGCGATGCCGAACGGCGCCGACAGCAGCCGGCGGGCCGTGCTCACCAGCTCGTCGAGGATGCCGGGCTCGCCCGGGACCTCGGCGATCGCGACCATCGAGCGCAACGCGTCCAGCCGCCCGGTAGTCATCCGAGGATCGCCCGGGTGACCGCGACCTGCTCGGTCAGCACCCCGCCGATGACGGCCTGGGTCTCGTTGATCGTCTCGATCACGGTGCCGATGGACGCCAGGGCGGCCACCACGGCGTCCACCTGCTCCTGGATCGCGGTGATCTTGTCCGTCACGTCGGTGGTGGCCACCGCGGTCTCGCGGGCGAGCTCCTTGACCTCGTTGGCCACGACGGCGAAGCCCTTGCCCGCCTCGCCGGCGCGGGCGGCCTCGATGGTGGCGTTGAGGGCCAGCAGGTTGGTCTGGGCGGCGATGCTGCTGATGGTGTGGGCGACCTGGCCGACCTGCTGGCTGGACTCGCCGAGCTGGGCGACGACCCGGTTGGCCTCGTCGGCCAGGGTGCGGCCCTGCCCGGCCACGTCGGTCGCGGACAGCACGTTGCGCTCGACCTCCTCGATGGAGATCACCAGCTCCCGGCCCGCGGTGCTCAGCTGCTCGGTCGCGGCGATCCGGTCGAGGGCCTGCCCGAGCAGGAACGCGGTGTTGCGCAGCGCGGCCTCGCGACCCGGGGACAGCACCATCGTCCAGGTGGCGAAGAAGTCCATCGTGCCGATGATCTCGCCGCCGCAGACGATGGGCAGGCAGACGCCGGACTTCACGCCGGCCTTCTGGGCGACGGGGGCCCGCACGCAGTCGGTCATCTGCCCCAGGTCGGGGACGAAGAAGAGGTCCTTGTTGCGCCAGGTCCGCCCGGACAGGCCCACCCCCGGGGCGAAGGTGGCCGACAGGGTGACGGCGCGGAACTCCGGCCCCACGTCGCCGGACTCCCGCTCGAAGCGCAGCACTCCGGCCGAGGGGTCGACCCGCCAGAAGGAGCCGTAGGCCCAGCCGAAGCCGCTGCGGATGCTGTCGAGGGCCATCCGCAGGGCGGTCTCGGCGTCGCCGGCGGTGGTCAGCTGCTGGAGGACCTGGGTGACGGTGGCGACGTCCTGGGCGGTCTTCTGGTCGGCGGCGACCGCCTGGAAGCGGGCGATGGCCTGGGAGACCAGGGTGCCCACGCAGCGCAGGGTGGCCAGCCGCCGGGGTGAGGGGGTGAGCTCCTTCATGCAGAAGAAGTCCATCGTGCCGGTGACCTGGCCGTCGGCGAACAGCGGGAAGCAGATGCCCGAGCGCACGCCCACCCGCAGGGCGACCGGGGCGCGCACGCAGTCCTTCATCTCGCCGAGGTTGGCGGTGACGACGAGGTCCTTCGCCGCCCAGGCGCGGCCGGACAACCCGACGCCGCGGGCGAAGGTCGCCGTCGCGGTGACCCGGGCGAACTCGTCGCTGACCGAGCCGCTCTCGGAGGAGAACCGCAGGGTGTCCGTGGCGGGGTCGATCACCCAGTGGGAGCCGTAGGCGTAGCCGAACGCCTGGCGCACCGCCGTGAGGGCGGCGACCACGGCGCCCCGGGTGTCGGTGGCCGCGGCCAGGGCGGTGATCACCGCGGTCACCGCGTCGACGTCCTCGGTGTGGTCCTCGACGAGAGTGCCCACGGCCGACCGCGAACCACGACTGCTGAACATGGAGAACCCCGCTCTGCCCCGCCCGGTGGACCTGCTCCTCCGGTCAGGGTCTCTACGGCCGTCACCGCCGGGCGTTGAGCCGAAAGCGAAGATAACGACCCAGAATCGGCCGCAATGGGTGATGCCGCGTTCCGGAACCGCCGTTGCACAGGCCCACGCCCATCGATGCACCGGCTGGACGCTCGGCTCGTCGTCCGGAGCGGGGAGGTCGCTCAGCCGCCGCACCGGGCTGGTGAGGCAGAACGACGCCCGGGATCACGTCGATCGTGTCCACCCGGCCAGGCCGGCCCCGGGGGTAGAGGTCGACCCGCTGCCGACCGCCACCCCGGCGGCGACCGTGCTGCCGAGGAACACCGGACGACGGGGCAACCGGTCCGCGTCTGCAGGGCGACGAGCGGGAACGCGACGACGGTGACCGCGCCGCCGACCGCGCTGACGGTGTCCTCCGCCCGCAGCGGTCGACCGTCCTCTGCATGGGCGCTGGCCGACCTGGGCTGCTGGGTGGAGCGGGTGACGAGAGTCGAACTCGCACTGTCAGCTTGGGAAGGACCAGTGCGGCGCGCGAAAGCCCAGGTCAGAGTGCCTGTTTCGGCTTGTCACCCCAGCTGTGACCTCGGAATGACCTAACTCTTCGGGCCGGGGCGCTCGGCGTGCGGGGTTGTCGCGGCGTCCGGCGCGGTGCCTGCGGTGGCCTTGCCTGGGCGCGGGTGTCCCGCCCCCATCAGTTCGGCGATGCCGGACCGGTAGGAGGTGACCGTGAACTCGGGGAACCGGGTGGCGAACTTGGTGGCCTCGAAGATGTTGTCCTGCCGGTACCGGGGGAGCAGTTCGCCGGCTTCCCGGATGGCGGGGTTGAACAGTGCACCGAGCGTGA
This sequence comes from Klenkia soli, assembly GCF_900103975.1. Classification (GTDB taxonomy): domain Bacteria; phylum Actinomycetota; class Actinomycetes; order Mycobacteriales; family Geodermatophilaceae; genus Klenkia; species Klenkia soli. Next base: position 57,054 of record NZ_FNIR01000018.1, read on the forward strand.
AGAGCGCAGCCGGGACGGTGCGGTAGCCGAGGTCGGTTCCGACGCTGGCGGAGGCGACCTCGACGATCTGGGCGTAGGTCAGCCGGTCGGTGTCGATGGGCAGGTGCCAGGTCTGTCCGTAGGCGTCCGCGGTGTTGCCGATGAGTCCCATGGCGCGGCTCGCGTCGGGTGTCCAGATCAGGGACCGCTGGGTGTGCGCGTCCAGCGGGATCATGGCGCGCCGCCCCTGCGCGAGACGGTCGAGGATCGCGGTGTTGGTCAGGCTCTGTGTCCTGCCGGGTCCGTAGAACTCCGGCGCCCGGCAGATGACCGCGTCGACGTCGCCGGCGTCCATGGCGTTCTGCAGCATGGTGGTGATCCGTGCGCGGACGACGGCCTTGCGTCCCGTCGGCTGGAACGGGGTGTCCTCAGTCTGGGGTGCCGCGGTCTTGGGGTACATGTAGGTGTTGTCGAAGAACACCAGCTTGGTGCCATGCGCGCTGCAGGCGGCAATGGTGTTGGCCATCATCGCAGGGAACTGCCGCTCCCACAGCGCCGAGTTCATGGGCAGGCCGACGGTGAGGTAGGCGATCTCGCTGTCCGCGACGGCGGCGCGGGTCGCGTCGGCGTCGGTGAGGTCGGCAGCGGCGAGCTGGTCGGTGTCGTGGACCTTCTGAGGCCGGCGGCTGACCAGGCGGAGGTCGGGGGTGACGTGGTCATGGAGATAGCGGGCGAGCTCGGTGGCGATCTGGCCGTTGGCCCCGAGGATGGTCTGCATGCTGTTCCTCCGACTTGATGTATGCGGTGCTCACTTCGCACGGTAGGCCGCGATGTAAGCAGAGTCAACATCTGCCGTAGGGTGGGCGCGGGCATGACCGGCAACCATCGCCGCGTCGCATCTGGTGTCGGGAGGGCGAGATGGCGTCGACGGTGAAGACGACCTACCACCACGGAGACCTGCGGGCTGCTCTCATCGCTGCGGCCATGGAGATGCTCGAGCGGGGGCAGGAGTTCTCCATCCGGGCCATCGCGCGGGAGACCGGCGTATCGCCGACGGCTCCCTACCGTCACTTCCCCGACCGCGATGCTCTGGTGTCGGCGTTGGCCGCGCAGGGCCTGCGCGACCTCGAGGCGAACCTGACGGCCGACCGCCCTCTGCCGGACTCGGTGGAGGGACTGGCCGATCTGGGGGCTGCCTACGTCGGGTTCGCGCTGCGTCGGCCGGCGCTGTTCCGGCTGATGTTCGGCGACGAGTGCGACCGCGAGAGCGAGGAGCGGGTCCGAGCGGCAGCCGCGGTCCATGAGCTGCTCGCCACTGCCATCACCCGGGTCTTCCCCGACTCCGACCCTGTCGACGTCGCCCTCGGTGGGTGGGGCCTGGTGCACGGCATGGCGTGCCTCTACCTGGATCGCAAGCTGACCGGTCCGTCGGTGGATGTCGTGTTGGCCCAGGTTCGCGCGTCCTTCCTCGCTGTCGTCGACGCACGGTCGTCGACCCAACGAGGATGACCGTCTCCCGGGTGACCCTTTGACCGGCGAGGCGCGGGGCGCTACCGTCGATGTGAGCAATGCAAACATCGAGGCGGGGAGCGAGACCGAACCATGACCCGGCGCATCCTGGACGTCGTCACCAACGTCGGGCACTACGACGACCCCAGCCATCCCACCGGGCTGTGGTTGTCGGAGCTCACCCATGCCTGGCACGTCTTCGAGGACGCCGGCTTCCAGCAGACGCTTGTCAGCCCCGCCGGCGGCGCCGTCCCCCTCGAGCCCCGGTCGCTCAAGTTCCCCAACTACGACAAGACCGCCAAGGCGTGGCGAGCCGACCCGGCCAGGATGGCCCTGCTCGAGAACACGCTGAGCCCCGACCAGGTAGACCCCGCCGACTACGAGGCCATCTTCTTCACCGGCGGCCACGCCGTGATGTACGACTTCCCCGGCAGCGAAGGCCTCCAGCGCATCACCCGCGAGATCTATGAACGCGGCGGTGTCGTTGCGTCGGTCTGCCACGGGTATTGCGGACTGCTCGACACCACCCTCAGCGATGGGACCTACCTGATCGCCGGCAAAACCATGACCGGTTTCGCCTGGCAGGAGGAAGTCCTGGCTCGCGTGGACAAGCTGGTGCCCTACAACGCCGAGCAGCGCGCCAAGGACAGGGGTGCCCGCTACACCAAGGCCAAGCTCCCGTTCGTCTCCTACGCGGTGGTCGACGGCAACCTGGTCACCGGTCAGAACCCCGGATCGGCGAAGGAGGCCGCCGAGAAGGTCGTCGCGGCGCTCCGCTGAGGATTGTTCTAGCGCCTCGGCCCAGGACGGTTGTTGATGCGGGGACGTCGCGACGTCGGGGTCGGCGGCTGCGGTGGTCGGATGCGGGCCTCGAGGGCGCGGGCGATCTCGGCGTCGCGGTCGTCGTTGGCGTGCTGGTAGATCAGCGCGGCGTCCGGGCTGGCGTGGCCGAGCCGGCGCATGAGCTCCTTCGTGCTCGCCCCGGCCGCCGCGGCGAGGGTGGCCCCGGTGTGCCGCAGCTCGTGCAGCCGGACCGGGCCGAGCCCGACGGCGTCGGCGGCGCGGCGGAAGGTCTTGCCGAAGTTCGCGACGCTGAGGAACCCGCCGCTGCGGGTGCCGAACACGAGCGCGTCCGGGGTGTCCGGCACGTACCGGTCTATGTGCTTGAGCAGCGCGAGGCGGACGCTGGTGGGCAGGGCGACCGTGCGGTGCCCGGCCTCGGTCTTGGGCTCACCGACCACCCAGCGGCCGTCGTAGTAGCGCACGGCCCGCTCGATCCGCAGCCGTTCCCCGCCGTCCAGGACATCGGACCGGCGCAGCGCGGCCGCCTCCCCGAACCGGAGTCCAGCGAACGTGAGGACGAGGACCAGCGCGCTGTACCGCTCGGTGCGGGTCGACCGGCCGAGGTGGTCGGCGATGGCGGTTGCCTCGGCGGCGGTCAGCGCACGGGACGGCCGGGCCGCCTTCGGGGTGGACGCCCCGCGCAGCTTGCACGGGTTGGCCGGGATCGCGTCGTCGGCAACGGCGACGCCCAGGACGGCGCGCAGCAGGCGGTAGCTCTGGGCGAGAACGGCCGGCCCCGTCGTCGCGGCCGCGGTGGTGTGCCAGCTGCGCACCATCGCAGGGGTGACGTCGCCGACCTCGACGCCGGTCCAGCGGTCGGCGAGGTGCAGCCGCCAGAGGTTGGCGTAGAGGACCCGCGTTGAGTCGCGAAGGTCCTGGCGCTTCAGGTAGTCGGCGGCGAACTTGTCGACCGTGCGACGAGCGCCCTCGGGTGCCCGCCACATGCGGCGGACGGCGTCGGTCTGCTGGGTGGCGGGCCAGACCCGGGCGTCGGCCTTGGTGGGGAAGGTGGCCGACCGGCGCTTGCCATCAGGGCCGGTGCACCGGGCACGCCACTTGCCCGACGCCATCTTGTCGATGGCCCCGAAGGAGGCGCGGGACGCCATCGCGGCCGGCCGTCAGACCGCGGTGGGGGACGAGCCCGTCGAGCGCACGGTCCCGGCGTCGAGGTAGGCGTCGAGGTCCGACTGCCAGAACCGCAGGGAACGGCCGGCCTTGGTGTGTGTGAGCCGGCGCTCGGCGACGAGCCGGTAGACCAGGCGCCGCCCGCACCGGAGGTAGGCGGCCGCGCTGTCGATGTCGTGCAGGCGGTCGGCGGCGCGGTTGCTGGCGGTGGTCAAGGGCTGCCTCCTGGCGCTGGTGCTCACCCGTGCGGTGTCGCGGGTGCGGTGGCCTGTCGCGCTCAGCAGGTGGCGTGGCGGTTCACCAGATGTCATCCCGGCCGGGGTGACGTAGGTGGTCGGGGTCGTGTGGGTCGGCGCGGGTGAACCTGGGTCGCTGTTGGTCGCGCCAGCGGATCGTGCTCCACGCATCCCTGTCCTCGAGTGCCTCGATGAGGGACCGGAGCTCGTAGGCGATGCCGATCAGGTACTGGGCGTCGACGTGGTATCCGGAGACCTGACGGGTGAGCTCGTGGATCAGCCCTCTCCACTCGCGGTTCCTCGGCTCTCGGCGTGGCTGCGGCCGGGGTGAGATGGCGGGGACGCGGACGATGCGTTCGACGACCTCGACCGCGCTCAGACCGGACGAGGCCGCGCGGCGTTGCTCCCAGGCCCGTTGCCGGCAGGAGGCTGAGCACCACTTCGGCACCGGCCCCCGAGGCTTCGGGGTGATGAGGCCACGGCACCATCCGCAGCTCACGGCGGCCCGACGGCGGTTCTCTGCGGGCGCGGCTCCAGCTGGCGTCACTGAGGCGTCGGCTGCGCTTGCCTGGTGGTGATCGACGGTTGCTTGACGTCGGCGCTCGCGCTCACGTCGGCGTTCCTGCTCGCGACGAGATTGTTGGCTTGGCATGTGGTGCAGAGGCGTCACGCATCCCGAGCAGGTGTCACGACGAGTCGCCGGCACCCGAGATGAGCTCCTATGTGTCAACTGCCGCGAGGTGCGGCGCTGCCGGGTATCTCAGGCCTTGGTTGTGACGGGCGTTGATTGCTTCGCGAGGTCGGCGTGCATGGTGGTGTAGATCAGGTCGGAGAGTCGTCGCTTGAGGCAGCGGAGGGCTTCGCGGCCGGTCTTTCCCTCGGCGCGTTTGCGCTGGTAGTAGGCCCGTCCTTCGGTGTCTGCGCGGATCTGGGTGATGGCCATCGTGTAGAGCACCCGGTTCAGCGTGCGGTTGCCGGCTCGGTTGAGTCGGTGGCGGCTGGTGCGGCCGGATGAGGCGGGGATGGGGGCGGTGCCGTTGGCGGCGGCGAAGGCGTGCCGGGATCGGTAACGGCGGATGTCGGCGAGCTCGCCGAGGATCGTGGCCGCGCCGACCGGGCCCACTCCGTAGAGGTCGGAGAGTCCGGTGTCGATGGTGTCCATCGTGGTGGTGATCAGGGCGGTGATTTCCTTGATCTGGGCGGTCAGCTCGGTGAGGCGGGTCAGTCGTCGTAGGGTGAGCTGAGCGCGGGTCCGGGTGTCACCCCGCAAGACATCGGTGGCGGCGGTGATGAACGTCGGTGCGGTCAGTCGCGGCACGGTCACCTGGTAGCCGGGGAGCAGGCCATGCAGCTCGGCGTGGGTGCGGTTGGCCAGGGCGGTGCGTTCGGCGACGAGCTGATTGCGGTAGTCGGCCAGTGCACGCAGGTCGGCGGCTTGTCCGACGGCCAGGCGCACCGGTGGTAGGTCGGTCTCCCGGGCGGTGATCCGGGCTATGGCCAGGCAGTCCACGGGGTCGGTCTTGCCCTGCCCGGGCCGGCTGGACCGCTCCCTGGAGGTCAGCGAGGGCGGCACCTCCACGACCTGCATGCCGCCGGCCATCGCGAGTCGGATGGCAGCGCCGCGGCCGTAGTTGCCCGAGCCCTCGATCCCGACCCGGTCGACTGCGTGTTCGGCGAGTAGGGCCTGGAGTTCGTCGAACCCGGCCTCGGTGTTGGCCAGGTCGGTCACGACCAGCGGTCGCCCGACCGGGTCGATGACGGCGACGGCCAAGGTGTCCTTGTGGGTGTCGATGCCGGCCAGCACGGTGACTCCTTCGCGGGGAGGTGGCTCGCGAAGACGGTGTCGGGGCGCAGCGCATGCATCTGCGGGCCGCGGGTGCCCATGCTCCTATCAGGCGTCGACCGCCCCGAACACCGAAGACGTCACCGGCGGGCAGTCATTGCGGAAGCCATGCCCAACCGCAGCAGGCAGCAAGAGGTAGAGCCTCACCGGTGACGCCCGCGAGCGCCCCGCCGGGGTGACGAGGCACCTCATTACCGCAGATGCATGAGGTGTGTCGGGCTTGGGTGTGTTGCGTTTAGATGTGTGTCGTCTGACGTGTATTGCCTGGTTCCGCGATAACCGGTGGGTTTGCTGAAGCCCAGTCGAACGATCTGCACGGGTGTGCCGCATCTCCTCCCAACGTCGGCCGGGGCTGTCCGGCCGCGAAAGCTGGATCTCTGCGGGGGTTTCGGCTGACCGAGTTGCATGTCGCTGAATCGTTGCCGCCCGGCCGCCTGCGTTTGGCTCGCCCCGCCCGGGCCAGATGGATGGAGCGGCAACGCTCATCGGGTTAGCCGCCGGTCGCCAAGAGGGCGTCACGATGTGCGGCGCGACATAGTCCCGCAGTGTTGCGATTATCGCAAGAGTGACGTAGTTTACGTCACATGCAGGCATCTGTGGTGACGGAGCGTGTTCGTCATGTCATTGAAGAGTCAGGGTTGGCGCACGGCGAGTTTGCGGCCAGGGCAGGTCTTGACTCCTCCAAAATGAGCAAGTCCCTGAGCGGAACGCGCCGATTTACATCGCTCGACCTTGCGAATATTGCAGAGGTTGGTGGGGTTTCGGTTGACTACCTTCTCGGTGTTCAATCACCCGAGCCTGCGCTGGCAGCACGAGCCGCCTCAAAAGCAGAGGCTGTCCAAAGTGGGGCGATCGAAGAAGCGAGGCGTATTGCAAAATTTCGCCATGATCTTGACTTCGTATTTCAGCGTCAGCGCCCTGTCGCTGAGATTCGCCCAACTCGAGGTGGGGGCTACATCAAGCAGGGTGAGGCCCTCGCTGAGCAAGCCGCGAACTTGATGTCGAGGGCTGACGGTCAAACTGTCATGGACCTAGAGAGCGACATCGAGCGGGTTTTTGGTTTCGACGTGGCTCGCGTTCCTGCGGGCAGGGACTGCGACGGGGTGGCGTGGAGAGACGAACATTGCGCGGTTATTGTCGTCAGTACCACTGATTCAGCCACGCGCCAGCGCTTTACAATGGCGCATGAATTGGGGCACCTGCTTGCCGAGGATGATCAGGCGCTCCACATTGACCAGGACGTTATGCATGCCGCCGACAAGACGGAGAAGCGCGCGAATGTCTTTGCCGCTAATTTCCTAATGCCAGCCTCAAGGCTGCGCCGAGAATCGAAAGGCTGGAACTCGGGCGAGGCGAGCGATCTTGACTTTGCTCATTTGGTCATGGACCTAGGTGTGTCACCTAGCGCCCTTTCCTGGAGGCTCTTCAACCTGGGCCTGGCATCGGATTTCAGGCGGCGCCAATTGGCAACCTTTAATACAGCTCGATGCGCCTCGCTCGCTAAGCGGACAAAAGAGTTGGCTAAATGGACCAAAGAAAGCCAGACGCGTCGCCCGCCATTTGGCCTCGCCGCCGATCTCTTGGTGGCGTATGACCACGGGGCTATTACGCTTCGTCCTTTCGCCAACTTGCTTGAAGTAGATGTCGATGACGTGCGGTCTCTCTTGGAACAGGGCGGTGGGGGGAACACGAACGCCGGCAAGGACGACCAAGACTTCGAACCGTGACTCTGTGGCTTTTCCCGGACAATACGGTTCTCTGCAATTTTGCAGCAGTGGGGGAGCTTGATCTTCTTCGCGACATCCTCCGTGATCGCGGACGATGGACTGAAGCGGTTGAGCAGGAGGCGCGGAAGTCCGGGAACTATTTGCCTGCTCTTCGGAGCCCTATACCCTGGTTGGGTGAACCGATCGCAGTAGAGGACGAGGATTCGATTGGCAAGGTCGAACGCATCCGACGGGGTGTGTTCGGCGGCGGAGATGATCGGCCGACCCAACACTTGGGCGAAGCCCAAACATGCTTCATCCTCAGGACTTCCGAATTCACGGGTTCCTGTTGGATAAGCGACGATCGAGACGCCTTCGATTTCGCGCAAAGACAAGGAATTCTCACGCGGAAAACCTGGCAGGTGTTAGCAGAAGGCGTTGCTGGGGGTGACGTGAGTAGCGCCGATGCCTATGAAATGCTTGAGGGAATGGCTGCAGCGGGGCGTAACTTGCTCGTGCCTACCCGGCCGGAATTCGAGGCGGGGACTTAGCGATAAATGCTTCAACCCTGCTGTTCCGGATTGCCATTGCGGCGTGCGGCGGGGACGATAAGTCGTACATTTTTGGGCGACAGGACAAAGGCGGATTGTTTAGTGGCGATCGAGAAGCGTGAGCAGGTGTTCATTAGTTCCACTTTCAAGGACCTAGTGGCAGAACGTCGCGCTGTCCTTCAGACACTCCTTGAAGCGGACTGCATCCCCTCCGGGATGGAACTCTTCCCCGCTTCAGACAGTGAAAAATGGAACCTAATTCAAGGTGTCATAGATTTGTGCGACTATTACGTGGTAATTGTGGGCGGCCGCTACGGCAGTGTCGACGACGTCGAACAGATTTCCTATACGGAGATGGAGTTCGACTACGCAGTCGAGAAAAATAAGCCGGTGATGGGATTTTTGCACGGAAACCCTGGAAAACTCATAGCGGAAAGGGTTGATCTTGACCCTGAGTTGCGGGAGAAGTTGGAGAAATTTAGAGCAAAAATCGAGAATAAGATGGTGAAGTATTGGAACGAGCCGGGTGATCTTCCGGGGCAGGTGGCGCTCGCCATCATGCAAACCCGCAAGTCGCACCCAGCAGTTGGATGGATTCGAGGCAACCACGCCATGACACCCATCGTCCAGCAAGAGTTGGTCGAGCTTCGAGCAAGAGTACGCGAGCTCTCGGCGGAACTGCATGATGAGCAGAGGCAGGGTTCGCTAATGTTCGACCCGGCGGATCTGATGCAGGGCGACGAGACGGCTTCGCTTCGCTGTCAGGTCGAATTTCACTATCAGTGGCGGATCGACGCAAAGGACGCGTTCGCGCGTAATAGAGCCCACGGCATTTGGGTAGTCAAACCAACTTGGAATGATGTGTTCAAGCACATTGGACCAGAACTCATGGACGAGGCGTCTGAGGAGTACCTGCGCGAGCGTCTCACGGCACTCTGCGATCGGCTGACAAGAGAAGATCTTCTTGACGACGACGACGACGACGACAACAACAACAATGACGCCGATGGGGTGGAAGGTGACGCAAAGGAGGATCGAAGGGTGGGAGCGATCTACGACGTGGAGGTCACGCTAGATAGTTTCAATGATGTAAAGGTGCAATTCTCCGCCTTGGGTCTGATTGCAAATGGCAGCAAACGACGACCCGGGAGTGACACGAACACATATTGGCGTCTTACCGATCGAGGTACCCAGCAGCTGCTGCGTCTTCGGGCCCTACGGACTGCCAAATCGGATGGCATCGGTTCCACTGCTCAATTGGAGCAGAGCGAAACGAGGAGCTGACCTCCGGAGACATCGTCCGCGAGTTCATCAACACTCCTGGGTTAGCCCTCATTTGCTGGGGCGACCACGGTTGGTCCCTAGAGCGAGCAGGTGGCTGACCGTCAAGCTAGGTATGGCCAGTGAATAGGCGATGAATGGTCAAGCGGCGCGAGCTGTGACCTCAACCGACGGTGGGCATCGGCGGCAGCACTGCGGGCGCATACCTGGGCCACTTCGCGCTCGGACACAGCAGCGAGGCCCGGACCTTCACGTGCATCCGGAGTCCACCGAGGCTGTGACTGCTAACGGATATCCAGTGCTAGGGACTGTCACCTGGCGAACTTTGCGCGCCGACCGGATTCCCCGGCATCGCGACCTTCTGCGGCGCACCGTCAGCTGATGGGCCAGTCGGAACCCGGTACGCGTGCGGCAACAGGGCGCCTGGTTGGACCACAGTCGGCCCGCTACCTGTGGAGACGATGACCCGCAGCCTCGGGTGGTGGTCAGCGAAGACCTGCCGGTCTCGCCCGCATGGCGAAAGCACTCCCCGGCCGACATCGCCGACGGCCACGATGGTCTGGGGTTTCCGTGCTCCTGCGGCGCGGGCAGCCCCGAGCGCCACCAGTTCGGCGCGGAGGCCGCCGGGGAAGTGCGACAGGTTGACCGCAACGTGGATGTCACCGCGCTCGTCGCGGACGGCAGCACCGACGGTGTGCACCTCGCCGTCACCGTGTTGGTCGATGACCTGGGTGGCCGCAGCGATCAACGCGTGGTCGCCGCCGTTGACCTCAGCGGGCTCGCAATTTATTGGCAGATTGTAGGAGCGCGGCTGCGCACCGAGGCGGCCTCCGCGCCCTTCGCAGCCGGGCGTGGTGTCGATGACGTCGGGCTGTACGTCACCCTGGCGGGGTGAGGTGGCTGCGGCGCTATGCGTCGTCCTGGACTCGGCCAACGTGACCTAGTCATGACCTAAGTGGGGGCGAAGTTAGGTCACAGAGGGGGGTTGTAGGTCATGAATGACCATGCCCAGCAGCTTGAGATGATCTTCATAACCATCCGTTGACCTGCGGCTTTACGTGGAGCGGGTGACGAGAATCGAACTCGCACTGTCAGCTTGGGAAGCTGATGTTCTACCATTGAACTACACCCGCGGAGTGCTCCAGAACCTTACCGCAGCGCCCGCTCCGCCCGGCGGAGGCCCCCACCGCGGCCGCACACTCGAGCGGTGAGCACCGACCCGTACGACGGCTTCCCGCCCGGCTTCTTCGACCGGGACGACGCCACGCCCGACACCATCTTCTACGGCCCGCCCCGCCTGGTCACCCACATCGACGACCGGGCCATCGCCGCCGTCGGGGCCCTCTACACCGAGCTGGGCGTCACCGGCCGGGCACTGGACCTGATGAGCTCCTGGGTCTCGCACTTCGAGAACCCGCCGGCCGAGCTCGTCGTCCTGGGCATGAACGCCGCCGAGCTCGAGGCCAACCCGGTGGCCACCGAGCGGGTGGTGCACGACCTCAACGCCGACCCGCACATCCCGCTGCCCGACGCCGACGTGGACGCCGTCGTCTGCTGCGTCTCGATCGACTACCTGACCAGGCCGGTGGAGGTGCTCGCCGAGGCCGCCCGCGTGCTGCGGCCCGGCGGCGTCGTCGCCATCACCTTCTCCAACCGGTGCTTCCCGACCAAGGCCGTGCACGGGTGGCTGGCCACCTCCGACGAGCAGCACGGCGGCCTGGTCGCCGAGCTGCTGCGCCGGGCCGGCGGGTTCACCGAGCCCGACGTGCAGCTCCGCACCCCGCCCGGCCGCGGCGACCCGCTGTGGGCGGTCACCGCTCGCCGGGCCTAGATCAACGTCCCCGCGCAGGACGACCAGCAGTCCACCGCGAACACCGAGGTCGGCAGCGAGGAGAAGAACGCCGTCCCCACGAGTCGCTGACCCCCGGGTCCGGTGAGCACCACCGGGGTCGGGGGCGCCGACGTCACCCCCGGCGGGAGGGCCACCGTGGGCGCTGCGCCGGTGGTGGGCGCCGCGCCGGTCGTGGGTGCGCTCCCCCCGGGGCCGGAGGAGGAGACGTAGGTCAGGGCCTGCGGCAGCAGGGACTCCAGCCCACTGGTGGTGGACAGCAGCACGTCGTAGGTGCCCGCCACCCGCTGCGGCGCGGTGAACACGACCTGGGTCGAGCTCGACGAGATGATCGTGGCCAGCCCGGCGGCGCCGACCCGCACCCGGGGGACGACGGGGAAGGTGCCGCGCACCGTCACCGCAGCACCGCCGGCGGCGTCCACCTGGGTGGGGCTCAGCGACGTGACCCGGAAGTCCCCCGCGCCGGGGTAGGTGGCCGACCCGGTCGGCGGCGTGGTCGTCGGGGCTGCCGAGGTCGTGCTCGGCGCGGCCGTCGGGGTGGCCGCGATGGGCCCGGCGCCGGTCGTGGGCGCGCTGCCGGTCGGACCGCTGCCCGTCGGGCCGCTGCCCGCCGAGGTGGGTGCCGCGGTGGTCGTCGGCGCGGCGGTGCCGGGGGCGGCGCCCGAGGTGCTCGGTGCCGCCGTCGTCGGTCCCGCGGCTCCGCTCGGCGCGGCCCCACCCGTGGTGGAGGGCGCGCTGGTCGGCCGGGCGGAGGTCGTCGGGGCCGCGGTCCCCGACGGCGCGGCCGAGGACGAGCTGCTGGACCCCGAGGCGCCGGGACCACCGGAGCTGCCCGGACCGGCCGGACCCGTGGTCGCGGGCGAGGTGCCCGTGTGGTCGGCTGCGGAGCTGGTCGGGGAGCCGGTCGGGGCCGATCCCGACGGCCCGGAGGACGTCGTCGGGGCCGCGGACGCGGTCGCCACGGTGAGCGGCGCGGCCGACGTCCGGCCGAGCGGTGCGGCGTCCTGCAGCAGCTGGACGGTCAGCACGTACTGCCCCTCGGCCAGGGTCGTGGTCGGCGTGACGACGAGGGCACCCGACGACGGGCTCCGCGTGCCCAGCGGGACGGTGACGGTGCCGGTGTCGTCGGTGGTCACGGTGGCGCCGCCGACCGTGATCGACTGCCCGGACACCGCGTAGACCTCGCCGTCCACCCGCATGCCCAGCCCGAGGACGGCGGCGTAGTCGCCGGCCGGCAGGGTCGAGCTGCTGGTCAGCGCAGGGCTGATGGTGCCCGGTGCGCCGGTCATGCCGGTGTAGGTCCAGCGCACGTCCTGGCTGCCCAGGGCGGTGAGGCCGTCGGTGGTCAGGCGTCCGCCGGTGACGGACCTGCCGGCGAACGCCGGCACCGGGTCGACGTCGGCGAGCAGGGCCTGCTTGATGTCCGCGGCCGTGGCGGAGGGCATGAGGCTGCGGTACTGCGCGATCACCGCGGCGGTCTCGGGGGCGGCGATCGAGGTGCCGCTCACCAGCCGGTACCCGCCGTCGAACCAGGTGGTGAAGACCAGGTTGCCCGGGGCCATCAGGTCGACCGAGGTGGCGCCGTAGGCCGACGAGCCGGACAGGGTGTCCGCCGCGGTGGAGCTGCCGACCGTCACCACCGCGGGGTCGGTCAGCGACGCCGGGTACAGGGCGTTGGTGTCGCGGTTCGCGGAGTCGTTGCCCGCCGCGGCGACGACCAGGACGTCGTGGGCCCCGGCGTAGGCCACCGCCGACTGCAGCGCGGCCAGCGCGGTGCCGGTGAAGGCGCCGCCCCAGGAGGCGTTGATGACCGTGGCACCGTGGTCGACGGCGTACCGGATCGCCTGCGAGCCCAGGTTGACGTCCACGTTCGGCCCGCTCCCGATGACCAGCGGCATGATGCTCGCGCCGGGGGCGACCCCGGCCGACCCGAGGCCGTTGCCCGCCCGGGCGGCGATGACCCCGGCCACCGACACCCCGTGCGACCCGTTGACGTCGGCGTCCACGACCGGTGAGTTGCGGGTGAAGTCCCAGCCGTGGCAGTCCCCGGCCTTGCCGTTGCCGTCGGTGTCCACCGACCCGCAGGGCTCCAGCCGGTTGGTCCAGAGGGCGCCGGCCATGTCCTCGTGGTCCAGGTCGTAGCCGGTGTCGAGCACGGCGACGACCTCGCCGGCCCCCGTCGTCGCGCCCCACCCGGCGGTGGCGTCGACGTCGGCGTCGGGGATCCCGGACTGGTTGTAGAAGTTGCTCCCGGTGTTCTCCAGGTTCCAGCCGTAGGCGGACCAGTAGGGGTCCGTCGGGTCGCCGAGCACCGGCACGGAGACCGACGGCTCCACCGAGGTCACCCCGGGGATCGTCGCCAGCGGCGTCGGGTCGGCCGACTCCGTGGCCACCAGCACCCCGCCGTCGGCCAGCGGCTGGGCGTTGACCACGCCGGGGGTCGCAGCGGCGGTGGTGACGAGCGCGGCCGGGTCGGCGGTGCCGAGCACCCAGCGGCTGAGCCCGTCACCGGGTCCGTAGCCGTCGGCGACGTCGACCTGCGGTGCGGCGAGCGCGTCGACGGCGGCCGCGACGGCGAACCCGACCACCACGGTGGCCGCCATCCCGGCGGCCAGGATCCTGCGATCGGCGCTCCACGCACTGCCCACGACGGTCCACTCCCCGCGGCGCGCCCGGTGCGCGCCTCGGAGACCCATCGGTCTCCGTTGTCGGGGACTGGAGGGGGATCACCCCTCCGGGGAGGTGTGCCGCTCGAGGAAGGCGAAGATCCGCGGCCAGGCGTCCTCGGCCGCGGACGCCGTGTACCGGGTGCCGGGCAGCGGGACGAACCCCAGCAGCCGGTGGTCCCCGGTGAGGAAGGAGTGCGCGGCCCCCGGGTAGGTGTGCACCTCGTGCTCCACCCCGGCCGCGGCCAGCCGGGCCTCGAGGGCCGGCCCGGCACCGGCGAGGAACCGGTCGCGCTCGCCGTAGCCGGCGATCACCGGCGGGCAGCGAGTGAGGTCCACGTCGTCGGCCGGGGGCTGCCCGTAGTTGGCGCTCACCGCGGCGAGCCCGTCGGGGGCCAGGGTGCCCAGCAGCAGGGCGAACTGCCCGCCCATGCAGAACCCGATCGCCGTCGTCCGGTCGGGCGCCACGTCGTCCCGCGCCGCCAGCCACTGCTGCACCGAGACCAGGTCGTCGACCACCGGGCCCGGACGCCGGGCGACCATCTCCCGCGCCGTGCGCAGCAGGCACCCCACCTTGCTGCCCGCGCTCACCACGTCGGGGACGACGGCCACCCACCCGCGATCGGCGAACATCGCGCCCACCGCGGTGATCTCGGGGGTGAGCCCGAAGGCCTCGTGCACCACCAGCACGCCCGGCCAGCCGCCCGCGGGCACCTCGCCGTCGGGCAGCACGAGGGTCGCCCGCATCGTGCGCCCGCCGGCCACGGGGACGTCGACCTGGGTGGATCGGGACACGGGAACCCTCTCGTCGGCGTCGCACGGGCAGCGCCCCAGCGTGCGCCACCCCGGCCCGGACCGCACCCGGCCGATCCGGCGTGCGCCCCGCTCACCTCGGGGTGGTGTCGACCACCACGGGCGACTCGACGCCGGCCGTCTCGACCTCGGGCTGCCCGGCGGCCGGGGAGGTGGCCGCCAGGGCGGGCACCTCGTCGTCCACCTGCCGGTCGGCGCAGACCAACCAGCCGGTGACGAACAACCCGGCCACGCCGGCGTAGACCAGCACGAACATGCCGGTGTAGCCGCCGGTCAGGCCACGCAGCAGGCCCACCAGCAGCGGCCCGACCGCGGCGATCGAGTAGCCCCAGCCCTGCACCACCGTCGAGAGCGCGTTGACCGTCTCGGGCGTGCGGGCGCGGAGCCCGAGCAGCGACAGCACCATCGCGAACGTGCCCATGCCGATGCCGAGCATCGACATCCACAGCCAGGTCAGCGTGAGCGGGGAGAGCAGCAGCCCGGTCCAGCCGACCAGGTAGCAGGCCATGAAGCCGACCAGCATCGGCCGCTGCCAGCTCTGCCGCACCGCACCCGACGGCACGAGCGCGTTGAGCGGGATGACGATCAGCGCGTTGATCCCGACCAGCACACCGGCGGCCGCGGCGGACATGCCCTCGTCGCGCAGGTACTGCGCCGTCCAGCCGACGATCACGTAGGCCTGCATCGCCTGCAGCCCGAAGAACACCGCCAGCTGCCAGGCCAGCGACGACCGCACGAGCAGCCGCAGCCGCACGGCGCCGGCGGGTGCCCCGCCGGTGGTGGCCCGCCGGGGGACCAGCAACCACGGGACGACGGCGAGGACGGCGAACACCGCCCACACGCCCAGCGCCCACCGCCACCCGTCGGCACCGACCGAGGCGGCGATGGGTGCGGTGGACACGCTGGCCACGGCGCCGCCGACGGCCATCGTCGTGCTGTAGGCGCCGACCAGCAGCCCGGTGCGGTGCGGGAACCAGTGCTTGACGATGCCGGGCAGCAGCACGTTGCCCAGAGCCCCGCCGACCATGGTGGCCACGGTGCCGAGCAGGAACAGCCAGAACGACGGCGCCACCGCCCGTCCCAGCAGCCCGACGGCCATGACCAGCAGGGCGCCGGCCAGCACGTGCCCGTCGCGGAAGCGGGCGGCCAGCGGCGGCCCGGCGAACCCGATGACGGCGAAGCAGAGCAGCGGCATCGTGGTGATCAGGCCGGCGGCGCCCGAGGAGATGCCCAGGCCCCGCTCGATCTCCTGCAGCACGGGGCCGACGCCGTTGACCGCCGTCCGCAGGTTGAACCCGGTGAGCACGATCGCGACCGCGACGAGCACCAGCCCCCGGCGGGAGGTTCCGACGGGGGCTGGTGCTGCGGTGCTCACGAGGGTCCAGTCTCCTCGGCGTCCGCTGTGCGCGGGCGCCGGGTCAGCTGCGCGAGAACGCCGCGTCGAAGGCGGCCGACGGCGGGTCGAACGCCAGCTTCCGGACGAACTCCAGCGCCTCGGGTGCGCCGACCAGGCGGTCCATGCCGGCGTCCTCCCACTCGATGCTGATCGGCCCGTCGTAGCCGATGGTGTTCAGCATCCGGAAGCACGCCTCCCACGGGACGTCGCCGTGCCCGGTGGACACGAAGTCCCAGCCGCGGCGGGGGTCGGCCCAGGGCAGGTGGGAGCCCATCCGGCCGTTGCGGCCGTTGCCCACCTGCTTCTTCGCGTCCTTGCAGTCCACGTGGTAGATCCGGTCGCGGAAGTCCCACAGGAACCCGACCGGGTCCAGGTCCTGCCACACGAAGTGCGAGGGGTCCCAGTTCAGGCCGAAGGCCTCGCGGTGGCCGATGGCCTCCATCGTGGCCACCGTCGTCCAGTAGTCGTAGGCGATCTCGCTGGGGTGCACCTCGTGGGCGAACCGGACCCCGGCGGCGTCGAACTCATCCAGGATCGGGTTCCACCGGTCGGCGAAATCCTGGTACCCGGCGGCGACCATCGACTCGGGCACCGGCGGGAACATCGCGACGGTCTTCCAGATCGAGGACCCGGTGAACCCGACGACCGTCTTCACGCCCAGAGCCTGGGCGGCGTGGGCGGTGGCCTTCATCTCCTCCGCCGCCCGCTGCCGGACGCCCTCGGGGTCGCCGTCGCCCCACACCCGCGGGTCGACCATGTTCTGGTGCCGGGCGTCGATCGGGTCGTCGCACACGGCCTGGCCGTTGAGGTGGTTGCTGATCGCGAAGACCTGCAGCCCGTGCTGCTCGAGCAGGTCCTTCTTCGCCCGCAGGTA
>NZ_FNIR01000006.1 GCF_900103975.1 Klenkia soli
TGGGCAACGAGGGCATGCCCCGCCGCTACGCCGACTACCTGCCCACGGACGGGTTCACCACGCTGAACACGATCTCCACCATCGGGTCCTTCATCCTCGGGGCCTCCACCATCCCGTTCCTGTACAACGTGGTGAAGTCCTGGAAGTACGGGCAGCTCGCCCTGCGCGATGACCCCTGGGGCCACGGCAACTCCCTGGAATGGGCCACCTCCAGCCCCCCGCCGCGGCACAACTTCATCGAGATCCCCCGCATCCGCTCCGAACGCCCCGCCTTCGAGCTGCACTACCCCCACCTGCGCGACCGCCTCGAAGCCGAAGCCCACGCCGGCAAGAAGCACGGCCCCTACGCCAGCGAGATCCTCGACGGCACCGGCAAGCGTCAGGGCGCGACCGACCCCGACCCGTTCTGATCCGGGCAGCACCCCAGCACCGCACGACGACGCCCCGCAGGCCACCGGCCCGCGGGGCGTCGTCGTGCCCGGGGTGTGTGCGGGACCGCACCGCGGCGTCGGGCACCATGTCCGCCGTGACCGGCCCCGTGCAGGACGCCCCCGTGACCGATGTCCCGCACGCCGGGGCCCTGCTGACGATCACCGGGGCCGACCGGCCGGGTGTGACCGCCCGGCTGTTCGCCGCCCTCGCCGAGCTGCCCGCCCTGGAGGTGGCCGACGTCGAGCAGGTGGTGGTGCACGGCCAGCTGGTGCTCGGCGTCGTGGTCCACGAGCACGGCAGCACCGACGACGACGTCCTGGTCGCGCGGCTGGCACCGCTGGCCGCGCAGGTCGGCGCGGCCACCGGGGTGCACGTCGAGGTGGAGCCGGCGGCCGGGGCCAGCGGACTGGCCGCCGACGGCGTGCGCCGGCACCACGTGATCGTGCTGGGCCGGCCGGTCCCGCCGGACGCCGTCGGCGGCGCCGCCCGGGCGATCGCCGACGTCGGCGGCAACATCGACGCCATCCGCCGGTTGTCCGACTACCCGGTGACCAGCTTCGAGCTCACGGTGTCCGGCGCCGAGGCCGCCGCGCTGCGGGCCGCCCTGGGCGCGGTCGCCGCGGCCACCGGCGCGGACATCGCCGTCGAGCAGGTCGGGCTGGCCCGGCGCAGCAAGCGGCTGATCGTGCTGGACGTCGACTCGACGCTGGTCCGCGGCGAGGTCATCGACGAGCTGGCGGCCCGGGCCGGTCGGGCGGCCGAGGTCGCCCGCATCACCGCCGCGGCGATGAACGGCGAGCTGGACTTCGAGCAGTCGTTGCGGGCCCGGGTGGCGGCCCTGGCGGGGCTCCCGGTCGGGGTGCTCGACGAGGTGCGCGAGCACCTGGTCCTCACCCCGGGTGCCCGCACGTTGATCCGCACGCTGCAGCGGCTCGGGTTCCGCTGCGGGATCGTCTCCGGCGGGTTCACGCAGATCACCGACCCGCTGGCGGCCTCGCTGGGGCTGGACTTCGCCGCGGCGAACACCCTGGAGGTCGCCGACGGCGTCCTCACCGGCGGCCTGGTCGGCGAGATCGTCGACCGCCCGGGCAAGGCCCGGGCGCTGGCCCGGTTCGCCGCGGAGCACGGCATCCCCCTGGACCAGACCGTGGCCGTCGGCGACGGCGCCAACGACCTGGACATGCTGACCACCGCCGGGCTGGGCATCGCGTTCAACGCCAAGCCCTTCGTGCGGGAGCAGGCGCACACCGCCCTGAACCAGCCCTACCTGGACGCCGTGCTGCAGGTGCTCGGGTTCACCCGCGACGAGGTCCTCGACGCCGGCTAGAAGTGCTGCGGTTCGCCCTCCAGGTGCACGCCTGCGGCGGCCAGCTGGTCGAGGGCGGTCCGGGTGGTCTGCTCGGCGACGCCGGCGGTGAGGGGGAGGAGGACGCGGGTGGTGAAACCGTTGTCCACGGCGTCGAGGGCGGTGGCGCGGACGCAGTGGTCGGTGGCGATGCCCACGACGTCGACCTCGTCGACGTCGTGCCGGCGGAGCCAGTCGGCCAGGCCGACGCCATCGGACGAACCCTCGAAGCCCGAGTAGGCGGCGGCGTGCTCGCCCTTGTCGAAGACCGCCCGCAGGGTGCCGCGGTCGAGGTCGGGGTGCAGCTCCACGCCGGAGGTGCCGACGACGCAGTGCCGCGGCCAGGTGTCGGTGAAGTCCGGGGTGTCGGAGAAGTGGTCGCCGGGGTCGACGTGGTGGTCGCGGGTGGCGACGACGTGCGCGTACTCGCCGCGCTCGAGCCCCTGCCCGGCGTGGGCGGTGATGGCCCGGGCCACCGCGGCGCCGCCGGCCACGGCCAGGCTGCCGCCCTCGCAGAAGTCGTTCTGCACGTCCACCACGATCAGCGCCTTGGTCACGCGTCGACCGTATCGATCGCCGGCTCGCCCCGGGACAGCGACCACGCCTCGGGCGGCATCGTCGTCCGCACCTGCTCGTGGTGGTCGCGGGCGGCGCGCAGCCAGGCCACCGGGTCGAGGTCGGCGACGGGTCGGCCGGCCCGGACGAGGGGGACCAGCAGGTCGCGGTCGCCGTCCAGGCGGGCGACGTCGCCGGGCACGACCACCTCGGCGGTGGCGGTGCCGGCGGCGTCGTGCCGCCGGACGGCGGACTTGCGGCCGCCCACCGACCGCTTGCCCTCGGCGGTCTTGGCCACCGGGACGCCGTCCCGCTCGACCAGCTTGTAGACCATGCCGGCGGTGGGGGAGCCCGAGCCGGTGACCAGGGAGGTGCCCACCCCGTAGCCGTCGACGGGGGCGGCGGCCAGGGCGGCGATGGCGTGCTCGTCGAGGTCGCTGGTGACCGTGACCCGGGTGCGGTGGGCGCCGAGGGAGTCCAGCAGCTCCCGGGCCTGCACCGCCAGCGAGCCCAGGTCACCGGAGTCCAGCCGGACCGCGCCCAGCTCGGGGCCGGCCACCTCGATCGCCGTGCGGATGCCCTGCAGCGTGTCGTAGGTGTCCACGAGCAGCGTCGTCCCGGTGCCCAGGGTGTCGACCTGGGCGCGGAAGGCGGCGGCCTCGTCGTCGTGCAGCAGGGTGAAGGCGTGCGCGCTGGTGCCCGCCGTGGGCACGCCGTAGCGGGCGCCGGCGGCCAGGTTGGAGGTCGAGCCGAACCCGACCAACCACGCCGCCCGCGCCGCGGCGACCGCGGCCTCCTCGTGGGTGCGGCGGGACCCCATCTCGATGCAGGGTCGACCCCCGGCGGCGCCGATCATCCGGGTGGCGGCCGAGGCGATCGCGCTGTCGTGGTTGAGGACCGACAGCACCAGCGTCTCCAGCAGCACCGCCTGGCCGAACGGTGCGCGCACGGTGAGCACGGGGGAGCCGGGGAAGTAGAACTCGCCCTCGGCGTAGCCGTCGACGTCCCCGGTGAACTCGACGTCGGCCAGCCAGGCCAGCAGGGTCGGGTCGGTGATGCCCTGGGCCCGCACGGCGGCCAGGTCGTCGTCCCCGAACCGGAAGTCGGCCAGCGCCTCCAGCAGCCGGCCCGTGCCGGCGAGCACGCCGTACCGCCGGCCGTGGGGGAGCCGGCGGGCGAACACCTCGAACACGCAGTCCCGGTCGGCGGTGCCGTCGGCGAGCGCGGCGGCCACCATGGTCAGCTCGTACCGGTCGGTCAGCAACACCGGGCTGGAGGA
Organism: Klenkia soli; assembly: GCF_900103975.1. Classification (GTDB taxonomy): domain Bacteria; phylum Actinomycetota; class Actinomycetes; order Mycobacteriales; family Geodermatophilaceae; genus Klenkia; species Klenkia soli. Next base: position 3,612 of record NZ_FNIR01000006.1, read on the forward strand.
CATGGGAGGGGAGCCTAGAGTGGGCTGCGTGGCCGGACCGATGGCGCCCGAGCGGACGACCGAGACCACCACGGATGCCGAGCACGAGCTCGACCGCCCGTGGGTGACGGTGGTCTGGGACGACCCGGTCAACCTGATGACCTACGTGACCTTCGTGCTCCAGGACCTCTTCGGCTACGACGAGCAGAAGGCGACCACGCTCATGCTCCAGGTGCACCACGAGGGCAAGGCGGTCGTGAGCTCCGGCCCGCGCGAGAAGATGGAGCACGACACCAGCCGGCTGCACGCCTACGGCCTGTGGGCCACCTACCAGAAGGACTCATGAGGCCGTTCCGCCGGCAGGGCGACCACGTCGACGCCTGGCTGTCGCCCGCCGAGTGCCAGGTGCTCACGCTGCTGCTCGACCAGCTCGAGCAGGTGCTGGCCGACGACGCCCCCGGCGACACCGTCCGCGAGCGGCTGTTCCCGGCCGGCCACGCTTCCGACGCCGACATCGCCGCGGACTACCGCGACCTCACCGAGTCGTCGCTGCGCGAGGGCAAGACCGGCGACCTCGCGCTCGTCCGGGCCTCGGTGCCCGACGGCGGGGGCGTCCGGTTGGACGACGACCAGGCCCGCGCCTGGCTGCGCACGACCAACGACCTCCGGCTTGCCCTGGGCACCCGGATGGGCATCACGGCGCAGACCGGACCGCCCGACCCCGACGACCCGTCGCAGGAGATGTCGGTCTACCAGTGGCTCACCGCGGTGCAGGGCTCGCTCGTCGACGCGTTCGTGGCCGGCGGGGCCCGCCGGACGTGAGCACGACCAGGGCGGCGAGCAGCAGGTCCAGCACGAACGCCACGTAGACCAGGCTCGGCAGGTCGTGGAGGTCGCGGACCACGGCCCCGATCGTGGCGACCAGCACCAGGGCCGACAGCGCCAGGATCAGCAGCAGCCCCAGGGTGCGGCCGACGACCACGACCACGAACTCCGAGCGGCTGCCGCCGACCGTGCGCAGGCTGCGCGGACCGCGCCGGGTGAGCCGGCGACCGCCGACCACCAGAGCGGGCAGCGCCACCAGCGCGACGACGACGGCCATCAGGACCTGGATCACCACGAGCGCACCACGATCCGGGACCGTACCGTCTGCGCGACCCCGGCCCCGGCCACCGTGTGCCGAGGAGGGGTGTGCGGGCCGTAGACTGCCCGGCGTGCTGCGCATCGACCGGGCGTCCTACGACGCGATCGTCGCGCACGCCCGGCGTGACCACCCGGACGAGGCCTGCGGCGTCGTGGCCGGTCCCGAGGGCAGCGACCGCCCCGAGCGGTTCATCCCGATGCTGAACGCTGCGCGGTCGCCCACGTTCTACGAGTTCGACAGCGGTGACCTGCTGCGGCTGTACCGCGAGATGGACGACCGGGACGAGGTCCCCGTGGTCGTCTACCACTCCCACACCGCCACCGAGGCCCACCCCTCGCGCACCGACATCAGCTACGCGTCCGAGCCGTTCGCGCACTACGTGCTGGTCTCCACCCGCGAGCACGGCGACCAGACCGGGCTGGTCGGCGACGTCGTCGAGTTCCGCAGCTTCCGGATCGTCGACGGCGTCGTCACCGAGGAGGACGTCGACGTCGTCGAGTCCTACCTGTTCGGGCACTCGCCCACCACCGTCGTCTACGACTGAACCGGAATGCCGGTCACGCGCTGACCGTTCGCTCCCGTAGAGACCACCCTCGCTGCCTGCTGCGCGAGGTGACCCCACCCCACGAAAGGCACCACCATGGCCATCGAGGTCCGGATCCCCACCATCCTGCGCACCCACACCGGCGGCAACAAGGTCGTCACCGGCTCGGGCGAGACGCTGTCGGCGCTGGTCGACGACATCGACGGCCAGCACCCCGGCATCAAGGGCCGCCTGGTCACCGACGAGGGCAAGCTGCACCGCTTCGTCAACGTCTACGTCAACGACGAGGACGTCCGCTTCACCGGCGCCCTGGACACCGCCCTCAAGGACGGCGACTCCGTCACCATCCTGCCCGCGGTCGCCGGCGGCTGACCCGATGGCCCGGTTCGCCTCCCTCGTCGACTCCCTCGGCGGCACGCCCCTGGTGGGGCTGCCGTCACTGTCCCCGACGGCCGACGTCCGGCTCTGGGCCAAGCTCGAGGACCACAACCCGACCGGTTCGATCAAGGACCGTGCGGCGATCGCGATGATCGAGGCCGCCGAGAAGGAGGGCCGGCTGCAGGCCGGGTCGACCATCCTCGAGCCGACCAGCGGCAACACCGGCATCTCGCTGGCCATGGTCGCCCGGCAGCGCGGGTACCGGCTGATCTGCGTCATGCCCGAGAACACCTCGGTCGAGCGGCGCCAGCTGCTGGAGATGTACGGCGCGCGGATCATCAGCTCGCCCGCCGCCGGCGGCAGCAACCAGGCGGTGGCGCAGGCCAAGGAGCTGGCCGCGGCCAACCCCGACTGGGTGATGCTCTACCAGTACGGCAACCCGGCCAACGCCGAGGCGCACTACACCGGCACCGGGCCCGAGATCGTCGCCGACCTGCCCTCCATCACGCACTTCGTGGCTGGCCTGGGCACCACCGGCACGCTCATGGGCGTGGGTCGGTACCTGCGCGAGCACAAGCCCGGCGTCCAGGTGATCGCCGCCGAGCCGCGCTACGGCGAGCTGGTCTACGGGCTGCGCAACATCGACGAGGGGTTCATCCCCGAGCTCTACGACCCGGCCATGCTCGACGGCCGGTTCTCCGTCGGCCCGGACGACGCCGTGCACCGCACCCGCCAGCTCGTCGAGCGCGAGGGCATCTTCGCCGGCATCTCGACCGGCGCGATCCTGCACGCCGCGCTGGGCATCGCCGACAAGGAGGTGGCCGCCGGGCGCAGGGCCGACATCTGCTTCATCGTCTGCGACGGCGGCTGGAAGTACCTGTCCACCGGCGCCTACGCGGGCACCCTCGACGAGGCCACCGCCGCCCTGGAGGGCCAGCTGTGGGCGTGACTGCCGAGCTTGATCCTGACCTGCACGTCCCGGCCCGGGGGCTGCTGTTCGACAACGACGGGGTGCTGGTCGACTCGCTGGCCGCCGTCGAGAGCGCGTGGACCCGCTGGGCCCACGCGCACGACCTCGAGCCCCACCAGGCGCTCTCGATCGTGCACGGTCGCCGCGCCGTCGACACCGTGGCGCTGCTGCTCCCCGAGGGGCAGCGGGCCGCCGGTGCGCAGCTCATCGAGGACTTCGAGATCGAGGACGCCGACGTCGTGGCCGCGATGGCCGGCGTCCCCGCGCTGCTGGCGTCGCTGCCGCCGGGGTCGTGGGCCGTCGTCACCTCCGGCACCCGCACCCTGGCCACCGCCCGGCTGCGGGCCGCCGGCATCCCCGTGCCCGAGGTCTTCGTCACCGCCGACGACGTCGCGGCCGGCAAGCCCGACCCGGCCGGCTACCTGGCCGCGGCCGCAGGTCTGGGCCTGGACCCGGCGCACGCCCTGGTCCTCGAGGACAGCCCGAGCGGGATCGCGGCGGGGCTGGCCGCCGGCAGCCCCGTGCTCGGCATCGGCGAGGAGGCCCTGGACAGCGCCGCACCGGTCGTCGTCCGCGACCTGGCCGGGGTCCGCTGGGCCGGTGACGGCCTGCTGCTGCCCGCGGCCACCGTGCTGCGCGGGCCCACGGGGCACTAGCCTTCCCCCCGATGGGGACCGCACCGAGCGCCGACGCGCCCCTCGGGGTGTTCGACTCCGGGGTGGGCGGGTTGACCGTCGTCCGGGCGATCCTCGACCAGCTGCCGCACGAGGCGGTCCGGTACGTCGGGGACACCCGCAACGGGCCCTACGGACCGCTGCCCATCGCCGAGGTCCGCCGGCACTCCCTGGCCGTCATGGACGACCTGGTCGAGGCCGGCGTGAAGATGCTGGTGGTGGCCTGCAACTCGGCCAGCGCGGCCTGCCTGCGCGACGCCCGCGAGCGGTACGACGTCCCGGTGGTGGAGGTCGTGCTGCCGGCGGTCCGGCGCGCGACCGCCGCCACCCGCAGCGGCCGGGTCGGGGTCATCGGCACGACCGCCACGGTCACCTCCGGGGCCTACGCCGACGCATTCGCCGCCGCCCCGCACATCACGGTGACCAGCGCCGCCTGCCCGAGCTTCGTGGACTTCGTCGAGCGCGGGGTCACCAGCGGCCGTCAGCTGCTGGGGCTGGCGCAGTCCTACCTCGAGCCGCTGCTGGCCGCCGACGTCGACACCGTCGTGCTGGGCTGCACCCACTACCCGCTGCTGACCGGCGTGCTGTCGCTGGTGCTCGGCCCGGAGGTGACGCTGGTGTCCAGCGCCGAGGAGACCGCCCAGGACGTCTACCGGGTGCTCACCGGTGCCGACCTGCTCCGGCCCGACGACGCGCTGCCCCCGCGGCACGCCTTCCTGGCCACGGGCGACCCCGAGCCCTTCGCCCGGCTGGGCCGGCGGTTCCTCGGCCCGGTGGTCGACACCGTGGTGGCGGCATGAGGCTCACCGTCGTCGGCTGCTCCGGCTCGGGTCCGGGGCCCGACTCGCCCGCCTCCTGCTACCTCGTCGAGCACGAGGGCCACCGGTTGGTGCTGGACCTGGGCAGCGGGGCGTTCGGCACGCTGCAGAAGGTGCTGCCCCCGGACGACGTGGACGCCGTCCTGCTGTCCCACCTGCACGCCGACCACTGCCTGGACGTCGCCCCGTTCGTGGTCTGGCGCCGGTACTCGGGGCTGACCACCCGCGGGCCGGTTCCGCTGTACGCACCGGTGGGCGCCGACCGGCGGCTGCGGCTGGCCTACGACCTGTCCGACGGGCCGATCGACGACGTCTTCGAGGTGTTCGGCATCGGCCCGGGGTCGTGGGAGCTCGGGCCCTTCCGGGTCGAGACGGCACGCACCGCGCACCCGGTCGAGTGCTACGCCTTCCGGCTCACCGCAGGCGGCCGGTCGCTGGTCTACACCGGCGACACCGGGGTCTGCCCGGCGGTCGTCGAGCTGGCCCGCGGCGCCGACCTGCTGCTGGCCGAGGCGGCGCACCCCGACGTCCCCGGCCTGCCGCCGGATCTCCACCTCACCGGCCGCGAGGCCGGGGAGCACGCCCGGGATGCCGGGGTGGGCCGGTTGCTGCTCACCCACGTGCCCTCCTGGGTGGACCCGCAGGCCCAGCTGGCCGACGCCCGTGCGGTCTTCCCGGCGACCGAGCTCGTCGGCCCGCTCGCGGTGTACGAGGTCTGATGGCGCCCGCCCGGGAGGAACGCGACGGCGTCACGTTCTCCTCGCTGGACGCCGAGGTCGGCGACGGGCTCGGGGTGACCAAGCGGGCACTGCTCGACCACTACGACGCGTTCGCCGACCGACTGGTGCCGCTGCTGGCAGGCCGGCCGCTGACCATGGTCCGCATCCGGCCCGGCGCCGCGGCGTTCGTGCAGCGGGACATCCCCAAGGGCGCGCCCGACTGGGTGCGCACGGTGGCCACGTGGTCCGACCGCACGCGGCGCGAGGTGCACCAGGTGCTGGCCGAGGACCGCCGAACCCTGCTGTGGCTGGCCAACCAGCGGGCGGTCGAGCTGCACGTGCCGTTCTCGCCGGTGGTCGACGGCGCCTTCGCCGAGCCCACCGGGCTGGTCCTCGACCTCGACCCGCCCGAGGACGGCGACTTCGCGGCGGTGGTGGCGGTGGCCCGGTTGGCCCGCCGGGCGCTGGCCGACGCGGGGCTGGCCGCGGCGGTGAAGACCACCGGGTCCAGCGGGCTGCACCTCGTCGTCCCGGTGCACGGGTCCTCCCACGAGGACGTCGCCGCGGCCACCCGGGCGCTGGCCTCCCGGACCGCGGCCCTGGACCCTGCGCTGGCGACCGTGGAGTACGTGGTGGCCGAGCGCGGCGAGCGGGTGTTCGTGGACTCCACCCGATCGGGTCGCGGCACGATCGCCGTCGCCTACTCACCCCGTGCCCGACCCGGCCTGCCGATCTCGGCGCCGGTCGGCTGGGACGACCTCGACGGGGCCACCCCACGCGGGCTCACCGTCACCGATGCCGCCGACCGGATCTCCGGCGACCCGTGGGCGGATGCGCTGCCGGAGCCGCAGACGCTGCCGGCCGACCTGGTCGCCGAGGGCCACACCATCCCGGTCGCCCGGGTCGCCGCGATGCACGAGGGCAAGCGCCGCAAGAAGGCGGCCGAGGAGGGTCGGTGAGGCGGCTGCCCACGGCGGTGGCCGCTGCCCTGCTGGCCGTGCTGACCGCGGCGTTCCACCTCGCCGTCCTCGGGTGGGACACCGGGTACGACGTCGATGCGACGACCGGCCAGGTCTCGGGGCCCTACGCGGTCTGGCAGGTGGTGCTGGTGGGGGTGCTCCTCCTGCTGCTGGGGCTGGCCGCGTCGTGGCGGGGCCCGGCGTGGTTGGTCGCCGTCGTCCCGGTGGTGTTCACGGTGGCCTGGTCGGTGTCCGCCGCGACCGCGCCGGACGGCGACGGGCTGTGGCCGGTGGGTGCCGTGCTGGTGGCGGTCGGCACCGGTGTCGGCGCGTGGGTGTGCCGGCGCCTGGTCGGGGCGCTCCGGCGCTGACCGGCCCGAGAACGCCTTCGCGGTGCTGGAGCGCTGAGCAGGCTTGACCGTGCGCAGGCGGCCGGTGACCGAACATGACCTGCTCAGCGGCCTGTTCACGGGCCCGGAAATGTCGTACCCCTCTGGTGGAGTGAGCCCATGACGGTGACGGCGGAGCGGTTCTGGGTGGAGATCACCCCGCGCCGTGCCGCGTCCCGCGCGGAGGGTCCGACGGTGCTGCCGCGGCTGACCGGCCTGGCCGTCGCGGCAGGTCTGGAGGGTGCCGAGCTGGACGCCGAACTCGCGTCGGTGCACCGGCAGATGTCGGCGCTGGCGGCGTACCGGGCCGGTCTGGTGGAGCGCAAGGCCACCCAGGGGGCTCAGCACCCGTTGCCGTTCGCACCTGGTGCTCGCACCGACACCCGCCCGGACGCCGATGTCGATGACCCGTCGCTGCAGGCGGCGGATGACTTCCTGCCCGACGAGGTGGCCGTCCTGGTGAACATGTCGGTGGCCTCGGCCCGGTACCTCGTGGACGACGACCTGGCGCTTGTGCGGCAGTTCCCGGTGGTGTGGCATGCGTTGGCCGACGGCCGGATCGACGAGGCGCGGGCGAAGGTGGTCGTGAAGGCCCTGCGCTACCAGGCCGCCTCGTGGGGTGGGCCGGTCGACGACGCGGTGATCGACGCGATCGCCGCCCGCGGGGTGGAGTGGGCAGCGGCCGGGTGCCCACCCACCACGCTGAAGGAGCGGATCGACGCCGCGCTGATCGCGGCCGATCCCGAGGCTGCTGACCGGCGGAAGACGCTGCGCAAGCGGGAGGCCGGGGTGCGGGTGCAGGGAACCGGCGACGGGCTGGCCGATCTGCGGGCGACGAACCTGGAGGCCGCCGACGCCAAGCTGGTGAAGGCCCAGCTGGGTGCGTTCGTGCGGAAGCTGAAGGCCGACGGGGACACCCGCCCGTCCGGGGAGATCGAGACCGAGCTGGTCGTCACGTTGCTGACCCGGCCGTGGGAGCAGCTGAACCCCGCGATCGCACACCTGACGGTCAACGCCGACCTGGCCGACCTGCTGGTCCCCGACCTCAGCGGCCTCATCGCTCAAGCCCACGCAGAAGCCCGCAGCGCCGCCGCCGGGGCCGGGGACGACCCCGGAACCAAGACCGAAGCCGACACCGACGACAAGGCCGATGCCGAGGCCAAGCCCGAGGCCAGCGCCGATGCCCCGGCCGAGACCGCGGTCGAGGCTGCCGGGGATGTCTCAACCGAGGGCGCGACTGCCGCCGACACCTCCGAGCTCAGGCGCCCTGAGGCGTCATCAGCGAGGACCGGTCCGCCCGACGACGGGACCGGTCCGCCCGACGACGGGATCGGTCTGCCCGGCGACGGGACCGGTCTGCCCGCCGGCGGGTTGCTGGCTGCCGGGGGTGCGCAGGTCGGGCACGTGGGCGGGCTGCCGGTCACCCCGACCGCGGTCCGGTCCCTGCTCACCTGGATCGACGCGTTGGGGCTCACCCACCCCGACGGCGGCGGTGAGCTCGCCTTCACCATCACCGGCCGGGGCGGTCGGCTGCTGGCCGTGGCCACCCCCGAGGAACTGACCGCCGCGGCCGAGGCCGGCCGCGGGGTCGGGCCACCGCCGGCGGCAACCGGGTACACCCCGACCGCGGCGCAGTACCGGTACCTGCGCGCCCGTGACCGGGCGTGCCGGTTCCCCGGCTGCCGTCAGGTCGCCCGGGCCTGCGACGCCGACCACGTCGTCCCCTACGACCACCACAACCCCACCGCGGGCGGGCCCACCTGTGTCCGGAACCTGGCCATGCTGTGCCGGCGACACCACCGCCTGAAGACCCACTCCCCTGGCTGGCGGTTCGTCGTGGACGCCGACGGCACCCTGCGCGTCACCACCCCGGGCGGCACCACCCGCACGACCAGGCCACCGGCCATGGGCGAGGTCCTCGACCTCATCACCGAACCGGCACCGCTCCACGACCCCGCCGCCGACCCACCACCGTTCTGAGGATCGGCATGCGGGTCGCGGCGAGCAGACGGGCCGCGCCGGTCGACCGTGCGACGACCGGCGCGGCCCGGCGGGATCAGGCGTCGACCTCGCGGCGGTCCTCCGACCACATCGTGTGGAAGGAGCCCTCGGCGTCGACGCGCTTGTAGGAGTGCGAACCGAACCGGTCGCGCAGGCCCTGGATGAGCGCGGCGGGGGAGCGCTCGGCGCGCAGGCCGTCGTAGTAGGCCAGCGCGCTGGCGAAGCCCGGGGCCGGCACCCCGTGCCGGGCGGCGCCGGCCACGACCTGGCGCCAGCCCTCCTGGGCGTCGGCGACGGCGTCCCGGAAGTACTCGTTGGTCAGCAGGGTGGTGAGGTCGGGCTCGTCGGCGAAGACCTGCCGCACCCGGTCCAGGAAGGCGGCCCGGATGATGCAGCCGTCCCGCCAGATCGCGGCGAGCGCACCTCGGTCGACGTCCCAGCCGTGCTCCTCGGCGCCCTTCGCGATCTGGTCGAAGCCCTGCGAGTAGGCGACCACCTTCGCCGCGTACAGCGCCTGCCGCACGCTCTCGACGAACCCGTCGCGGTCGGCGACCTGGTCGTCCCAGTCGCGGCCCGGGCCCGGCAGCACCTTCTGCGCGGCGTGCCGCTGGTCCACGTGCCCGGACAGCGCGCGGGCGAAGACGGCCTCGGCGATCCCGGACACCGGGGTGCCCAGGTCCAGCGCCGACTGCACGGTCCAGCGGCCGGTGCCCTTCTGCTCGGCCTCGTCCAGCACGACGTCCACGAACGGCTGGCCGGTCTTCTCGTCGGTGTGCCGCAGCACCTCGGCGGTGATCTCGATCAGGTAGGACTGCAGGTCGCCCTCGTTCCAGGTGGCGAACACGTCCCCGATCTCGGCCGGCGTCATGCCCAGCCCCTGGCGCAGCAGGTCATAGGCCTCGGCGATGAGCTGCATGTCGGCGTACTCGATGCCGTTGTGCACCATCTTCACGAAGTGCCCGGCGCCGTCGGTGCCCACGTGCGTGCAGCACGGCTCGCCGTCCACGTGCGCGGAGATGTCCTCGAGCAGCGGACCGATGATCGCGTAGGCCTCGTCGGACCCACCGGGCATGATGCTGGGCCCCTCGAGCGCGCCCTCCTCGCCGCCGCTGATGCCGCAGCCGACGAAGTGGATGCCCCGCCCGGAGAGGGCCTCGGTGCGGCGGATCGTGTCCGTGAACCGGGCGTTGCCGCCGTCCACCAGGACGTCGCCCTCGGCCAGCAGCGGGGCGATCTCGTCGATCACCGCGTCGGTGGGGTCGCCGGCCGCCACCATGACGATGATCTTCCGGGGCTGCTCGAGGGCGTCGACCAGCTCCTGCGGCGAGCCGACGGGCACGAAGTCGCCCTCGTCGCCGTGCGCCTCCAGCAGCGCATCGGTCTTCGCCTGCGTGCGGTTGTGCACCACGACCTGGTGCCCGTGCCGGGCCAGGTTGCGGGCGAGGTTGGCTCCCATGGTCGCGAGGCCGGTGACCCCGATCTGTCCACTCATGGGACAGGTTGTGCCCTACCGGTCGTCGGGCTAACCGAGACCCAGGTCGCGCCGCAGCTTGGCCACGTGGCCGGTGGCCTTGACGTTGTAGGCCGCCCGCTCCACCTTGCCCTCGGCGTCGAGCACGAAGGTCGACCGGATGACCCCGACGACCTCCTTGCCGTACAGCTTCTTCGGCCCGAACGCCCCGTAGGCGCCCAGCACCGCCTTGTCCTGGTCGGAGACCAGGGTGATCGACAGCGACTCCTGCTCGCGGAAGCGGCCGAGCTTGTCCGGCGCGTCCGGCGAGATGCCGATGATGTCCAGCCCGGCCTCGGCGAACTCGCCGGCCGCGGCGGTGAAGTCGACCGCCTGGGTGGTGCACCCCGGGGTCAACGCCGCCGGGTAGCAGTAGACGACGACCCGGCGACCGCGGTACGAGCTCAGCGACACCGGGGTGCCGTCGGCGTCGGGCAGCGTGAAGTCCGGAGCCTGGTCACCGGGGGACAGGCGGGTCGCGGCGGCGCTCTCGGTCATGCGGGCATGGTGGCAGACCGGCCGACGGGACCCACGCGCGGTCAGCCCGGCAGGAAGCTGAACCGCACGTGCCGGGTCGGGTTGTCCCCGTTGGTGTCGACGAAGCAGATCCGCTGCCAGGTGCCCAGCGCCAGCCGGCCCTCGAGCACGGGGACGGTGGCGTGCGGCGGGACGAACGCCGGCAGCACGTGGTCCCGGCCGTGCCCGGGTGAGCCGTGCCGGTGCCGCCACCGACCGTCCGTGGGCAGCAGGACGTCCAGCTGCGCCAGGAGGTCGTCGTCGCTGCCGGCACCGGTCTCGATGATCGCGATGCCGGCGGTCGCGTGCGGCACGAACACCTGGAGCAGCCCGTCGCCCTCGGCGCGGACGAAGGCGGCGCACTCGTCGGTCAGGTCGACGACGACGGGCACCCCGCCGGTGCGCACCTGGCGCAGTTCCGATCGCATGGCCCCATCGTGCCCCGGCTACAGCGCGACGATCAGCTGCACCAGCCCGACCACCAGCCCGACGGTGCCCACGCCGAGCATCACGGCCTGCGGGACCAGGCTCTTGAACACCGACGCGATGCCGGCGAAGAACAGCGACAGCGCCAGGAACACGGTGGCGACGTCGAACTGCCCGCCCTGCTCGTCGGCGGCCCGGGCCGCGGCGAACACGCTCTCGGACTGCTCGGTGAGGTCGTTGCCCTGCGCGTACTCCTCCAGCGCGTAGGGCGACCCGGCGTCGGTGTCGAAGGGGTCGGTGACCTCGTCGCCGGTCTGGTCGTACCAGTCGATGGTGGTCTGCAGGTTCTCGCTCATGAACTGGTCGCGGAAGACGTCGGCGGTCTCGGTGTCCCCGGTGACCAGGTAGCCCGCGTAGGTGAGGAACAGCCCGCGGTCGTAGTTGAACTGGCCGTTGGCGTCGCCGTAGACGTCGGCCGCCTGGCTGGTGAGGTTGTTGGCCTCGCTGTAGCCGGCGATGGCGTCGCCGCCCAGGGAGCCGCTCTCGTAGGCGGCGAACGCGGTGGCGGTGGCCGCCAGGCCCAGGACGAGGGCGGCGCCGAGCTCGAGGAACCGGTGCTTGCGCTCCGCCGGGGTCTCGGCGGTCTCGGGCGGGGGTCACGTCGTCGGTCTGGTCGGCGTGCTGGGACATCGGTCGGTCGGCCTCGTTCTCGGCGCGGTGCGTCGGGCGGTCCGACGCGGGCGCGCGGACGGTAACCGGCTGGGTGGCCCGGGGGGCGCAGCCGGGCCATGGCTCGCGCACAGGGACGCCGCGGGGGACCGCTCCCGCCCCGGCCCACTACCCTCGTCCCACGTGACCCGCCCCGACGGCCGTGCGGCCGACCAGCTCCGTCCGGTGACCATCACCCGCAACTGGCTCGACCACGCCGAGGGGTCGGTGCTGGTCGAGTTCGGCCGCACCCGCGTGCTGTGCGCCGCCAGCGTCACCGAGGGCGTGCCGCGCTGGCGCCGGGGGTCGGGCCTGGGCTGGGTGACCGCCGAGTACGCGATGCTGCCGCGGGCCACCCACACCCGCAACGACCGCGAGTCGGTCAAGGGCAAGGTCGGCGGCCGCACGCACGAGATCAGCCGGCTCATCGGCCGCTCGCTGCGGGCGGCGATCGACCTCTCCGCGCTCGGCGAGAACTCTATCGCGCTGGACTGCGACGTGCTGCAGGCCGACGGCGGCACCCGCACCGCGGCCATCACCGGCGCCTACGTGGCCCTGGCCGACGCCGTCGCCCACCTGGGCGAGCGCGGCAAGCTCGCGAAGAAGGAGCCGCTGGTGCAGTCGGTGGCCGCGGTGAGCGTGGGGGTGATCGACGGCGAGCCCCGCCTGGACCTCGCCTACGAGGAGGACGTGCGGGCCGGCACCGACATGAACGTCGTCTGCACCGGGGACGGCGGGTTCGTCGAGGTGCAGGGGACGGCCGAGGGCGCGGTGTTCGACCGCGCGACGCTGGACCAGCTGCTCGACCTCGCCGTGGCCGGGTGCGCCGACCTGGCACGCGCCCAGGCGCAGGCGCTGGGCCGGTGACCCAGCTCCTGCTGGCCACCCGCAACGCCGGCAAGCTCGCCGAGCTGCAGCGGCTGCTGGCCACCGCGGTCCCCGGGGTCGAGGTGCTCGGGCTGCGCGACGTCCCCGAGTACCCGGAGGCGCCCGAGACCGGCGCGACCTTCGAGGAGAACGCGCTGCTCAAGGCGCGGGAAGCGGTGCGGTACACCGGCCTGCCCTCGGTCGCCGACGACTCCGGCATCGCCGTCGACGCCCTGAACGGCATGCCGGGGATCCTGTCCGCGCGCTGGTCGGGCCGGCACGGCGACGACCCCGCCAACACGGCCCTGCTGCTCGGCCAGCTCGCCGACGTGCCCGACGACCGCCGCGGGGCGGGGTTCGTCTGCGCCGCGGCGCTCGTGCTGCCCGACGGCACCGAGCGGGTGCTGCGCCGCGAGTGGCGCGGGGTCGTCGTCCACGAGCCGCGGGGGACCAACGGGTTCGGCTACGACCCGGTGTTCCTGCCCGACGGTCTCGACCGCACCTCGGCCGAGCTCGACGCGGCCGAGAAGGACGCGGTCAGCCACCGCGGCCAGGCCTTCGCCGCCCTCCTGCCCGTCGTGCAGGAGCTGCTGGGCGGTTAGCGGTTCTCGGTCCAGGTGACGAAGGCGATCGCGGCGGTGACGAACACCGGCGGGAAGGCCAGCACCAGGAACGCCGCGAACACGCGGTCGCTGCGCCAGCGCACCCGCAGCCGCGAAGGCAGCGACGCCCGCTGCTGCTGCACCAGGGGGACCTGCGCGACGGCACCCTCCTCGCGGGCGCTCAACGGGGTCGAGCGCACGGCCTGCCAGGCCTCGACCCGGGCCCACCCGGGGGCGAGCCCGCAGACCACGGCCGTGACCACGAGCACGAGCAGCACGGTCACGAGGTGACCGGGCTCGAGCACGACGACCCCGGCGGACGCGGCCCCGGCGGCGAAGCCGGCGATGGTGATCGCGCCGAGGGAGAAGACCAGCCCGAAGAGCACGGCCGCCGAGACGCTCATGCCCAGCCAGAGCAGGTGCAGGTCGGTGCGGGTGAGCAGGCCGGTCACCAGCTCGACGACCAGCACCGCGACGGTGACCAGCAGCACCGAGCTCATCGGGATCCGGATCGGGTCGCGGGGGCCCTCCGCCACCGGTCCCGGCCGGCCCGCATCGGCGGTCGGCAGGTCGTCGACGACGGCGTTCACCGGCCGGCCCCGTCCGTGGTGCCGTCGACGGCCCAGGACAGCAGGCCACGACCGACCGGTTCGCCGGCCGGGGGCAGGGCGGCGTGCCGCGGTCCGCGTGCGACCCGGGTGCCCAGGTCGCCGGCCGCGACGGCCGGCACCGTGGGCAGCACCCGCACGACCGTCATCCCGGGCACCGGGGGACGGGTGTGCACCGCCCGAGCCGGGGTGGCCTCGTCGACCGCGGCCGTCTCGGCGGCGTCCCTGGTCGGGAGGAGGTCCGGCAGCGGGCCTGTCCGGCGGACCGGGCGGTCGACCGGTGCGGGCACCGGGGGCAGCCGACGGACCGGGGGCCGGGTGGTCGGTCCGGGGTCGGTCGTCGGACCGGTCGGGGGCGGGACCACCGGCGGCACGGGCATCGCGGTGACCGGCGGCGCGACCACCCGGGGCACCGGGAGGGCAGCGGGGTGCACACCCGTCGGCGGGGCGACCCGGGGGACCGGACGAGGCGACACCCGCGTCGGGGCCAGCTCGGCGATCAGGTCGCGTTCGTCGAGCACCTCGAGCTCGGCCTGCAGCGCGGCGAGGTCGTCGAGGTCCAGGGGTGGCATCGGGTCCTCCGTGGGGTCGGGCTCGGGGGCGGGCAGCGGGTGGGGATCGGGCTGGTCGGACCGGACGGCGGCGCCGGCGAGCTCGGCCAGCGCCACGGCGGCGGGCACCCGCTGGTGGGTGGACGCGACCGGGGCGGGACCGGCCGGGGCGGCGGCGACGGCGGGGGAGGCCACGGCGGGGGAGGCCACGGCGGGGGAGGCCTCCGCCGGCCGGGTCAGCGCGGGGTCGTCGACCGGCTCGTCGTCCTGGGTGTGGCTGGTGAGCCCGTGCTGGGTCTTCTCCCAGTAGAAGGGCTTCGTGACCAGCTGCCAGGCCGCCTTGTAGGAGGCGATCGAGTGCAGCATCCAGTACAGCGGCGACAGCAGCGCGTACGCGACCAGGCCGTAGCTGCGCCGCTTGAAGCCGGCCAGCAGGCTGAGGTACACGATCAGGCCGTTGCCGATGAGCAGGTTGGCCAGGCTGACGTACTCCAGCCACGGCGGCAGCGCCGGGCTGAACTGGCGGGGGAAGGCCAGGTACAGGATGAACAGCACCCACAGGATCGGGGTCAGCAGGAACGTGGCCGGCGTGCCGCCGATGGTCAGCAGGAACCCGATCGTCTGCCGCAGGCCGATGGCCCGGACCAGCTTCAGCGGGTGCCGGCTGTGCACCAGGAACGTCTGCATGTAGCCCTTGATCCACCGGCTGCGCTGGCGGAGCCAGTTGCCGACGGCCATGTTGGCCTCTTCGTAGGTGGTCGAGTTGACCACCGCCACGCGGCCGCCGCGGGCCGAGGCGCGCACGCCCAGGTCGGCGTCCTCGGTGACGTTGAAGGGGTCCCACCCACCGAGCTCGCGCAGCATGTCGGCCCGGAAGTGGTTGCTGGTGCCGCCCAGGGGGATCGGCAGCCGCATCGCGTCGAGGCCGGGCAGCGTGTAGTCGAACCACGACGAGTACTCGAGGGTGAACATGCGGGTGAGCAGGTTCTCCTCGGCGTTGAAGTAGTTCAGCGCAGCCTGCACGCAGACCAGGTCCTGACCGCCCTTGGCGAACGCGACGACGGACTTCTTGAGCTGGTCGGGGTCGGGGCGGTCCTCGGCGTCGTAGATGACCACCAGGTCACCGCGGGCGAAGGACAGCCCGACGTTGCACGCACGCGGCTTGGTCTTCGGCATCGAGTGCGGCACGACCAGGATGCGCACGATGTCCGGCGGGGCGGCGGCGAGGGCGGCCTGCAGGGTCTCCGGGTCGTCCTCCTCCAGCAGGAGCAGGATCTCCAGCTTCTCGCGGGGGTAGTCCAGCGACGACAGGTTGCGCATCAGCAGGCCGACGATCCCGGCCTCCTTGTAGACCGGGACCAGGATCGTGTAGTGCGGCAGCTCGGCGTCGGTGAGCGCCGCGACCTCCTCGTCGGTGACCTGCTCGACGGTCTCCGAAGCGGTGCCCACGGTGCTGATCACCGCCTTCGCGCCGACCGCGAGGCCGATGGTGACGTTGATGATCCCGAGCAGGACGACGACCGTGGTGGGGAAGTCGAGCACCAGCCCGACGACCACGGCGACCGCGGCCACGACGGCGCTGGCCACCTGCGGCCAGGTGAAGACGGTGGAGGCGGACTCCTCGGGCCGGCGCTCGGCCAGCGAGGACACCGCCTCGTGCACGACCTCCTCGCGCCACACGGTGCGCAGGGCGCGCTGGACGTCCCAGTCGGTGGTGACCAGCTGGTGCACCCGGTGGATGCCGGTGCGCTCGCGGACCTCCTGCTCGATGTGCTCGTTGGGCCGGCCCGAGGACGCGACGACGACCTGCAGCTCGCCGTCGTCGGTGCGCTCGGTGCGCAGCGGGACCCACATCTCGCGGGCCAGCTGGGGGTAGGGGAAGAGCTGGGCGAGGTCGGGGTCGACCTCGACCGGGTCGACGAAGGCCATCTCGGTGCCCCACACGTCGGCGAGGGCGACGTAGAGCTGACGGCGGGTGATCCACTGCTTGGCCAGCAGCACCGAGCCCAGCGGCTCGCTGATCCGGCGGGCCTGGGCCAGGCCCTCGGTCAGCTGCTCGGGGGTGATGACGCCGGTCTCGAGGAGGACGTCACCCAGCCGTCGCTCGGCCACCGCGGGGCGTGCACCGACGGCGGTCGGGTCCGGATGTCGCCCGACCGGGCTCTGCTGCAGGCCACTGGTCACACGAGGGCCTTCGGCAGCGCCGGCACCTCACCCGAGCGGGGTCACCCGGGTGTCACCCGGGTGGGTGAACCGCCCCGGCCCGTGCGGGAGAGGGGAGTCGAACCCCTACGCCCGAAGGCACCAGGACCTAAACCTGGCGTGGCTGCCGTTACACCACTCCCGCGCACCGGGGAGTCTAGGAGCGGTGGGTCCGCGGGCGACGTGGCAGGCTGTCGGCGTGCCACGCAGCCCCGAGCAGATCCAGCAGGAGATCGACGCCGCCCGCGAGTCCCTGGCGGCCACCCTCGACCAGCTGGTCTTCCGGGGCAGCCCGGGCCGGCTGTCGGAGCAGGCGAAGGCCCGGGTGCAGCACTGGATCACCACACCGGCCGGTCAGGCGACGCTGGCGGCCGCCGGGTTGTTCGTCACGTTCGTCGTCGTCCAGAAGGTCCGGCACCGCCACCGCTAGACGCGCACACTGGGTCGGGTGATGCACCCGAAGCCCGACCCCGTCGGCCCCGGTCAGGAGTCCGTCTGGGACTACCCCCGCCCGCCCTCGGCCGACGTCACCCCGCGCAGCGTCGAGGTGGTGCTCGGCGGTCAGGTGGTCGCCCGCACCACGCGCGCGGCCCGCGTCTGCGAGACCAGCCACCCCCCGGTGTTCTACGTCCCCCGCGAGGACGTCGCCGAGGGCGTCCTGCAGCGCGCCGAGGGTGCCAGCTGGTGCGAGTGGAAGGGCGTGGCCACCTACTGGGACGCCGTCGTCGACGGCGTCCGGCACCCGGCGGTCGGCTGGTCCTACGAGAACCCCACCGAGGGCTACCGGCACCTGCGCGGCGCCGTGGCGTTCTACCCCTCCAAGCTCGACCGGGCCACGGTCGACGGCGAGGTGGTGCGCGCCCAGGCCGGCGACTTCTACGGCGGCTGGATCACCGACGAGGTCGTGGGCCCGTTCAAGGGCGAGGCCGGCACACGCGGGTGGTAACCCCTACCCCCTAGGGGTACCCTCGAGGGCATGGTCGGGTACGAGGGCAACAAGGAGCAGGTGCTCGCGCGGCTCAAGCGCGTCGAGGGCCAGGTGCGCGGCATCTCCCGCATGGTCGAGGAGGACGTGTACTGCATCGACGTCCTCACCCAGGTGTCCGCGGCGACCAAGGCGCTGCAGGCCGTCGCCCTGGGGCTGCTCGACGACCACCTGGGCCACTGCGTGCGGCACGCGGTCGCCAGCAGCGCCGACGACGACGGCGCGGCCGCCGACGCGAAGATCGCCGAGGCCTCGGCCGCCATCGCCCGGCTCGTCCGATCCTGAGGAGGACCCCGTGACCACGCTCGACTACACCGTCTCCGGCATGACCTGCCAGCACTGCGTCGCCTCCGTCACCGAGGAGGTCTCCGAGGTCGCCGGCGTCACCGACGTCGACGTCGACCTCGGCAGCGGCGCCCTGCGGGTCACCGGCTCCGACGTCGACCCCGCGCAGGTGCAGGCGGCCGTGGTGGAGGCCGGGTACTCCGCCACCCCGGCGTGACCGCCCCCGCCGGCGCCGGCGAGGAGGTCCGGCTCGACATCACCGGCATGACCTGCGCCAGCTGCGCGAACCGCATCGAGCGCAAGCTGAACAAGGTCGAGGGCGTGCAGGCCAGCGTCAACTACGCCACCGAGGCCGCCACCGTCCGGTACGACCCGACCGCCGTCGACACCGGCACGCTGCTGGCGGCCGTCGCCGCCGCCGGGTACTCCGCCAGCCTCCCGGCGCCCCCCGCCGAGGAGCCGGGCGACGAGCTCGACGAGCCCGTGGAGGACCGCGACCTGCGGCACCGGCTGGTCGTCTCCGCAGTGCTCGCCCTGCCCGTGCTGGTGCTGTCGATGGTGCCGCCGCTGCAGTTCGACGACTGGCAGTGGCTGGCGCTCACCCTGGCCAGCCCCGTGGCGGTCTGGGGCGCCTGGCCCTTCCACCGCGCGGCGGTGGTCAACGCCCGGCACGGTGCCAGCACGATGGACACGCTGGTCTCGATCGGCATCGTCGCGGCCTACCTGTGGTCGCTGTACGCGCTGTTCCTCGGCGGGGCCGGGGCGCCCGGCATGCGCATGGAGTTCCACCTGCTCGCCGACCAGGGGGCGGGCAGCGACGAGATCTACCTCGAGGTGGCCAGTGCGGTCACCGTGTTCCTGCTGGCCGGCCGGTACGCCGAGTCCCGGGCCAGGCGCCGGTCCGGTGCCGCCCTGCGTGCCCTGCTGGCCATGGGGGCCAAGGACGCCGCGGTGCTGCGGGACGGCGTCGAGGTGCGGGTGCCGGTGGACCAGCTCGCCGTGGGCGACAGGTTCGTCGTCCGGCCGGGGGAGAAGGTCGCCGCCGACGGCGTGGTGGTCTCGGGGTCCTCGGCGGTCGACGTCTCGATGCTCACCGGGGAGTCGGTGCCCGTCGAGGTCACCCCGGGTGACCGGGTGACCGGTGCGTCGGTCAACGCCGGAGGTCGGCTGGTCGTCGAGGCCGACCGGGTGGGTGCGGCGACCACGCTGGCTGCGCTGGGCCGGTTGGTCACCGCCGCGCAGAGCGGCAAGGCCCCGGTGCAGCGGCTGGCCGACCGGGTGTCCGCCGTCTTCGTGCCGGTCGTGCTCGTGGTCGCCCTGGGCACGCTCGCCGGCTGGCTGCTGCTCACCGGCGACGTGTCCGCCGCGTTCACCTCGGCGGTGGCCGTGCTGGTGATCGCCTGCCCGTGCGCGCTGGGCCTGGCCACCCCCACGGCGCTGCTGGTGGGCACCGGCCGCGGCGCCCAGCTCGGGATCGTCATCAAGGGCCCCGAGGTGCTCGAGTCCACCCGGGCGGTCGACACCGTCGTGCTGGACAAGACGGGCACCGTCACGACCGGGCAGATGGCGCTGGTCGAGGTGGTCGGCGACCCCGGCACCCTGCGGCTGGCCGCCGCGGTCGAGTCGGCCTCCGAGCACCCGGTGGCCCGGGCCGTCGTGGCCGGTCACCCCGACCCGCTGCCCGCTGTCGAGGACTTCGCCGCCGAGGCCGGCTCGGGCGTGACCGGCACCGTCGAGGGCCACCGCGTGCGGGTGGGCCGCGCCGCCGACGTGCCCGACCGGTTCGCCGGCACGATCGCCGCCGCCGAGCTGGCGGGGCGGACCGCCGTCCTGGTCTCCGTCGACAGGGCCCCGTGCGGCGTGCTGGTCGTGGCCGACACGGTGCGCCCCTCGAGCGCCGGAGCGATCGCGGCCCTGCGCCGGCTGGGTCTGTCGCCGGTGCTGCTGACCGGCGACAACGCCGGGGCCGCGGCCGCCGTCGCCCGGGAGGTGGGGCTGGACCCCGACGCCGGCGAGGTGGTGTCCGGGGTGCTCCCCGAGGGCAAGGTCGACGTCGTCCGTGACCTGCAGGCCCGTGGCCGGGTGGTGGCGATGGTCGGTGACGGCGTCAACGACGCCGCGGCCCTGGCCCTCGCCGACCTCGGCCTGGCGATGGGCACCGGCACCGACGTCGCCATCGAGGCCGGCGACGTGACGCTGGTGCGGGCCGACCTCGCGGCCGCCGCCGACGCCGTGCGGCTGTCCCGGCGCACGCTGGCCACCATCAAGGTCAACCTGGGCTGGGCGTTCGGCTACAACGTGGCGCTGATCCCGCTGGCCGCGCTGGGCTTCCTCAACCCGCTGCTGGCGGGGCTGGCCATGGCGGCGTCGTCGGTGCTCGTGGTGACCAACAGCCTCCGGCTGCGGCGGTTCACCCCGAGCTGACAGGAGGACGCACCCGCCCTCCGGGGGGAGAGGACGGGTGCGCCCGGTCGGTGGGGCGGGGTCGTGGCCCCGCCGGGGTCAGGTCCGCGCGGCGGCGCGGGCCAGGGGGAGGACGACGGTCTGCAGGACCGACTCCACGTACTCGTCGTCCAGCGCTTCGCCGGTCAGCAGCCACCGCTGCACGACCAGGCCCGACGCGGCCTGGGCCACCGCGGAGTGCGCGGTGCCCGGCCCGACCTCGCCCCGGGCCTCGGCCTGCTCCCACACCGTGGCCAGCGCGGTGCGCCACTGCGCGAGCGGGCCCTGCCGGAACGCCTCGGCCAGGGCCGGCTGGTGGGGCAACGTGGACAGCAGCGAGTGGGACGCCGCTCCCGTCGGCCCGTTGATCGCCGCCACCAGCGAGCGCAGCAGCACGCGGAGGTCCTCGTCGAGGGCGCCGGTGTCCGGGGTGGGGGTCTCCTCCCGGTTCATCTCGGCGATGGTGTCGACGACGAGGTCGGACTTGGTGCGCCACCGCCGGTAGATGGTGGCCTTGCCCACCCCGGCCTCGGCCGCGACGGCATCCATCGTGAGCGCGTTGTAGCCGACCTCGGCCAGCAGGCGCAGGATCGCGGCGCGGATGACGCCGTCCCGGGAGGGGTCCCGGGGGCGGCCACCGCGGTTGGGGCGCCCGTCGGTTTCGAGCGTCGATGTTGCCATGACTACAACTTTAGACTGTTGCCTGTTGGGGACGAGCAGGTTGTGCCCTAGGAATGCCATGTGCGTTCCGGTACCGCGACGGTGCGTAGGTGGTGCCGCGCGCCTGGCCCGCGCCGTCGCCGTCCTGGGTGATGCTCGGTGCACGCGACCGGAGCCGGCGGAGGGGACCTGGTGGAGCACCCGTACTTCCCGCTGCCCGGTCGGCTGTCCCGGCTGCTGCTGGCCAGCCCGGTGGCCCACGTGCTGCCGCTCGTGGCCCGGGCGGCCACCGAGCTCGGGCTCAACGCCGAGGTGGTGCCCGGGCTGGTCGACGTCGTCGACGACAGCAGCCCGCTGGACGCGACCCGGTTCGACCGGCTCCTCGCCCGGCTGGCCCTGGACCTCAGCCCCGCCGAGACCGACGCGGTGCGGGTGGCGACCGACCCCGGGGACGACGACGGCATCGCGTTCGCCGCCCAGCTGATGGCGGCCCCCACGCTGTCGGTCGAGCTGGCCCGCCGGGGGGTGACCGCCGAGGTCGGGGTGCTCGCCGAGGCCGAGCTGTACCCGGTCTACCAGCCGGTCGTGGACCTGGCCGACGGCCGCACCACCGGCTACGAGGCGCTGCTGCGGGGGCGGGTGGACGGTCGCGAGGTGGGTGGCGGCGACCTGTTCTTCCTCGCCGCGGCCGCGGGCTGGGCCGACCGGCTGGACCGCTTCGCCCGCGAGGCGGCCATCGCCGGTGCCGGACCCTGGCTGGGGGCCGCCGACCTGTTCGTCAACAGCAGCCCCGAGGCGGTCTACCGGCCGGAGGTGTGCCTGGCCGGCACCCAGCAGGCCGTCGCCGACGCCGGGCTGGCACCCGAGCAGCTGGTGTTCGAGGTCGTCGAGGCGCACGCGGCCCGCGACCGCGGCCACCTGCTGGCCGTGCTCGAGCACCACCGCGCGCAGGGGTGGCGGGTCGCGCTGGACGACGTCGGGGTCGGCTGGTCGAGCCTGGCGCTGGTGTCGGCGCTGCGCCCGGACGTGGTCAAGCTGGACAAGGCGCTGGTGAACCGGCTGGACAGCGCGGCTGCCCGAGCCGTGGTGGGCGGGCTGGTCGAGGTGGCCCACTCGCTGGGGGCGGTGGTCGTCGCCGAGGGCGTGGAGACCCAGGCCCGTGCCGACCAGGCCCGTCAGCTCGGCGTGGACCTCGGCCAGGGCTGGCTGTTCGGCCGCCCCGCCCGCGTCGCCCCCGAGCTGCTGGCCGGCTGACCCGGTCAGCCGGCCTGGTTCCAGCCGGTGAGGGCGGGGCGGTCGTGCTCGTGGCCCAGCGCGCCGAACGAGCCGGCGTGCAGGGCGAACAGCGCGCCCGCCTCGGGCGCCAGGCCCAGCCAGCGCGCGGTGAGGATGCGCAGCACGTGGCCGTGCGCCACCAGGGCGACGTCGCCGTCCTCGAGCCGGGGCCGCACCCCGGCCAGCACCCGGTCGCAGCGCTGCGCGACCTGGGCCAGCGTCTCGCCGGGGGTGTCGCCGGGCTCGGTGCCGTCGGTCCACAACGACCAGGTGCGACCGAGCTCGGCCGAGATGTCGGGGGTGGTGCGGCCCTCCCACCGGCCGTAGTCGACCTCGACCAGGTCGGGGTCGACGGTGTCGGTGGGCAGCCCGGCCAGCTCCGCGGTGCGCCGGGCCCGTTCGCGGGGGCTGACCCGGACCTCGACGAACGTGCGGCCGGCCAGCGGACCGCGCAGCGCCCGGGCCTGGGTCTCGCCCTCGGGCAGCAGCGGCAGGTCGGTCACCCCGGTGTGCTGCCCGCTCAGGCTCCACTCCGTCTGCCCGTGCCGGACGACGACGATCTCACCGGTCGCGCTCATGCCTGTGCGTTCCCCTCCCTCGGGCGGCCCCCGGCGGACGCCCCGCCGGCCACCGCCATCACCACGATCGCACCCAGCACCACGAGCATCGGCACGGTCCAGCCGCCCGACAGGTCGTGCGCGGCGCCCACGACCAGCGGTCCGGTCGCGGCGACGGCGTACCCGCCGCCCTGCACCATCGCCGAGGTGCGCCGGTTCTCCACCAGGTCGCGCGAGCGGGCCACGATCGCGATGAACACGATCGTCAGGCCGCCGCCCTGGGCCACCCCGGCCAGCGCGCACCACAGCGGCCACAGGCCCGGCGCGGCCAGCAGCCCGACCGGCAGGGTCGCCCAGGCGGCGGTCACGGCCAGCAGCACCGCCGACGGGCGGCGCCACCACGCCACCAGCGCCGGGACGGCGAAGGCCCCGGCGACGGCGAACACCTGGAACAGCGAGCTGCTCACCCCGGCGACGCTGCGGGTGAGGCCCTGCTCGTCGGCCAGCAGCGTGGGCAGCCAGGCGGTGACCCCGTAGTAGCTGAACGCCTGCGCGGCGAAGGCCAGGGTGAGACCCCAGACGGCCGGCTGACGCCACACCGGGCGGACGTCGGCGGCGGGCGGCGGGGGCGGGGGTGCCTCGCCCGCGCGGGCGGCCTGCCGGCGCAGCCCCGCCGTCCAGACCAGGCAGGCGACCCCGACCAGCAGGCCCCACGAGGCCAGCGCCCAGCGCCAGCCCACCAGGTCGGCCAGCGGGGCGGTGAGGGTGGTGGTCAGCGTGGCGCCGATGTTGAGCGCCGAGGTGTAGGCCGCGGTCACCACGTGCGTGACGCCGGGGAAGTCGCGCCCGATGACGACGGGGACGACGACGTTGCCCACCGTGATCGCCAGGCCCAGCACCACCGTGCCGGCCAGCGCGGTGCGGACGTCGCCGACCGAGCGCAGCAGCGTGCCGGCCAGCACGCCCAGCATCGACACCAGCACCGCCCGGTGGGTGCCGGCGCGGGCGATGACCCACGACGCCAGCGGGGCGGCCAGGCCGAACAGCAGCACCGGGATCGAGGTGAGCAGCCCGACCGTGCCGGCGCCGACCGCGAGGTCGCTGCGCAGCTCGCCGGTCACCGGGGCCACCGCGATCAGCGGGCCGCGCAGGTTCAGCGCGACCAGCAGCACCCCGGCCAGCAGGAGGCCCGGCACCGCCGCGCGCGTCGTCGTCAGTCCCCCCGTGGCCATCGCCGGTCAGCTTCCTCCCCGCCCGGGAACGGGGGCCCGGCGGGCCTGATAGACCTGCGGGCATGGACGCCGACGTCTTCACCCAGGTCCGCACCGCCGTCCGCGAGCTCGTCCGGGAGCGCGTGGTCCCCCTCGAGGAGCAGATCGAGGAGACCGACGCCGTCCCGGACGAGCTCCGCCGGGCCGCGGCCGACATGGGGCTGTTCGGCTACGCGCTGCCCGAGGAGTTCGGCGGCCTCGGCGTCACGATGAGCGAGGACGTGCAGCTGGCGTTCGAGTTCGGCTACACCTCGCCGGCGTTCCGCTCGCTGTTCGGGACCAACAACGGCATCGCCGGCCAGGTCATCGCCCGGTTCGGCAGCGAGGAGCAGCAGAAGGCGTGGCTGCCCGGGCTGGCGGCCGGGGACCTGATCGGCTCGTTCGCGCTCACCGAGGCCGAGGCCGGCTCCGACCCCGCGGGCCTGCGGACGACGGCCCGCCGCGACGGGGACGACTGGGTCATCACCGGCGGGAAGCGCTACATCACCAACGCCCCGATCGCCGACCTGTTCGTCGTCTTCGCCCGCTCCGAGCCCGAGCAGACCGGCGGCCGGGGCATCTCCTCGTTCCTGGTGCCCGCCGCGACGCCGGGGGTGGCGGTGGGGCCGCACGACCGGAAGACCGGGCAGGCGGGTGCGTGGACCGCCGAGGTGTTCCTCGACGACGTCCGGGTGCCGGCCGACGCCCTGGTCGGTGAGGAGGGCCGTGGGTACAGCAAGGCGCTGACCGTGCTCTCGCGCGGTCGGTTGCACGTCGCGGCGCTGTGCGTCGGCATGGCCCAGCGGGTGCTCGACGAGTCGGTGGCCTACGCCGCGACCGCTCGCCAGGGCGGCGCCCCGATCGGCCGGTTCCAGCTGGTGCAGGCGATGATCGCGGACATGCACGCCGAGCTGCTGGCGGCCCGGGCGATGGTGGTCGACGTCGCGGCCCGGTACGACACCGGCGAGGACACCTCGATCGGTCCGTCGGCGGCGAAGCTGTTCTGCTCGGAGATGGTCGGGCGGGCCACCGACCGGGCGGTGCAGGTGCACGGCGGCCTCGGCTACCTGCGGACGACGCCGGTCGAGCGCTTCTACCGCGACGCCCGGCTCTACCGGCTGTACGAGGGCACCAGCGAGGTGCAGCGGGTCATCGTCGGCTCCGGGCTCCTCCGCGCGGCCGGCATGGCTCGTGGCTGAGCTCCTCAGCGGTGCCGCCCGGGAGGAGCGGCGCGACGCGGTGGGGGACCTCGGCGCCGCGATGCGCGAGCTGGTCGACGCCTGCGTGCGCACCGAGGTCGACGCCGCCGAGCTCGCCGCGGTGGCCGCCGGCGCCCGCGAACTGGCGGCCCGGCTGCGGGTCGGGGGCCGCGGGCTGCTCGACGTCGCCGCGGTGGACGACCCGGTGGCCGGCGAGCGCTGGTACTCACCCGTCTACGGGCCGGGCAGCCCGGTCGCGCCGCCGCTCACGGTCGAGGCCGAGGGTGGTGGACGGGTCACCGCCAGGGTGACGGTGCCCAAGGCGCACGAGGGCCCGCCGGGGCTCACCCACGGCGGCACCATCGCCACGCTGCTGGACCACGTGCTGGCCCGGGCGCTGCGGTCGGCCGGGCGTGGTGGGCTGACCGCGACCCTGACGGTGACCTACCGGCGCCCGGTGCGCCTGGGCGTCGAGCACCTGCTGGTCGCCGAGGTGGGCGAGCTGGACGGGCGACGCTCGACCGCCCGGGCCCGGATCGTCGCCGCCGACGACCCGGACACCGTGCTGGCCGAGGGCGAGGGCCTCTTCGTCGCGCTGCGCCCCGAGGCCGCGGCCAGCACGTTCGCCGGGGTCAGCCATGCGCCCGAGGCCTGGACCGCCCGACCCTAGGGGCGCAGTAGCGGGCCCTCGCCGCCGTCACCGCGGCCCAGCGCCGCCACGAAGTCGGCCAGCAGGCGGTCGCCGCGGTGCCGCGGGTGCCACCCGAGCACCTGGCGGGCCCGGGTGGTGTCCAGCGCGGGGACGTCGAGGCCGAGGTCCAGCCAGCCGGGCTCGGTGGGCACCAGCCGGGCGTGGAAGGCCGCCGCCAGCCCGGCCCGCAGCACCGCCCGCGGGATCGGCACCCGTCGGCTGCCCAGCGCCGCCGCGAACCCGGCCGGGTCGAGCACCGGCTCGGCGGACAGGTTGAACGCGCCCCCGGCCCGCCGGTCGACGATCCGGAGCAGGGCGTCGGCGACGTCGTCGGCGTGCACGAACCCCAGGTGCAGGTCGTCGGGCAGGGGGAGCGGCACCGAGCCGGCGACGGAGGCAGGCAGGGCCCGGGCGCCGCGCAGCAGCAGCGGCCCGAGGAAGTACCGGCCGATCTCGCTCGCGGCGTCGGGCTGCAGCACGAGCGTCGGCCGGACGACGGTCACCGCGGTGCCCGGGTGGGCGGCGGTGAACTCCTCGACGAGCCGCTCGACCTCGACCTTGTCGCGGCTGTACTGCGAGCTGGGCACGCCGGTGGTCGGCCAGTCCTCGTCGACCCGGTCGGCCGGGTTGCCCGGCGCGTAGCTGCCCAGCGAGGACATCACCACCACGTGGCCCACCCCGGCGTCGGCGGCGGCCTCGAGCACGCGGCGGGTGCCCCCGACGTTGATCTCGCGCAGCAGGTCGGGCTCGCGGCCGGGCTGCAGCGCCCAGGCCAGGTGCACCAGCGTGGTGGCGCCGGCGAGGAACTCCCGCAGCGGGCCGGCGGACTCCACGGTCCCGAGGTCGGTGTGGGTCCAGAACACCGCGCCGTAGGGGGCGGTGTCCGGGGGCTGCCGACGGGCCAGGCCGCGGACCTGGTGCACGCCGGTCAGACCGAGCTGGCGGAGGAACGCCGTGCCGAGGTTGCCGGTGGCGCCGGTGACGGCGACGGTCTGGCCGTCGAGGTGGCCGGGTTCGGCAGATGTGGTCACCTGGTCGCCCTACCCGGGCGGATCCAGGCTCACGCCGCCCGGGGCCAGCCCGCGCGCGGCGGCCATGGCCTCGGCCTGCTCCTCGACCGCAGCCTGCTCGACGGGGCGCCACCGGGTGATCGCGAGGGAGAGCCGGCCGCCCTTGGTCGTCGGCCGCCAGGTACCGGCGACCTCGCCGTCGACCAGCACGGCGCCCGGTCGGCCCAGCACCGGCCAGAGCTCCTTCACCGGCCGGTCGGGCACCAGCAGCTCGCGGTCCCGGACCTGCAGGTAGGGGTCGAAGGGGGCCAGCAGCCGCGTGGTGCGCACCCGGTCCGGGGGCTCCGCGCCCGGCAGCACCCAGCGCTGCTCGCCGTCGACCGTCACCGGCTCGGCGTCGGCCGGCCAGCGCCGCTCCACCTCCGCCACGGTGGAGTCGACGTAGGCCGCCACCTGCTTCGGGGTGGACGGCCCGAACAACCGGAGGTGGGCCCGGACGACGTCCAGCTGCTCGGGCACCGCGGCGGCCGGCCGCACACCGGTCTGCTCCAGGACCGGCGGCGACGTGCCCGGCCGCAGCACCAGCCCGGCGTGCAGCGCCGCCAGCCGGAAGGTCTGCTCGTAGGCGTGCACCGCGCCGCACGGCGTGCAGAACCGCAGGTAGGGCTCGGGCAGCCGGTGGCGCAGCGCGCCGGACATGTCGCCCTTGACGGTCGGCGCCGCGGCGACGTCGCGCATCTCGGCGGCGACGTGGTCGAGGGCGTCGAGGACCGGGATGCCCGCGGCCCGCAGCGGCCGGGCGCCGTCGAAGATCCGCTTGGCGGCGTCGGCCTCCGACCACGGCCACGTGGCCGCCGCGACCCCCGCGAGGTCGGCGCGGCGGTAGGTGTGCGGGGCGCCGCGGAGCGTCCACGCGGTCACCAGGTCGTCGTCGGCCGGGTCGAGCAGGCCGCGGACCTGCAGCGCCCAGCGGCCGGCGCCGGCCGGCCCGGTCTCCTGCACGCCGAGGTCGAGCACCGCGGTGTCGGCCACGGTGCCGCCGGTGTCGCGGTCGAGCTGGTGGGCGCGCACGCGGTGGGCCAGGACGTCGTCCCGGGTCCAGGTGGTCGTCCCGGTGGTCATCCCCGCACGTGCTCGGCGACCAGCTCACCGAGCCGGGCGCCGGCGGTCTCGGGCACCCAGTGGGTGATGCCGGGGAGCACCTCGAGCCGGTAGTCGCCGGTGACGTAGGGCGCGGTGGCCTCGGTGCCGGCGCGACCGAGGAAGCCGTCGCGGTCGCTCCACACGTGCAGGGTGCGGACGGCGACCCGACCGACGGCGTCCTTCGCCCCCAGCGGGAGGGCCCGGTACCAGTTCAGCGCGGCGGTCAGGGCACCCGCGGGGCGCAGCCGGGTCACGGTCTCCTGCGCGTCGGGTCGCGGCAGGCCGGCCCGGGTCAGCAGGTCGGCCAGGAAGGCTCCGTTGCCGCGGGTGAGCAGCTTCTCGGGCACCACGGGCAGCTGGAAGAACGCCATGTAGGCCGACTTGACGCCCTGCGAGCTGGTCACGAAGGACGTCGTGAACGCGGCCGGGTGCGGCACGGAGACCGCGGTCAGGCTCGTGACGCGGTCGGGGTGCCAGGCGGCCAGCGCCCAGGCCACCATCGCGCCCCAGTCGTGCCCGACCACGTGCGCGCGCTCGAGACCGGCGGCGTCGAGCAGCGCGCGGACGTCGTCCACCAGCTCGCGCACCACGTAGGCGCGGCGCCCGGTGGGCCGGGCGCCGGGGGAGTAGCCCCGCTGGTCGGGGGCCAGCGTGCGCAGGCCGGCCTCGTGCAGCACGGGGACCACGTGGTCCCAGCTGCCGGCGTGCTGCGGGAACCCGTGCAGCAGGACGACCGGCTCGCCGTCGGCCGGGCCGGCGTCGCGCACGTCGAAGGTGAGACCGGAGCGGGTGAAGGAGTCCACGGGGTCCAGCATGCCGGGCGGTCGGAACAGATGCGTCCACCCGCATCCGGTTGAGCGCGGTCGGATCGGGCACCACCCTGCCCATGCCGATCACACCCACGGGGTTCGCCCACGTCCGCCTCACCGTCACCGACATCGCCCGCTCGAAGCAGTTCTACGACTCGGTCTTCGGTCTGCCCGTGGCCGTCGACGGCCGCGAGGGCGACCCGGAGTGGGCATTCGGCGGCGTGATCTACCAGATCGACGAGAAGACGCTGTGGGGCCTCCGACCGGTCGGCGACGACTCGTTCGACGAGGACCGCACCGGCCTGGACCACCTGTCCGTGTGGGTCGAGTCGAAGGAGGCGATCGACGCCGCTGCCGCGCACCTGGACTCGCTGGGGATCGCCCACGAGGAGGTCAAGGACATCGGAATCATGTACATCCTCGAGTTCCGCGACCCCGACGGCGTCGCCCTCGAGCTGTCCGCCCCCAAGTAGGCCGCGCCAGCAGCTCACCCCCGTCACTCGTAGGGTGCCGGGGGTGGGCGCGCTGAGCGGGTTGGTCGAACGCGGGTTGATGGCGCCGGACTGGGCCGAGGCGCTGGCCCCGGTCGACGAGCGGATCGCCGCGATGGGGCAGTTCCTGCGCGACGAGGTGGCCGCGGGTCGGCCGTACCTGCCGCACGGCGACCACGTGTTCCGCGCCTTCCAGGCGCCGCTGGCCGACGTCCGGGTGCTGGTCGTGGGTCAGGACCCCTACCCGACGCCGGGCCACCCGATCGGGCTGAGCTTCGCCGTCGACCGGCACGTGCGCCCGATCCCGAAGTCGCTGGTGAACATCTACAAGGAGCTGCACGACGACCTGGGCATCGAGCCCGCCCGGCACGGCGACCTCACGCCCTGGCGGGACCGCGGGGTCATGCTGCTCAACCGGTCGCTGACCGTGCAGCCCGGCACGCCGGCCTCGCACCGCGGCAAGGGGTGGGAGCACATCACCGCCCACGCCATCGCGGTCCTGGTCGAGCGGGCCGGCGCCGGTCAGCCCATGGCGGCGATCCTCTGGGGCAAGGACGCCCAGGGGCTGGAGCCGCACCTGGGCGGCGTCCCGTTCGTGGCGTCCCCGCACCCCTCGCCGCTCTCGGCCAGCCGCGGGTTCTTCGGCAGCAAGCCCTTCAGCCGGGTGAACGCGCTGCTGACGGAGCAGGGCGCCGAGCCGGTCGACTGGACCCTGCCGCCGGTGGAGCAGCTCCCGGCGGCCACCTGAACCCGTCACCTGAACCATGCATGGGAGCCCATGCCCCCACCTGCGGGGTCCGTGGGTGGGTGCATGGGCTCCCATGCCGGGGTGGCCGGGGTGTCAGGTGGCGGGGGGCCACATCTTCGCGACCATCGTCAACACGTCGTACGTCGCCACCGGGCGGTCCTGGGAGTCGACGACGACGGCGTCCCAGCGGACCTCGCCGTGGTCGGCCCCGCCGCGCGGGGTGATCTGCTTGCAGGTCAGGGTCACCGTCACGGTCTCGCCGGGCTTGACCGGCGTGAGCAGCCGCAGCGAGTCCAGCCCGTAGTTGGCCAGCACCGGGCCCGGGTCGGGGTCGACGAACAGGCCGGCCGCCCAGCTCAGCACCAGGTAGCCGTGCGCGACCCGGCCGCCGAACAGCGGGTTGGCCGCAGCGGCTTCCTCGTCCATGTGCGCGTAGAACGTGTCACCGGTGAACTCGGCGAAGTGCTCGACGTCGGCCAGGGTGATCTCCCGCGGCCCGGCGGTCACCGAGTCCCCGATCCGCAGCTCGGCCAGCGACTTGCGGAAGGGGTGCACGCCGTCGTCGTTGCGGGCAGCGCCGGTCACCCAGCGGTTGCCGACCCCGGTGAGGACGTCGGGCGACCCCTGGACGGCGGTGCGCTGCATGTGGTGCAGCACGCCGCGGACCCCGCCGAGCTCCTCGCCGCCGCCGGCGCGCCCCGGGCCGCCGTGCACGAGCACCGGCAGCGGCGAGCCGTGCCCGGTGGACTCGCGGGCGTCGTCCCGGTCCAGCACGTGGACGCGGCCGTGCGCCGACCCCGCGCCCAGCACGAAGGCCCGGGCCACCGCGGGGTCGTGGGTGACCAGCGAGGCGACCAGCGAGCCCTGGCCGCGGCGGGCGAGGGCGATCGCGTCGTCCAGCCCGTGCTTCCCGACCGCGGAGTAGGTGAGCACGGTCGAGACCGGGCCGAACGCCTCGACGTCGTGCGGCTCGGGGGCGGCGGGGTCGTCGCAGCGCAGCAGCATCGGCGGCAGGAAGGCGCCGCGCTCGCGGTCGGCGCCGGTGACCGCGAAGTCCGTGGGGTCGCCGACCACCAGCTGCGCGTGGGTGCGCAGCCGCTCGACCGCGCGGAGCACCTCGTCGACCTGGTCGCGGGAGGCCAGCGCGCCCATCGTCACGCCATCGGCCCCGGGTGCGCCGACGACGACGTCCGCGAGCTTCGCCCTCAGCGCCTCCACCACGGCGTCGGCGTGGTCGCGCGGCACGATCGCGCGGCGGATCGCGGTGCACTTCTGGCCGGCCTTCACCGTCATCTCGGTGACCACGCCGTCGACGAACAGGTCGAACTCCGGCGTGCCCGGGCCGGCGTCGGGGCCCAGCACCGAGCAGTTCAGCGAGTCGGCCTCGGCGTTGAACCGCACGGCGCGCTCGACGACGGCGGGGTGGCTGCGCAGCAGGGCCGCGGTGGACGCCGACCCGGTGAACCCGACGAGATCCTGGCCGTCGAGGTGGTCCATCAGCCCGGACGCCGAGCCGGCCAGCAGCTGCACCGAGCCCTCGGGCAGCAGCCCGGTCTCCACGATCGCCCGGAACACCGCCTCGGTGAGGTAGGCGGTCTGCGAGGCCGGTTTCACGATCGTCGGCAGCCCGGCCAGGAACGCCGGCGCCAGCTTCTCGAGCATGCCCCAGACCGGGAAGTTGAAGGCGTTGATCTGCACCGCGACGCCGGTCCGCGACGTGTACACGTGCTGGCCGAGGAACGTGCCGCGGCGGCCCAGCGGGGTCGGCGGGCCGTCGAGCACCAGGACGTCGTCGGGCAGCTCGCGGCGGCCGGTGGAGGCGTAGGACAGCAGCGTGCCGAACCCGCCGTCGACGTCCACCAGGTTGTCGCCGTCGGTGGCCCCGGTGCGGTGCGACAACGCCGAGAACTCGTCCTTGCGGCCCATCAGGTGCAGGCCCAGCGCCTTGAGCAGCGCGGCCCGCTGGTGGAACGTCAGCTCGCGCAGCGCGGGCCCGCCGACGGTGCGGGCGTGGTCGACCATGGCGCCGACGTCCAGCCCGCGGCTGCCGATGCGGGCGACGGTCTCGCCGGTCACGGCGTCGGGGAGCGGGGTGCCCTCGTCGGAGGTGGCCCACCAGCGGCCGGCGACGTAGCTCTCGAGCAGGGGTGCAGCGGTCATCGGTGCTCCTCGGGGTGCGGGGTGGGTCAGGGGAGGGGGCGGAAGCCGGCGCACACCGCGTGCACCCGGGCGATCCGGCCCCCGTCGTCCAGGTCGTAGTAGGCGCGCTGCTCGACCAGGTGCCGGCCGTCCTCGTTGCGCACGACGAGCCGGTAGTCGACCCGGTGCCGGTCGGCGACGTCGGCGGTCTCCACCGACACCACCTCCTCCACCACGTCGGTCGGCTCGAACCAGCGGTAGAGCACCTCGTGCACGGTGGCGCCGGCGGTCGAGGCCTCCCAGAACCGGCCCGGCGTCATCCCGCGGAACTCCACCGACGGGGAGAGGACGGCGAGCAACCGGTCGGTGTCCTTGGCCGCCAGCGCCGCGACGAACTCGGCTCCGGGGTCGGTCACGGCGCACGCAGCCCGGCGAACAGGGTGGTGACCAGCCCGTCGGCCAGGGCCTGGGCGCCGAGCCCACCGCCGGGGCGGTACCACTCGGTGAGGGAGTTGACCGTGCCGAACAGCAGCCGGCTGGTCAGCGCGGGGTCGACGTCCGGGCGCACGGACCCCTCGGCGACGCAGTCGCGCACCAGGTCGGTGACCACGCGGTCGAACTCGCGTCGGCGGGCCAGCGCGTGCGCCTCGACCGGCGAGTTCCCCCGCACCCGCAGCAGCAGCGTGACGAAGGGCAGCTCGGCGACGAGCACCCCGACCGACCCGCGGACGACGGCCTCCAGCCGGTCGATCGCCGGTCGCTCGTCCGCCGCGGGCAGGACGGCGAACAGCCCGTCCAGCGCCCGGTCCAGCGCCAGCTCCAGCAGCTCGACCTTCGAGCGCACGTGGTGGTAGATCGCGGACTTGGTGACCCCCAGCCGCTCGGCCAGGGTGTCCATCGACGTCGCCTCGTAGCCGCGCTCGATGAAGACCGCGACGGCGACGTCGAGCAGGGAGTCCAGCGAGTGGCCCGGGCGACCGCGCCGGACCGGGGCGGTCACCGCGCTCGCCGATCGGTCAGCCGCTGGAGCTTGCCCATCGAGCGGGGCAGGGTCTCGGGGTCGACGACGACCACCTCGACGCTGGTGCCGACGGTCTCCTTGAGGCCGACCTGCACCTCGGCTGCGGCGGGGGAGCGGCGCTCGGCCGGGCAGTCGGGGCGGGCCTCGACCGAGACGACCAGGTGGTCCATGCGGCCGCGGGTCGACAGCTCCAGCGCGAAGTGCGGCGACAGCCCCGCCGTGCGCAGCACGACCTCCTCGATCTGGGTCGGGAAGAGGTTCACCCCGCGCAGGATGATCATGTCGTCGGTGCGGCCGGTGACCTTCTGCATCCGCCGCATGCCCGGCCGCGCGGTGCCGGGCAGCAGCCGGGTGAGGTCGCGGGTGCGGTACCGGATGATCGGCAGCGCCTCCTTGGTCAGCGAGGTGAACAGCAGCTCGCCCTCCTCGCCGTCGGGCAGCGGCTCGGCGGTCAGCGGGTCGACGACCTCGGGCAGGAAGTGGTCCTCCCAGACGTGCAGGCCGTCCTTGGTCTCCACGCACTCCTGGCTGACGCCGGGGCCCATGACCTCGCTCAGGCCGTAGATGTCGACCGCGTGGATGTCGAGCCGGTCCTCCATCTCGCGGCGCATCTGCTCGGTCCACGGCTCGGCGCCGAAGATGCCGATCTGCAGGGACGACGACCGGGGGTCGACGCCCTGCCGCTCGAACTCGTCGACCAGCGCGAGCATGTACGAGGGCGTGACCATGATGATCCGCGGGCCGAAGTCGCCGATCAGCTGCACCTGCCGCGGGGTCATGCCGCCCGAGATCGGGACGACGGTGCAGCCCAGCGCCTCGGCGCCGTAGTGCGCGCCCAGCCCGCCGGTGAACAGGCCGTAGCCGTAGGCGTTGTGCAGCATGTCGCCGCTGCGCCCGCCGGCGGCACGGATGGAGCGGGCCATGACGGTGGCCCAGGTGTCGACGTCCTTCCGGGTGTAGCCGACGACGGTGGGCTTGCCGGTGGTGCCGGAGCTGGCGTGCACCCGGGCGACCTGGTCCTTCGGCACGGCGAACATGCCGAACGGGTAGTTCTCGCGCAGGTCGGCCTTGCTCGTGGTGGGGAACTTCGCCAGGTCGGCGAGGGAGCGGCAGTCGTCGGGATGCACGCCGTGCGCGTCGAAGGCCCGGCGGTAGTGCGGCACGTTCTCGTAGGCGTGCCGCAGCGTCCACTGCAGGCGCTCGAGCTGCAGGGCGCGCAGCTCGTCGACCCCCATGCGCTCGGCGGGGTCCAGCAGGGCCGGGTCGGGGGCCTCGCCGAGGCGCTGCGGTGCGGACGTCGTCGTCACGTGGACTCCCGGAGCTGCAGGATTACTGACCGTTCGGTCAGTCATGCAAGCGCTCCGGGAGGCCGGCTGTCAACCCGCGGTCATGTCCCCGGTGCCGGGGGTGCCCTCGACCAGGCCGTAGCGCAGCAGGACGCTGCCGGTGGGGGCCGCGACCGGGGGCTCGAGCAGGCGCAGGTTGGTGGGCACGGCGCCGTCGGCGAACACCTTCCGGCCCTGGCCGAGCATCAGCGGGTGCAGCCAGAGGTGCAGCTCGTCGAAGAGCTTCTCGCCCAGCAGGGTCTGCACCAGGCCGAGGCTGCCGACCACCTTGACGACCTCGTGCCGCTCCCGGACCTCCCGGATCGCGGCGGGCAGGTCTGCGCCCAGCTGCGTCGACCCGGCCCAGGACAGGTCCGGCGTACCGCGCGAGGCCACGTACTTGGGGACGGCGTTGAACAGCTCGGCGAAGGGGTCGGACTGGTGCGGCCAGTAGGCGGCGAAGATGTCGTAGGTCCGCCGGCCCAGCAGCAGCGCGTCGGTGCCCTCGTAGGAGGCCTGGACCTGGGCGCCTGCGACGTCGTCCATGAGCGGTGCCTGCCAGCCGCCGAAGGCGAACCCGTCCGACGGGTCCTCCTCCGGACCGCCGGGGCCCTGCCCGACGAGGTCGAGGGTGGCGAACAGCTCGAGGTGGATCTGGCCCATGGGGTGCTCCTCGGTGGTGGGCGGGGTCGTCGAGGTGGAGACCACCGGGCCACCCGGAACTCATCGACGGCGGGGTTGTGCCGGCTGCGGATCCGGGGCACACTCATTACCGACCGGATGGTCAGTAATTGCACCGCTGGAGGTTCGCCGGATGTCCGCACCCACCGTCGCCCGTCCCACCGAGGACGAGCTGCAGGCGCAGTTCGACGCCACCATCGCCGCCGATCACCGGATCGAGCCGCGCGACTGGATGCCCGAGGCCTACCGCAAGGGCCTGGTGCGGCAGATCGCCCAGCACGCGCACTCCGAGATCATCGGCATGCAGCCCGAGGGCGACTGGCTGCTGGCCGCCCCGTCGCTGCGCCGCAAGGCCGTGCTGCTCGCCAAGGTCCAGGACGAGGCCGGGCACGGCATGTACCTGTACTCGGCCGCCGAGACCCTGGGCGCCGACCGCGCCGACCTGACCGACAAGCTCATCGAGGGCCGGCAGAAGTACTCCTCGATCTTCAACTACCCCACGCTGACCTACGCCGACTGCGGCGTCATCGGCTGGCTGGTCGACGGCGCGGCGATCTGCAACCAGGTGCCGCTGTGCCGCTCGAGCTACGGGCCCTACGCCCGCGCGATGATCCGGGTCTGCAAGGAGGAGTCCTTCCACCAGCGGCAGGGCTACGAGCTGCTCATGACGATGATGCGCGGCACCGCCGAGCAGCGGGCGATGGTGCAGGACGCCGTCGACCGCTGGTGGTGGCCCTCGCTGATGATGTTCGGCCCGCCGGACGACGACAGCCCGAACTCGGCGCAGTCGATGGCCTGGGGCGTGAAGCGGCACAGCAACGACGAGCTGCGCCAGCGCTACGTCGACATGTCGGTCCCGCAGGCGGAGGCGCTCGGCGTCACGCTGCCCGACCCCGAGCTGGCCCTCGACGAGGCCACGGGCCGCTACCGGTTCGGCGCCATCGACTGGGCCGAGTTCAAGCAGGTCATCTCGGGCAACGGGCCGTGCAACGAGGAGCGGATCACCCGCCGCCGCGCCGCCCGCGACGACAACGCCTGGGTGACCGAGGCGGCCACCGCCTACGCCGACAAGCACGCGTCGTGAGCGAGACGACCGCGGCGGAGACGACAGCGGAGGGCGGCCACGGCGCCGTCCCAACCGGGCCCGAGATCCCCAGCGGCGCCGAGCCGACGAGGGCGACCGCCCGCCGGGACTGGCCGCTCTACGAGTGCTTCGTCCGCGGCAAGCGCGGCCTCAACCACGTGCACGTCGGGTCGCTGCACGCCCCCGACGACGAGATGGCCGTGCACGCCGCCCGCGACCTGTTCACCCGCCGCAACGAGGGCGTGAGCATCTGGGTCGTGCGGGCCAGCGACATCACCGCGTCCAGCCCCGACGAGAAGGACCCGATGTTCGCCCCGGCGGGTGACAAGGTCTACCGCCACCCCACGTTCTACGAGATCCCCGAGAACGTCCCTCATATCTGAAGCAGGGTGGCCGTCATGTGACGGTCACGCACCACTTTTCCCGAGTTCTGGTTCGTCAGCGTCATATGACGCCCCCGAGGTGGAGTGAGAGCGATGGCGCACGAGGAGACGGTGTACGACGCGTTGGACCACGCGCACGGGGGCGAGGGGCAGTGGGCCTTCGGCACGGGGTTCGACGACCCGCTGGCTGGGGTGGACACCACGATCCCCGACGGCGTGGACGCCGCCGACCTGGGCGCCTACTGCCTGATGCTCGGCGACGACGCCCTGGTGCTCTGCCAGCGGCTCACCGAGTGGGCCACCCGGGCGCCCGAGCTCGAGGAGGAGGTCGCGATCGCCAACTGCGGCCTGGACCTGCTCGGCCAGGCCCGGCTGCTGCTGGCCCGCGCGGGCACCTGCTGTGTGCTCGGCCGGTCCCGCGAGCACGCCACCGACTCCATCCCCGACGAGGACGCGCTGGCCTACTTCCGCGACGTCGATGAGTTCGCCAACCACCACCTGGCCGAGGCCGACGGCGGGGACTTCGCGCAGACGATGGTCCGCCTGCTGGTCGCCAGCACGCACCGGCTCGCCCTCGTCGCGAAGCTGCGGGAGTCCCGCGACCCGGTGGTCAGCGCGATCGCGGCCAAGGGCGTGCCCGAGCTGACCTACCACCGCGACCACGCCGCCCGCTGGGTGCTGCGGCTGGGCGACGGCACGCCCGAGTCGCACCGTCGCGCGCAGGTCGCCGTCGACGCCGTCTGGCCGTTGACCGCCGACCTGTTCACCGCCACCGACGTCGAGCTGCGGCTGGTCGCCCAGGGCGTCGCGGTGGACCCCGCGGACACCCGCGACGAGGTGCGCGACGTCCTCACCATGGTCGTCGAGCGGGCCACCCTCACCGTGCCCGCGTGGCCGGCCGACCGGCCGAGCCCGGGCCGGGCGGGGGAGCACACGGACGAGCTGGCCCCGCTGCTGGCCACCCTGCAGGGGCTGGCCCGCGAGCACCCGGCGGCCACCTGGTGAGCCGGCCGTGAGCACGCTGACCGACCCGCGGGCGGTCGCCGAGACCGTCACCGACCCCGAGCTGCCGATGCTGACCCTGGCCGACCTCGGGGTGCTGCGCGACGTGCGCACCGAGGACGACGGCACGGTGGTCGTCACCATCACCCCCACCTACTCCGGCTGCCCGGCGATGGGCGTCATGCGCGCCGACCTGGTGCACGCGCTGCACCGGGCCGGGTTCGCCGACGTCGACGTCCGCACCGTGCTCTCGCCGCCCTGGTCGACGGACTGGATCAGCGACGAGGGCCGGGCCAAGCTCGCCGCGGGCGGCATCGCCCCGCCCGGCCGGGCCACCAAGCACACCGGACCCATCCCGCTCAGCCTCGGGCGCACGATGCGCACCGCCACCTGCCCGGTGTGCGGCAGCGCCGACACCGAGGAGCTCAGCGAGTTCAGCGGCACCGCCTGCAAGGCGCTGCGCCGCTGCCGCACCTGCCGCGAACCGTTCGAGCACGTCAAGGAGATCTAGTGGCGCGCACCCGTCCGACCTTCCACCCGCTGACGGTGGCCCGGGTCGAGCAGCTCACCGACGACGCCGTGGCCGTCACCTTCGACGTGCCCGACGACCTCGCCGACGACTACGCCTTCGCCCCCGGCCAGGCGCTCACCCTGCGCCGGGTCGACGGCGACCGCGACGAGCGGCGCTCCTACTCGATCTGCGCGCCGACGGGTGCCGCCCCGAGGGTGGGCGTGCGCGAGGTGCCGGGCGGCTACTTCTCGGCCTGGCTGGTCAACGAGGTGCGTCCGGGCCAGACGATCGACGTCCTGCCCCCCTCGGGCACCTTCACCGCCGACCTCTCCACCCCGGCCGACCACGTGTTCGTCGTCGCCGGCTCCGGGGTGACGCCGGTGCTCAGCCTGGCCGGCACGGTGCTGCGCGACGGCGAGTCCACCGTGACCGTGTTCTACGGCAACCGGCGCACCAACACCGTGATGTTCGCCGACGAGCTGGCCGACCTGAAGGACCGCTTCGGCGAGCGCCTGCAGCTGGTGCACGTGCTCTCCCGCGAGCCCCGCGACGCCGAGGTCACCAGCGGCCGGCTGG
Source organism: Klenkia soli (assembly GCF_900103975.1). GTDB lineage: Bacteria > Actinomycetota > Actinomycetes > Mycobacteriales > Geodermatophilaceae > Klenkia > Klenkia soli. Next base: position 42,444 of record NZ_FNIR01000006.1, read on the forward strand.
ACGGCGAGCGGCTGCGCACCCTGGTCGAGGCGCTGGTCGACGTCCCCGAGGTCGAGCACTGGTGGCTGTGCGGGCCGCACGGCATGGTCACCGACGCCCAGGAGCTGCTCGCCGAGCTGGGCGTGCCGCGCGATCGGGTGCACCAGGAGCTGTTCTTCGTCGACGACGCGCCACCCGAGCCGGTGCGCGGCGACGACCAGGCCGTCGACGGCCCCTCCAGCCAGGTGACCATCGTGCTCGACGGCCGCAGCACCACCCTGGCGCTGGCCCAGGGCGTGCCCGTGCTGGACAGCGCGCAGCAGATCCGCTCGGACCTGCCCTTCGCGTGCAAGGGCGGGGTCTGCGGCACCTGCCGGGCCAAGGTCACCGCCGGTGAGGTCGAGATGCGCCGCAACTACGCCCTGGACCCCGACGAGGTGGCCAAGGGCTACGTGCTCACCTGCCAGACGGTGCCGGTGTCCGCCGAGGTGACCGTCGACTTCGACGCCTAACCTGGGCGCCGTGCCCGAAGAGCTGATCGTGCTGCTGGACGACGACGGCACCGAGATCGGCACGATGCCCAAGCGGTTGGTCCACCACGGCGACACCCCCTTGCACCGCGCCTTCTCGGCGTACCTGTTCGACGCCGAGGGCCGGCTGCTGGTGACCCGCCGCGCGCTGGACAAGCAGACGTTCCCCGGCATGTGGACCAACACCGTCTGCGGCCACCCGGGGCCCGGCGAGCTCGACGCCGACGCGATCGCGCGCCGCGCCTCCGACGAGCTGGGCCTGCAGGTCGCCGACCTGCGCCCGGCGCTCCCCGACTACCGCTACCGCGCCGAGCTGCTGGGCATCGTGGAGAACGAGATCTGCCCGGTGTACCTCGGCACCTTCCGCGGCCGGCCGGAGCCGGCCGCCGCCGAGGTGGCCGAGTGGGAGGTGCTGGACTGGGCCGGCTTCCGGGCCCGGCAGGCGGCCGAGGGCGACGCCTGGTCGCCGTGGTGCCGTGAGCAGGCCGACCTGATCGAGACGACGGGGCTGCTGGGCGCGCTGCGGTAGGTCAGCCGCGCGGGTCGACGACCAGCCGGACGACGCAGCCGTCGCCGTTCTCCAACGGCGCGGTGGTCATGCGGTCGACCGCACGCCGGGCCAGCCACAGGCCCATGCCGCCGACCGAGAGGTCGTCGCCGTGGGCGGGGCCGTAGCCGGCCAGCGGCTCGTCGAAGCCCTGCCCGCGGTCGGCCACCACGCACAGCACCCGGCGCTCGGTCACCCACAACCGGACGTCGACCGGCGGCACGCCGTGCTCGGCGGCGTTGGCCACGACCTCGTCGATGGCCAGCACCAGGTCCTCGGCCCCGGCGGGGTCGAGCGGTCCACCGGCCAGGCTGCTGGTCAACGCCCGGCGCAGCTCGCGCATGCTGCCGACGTCCTCGACCTCCAGGGTGGGGCGGGTGGCCTCCAGCGGGTCGGCCTCGGGTGCCGACCACAGCGAGCGGAGGACCTCGGCCGGGTCGCGCCGGGTCGGGTTGAGCACGGGTCCGTCCGCGGCGAGCACCCACGGGTGGCAGGACATCGCCTGGTCGGCGGCGGCGCCCAGGGCACGGTCGTCCACGACGCAGTAGTGGTCGACCGCCCGGTCGGCGAGCACGTGGTTCAGCAGGGCCTCGGTCTGCAACCAGGCCGGGACGCCGGCGCCGTGCACGCCGCTGCTGTCGGTGACCAGGTGCACCCGGGTACCGGTGAAGCGGTCCAGCAGCGCGGTGTAGCCGGCCAGGGCGTCGGGCGCCCGCCCGGAGAGGAGGGCCGGGTCGACGGTGTGCACGGCCTCGGCGGGAAGCCGTTGCCGCAGCGCGGTGCCCAGGCCGGAGGAGCAGGCGAGCACGACGGTGTCACCGGCCTCGAGCCCGGCGGTCAGCTCGGGCAGCAGCACCTCGGCGGAGCCGGGTCCGGGCACGCCGAACCGGGCCACGTGCACGTAACCCTCCGCGCGCCGTGACCGCAGACCCCCGCTGCTGGTCGCCACCATCCCTGCATGCCCGCGATACCGGGGCGCAACCCTGGCCCGGGGTGATTCCCACCGCCGGGGGCATGTCGACGACGACCCCGGCGTTCGGGCCGGTGTGCATGCCGACGTGGTGGTCATCGGGGCGGGTCAGGCCGGGTTGTCCGCCGCCCACCACCTGCAGCGGGCCGGCGCCGACTTCGTCGTGCTCGACGCCGACGCCGCGCCCGGTGGCGCCTGGCAGCACCGGTGGTCCTCGCTGCGCCTGGACCGGGCCAACGGGATCGCGGACCTGCCCGGGCTCCCGCTGACCGGGGACCCCGCCGAGCGGGCCTCGACCGCGATGGCCCGGTACTTCGCCGAGTACGAGGCGCACTTCGCCCTGCCGGTGCGCCGCCCGGTCGCCGTCCGGCGGGTCACCCGCACCGACGACGGCTTCGCCCTGGACACCGGTGAGGGGACCTGGACCACCCGCGGGCTGGTCAACGCCACGGGTACCTGGTCGCGGCCGTTCTGGCCGGCCTACCCGGGCCGCGGGACCTTCCGCGGTCGGCAGCTGCACGCGGCGCAGTTTCCCGAGGCGGCGGACTTCGCCGACCAGCACGTGCTGGTCGTGGGCGGCGGCATCTCGGCGCTGCAGCTGCTGGTGGAGGTCGCGGAGGTCACCCGCACGACCTGGGTGACCCGACGTCCACCGGTCTGGCGCGACACCGACTTCGACCCCGACGCCGGCCGGGCGGCGGTCGCCCTGGTCGAGCAGCGCGTCCGGGCCGGCCTCCCCCCGGGCAGCGTCGTGTCGGTCACCGGGCTGCCGGTCACCGACGAGGTGCGCCGCGCGCGGGAGCGGGGTGTGCTCGACCGGTTGCCCGCGTTCGACCGGATGACCCCGACCGGCGTCGGCTGGGACGACCCGCGCCGTGAGCTGGACGTCGACGTCGTGCTGTGGGCGACCGGCTTCCGCGCCGCGCTGGACCACCTCGCGCCGCTGCACCTGCGCGTGCCCGGTGGCGGCATCGTCGTGGACGGCACCCGGGTGGTCGCCGAGCCGCGCCTGCACCTGGTCGGCTACGGCCCCTCGGCCAGCACGATCGGTGCCAACCGGGCCGGCCGGACCGCCGTGCAGGAGCTGCTGGCCACGCTGGCGGGCTGAGCGGCCTACCGGTCGGGGCGCGGGCGGTCCTGCCGGTGCAGCCGGACGGCGACCAGGGCGACGTCGTCCTCGGCCCGCTCGGGCAGGAACTCCTCGAGCAGGGTGTCGACCAGCTCGACGACCGGGGTGCCCACCATGCCGGGCAGCCGCTGCCGGAGCGCGTCGATGCCCTCGTCGAAGCCCTGGTCGCGGCGCTCGACGAGGCCGTCGGTGTACAGCAGCACCGTGGAGCCGCGCGAGAGCGTGACCACGTGGTCGCGGCGGGTGGCACCCGGCAGGACGCCGAGCAGCAGGTCGGCCCGCCCGCCGCCGTCGAGCAGCTGCGTGGAGCCGTCGGGGTCCAGGACGACCGGCGGCGGGTGGCCGGCGTTGGACCAGCGCAGGCGGGTGATGCCCTGCTCGGCCTCCTCGGGGGTCTGCTCCAGCCGGGCGACCACCACCGAGGCGATGGCCCCCAGCTGCAGGCCCTCGACGGCGGCGTCGAGCCGGCTGAGGACGCCGGCGGGACCGTGGTCGCTGTCGTAGGCGATGCCGCGCAGCAGGCCGCGCAGCTGGCCCATCACCGCGGCGGCCTCGATGTCGTGGCCGGCGACGTCGCCGATGACCAGCACGGTGGCGCCGTCGGGCTGGGTGAAGGCGTCGTACCAGTCGCCGCCGACCTGGGCCTCGCGGGCGGCGGGGACGTAGCGGACGGCCATCTGCACGTGGTCGGGCTGCGGCGGCTCGGACAGCATGCTGCGCTGCAGCGTCACCGCGGTGCGGGCCACCCGGCGGGAGCGGGCGTACAGGGCCTCGAGCAGGTTGTGCCGCAGCTCGACCGCCTCGGCGACCTCGGCCGCCGTCCACGGCTCGGAGCGGCCCCGGACGGTCTCCTCCCAGCGGGCGAAGGACTTGCGCGGGCTGATCCGCACGTGGTCGCCCTCGGGCACGAGCTCGGCCTTGCGGTGGGGGTCGCCGCCCCAGTCGACCGTGCGGATCTTCTCCTGCCGGACCCACAGCACGTACTGGCCCTCGGGCAGCGGGACGGCGAGGACGCCGCAGGCCACCTCGGTGGGCACACCCAGCGCGGGGGCGTCGGCGGTCAGGCAGTCGGTGGCGACGGCCTCGCGCGACTGGCCGGCAGCCCACTCGGCCACCGCCGCGCAGACCGCGGGGTCCAGCGGGGTCCCGCGGAGGGCGGAGTGGCCCTGCAGCTCGACCGCGACGGTGTCGGCGTCGACGAGGTCGAGCAGGTCGGGGGTGCCCAGCAGGGAGTCGGCCAGCGGCCGCTCCTCGTCGAGGGTCGCGGCGGTCAGCCAGGCCAGGGTGGAGCGGGCCCGCAGGGCGCGGCGGACCTCCTCCTCGGCGGCGCGGTCGACCAGGCGCAGCGACAGCGTGGAGGCCAGGAACTCGGCGGCGGCGCGGGTGGCGTAGGGCGGGGCGTGCGGGCCGGCGTAGTGGTGGCAGGCGATGAGGCCCCAGAGCTTGTCGTCGCGCAGCAGCGAGATCGACATGGAGGCGGCCACCCCCATGTTGCCGAGGTACTCGACGTGGATGGGGGAGACGCTGCGCAGCGTGGAGTAGGTGAGGTCCAGCGGCTTGCCGGTGACCGGGTGGTCGACCGGGTGGATGAGGGCCGGTGCGTAGGGCACCTCGGAGATCAGCCGGATCCAGTTCTTCTCGTACAGCGCCCGGGCCTGCGCCGGGATGTCGGAGGCCGGGTAGTGCAGCCCGAGCAGGGTCTCCAATCCGCCGTGCTGGGCCTCGGCGACGACCTCGCCGTTGAACTCCTCGTCGTAGCGGTAGAGCATCACGCGGTCAAAGCCGGTGAGGCTGCGCACCGCCTCGACGGTGATGTCGTAGAGGTCCTGCAGCTCGGTCGCCCGGTTCAGCTCGGCGATGGTGCCGCGCACGGCCTGGTAGGTGTTCGGGAAGCTGAACGGCCGCGGGCCGAAGGCCGGTTCCAGCTCGATCACCAGGCTGCTGGCCAGCGGGCGGCCGGCGGCGTCCAGGGGCACCTCGGCCGAGTTCAGCTGCTGGTGGCCGGGCGCGCCGTGCACCGCGCGGTGCAGGATCGCGTCCACCGGCACGGGAGTGCCGTCGCGGTCCAGGGTCAGCTCGACCGGGTTGCGCTCGCGCAGGTCGCCGAAGGCGGCCGCGCTGCGGGCCACGGCCTGGGCGGGGACGGTGCCGAGCACCTCGGCCAGGGGGCGGCCCAGCGCCTGGGTCCAGGGGATGCCCACGACGTCGAGGAGGTTCTCCGACACCTGCTCGACCAGGAGGTCCGGTTCGCTCACCGCGAGCAGCGCCCCGCGGGGCTGGATGCTGCCGGGGACGTGGATCGGCTCGCGCTCGCAGTTGGACAGGTCGACCGGCGTGCCGGGGGCCAACCACGGGCCGGGCTGGGTCTCCGTCACGCGGATGCATCTCCGGGGTCGGTCGGTCGGCCCGCGGCGCGCGACGCCGGCTGCTCGACGTCGGTGCACCACAGGGCCATCGTGGCGAAGGTACGGCGTGCGGCCGCCACGAGCGCGTCGGGATCGCCCCCGCGGGCCACGTGGTCCCGCACGCTGCGCCGGAAGGACGCCCACCGCGCCCCGGTCTGGTCGCCGTAGGGGCTGAAGGCCGACAACCGACCGACCCCGGCCAGGGCCGGCAGGGTGCCCAGGTGCCGGTCGATGAACACCCCGCCCAGCGTCGAGCCCTCGAGCACGTACATGGTGCCCAGCGCCTCGGCGGTGGACGCCGGGGCGGGGAGGTGGGGGCCCGGGCCAGGGCCCGGTGGCGCGTCGAGGGCGTCGAGGTCGGCGGCGAAGAGGTCCGACCGCCGGCGCGCGGACCAGTCGACGTCCGCGGCGTCGTCCGGGCGGGCCGCGGCCCAGGCGTCGAGGCCGGCCTCGGCCGTCGTCCAGAAGGCGTGCATGCGGCCGAGGACGGCGATCAACCGGGCCGGGGTGAGGCCCGGGTCGAGCAGGTCGAGGGTGTCCTCGAGCTGCTGGTGCTCGGTCGCGGTGGCGGTGCGCAGCTGGAGCATCACGTCCGGGGCGGGACGCGGGTGCTCGATCGGGTCCGCCGTCATCGCTCACCGATCCTAGTCGAGCCGGGCCCGGGTCCGGCCGCGAGCCGGGCCGACCGGAGAGCCAGGTGCAGGGCGAGCCGGTCGCCGCCGTCGGCCAGGTCCAGCCCGCCCAGCTCGGCGATCCGGCCCAGCCGGTAGTACAGCGTCTGCCGGTGCACGACCAGCTCGGCGGCCGCCCGCTGCGGGGACCCCGCGTGGTCCAGCCACACCTCGGCGGTGCGGCTGAGCACCGGGTCGGCCAGCAGCGCCGCCAGGGCGGGGTCGGGGCCGCCGAGCCGCACGACCTGCCGCCAGGCACCGAGCTCGGCCCACGAGGCCACCGGCGCCAGCCGTGGGTCGACCGCCGCCACCCGCGCGGCGTCGGACGCCTCGCGCCACTGCCGGGGCAGCTCCCGGCACCCCACCGCCGGGCTGCCCACGCCGGCGGTGCTGCCGCGGGGGAGCCGGTGCAGGGCAGCGGCGGACACCGCGACCGCGGGCCGGTCGTCGCGCCGGTGCGGCAGGGGGAGGAGGACGGCGACCAGCGGACCGAGCACCGCGCTGATCGCCCCCGCGCCGGGCGGCTCCCAGCCGGGCGGGGGGCCGTCGCCGGACGGGCGCAGCGCGACGACGGCCACGGCGGTGCCCGCGCCCAGCCGGCCGGCCAACCGGTCGGCCGCGGCGTCGTCCCCGCCGAGCGCGGCCCGCAGGTCGCCGGAGACGTCGCCCGGGGCGGGCCGGCCGGCCAGCAGCTCACCGGCCCGGTCGGCCAGCGCGCAGGCCTGCGCGAGCCCGGGCGGGTCGGGGTCGGCCAGGTCGGTGCGGCCCTCGTCCAGCAGCCACAACCAGCCGTGCAGCCGTCCGCGGTGCCGCACGGGGAGGCACAGCCGGGTGAGGATCCCGGCCGCCGGGTCGGCCGGCGTGCGCAGCGGGCCGGTGGCCCGGTCGATGCCGAAGTCGGTGAACCACCGGCGGGTGTCCGCGGTCGACCCGCGGGTCAGGATCGACCGGGTGCGGACGGCGTCCAGCCCGGTCAGCACCTCGTCGCCCTGCGCGCAGAAGGCCAGCAGGGTGAACTCGGGGTCCTCCAGGGTCGCGGGGGCGCCGAGCAGCCGGGACACCTCGTCCACGAGGTCCTGGAGGTCGTCCCGCATCAGACGATCGTACGAAGGACTCCGGACAGCTGTCGCTGGTGACCGTGCGCACCTCACTCCTACGGTCGAGCCAGTCGCTGCTCCCCAGGAGGTCCCGGTGCTCGGTCAGGCCCTGCTCGTCGCGTCCCGCCGCCCCGGCCTGCGCAAGGTCGTCGTCGGCACACCGGTCACCCGGCGCGTGGTCGACCGCTTCGTCGCCGGCGAGGCCCTGCCCGACGCCCTCGCGGCGGTCGACGCGCTGCGCCGCGACGGCATCGCGGTCACCCTCGACCACCTCGGCGAGGACATCACCACCCGCGCGGAGGCGGTGGCCTCGCGCGACGCCTACCTGGCCCTGCTCGAGGGGCTGGCGCCGCAGCAGCTGGGCCGCGCCGCCGAGGTGTCGGTGAAGCTCTCCGCCTTCGGCCAGGCCCTCCCCGGCGGGCACGACCTGGCCCTGGAGCTGGTCCGCCCGGTGGCCGAGGCGGCGACCGCGGCCGGCACCACGGTCACCCTGGACATGGAGGACCACACCACGGTCGACTCCACCCTCGCCGTCCTCGCCGAGCTGCGCCGTGACCACCCGGGCACCGGCGCCGTCCTGCAGGCGGCCCTGCACCGCAGCGAGGCCGACGCCCGCGACCTCGCGGTCGCGGGCTCCCGGGTCCGGCTGGTCAAGGGCGCCTACGCAGAGCCCCGCACGGTCGCCTTCACCGACAAGGCCGAGGTCGACGCCGCCTACCGGCGCTGCCTGGAGGTGCTGCTCACCGGCGACGGCTACCCGATGGTCGGCACGCACGACCCCGCGATGATCGCCCTCGCGCTGGACCTGGTGCGCCGCACCGCCCGGTCGGCCGACAGCTACGAGTTCCAGCTGCTCTACGGCATCCGCACCGGCGAGCAGCAGCGGCTGGCCGCCGCCGGGTACACCGTGCGGGCCTACGTGCCCTACGGCGCCGACTGGTACGGCTACTTCATGCGCCGGCTGGCCGAGCGCCCCGCCAACGTCCAGTTCTTCCTCCGCTCCCTCGTGAAAGGCTGATCACCCCGTGGACGGCATCACCCAGGTCCCCGCCCCCCGCAACGAGCCGGTGCTGGACTACGCGCCCGGCTCGCCCGAGCGCGCGCAGCTGCAGGCCGAGCTGACCCGGCTCGCCGCGTCCCCCGAGGAGCTGACCGCCACCATCGGCGGCCGGCAGCGGAGGGCCGGCGGCGCGGCCTTCGACGTCGTCGCCCCGCACGCCCACGCCCAGGTCCTGGGGACGTCGGCGCACGCCACGGCCGCCGACGCCACCGAGGCGATGGCCGCGGCCAAGGCCGCCGCCCCCGGCTGGGCCGAGCTCTCGCAGGACGACCGCGCCGCCGTGTTCCTCAAGGCCGCCGACCTGCTCGCCGGGCCGTGGCGGCAGACGCTCAACGCCGCCACCATGCTCGGCCAGAGCAAGACCGCGCAGCAGGCCGAGATCGACAGCGCCTGCGAGCTGGCCGACTTCTGGCGCTACAACGTCCACTTCGCGCGCCAGATCCACGCCGAGCAGCCGTTGAGCTCGCCCGGCGTCTGGAACCGCGTCGACCACCGCCCGCTGGAGGGCGTGGTCTACGCGGTCACCCCGTTCAACTTCACCGCCATCGCCGGCAACCTGCCCACCGCGCCGGCGCTCATGGGCAACACGGTCGTGTGGAAGCCCGCGCCGACCCAGCAGTTCGCCGCCCACCAGCTGATGCGGCTGCTCGAGGCCGCCGGCCTGCCCGACGGGGTCATCAACATGCTGCCCGGCGACGGCGTCGCGGTCTCCGACGTCGTCCTGGCCGACCGCGACCTGGCCGGCATCCACTTCACCGGCTCGACCGCGGTCTTCCAGCACCTGTGGCGCACGGTGGGGCAGAACATCGCCGACTACCGCACCTACCCGCGCATCGTGGGCGAGACCGGCGGCAAGGACTTCGTGTTCGCCCACCCCTCGGCCGACCTCGAGGTGCTGCGCACGGCGCTGGTGCGCGGCGCCTTCGAGTACCAGGGCCAGAAGTGCTCGGCGGCCTCGCGGGCCTACGTGCCGCGCTCGCTGTGGACCAAGCTCCGCGACGACCTCGCGGGCCTGGTCGACTCGCTGCCGATGGGACCGGTCACGGACTTCTCGAACTTCCTGGGCGCGGTCATCGACGCGAAGTCGTTCTCAAAGCTGTCCGGTGTGCTCGACCGCGCCCGCACCGACGACGCGCTCACCGTGGTCGCCGGCGGCACCGCCGACGACGGCGAGGGGTACTTCGTCCGGCCGACCGTCCTGGAGGGCACCGACCCGGAGCACGACGTCTTCCGCACCGAGTTCTTCGGCCCGGTGCTGGCGGTGCACGTCTACGAGGACGCCGACCACGACGCCGTCCTCGCCCAGATGGAGTCGGTGGCCCCGTACGCGCTGACCGGTGCGGTCATCGCCCAGGACCGGACGGCGATCGCGCACGCCCAGCGGGTGCTCCGCAACGCCGCGGGCAACTTCTACGTCAACGACAAGCCCACCGGCGCCGTCGTCGGCCAGCAGCCCTTCGGCGGCGCCCGGGCCTCGGGGACCAACGACAAGGCCGGTGCCGCGCAGAACCTGCAGCGCTGGACGTCGACGCGGGTGATCAAGGAGACCTTCGCCCCGCCGCGCGACCACCGGTACCCCTATCAATCGTGACCCTCCGGGTCACACCGCGGCCAACGGCCGTCCCCCGGCTGCGCTGAGCGCGTCCGGTCCCTCCTCGGGGAGGGATCCTCGTCCCTCGGGCCCCTCCCGTCGTCAGGACGAGGTGCGGCTCGGGTCCCGCTCCTCGGCGAGCTCGGCCAGCAGGGCGTCCACCGTCTGCTGGGCCGAGCCCTCGCCCGAGTACGCGTGGCCGGGCTCGTCGTCGGCCAGCGGCTCGAGGGTGGCCAGCTGGCTGTCCAGGAGCGAGCCCGGCATGTAGTGGCCCTTCCGCTCCCGCAGGCGTTGCACCAGCACCTCGCGCGGGGTGTCGATGTGGGCGAACCACACCGAGGGGTGCCCGTCGCGCAGCAGGTCCCGGTACTCCCGCCGCAGCGCCGAGCAGGTGATCACCAGGTCGGTGCCGGCGGACTCGTGCTCGCCGATCCGACCGGCCACCGCCCGCAGCCAGGGCCAGCGGTCCTCGTCGGTGAGCGGGGTGCCCGAGCGCATCTTCTCGACGTTGGCCGCCGGGTGAAGGTCGTCGCCCTCCACGAAGTCGCAGCCCAACGCCTGCGCGATGCCCACCCCGACGGTGGACTTGCCGGTGCCCGACACCCCCATCACGACGACGGAGACGGTGGTCGGCGGGGGAGCGGTGTCGGCCATGCCCCGACCGTAGGTGACGCAGCCGGTCGGGCATGATCCGTGGACGGTGAGCAACGGGGCTGAGGGTCTGACGGGGTCGGTCTGGCGGTCGCCGGCGATCCGCGCCCTCGTCGCCGCCTCGGCCCTGGGCTTCACCAGCTTCGCCGTCACCCTGTCGGCCCTGCCCTCGTACGCGGTCGCCGGCGGTGCGGCGATCGGCTCCGCCGGCCTGGTCACGACGGTCTTCCTCGTCGTCACGGTGCTGACCCAGGCCGCCGTCCCCCGGTTGGTGGCGCGGTTCGGCCTCGGCCCCGTGCTGGGGGCCGGGCTGCTGGCCCTGGGGGCGCCGTCGCCGCTGTACCTGGTGGACGACGCGCTGGGCTGGCTCTGCCTGGTGTCCGTCGTGCGCGGGGCCGGGTTCGGCGTCCTCACGGTGCTGGGCTCGACCATCGCCGCGCGGGCGGTCCCGGCCTCCCGGCGGGGGGAGGCGCTGGGTGTCTACGGGCTGGCCCTCGGGCTGCCCACCCTGCTGGCCACCCCGGCCGGCGTGGCCCTGACCCTCGCCGGCCACGTGGAGGTGGTCGTCGCCGTCGCGACGGCGCCGGTCCTGGGGCTGCTGGTGGTGCCGGCGCTCGTGCGGTCGGTGCCGGCGTCGGTGACCGCTGCGTCCGGCGGCTCCTCGCGCTCGGCCGCCCGGGCGGCCGCGGCGCCCTCGGCGGTCCTGCTGGTCGTGACGCTGGCCAGCGCCGGCCTGGTCACCTTCCTGCCGATCGCCCGTCCCGACGGGTCGGTCGCCACCCTGGCGCTGCTGGCCTTCGGCGTCGTCGCCGCGCTGACCCGGTGGGGCGGTGGCGTGCTCGCCGACCGGATGGGGGTGCGGGTGCTGCTGGTGCCGGCGCTGCTGGCGGCGACCACCGGGTTGCTGCTGCTGGGCATCGGGCTGTCGACGGACCTGCTGGTGGTGTTGGGTGCCGCGGTGTTCGGCGCCGGCTACGGCGGGACCCAGAACACGACCATCGTCGTCGCGATGGCCCGGGCCGGGGACGAGGGGACGACGACGGCCAGCGCGGTGTGGAACGCCTCGTTCGACGGCGGGGTCGGCCTCGGGGCGCTGCTGGTGGGCGTGCTGGCGGCGGCCGTGGGGCTCTCGTGGAGCTACGCCGTGCTCGCCGTCGCGGTGGCGCTGGTGGTGCCGCTGGCGTTCCGGGTGACGCGCTAGACGGTGCCGGCCGCGGCCCGCGCGGCGGCGACGTCCAGCAGGCCGCTGACGAACACGGCCTCGCCGGCCAGAGCGGCCAGCCAGGCCCGCAGCGCTTCCGGGTCGCGGCGGGCGGCGTCCCGCAGGGCGGTGATCCGCATGTGCCGGCCGGTGGCCTGCGCCCGGTGCGCGGGGGACAGGGTGCGGGCACCGCTGCGGGAGATCGCGGTGAACGCGGCACCCAGGTAGGTCATGTCGGCCAACTCGGTGGTGCCGGCCAGCAGCCGGTCGGCGGCGACCTGGTCGCCGGCGGCCACCAGGGCCAGGTACTCGGCGGCGCGGCGGTGCCCGTCCTGGGCTGTGCTCATCTGGGCCCTCCCGGCGGTCCGGACAGCAGAACGGCCCCGTCCGGGAGGACGGGGCCGAACTGGTGTGGGTGCGCCATCAGGGACTTGAACCCCGAACCCGCTGATTAAGAGTCAGCTGCTCTGCCAATTGAGCTAATGGCGCGGCGTCGCCGTGGACCAGCGACTCGGAGAAAGATACACGGGCTCCCGGCCCCACGACGACCCGGGGTGGCGTGTCCTGCATGACAGCGAGTTGTCAGACCCAAGGTGGACACTGGGGTGACCGCCGGTCGCGATCCGCTGCGACCGGCAGTGGGGTGAGGGGAATCTTCGTGTCGTTGCAGTTCAACCGTCGTGCCGTCCTGGCGCTGGGGGCCACCGGGGTGCTCGTCGCGCTCGCCGGGTGCGGCCCGGAGGCCTCGGGAGGTGGCAGCGCGGCCGGCACCACCACCGCAGCAGCCGACCCCGCCGTCGTCTCGCTCTCCGTCGCCGACGGCGCCACCGACGTCTCCCCGGCCACGCCGCTGCAGGCGACGGTCGTGGGCGGCACGGTCAAGCAGGTCTCGGTCACCGACGGGGCTGGCACCGTGGTCGCCGGCACGCTGAGCGAGGTGGCCCCGACCGCGGCTGCGACCCCCGCCGCGTCGTCGTCCGCGCCGTCGTCCGCGCCGTCGTCCTCGGCCGGGTCGTCCTCGGCCGCTGCCTCGTCGTCGGCCCCGGCCGACGCCGGGGTCACCAGCCTGTGGACGCCGTCCACGCCGCTGGCCTACGGCACGACCTACACGGTCACCGCCACCGCCGAGAACGCCGACGGCGACAGCAGCGACGCCAGCGGGTCGTTCACCACCGTCACGCCGGGTTCGGTCTCCACGCCGTCCATCGGCCCGCTGGACGGCACCACCGTCGGGGTCGGCATGCCGATCCGCGTCTACTTCGACCAGCCGGTCACCAACAAGGCCGAGGTCGAGCGCAACCTGGTGGTCACCAGCTCGACCCCCACCGACGGGCGGTGGAGCTGGATCAGCGACTCCGAGGTGCACTTCCGGCCCTCCACCTACTGGCCGGCCAACACCCAGGTCACCGTCGACGCCAACCTGTACGGCGTCGACCTGGGCGACGGCATCTGGGGCGAGAAGAACCGCTCGGTCTCCTTCTCCATCGGCGACAAGCACGTGTCGGTGGCCGACGCCGCCACGCACACGCTCACGGTCTCCTCCGGCGACCAGGTCGTGCAGACCTACCCGATGAGCGCCGGCAGCAACGCGAACCCGACCCGCAACGGGGCGCACGTGGTGCTCGAGAAGTTCGCCGACATCACCATGGACTCCTCCACCTTCGGCCTGGCCGTCGACGCCCCCGGTGGGTACCGCACCGACGTCGAGTACGCGACGCGCATCTCCAACAACGGCGAGTTCGTGCACGCCGCCCCGTGGTCGGTGAACCAGCAGGGCTCCAGCAACGTGTCGCACGGGTGCATCAACCTGTCGACCGACCGGGCGCAGTGGTTCTACGACTTCAGCCAGCCCGGCGACGTCGTCGAGGTCGTCAACTCGGTCGGCCCGACGCTGTCCCGCGCCGACGGCGACATCTACGACTGGTCCATCCCGTGGGACCAGTGGGTGGCCGGCAGCGCGCTCGGCTGACCCGCACCGTCATGACGGGCCCCCGATCCACGGGATCGGGGGCCCGTCGTGCGTCCGGGACGTCGACCAGGTGGTGACCCCGGGACGCAGGAACCCCCCTGGTCAGCGAGCTGACCAGGGGGGCGGGTGGGGTGAGTGACGGGACTTGAACCCGCGACATCCAGGATCACAACCTGGCGCTCTACCAGCTGAGCTACACCCACCATCGGCCCGCGGAACGGACCGGAGAGAAGAGTACCGGAGCGCTCAGCTGTCCTGCGGAGGGGCCAGCAGGGCCGCGTACGTGTCGGTCGCGGCGGTGGCCGCGGCCTGCGCCTGCTCCGTGCTCGGACCGGGCGCGGGGACGAAGACCGCACCCCGGTAGTAGGCCAGCTCGCGGATCGACTCCAGGATGTCGGCCAGCGCGCGGTGCGCCAGGCCCTTGGCCGGCTGGTTGAAGTACACCCGGGGGAACCAGCGGCGGGCCAGCTCCTTGATCGAGGAGACGTCGACCATGCGGTAGTGCAGGTGGTCGTCGAGGGTGGGCATGTCGCGCGCCAGGAAGCCGCGGTCGGTGCCGATCGAGTTGCCGCACAGCGGGGCGTTGCGCCGCTCGGGCACGAACCGCTTCACGTAGGCCAGCACCTGCTCCTCGGCCTCGGCCAGCGTGACCGTCGAGGCGCGCACCGCCTCGGTGAGCCCCGACTTGGCGTGCATGGCCACCACGACGTCGTCCATGCCGGCCAGGGCCTCGTCGTCGGCGTGGATGATGACGTCCAGACCCTCGTCGAGCACGTTCAGCTCGGAGTCGGTGACCACCACGGCGATCTCGACGAGCTTGTCCCTGGTCAGGTCCAGCCCGGTCATCTCGCAGTCGATCCAGACCAGGTTGTGTCCGCTGCTCGCCACGGGTCGCGACAGTACGCACCACGTGCACCCGGCGTCCCGCCCGCCGCACCGCGGTGGCGCGGAGGGCTGACCCACGGGCCCGGCGCCGATACGCTGCGGTCTCGCCTGCCGCAGGAGTGCATCCCATGACCCTGGACACCCACCCGGTCACCCGACGCCCGGCCGACGGCCCCCGTCCGGCACCGGCCTCGGTGCGCGCCGCCGTCCGACACCCGGTGGCCGCGCTGCGCTGGCTCTGGGCCTACGCGATGACCCCCGGCGCCCCGGGCCGGCCGACCACGCAGCAGGAGCTGCGCTGGCTCTACGGCGGCTGGCTGCTGGCCTTCGCGCTGAAGATGCTCGGTTCGTCGTGGGACGTCTCGTGGCACTTCAAGTGGTTGCGCGACGACCTCGCCCCGCCGCACCTGCTGAACTCCGCGGGCACCGTGCTCGTCGTGGCCCTGGTCGTGGTGCACAGCTGCAGCGGGCGGGGGGTCGACCGGCGGGCGCTGCGCTGGATGCAGGTGGGCACCGCGACCTTCCTGGTCGCCGTCCCGGTGGACATCATGAACCACCGGATCAACGGGCTGGACATCACCAGCTGGAGCCCCAGCCACATGCTCCTCTACGTCGGCACCGGCATCATGCTCGCCGGCGCGATCCGCGGCTGGTGGCTGTACGCGGCACCGGGCCGGGCCCGCACCGTCGTCCACCTCGGGCTGTGGCTGTTCTTCCTGGAGAACATCCTGTTCCCCAACCAGCACCAGGAGTACGGCGTGCTGTCGTTGGCCGCCTACCGCGACGGGCACACCACCGCCGAGCCGCAGCTGCTGGACTTCGCCGCCGCGCAGGGGTCCTCGCCCACCAGCTTCATGCTGCCGGTGCCGCCGTGGGTGCACCCCGCGTGGTTGATCGGCGCCGGCCTGCTGGCCCTCGTGGTCGCCCGCAGGGTGGTCGGCCTCCGCTGGACGGCGACGTTGCTCACCGCCACCTACCTCGGCTACCGGGCCGTGGTCTGGGGTCTGCTGGTCGCCACCGGCTTCCCGCCCTCGGTCCTGCCGGTGATGCTGCTGGCCGGGGCGGTGCTGGTCGACTGCGCGGTCACCTGGCGGGTGCCGGGCTGGCTGGCCGGGGTGCCGATCGCCGCTGCGGTGTTCCTCGCCGCCTTCCTGCAGGAGTTCGTCGCGGTGATCCCGCCGTGGGAGTGGCAGGTCGCCCCCTTCGTCTGCATCGGCTTCGCCCTGCTGTGGGCCGCGGTCGACCGGGTCGGGCGCACCGACCGGTGGGCGCGCTGGCAGGTCGCGGTGGCCACGGACGAGCGGGCTGCGCCGGTCCCGGGCGGCGCGCCAGCACGGTGAGTCCCGACGGGGTTGCGGGGATGCCAGTACCGTCGACCCGATGACCCAGGAGGCGCGGTGCTGACCCTCACGCCCTCGGGGCTGGAGACCGCCGCCGAACGCGCCTTCTTCGCCGAGCTGGGCAGCTGGGACACCGGTGGCTCGGTGCGCGGGGCGCTGGTCGCCTCCCTCGCCCTGTCCGACGGCCCGATGGACCGCCGGATCTGCGACGCCGTGGTGCTCGTGCCCGAGGGCATCGCGGTGGTCCGCGTGGTCGAGGTCGTCCGCCAGGCCGGCGTGGTCACCGTCCTCCCCGAGGGGTCCTGGACCATCGGTCCCGGCGCCGGTCCCGGCGACGTGCTGCGGTTGGCCGGCGGTGGGTCGACCCCGCTGGACGGCCTGATGCGGGCCGGCATGGAGGCCGCCGTCCGGCTGCGCCGGGCCGGGCTGGAGCCGGGCCGCATCGCCCGGCTCACCGTGCTGCACGGCGAGCTCACCGGCCTGGTCCCGGCCGACGGCGACCTCGGCGAGGGCGACCAGGTGGCACTGCTGGAGTCCCGCTCGTTGCTGCTGGGCATCGCCCGGGCCGGCCGGTACGCCGGCACCGACAACCCCCGCCTGTGGACGACGGCCGACGTCCGCGCCGCCCTCGAGGCGCTGGGCGTCGGCGGGCGCAGCCCCGCGGTCGAGGAGCTCAACGGCGAGGGGTTCCCCTACTCGCCCTACGTGCTGCGGCGCCGCGAGCTGCTGGCCCCCGCCACGCTGGCCAACCAGCCGGCCCTGCGCACCGCCGCGCCCACGGCCACCGGCACCCCGTCGGCCCAGGCCCCGCTCGTCGCCCCCGACTGGCCGGCCACCGGCCCCGGTTCCTCCGGCGCGCCGGTCGGGGGGCCGAACGGCCCGCTGGTCGACCCCGCGGCCGCGGCCGCACTGGCCGCCGCCGCGGCCGCCGCCGAGCCCGCGGCCCCGCCGGTCGGGCACCCCCGCACGGGCAACGACACGGTCGCGCTGACCGGGGGCCCGACGACCGGTGCCGCGCCGACCCACCAGCAGCCGACCCACCAGCAGCCGACCCACCAGCAGCCGACCCACCAGCAGCCGACCCACCAGCAGCCGACCCACCAGCAGCCGACCCACCAGCAGCCGACCCACCAGCAGCCGACCCACCAGCAGCCGACCCGCCAGCAGCCGACCCACCAGCAGCCGTTCCGCCACGAGCAGCCGGCCCAGCCGGAGTGGCACGAGACGCAGGCGATCGTGCCCCGCGGCGCGCCGCCCGCCGAGGTCGACGAGACCGGGGGCATCGGCGGCATCTTCGGCGACGACCCCGGCCCGCGGCGCCGCGACGAGCACCTCCCGTCCTGGACGCCCGCGGCCGCCCCGGTGGCCCCTGCCCGCCCGCAGCGGTCCCGCCGCGGGCTGCTGGTCGTGCTGGCCGCCCTCGTGCTGGTCGTGGTGCTCGGCGTCGGCGGGTTCCTGCTGACCCGCGGCTCGGACGGCGAGGACGACGTCGTGCAGCCCCCTCCGACCTCCTCGGCCCCACCGACGTCGGCCGGCCCGACCACCCCCGCCGGGCTCCCGGTCGGCACCACGCAGGTGGCCGGCGACACCGAGTACACCCTCGAGGTGTCCGCCTACGACAGCAGCTGCCGGAGCCACGCCTACGGCGCCATCACCTCCTTCTTCACCACGACCGACTGCCTCGGGCTGTCCCGGTCGTTGTGGTCGGCCGACGTGGACGGCGTGCCCGCGGTCGTGTCGGTCTCCCGGGTGACCATGCCCGACGCGGCCCGCGCGCAGGCCCTGCTGTCGCTGACCGACGTGTCCGGCACCGGCAACGTGAGCGACCTGCTGCGCGAGGGCTCCCGCTACGACGGCGGCCCCGGGGCGCTCTCGGACGCGAAGTACCAGAGCGACCTGCAGGACGACGTCGCGATCATCGTCGAGACGTCGTGGGTCGACGCCGCCGGCGACCCGGCGGGCCTGCAGCAGCTGGCCGACGACGGGGTGCAGCTGACCCCGACCCGCTGATCCCGGGCGGCCGCGGCGGCTCAGGCGGTGGCTCAGGCGGTGGCGGCGGCGAGGGCCATCGCGGTCAACCGGGCCTGCATCACCGGGCGGGACAACCGACCGCCGCTGTGCGGGGTCGAGTTGATCAGGCCGAAGAGGGCGTGCGCCCGGGCCCGGCAGTCGGCGGTGGAGGAGCCCGGCGACAACGCCGCCAGCACGCCCACCCAGTGCTCCACGTAGCGGCGCTGCAGCCGCCGGACCTGGCGCGCGTCGGCCTCGGCCAGGGCCCCCAGGTCGCGGTCCTGCACCGTGATCAGCGCCGGGTTGTCCAGCGCGAAGTCCACCTGGAAGGCGATCAGGCCCGCCAGCTGGGCGGCCGGGTCGTCACCGGCGTCGGCCAGCACCTGCTCGGCCCCGGCCAGCAGCCGCTCGCTGATCCGCAGCAGCATCTCGGCCAGCATCGCGTCCTTGCCGGCGAAGTGCCGGTAGATGGCCGGGCCGGTGACCCCGACCGCCGCGCCGATGTCGTCGACCCCCACGCTGCGCGACCCGCGCTCGGCGAACAGCCGCGCGGCGGCCTGCAGGATCTGCTCGCGGCGCGAGGGGTGGGCGGCGTCGGCGTGCAACGCGCTGTCCGGCTCCGCGGTCATGCCCACGATGTTAACCGTTGTTCACCGAACCCCTGGACCGCGGACGTGAACCGTGGTTAACCTGACGACGTGGACGCACCGGTGCTCAGCAGTGCCCCGCCCCCCGACCCCGACCTCGCGAGGGGGTGGGCGGAGCGGCACCGAGCGCTGGCCGACGACCTGGCCGAGCAGCTGCGTGCGGTGTCCGTGGGCGGCGGCGAGCGTGCGCGCACGCGGCACACCGACCGCGGCAAGCTGCTGCCGCGCGACCGGGTCGACACCCTGCTCGACCCCGGCACCCCGTTCCTCGAGCTGTCGCCGCTGGCCGCCCACGGTCTCTACGACGGCGACGCCCCGGCCGCCGGCATCATCACCGGCATCGGCCGGGTGGCCGGCCGCGAGGTCGTGGTGGTGGCCAACGACGCCACGGTCAAGGGCGGCACCTACTACCCGATGACGGTGAAGAAGCACCTGCGGGCGCAGGAGGTGGCGCTGCAGAACGAGCTGCCGTGCCTCTACCTGGTCGACAGCGGCGGGGCGTTCCTGCCGCGGCAGGACGAGGTGTTCCCCGACCGCGACCACTTCGGCCGGATCTTCTACAACCAGGCCCAGCTGTCCCGGCGCGGCATCCCGCAGCTGGCCGCCGTCCTCGGGTCGTGCACCGCCGGCGGGGCCTACGTGCCGGCCATGAGCGACGAGGCCGTGATCGTCCGCGAGCAGGGCACGATCTTCCTCGGCGGCCCGCCGCTGGTGAAGGCCGCGACCGGTGAGGTCGTCACCGCCGAGGACCTCGGCGGGGGAGACCTGCACAGCCGGGTCAGCGGGGTCACCGACCACCTGGCCGAGGACGACCAGCACGCCCTGCAGATCCTCCGCCAGATCGTGGGCACCCTCGGTCCGGTCACGCCGGCGCCCTGGGACGTCGTCCCCACCGAGGAGCCGGCCTACCCGGTCGAGAGCCTCTACGACGTCGTCCCCCCGGACAGCCGCACGCCCTACGACGTCCGCGAGGTCATCGCCCGGCTGGTCGACGGCAGCCGGTTCCACGAGTTCAAGGCCCTGTACGGGCAGACCCTGGTCACCGGGTTCGCCCGCATCCACGGCCACCCGGTCGGCATCGTGGCCAACAACGGCATCCTGTTCGGCGAGTCCGCGGTCAAGGGCGCGCACTTCGTCGAGCTGTGCGACAAGCGCAAGGTGCCGCTGCTGTTCCTGCAGAACATCAGCGGCTTCATGGTCGGCCGCGACTACGAGGCCGGCGGCATCGCCAAGCACGGCGCCAAGATGGTCACCGCGGTGGCCTGCGCCCGGGTGCCCAAGCTGACGGTGGTCATCGGCGGGTCGTTCGGCGCCGGCAACTACTCGATGTGCGGCCGGGCCTACTCGCCCCGGTTCCTGTGGACCTGGCCCAACGCCCGCATCTCGGTGATGGGCGGCGAGCAGGCCGCCGGCGTGCTCGCCACCGTCCGCCGCGACGGCCTGGAGGCCCGCGGCGAGGAGTGGTCGGCCGAGGACGAGGAGGCCTTCAAGGCCCCGGTCCGCGCGCAGTACGAGGAGCAGGGCCACCCCTACTACGCGACGGCCCGGCTCTGGGACGACGGGGTCATCGACCCCGCCGACACCAGGACCGTGCTCGGTCTCGCGCTCTCGGCGTGCTCGCACGCCCCTCTCGAGGAGGTCGGCTATGGCGTCTTCCGGATGTGAGTCAGGCTCCGGCTCAGACGCCGGCGATGCGCGGTGCGGTGGGGTCGGCGCCCTCGCCGGCGGCCGCCTCCCGCTGCACGTAGTCCTCGATCTGCTCGACGTCGTGCGCGCTGCGCTTGGCGACGGCCAGCAGGTCGCTCATCTTGCTGACCTCCTCGACCTGCTCCTTGATGAACCACTGCATGAACTGGTCGGAGGCGAAGTCGTTCTCGCGCCGGGCGATCGCGGTGAGCTCGTTGATCTGCTCCGTGACGCGCTTCTCCTGCTCGAGGGCCAGGGCGACCGGCGCGACCACGTCGGTGAAGTCGTTGATCGGGGCCGGCAGGGCCGGGATGCGCACGTCGGCGTCGGCGTCGAGCAGGTAGCGCACCATCATCATCGCGTGGCTGCGCTCCTCGGCGGCCTGGTCGAAGAACAGCTGCGCGGTCTGCTGCATCGTCTGCTGGTCGTAGTAGACCGCGCAGGCGATGTACTGCTGGTGCGCGGCGAACTCGTTGCCGATCTGCACGTTGAGCTGGTTCACGAAGGCTTCGGCGGCCACGGGGTCTCCTCGGTGCGGCTGGACGTCGCAGGAACCGTACCGACCTGCCCCTACCGAACCCGGACAGGTATGGCTAACCTCAGTTCGTGGCCAAGCAGCGCATGCCGAAGAAGAAGTGCTGCGTCGACAAGCCGCGGTGCGGGCGCTGCCCGCTCCGCGCACTCGCCGAGGGCACGCTGCCGCCGGGGTACACCGTCAAGAAGCGCCGGCTGGTCAAGGCCGACAAGGTCCTGGGGCGCGCAGCCTGACCTGCTGACGGCGGTGAGCGCCTGATGTTCACCACCGTCCTGGTGGCCAACCGCGGCGAGATCGCGGTCCGGGTCATCCGCACCCTCCGCTCCATGGGCATCCGGTCCGTCGCGGTGCACAGCGACGCCGACGCCGGTGCGCTGCACACGCGGGTCGCCGACCTCGCCGTCCCCATCGGTCCGGCTCCGGCCGCGCAGAGCTACCTGTCGATCGAGCGGATCGTGGCGGCCTGCCGGGCCACCGGTGCGCAGGCCGTGCACCCCGGCTACGGCTTCCTGTCCGAGAACGTCGAGTTCGCCCGGGCCCTGGAGGCCGCGGGCATCACCTTCATCGGCCCCCCGGTGGCCGCCATCGAGGCGATGGGCGACAAGATCCGGGCCAAGGCGACCGTGCGCGCGGCCGGCGTCCCTGTCGTCCCCGGGTCCTCGGAGCCGGGCATGGACGACGCCGCGGTCGCCGCGGCCGCCGTCGAGGCCGGGTTCCCCGTGCTGCTCAAGCCGTCGGCCGGCGGCGGCGGCAAGGGCATGCGGGTGGTCACCGCTGAGCACGAGCTGGCCGAGCAGATCGCCGGCGCCCGCCGGGAGGCCCGGTCCTCCTTCGGCGACGACACCCTGCTGGTCGAGCGGTACGTGGGCAACAGCCGGCACATCGAGGTGCAGGTGATGGCCGACAGCCACGGGGCCGTCGTCCACCTCGGCGAGCGCGAGTGCTCGCTGCAGCGCCGGCACCAGAAGGTCGTCGAGGAGGCCCCCTCGCCCCTGCTGTCGGCCCGCATGCGGGCCACGATGGGCCAGGCCGCCGTCGACGCCGCGGCCGCCGTCGGCTACACCGGGGCCGGCACCGTCGAGTTCATCGTGGACGCCGACAACCCGCGCGACTTCTTCTTCCTGGAGATGAACACCCGGCTGCAGGTCGAGCACCCGGTCACCGAGGCGATCACCGGGCTGGACCTGGTCGAGCTGCAGGTACGGGTGGCCGCGGGCGAGCAGCTGCCCTTCGAGCAGGCCGACGTCGAGCTCGGCGGCCACGCCATCGAGGCCCGGGTCTACGCCGAGGACCCCGCGCGGGGCTTCCTGCCGCAGGCCGGCACGGTCGTCTCGTTGACCGAGGCCGACGGCGAGGGCATCCGGGTCGACAGCTCCCTGGTCGAGGGCGGGGTGGTGGGCTCGGACTACGACCCGATGCTGGCCAAGGTCATCGCCTGGGGCCCGACCCGCGAGACCGCCCGCGGTCGGCTGGTCGCGGCGCTGGGCCGCACCGCCGTCCTCGGTGTCACCACGAACGTGCCGTTCCTGCGGGCGCTGCTCAGCGACCCGGCCGTCGTGGCCGGCGACCTGGACACCGGGCTGATCGAGCGGCGCGGCGAGCAGCTGACCCGGGCCGAGGACCCGCCGGCCGGAATCTACGCCGCGGTGGCGATGGCGCTGCTGCTGGCCGACGAGCCCGGCGGGGTCGGGGGGCAGGGTGGGGCAGCCGTCGTGGACCCGTGGTCGGTGCCCGGTGGCTGGCGGGTCGGCGCGCACGCCTGGACCCCGCGCACGCTGGTGGTGCCCGGCGGCGAGCCGGTCGTCGTGCGCACCCGTGGCCGGGCCGGCGACGGCGAGGTGCGGGTCGGCGAGGGCGAGCCGCAGCGCGCGCGGGCCTGGCTGCAGGGCGACCGGCTCGCGGTCGCGCTGGACGACGTGACCACGTGGTACGCCCACGCGCGGGACGGCTCGACCGTCTGGCTGGGCGCCGAGGGCTACGCGCTGCCGTTCCGGCTCGTCGAGCGCAGCACCGGCGCGGGGACGGCGGCCTCGGCCGGTGGTGCGGTGACCGCACCCATGCCGGGCACGGTGACCGTGGTCCGGGCCGCGGTGGGCGACGAGGTGGTGGCGGGGACCCCGCTGCTGGTCGTCGAGGCGATGAAGATGGAGCACGTGCTGGTCGCGCCGCTGGACGGCGTGGTCACCGAGCTACCGGTGACGGTCGGCCACCAGGTCCGGCTGGACGAGCAGGTGGCCGTGGTGACCCCACGGGCGCCCGAGGGGGACTGAGCGATGGTGCTGGACTACCGGCTGGACACCGAGACCGAGGCGCTGCGGACGATGGTCCGCGAGTTCGCCAACGAGGTGGTGCGCCCGCAGATCGGGGCCTTCTACGAGGCCGACGAGTTCCCGACCGCGATCGTGCGGCAGATGGGCGAGCTCGGGCTGTTCGGGCTGCCCTTCCCCGAGGAGTACGGCGGCTCGGGCGGTGACTACTTCACCCTGTGCGTCGCGCTCGAGGAGCTGGCCAGGGTCGACTCCTCGGTCGCCATCACGCTGGAGGCCGGGGTCTCGCTCGGCGCCATGCCGATCTTCCGGTTCGGCACCGAGGAGCAGAAGAAGGAGTGGCTGCCCCGGCTGTGCGCCGGCGAGGCGCTGGGTGCCTTCGGGCTGACCGAGGCCGGCGGCGGCTCGGACGCCGGCTCCACCCGCACGACGGCGAAGCTCGAGGACGGCCAGTGGGTGATCAACGGCTCGAAGGCGTTCATCACCAACTCGGGCACCGAGCTCACCGAGCTGGTCACGGTCACCGCCGTCACCGGCACGAAGCCCGACGGCGGCAAGGAGATCTCGGCGATCATCGTGCCGTCGGGCACCCCGGGCTTCGTCGTCGGCCAGCGGTACTCGAAGGTCGGCTGGAACGCCTCGGACACCCGCGAGCTGTCCTTCACCGACGTCCGGGTGCCCGAGGAGAACCTGGTGGGCGAGCGGGGCCGCGGGTACGCGCAGTTCCTCTCGATCCTCGACGAGGGCCGCATCGCCATCGCCGCGCTGGCCGTCGGGCTGTGCCAGGGCTGCATCGACGAGAGCGTGAAGTACGCCGCCGAGCGCGAGGCGTTCGGCCAGGCCATCGGCCGCAACCAGGCCGTGGCCTTCATGATCGCCGACATGGAGGTGCGCGCCTCGACCGCGCGGTTGGCCTACTACCGGGCCGCCGAGAAGATGCTGCGCGGCGAGCCGTTCAAGCGCGAGGCCGCCGTCGCCAAGCTGTACAGCTCCGAGATGGCGATGGAGAACGCCCGGTACGCCACCCAGGTGCACGGCGGGTACGGCTTCATGAACGAGTTCCCGGTCGGCCGGTTCTACCGCGACGCCAAGATCCTGGAGATCGGCGAGGGCACCAGCGAGGTGCAGCGCATGCTCATCGCGAGGTCCCTCGGCATCGGCGCCTGAGGTGCGACGGGGCCGCACTCAGGCGGTGACGTCGACGAGCACCTTGCCGACGGCGGCGTCCTGCACGGCCTGGTGCGCGGCGGCGGTGTCGGCCAGGGCGTAGGTGTGCAGCGGCAGCCCGGCGTCCTCGCCGACCCGGATCGCGCCGTCGGCCAGCGCCGCGGTGATGTCGGCGACCGCCTGGGCCTTGGCCTCGGCCGGCGCGGTGTAGACCATCACGAACTGGAACCGGGTGTTCAACGCCATGAACGCGCGGGTCGGCGCGCTGAACTCGGGTCCGCCGTCGTCGGCGTAGACCGCGATCGAGGCGTGCTGGGCGACCACCTTCGTGTCCACCTCGGCGTTGGCCCGGATCGACACCTCGACGACCGCCCGGACGCCGTCCGGTGCGATCTCGCGGACCCGCGCGGCGACGTCCTCGGTCCGGTAGTCCACGACGTGGTCGGCGCCGGCCGCCCGGGCCAGCGCCGCCTTCTCGGGGGAGCTGACGGTGGTGATCACGGTGGCCCCGGCCCAGTGCGCGAGCTGGATCGCGGCGTTGCCGACCGCCCCGGCCCCGCCCTGCACGAGCACCGGGACGCCGGCCAGCGACCCGGGGGACAGCTGCCGGGGCAGGTGCTCGGCCACCGTCAGGCACCGGTGCGCGGTCATGAAGGGGATGCCCAGTGCTGCGCCGAGCTCGACGGGGTGGTCGCCCAGCGGCACGGCCTGCTCGGCCCGGACGACGGTGTGCTCGGCCGCGGTGCCGCCGGTCCGTTCCCAGGCGGCCTCCCAGACCCACACCCGCTCGCCCACGCGGTCGGCCGGGACGCCCTCGCCGACGGCGTCGACGGTGCCCGCGCCGTCCTGGTTCGGGGTCTGCGGCGTGCCCCCCGGGGTCGCGGTGCTGCGGCGCTTCCAGTCGGTGGGGTTGACCCCCGACAGGGCCAACCGCACCCGGACCTCGCCGGGGCCGGGGTCGGGGGTGGGCAGCTCGGTCAGCTGGAGGACGTCGGGGCCGCCGGACTCGGTGTAGGTGATCGCTCGCACACCACCTGCCTACAGGCGGGCCAGCTCCTCCGCCAGCGGGCCCAGGCCGAGGGGGCCCAGGTCGAGCACCCGGCGGTGCCAGTCCTTCAGGTCGAACGCCTCGCCGTGCCGGGCGCGGGCGTCCTCGCGGCACTGCAGGAACACCCGCTCGCCGACCTTGTAGACCGGCGCCTGGCCGGGCCACCCCAGGTAGCGGTGCAGCTCATCGACCAGCATCGCGTCCTCCATGGACACGTGGTCGCGGAGGAACTGCAGGGCCACGTCGTAGCTCCACCGCGTCGCGTCGAGCCCGTGCCCGGGCGGGATCGGGAGGTCCAGGTGCACCCCGATGTCCAGCACCACCCGGGCAGCCCGCAGCTCCTGGGCGTCGAGCATGCCCAGCCGGTCGCCGGCGTCGTCGAGGAACCCCAGCTCGCCCATGAGCCGCTCGGAGTACAGCGCCCAGCCCTCGGCGTGGGCGGAGCAGAAGTTCAGCAGCCGCTGCCACCGGTTCAGCGTCGCCGCGTTGTGCACGGTCTGGCCGATCTGCAGGTGGTGGCCGGGCACGCCCTCGTGGAAGACCGTCGTGGTCTCGCGCCAGGTGGTCATGTCGTCGACGTCGTCGGGCAGCGACCACCACATGCGGCCGGGCCGGCTGAAGTCCTCGGTCGGGCTGGAGTAGTAGACGCCGGCGCCGGAGGTGGGGGTCAGCCGGCCCTCGATCCGGCGCACCGGCTCGGGGATGTCGAAGTGGACGCCGTCCAGCGCGGCGATGGCCGCGTCGGCGGTGTCCTGCAGCCACCGCTGCAACGCGTCGCGGCCGCGGACCAGCCGGGCGGGGTCGGCGTCCAGCACGGCCATCGCACCGGCGACGCCCTGACCGGGGGCGATGGTCTCGGCGACGGCGGCCTTCTCGGCCACGACCCGGGCCAGCTCGGCCCAGCCCCAGGCGTAGGTCTCGTCCAGGTCGAGGTCGGCGCCGGTGAAGTAGCGGGACTCCAGCGCGTAGCGCTCGCGGCCGACGCCGTCGGCCTCGGGTGCACGCGGAAGCAGGGACCGCTCGACGTGGTCGGCGAAGTGCAGGAACGCGTCGTGCGCGCCCTCGGCTGCCCGGTCCAGCTCGCCGCGCAGCTCGACCGGTGCAGGTGCGGTGAAGGTGGTGAAGAAGCCGGGCAGGTGCGGCGTGCCGGCCCACTTCCGGGCCAGCGCGGCGGTGAGCCGGACCTGCCGGGCGGCGGCGACCTTGCCGTCGTCGGCGGCGGCGTCCAGCCCGGCCAGGTAGCCGTCGACGGCGGCGGGCAGGGCGGTGATCCGGCGGGCCACGGTGGCCCACTGCTCGGCGGTGTCCACCGGCATCAGGTCGAAGGTCGACCGGAAGTCCTGCAACGGGCACTCGATGGAGTTGAGGTCGGCCGCGGACCAGCCCGCGTCGAACCGGGCCAGCTCGGACTCCAGCCGCTCGACCATGGCGGCCCGGGCGACCTCCTCGCCGCGGTCGGCGGCCGGGCAATCGTGCAGCGCGGCCAGGGTGCGCCGCAGCAGGTCGGCCCGCGCCGCGCGGCCGGTGGGGGAGTGGTCGGGCCAGAGGTCGTCGTACCCGGGTACGCCCAGGAAGGTCGCCATCGTCGGGTCGGCGGCGGCGTACTCGTCGACGAACCGGTCGGCCAGCTGCTCCAACGGGGTCATCGGCCCACCGTAGGGGGGTGGGCCGATGACCGGCGACGTCAGACCTGGTAGCCGCGCTGGCGGCGGACCAGCTTCTTGAGCATGAACAGCGTCTGGAGCACCGTCAGCAGGTAGAGCACCGGCCACCCGATGGAGAGGATGGCCGACTGCACGCCCACGCTCTGCTGGCTCCAGGCGAAGATCAGCACCGCGAAGGTGGCGACGGCGCAGACCAGCGGCATGACGTAGGCCGACCCGCGACCACGTTCCGCGGCGGCCTGGGCGGCCCAGTTGTCCTTGTCCGACCGGGCGAAGAACTGGGTCCACGCGGTGAGGAAGTGCCCCATGCGCAGCCACATGTACAGCTCGGCCGGGGCCACCAGCAGCGCGTAGAAGATGTCCGACCCGCTCTTGTCGTGCATGGAGGCGGCGATGCGCAGGTTGAGCAGCGTCGCGACCGCCGGCGGGATGAGCCACACGGGGTTGAACACGAAGGCCCCGATGCTCAGCGCGGCGGCCAGGAGCAGCAGGAACGCCATGCGGCTGAAGATGTTCAGCACCATCGAGATGTTCTCGTACCAGCGCAGCCGCAGGTTCGGGTGCATCGGCTGGCCCTTGGTGTCACCGCGCTGGCCGGGCCAGAGCAGGTCGATGCCGCCGTAGTTCCACTTGACCTGCTGGCCGTGCAGCGACCGGAGGGTCTCCATCGGGCCCACGTTGGCCCGGGCGCGGGCGCTGATCTTCGTGCTGAAGCCGGCGTCCTTGATCTGCAGGGAGAGCTTGGAGTCCTCGACCTCGGAGTCGCGCACCCAGGGCGCGGCCTGGTGGTTCAGGTACATGACCTGCTCGAGGGCGCGCACGCTGAACAGCGAGCACTGACCGCCGAGCACGGCCATGTTGCGGCCGCGGACCAGGTTGTCCATGTTGAACCCGGCGAACTGCGCACGCTGGCCGGCCACCAGGAACTTGGCCATGGGGCCCTTCACGGTCGACTTGTCGAAGGAGTAGATCGCCGACAGACCGCCGATGCGCTGGTCGGTGACCATCTCCTTCTCCATCCACTCGACGCAGAAGCGGTCGAGGGTGGTGTCGCCGTCCACACCGAGGATGTAGTCGTGGCCGCGGCTGACGTAGTAGCCGAAGTTGAGGGCCCCAACCTTCTTGTCCGGGTTCACCCCGATGTCGTGCACGTGCACGACCGTCGAGTAGGTCTCGCCCTTCACGGTCCGCTCGTGCTCGCCGACGAACTCCCCGGCGATCTCGCCGGTGTCGTCGTCGGTGTTGTTGATGACGACGTGGATCGTGTCCGGCGGCCGGGTCTGGGACAGGATCGAGGTGAGGACGGCGCGGATCGTGCCCTCCTCGTTGTAGGCGGGGATGACGCAGGCGATCGTGGCGTGCCGGCGGCTGGACGCGCTGCTCCAGTCGGCGAACTGCTCGGGGACCAGCGTGCTGACGTCGGGGACGTCGCCGCCGCTGCGGGCGAGCAGGGTGACGCGGTCGGTGGAGCGGCGCATGCCGCGCGCGACGTCGGGGATGGCGATCTCGGTCATTCGGACTCCTGCGGGACGACGAGGGGAAGCACGAGGCTGTCGAGGACGGTCTGGCGGAAGTAGCGCTGCGAGCCGGGTTCGGTCTCGACCAGCAGGTCGAACTGCAGGTCGACGGTCACCGACGCGACGCCGGCGGTCGAGGCGGGCAGGGACAGCGCCGTCCCGTAGGTGTAGGGCGCCTGGATGGCGAACTGGCCCTGGTCGTCGGACACCGTGGTCCGGGTCGTGCCGTCGTCGAGCACGGCGGTGAACCGGGTGACGAGCACCTCGAGCTCCTCGTCGGGGTCGCCGCCCTCGAGGTGCGCCGACAGCTGCAGCGTCTTCTCGTCGGCGGCGGTCCAGGTGGTGGGCGACCCGGTGGTCCACCAGTCGACGACCAGCTGACGGTCGCCGGCGGCGACCACGTGGGTGACCGAACCGGGGTCGAGCTCACCGGCCGGGCGCGGGGTGGTGGTGGGCGCGGCCGTCTCGGCGGCCTGGAGCGCATCCACGGCCGAGGCCGGGGTCGGCTCCGCGGTGGCCGACGTCGTCGCGGCGGCGGAGGTGGACCGGTCGGCCAGCGACGGGCTCATGCTCACGTCCGGCAGCTGGCAGGCGCTGAGGGTGGCGGTGCCGACGAGGACGGCGCCGACGACCAGCGCCCTGGTCCGTCGGGGGCGGGGGGTGTGGGCGGGTGGCCGCACGGGAGGTCTCCTGGCTGGCGACGCGGGTCGCCTCGGTCCGAAGGGGCTGCCCAGGGTCGCCGTCGTCCCGTGGGCTGTCGGTCATGACCCTGTGACCCCCCGTCATCGGGGTCAAGGAACCGAGGCCGCGGGCAGACCCGAAGGGGTGGGTTCGGACCGGGTTCCACCCGATCGGGTGCGTGCTCGCCCCGGCCGGGACACGCGGTGACCAGGAACGCCGACGGGGCCCGCGGTCGACGACCGCGGGCCCCGTCAGGGGTGGTGCAGGGGTCAGACCGTGAAGCCCCGCTGACGACGCACCAGCTTCTTGATCATGAACAGCGTCTGCAGCACGGTGATCAGGTAGAGCACGGGCCACCCGATCGAGAGGATCGCCGACTGCACGCCCACGCTCTGCTGGCTCCAGGCGAAGATCAGCACCAGGAACGTGGCGACGGCGCACACCAGCGGCATCACGTAGGCCGACCCGCGACCGCGCTCGGCGGCGGCCTGGGCGGCCCAGTTGTCCTTGTCCGACCGGGCGAAGAACTGCACCCAGGCCGTCACGAAGTGCCCCATGCGGATCCACATGTAGATCTCGGCGGGGGCCACCAGCAGCGCGTAGAAGATGTCCGAGGCGCTCTTGTCGTGCATCGAGGCGCTGATCCGCAGGTTGAGCATCGTGGCCACCGCGGGCGGGATCAGCCAGATCGGGTTGAAGACGAACGCGTCGATCGACAGCGCCGCCGACAGCAGCAGCAGGAACGCCATGCGGGTGGTGATGTTGAAGACCATCGAGATGTTCTCGTACCAGCGCAGCCGCAGGTTCGGGTGCATCGGCTGGCCCTTGGTGTCACCGCGCTGGCCCGGCCACAGCAGGTCGATGCCGCCGAAGTTCCACTTCACCTGCTGGCCGTGCAGGGCCCGCAGGGTGGTCATCGGGCCCACGAACGCCCGGGCGCGGGCGCTGATCTTGGTGTTGAAGCCGGCGTCCTTGATCTGCAGGGAGAGCTTGGAGTCCTCGACCTCGGAGTCGCGCACCCAGGGTGCCGACTGGTGGTTGAGGTACATCACCCGCTCCAGCGCGCGCATGCTGAACAGCGAGCACTGCCCGCCGAGCACGGCCATGTTGCGGCCGCGGATGAGGTTGTCCATGTTGAACCCGGCGAACTGCGCACGCTGGCCGGCGACCAGGAACTTGGCCATCGGGCCCTTCACCGTCGACTTGTCGAACGTGTAGATCGCCGACAGGCCACCGATCCGCTGGTCGGTGACCATCTCCTTCTCCAGCCACTCGACGCAGAAGCGGTCGAGGGTGGTGTCGCCGTCGACGCCCAGGATGTAGTCGTGGCCCCGGCTGACGTAGTAGCCGAAGTTCAGCGCGCCGACCTTCTTGTCGGGGTTCTCGCCGATGTCGTGGCAGTAGACGGTCGTGGAGTACGTCGTGCCCTTGACGACCCGCTGGTGCTGGCCGACGAAGTCCGCGACCACCTCCGGGGTGTCGTCGTCGGTGTTGTTGATGACGACGTGGATCGCGTCCGGCGGCCGGGTCTGCGACAGGATCGACGTGAGGACGGCGCCGATCGTGCCCTCCTCGTTGTAGGCCGGGATGACGCAGCTGATGGTGGCGTGCCGGCGCTGCTCCTCGGAGTGCCGGCCGCCGAACTCCTCGGGCACCAGCGAGCTGATGTCGGGGACCTCGCCGCCGCTGCGGGCGAGCAGGTTCACGCGGTCGGTGGCCCGCCGCATGCCGTGGACGACGACGTCGGTCACTGGGTGGTCTCCTGGAGGACGAGGGGCAGCTGGAGGGTGTCGATGACGGTCTGCCGGTAGAAGGCGTCGGTGCCTCGGCCGGTCTCGACCAGCAGGTCGAACTGGACGGTGACGGTCACGGTGCCGGCGTCGGGGTCGGTGGCCGGGAGGTCGAGGACCGTGCCGTAGGTGAACGGCGGCTGGAGGGCGAACTGGCCCTGGTCGTCGACGACGGTGGCCCGGGTGCTGCCGTCGTCGAGCACGGCGGTGAACCGGGTGACGTTGACCGCGATGCTGGCGGCGGTCTGCTCCTGACCCTCCAGGTGGGCCGACAGCTGGATGGTCTTGGTGCTGGCCGGGGTCCACTCGTCGGCCTGCTGGGTGGTCCAGTAGTCGATCACCAGGGTGCGGTCGCCGGCGGACTGCTGGTGGGTGACCGAACCGGCGTCGAGCTCACCGGATGCCCGCACCGCGGTGGGCGCGGCGGCCTCCTCGGTGGCGGCGGCCGACGCGGAGCCGTGGGCGGCCGCGGTGCCCGGTGTCGTGGTGGACGCGGTGGACTCCGCCGCGCGGGGGTCGGTGCTCATGCTCACGTCGGGCAGCCAGCACCCGGAGAGCACGGCGAGCGAGACGGGCAGGGCGATCACCCCGGCGAGGGCGCGGGTCGCCCGTGGGCCTGGGCGGGGGTGCGGTCTCCGCACGGGTGGTTCTCCTTCGATCGCGACCGGTGGCCGCGTGGGGTCCGACGCTGACGGTGGGGGCATCGACGACCCCGGGGGACGCACCGGAGCACCTGCACCCTCGCCGCGTCGAGAGGTGACGATGTGACCCAGCGTCACCGCTGTCAAGGGATTCTCGTGCGGCTCGAAACCCCTCGTCACGCTGCGCGTTCGCGTGATGCTGCAGGGTTCAACAAGTTGGTGCCGGTCGCCACATCCGTGACCGTTCGTGACGATCCGGATGCCCTCAGGCGGGGCTGATCCGCAGGGTCAGCGCGCGGCGGCCGGCGTCCGTGCGGGCCGTGGTGAGCCGCTCGGGGGACGGCGTCCCGTAGTCGGTGGTGCGCTGGCGGGCCGGCCGGCCGATCTCCGCGGCCATCGTCTCGAGCTGCTCGACGGTCTTCAGCGAGCCGTTCTCGCTGCCGGCCATGCGGCTGATCGTCTCCTCCATGAGCGTGCCGCCCAGGTCGTTCGCCCCGCCCTGCAGCACGACCTGGGTGCCGGCGTCGCCGAGCTTGACCCAGGAGGTCTGGACGTGGTCGATGCGGCCGTGCAGCAGCAGCCGGGCGACGGCGTGCACGGCCCGGTTCTCGCGCATCGTCGGCCCGGGGCGGGCGACCCCGGCCAGGTAGACGGGGGAGTTGTGGTGCACGAAGGGCAGCAGCACGAACTCGCGGAACCCGCCGGTGCGGTCCTGCAGCGCGGCGAGGGTGCGCAGGTGGCCGACCCAGTGGTGCGGGGCGTCGACGTGGCCGTACATCATCGTCGAGGTGCTCGGCAGGCCCACCTCGTGCGCCGTGGCCACGACCTCCAGCCAGGTCGCCGTCGGCAGCTTGCCCTTGGTGAGCACCCAGCGGATGTCGTCGTCCAGGATCTCCGCGGCGGTGCCGGGGATCGAGTCCAGCCCGGCCTCCTTCGCCGCGAGCAGGAAGTCCCGGAACGAGAGCCCGGTGCGGGCGGCGCCGTTGACGATCTCCATGGGCGAGTAGGCGTGCAGGTGGATGTCCGGCTGCCGGCGCTTCACCTCGCGGGCGAGGTCGAGGTAGGCGGTGCCGGGCAGGTCGGGGTGGATGCCGCCCTGCATGCAGATCTCGGTCGCCCCGCCGGCCCAGGCCTCGTCGACCCGGTCGCCGACCTGCTCCAGGGACAGCGTGTAGGCGTCGGCGTCGGTGCGCCGCTGGGCGAAGGCGCAGAACCGGCAGCCGGTGTAGCAGACGTTGGTGAAGTTGATGTTCCTGTTCACCACGTAGGTGACGTCGTCGCCCACGACGTCGCGGCGGACGGCGTCGGCCATGGCGGCCAGCGCGTCGAGGTCGGGGCCGTCGGCGCCCAGCAGGGCCAGGTACTGCGCGTCGGTGAGCCCGGCGGGGTCGGTCTCGGCGCGGGCGAGGGCGGCGTGCACCTCGGGGTCGCCGGCGGCGATCGCCGTGGAGACGCCGCTGCGGGCCTCGGTCGTGCGGTCGCGCAGCTCGGCCCAGTCGCCGTAGACGGCGTCGAAGTCGCTGCGCCGGTCCTCGGTCCGCCCGGTCGTGTCGATCTCGGTGTGCAGGTCGACCCGGCCCGACGCGCCCCAGGTGTCGTCGGGTTCCTGCCACGGCAGCCCGACCGGGGTCCGGCCCTCGACCGCCAGCCCGTCCGCGCCCGCCAGCGCGGTCACGTGCGGACGGACCCGGGGGTCGAGCCACGGCTCGGGCTGCTGCACGTAGCCCGGCCCTGCTGCCAGCCGCTCGCGCAGGGTGTACCCGGCCTGCGCGGTGAGCTCGGTGAGGGTGTCGATGTGCGGCCAGGGCCGCTCGGGGTTCACGTGGTCCGGGGTCAGCGGGGAGACCCCGCCCCAGTCGTCGACCCCGGCCCGCAGCAGCAACCCCAGCTCGGCCGGGTCGGTGAGGTTGGGCGGTGCCTGCACCCGGTGCTTCGGGCCCAGCAGGAGCCGGGTCACGGCCACCGCGGCCAGGTACTCCTGCAGCCCCAGGTCGTCGGCGGCGGCCATCGCCGTGCGCCGCTTGGCCCGGAAGTTCTGCACGATCGTCTCCTGCACGTGCCCGTGCCGCTGCGCCGACGCCCGGATCTGCAGGACCGCGTCCACCCGCTCGGCCGGGGTCTCGCCGATGCCCAGCAGCACCCCGGTGGTGAACGGGACGGCGGACCGCCCGGCGTCCTCCAGCACCCGCAGCCGCACGGCGGGGTCCTTGTCCGGGGAGCCGAAGTGCGGGCCGCCGGGCTCGGTGAACAGCCGGGTGGCGGTGGTCTCCAGCATCATGCCCATCGACGCCGACACCGGCTTGAGCCGCTGGATCTCCTCCCAGGTCAGCACGCCCGGGTTCAGGTGCGGCAGGAGCCCGGTCTCCTCGAGCACCCGGATCGCCATCGCCCGCAGGTAGCCCAGCGTGGACTCGTAGCCGTGCGCCTCGAGCCACTCCGCCGCGACCGGCCAGCGGTCCTCGGGCCGGTCGCCCAGGGTGAACAGCGCCTCCTTGCAGCCCAGTGCCGCGCCGTCGCGGGCGATCTGCACGACCTCGTCGGGGGACAGGAACGGTGCCCTGCCCTCGGCCCGCAGCTGCCCCGGCGTGGTCACGAACGTGCAGTAGTGGCAGCGGTCGCGGCACAGGTGGGTCAGCGGGATGAACACCTTGCGGCTGTACGTGACCACCCCCGGTCGCCCGGCCGAGACCAGCCCGGCGTCGCGCACCCGGGACGCCGCGGTCAGCAGCCGGTCCAGCGGGTCGCCGTCGGCCAGCCCGCGGGCCGACAGCAGCGTCTCCGCCTCCAGCGCGTCCAGGGCCACCCCGCGCTCGGCCCGGACCAGGGCACGGCGGACGGCGGACTCGGAGAAGGGGGCCTCGGTCATCGAGGCCCAGTCAACCCCCATCAGCGGCGGAAGGTGCGGCCCGCCCCGTCGGTCCACCGGCCGCGCAGCCGCAGCAGCGGGTCGCGGGTCTCCTCCAGCACCGGGACGTCGACCACCTCGAGCAGCACCAGGGTGTGGTCGCCGGCCCCGACCAGCCGGTCCACCCGGCAGTCCAGCGCCGCCACCCCACCGGTCAGCACGATGCCGCCGCTGTGCCCCGCCCGCTGCCACGGCACGGTCTCCAGCAGGTGCCGGGCGCTGGGCCGACCGGCCGAGGCGAAGCGGCTCGCGACGATCTCGTGCTCGGCGGCGAGGAACGTCAGCGCGCCGGTGCCCACGGTCTCGAGCACCTCGAGGGGGTAGCCGCCGGTGGTCAGCGCCAGGGCCACCAGGGGCGGGTCGGCCGAGACGCTCATCACCGAGGTGACCGTCGTCCCGACGTCGTCGATGTCGTCCTGCACGCACAGCAGCGCGACCCCGGCGGCGTACTGGCGCAGTGCCTGGGCGAAGTCCCCGCGGTCGACCGGCATGCGGCCAGTCGACCACACCCCGAGACTGGGCCGGTGACTGCGGACCAGACCTTCGACGTGATCGTGATCGGCGCCGGCTCGACCGGCGAGAACGTGGCGGACGCCGTCGTGAAGGGCGGCCTGAGCGCCGCCCTCGTGGAGAGCGAGCTCGTCGGCGGCGAGTGCTCCTACTGGGCGTGCATGCCGAGCAAGGCGCTGCTGCGCGGCACCGAGGTGCTCGACGAGGCCCGCGCGGTGAAGGGGGCCGCAGCGGCCGTCACCGGTGACCAGGACGTCGCGGCCACCCTCGAGCGGCGCAACTCCTTCACCAGCGGCTGGGACGACTCCGGGCAGGCGCAGTGGGTCGACGGCGCGGGCATCGCCCTCGTGCGCGGCGCCGGGCGGCTGGCCGGGGAGAGGACCGTCGTCGTCACCGCCGCCGACGGCAGCACCACCACGCTGACCGCCCGGCACGCCGTGGCGGTGTGCACCGGGTCCGCCGCCGCCGTCCCGCCCCTCGAGGGCATCGACGAGGTCGAGGTCTGGACCGCCCGCGAGGCCACCAGCGCCCAGCAGGTGCCGGGCCGGCTGGTGATCCTCGGCGGTGGCGTGGTGGGCGTGGAGATGGCCACCGCGTGGTCGGCGCTGGGCTCGCAGGTCACCCTGCTGCAGCGCGGCGGGCGGCTGCTGGCCGGGCAGGAGCCCGAGGCCGGGGACGCCGTGGCCGAGTCGCTGCGCGGCCGCGGGGTCGACGTGCAGCTCAACACGTCGGTCTCCGCGGTCCGCAAGGACGGCGACGACGTGGTCGTGGTGACCAGCGCCGGCGAGGTGCGCGGCGACGAGTTCCTGGTGGCCGCCGGGCGGAGGGCCCGCACCGAGGACATCGGCCTGGACACCGTCGGGCTGACCGCGGGGGAGTACCTCGACGTCGACGACACCCTGCGGGTGCGCGGGGTCGACTGGCTCTACGGCGTCGGCGACGTCAACGGCCGCCGGCTGCTCACCCACATGGGCAAGTACCAGGCCCGCCAGGCCGGGGCGTCGATCGTCGCCCGCGCCACCGGCGAGCAGGTGTCGATGGCCGACTGGTCGCCGTTCGTGGCCACCGCCGACGCCGCGGCCACCCCGCAGGTCACCTTCTCGGTGCCGCAGGTCGCCTCGGTCGGGATCACCGCGGCGCAGGCCGAGGAGCAGGGCCTCGCGCACACCGTCGTCCGGTACGAGCTGGGCAACGTGGCCGGCTCCGCGCTGTTCGCCGACGGCTACGCAGGCAAGGCCGTCGCGGTGGTCGACACCGAGCGGCAGGTGCTGGTCGGCGTCACCTTCGTCGGCCCCGGGGTCTCGGAGATGCTGCAGGCGGCCACCATCGCCGTCGTCGGCGAGGTGCCGATCAGCCGGCTCTGGCACGCCGTCCCGGCCTACCCGACGATGAACGAGATCTGGCTGCGGCTGCTCGAGACGCTGAAGGGCTGACCGGGTGCACGCCTCCGGGCGGATCGGGCTGGTCCTGCACCCGCGGCGGGACTGCTCGGCCGCCGCGGGGCAGGTGGCGGCCTGGACCACCACGCACGACGTCGACCTGGTCGCGGCCGCCCCGGACGTCGAGCGCCTGGGCGTGGCCGGGGTGCGCGCGGTCGACGTCGCCGAGCTGGCCGGGGACTGCGACGGGCTGATCGCCCTGGGCGGCGACGGCACCCTGCTGGGTGCCATGCGGCTGGTCGTCGACCGCCCCGTGCCGGTGCTCGGGGTCAACCTGGGCCGGCTGGGGTTCCTCGCCGAGGTCGAGGGCCGCGAGCTCGAGCAGGCGCTCGCCGCGATGGCTGCGGGGCGGTCGACCACCGAGTCGCGCAGCTGCCTGGTGGTGCGCGGGCCGGGCTGGGAGACCGTGGCGTTCAACGACGTCGTCCTCGCCCGGGTCCCCGGCGAGGGCCTGGTCGAGGGCACGCTGTCGGTGCACGGACGGCGCCACGGCCACTACCGCTGCGACGGGCTGATCATCGCCACGCCGATGGGCTCGACGGCCTACAACTACGCCGCCGGCGGTCCCGTGGTCAGCCCCGGTGCCGAGGGCATCCTGGTCACGCCGTCAGCGCCGATGAACGGCATCAGCCGGTCGCTCGTGCTCGGTCCGGGGGAGCCAGTGCGGGTCGACCTCACCGGGGGCCGTCCGGCGGTCGAGGTCGACGGCCTCCTCACGGGTCGCTGCGGTCCCGGTGACGCGCTCGAGGTGTCCTCGCGCGCCGAGGCGGGTCTGCTGGTGCGCATCGACGACTCGGTGGCCGCCGACCGCAGCCGGGTCAAGCTCTCGTTGCTGGACCTCCCGCTGCTGCCCGAGGAGCTGCTGGAGCTGGTACCCGAGGAGCTGCGCCGCCGGCACCCCGGCGGCGCGTCCACCCCGGGCTGACGGGTCAGGCCAGGGCGAACGGCTCGTCGGAGGGCGCCGGGAGCTGGCCGTCCACCGTGGCGGTGACCGTCATCCGGCCCAGCGTCGCCCGCCCGCCGAACAGCGAGAGGAACGCGGTGTCGGCGGCGTCCCGGCCGTGGCAGATCCGCACGAGCGAGGACGTCGGGGCCAGCCGCGTCGGGTCGACGGTCCTCCACACGCCGTCGACGTCGGCCTCGACCACCGCGTGGAAGTCCATCGGCGACAGGCCCGGGGCGTAGACGGCGACCAGCCGGGCCGGCACCTCCAGCGCGCGCAGCAGCATCACGGTCAGGTGCGTGTAGTCGCGGCACACGCCCGACCCGGCCAGCAGGGTGTCGATGGCGGTGTCGACCGGGCGGCTGGCCCCCGCGACGT
Source organism: Klenkia soli (assembly GCF_900103975.1). Classification (GTDB taxonomy): domain Bacteria; phylum Actinomycetota; class Actinomycetes; order Mycobacteriales; family Geodermatophilaceae; genus Klenkia; species Klenkia soli. The sequence continues at coordinate 80,297 of NZ_FNIR01000006.1, forward strand.
AGACCAGCCGGCCGCTGACCCAGGACGCCACCTGCGCGACCAGCTCGGAGCGGTCGATCGTCTGGTCGAACTCGGCGGCGGCGAAGCCCTCGACCTGGTCCGAGGGGCAGTAGCGCGAGGGCCGGACGTACTCCGCGCGGTCGGCCGCGGTCACCGTGCGCGGTGCGCCGCCGGACTCGACCGACGCCGAGTAGGCGATGGTGGTCTCGCCGGCGGCCACCTGCAGCTCGTGCACCCGGGCGCCGTGCACCTGGGTCTCGGTCGCGCTGCGCGCCTGCCCCGCCGACACGATCGTCAGCTCCTCGGTGGTGGGCGTCGCGACGGCCACCTGCAGCAGCGCGGTGGCCGGCACGGGCGAGGAGATGGTCAGGGTGCAGGCGACGTCGGTGCGCATGGGCGCTGATGATCCGGCCCGCACCGCCCCGGTGACGAACCGGCGCGCTGTGTCGTGCCCCACCGGGTGAGGATGGTCCGGTGACGTGGCACCGGTACGTGGCCCTGGGCGACTCCTTCACCGAGGGCGTGGGCGACCCCTGTGGCGACCCCGGTGGCGACCCCGGTGGCGACCCCGGTGACCTCGTCGGGTGGGCCGACCGGCTGGCCGGTGAGCTCCGCCGGGCGCAGGGCGCGCTGGACTACGCCAACCTGGCCGTGCGGGGCAAGCTGCTGCAGCAGGTCGTCGACGAGCAGGTGCCCGCCGCGCTGGCGCTGGCCCCGGACCTGGTGAGCATCGTGGCCGGCGGCAACGACCTGCTCCGCCCGGGGGCCGACCCCGACGCCCTGGCCGCCGTCATGGAGGCCGCGGTGGTGCGGCTGCGCGGTGCCGGGGCGGACGTGCTGCTGGCCACCGGCGTCGACCCGCGGGCCACCCCGCTGATCGGCCGCACCCGCGGCCGGTCGGCGACCTACAACGCGCACCTGTGGTCGATCGCGGCCCGGCACGGCGCCCGCGTGCTCGACCAGTGGGGCGCGGCCTGGGTGCACGACCCCCGCATGTGGGACGTCGACCGGCTGCACCTGGCACCCGAGGGGCACCGGCGCACCGCGCTGGCTGCGGCCGCCGTCCTCGGCGTGGACGTCGAGCCCGGCTGGGCCGTGCCGCTGGACCCGGCCCCGGCGCTCCCGCGCCGCGCGCGGCTGGCCGCGGAGGTCGCCTGGGTGCGGTCCTTCGTCGTCCCGTGGGTCGGCCGCCGGGTGCGCGGCCGGTCCTCGGGCGACGGCCGGACGGCGAAGCGGCCGCAGCTGCAGCCGGTGTGAGACCTCAGCCGGCGGCGGGCAGCGCCGGGGTGCTGGGGGCCGGCAGCGGGGCGGGCCGGCCGAAGGCGTAGCCCTGGGCCATGGTGCAGCCGTGCTCACGCAGCCAGGTGGCCTGCTCCTCGTCCTCGATGCCCTCGGCGATGACCTCGAGCCCCATGCCCTGCCCGAGCTGCAGCAGGCCCTGGACCAGCGCCGCCGTCGAGGGCTCGGTCACCACGTCGGCGACGAACGAGCGGTCGATCTTCACGGTGTGGATCGGCAGCCGGTGCAGCGCGGTGATCGCCGAGTAGCCGGTGCCGAAGTCGTCCAGGGCGAGGGTGACCCCGCTGGCGGTGACCTCCGAGACCGAGCGCAGGGTGGCCTCGGCGGCGAACAGCGCGGTCGACTCGGTGATCTCCAGCTCCAGCCGGCCCGACTCCAGCCCGGACTCCTCGAGCGCGGCGGCGACCAGCTCCGAGAACCCGGGCTCGGCCAGGTGCCGCGCGGAGATGTTCACGTGCACCCGCAGGTCGTCGTCCCAGCCGGCGGCGTCGGTGCAGGCCCGGCGGAGCACCCAGGCGCCCAGCTTCGAGGTCAGCCGGTTGTTCTCGGCGGCCTCCAGGAACGCGCCCGGGGGCAGCAGCCCGCGGGTGGGGTGCTGCCAGCGGATGAGCGCCTCGTAGCCCAGCAGCCGCTCGTCGGACAGCGCCACGATCGGCTGGTAGTACAGCCGCAGCTCACCGGCGTCCACGGCGTGCCGCAGGTCGCTCTCCAGCTGCAGCTGGTCGACGTCCCCGTCGCTCAGCGCCTCGTCGTGCACCTCGATGCGCCCGCGCCCGCCGTTGGCCTTGGCCCGGATGAGCGCGCCGTGGGCCTGCTTGAGCAGGGCGTCGGGGGCGGCGTCCTGGCCCAGGGTCAGGGTCAGGCCCATGCTGGCCGACAGCACGATCTCGCGGTCGTTGACGTGGAACGGGTCGTCCAGCACGCGCATCAGCCGGTCGGCCAGGGTGCGCAGACCCTCGACGTCGACGACCTCCTCGGCCAGCACCAGGAACTCGTCGGCCCCCAGCCGCACGGCGGTGTCCTCGACGCGGGTCGACCAGCGCAGCCGGTCGGCGACCTGGCACAGCAGCTGGTCCCCGGCCTCGTGGCCCAGGGAGTCGTTGACCGCCTTGAACCGGTCGAGGTCGAGGTAGACCAGGCCCACCGGGCCACCGCGACGGCGGGAGATGTTGAGGGCGTGCTGCAGCCGGTCGGTGAGCGAACGCCGGTTGGGCAGCCCAGTCAGCGGGTCGGTGAGCGCGCGGCGGACGAGGTCCTCCTCGGCGCGCCGGCGGTCGGTGACGTCGACCAGCGAGAGGACGACGAAGTGCGGGTCGCCGTTGGTGCGGTGCACCAGCTCGCGGGCCTGCTGCACCCACAGCGTGCTGCCGTCGGCGCGCTGCAGCCGGCGCTCGCCCATCACCTCGAGGTGGGGGTCCAGCGGGGTCCGGCCGGGCACGGGCAGGCCGGGCTGGTCGCCCACCGGGGTGTCGTCGGGGTGGGCGAGCAGGTCCAGGTGCCGGCCGATGAGCTCGTCGGCGGTGCGGCCGGTGAGGGTGCACAGCGCGGGGTTGACCACCAGCAGGCGGCCGTCGGTGGCGACGACGGCCTTGCCGATGGGGGCCGAGAGGAACAGCGCGCGGAACAGCTGGCCCCGGTCGGCCAGCAGGGTGTCGACCGCCCGCGGCCCGCTGGGGTCGCCGGACGCAGCCGGCGGGGTCGGCGGGACGGAGAGGCTCACCGGCACACTGTCGCCCATCGCAGCCCCAGGACGCCGCAACTCCGGTGGGTGCGTCGCGATCGGACCGGCATGTTCCGTCACAGGATGGGGATCCTGCGCCCAGAAGTGACAACTGGGACCGGTGAGCCGACCAGCACGGATGTGGCAGGGGTCGCAGGAGTCGGCGGAATCGTGGGCCACCCGTCGCCGCTGCGCCAGGCATGGATCTGTTCTCCCCCGTCCGGCTCGGCGACCTCGAGCTCGCCAACCGCGTCGTCATGGCCCCGCTGACCCGCACCCGCTCCGGTGCCGCCGGCGTCCCCGGCGACCTCGTCGTCGAGCACTACGCGCAGCGCGCGGGCCTCGGCCTGATCGTCACCGAGGGCACCTACCCCAGCCACGAGTCCCGGTCCTACCCCGGCCAGCCCGGCATCGTCACCGACGAGCAGGCCGCCGGCTGGGCCCGGGTGGCCGACGCCGTGCACGCCCGCGGTGGCCGGCTGGTCATGCAGCTGATGAACGGCGGTCGCGTGTCGCACACCGCGATCACCGGCACCGACCGCATCGTCGCGCCGTCGGCCATCGCCGTCCCGGGCGAGGCGCACACCCCCGAGGGCAAGCTGCCCTACCCGGTGCCGCACGCGCTGACCACCGAGGAGGCCGTCGCGGTCAAGGCGGAGTTCGTGGCCGCGGCCCGGCGTGCGGTCGACGCCGGCCTGGACGGCGTCGAGGTGCACGGGGCCAACGGCTACCTGCTGCACGAGTTCCTCGCCGCCGACTCGAACACCCGCACCGACGTCTACGGCGGCAGCCCGGAGGCGCAGGCCCGCTTCGTGGTCGAGGTCGTCACCGCGGTGGCCGAGGAGATCGGCGCCGGCCGGGTCGGCCTGCGCATCTCCCCGCAGCACGGCGTGCAGGGCGTGGTCGAGCCCGACGCCGACGACGTCCGCGCCACCTACACCGCCCTGGTCGACGGCATCGCGCCGCTGGGCCTGGCCTACCTGTCGGTGCTGCACGCCGACCCGGCCGGCGAGCTGGTGCAGGAGCTGCGCCGCCGCTTCGGCGGGCCGCTGATGGCCAACACCGGCTTCGCCTCCCCGACCGAGCGCGGCGAGGCCATCGGCTTCGTCGAGTCCGGCCAGGCCGACGTCGTGGCCGTGGGCCGCGCGGTCATCGCCAACCCGGACCTGGTCGAGCGCTGGGTCGGCGGCCACCCGGAGAACACCCCGGACGGGTCGACCTTCTACGGCGCCGGCGCCGAGGGCTACACCGACTACCCGACGCTGGCCCTCTCGCAGAGCTGAGCTCCGACCGTCCCGACGGGCCCGACCGCACCCCGCGGTCGGGCCCGTCCGCGTCCGGAACACGGACAGGTGGTTGAGTGTTCAAGCGGGAGACCGAGGAGGTCACATGGACAAGAAGATCGGGTTCCTGAGCTTCGGGAACTGGAACCCCGGCCGCGGGTCGCAGGTGCGCACCGGCCGGGAGGCCCTGGTGCAGAGCGTCGAGCTGGCCGTGGCGGCCGAGGAGCTCGGGCTGGACGGCGCCTACTTCCGGGTGCACCACTTCGCCCGCCAGCTGGCCGCCCCGTTCCCGCTGCTGGCCGCCGTCGCCGCCCGCACGTCGCGGATCGAGATCGGCACCGGCGTGATCGACATGCGCTACGAGAACCCGCTGTACATGGCCGAGGAGGCGGCGATCACCGACCTGCTCGCCGACGGGCGGCTGCAGCTGGGCATCAGCCGGGGGTCACCGGAGACCGCCCTGCGCGGCGCGTCGTTATTCGGCTACCGGTTCGACGACGACGGCGGTGACCTGGCCCGGCAGCACACCGAGCTGTTCCGCGCCGCGATCGCCGGCGCGGGCGTGGCCGACGCCGATCCCCGCATGACCGGCGGGGTCGAGGGCCGGCTGGGCATCCAGCCGCGCTCCGACGGTCTGCCCGAGCGCATCTGGTGGGGGTCGGGTACCCGCGGCACCGCGGTGTGGACCGGCGAGCAGGGCATGAACCTGATGAGCTCGACCCTGCTCACCGAGGACACCGGCATCCCGTTCGACGAGCTGCAGGCCGAGCAGATCGAGCGCTACCGCGCCGCGTTCGCCGCGGCCGGCCACGGTCGCGAGCCCCGGGTGTCGGTCAGCCGCAGCGTCATGCCGGTGACCACCGACGAGGACCGGATGTACTTCGGCGACCGGTCGGGCGAGGACCAGGTCGGGATCCTGGACGGCATGCGGTCGCGCTTCGGCAAGACCTACGCCGGCCCGCCGGATCAGCTGGCCGAGGAGCTCTCCAAGGACGCCGCCGTGCGCGAGGCCGACACCCTGCTGCTCACGGTGCCCAACATGCTCGGCGTCGACTACAACGCCCGGCTGCTCGAGACCGTCGTCCGCGAGGTCGCCCCCGCCATCGGCTGGACGCCGAAGGCCTAACCGGCCAGGTGCTGCCACCGCCAGCCGTCGTCCTGCCGCACGTAGCGCAGGCGGCGGCTGGCGGTGTCCGCGCCCCCGGCCCAGAACGTCAGCTCCACCGGGCGCAGCCGGAAACCCACCCAGGACGGCGCCGGGGTGGATCCGGCGTCCACGGGGACGTCGGCGGCCCAGCCGAGCCGGCGCGCGGCGAGGTCCTGCGCGGCGAGCTCGTCGGTGTTCAGCCACGCCAGCCGCCGCAGGTGGTCCGAGCGCGCCGACCAGGCCCGGGTCAGCGGCCCGGCCTCCTCGGCCACGACCGGTCCGCGCAGCACCAGCTGCCGGGTGAACCCCGGCCACAGCACGGTCATGCTCGCCCGCGGGACGGCGGCGAGCTGGGCCACCTTGCGGCTGCCGCGCGAGGTGTGGAAGGCGAACCCGCTGCCGTCGACGCCCGAGAGCAGCACGGTGCGGGCATCGGGGCAGCCGTCCTCGCCGACGGTGGACAGCACGACCTGCGGCCGGTCGGGGTCGTCGTCGGCGGGCAGCCAGCTGCGGGCGAGGTCGAGGGGGTCGGCGGGAGGTGCGCCGTCGGCGTGCAGGTCGAACGCCGCGGTCACCGCACGGCGCCCTTGGTGGGGCCGCCGTACCCCGGGTTCAGCTTGCCCGGGTTCAGCAGGCCCTGCGGGTCGGTGCGCCGGGCGGTCTCGACGGTCCGCTCGAGCTGGAAGTCGACGTTCCACTGGTGCGGGTCGTGCACGCCGACGCCCAGCGCGTTCAGCTCGAGGATGCCGGCGGCCACCTGCTCGGGGCTCCGGTAGACCCCGGCGAGCATGCCGATTGGCCCGGAGTGCCCGATCTCGTTGTGCAGCAGGCCGCCCTCGAACACCGCGTGCACCTCGTCGACCCGGTCGATCAGCGCCTCGCCGCCGACCTCCAGGTGGAAGTAGACGCCGGGGGCGCTCTTCTGCAGCCACTCGATGGGGTGGTTGTAGCTGAGCACGCTCAACGACAACGGCACCTGGGGGCCCTCGCGCACGTCCTCGAGCCGGCCGCCGGCGGCCTCGACCAGCTGCGTCGCCCGGGCCGTCGTGGACACCTCGAGGATGCCTCGGACGCTGGCCCGCCCGGCCGGGAACGCGGGGTCCTCGGGCAGCGCGGCGGAGATCTCGGGGGTGTCGGCCGAGATCAGCCGCGGGGTGGGCTGCAGCGCGCCGAGGTCGCGCAGCACCGACTGCGCGCCGTGGAAGTCGGGGAAGCTGGCGTAGAAGCCGCACCACTCCTGCAGCGGCTCCAGCCGCACGGTGGCCCGGGCGATGATGCCGGCGGTGCCGTAGTTGTGCACGAACGCCTGGGCCTCCTCGCCCTCGACGTGCACCAGCTCGCCGGAGCCGTCGGCGAACACGACGTCCAGGGCGGCGACGAAGCCGGCGTCGTTGGTGCCGTGCACGATGCTGCCGGTGCCGCCCGAGCCGCCGGCGAGGAAGCCGCCGAGCGAGCTCTGCACGGTCGAGGGGTACATCCACAGCTGCTGCCCGGTCTCCTGCGCCGCCCGCTCGCAGGTCACCATCGGCGTCCCCGCCTCCGCGGTCAGCAGGCCGTCGACGACCTCGACCACCGCCCGCGCCCGGGACAGGTCGAGGACCAGGCCCCCGGACATCGGGATGCCCTGGCCGTAGTTGCCCGTGCCCTTGCCGCGCGGGGTGACCGGCACGCCCAGGCGCACGGCGGCGGCGACGGCCAGCCCGATCTGGTCGGCCGTGGTCGGGAACGCCACGAGGTCGGCGACGCCCAGCGGCAGCAGCTCGCTGATGATCGGGCTCATCCGCGAGCCGTCGACCGAGACCCGCTCGCGCACCCGCAGCTCGGTGCTGACGTTGCGCTCGCCGAGGAGGGCGGCCAGCTCGGACTCGAGCGCGGACAGAGCAGTGGCGGGCACGGTGGCGGTCACGACTCGATGAGAACCCGCTGCGGTTACATCCGTGTGACCCTTCTGCGTCATCTGCACCCGCGGGCCCGTGCATGTGCAGGATCGGCCGGTGAGCTTCTTCTCCGACGTCGAACGGGACCTCGTCGTGGCAGGCCGCACCGTGCTCGCCGACGGGGTCCTCGCCCTGGACCTGGTGTCCCACAACGGCCGGGACCTGCCCGGCTGGACCCCCGGCTCGCACGTCGACGTCGTGCTGCGCCCCGGCCTGGAACGGCAGTACTCCCTCTGCTCCGACGTCGCCGACCGGTCGCGGTGGCGGCTGGCGGTGCTGCGCGAGGACGGCGGCGCCGGCGGGTCCGTGGCCCTGCACGACGAGGTCGAGGTGGGCCAGCGGTTGCGGCTGCGCGGCCCCCGGAACCACTTCGTGTTCGAGGTGACCCCCGGGACCCGCCACCGGTTCGTCGCCGGCGGCATCGGCATCACCCCGCTGCGGGCGATGGTGGCCGCCGCCGACGCGGCCGGGGCCGACTGGTCGCTGGACTACTGCGGCCGCACGCGGGGCCGCATGGCGTTCGCCGACGAGCTGCTCGCCGCGTACCCGGGGCGCGTGCGGCTGCACGTCGCCGACGAGGGCGACCGGCTCGACGTCGCCACCCTCGAGGTCGACGCCGCCACCGCGGTGCACGCGTGCGGGCCGGCCAAGCTGCTCGACGCGCTCGAGGCCGCCGCCACCGGCTGGGCGGGCACGCTGCACGTCGAGCGGTTCGAGGCCAAGGAGTTCGGCGCACCGGTGTGGCCCGGGCCCTTCGAGGTCGAGCTGGCCCTGACCGGCACCTCCGTGGTCGTCGAGCCGGGCACCAGCGTGCTCGACGCGCTGGCCGGCGCCGGGGTCGACGTCCTGTCCTCGTGCCGGGTCGGTACCTGCGGCACCTGCGAGACCCCGGTGCTGGAGGGCGCCGTCGAGCACCGCGACTCCGTGCTCAGCCCCGGCGAGCAGGCCGAGGACACCGCGATGATGGTCTGCGTCTCCCGTGCCGCCGGCCCGCGGCTCGTGCTCGACCTGTGACGGCACCGCTCACCGCACCGGCCTGCCCGAAGGCGATGACCCACGGGCCGTGCGGCGGGGTCGCCGAGGACGGCCGCTGCGAGGTCGCACCCGTGCCGTGCTCCTTCCTGCCCCTGCCCACGATGCGGTGGAGCGGTCCGACGGCGGTCCGCACGGCGCCGGAACCCCGCCTGCTGGCGCTCATGCGGCAACGGCCGGTGGTCGTCGCCGACCTGCCGGCGGTGGCGCTGGACCGGGCCTCCCTCGAGCGGTCCGCCGACGTGGTCGTGGGCCACGTCGACGCCGTGCTCCTGGGTGACCACGGTGCCGCGCGGGTGCAGTTCTCGCCCACCTACCGGGCCTCGGTCGTGCAGGCCCGCGGACTCCCGGTGTGGCAGGGCCTCAACTGCCGGGACCGCAACCGGGTCGCGCTGGAGGGCGAGCTGGCGGGGCTGGCCGACCTCGGTGTGGGCGCGGTGCACTGCGTGACCGGCGACCACACGGCCACCGGGGACCGGCCCGACGCCCGACCGGTCTTCGACTGGGACTCCACCCAGCTGGCGGCCGCGGCCCGGGCGGCCGGCGTGCTGGTGTCGGTGGGGGAGACCCCGCACGGCCCGCCTGCAGAACGCCGTCCGCACCGGCTCGTGGAGAAGGTCCGGGCCGGGGCCGACGTCTGCTTCGTCAACCACACCGGCTCGGTGCAGGAGCTGCGCGACTTCGTCGAGCGGGCCACCGACGCGGGGGCCGACGTCCCGTTCGTCGCCTGCGTAGCGGTGGCGACCGACCCCGGGTCGGTCGCCGAGCTGCGCCGGTTCACCGGGCTGCGGCTGCCCGCGGGCTACCTGGCCGGCATCGAGTCCGCCCACGACCCGGCCCGGGCCGGCATCGCCGCGGCCACCGCGCTCGCCGAGGAGTACCTGGCCGTGCCCGGCGTCCGCGGCGTCGACCTGTCCGGGGTGGCCGCCCCCGGCACCGAGCTGACCACCGCCACGGCCCTGGCCGAGATCGGGAGACGACTGAGTTGAGCATGCTGCTGAGGTCGGTCACCGACCTGGACGGACGACTCCTCGACGTCCGGACCGACGACGTCGTCACCGACGTCGCGCCGGCCGGTGCGTTGGAGGTGCGCCCGGACGACGAGGTGCACGACCTGGCCGGCCACCACCTGCTGCCGGCACCCGCCGAGCCGCACGCCCACCTGGACAAGGCGCTCACCAGCCACCGCGCGCCAAACCGCACCGGTGACCTGGCCGGTGCGATCGAGGCCATCCGCACGATCGCCGCGGCCTTCACCCACGAGGACCTCGTCGACCGGGCCACCCGCGCCGCGCACGAGTACCTGGCGAACGGGACGACGGCGATCCGCACCCACGCCGACGTCGGCGCCCACTCGGGCACCCGGCACGTGCGCGCACTGCTCGAGGTGCGCGAGGCCCTGGCCGGGCTGGTCGACGTCCAGGTGGTCGCCCTGGCCAGCGCGCCGTGGGCGCCGGGCGAGGCCCAGGCGAACGCCCGGCTGCTGGAGGAGGCCGTGGACCTCGGCGTCGACCTGGTCGGCGGGGCGCCCCACATGTGGCCCGACCGGGCCGCCGGGTTGGAGCTGTCCTTCGAGGTCGCCGCCCGTCGCGGGCTGCCGCTGGACCTGCACACCGACGAGACCCTCGACCCCACCGCGCAGGGCCTGCTGCACCTGGCGCAGCGCGTGCGGGCCACGGGGTTCGCGCACGGGGCCACGGCCAGCCACTGCGTCTCGCTCGGCGTGCACCCCCTCGAGGTCGCCCGGGCCACCGCGGCGGAGGTGGCCGCGGCGGGGGTCGGGGTCGTGGCGCTGCCGCAGACCAACCTCTACCTGCAGGGCCGGGAGTCCACGGTGGCCACCCCGCGCGGGCTGACCGCCGTCCGGGCGCTGCTGGACGCCGGGGCGACGCTGGGCGCCGGCGGGGACAACCTGCGCGACCCGTTCAACCCGATGGGCCGGGCCGACGCCTGCGAGGCGGCATCCCTGCTGGTCACCTCGGGTCACCTCTCGACCCGCGAGGCCTGGCACGCCGTGAGCTCCGGTGCCCGGCGGTGCATGGGCCTGCCGGTGCCCGCCGTCGCGATCGGCTCGGTGGCCGAGTTCCTCGCAGTCGAGGCGGAGAGCCTCGACGCGGCCGTGGCCGGGGCCGGGACCTCGCGCACGGTGATCAGCCGCGGGCGGGTGGTGGCGAGCACGACGGTGCAGCGGGTGTTCCCCGCGAGGGCTGTGGCCCAGTCGTGACCAGACGGTCGACTCCGTTCACCGACGGCACACGCAACCGAAACAGACCCGGCCCATCGTGACGACATCGCCCGGTACCGCCGGGCGCACCGACTCCCTTTTCGCACCGGAGGTGACCGTGAGCGCTCCTGCGCCCACCGCCCCGCCCGCCGCCACCGGCACCACCGTCCTGCAGTTCACCGACGTGGCCCGGCAGTTCCCGGACGGCACCGTCGCCCTGGAGGGCGTGGACCTGACGATCCAGCGCGGTGAGTTCGTCACCGTCGTCGGCCCCTCGGGCTGCGGAAAGAGCACCCTGCTGCGGATCGCCTCCGGACTGGACGAGGCCTCCGCCGGCACCGCGACGGTCGACGCCCGGCGGATCGGCTACGTCTTCCAGGACGCCACGCTGCTGCCCTGGCGCAGCGTGCAGAAGAACGTCGAGCTGCTCGCCGAGCTGCACGGCATGAGCAAGACGGCCACCAACCAGGCCGCCCTCGACGCGATCGAGCTGGTCGGGCTGCGCGGGCACGAGAAGAAGCTGCCCCGGGCGCTGTCGGGGGGCATGAAGATGCGTGCCTCGCTGGCCCGCTCGCTGACCCTCGACCCCGACCTGTTCCTCTTCGACGAACCCTTCGGCGCGCTGGACGAGATCACCCGCGAGCGCCTCAACGACGAGCTGATCCGGCTGTTCGTGGCCAAGGGCTTCGGGGCGCTGTTCATCACCCACTCGGTCTCGGAGGCCGTCTACATGTCGACCCGGGTGCTGGTGATGTCCGGCCGGCCGGGCCACATCGTCGACTCCTTCGAGGTGCCGTTCGGCACCGACCGCACCCCCGAGCTCCGGTTCACCCCCGAGTTCGCCAAGCTCGCCGGCGAGGTCTCCCACGCGCTGCGCGAGGGCCACTCGTGACCGCCACCCTGCCCACCGCCGAGGAGACCCGCGTGACGACCACCCTGGAGAGCCCGACCCAGGCCCCGGTGGCCGCCGGTGCCACCCCGGCCCCGCTGGTGCGACGGCGCCGCCGGAACAAGCTGACCAGCTACCTGCTCCCGGTCGTCGTCTTCGCGGCGCTCATCGGGGTCTGGTACGCGATCACCTACCTGTTCCTGGAGCCGGGCAAGCGGTTCCTCATGCCGGCCCCGCACACCCTGATCACCGACGCGCTGCTCGACCCGGTCATCACCGACAAGGTCTGGCCGGCGCTGGGCCGCACCATCGTGGTCAGCTTCGCCGGGCTGGGCATCGCCATCGTGATCGGCATGCTGTGGGCGATCGCGATGAGCCAGAGCAAGGCGGTCGAGGCGTCGCTGTACCCCTACGCCGTAGCCCTGCAGTGCATCCCGATCCTGGCCCTGGTGCCGCTCATCGGGTTCTGGTTCGACTTCGGCTTCGAGTCCCGGGTGATCGTCTGCGTGATGATCGCGCTGTTCCCGATCGTGTCGAACACGCTCTTCGGGATCCAGTCGGTCGACCGCGGGCACCACGAGCTGTTCACGCTGCACCGGGCGGGCCGGATCACCCGGCTGGTGAAGCTGCAGCTGCCGGCCGCGCTGCCGGCCATCTTCGCCGGGTTCCGCATCTCGGCCGGGCTCTCGGTCGTCGGCGCGATCGTGGGTGACCTCTTCTTCAAGAAGGGCGACCCGGGCCTGGGCATCCTGCTGTCGAACTTCAGCTCGCGGCTGCAGGGCGCTCCGCTGTTCTTCACCATCGTGGTCACCGCGGTGCTCGGCTTCGCGGTCTTCTTCCTCTTCGGCCTGCTGGCGAAGCTCGCCGTCGGCCGCTGGTACGACCAGTCCCGCGACGCCGGCTGAGCCGGCCGGTCCGCCCGTCCCCCCTGTACTGCACCACCCGGAGCCCCGCCGCCGTCGGCCCCGGTCCACCGGCACCCCGAGCCTGAGGTGCCGGCCCCACCCCTCCCTAGGAGCACGTGTGCGCATCACCCGGACCACGTCGGCCCTCGCGGCCACGGCACTGCTGGCCCTGTCCCTGGCCGCCTGCGGCAGCGACGACGGCGACTCGGCCGCGGCCGCCCCGTCCGGCGAGGTCGGCAGCAACGACCTCGCCGCCGCGGGGTGCCCCAGCAACATCGTCGTCCAGACCGACTGGAACCCCGAGGCCGAGCACGGCGGGCTCTACGAGTCCCTCGGCGACGACTACGTCGTGGACGCCAGCAACAAGTCCGTCAGCGGGACGCTCATCGACGGCAACGGCGACAGCACCGGGGTCACCCTGGAGATCCGGGCCGGCGGCCCGGCCATCGGCTTCCAGACCGTCACCGCGCAGATGTACTCCGACACCGACATCGACCTGGGCTACATCGCCACCGATGAGGCCATCCAGAACTCGGCCGACCAGCCGACGACGGCGGTGCTGGCACCTCTCGAGAAGTCGCCGACCATGATCATGTGGGACCCGGCCACCTACCCCGACGTGAAGGGCATCGCCGACCTGAAGGCCGCGGGCACGACGGTCCGCTACTTCGACGGCTCGGCCTACATGGCCTACCTGACCGGTGCCGGGATCCTCGACGCCGACCAGGTCGACGGCTCCTACGACGGCACCCCGGCCGGCTTCGTGGCCGCCGGCGGTGAGGTCGCGCAGCAGGGCTTCGCCTCGGCCGAGCCCTACATCTACAAGAACGAGGTCGCCGACTGGGGCAAGGACGTCGACTACCAGCTCGTCTACGACGCCGGCTTCCAGCCCTACCAGAGCTCTATCTCGGTCCGCTCCGACGACCTGGACGGCATGTCGGACTGCCTGACCGCGCTGGTGCCGCTCATGCAGCAGGCCGACGTCGACTACCTGGCCGACCCGGCCCGGGCGACGGGGATCATCCTCGACCTGGTCGACCAGTACGACACTGGCTGGGTCTACTCCCAGGGCGTGGCCGACTACTCGGTGCAGACCCAGCAGGAGCTCGGCCTGGTCGGCAACGGCCCGGACGACACCCACGGCAACTTCGACACCGACCGCGTCGACACGCTGATCGAGCAGACCACGCCGATCTTCGACGAGCAGGGCACGCCCCCGAAGGAGGGCCTGACCGCCGACGACCTGGTGACCAACCAGTTCATCGACGACTCCATCGGCGTCCCCGCCAGCTGATCCCGCACACCCCTCCGGCGCCCCGTCACCCGACGGGGCGCCGGAGTCGTGCCACCCGACCGTGAGGACGCCGACGATCGACACGCATGCCCCGGCCACCGCGATGCTGGCCGCCCTCGCGTCCGGCGAGGTGTCCGCGGTCGAGCTGACCCGGGCGCACCTGGACCGGATCGCCGGTCCGGGGGCCGCCCTGAACGCCGTCGTGGTGGTCGACGCCGAGGGTGCGCTCGCCGCAGCCGGGCGCGTCGACGCCGACCGGGCCGCCGGTCGGCCGCCCGGTCCGCTGGCCGGCCTGCCGATCACGGTCAAGGACTCCGTCGACGTCCGGGGGCTGCCCAGCTCGCACGGCCGGGCCGACGACCGGCGGGTGGCCGTCGCCGACGCGCCTGCGGTCCGGCGGCTGCGGGAGGCCGGGTGCGTGGTGCTCGGCAAGACCAACGTGCCGGTGTGGCTGGCCAGCATGCACAGCGAGAACGACCTGTTCGGCGCGACGCTCAACCCGTGGGACCTCTCGCGGTCCAGCGGCGGGTCCAGCGGCGGGTCCTCGGCGGCCGTCTCCGCCGGCCTGGCGGTGGCCGACCTGGGCAGCGACCTGGCCGGGTCGCTGCGGGTGCCGGCCGCCTGGTGCGGGCTGTTCGGGCACCGACCCAGCAACGGCGCGGTGTCCAAGCTGGGCAACCTGCCCTGGCCGGACGGCGGCCTGCTGGAGCCGATGGTGTCCGCGATCGGCCCGTTCACCCGGTCGGCGGCCGATGCCGAGCTGTTCAGCGAGGTGCTGTTCGGCGCCGACGGCCTGGACGCCGTGGGCTGGCAGCTGCGGCTGCCCCCGGCCCGGGTCACCGACCTGGCCGGCACCCGGGTCGCGGTGTGGACCGACGACCCGGCGCTGCCCGTCGACCCCGAGGTGCGGACGGCGATCCGCGGCTTCGCCGACCGGCTGGCCGACGCCGGCGCCCGGGTCACCGAGCTGGCCGCCCCGCCGGTCGGCGGGTCCGACGACCTCGCGCTCTACCAGCGGCTGCAGGCGGCGGAGGTGGTGCACGGCTTCACCGCGCAGGACCTCGCCGACGCCCCGGCCGCCTACCACCAGTCGGTCTGGGCGGCGCTGCACGACCTGGAGGCCCAGCGCGCGGCGACGGCCCGGTGGGCCGAGGTGTTCGGCGGGGTGGACGTCGTCCTGTGCCCGGCGGTGTCCCGCACCGCCACCGCCTACACGCCCGACCGGAAGGCCCCGGAGCTCGTGGACGTCGACGGCCGCCGGGTCCCGATCGACACCGTGTGCGACTGGGCCCGGCTGTCCAGCCTCGGTCGGCTGCCGGCCACCGTGGTCCCGCTGGGCCCCGGTGCCGACAGCGGTCTGCCGGTCGGGGCGCAGCTGCTGGGCGCCTACCTGGAGGACCGCACCCCGCTCGCCGTCGCCCGCCTTGCCGAGCAGGCCGGGCTGGTCACCTTCCGAAGTCCGCCTTCCTGATGGTGGCGTGCACGCCCTTGACCACGTCGACCACCTGGCTGATCCGGAAGTCGGTGGCCGCCGAGAGGTAGGCGTAGGCCAGCGACGGGTCCATCCCGAACCGGGCCTGCAGCAGGGCGACGGCGGCCCGCACGCAGTCGGCGACCGCGACGTCGAGGTCCTCGTCCAGCCCGGTGGGCACCAGGAACTCCGCGGTCTCCGCCAGCGGTCCGGCGAGGTCGCCGAACCGGGCGAGCGCGTCCTTCCGCGGCACGACGTCGAACCGGACGGTGGCCCGGAGGCTGGCCTCCATCGCGGTCAGCGACACCTCGCCGTCGCCCTGCGCGAAGTGGGGGTCGCCCACGTAGGCCAGCCCGCCGTCGACCTGGACCGGCAGGTACAGCGTGGCGCCCGTGGTCAGCAGGTTGATGTCGAGGTTCCCGCCGTGCGATCCGGGTGGTACCGAGTGCGGCCGGTCGGGGCCCGGGACGGCGACGCCCATGATCCCCAGGAACGGCCGCAGCGGGAACCGCACGGTGGGCGGGGCGCCGGGGGTGAGCGGGAGCAGGCCGTGCTCGCCGTCGTCGGACACCGCGGCGAACGTGCTGAACAGCGGGGCGCCGTCCCGCGGGTGCTCACCGGGCAGGGCACCCTTGCCGTGCCGGTTGGAGATGACGCCGTAGGGCACCCGCGGGGTGGTGTGGAGCACCGTCATCGCGAGCAGGTCGCCGACCCGGGCGCCGTGCACCGCGATCGGCCGGCTCACCACGTGCGGACCGTCCACGCCGAACCGGTGCGGGTGGGCGCTGCCGGCGAGGGCGACGGCGTCCTCGAGCACCTCGGCGACGCCGTGCCGGCCGAAGAACGCCGCCGGGTCGCGGCCCTGGTCCTCCAGGATGCCCTCGTGGCTGACCGTGTCGAGGGTGACCGACGTGCCCGGTTCCACGGTCAGCACCGGCTCGTCGGCGGCGCACGGCAGCCGGCCCCAGAGCACGTGCTCGGGGGTCGAGGGCAGGTAGGTGGCGGCCGGGATCGGCCCGCGCCCGGGCTGGAGGACCGACGTCACCGGGCCGCGACCTCGGCGGCCAACCGGGCCATGCGCTCGTGCACCTGGTCGACCACCTCGTCGGCCCGCGGGTCGGTCAGCACGGCTCCGTCGGCGACCATCCGGCCCCCGACCCAGACCGAGCGCAGGTTGCGCAGCGAGCAGGCCAGCACGTAGGTGCCGACGGCGTCCCAGACCGGCCCGGTGTCCGGGTTGCGGGGGTCGACGACGCAGAAGTCGGCGAACCGGCCCACCCGCAGCGAGCCGACGTCGCCGTCCACCCCGAGGGCCTCGGCGCCGCCGCGGGTGTGCATCATCAGCACGTCGGCGACGGGTGCGGCCAGCGGGTCCTTGTACTGCGCGCGGAGCATGGCGATGCCGGTGCGCATGTTGTTCCACGGGTCGGCGACGTCGGTGCACGACTGGTCGTCCAGGCCCATGCCCACCCGCATCCCGGCGGCCCGCAGCTCGGGGATCGAGGCCACCCCGCTGGCCAGGCGACCGTTGCTCATCGGCTGCCAGCTCATGCCGCAGCCCCCGGCGGCCGCCGCGGCGATGATCTCCGGGGTGGTCTGGATGAAGTGGCCGAACACCAGCTGCGGGGTGAGCGCGCCGGCGTCGGCGTACCAGGCGAACTTGGACCGCTGCAGCTCCAGCATCTCCGCGGTCTCCAGGAAGTGCGCCTGGTTGACCAGCCCGTACTCGCGCATCACCTGGACCTCGAGGGCGGCGGTGTCCGGGCTCGGTGCCCACTGCACGGCGCCGCTGACCGCGACCCCCAGCAGCAGCGACGGATCGGCGTCCGCGGCGCTCGCGACGACGTCCTGCACGTGGGCCAGCGCCTCGGACCGGGGGACCGCACCCTGGGCCAGCATCACCGAGTGCAGGCTGCGCAGGCCGGCGTCGAGCTTGGCGCGGAGCTGGGCGTCCTGGCGGGCGGTGTCGGGCAGCCGGTCGCCGAAGCTGGCGATCGTCTTGTCGAACTGCAGGCCGCCGTCGGTGAAGTCGTAGGCGGTGGTGATGCCGTTGCGCAGGAAGTCCTGGGCGCCGTGCCGGGTGGACCAGTACATGTCCTCCGGGGTCGCCGGCATGACGTAGCGCAGCATCGCCTCGATCCAGCCGTACAGCGTCTCGTCCATGCCCAGGCCGCGGCTGCCCGAGGTGAACAGGTGGCTGTGCGCGCTGACGAAGCCCGGGCCGATCAGGGTGCCGGTGGCGTCGAGCACCTCGTCGGCGTCCGCGAGCTGCTCCGGGGTCGGCGTCCCCGGCTCGACGGCGGTGAGCCGGCCGTCGGCGCCGACGGCGAACCAGCCGACGAACGGCGTCGGTCGGTCGGGGTCGACGGTGAGCAGGGTGGCGCCGTGCACGAGCAGGGTGGTCATGCTGGTGGTCACTGAGAGGCTCCCGGGGTCCACTGGCCGGTGACCAGCTCGGTGTACATGCGGCGCAGCAGCAGGCTGTTCCTGTCTGCCTTGGCGTGCGCGTTGAGGTGCTGGGCCAGCGGGAACTCGTCGGGCAACCGGTCCAGCAGGTCCTTGTCCTCGAGCTCGACCTGGTGGTCGAAGGCGCGGATGTCGGCGGCCGGGCGGTCGGCCTCGGTGTCGGTGCGCAGCACGACCTGGTGGATCACGCAGCTGCGGTCGTCGACCGGGGTGATGGCCTTGAGCATCACGTGGCCCAGTCCGTCGGGGTAGCGGATGAGCAGGTGCATGAAGAACGGCAGGTGCACCTGGCTCCAGGTGTGCCGCACGGTCGCGCCGTCCTCACCGGGCCGGCCCTCGACCGGGACGTCGGTCCACGTGACGAGCCCGTACGGCCTGCGCTCGACGTTCTGGTCGGTCAGCTCGGGGTTGTCCGGGTTGCCGAAGGAGTTCCGGTGCACGAAGGCCACGTGGCCGGGGTCGATGTTGTTCTCCACCAGGTGCATGGCGGTGCAGTCGAAGTCCCACGAGCCCTCGGGCACCCGCCGCCAGGCCGGGTCGTCCCACTCCGCGACCTCGGGGATGCCGGCCACCGGCCCGCCCTCGGCCTCGGTGGCCAGGCACACCCAGACCAGCCCGTAGCGCTCGGCGCTGGCCACCATCGTCAGGCCGGACTTCGTGGGGTGCGGGGAGTCGGGGAACTGCGGGATCCGCTTCGTCGTCCCGTCGGCGTCCCACTCCCAGCCGTGGTAGGCGCAGACCAGGTGGCACCCGGTCACCCAGCCCATCGACAGCGGGGCGTCCCGGTGGGCGCAGCGGTCGTGCGCGACGCTCACCGGCCCGGCGGGGTCCGGGCGCCAGACGACGAGGTCGGTGCCGAGCACGCGGCGGTGCAGCGGGGCGACACCGCGGCGGCCGGGCTCGGGCTCGGTGGTGAGGTCGTCGACGGAGCAGACGACGTACCAGAAGTGGCGGAAGACGGGGTGCTCGGAGAGCACGAGGTGGTCGGGGCCGGCGTGCCGGGTGACGCGGTTCTCCTGCAGTGCGGTCATGGGTCGTCCTGGTCTCGCACGGGCCGCTCGCGTGGTTCGCGCGGCCCCGCGGTCACGCTGCCCTCCGCGGGTTGCG
Source organism: Klenkia soli (assembly GCF_900103975.1). Classification (GTDB taxonomy): domain Bacteria; phylum Actinomycetota; class Actinomycetes; order Mycobacteriales; family Geodermatophilaceae; genus Klenkia; species Klenkia soli. The sequence goes on from NZ_FNIR01000006.1 coordinate 99,071, forward strand.
GCACCGTTTCAGGCCCGTTGCACGCCCGCGAGGACGACGGCCGCGGCGTTCCGACCCGAGGCGCCCCACACGCCGGCGCCGGGGAAGGTGCCGGCGCCGGTGAGGTACAGCCCGCGGACCGGGGTCGCGTACCGGGTGAGCTCGCGGTCCCGGCCGACCAGCGCGGCCAGCGGACCGCCGGAGAAGGACGGCGCCCACCCCCGCGGCATGCCGAGGTCGCGCTCGTAGTCCTCGGGGGTGACCACCCGCCACCGCCGGATGCCCGCGGCGAACCCGGGACCCACCTGGGCGGCGAGCAGGTCCAGCCACCGCTGCGGTTCCGCCGAGGACGCCCAGCCGCCCGGCACGGCGTACGGGGTCCAGAGCACCTCGAGGGACAGCAGGTGGTCCGCGCCCACGCGCATCGTCGGGTCCAGCACCGACGGGGTGTTGACCAGAGCCATCGGGCGGGCCGCGACGGTCCCGGCGCCGTGTGCGGCCTCGATCGAGGTCAGGGACGGCGCGAGCGTCGTCGTCGGCACGTGGCCGTCGAACGGGCCGACCCGGTCCTGCAGGCGGGCGACCTGCGGGAGCACCGGCAGGGTGCCCATCACGGCGTCGAGCTTGGACTCGTAGCCGTCGGGCTGCGGCCGGCCGGTCCACCGGGCGACCATCGCCTCGGCACCGGACGGCGGGTGCGGGCCCAGCCAGTCGACGACGGTGGTGCGCGGGTCGACCGAGCTGACGACGACGTCGGCGCGGACCTCCTCCCCGGTGTCCAGCAGCACCCCGCGGACGGCTGGCCCCTCCACGAGCACGCGGGCGACCCGCGCGCCGGTGCGGACGACGCCACCCGCAGACTCCAGCGCCCCGCGCAGGGCCGTCGGCAGCGCGCCGGACCCGCCGACCGGGCGGCCGATCCCGACCAGGTGCCGCATCGCGATCCCGGTCGCGCCCAGCCCGGTGCCCGGGGTGGACGGCGCGACGCCCCAGACAGCGGGGCCGGTGGTGAACGCACCGGCCACCAGGAACTCGTCGGTGAGGTACCGGCCCAGCACGTCGGCGACGCTGCGGCGGGACCAGTCCAGCAACCGGGGGAGCGCGAGCGCCTTGCGGTCGGCGAGCTTCCGCAGCACCCGGCCGGGGGTGGGCGGGGTCGAGGTGAGCTCGACCAGCAGCCGGGCCACCGGGGTGGCGTCGGCCAGGTAGCGGCGGTACCCGGCGACCTGGGTGGGGTGGGTGACCGCGAGGGCGTCGAGGGTGCGCTCGGTGTCGCGGAACTGCACGAACGCCGGGCCCGCCGCGTCGTCCCAGCTCACGTGCAGCGCCTGCGGGTCGACGTCCAGGTAGCGCAGGCCGTGCGCGGCCAGGTCCAGCTCGTCGGCGATGGTCGTCGTCCGGACCATCGTGTGGTCGCAGTTGCAGATGTTGACCCGGGCGCCGTCCAGCGCGTCGACGGTGGCGGCGCAGCCGCCGGTGTCCGGGCCGGCCTCCAGCACGGTGACGTCGAGCCCGGCCCGGGCCAGGTACGCCGCGCAGACCAGCCCGTTGTGCCCGCCCCCGACCACCACCACCGTCGTCATGAGCGGGCCGCGAGGAGGGTGGTGAGCTCGCGGACGACGTCGGACTCCTCGCGGGTGACCAGCCGGCCGTCGCGGACCACCACCCGGCCGCCCACCACCACGTGCTTCGGGCGGCGCCCGGGCGAGGCCCAGAGCAGCCCGGCGACCGGGTCGGCGACCCCGGTGTCGGCCACCCCGGTGACGTCCCAGCAGACCAGGTCGGCGCGGGCGCCGGGCGCGATGCGGCCCAGATCGGGCCGGCCCAGCCCGTCCGCCGAACCCGTGGTCGCCCAGCCGAGCACCTCGCACGCGCTCACCGGCCGGCCGACCAGCGGGGCGACCTGCATGGCCAGCCGGGCGTCGGCCAGCAGGTGCCCGGCGTCGTTGGACCCCCCGCCGCTGGTGCCCAGCCCGACGGTGACCCCGGCGTCGGCCAGGGCGGCCACCGGCGCGATGCCCCAGCCCATCGGCAGGTCGCAGCCGGGCGCGTGGGTGGCGGTGACCCCGGAGCCGGCGACCAGCTCGAGCTCGGCCGGGGTGAGGTCGCACAGGTGGGCCAGCGTGACGTCGGGGGCCAGCCAACCCCACTCGTCGAGCAGGTCCAGCGGCCGCCGTCCGTACTTCTCGACGGCGATCGCGACGTCGACCTGCTCGTTGGCCTGGGTGCGCCGGCGCAGGCCGCGGGCCGCGGCCACCTCGGCCATCAGCCGGAAGGTGTCGGGGGAGTCGGAGTGCACCCCGGCCGGGCCGACGGCGACCTGGACGACGCCGTCGTCGGACACCCCGCCGTGCGGCACCAGGGCCGCGGCGATCGCGTCGGCCGAGGCGGCGGCGGTCTCGGCGTCGTCCCGGGCGCTGCCGCGGACGAACGCCACCCGGGCACCCAGCTCCCGGGCGGCCGCCGCGGTGGCCGAGGCGATGCCCACCCCGCCGTCGGTCAGCGCGGGCCAGGTCAGGTGGTGGTCGGCGACGGTGGTGACCCCGCACAGCAGCGCCTCGGCCAGCCCGGCCGAGGCAGCGGCGTGCGCCAGCTCGGCGTCCACCCCGACCGCGGTGTAGGCCGCGGCCATGGTCGGCAGCCACTGCGCCATCGGCACGCCGCGGGTCGCGGGCAGCGTGCGGAACGCGGTCTGCAGCAGGTGGTGGTGGGCGTTGACCAGGCCCGGGGTGACGACGCAGCCGGTCGCGTCGAGCACCTCGGCGCCGGACGCCGGCCCGAACCTGCCGTCGTCCCCGCAGGTGATGTCCCCGGCACCGTCCCCGCCCAGCACGGCCACGGCGCCTCGCACGGTCAGCATGCGCAGCACCCTGGCAGCCCCGTGTTCCGCGCAGGTGACGGCTGGAACGCCGCCGACACCCGGCCGCAATCACCCGGCCCTAGCGTCCCCGGCGTGACCGTCCGACTGCTCACCGAGCTCTCCGCCCCCGCCATCGCCGACGCGCTCGGCCCGGACTCGGTGCTGGTGCTGCCGACCGGGGCCATCGAGCAGCACGGTCCGCACCTGCCGGTCGCGACCGACCTGATCACCGCCCAGAGCATGGCCGAGCTGGCCGTCGCCGAGTTCGGCGAGGAGCTGGACCTCTGGCTGCTGCCGCCGCTGGCCTACACCAAGAGCAACGAGCACCACTGGAGCTGCGGCACCTTCTGGCTCTCGGCGCAGACCATGCTGAGCGTGCTGCACGACCTGGGTGCCTCGATGGTCAAGACGCCGGCCCGCCGGTTGGCCTTCCTCAACGGGCACGGCGGCAACTCCGCGCTGCTCCAGGTCGCCGCCCGCGACCTGCGCATCGCCCACGGCCTGCGCACCTTCACCCTGCACCCCTCGCTGCCGGCCGACCACGGCGGGAAGAGCCCGGAGAGCGAGCTGGGCCTGGGCATCCACGGCGGCCACGAGGAGACGTCGCTGATGCTGCACCTGCGCCCCGAGCTGGTGGACATGGAGAAGGCCCAGCGCTGGGTGCCCGAGCAGCTCACCGAGTACCGGCACGTGCGGTTCGGCGGGTCGGTGAGCTTCGGCTGGACCTCGGACGACTTCGGGCCCGACGGCGTGATCGGCGACGCGAGCACCGCCACCGCCGAGCACGGCAAGGAGAAGGTCGAGGCGATGCTGGCCTACCTCGGGGAGGCGTTCGCCGAGGTCGCCGCCTTCGACCCCGGCCCCCGCGCGTGAGGCTGGCCGGCAAGCGGGTCGTCGTCACCGGGGGTGCCCGGGGGATCGGCGCGGCGATGGTCCGCACCTTCGCCGCCGAGGGCGCCGTCGTCGCGGTGCTCGACCGGCTCGCCGACGAGGCCGGGAAGCTGGCCGCCGAGGTCGGCGGGCACGCGGTCGAGGTCGACCTGGCCGACGTCGTTGCCACCCGGGCGGCGACGTCGACGGCCATCGACGCCCTGGGCGGGGTCGACGTGCTGGTCAACAACGCCGGCATCCTCCGGTTCGCCTCGCTGCTGGACCTCGAACCGCACGAGTGGGACGAGGTCTTCGCGGTCAACGTGCGCGCGATGCTGGTGACCACCCAGGTCGCCGCGACGGCGATGGCGGCCGAGCGGGCACCGGCGCACCCGGGGGACGTCGTCGGCAAGATCGTCAACACCGCCTCGATGGGCGGCAAGGCCGGCGGGGCCGGGCAGGCGCACTACGCGGCGTCCAAGGCCGCGGTCATCGGCCTCACCCGGGCCACCGCCGAGGAGCTCGGCCCGCTGGGCATCACCGCGACCTGCCTGTGCCCGGGGTACGTGCTCACCGAGATGGGCGCCGGCACCCGCACGCCTGCGGACGTCGCCCGGTGGGCCACGAAGTCGCCGCTGGGCCGGCTCGGGGAACCGGAGGACGTCGCCCGGGTCGCGCTGTTCCTGGCGTCGTCGGACTCGGACTACCTGACCGGCGACGCGCTCAACGTGGCCGGCGGGATGGTGACCCACTGACCCGCAACGACTGGACCCTGTCCCGCGACGCCGTCGACCTGCGCCGGCCGGTCCTCGAACCGCGGCCGGTCGATGTGGGCGCGCTGCCGCAGCGGCTGACCCTGGACCTGGCCCGCACCGCCCTGGTCGCGGTCGACCTGCAGAACGACTTCTGCCACCCCGAGGGCTGGCTGGCCTCGATCGGGGTCGACGTGTCCGGGGCGGCCGGGCCGATCGGTGCCCTGGCCACCGCGCTGCCCCCGCTGCGCGCAGCCGGCGTCCCCGTCGTGTGGGTGAACTGGGGCAACCGGCCCGACCGGGCCAACCTCCCACCCGGCGTCCGGCACGTCTACGACCCCGACGGCGCCTCGACCGGCATCGGCGACCCGCTGCCCGGTGGCTCGCGCGTGCTGGAGCTCGGCTCCTGGTCGGCCGGGCTGGTCGACGAGCTGGTCCCCGAGCCCGGTGACCTGCAGGTCGCCAAGTACCGGATGAGCGGGTTCCCCGACACCCCGCTGGACTCCGTGCTGCGCAACCTGCGGGTGGACACCCTGCTGTTCGCCGGCGTCAACACCGACCAGTGCGTGCTGGCCACGCTGGTGGACGCCGCGAACCTGGGCTACGACGTCGTCCTCGTGGAGGACCTCTGCGGCACGACGTCCCCCGACTTCTGCACCGCCGCGACCCTCTACAACGTGCGGCAGTGCTTCGGCTTCACCACCACCTCGGCCGAGCTGCTCGCCGGCCTGCACCCGTAGGAGACCCCGTGGCCCTCGCCCCCGTCGTCAAGTCCCTGGCGGACATCACCCCGCACTACATCGGCGAGAACCGGTCCGTGCGGCTGGCCGTGCTCTCCGGTCCCGCCGACGGCTCCGGCACGACCGTCGTCCTGGAGATCTGGGAGCCCGGCGGTTCGCAGCCGGACAACTCGCACGAGGCCTCCACCGAGACCTTCGTGGTGCTGCGCGGCACGGCGCGGGCGCACAGCGACCAGCACGTGGCCGACCTGGGCCCGGGCGACGTCATCGTCCTGCCGGCCACCTCGGTGCACCACATCGTCAACACGTCGGAGTCCGAGCGGCTCTACACGATCACCGTGATGGAGAACGACGGCGGTTTCGCCGACCTGATCCTGACCGGCCCCGAGGCCTTCCTGGACGCCGCGGACGCCGCGGTGCTCGGCGCCGTCCTGACCCCGGCGTGACCATCGCGGACGTCGGCGGCTGGGACGTCGAGGACGAGGTCCGCGCGGCCGTCGGGCGGTACGAGTCCGCGCTCGCCGCGGACGACCTGGCCGAGCTCGACGCGCTCTTCGCCCCCGGGGACACGACGCTGCGGGCCGACGCCGGGGGAGTGCTGGTCTCGCACGGCGCGATCAGCGACTACCGCCGCGGCCGGGGCGGTGCCCCGGCGCGCACGGTGACCGCGCTGCACGTCGTCGTGCACACCGGCGACCTCGCGACGGCGGTGGCGGAGACGCTGCGCCCGGACGGCACCCGCGGCCTGCAGACCCAGGTGTGGGAGCGCGGTGCGGTGGGCTGGCAGGTGCGGGTGGCGCACGTCAGCTCCGGCCCGGCCCCCACGACGAGGACGGCGGCCGACGCCTCGTGCGAGCGGGCCGACCCGGCGACCTGGCGGGTGGTCGGCTCGCCGCTGGTCGCGCCCTCCTCGGGTGGCCCGCTGGACGGCGTGTCGATCGCGGTCAAGGACCTGGTGGACGTCGCGGGGCACCCGGTCGGCGCGGGCAACCCGGTCCGGCTGGCGCAGGCCGTGCCCGCGGGCGCGCACGCCCCGGTGCTGGCCGACCTGCTCGCCGCGGGCGCGCACGTGCGGGGCATCGCGCGCACCGACGAGCTGGCCTACAGCCTGTCGGGCACCAACGTGCACCACGGCAGCCCGGCCAACCCGTGGGGCGCCGGACTCGTGGTCGGTGGGTCGACGAACGGCCCGGCGTCGGCGGTCGCGCGCGGGCAGGCCGACCTGGGCCTGGGCACCGACACCGCCGGGTCGATCCGGGTGCCGGCGAGCTACTGCGGGCTGCACGGGCTGCGGCCCACCCACGGGGTGCTGAGCCTGGACGGCGTGCTGCCGCTGGCCCCCTCCTTCGACACCGTGGGTTGGCTGACCCGGGACGCCGGCCTGCTGCACCGGGTGGCGTCGGAGCTGCTGCCGGCGGCCACGCCGATCACCGCGCTGGTGCTGGCCTCCGACCTGGTGGCACTGGCCGACGAGGCGGTGGCGTCGGCGCTGTCGGCGGCGGCTGCCGAGCTGGCCGCCGCGTCGGGACTCGCCCTCTCGCGGCAGGCGCTGGTCACGCCGGAGGAGCACGCGCGGTGGTTCACCGCGTTCCGCACCGTGCAGGGCGCGCAGGCGTGGGCGGCGCACGGGGCGTGGATCACCGCGAACCCCGGCGTGCTGGGGCCGGGCATCGCCCAGCGCTTCGTCGACGGGTCGAAGGTCGGCTCGGACGACCTGGTCGAGGCGGCGGCGGTGCTCGCCGAGGGTCGCGCGGCGCTCCGGGCGCGGCTGCCCGGGGGCACGGCGGTGCTGCTGCCGGCCGCCAGCTCGACCGCACCGCTGGTGGGCGCGACCGCCGAGCGCAAGGCGACCTACCGTGCTGCGACGCTCCGGCTGACCTGCCTGGCCGGGGTCGGCGGACTGCCCTCGGCGGTCGCCCCCGCGGCGCTGGTCGACGGCCTGCCGGTGGGGCTGGCCCTGCTCGGTGCTGCGGGCGGCGACACGGCGCTCACCGGTCTGCTGGCGGCCTGGGACCGGCGGCTCGCCCCGCCGTCCTGACCGCGTGGTGCGCCCGGCAGGAATCGAACCTGCGACCAAGGGATTAGAAGGCCCCTGCTCTATCCGCTGAGCTACGGGCGCTCGGCGGCGCCGATCATCCCATCCGCTCTAGCTGCTCCGGGTGCGACGTGCTCGCCGTCGTCCACATCCGGGGTGCTCGTCCACAGATCACCGCCGAGGGCCCCGCAGCAGGGCACCGGCGGCGACCGTCAGCGGTGTCCGGCGGACGTCGCCGGCCCACCCTGGAGGAGCGCCATGAGCAACCAGATCACCGTCGTCGGCAACGTCGTCGACTCGCCCATCCGTCGTCGAGCGGGCTCCGGGGAGGTGACGAAGTTCCGGATGGCGGCCACCGACCGGTACTTCGACTCGGCCGCCGGTCAGTGGGTCGACGGCGACACCTTCTACGTCGACGTCGACGCCTGGAACGCCCTGGGTGCGAGCGTGTCGGCGAGCGTCTTCAAGGGCGACCCGGTCGTGGTCGTCGGCAAGATCGCTACTTCCGAGTACGAGGTCGACGGCGCCAAGCGCAGCCGCCCGGTGATCAAGGCCGCGGCGGTGGGTCACGACCTCAGCCGGGGCAGCGCGGTCTTCAAGCGCACCCCGCGCGCGACGGCCGACCCCGTGCCGGCCGCCGACGAGCCCTCGCACGTGGTCACCGAGGACGGCGAGCAGGTGGACGCACGCACCGGCGAGCTCGCCGACGCGGCCGCGGCCCCGTTCTGAGCCAGGTGCCGGGGCCGGGCCTCCCGGTCCCGGCGCCGTCGGGGTTGCCCGGGGCTGGGAGACTGGACCCCAGGCGTGGCGTGCGGACCCTGGTGGGTTGCCCCCGCCGACGAGACCAGCACGATCCCCGATCCCGACGGAAGGCTCCCGTGGCCCAGTACATCTACTCCATGGTGCGTGCCCGCAAGGCGCACGGCGACAAGGTCATCCTCGACGACGTCACGCTGGCGTTCCTGCCCGGCGCCAAGATCGGCGTCGTCGGCCCCAACGGCGCCGGCAAGTCGACGGTCCTCAAGATCATGGCCGGCCTCGAGCACGCCTCCAACGGCGACACCACGCTGGCCCCCGACGCCACCGTCGGCATGCTCCAGCAGGAGCCGCCGCTGAACGAGGACCTCGACGTCCGCGGCAACGTCGAGGAGGCCGTCAAGGACCTCCGCGCGGCGCTGACCCGCTTCGAGGAGGTCAGCGCGGCGATGGGCGAGCCCGACGCCGACTTCGACTCGCTGCTCACCGAGCAGGGCGAGCTCATGGAGGTCATCGAGAACGGCGACGGCTGGGAGCTCGACAACCGCATCGAGCAGGCCATGGACGCGCTGCGCTGCCCGCCCGGCGACGCCGACGTGAAGGTGCTCTCCGGTGGTGAGCGGCGCCGCGTCGCGCTGTGCAAGCTGCTGCTCGAGGCGCCGGACCTGCTGCTGCTCGACGAGCCCACCAACCACCTGGACGCCGAGTCGGTGGCCTGGCTCGAGGCGCACCTGGAGAAGTACGCCGGCACCGTCGTCGCCGTCACCCACGACCGGTATTTCCTGGACAACGTGGCGCAGTGGATCCTCGAGCTCGACCGCGGCCGGGCCTACCCCTACGAGGGCAACTACTCCACCTACCTCGAGACCAAGGCCGCCCGGCTCAAGGTCGAGGGCGCCAAGGACGCCAAGCGCGCCAAGCGCCTGAAGGACGAGCTGGAGTGGGTGCGTTCGGGCGCCAAGGCCCGCCAGGCCAAGAGCAAGGCTCGGCTGGCCCGCTACGAGGAGATGGCCGCGGAGGCCGACAAGTTCCGCAAGCTGGACTTCGAGGAGATCCAGATCCCGCCGGGCCCGCGGCTGGGCAGCGTGGTCATCGAGACGAACAAGCTGGTCAAGGGCTTCGGCGACCGGGTGCTCATCGACGGGCTGTCGTTCTCGCTGCCGCGCAACGGCATCGTCGGCATCGTCGGCCCCAACGGCGTCGGCAAGACCACGCTGTTCAAGATGCTGGTCGACCAGGAGACCCCCGACGGCGGCGACATCAAGGTCGGCGAGACGGTCAAGATCTCCTACGTCGAGCAGAACCGCAGCGGCATCGACCCGACCAAGAGCCTGTGGGAGGTCGTCTCCGACGGCCTGGACCACATCAAGGTCGGCAACGTCGAGATGCCCTCGCGGGCCTACGTGTCCGCCTTCGGGTTCAAGGGGCACGACCAGCAGAAGAAGGCCGGCGTGCTCTCCGGCGGTGAGCGCAACCGGCTGAACCTGGCGCTGACGCTCAAGCAGGGCGGCAACCTGCTGCTGCTCGACGAGCCCACCAACGACCTGGACACCGAGACCCTCACCAGCCTGGAGAGCGCGCTGCTGGAGTTCCCGGGGTGCGCCGTGGTGGTCAGCCACGACCGGTGGTTCCTCGACCGCGTGGCGACGCACATCCTGGCCTACGAGGGCAACTCGCAGTGGTTCTGGTTCGAGGGCAACTTCGACGACTACGAGAAGAACAAGATCGAGCGGCTGGGCGCCGACGCGGCCCGCCCGCACCGGGCGACCTACCGCAAGCTCACCCGCGACTGAGCGAGGGCGACGGCTGAGGGGGCGTGCACCGGTCGGGCACGCCCCCTCAGCCGTCACCCGGCGATGAACCGCCGCACGAAGCGCTGCTGCGGCCACGTCTCGACGGCGCGCGGTCGGTAGCGGGCGCGCACCCAGTCGACGGCCCCGGACGGCGGCACCCCGTCCAGCACCGCCAGGCAGGCCAGCGCCGTCCCGGTCCGCCCGGTGCCACCCCGGCAGGCGAGCTCGACCCGCTCCTCGGCGCACCGGGCCAGCGCGTCGACCAGGACGGTGCGCAGCAGCTCCGGCTCGGCCGGCAGCCGGAAGTCCGGCCACCGCACCCACCGCTCCTCCCAGTCGACGGGGTCGGGTCGCCGGCCGAGCAGGTACACCCCGAGCTGGGGGAGCGGCCCCGGGGGCAGCCGGTCGCGGCGCCCGCGGCCGCGGACCAGCCGGCCCGAGGGCAGCTCGACGACACCGGCGTCACCCAGGTGCCAGCTCACCGGGTCACCGTAGGACGACCCCCGTACGGCAGGGTGTCCTCCCGTGAGGTTCTCGGTGCAGGTGCCCATGCGCTGGGCGGACATGGACGCCTACCAGCACATCAACAACGTCGCGTTCCTCGGCTACTTCGAGTCCGCGCGCGTGGCGCTGTTCTTCGACCAGCCCACCCACGACGCCGAGACCGGCATGCGCCGCGGCCTGGTCGTGCACTCCCACCAGGTGCAGTACAAGCGGCCGGTGGTCTACGACGCCGAGCCGCTGACCGTGCAGATCTGGGTGTCCACCGTCCGGGCCGCCGCACTGACCTGCCACTACGAGCTCTTCGACCACGGCGTCCTGGCGGTCACCGGGAGCACCGTGCTGGTGCCCTTCGACTTCGCGCTGAACCGACCCCGGCGGATCACTCCCGACGAGAAGGCCTGGCTGCAGCAGTGGCTGGACGAGCCGGCCGCGGGGTGACCGCACCGGTCGACGTCCTGGCCGCCGCGGACCCGGTCGCCGCGGTGCTGGCCGCCCACGCGGCCGGGGGACCGATCGCCCTGCGCACCTCGGGGACCACCTCGCAGCCGCGCGCCGTGGTCCGCAGCACCGCGTCCTGGTGGACCTCCTTCCCGGCGGTGTCCGAGCTGACCGCGCTCGGGACGGGAGCTCGCCTGTGGCTGCCGGGCCCGCTGCAGGCGTCCATGAACCTGTTCGCCGCCGTGCACGCCCGTTGGGCGGGCGCCCTGCTCGTGGACGGCCCGGACGCGGCTACGCACGCCGTCCTCACCCCGGCCGCGCTGTCCGCGGCGCTGGACGACGGCGTCCCGCTCGCCGGCCGGCAGCTGGTCGTGGCCGGCGACCGGCTGGGCCGTGTGCTCGCCGACCGGGCGATCGCCGCGGGCGCCCGGGTCGGGCACTACTACGGGGCCGCCGAGCTGTCCTTCCTGGCCTGGGGCACCGCCGAGGACGACCTGCGGGCCTTCCCCGGTGTCGAGCTGTCCGTCCGCGACGGCGTCGTCTGGGCCCGGTCGCCGTACCTGTCGGCGGGCTACGCCCCGGGGCAGGACGGCCCCTTCCGCACCGCTCCCGACGGCTGGGCCACGGTGGGCGACCGCGGGACGCTCACCGAGGACGGCGTGCTGCTGGTCGCCGGGCGCGGGGCCGACGCCGTCACCACGGCCGGCGCGACCGTGCTGGTGGCCGAGGTGGAGCAGGCGCTGCGCCGGGCCGGGGGAGGGGACGTCGTCGTCGTGGGGGTACCGCACCCCCGGCTGGGTCAGCTGGTGGCCGCCGTCGGCACCGATGCGGCCGCCCTCGCCGCCGCCCGGGCCGGGGTCGCGGACCTGACGGCGGCCCAGCGCCCGCGACGGTGGTTCCACCTGCCGCGGTGGCCGCTGACCGCCGCGGGCAAGGTCGACCGCCGCGCGGTGGCCGACCTGGCCGCCGACGGTCGCCTCGAGCGCCTCGCGGCAGGCGTCACATGACGCCCAGGACCCGTTCGAGCCCGGGAACGGGTCCCTGCCGTCGGATGACGGCCCGGCAGGGGCGGGCGTGAGCGGCGGGCCCGTCGTCGTCGCCGCACTGCGGAGCGCGATCGGCACCGCGGGGAGCTCCTTCGCCGACGTCCCGGCCGCCGAGCTCGCCGCGCCGGTCCTCGCCGCGGTCGCCGCCGCGGTGCCGGAACTGCCGCGCGAGGTGGTCCTGGGCAACTGCACCGGTCCCGGCGGCGACCTGGCCCGGGTGGCCGCGCTGACCGCCGGGCTGCCGGTCGAGGTGCCCGGGCTGACCGTGGACCGGCAGTGCGCCAGCGGCCTGGCCGCCGTCGTCCTCGGCGCGCAGCTGCTGGGTGCCGAGCCCGGGCTGGTGCTGGCCGGCGGGGTCGAGTCGGCCTCCACCTCGCCGCGGCCGGGGCGTGCCTCCTTCGCCCCCGCGGAGCTCGGCGACCCCGACATGGGCCCGGCGGCCGACACCCTGGCCAGGCAGTTCGGCATCACCCGCGCCGAGCAGGACGCCTACGCCGCCCGCTCCCACGCCCGGGCCTCCGCCGCGCAGCAGGCCGGCGTGTTCGACGCCGAGATCGTGCCGGTGCGCGGGGCCACCCGCGACGACCGGCCCCGGCCCGGGCTCACCGAGCAGCGACTGGCCCGGCTGCGGCCGGCGTGGGGCGGCACGGGGACGGCCGGCAACTCCTGCGGCGTGAACGACGGTGCGGCAGCGGTGGCGCTGGTCGACGCGGCCACCCACGCCCGGCTCGGCGTCCCGGGGTTGCGGGTGCTCGCCACGGCCACCGCGGGTGCCGACCCCGCGCTGCCCGGGCTCTCGCTGGTGCCCGCCGTCCGCCTGGCGCTGCAGCGCGCCGGGCTCGGCCTGGCCGACCTGGACGTCGTCGAGCTGAACGAGGCGTTCGCCGGGCAGGTGCTTGCCTGCTGCCGGGCGCTGGACCTGGAGCCCGAGCGGGTCTGCCGGGAGGGCGGCGCACTGGCGCTGGGGCACCCGTGGGGTGCGTCGGGTGCGGTGCTCGTCGTCCGGCTGTTCAGCCAGCTCGTCCGCGCGGCCGGCGGCCGGTACGGGCTCGCGGCGGTCGCCGCCGGCGGGGGCCAGGGGGTCGCGGTCGTGGTGGAGTCGGTCGGCTAGGCCGTGTCGGCGCCGCGGGCGTCCAGCGCCTCGCCCACCGTGTGCGCCAGCTGCAGCACCGAGACCAGCAGCGGCACGACCAGCCGGACCAGCGCCCGGGGCCCGCGCACCCGCCCGCCGCGGGCCGCCTGGGCCTCCCGGATCCGGTCGGCCCGCTCGGCGACCAGCGGCACGAACCGCAGGGCCATGGCCAGCGCCAGCCCGATCCGCGCCGGCCGGACACCGAACACCCGAAGCGGGGCGCAGAGCCGCTCGACGACGGCGACCAGCGCGGTCACCCGGGTCGTCGCCGTGACCACGGCGGCGGCCAGCACCAGCGCCAGCAGCCGGACGGCGGTGGCCGCCCCGGTGAGCACGTCGGTGGCCAGCGCGTGGAACACGAAGATCGCCGCCGCCCACACCGCGACGGCCCGGGCCTGCCGGAGCAGCAGCCCGACCGGCAGCCGGGCGGCGCCCAGCCCGACCAGCACCACCGCGAGCAGCGTGCCCAGGGCCGCCGGCAGGGTCGGGACGACGAACACCACCACGCCCAGGACCAGCAGCACGAGCAGCTTCACCCCGGCGGGCAGCCGGTGCACCGGGCTGGTGCGCGGGACGTACAGGGCCAGCGTCACCGGTCGGCCATCAGCGCGCGGTAGGCGGCCAGGGCGGGGGTCGGGCGGTCGTCGGCGACCACCCGCCCGCCGTCGACGACCAGCACCCGGTCGAAGCCGGCGAGCAGCTCCAGGTCGTGGGTGACCACCACGACCGCCTGGTCCAGGCCGTCGACCAGCCGGCCGATCCGACGGGTGTTCACCAGGTCCAGCAGCGTGGTCGGCTCGTCGAACACGATCCGCGCGGGCCGCATGACGAGCACGCCGGCGATCGCCAGCAGCTGCTTCTGGCCCCCGGAGAGCAGGTGTGCGGGGTGGTCGGCGTGGTCGGCCAGCCCGTACCGCGCGAGGACCTCGGCCACCCGCTCGGCGCGCTCGGCCGCGGGCACGCCCTGGTTCTCCAGGCCGTACCCGACGTCCTCTGCGACGGTGGGGTGCACGATCTGGGCGTCGGGGTCCTGGAAGACGAACCCGACCCGGCGGCGCACCTCGCGGGCCGCCGTCGCGGTGTCCAGCCCGTCGACCAGCACCCGGCCCGAGGTGGGGACGACGAGGCCGTTGAGCAGCCGGGCCAGCGTGGACTTGCCCGACCCGTTGGCCCCGACCACACCGATGCGGCGTTCGGTCAGCCGCAGGTCCAGGTCGGCCAGCACCATGCGCTCGCCGTAGGCGTGCCCGACCCCGAGCAGCTCGATCCCGCGGGACGGGTCGGGCGTGGGCGTCGGGCCGGCAGGCCCACGGCGCAGCCTCACGGGGCGGTGGCTGCCCGCCGGGGCCGCTCGACCACCGGGTAGGCGCGCCGCACGGCCACCGCCAGCACCGCGGCGATCACCGCCTTGACCAGGTCGCCGGGGACGAAGACCAACGACCCGGTGGCCGCCGCGGCCAGCGAGGTGTCGGCGTAGAGGCTGAGGAAGGGGATGCCGATCGCGTAGACGACGCCGATGCCGCCGACCACGGTGGCCACCAGCGCGGTGACCACGTTCAGCCGGCGCCAGAGCAGCTCGACCAGCAGCCCGGTGACGAGGGCCGCGACAGGCCAGGAGTAGAGGAACCCGGCGCTGGGGCCGACGAAGACCGCGAGCCCGCCCCGCCCGCCGGACAGCACCGGGAGGCCGACGGCGACCAGCACCAGGAACAGCAGCAGGGCCAGGAACCCGCGGCGGGCACCCAGCACGGCCCCGGCCAGCATGACCCCGAGGGTCTGGGCGGTGATCGGCACCGGGAGCGCGGCCACAGGGATCGCCGGCAGCAGGCCGAGCGCCGCGGTGAGCGCGGCGAACAGGGCGATGTAGGCCAGGTCGCGGGTCTTCACGGTGGGCCTCTCCGTCGGTGTCGGGTGTCGACCGCGGAAGGTATCCGGTGGCCGGTGGCGAGCCCGCCGCGGGGTTGACCAGCGGTTACCCAGCCGGGTTGCCCGGGTGCTGAGCGTGAGGTTGTCTGGGTGCACGGGGTCCGCGACGAACGGCGAAGAGGAATGGCATCCGGATGGTGGTCCTCGTGGTGGCAGCGCGTGCTGTCGGCGCCCGAGGTGGCCGAGCGCGCGGCCCTCCCGGCGCCGCGCGTCCCGGTCGAGGACCCGCAACCGGAGGAGAGACCGGTTGCGCGCGAGCACGTCCCCTCGCCGCGGAGCGCCCCGGCAGGACCGCCCCCCGGTGACCCACCGACGGGCGGGGACACACCAGCACGTCCCCCCGCAGAGACGACAGGAGTTCCACCCATGGCTCAGCTCGACAGCGTCATCACCTCACTGCTGGAGATCGAGGGCGCCAGCGGTGCCGCCATCGTCGACATCGACAGCGGCATGGCCCTCGCGGCCGGCGGCAGCCCCGGCTTCGACCTCAACGTCGCCGCGGCCGGCAACTCCAACGTGGTGCGGGCCAAGCTGCGCACCATCGCCGACCTAGAGCTCCAGGACGAGATCGAGGACATCCTCATCACGCTCAAGGGTCAGTACCACCTGATCAACGTGCTCAAGGGCGCCGGCAACACCGGTCTGCTGATCTACCTGGTGCTCAACCGCTCGACGGCCAACCTGGCCCTGGCCCGGCACAAGCTGCGCTCGGTCGCCACCACCGTCAGCGTCTGACGGAGGACCCCTCTCCCCGCCGCGGGGGGAGGGGGCCTCAGGCGGCGGCGAGGATGCGGGCGCGGATGTCGACCGCGGTCATCTCGTGGGTGTCCAGCCACTCGTCGACCCGGCCGTCGGTGACCACGCCGATCCGGTCGCAGCACTCGGTGAGCTCGTCGGGGTCGACCGACACCACGACCACCGACCGGCCGTGCGCGGTGGCCTCGTCCAGCAGCGTGCGCACCTCCCGGCGCGAGCGGGCGTCCAGGCCCCGGGTCGGCTCGTGGACGACGACCACGTCGCCGTCGTGGGCGGCCAGCCACCGGGCCAGGGCCAGCTTGTGCTGGTCGCCCCCGGACAGCGCGCCGAAGACGGTCTTGATGCTGAGGGTGGCCACGTTCATGCGGTGCACGGTGTCGATCACCCCGCGCAGGCTGGCGATCTCCGACCGGAGGTCCGAGGGCCGGCCCCACTCCTCGTCGGTCAGGGTGCGGGCGATGGTCGCGCCCGGGTCGACCCCGTAGGCGTCGTCGTCGGGCCGGTAGGCCTCCAGCCGGAGCGCCGCGGAGCCGGCCGCCGTGGGCACCGGGCGGTCCTCGCCCCCCACGGTGACGCCGTCGCACTGGGCGGGGATCTCCCCGGTGAGGGCGCCGGCGATCTCCCGCAGGCCCGAGCGCCGTCGTCCGGTCAGCCCCAGCACCTCACCCCGGCGCAGCCGCAGGTCCAGCCCGGTCGCGGTGCCGGCCACCCGCAGGTTGCGCACCTCGAGGGCGACGTCCGCGGAGGGCTGCGGGCGGGTGGTCGTGGTCGATGCGTCGTCGGGGGCGGGGCGGGCCGTGGGGATGCGCACCGGGGTGGCCGGTCGGGGCAGCGCGCCGTCCAGCGTGGCCACCACCAGCCGGGCGGGGTCCAGCTCGGCCGCCGGGGCGTCGAGGGCGATGCGGCCCTCGCGCAGCACGAGCACCCGGTCGACCACCTCGAGCATCTCGGGCAGCCGGTGGCTGATGTAGAGCACGCCACGACCCTCGTCGCGCAGCCGCCGGGCCACCGCGTGCAGGCCCTGCACCTCCCCGGGCGTCAGCGACGCGGAGACCTCGTCCATGACGATCAGCTTCGTGTCCTCGGCGAGCACCCGGGCGGCCTCGACCAGGCCGTGCACGAACCGGGGGACGTCGGCGACCAGGGCGTCGGGGTCGAGGTCCAGCCCGATCTCGGCGAGCACCGCCCGGGCCCGGGCCCGCACCCGGGGTTCGGGTGCGTCGGCGAGCTCGGTGCCGCGCAGCACCGCCCGGGCGACGGTGAGCGACGGGTCGATCCGGATGAGCTGCTCGACCCGGCCCACGCCCAGGTGCCGGGCGTCGTGCGCCGAGAGCGGGGCGTAGGCGTGGCCCAGGACGGTCATCCGCCCCGCGTCCGGGGCGTAGGTGCCGGCGACCACGTCGCCCAGCGTCGACTTGCCCGCGCCGTTGGCGCCGACGAGGCCGACGACCTCGCCGGCCTCGACGGTGAACGAGACGTCGCGCAGCACCCGCCGGCCCCCGAAGGCCTTGGCGACACCCTCCACGTGCAGCACGGACATGGGGTGTTCTGGCCTCCCGGGCCGGCTCCCCGCGAGGGTCCCCGACGTCGTCCCCGTGACGGTGAGTGGTCAGGTGGAGACTACCCGCGGTCCGGGCGCGCGCCTCCCGG
Source organism: Klenkia soli (assembly GCF_900103975.1). Classification (GTDB taxonomy): domain Bacteria; phylum Actinomycetota; class Actinomycetes; order Mycobacteriales; family Geodermatophilaceae; genus Klenkia; species Klenkia soli. The sequence goes on from NZ_FNIR01000006.1 coordinate 116,308, forward strand.
GATCAGACCGCCAGCCACACCGCCGCGTCGTCGGGCAGGTGCCCGCCGGTGAGCTCGGCGCTGGCCAGCAGGACCTCCCCGGCCGGCAGCGGGACCGGTGCCCCCGAGAGGTTCACCAGCACCGCGTGGTCACCACGCCGGAACGCCAGGCAGCCCTCCGGCGCGGACTGCCAGGTCAGCTCGCCGGCCAGCGAGCGGCGCAGCTGCAGGGCGCGTCGGTACAGCGACAGCATCGAACCGGGGTCGCCGGCCTGCGCCTCCGCGGTGAGCGCACCCCACCCGGCCGGCATCGGCAGCCACGTCTCGGTGCCGTCGCTGAAACCGTAGGGCGGGTGCTCGCCGCTCCACGGCACCGGGATGCGGCAGGCGTCGCGCCCGCGCTCGGCCCCACCCGAGCGGAACCACACCGGGTCGGTGAGGGCCTCGTCGGGCAGCTCGACGTCGGGCATGCCGAGCTCGTCGCCGTTGTAGACGAACGCCATGCCGGGCAGGGCCAGCTGCAGCAGGGCCGCCGCGCGGGCCCGTCGGGTGCCCAGCTCGCCGTCGCCGTAGCGGGTCACGTGCCGGGGCCGGTCGTGGTTGGACAGCACCCAGCACGCCGGCGCCGGGGTGGCGGCCACCGCGGCGAGGGAGTCGACCACGGCGGCCCGCAGGTCGGTCGCCGTCCAGTCGGCGGTGAGCAGCCGGAAGTTGAACGCCGAGTGCAGCTCGTCGGGGCGCAGGTAGCGGGCCAGCCGCTCCTCGCTGGACACCCACACCTCGCCGACGGTCATCGCGCCCGGGTACTCGTCGAGCACCCGGCGGACCAGCCGGTGGATGTCGTGCACGCCGTCCTGGTCCAGCCGCGGGTCGTCGGGACCGTGGTCGTCGAAGATCCCGGTCTCCTCGTCGAAGGCCACGTCGGGCAGCCCCGGTGCCTTCGCCATGCCGTGCGCGACGTCGATGCGGAAGCCGTCGACCCCGCGGTCCAGCCAGAACCGCAGCGTGTGCTCGAGGTCGGCGAGCACCTCGGGGTGGGTGAAGTCGAGGTCGGGCTGCTCGGGGGCGAACAGGTGCAGGTACCACTGCCCGTCGGGGACCCGGGTCCAGGCCGGCCCCCCGAAGATCGAGGGCCAGTTGTTCGGCGGGGTGGCGCCGTCGGGGCCCCGGCCCTCCCGGAAGACGTACCGCGCGCGCTCCGGTGACCCCGGGCCTGCGGCCAGCGCCTGCTGGAACCACTCGCGCTGGTCGGAGGTGTGGTTGGGCACCAGGTCGATGGTCACCCGGATGCCCAGCTCGTGCGCCTGCGCCAGCACGGCGTCGAACTCGGCCAGGTCGCCGAACACCGGCTCGACGTCGCGGGGGTCGGCGACGTCGTAGCCGTGGTCGGCCATGGGGGAGGGGTAGAACGGGTTGATCCACAGCGCGTCGACGCCCAGGGCGGCCAGCTCGGGCAGCCGGGCCCGCAGGCCGGCGAGGTCGCCCACGCCGTCGTCCCCGCCGTCGGCGAAGGACCGGATGTAGACCTGGTAGAAGACCGCGTCCCGCCACCAGTCGGTGGACGGCGGCGCGGGCAGGGTGGTGGTCACGTGGGTGCTCCCGGGGAGGTTCGGAGGGGCACGCCGACGGCGCTGTCAGCGAGGGTCAGGGGGCGAGCTCGGTGGGGTCGTCCCACCGGTTCTGCATGCTGCGGGCAGCCATCTCCAGGTAGCCCCACAGCGTGGCGTCCTGCTCGGCGGTGAGCCCCAGCGAGTCGACGGCCGCGCGCATCAGCGCCAGCCAGGCGTCGCGCTCGCGCTCGCCGATGGCGAACGGGGCGTGCCGCATGCGCAACCGGGGGTGGCCGCGCTGCTCGGAGTAGGTGGTCGGGCCGCCCCAGTACTGCTCCAGGAACCTGCGCAGGCGCTCCTCGGCGCCGTCCCAGTCGTCCTGCGGGTACAGCGGGGACAGCACCGGGTCGCTGCGGACGCCGGCGTAGAAGTGCGCCACCAACGCGCGGAAGACCGGTTCACCGCCGACCTCGGCGTAGAACGTGCGTGCCGAGGGCAGGGGGCGGCTCGACTCGCTCATGGTCCCGATGGTCCCGCAACGGGGACGCCGGCCGGCGGCCGGGTGCGCACCAGCCCGAGCAACGGCCCGACCACCAGCGGCAACCCCACCAGACCGGTGAGCAGCACGACGGTGCTCGCCGGGACGAGGTCGGCCGCGGCCCCGGCCGCGAGGGCGCCCAGCCCCTGTACGGCGAACATGCCGGCCATCGCGATGCCGAGCGCGCGCCCCCGTGCCGCGGGCGGCACCGCCTGCACGAAGGCCACGTTCAGCGGGATCGACCAGGCGCTGCCGAACCCGGCGACGGCGAGCGCGGCGACGAAGAGCGGGACGGCGAGGTCGCGGTCGGGCAGGCGTGCGGCCAGCCCGGCGGCGGCGGTGGCGGCCACCGACAGCACCACCAGCGGCGTGACCAGCCGCTCGCGCAGCTGCGGCGGGCAGAACCGGCCCACCACCACCCCGCCGACGACGGCCCCGGCGGGGTGGACCGCCAGCAGCACGCCGACCAGGGACTGGCCGCCGGAGAGCTCGTCGGACAACGCCGGCCCGATGCCCTCGTGCGCGTTGTTCAGCAGCACGCCGACCCACAGCAGGGTCACGACGGCGACGAGCCGGCGGTCGCCCAGCACGAGCCGCAGGCCGGCAGCGGTGTCGCGCCAGACCGACTGGGCCGCGGGCGCGTCCGGGTCCAGCGGCGCCGGCCGGCTCCGCAGCCCGCCCAGCAGCCAGAGGCCGGAGACGGCGAACGTGGCCGCGTTCAGCAGCAGCCCGAGCGAGGGGGACAGCGCGGTGACCAGCAGCCCGCCCAGGAGGAAGCCGACGACCTGGGCCAGCTGGAGCACGATCCCGGCCACCGAGGTCGCCACCACGTACCGGTCGCCGGTGAGGATGTCGGCGGTCAGCGCCGCGCGGGCGGCCTCGTAGGGCGGGGCGCCGACCGAGACCAGCAGGAGCAACCCGAGCAGGGCCGGCAGCGGCACCCCGGGGATGGCCATCACCGCCACCAGCCCCGCGCGGGCCAGGTCGCTCACCACCATCACCCGGTGCCGGGGGAGGCGGTCGGCCAGGGCCGCGAGGACCGGTCCGCCGACGACCCACGGCAGGTAGCCGATCGCGAAGGTCAGCGCGCTGAGCACCGGGGAACCGGTGCGCTGGAACACCAGCACCGTGAGGGCTAGGCGGGCCAGCTGGTCACCGATCGTGGCCAGCACCAGGGACCCGAACAGCGGGCGGTACTCGGGCACGGCGAAGACCGACCGGTAGGTGGCCGGTCGGTCGTCGCGGTGCTCGGTGGGGGCCCGGTGGGTCAGGTCGGACCCACCGCGGTCGGGGCCACCACCACGGGGATCCGGATCCCCTCGGCGGCGAAGCGCTCCTGCAGCCGCATGCGCAGCTCGCGGCCGACCCGCCACTGGTCGGCGTTGGTCGTGCGCACCTGCAGCCGCATGACGATGGCCTGCGGGGTGATGGCCTCCACGCCCAGCGACTCGGGCTCGCCGAGGATGACCTCGGCCCACTCGGGCTCGGCGTACACGGCGTCGCCGACCTCCTGCATGACCGTGCGGCAACGCTCGAGGTCGGTGTCGTGGGTGACCGGCAGGTCGATGACGACCTGGGCGTAGCCCTGGCTCTTGTTGCCCACCCGGAGCACCTCGCCGTTGCGGGCGTACCAGACCACGCCGTTGACGTCGCGCAGCCGGGTGATGCGCAGCCCGACGGCCTCGACGGTGCCGCTGGCCTCGCCCAGGTCGACGACGTCACCCACGCCGTACTGGTCCTCGAGGATGATCCCGATCCCGGCGATGAAGTCCTTGATCAGGTTCTGCGCGCCGAAGCCCAGGGCCACGCCGACGACCCCGGCCGAGGCCACGATGGGCGCCAGGTTGATGCCCAGCTCGCCGAGCACCATCACGATCGCGATGAAGAACACGACGATCGAGGCGAAGCTCCGCAGCACCGAGCCGATGGCCTCGGCGCGCTGGGTGCGCCGCGCCGCCACCTGCTCGACCACCTGCTGGTGGTTCTGGTTGCCGTTCTTGGTCCGGCGCGGCTTGAGGATCGTGGGGACCTGGCCGCTGGCGGTGCGGCTGGTGAGCCGGCGGATGGAGCGGTTGATCAGCAGCCGCGCGACGGCGGCCACGACGATGATCAGCAGGATGCGCAGCGGGGTGGCCACGAAGGCCTGCGCGTTGTCGGCCAGCCAGTCCAGGCCGAACCAGTCGTAGACCCGCGCGCACAGCGACGAGGTGTCCTCGGTCACGCAGCTCGGCACCTCGGCGGCTGTGACGGACAGTGCAGAAGTCATCACTCAGGAGTCTCCCATGTGGATCATGGTGGGGACCAGGTCCTCGGGGCGCGGGCGGCGGTGCGCCTCGGCGCGGGGGACCGGTCGACGGTCAGCGGGGCTCGAGCCCGGTGTGGGCCGCGACGAAGGCGAGCTGGTCGGCGGCCAACCCCACCGTACGGCTCACCGCCCGGGCCCCGTGGCCCACCGCCAGCTCGCGGCGCAGCACGACCGGGGCCGAGGACGACGTCGCGTGCTGGAGCGCCGCGGCCAGCTTGCGCGCGTGCAGCGGGTCGACCCGGGTGTCGGACTCGAAGGTCGTGAGGAGCACCGCCGGGTAGGCCGTGCCCTCGACGACGCGGTGGTAGGGGGAGTAGTCCAGCAGCCAGCCGAGCTCGTCGGGGTCGGTGGCGGTGCCGTACTCGTCGTTCCAGGTGCGGCCCAGCCCGAACAGCTCGTACCGCACCATGTCCAACAGCGGGGCGCTGCACACGACGGCGGCGACCAGGTCGGGGCGCTGGGTGGTGGTGGCACCCACCAGCAGGCCGCCGTTGGAGCCGCCGAACACCGCCAGCTGCGCCGGCGTGGTCCAGCCCTGCCCCACCAGGTGCTCACCGGCGGCGGCGAAGTCGTCGAACACGTTCTGCTTGTGCTCCCGCATGCCGGCCCGGTGCCACTGCTCGCCGTGCTCGGAACCCCCGCGCAGGTTCGCCACCGCCCACACCCCGCCGGCGGCGACCCAGGCCAGCGCCTGCGCGCTGTAGCCCGGGGTCAGCGACACCCCGAACCCGCCGTAGCCGTAGAGCACCGTCGGCCGCGGGCGGCTCGGCGCGCTCTCCAGCGAGAGCACGAACAGGTGCACCGGCGTGCCGTCGGCCGAGGTCGCGTGCGTCTCGGTGACGACGACGTCGGGGACGGCGCCGGCCACCGGGGCCTGCTCCCACGGCGTGAGGGTGCCGGGGTCGGCGGCGTCCCACCGCAGCACCGACGGCGGGGTCGCGTAGTCGGTCCAGCCCACCCACGCGCTGGTGCCCCCCTCAGGAGGCGCGCTCACGCCGGCGATGCTGCCCGGCGGGACCGCGATGTCGCCCAGCCGGCCGGACCCGTCGGCCGCCCAGACCGACAACCGGTCGGTGGCGTCGACGGCGTGGACGGCGAGCACCCGCAGGTCGCCCTCGGGGCCGTCGACCAGCGCGAGGTCGGAGAGCACCGCGCCGTCGGCCTCGGGCACCACCGTGGTCCAGGCCGCCGGCTCCCAGGTGGCGGGGTCGGCCGGGTCGGCGACGGCGACCCGCCCGCGCGGTGCGTCTCGGTCGGTGGACAGCCACAGCCGGCCGTCCCGGGCCACCCAGGCGCTGGTCTGCGCGTCGACGCCGACCTGCAGGGGGGCCAGCACGCCGTCGCCGTGCAGGTCGGCCAGCCACACGTCGTCCCGGGGTGCGGTGCCCGCCGAGGCGGACACGACCAGCCAGCGGCCGTCGCGGGACAACCGCACCCCGTAGTAGTTGGTGGGGTCCAGCCCCTCGCCGTGCACCAGGACGTCGGTGGCCGGGTCGGCCCCGACCCGGTGCCGGAACACCCGCCGGTGGAACTGCTCCTCGCCCGCCGGCACCTGGTCCGGGGCGAGCCGGCGGACGTAGAACAGCTCGTCGCCGCCGGGCAGCCAGGCGACCGGGGAGTAGCGGCACCGGTCGACCGGCCCGTCGAGCAGCTCCCCGGTGCGCACGTCCAGCACGAACAGCTGCGACTCCTCGTCGCCCCCGACCGAGACCTGGTAGGCCAGCCGGTCGCCCTCCCAGGACGGCGACCACGCGTCGAGGGTGGTCGTGCCGGCCGGGTCCAGGGCCATGGGGTCCACCAGCACGCGCTGGGTGGCCGCTGCATCCCCACCCTCCCGACCGACGGCCTCCCGGACCCGCAGCACCGCGTGCTCCTGGCCCGGGTCGCGGCGGGTCGAGAACGCCCGCCCCGCCCGCCACACCGGGATGCCGACCGACCCCGACCGCACCAGCTCACCCAGCTGCTCGGCGAAGGCCGCCCGCCCGGGGAGGCCGGCCAGCAGCTGCCCGGCGTACTCGTCCTGCGCAGCCGCCCATGCCGTCGTCCGGGGGTCGGCGGGGTCCTCGAGCCAGCGGTACGGGTCGGCCACCGCGCGCCCGTGCAGGTCCTCGACGAGGTCCAGGCGGGGGGCGAGCAGCGGGTCAGGGATGGCGGTCACCCGGCGACGGTAACCAGGACGTCGGACAACTCACTTGCCCCCTGGTGGCCGATCCGGGGCAGGATGGGGGTGCCCGTGGGTCGCAGCACACCGGCGGTCCGGGGCGCATGGAGGTGCCCCGTGCCGCTGACCGCACTCGGGTCGTCGTCCCCAGCCGGCCCGCCGGGCCCGCGGCGCGACCCCCGCCCCGGCTCGACCGTGCCCGCAGCCCCGGCCCTGACCGCGGCCTGCCTGCTGCTCAACGCCACCTACGAGCCGCTGTGCGTGGTCTCCAGCCGCCGGGCCGTCGTGCTGGTCCTGGCCGGCAAGGCCGACCCGGTCGACGTCTCCGACGTGCTCTGCCACGCCGAGCTGGTGGCCCTGCCGGTGCCCGTCGTCGTCCGGCTGTCCCGCTTCGTGCGGGTGCCCTACCCGGCGCAGGTGCCGCTGTCCCGGCGGGCGGTGTTCACCCGGGACGGCTCGACCTGCGTCTACTGCGGGGCCGCCGCGACCAGCATCGACCACGTCTGGCCGCGCAGCCGGGGCGGCACCCACAGCTGGGACAACGTCGTCGCGGCCTGCCGGCGGTGCAACCACACGAAGGCCGACCGCTCGCTCGCCGAGCTGGGGTGGACCCTGCCGCAGCCGCCCCGGGCGCCGTCGGGCTCGGCGTGGCGGCTGCTCGGCCACCGCACCGTCGACCCCCGCTGGCGCACCTGGCTCGGCCTCCCCGACGCCGCCTGAAGAAGGGGGCGGTTCCGTCAGGTCACGCGCGAGCGCGTGGCCGGGTACCGGAGGTGGTCGTCGGCGGCGAGGATCTCCGCGAGGCGGTCGACGGCGTCCCAGACGTCGACGAACCGGGTGTACAGCGGGGCCGGGCCGAACCGCACCCGGTCCGGCGTGCGGAAGTCGGGGACGACGCCGTGGTCGACCAGCGCCTGCGTCAGCTGCCACGCCTGCGGGTGCTCCAGGCTGACGTGGGCGCCCCGGTGCGCGGCGTCCCGGGGGGAGGCCAACCGGAGCTGCGGCAACCGGTCGTCGGCCAGCTCCACCAGCAGGTCGGTCAGCGCGCGGCCCTTGGCGGCGATCGCGGCCATGCCGGCCTCCGTGGTGATGGCCACCCCCACCTCGACGGCGGTGGTGGCCAGCACCGGCGGGGTGCCGACGGCGAACCGCTCCACACCGTCGACCGGCTCGTAGTCCGGGCCCATGGCGAACTGGTCGCTGGCCCCGAACCAGCCCTGGATCGGCTGCCGCAGCTCGGCCTGCAGCTCGCGCCGCACGTAGAGGAAGGCCGGCGCGCCCGGACCACCGTTGAGGTGCTTGTAGGTGCACCCCACGGCCAGGTCGGCGGCCGACAGGTCCACCTCGACCGACCCGGCGGCGTGGCTGAGGTCCCACAGCACCAGCGCGCCGTGCTCCCTGGCCAGCGCGGTGACCGCGACGAGGTCGGCCAGCGCCCCGGAGCGGTAGGCGACCAGCGAGAGGACGACGACGGCGACCCGGTCGTCCAGCACGGCGGCGAGGTCGTCGAGCACCAGGCCCTGGTCGACGTCGACGGGCACCTCGCGCACCGTCATCCCGCGCCGGCGGGCCACCCCGGCGACGACGTACCGGTCGGTGGGGAACTCGTCGGCGCTGCACACCACGACGTCGCGGCCCGGTCGGGCGTCGACGCCGGCCTCCAGCAGCTTGAACAGGTTCACCGACGTGGAGTCCGAGACGAGGACCTCCCCGGGCCGGGCGCCGAGCACCCCGGCGGCCAGGGCATCGCCGGCCCGACCGGCCTGGCCGACCCAGTCCGACCACGAGCCGACGAGCCCGCGCCCCCACTCCTGCTCGACCACGCGGGCCACGGCCGCCGGCGTCGCGCGGGGGAGCCGGCCCAGCGAGTTGCCGTCCAGGTAGATCCGGCGGCCGGGGCCGTCGTCCCACGTCCCGTCGGGGCCGTCACCGGTGAAGCGCTCGCGGAACCCGGCGAGGGGGTCGGCGGCGTCGAGCTGCTGGGCGTCGGATCGGGTGCGCACGGGACCATGCTGCACCGCTAGCGTCCGGCGGTGTGACCGCGCTGCACGAGCTGACCGCGACGGGGATGGCCGACGCCGTCCGGGCCCGGCAGGTGAGCCCCACCGAGCTGGTCGAGCACCACCTGGCGCGCATCGAGGCGCTGGACCCCGGCATCGGCGCCTTCATCACCGTGACCCCCGAGCGGGCCCGGGCCGCGGCGCGGGACGCCGAGCGCCGCCTGGCCGCCGGCGACCCGGCGCCGCTGCTGGGCGTGCCGACCGCGATCAAGGACCTCAACCTCACGGCCGGGGTCCGGACGACGTTCGGCTCCGCCGCGATGGCCGACCACGTGCCCGCCGTCGACGACCACGTGGTCACGGCGCTGGCCACCGCCGGGACGATCAGCCTGGGCAAGACCAGCACGCCGGAGTTCGGCTTCCCCTGCTACACCGACAACGACCTGGTCGGCCCCACCCGCTGCCCCTGGGACACCACCCGGCTGGCAGGCGGCTCCAGCGGCGGGGCGGCCGCGGCGGTGGCGCTGGGCATGCTGCCGTTCGCGCAGGGCTCGGACGGCGGCGGGTCGATCCGCATCCCGGCCGGCATCAACGGCCTGGTCGGCATCAAACCGGCCCGCGGGCGGGTCAGCAGCGCCCCGCTGGGGGCCGAGATCACCGGCCTGGGCGTGCAGGGCCCGCTGGCCCGCACCGTGCGGGACGCAGCCGCGATGCTGGACGCGATGGCCGGCCCGGTCGTCGGCGACCCCACCTGGGCCCCGCCGCCGGCGACCAGCTTCCTGGCCGCGGCCGACCGCCCGGCGGGCCCGCTGCGGATCGCGCGCTACCGGGACAGCGGCATGCCCGGGGCGCAGCTCTCGACCGAGGTCGGGACGGCGTTCGAGGAGGCCTCGGCCCTGCTGGTCGACCTCGGCCACGAGGTGGTCGACCTGCCGAGCGCTCCCCTCACCGAGGAGGTGCTGGCGGCCTTCGAGGTGGTGTGGTCGCTGACCGGCGCCACGCTCCCGGTGCCCGAGGACCAGGTGCACCTGCTGCGGCCGCTGACCCGCTACCTGCGCGACCGGGGGCTGGCGCTGTCGGCCGGGCAGGCGATGGAGGCGCTCACCGCCCTCCGGGTGTTCAGCCGTCGGTTCCTGCAGGCCACCGCGCCCTACGACGTCCTGCTGGCGCCGGTCTGCACGGACACCCCCAGGCCCCTGGGCTGGTTCGACCACGACGGGGACGGCGCCGCGGACTTCGAGCGGCAGAAGCGGTACGCGGCGTTCACCGCCCTGTACAACGTCACCGGTCAGCCGGCGGTCAGCGTCCCGCTGCACTGGACCGCCGACGGGCTGCCGGTCGGCACGATGCTGGTGGGCCGCCCGGCCGACGAGCTCACCCTGGTGGCGCTGGCCGCGCAGCTCGAGGTGGCCCGCCCGTGGGCGCACCGGCACCCCCCGGGCTGGTGAGCTGGGCGGCGCCGGCCCCGGTAGATTCCTGCCCGTGACCGTCGTCGAGACCCTGCTCGTCTTCGTGGTGGCCCCGCTGGCCGTCGTGCTCCTGGCCTACGCGCTGGTGCTGCTGCCCGCGCTCAAGGACCGCGCCCGCTACAAGCCCGGCACGGCGTGGGGCCACGCCGCCGTCTGGTACGAGCCGCACCCCGAGGGCGGGGCGCACGGCGCCGAGCACGATGCCGATCACGGGGTCGAGCACACCACCGGCGAGCAGGCCGCCGCGCTGACCATCGGCGAGACCGCGGGCCACCCCCGCCGGACCGCCTCCGGCGGAGCCCGCGGCACCTGGTGATCGACGTCCCCGCACCCGTCCCCAGCACCACCAGCGCAGCGCAGAGAGGCACCCACTGATGGCCACCGAGCTCGAGGGCACCCGCGAGCCGATCGTCGACGACCAGCAGGGACCGGAGGCGTCGCCGTTCAGCCCGGCCGAGCTGGCCCGCCTGGACGAGGCGCTCACCATGTCCTCCCGCGAGACCGGGCTGCGGTTCACCCTCTACATCGGTGAGCTGCCCACCGACACGCGCGCCGGCGCCGAGGACCTCCACGCCCGCTCCGGCGGACACCCCGCCGACTCCGTGCTGGTGGCCGTCGCGCCCGACCAGCGCGTGCTCGAGATCGTCACCGGCTCGGCGGCCGCCCGCCGGTTGCCCGACCGCGCCTGCGCGCTGGCGGTGCTCACCATGACCGGCCGCTTCGGCGCCGGCGACCTGGTGGGCGGCATCGTCAACGGTCTGCGCCAGCTCTCCGACCAGGCCGGCCACCCCGCCGCCAACCGGAGAAGGACCTGAGGAAGGACCCCCTCGCCCCCCGACCCACGCTCCGCGCGGGCCGGGACCCTGCGAGGGGGCCGAACGGCGAGGGCCCACCCGGTGAACCGGGTGGGCCCTCGTCGTGTCAGCTGCGGGCGGCGGCCTCGCGGTCGCGCTGCTGGGCGTGCAGCGAGCGGGCGACGCCGTCGCGGCCCTCGCTGACCAGCCGGCGCAGCGGGGCCGGGTGGCCGGGGTCGGCCAGCCAGGCGTCGGCGGCGGCGACCGTCTCCTCGGACACCTGCTTCGGGAACAGGTACTCGACGGCGTTCTTGGCGATCTCGCCCGGACGCCGGTCCCACAGCGGGGCGATGTCGGCGAAGTACCGCGCCACGTAGGGGGCCGTCAGCTGCCGCTGCGCCGGGTGCCAGAAGCCGGCCACCATCGCCTCGTGGATCGAGTTGGCGATCGACTCGTCGCGGAAGGCCCGCTCCCACGTGTCGGCCTTGGACGCCTCGGTCGGGCGCAGGGCCCGGGCCGTGGCTGCCCGCCGGGCGCCCGTGGCGGTGGCGTCCCGCTCGGCCTCGGCGTCGATCTCGGCGTCGCCGGCCGCGCCCACGGCGACCAGGCCCTGCAGGAACGCCCAGCGGGCGTCGGCGTCGACCTCGAGCCCCGGCACGTCGAGCGAGCCGTCCAGCAACCCGCGCACCGCGGCGACCTGCTCGTCGCTGCGGGCCGCCGAGGCCAGCGTGCGCGACCACTGCAGCTGGGCGTCGGAGCCGGGTTCGGCGGCGTGCAGGGCGGCCAGCGCCTTGTCGCCCAGCGCGGCCCAGCCGGTGTCGGCCCAGGCCGGGTCGACGTAGTTGGACAGCGCGGCCTGCACCCGGGCCAGCAGCGACTGCACCACCGAGATCTCGCTCTCGGCATCGACCCCGGCCAGCACGAGGGCCACCCAGTCGCGGGCGGCCAGCTCGCCGTCGCGGGTCATGTCCCAGGCGGCCGACCAGCACAGCGCCCGGGGGAGCGGGTCGGAGAGGTCGCCGATCCGCGCACGCAGCGTGGCCAGCGACCGCTCGTCGAGCCGGATCTTGGCGTAGGTGAGGTCGTCGTCGTTGACCAGCACGAGGTCGGCGGCCGGGTGGCCGAGCAGCTGACCCACCTCGGTGCGGGCGCCGCGGACGTCGAGCTCGACCCGGTGGGTGCGGGTCAGCCCCTCGGGGCCGGCCGAGTAGAGGCCGACCGCCAGCCGGTGGTCGCGCAGCACCGGGTGCTCGGGCACCGCGGTCTGCTCGATCGAGAAGGAGCGGTAGCGGCCGTCGTCGTCGACCTCGAAGACCGGGCGCAGCGTGTTGACCTGGCTGGTCTGCAGCCACTGCTGCGCCCAGGCGGTGAGGTCACGGCCGGTGGCCTCGGACAGCGGGCCGAGCAGGTCGGCCAGCGTGGTGTTGCCGTACTCGTGGGTGCGGAAGTAGCGGCGCACCCCGGAGAGGAAGGCGTCCTGGCCGACGTAGGCCACCAGCTGCTTGAGCACCGAGGCGCCCTTGGCGTAGGTGATGCCGTCGAAGTTCACCTCGACCGCGGCGACGTCGACCATGTCGGCGGCGATCGGGTGCGTGGAGGGCAGCTGGTCCTGCGCGTAGGCCCAGGACTTCTCGGTGTTGGCGAACGTCGTCCAGGCGGTCGTGAACTCGGTGGCCTCGGCCTGGCACAGCGTCGAGATGTAGGTGGCGAAGGACTCGTTGAGCCACAGGTCGTCCCACCAGCGCATGGTCACCAGGTCGCCGAACCACATGTGCGCCAGCTCGTGCAGGATCGTCTCGGCGCGGCGCTCGAAGCGGGCCCGGCTGGTGCGCGAGCGGAAGACGTAGTCCTCCAGGAACGTCACGCAGCCGGCGTTCTCCATCGCCCCGGCGTTGAACTCGGGGACGAAGAGCTGGTCGTACTTGTCGAACGGGTACGGGTAGTCGAAGACCCGGTGGTAGAAGTCGAAGCCCTGCTTGGTCACCTCGAAGATGGCGTCGGCGTCGAGGTGCTGGGCCAGCGAGGCCCGGCAGTAGATGCCCAGCGGCAGGCCCTCGTGCGAGTCGGTGACCTTGGCGTAAGGGCCGGCGACCAGGGCCACCAAGTAGGTCGAGATGCGCTTGGTCGGCTCGAAGTGCACCAGCTGCGAGCCGCCGGCGCCGGCCTCGATGGTGCGGCCGCCGGTGTTGGACACGACCTGCCAGTCGAACGGCGCGGTCACGTGGACGGCGAAGGTGCCCTTGAGGTCGGGCTGGTCGAAGCAGGCGAACATCCGCTTGGCCTCGGCCGGCTCGAAGTGCGAGTAGAGGTAGACCGCGTCGTCCTCGGGGTCGACGAACCGGTGCAGGCCCTCGCCGGTGCGGGAGTAGCGGCACTCGGCGTCGACGACGAGCTCGTTCTGCGCGGCCAGCCCGGGCAGGGCCAGACCCTCCTCCTCGGTGTAGCCGGAGACGTCGAGCGCGGTGCCGTTCAGCGTGGCCGAGAGCACCCGCGCGGCGACCAGGTCGACGAACGTGGCGCTGCCCGGGGTCGCCGCGTCGAAGCGGACCGTCGTGGTCGACCGGAACGTCTCGGCGCCGGGGTGACCGGCACCATCGGTGACGTCGAGCTGCAGGTCGTACTCGTGGACGGTGAGGAGCTGGGCGCGCGCAGCGGCAGCGTCGCGGGTCAAGTTGGGAACAGCCACGCCGGGGAGCTTCCCACGCCGGTACGACACGGTCGGCCGGGCGGGGGAGTGCGGGTGTACCGCTGGGCCTGGTGGGAATGACGGGACGGAGCCGGCCCTTGACGGCGGCAGCGAACGCAGCACACCCCAACCCGAAGGAGATCGCATGACCGAGGCCGTGCAGAGCGCCCCCACCGCCGCGAAGGTCGACGTCTGGGTCGACCCGCTGTGCCCCTGGGCCTGGTTGACCAGCCGCTGGGTGATCGAGGCGTCGAAGGTGCGCGACCTCGACGTCCACTGGCACGTGATGAGCCTGGCCGTGCTCAACGAGGGCCGGGACCTCCCGGAGCAGTACGTCGAGATGATGAAGCAGGCCTGGGGGCCCGTGCGCGTGCTGATCGCCGCGCAGCAGCAGCACGGCGACGAGGTCGTGGGCGACCTCTACACGGCGATGGGCACGCTGCGGCACCAGGAGGGCCAGGAGCTGGCCGACGTCATCGCCCCGGCGCTGGCGAAGGTGGGTCTTCCGGCGTCCCTGGCCGAGGCCGCGGAGTCCACCGAGTACGACGAGGCGCTGAAGAAGAGCCACCACGAGGGCATGGACCCGGTCGGCGAGGACGTCGGCACCCCGGTCCTGCACGTGGACGGCGTCGCCTTCTTCGGGCCCGTCATCAGCCGTGTGCCCACCGGCGAGGAGGCCGGCAAGGCCTTCGACGGCGCCGTCCTGCTGGCCAACCTGCCCGGCTTCTGGGAGCTCAAGCGCACCCGCACCGAGGAGCCGGACTTCTCCACGGTGCCGGCCTCCGCGCTGGAGATCACGAAGCACGCGTGAGCTCCGGGTGCGGCATGCTCGCGGGCATGCCGCACCCCCGCCGCCAGCGCATCCTCATCACCGGCGCGAGCTCCGGCCTCGGCGAGGGCATGGCCCGCCGCTGGGCCGCCGCCGGCCACGACCTCGCCCTGGTGGCCCGCCGCACCGACCGGCTGGAGCGGCTGCGCGACGAGCTCGCCGGGCACGGCCGGACCGTCCTGGTGGACACGCTGGACGTCGACGACCCCGACGCGGTGGCGGAGGTCGTGCCCCGGCTGGCCCGCGAGCTGGGCGGGCTGGACCGCTTCGTGGCCAACGCCGGGCTGGGCAAGGGCGTGCCGGTGGGCACCGGCGGCGCCCGGCCCAACCGCGCCGTCCTCACCACGAACGTGCTCGGCACGCACGCCTGCTGCGAGGCCGCGGTGGCGGTGTTCCGCGCCCAGGGCCACGGCCACCTCGTGGTGATCAGCTCCGTCGCCGGGGTCCGGGGCATGGGCGGCACCCGCACGGCCTACGCGACGTCGAAGGCGGCCGACGCCGTCCTGGCCGAGGGCATCCGGGCCGACCTGCTCGGGTCGCGGGCCACCCGCGGCATCCGGGTCAGCACCATCCACCCCGGTTTCATCGAGACCGACATCAACACCGGCCGGCGGGGACCGTTCACCGTCGGCCTGGACGCCGGCGTCGACGCCCTGGTGGCCGCGGTCGACCGGGAGCCGGTGCGCGCCTACGTGCCCGAGTGGCCGTGGCGCGCCGTCGCGGGTCTGCTGCGCGTGCTCCCGCTGCCGGTCGCCGCCCGCCTGTCCTGACAAACTGGGGCCATGCGCGTCTTCCTCGGCACCGACCACGCCGGACTCGAGCTCAAGGCCCACCTGATGGGCGCCGTCGCCGACGCCGGGTACGAGCCCGTCGACTGCGGGGCGTTCGAGTACGACCCCCTCGACGACTACCCGCCGTTCTGCATCGAGGTGGGCGAGCGCGTCGTCGTCGAGCCGGGGTCCCTGGGCATCGTCATCGGCGGCTCGGGCAACGGCGAGCAGATCGCGGCGAACAAGGTGCCCGGCGTCCGCGCCGCGCTGGTCTGGAACACCTCGACCGCCGAGCTCGCCCGCCAGCACAACGACGCCAACGTGGTCGCGGTCGGTGGCCGTCAGCACACCGTCGAGGAGGCCACCGAGCTGGTGCTGACCTTCCTGCGCACCCCGTTCAGCCACGACGAGCGGCACGTGCGGCGGATCGGCCTGGTCGCGGAGTACGAGCAGGAGCGTCATCACCCCGCCGGTGGCTGACGTGGGCGGGGACGACGTCCGCCGGTGCGTCGACGAGGCCGTCGCCGTCCTGGCCCGCGCTCCCGACCCCACCGCCGAGGTCCCGCTGATGGGCACCGACGTCGCCGGCGTCGTCTGGCACGTCGGCGAGTGCCTGCACTGGTACGGCCACGACCTGCTGCTGGGCCCGGTCGACCTGACCGCGGGCCGCTACGAGCGCGACCCCGCCGCCGGCTACGGCCGGTTGATCACCGGGTTGACCACCTGGGGCGAGGTGCTGGCCCGCGTGCTGGACGCCGCCGACCCCGCCGAGCGGGGCTTCCACCCATGGGGGTCGCCCGACCCGGCCGGCTTCGCGGCGATGGCCTGCGCCGAGGTGCTGCTGCACACCGGGGACGTCGTCGAGGCGGTCGGGCTGCGGTGGGCGCCGCCGGCGGACGTCGCGGCCCGCGTGCTGGCCCGGCTGTTCCCGCACGCCCCCGCCGACACCGACCCGGCGACGACCCTGCGCTGGGCCACCGGCCGCGCCGACCTCCCCGGCCGGCCGCGGCCGGGTTCCTGGGCCTACGCCGCAGCCGGCTGAGCGGCGGTCAGAAGGAGTCCGGGCTCTGCGGGGCGACCGGCCAGGAGAACGACGTCGAGGCCAGGGCCACGGCGCCGGGGCTGACCTCGGTGATCCGGCCGGCCCGGTGCAGCGTGCCCAGCGACACGCCACCGAGGTAGGCCGCGCCCAGCTCCTCGATGCCCAGGACCAGGTCGGGGTCGCGGTCGGTGCGGGCGCAGTGCCCGCCGGCCGGGTGCCCGGTGAGCCGCCAGCGGCCGTCGTTCCAGGGGCAGAAGGCGTCGCGGACCTCGAGCACCAGGTCGATCGGCGCGGGGTAGCGGCGGGCAGCCAGGGCCCGGTCGACGTCGACGAGGCGGACCCAGAGGGCATCGGAGGGCGACGTGGTCACCGAGCGCGGGTCGGCCACCATCGAGCGCAGCGGGTCCTCGGCAGCCAGCGCCCATGAGGTGAGCTCCCGCACCAGGTCGTGGCCGAGCAGGAAGCGCCAGAGGGCGACGCGGGTGGCCGGGTCGGCCGCCACCAGGTCCGTCACGTGCAGCTTGCCCTCCGGCTCGTCGCGGGGCGACCAGCTCTCCTTCTGGCGGTAGCTCGCGTACCCGGTGACCTGGCCGTCCGCGCCGGTGTGCAGCGCGTAGCGGCGCTCGGTGAAGCCGTTCCGGTCGTCCTTGTCGTCGCGCAGCCGGCGGTCCCACCAGCGGTCGTCGCGGGCCAGGTGCCCGGGGACGTCGCGGCGCAGCCGGTCGTACAGGGGGACGGCGGCCGCGCGGTAGGCGTCCAGGTCGACGATCGTCGTGCGGCCGGTCGACTCCGGCAGGTCGGCGCGCAGCCGCACGCGGGACGGATCCAGGGTGATGCCGCCGCGCCAGACCGCCGGGGCGTACCCGAAGCGGCCGTAGATGCCGCCCTCTGCGGCCCACAGGGCGGCCACCGGTTCGCGGCCGGCGGCGTGCACCTCGTCGAGCTGCCGCCGCATGATCGCCGTCAGCACGCCACGACGGCGGTGCGTCGGCGAGACGGTGATCCAGGTGATGCCCGCCGCCGGGACCACGCCGCCGGGCACGGTCAGCTGGTGGCTGTAGATGCCGGCGGTGGCCGCGACGAAGCCGTCCTCGACCAGGGCGAGCGACCGGCCCAGCTCGGACGTGGGGCGGGGCTGCTCGATGAACGGCCCGGTCGGGTCCTCGCCGAACACGCGGTACATGGCTCGGGCGAAGGCCGGCCACTCCGGCTCCGCGACGGGGCGGAGGGCGGCGACCAGGTCGGGGTCGGCGGGTGGGGTCGCAACGGTGCTCACCCGTCCTCTCTACCGGTCGCCGGCCGTCGGGGCGACCGGGTTCGTGCACCCGGGGACGTCACCGGACGGTGACCTCCGGAGCGCGCGGAAGCCGTTAGCCTCGACAACGGCCTGCGAGCCGGTCCACGCCCGGGCCGGTGGCCCGTCCCGAGAGAAGGCCCATGCGCTCCACCCCCGTCCCCGTCGTCCTCGCCGCGCTGCTCCTGCTGTCGGCGTGCTCCTCGTCGTCCTCCGACGGGGCCGCCGACCCGACCACCGCCCCCGCGGCGGTCGGGCCGGTGACGACGACCCCCGGGTCCGCGGTGACGCTGGTGGCCGACACCGACCCGGTGGCGGCGGCCATCTCCACCAGCCGGGCGCTGTTCGCGTCCTCGCCGGTGGTCGTGGTGGCGCCCGAGGGGCAGGAGCTCCCCGACGACGCGGCGGAGGCCGCGGAGGAGCTCGGGGTGCCGCTGCTCCTCGTGGGGGACGACCCCGGCGTCGTCCGGGACGAGCTGGACCGGCTGGACGCCACGTCGGTGGTGCTGGCCGGCGGCGCGGAGCTCGCCGACGGCGCGCTGGGCGACCGGGACGTCGTCCCGGCCGACGACGACCTCCCCGAGGTCGGGGCCGCCGACGAGCTCGCCGACGTCGTCGTGCTCGACAGCGGGTCGGCGGAGACCGCGGCCGGCGCGGTGACCGCCCGTGCGGCCGGTGCCACCGTCGTGGACACCGCGGGCCAGACCGACCCCCGGGCCTCCGCGGACGTCGTGGACGCCCTCGCCGGCACCACCCCCGCTGCCGTCGTGGCCCTGGGCACGGCGTTCGACGGGGTCGAGGGGCTGGACTGGAAGACCGCGACGGCGGCCTCGGGCACCCAGCTGCCCGGAGGTGGTCAGCTGCTGTTCCCCGAGCACTTCCTGGTCGCGATGTACGGGTCGACGCAGGGCCCGGCCCTCGGCGTCCTGGGGGAGCAGGGGCTGGATGCCTCGATCGCCCGGGCCGGGGAGTTCGCCGCCCCCTACGCCGACCTGCTGCCGGACCGGACCGTCGTCCCGACCTTCGAGATCATCGTGACGGTGGCCTCGGGGTCGGCCGGCCCCGACGGCAACTACTCCACGGAGCTCGACCCGACCGAGCTGCAGCCCTACGTGGAGGCCGCGGGTGCTGCCGGGCTCTACGTCGTCCTGGACCTGCAGCCGGGGCGCACGGACTTCCTCACCCAGGCCCAGCAGTACCGGTCGCTGCTCGAGCTGCCCTACGTGGGTCTGGCGCTGGACCCCGAGTGGCGGCTGCAGCCCGACCAGGTCCACCTGCAGCAGATCGGGTCGGTGGGCGTGGACGAGGTCAACTCCGTGGTGACCTGGCTGGCCGACCTCACCCGTGAGAACGCCCTGCCGCAGAAGCTCCTCGTCCTGCACCAGTTCCAGCTCCGCATGATCACCGACCGCGAGCGGCTGGACACCTCGCGCGAGGAACTGGCGATCCTGGTGCACGTCGACGGCCAGGGCAGCCAACCTGCCAAGCAGGGCACGTGGAACACCCTTCACCAGGGGGCCCCTTCTCCGGTCTACTGGGGCTGGAAGAACTTCATCGACGAGGACGAACCGATGCTGACCCCGGCCGAGACCGTGGCGCAGGCGCTCCCGTTGCCGGAGCTCGTCACCTACCAGTGAGGACCCCATGACCGAGCTGCTGGAATCCCCGGTCGTCGACCGCGACGAGCTCGAGGCCCGGATGGCGACGCACCGGCGCGAGCTGACCGGCTACTGCTACCGGATGCTGGGCTCCTCGTTCGACGCCGAGGACGCCGTGCAGGACACGATGGTCCGGGCGTGGCGGTCGCTGGACAAGCTGCAGGGCCCCGGCGCGTTGCGGTCCTGGCTCTACCGCATCGCCACCAACGTCTGCCTGGATCTCCTCGACGGCCGCAAGCGCCGGGCCCTGCCGGTCGACATGTCCGACGAGCCCTTCGCCCCGGTCGAGGCCTCGCTGTCGGAGACGCTGCCCGACGGGGCCTGGGTCGAGCCCGCGCTGACCGGGTCGGTGCTGGGCGGCGACCCGGCCGACATCGCCGCCCAGCGGGACTCCGTCCGGCTCGCCTTCGTCGCGGCGCTGCAGGTGCTGCCGCCGCGGCAGCGCGCCGTCCTGGTGCTGCGCGAGGTGCTCCGCTGGAAGGCCGACGAGGTGGCCGGCCTGCTGGACACCAGCGTGGCCGCGGTCAACAGCGCCCTGCAGCGCGCCCGGGCCACGCTGGCCGGCCACGACGGCAAGGCCCGCCCCGGCGAGGTGGACGCCGACCAGGCCGAGCTGCTGGCCGCCTACGTCGACGCCTTCCAGCGCTACGACATGGCCGCGTTCGTCCGGCTGCTGCACGACGACGCCGTGCAGGACATGCCGCCCTTCGCCATGTGGCTGCGCTCGGCCGACGACGTCGTCGCCTGGATGGAGGGTCCGGGGTCGGGGTGCCGCGGCTCGGTGCTCGCGCCGGTCGAGCTCAACGGGTCGACGGCGTTCGCCCAGTGGAAGCCCGACGGCGCCGGCGGCTGGGCCCCGTTCGCCATCCAGGCGCTCGAGGTGCACGACGGACGGATCAGTCGCATCACGTCGTTCCTGGACACCGGTCTGTTCGACCTGTTCGGCTTGCCGTCGACCCCGCCGGAGAGCCTGCTGCCCGGGTAGCAGGACGTCGGCTCCGCTTTCGGGATGATTCCGGCCGAGTTCGTGCCGAAGGTGGTGGAGCCGGGTCACCGGCACCGGATCCGGACGCTGGGGGAGCTCGTGGTGGAACGACGGTGGGGACGATCCGTGGCGCAGGTCCCGGCGGCCGAGATGCCTCGGGACGTCGAGGCCGTCGAGGCCGTCATCACCGCGCTGGACCGCGGCATCGCCGACGACCTGGAGGCCCACCGGGTGATGACCGGCACCCTGGTCTCCGAGCTGGGGCTGGACTACGGCGCGGTCTGGCTCCCCGCCGGGGGCGGGTCCTTCCGGCTCGCGGGGGAGTGGGGCTCCCTGGTGCCCGCTCTGCAGGCCACGCGCGTCGAGACCCTCACGCAGTCCTCGGGCCTGGGCGGCCGGGCGCTCTCCACCCGCGAGGCGGTGATCTGCGACTCCGCCGCGGGCGCCGCGGCCTGCACCCGCTGGACCGCGGCGACGGCGGCCGGTGCCACGAGCGGCGCGCAGCTCCCGGTGGTCGAGGACGGCGTGGTGGTCGCGGTCAAGGAGTTCTACAAGCGCGGCGACCTGCCGGTGTTCCGGCAGGCCAAGTGGCACTCCCTGGAGCGGCTGCTCAACAACGCCCGCAAGGCGGCCGTGAGCAAGGCGGCGCTCCAGGAGACCCTCGAGGACCGCCAGGCGGTCACGACGGTCGTCGGGCAGATCGCGGATGCCACGACCGAGGAGCGCGCCCTGCGGGTCGCGCTGGACACCGTGCGCACCGCCTTCGGCTGGGCCTACGGCTCCTTCTGGGGGCTCGACGAGCGGGACCACCTGCTCCGGTTCGCCCAGGAGTCCGGCTCGGCGGGCGAGGAGTTCCGCCAGGTCACCCTGGCCGCCTCCTTCGCGGAGGGGGTCGGCCTGTCCGGTCGTGCCTGGCGCAAGCGGGACCTGGTGTTCGTCAGCGACATCGGCGAGATGACCGACTGCGTCCGCGCGCCGGCCGCCCAGCGCGCCGGCGTGAAGTCCGGGGTCTGCTTCCCGCTCGTGGTCGGCGGCAGGGTCATCGGGACGATGGACTTCTTCGTCACCGAGACCATCGAGCTCTCCGAGTCCCGGGCCGCCGCCCTGCGCAACGTGCAGCAGCTGGTGTCGCAGCGGTTGGACGTCCTGCGCCGCAGCGAGGAGGCCGCCCGCAACGCGCGCGACCTGCTGGAGACCATCGCGCGCCTGCGCCAGGCCTCCGGCGACGCCGGGCTGGTCGCCGAGCAGGCCGTCGGGCAGGCCACCACGATGACCCGCGAGGTGGAGGAGCTCGGCCAGGCCTCGGCCGCCGTGGACGAGGTCATCCGGATCATCTCCGGCATCGCCGACCAGACCAACCTGCTGGCCCTCAACGCCACCATCGAGGCCGCCCGCGCCGGCGAGCTCGGCAAGGGCTTCGCGGTCGTGGCCTCCGAGGTCAAGGACCTGGCCCGGGAGACGGCCGCCGCGACGAAGAAGGTCTCGGACCAGATCGCGGGGATCCAGGCGTCCAGCCGCACCGTCGCCGACGGCATCCACAGCACCGCGGAGACCATCGGCAAGCTGGACGTCGTCCAGACCCGCATCGCGGAGGTGCTCGAGGAGCAGGCGAGGGTGGCCTCGGCGTTCGAGGACATCGCGCACTGACGCCTGCGTGGAGCGGGTGACCGGGATCGAACCAGCCCGTGCGGCAGGCGGCGGCCGGGCCGCTGCGCTTCCTACGTGGGGCCGAGCTGGGCCGGCAGCCTCGACACGTCCGACGACGGAGACCGGATCGATCAGCATCGGTCTAGGTTGCGGTGCATGACGGGGGTCTTCTCCTCGGCGGTCCTGCCCGCCGAGGTCGCGAGTCGCTATCCGTACGGCTACGCCCTCGTGGACGTGGAGACCTCGGGTCTGCGCGCGACCAGCGACCGGGTCCTGCAGATCGCCGTCACCCAGATGGCTGCCGACGGAGCGATCGAGTCCACCTGGTCGACACTGCTGGATCCCGGCTGCGACCCGGGGCCGACCCACATCCACGGGCTCACCCGGGCGAAGCTGCGGGGAGCACCCCAGTACTGCGATGTGGCTGACGACGTCGGCCGCCGGGTCGGCGGGCGCGTCATCGTGGCCCACAACGTCGACTTCGACCACCGTTTCCTCGCCGCCGAGGCCACCCGCGCCGGCCGTCGGTTGCTGGTGGACCAGCGGCTGTGCACCCTGGCGCTGACCCGCCGGCTCGACGTCCCGGTGCTCGACTTCAAGCTTGGATCCGTCGCGGCCTACTGGGGGGTGCGGGCCGTCCGCGCCCACGACGCCGCCGACGACGTCCGCGTGCTGACCGAGATCCTCCGGCACTCGCTCGTGACAGCGGCACGCCTCGACATGGACCTACCATTGGCGGCCTGCATCGATGCCGTACCGGCGCCGTATCCGCCGAAGGCCCCGCGCACGCCATGTCCGTGGCGCGCACCGCATCGCTGGGTCCCGGGTGCACCGCTGGTGCAGGGGATGAAGGTGGTCATCTCCGGCGCGACCAGCGCTCCGCGGGAGCTGCTGGCACGACGGGCTGCCGCCGCCGGGCTCGACGTCATGAACACCGTCAGCGGTCGCACGCACCTCTTGATGTGCAACCGCCCCGACCTGGACACCAACAAGGCCGCCAAGGCTCGCGAACACGGCACACCGGTCATCACCGAAGCCGAGTTCACCGCGCTGCTCGGTTCGGTCACGCCCGGGCAACCGAAGCTCGTGGACGCCCCGCAGGCAACCGGCGCTGACCCGGTTGTTCCTGCACCTCGCGCGACTGCACCCAGTGGCCTGCTCAGCGGCCGACGCGTCGTCGTCCTCGGCGGCAGCCATGGTGGTGCAGCCGAGATCCGAGCGCGCCTCCTCGAGGCCGGCGCCAGCGTCGCCGTCAACCTGACCGGCTCCGTCACCGATGTCGTCCTCGCACCCTCCGCAGAACTCGATGGCCGGCTGGACCGCGCGCGGGCGCTCGGCATCCAGCCGCTCGACCCAGCGACCCTCGCGCCACGCCCGTGGCCGGACGGTGTCGACACGGCAGATCTGCCGGAGTCCTCGGGTGCCCCTCCGGCCGCTGCAGCAGATGCCACGACTGCGATCGCCGACCAGCGGATCCTCGTCCGGGGCGAGGTGATGCAGCTCCCGGCCAAGGACGAATGGCTGGTCGAGGTGCGCTGGGCAGCGCCCGGCCGCCACGCGGCCGAGCAGTACGACGTGGACGTGGTGGCTCTCGTCGTGGACGACGACGAACAGGTCGCCGTCGACGAGGACTTCGTCTTCTACAACGCCCCCGAGCACCCTTCCGGAGCCGTCCTCCTCTCGAGCGGGATCGCCGGTGAAGCTCTGGTGTCGATCCGCCCCGAGGACCTGCCTGCCGCCCGGCAGCGCGTGTTGCTTGCCGCAGCCATCGACGGCGCGGTCACCTTCGGCGACGTCGGCGCGGTCGAACTGATCCTTCGCGACGCCGACGGTGCGCCCGTCGCCCGAGCCACCCTGGACGCAGCCACCCAGGAGCGCAGCCTCATCCTCGGCACCTTGTACCGACGCAACGGAGCGTGGCGCTGGCGTGCAGTCGGTCAGGGCTATCAGGACGACCTCGCCGATCTCGCCATCCGGCACGGCGTGGACATCGACGAGGCGGGCTGAGGGCCGAAGCGCCGGTCTAGCCGACGGGCGCACCGCTCCGCTCTGCCGGGGACGCCATGACCGGCGCAGGCCAGACCTGGCGCCCCCTCGACAACCCGTCTGATCTCGTGGTGGAGCGGGTGACCGGGATCGAACCGGCATGGCCAGCTTGGAAGGCTGGGGCTCTACCATTGAGCTACACCCGCGAGATGTCGCCCGCCCAGGGTACCGGTAGCGCTCGGGCCTAGACTCGGCCCTCGCCACGGGGTGTGGCGCAGCTTGGTAGCGCACCTGCTTTGGGAGCAGGGGGCCGCAGGTTCAAATCCTGTCACCCCGACACGACGTCCGCGCGGTCTCTGGGAGACTGGCGGGCATCCCGGCGTGACCCGTGGTCTCGCCGTACCCCCTGATGTCTGCACCGAGGAGCGCTGCACTGTGAAGAGCACCATCGAGAACCTGGGCCCGACCCGGGTCCGGCTCGCCATCGAGGTGCCGTGGGGCGACCTGGACCACGCCTTCGGCGAGGTCTACAAGGAGCTCGGCCGTCAGGTCCGGGTCCCCGGCTTCCGGCCGGGCAAGGTCCCCAACCGCATACTCGACCAGCGCATCGGGCGGGCCGCCGTCCTGGAGCAGGTCGTGCAGCACGCCGTCCCCGAGGTCTACTCCGAGGCGATCCGCGAGAACCAGGTCCGGGTCCTGACCCAGCCCGACGTCGAGGTCACCCGCATCGACGACGGCGACACCCTGGCCTTCACCGCCGAGGTCGACGTCGCCCCCGAGCTCGAGCTGCCCGAGCTCGACTCCCTGGCCGTGACCGTCGACGACGTCGAGGTCACCGACGAGGAGGTCGAGACCCAGGTCTCGACCATGCGCGAGCGCTTCGCGATGCTCACCGGTGTCGAGCGGGCCGCGCGGGACGGCGACTACGTCTCCATCGACCTGGAGGCCAAGCTCGACGGCGAGGTCCTCGAGGACGGCACCACCAGCGGCATGTCCTACGAGGTCGGCACCGGCACCCTCATGGACGGCCTGGACGAGGCCGTGCGCGGTCTGTCGGTCGACGAGTCGGCCACCTTCTCCTCCGCCCTGCTCTCCGGCGACGCCGCGGGTCAGGACGCCGAGGTCACCGTCACGGTGCGGTCGGTCAAGGCCAAGGAGCTCCCCGAGCTCGACGACGACTTCGCCTCCACCGCGAGCGAGTTCGACACCCTCGCCGAGCTGCACGACGACGTCCGCACCCGGCTGGGCCGCGTGAAGGTCATGCAGCAGGGCAGCCAGGCGCGCGACAAGCTGGTCGAGCACCTGCTCGAGGTCATCGAGGTCCCCGTGCCCGAGAAGCTGGTCGAGCGCGAGCTCGAGTGGCGCACGCAGGCCATGGAGGGCGAGCTCCAGCAGGCCGGCATGGACTGGGACGCCTACTTCACCGCCGCCGGCATCGACGGTCGCGAGGCCTACGACGCCGACATGCGCTCGAACGTGGAGAACGCCGTCCGCACCCAGTTCGTGCTCGACGCGATCGCCGACGCCCGTGAGGTCACCGTCGACAACGACGACCTCTCGGCGCAGATCATGGCCCAGGCCCAGCGCAACCGGGTGAGCCCCGAGCAGTACGCCCAGCAGCTGCAGCAGGGCAACAACATCGCCGACTTCGTGGCCGACGTCCGGCGCACCAAGGCCCTGGCCCAGCTGCTGGAGTCCACGACCATCACCGACGCCTCCGGCAACGAGGTCGACCTCGAGGGCCTGCGCCCGAAGACCGTCCGGGCCGACGGCGAGGACGGCGGGGAGGCCCCGAAGAAGAAGGCCGCCGCCAAGAAGACCGCGGCCAAGAAGGCGCCGGCCAAGAAGGCCGCCAAGGCCGACGCCGACGCGGACGCACCGGCCGAGGACGGCGAGGCCGCCCCGAAGAAGAAGGCCGCCGCCAAGAAGGCCCCGGCCAAGAAGGCCGCCGCCGCGAAGGCCGAGGACGAGGCCCCCGCCGAGTCCTGACCCACCCCGCCCCGCCGACGACGCCCGTCCCGCCGCCCACCCGCGGCCGGGGCGGGCGTCGTCGTCCCGGGGGACGGTCCTGTGCGCCCTCGGCGAACACCGGCCGTCGCGGGAGTGGCCTGTCGGACGTGCGCGTTAGGGTCGACGTGACACCGAGAAGGGCCCGCCCCGACCAGGGAACGGCCCGTCCCCGGCGGCCCACCTGCTCCACCGCACCACAGCCCAGAGACCGCCTGCTCGACAGTCCTACGGAGGTCACCGCACTCGTGAGCACCCCATACCCGACCGCGCCGGTGATGCGCGGCGCCGGGAACATGATGAACCTCGGCGACTCGGTCTACGAGCGCCTCCTGCGCGAGCGGATCATCTTCCTCGGCAGCCAGGTCGACGACCAGATCGCCAACCAGCTCGCCGCCCAGATGCTGCTGCTGTCCGCCGAGGACCCCAAGCGCGACATCCACCTCTACATCAACTCGCCCGGTGGCTCGGTCACCGCGGGCATGGCCATCTACGACACGATGCAGTTCATCGACTGCGACGTCGCCACCTACGGCATGGGTCTGGCCGCCTCGATGGGCCAGTTCCTGCTGACCGCCGGCACCGCGGGCAAGCGCTACGCCCTGCCGCACGCGCGGATCATGATGCACCAGCCGTCGGCCGGCGTCGGGGGCACCGCCTCGGACATCGCGATCCAGGCCGACCTGTTCCGCCGCACCAAGAAGGAGCTCAACGAGCTCCAGTCCCAGCACACCGGCCAGACCGTCGAGCAGATCGAGGTCGACTCCGACCGCGACCGCTGGTTCACCGCGGCCGAGGCGCTGGAGTACGGCTTCGTCGACCACGTGGTCACGAAGGCCTCCGCGACGACCGAGACCGACAACCCGGTCACCGAGAACTGACGGTCGGAGGACCTGACATGAGCTTCCAGATGCCGCAGAGCCGGTACATCCTGCCCTCCTTCACCGAGCGCACCAGCTACGGCATGAAGGAGTCCAACCCCTACAACAAGCTCTTCGAGGAGCGCATCATCTTCCTCGGGGTGCAGGTCGACGACGCCAGCGCCAACGACGTCATGGCCCAGCTGCTGACGCTGGAGTCCACCGACCCCGACCGCGACATCACGATGTACATCAACTCGCCCGGTGGCTCCTTCACCGCGCTGATGGCCATCTACGACACGATGATGTTCGTCCGGCCCGACATCCAGACCGTCTGCATGGGCCAGGCCGCCTCCGCGGCCGCCGTGCTGCTGGCGGCCGGGACCAAGGGCAAGCGGCTCTCGCTGCCCTACTCCCGGGTGCTCATCCACCAGCCCTCGGGCGAGGCGGGCGGCCAGGTCACCGACCTGGAGATCCACGCGAACGAGATCGAGCGCGTGCGCACGCAGATGGAGCAGATCCTGGCCCGGCACACCGGCCGGTCCCAGGAGCAGGTCCGCAAGGACATCGACCGCGACAAGATCCTCACGGCCCAGGAGGCCAAGGAGTACGGGATCGTCGACGAGGTCGTCCAGAGCCGGAAGCTCAACGCGCTCCTGGCCTGACCGCACGACCCCGGTCCGCCGGCTCCGGAGCCCCGCGGTGGGGCTCCGGAGCCGCACGGTCCTCCCCGTGCCCCGGGGTCACCCGGGGCCGGTGTGAGGCGGGGGAAGGACTCGCAGACACCCGGGTGCGTCACTGCCCGGGAACGTCGGAGAGGGCCGGTACGGTCGGCGGACGCCCGATCCCCGGTACTCACCGGCTCGTGCACGAGGCCCGCCGCCGGCGGGGTGATCAGGGGAATGATCGAGGGTCCTGCTCTTCCCAGCAGGCCCGCTGTGACACGGAGGTCAGCCAGGTGGCACGTATCGGTGAGAGCGGCGACCTGCTCAAGTGCTCGTTCTGCGGGAAGAGCCAGAAGCAGGTCAAGAAGCTCATCGCTGGCCCCGGGGTCTACATCTGCGACGAGTGCATCGAGCTCTGCAACGAGATCATCGAGGAGGAGCTCAGCGAGTCCTCGGACCTCAAGTTCGACGAGCTGCCGAAGCCCAAGGAGATCCACGACTTCCTCGAGCAGTACGTGATCGGCCAGGACAAGGCCAAGCGCACGCTCGCGGTCGCCGTCTACAACCACTACAAGCGGATCCAGGCCGGCGGTGAGCGCGGCTCCCGCGACGACGCCGTCGAGCTGGCCAAGTCCAACATCCTGCTGATGGGCCCCACCGGGTGCGGCAAGACCCACCTGGCGCAGACCCTCGCGCGCATGCTCAACGTGCCCTTCGCCATCGCCGACGCCACCGCGCTGACCGAGGCCGGCTACGTGGGCGAGGACGTCGAGAACATCCTGCTGAAGCTGATCCAGGCTGCCGACTACGACGTCAAGCGCGCCGAGACCGGCATCATCTACATCGACGAGGTCGACAAGATCGCCCGCAAGAGCGAGAACCCGTCGATCACCCGCGACGTGTCCGGCGAGGGCGTGCAGCAGGCGCTGCTGAAGATCCTCGAGGGCACCACCGCCTCGGTCCCGCCGCAGGGTGGTCGCAAGCACCCGCACCAGGAGTTCATCCAGATCGACACCACCAACGTGCTGTTCATCGTGGGCGGTGCGTTCGCCGGTCTCGAGGAGGTCATCGAGGCCCGTACCGGGAAGCAGGGCATGGGCTTCGGCGCGGCCGTGCGCGGCAAGGCCGAGATCGAGCAGGCCAACGCCATCGCGCAGGTGCTGCCCGAGGACCTGCTGAAGTTCGGCATGATCCCCGAGTTCATCGGGCGGTTGCCGGTCATCACCACGGTGCAGAAGCTCGACCGCACGGCGCTGATCAACATCCTCACCGAGCCCAAGAACGCCCTGGTGCGCCAGTACCGCCGGCTGTTCGAGCTCGACGGGGTGGAGCTGGAGTTCACCGACGACGCCCTCGAGGCCATCGCCGACCAGGCGCTGCTGCGCGGCACCGGTGCCCGTGGCCTGCGCGCGATCCTCGAGGAGGTGCTGCAGTCGGTCATGTACGACATCCCGAGCCGGGAGGACGTCGCGACCGTCGTCATCACCGGCGAGGTCGTGCTCGAGCACGTCGCCCCGACCATCGTGCCCCGCAAGCCCTCCCGCGAGCGCCGCGAGAAGTCGGCCTAGCCAGCACCGCGCTCGTACCCGAGAGGCCCAGAACCTCACCGGTTCTGGGCCTCTCGCGTTCATCGGTCCGGGTGTCAGGCCGCGAGGGCGGTGTCGCGGCGCATGTCCCGCTCCCGGTCGACGCGGCTGCTGTGGAAACGATGGCCGTCGAGCTCCACGGCCACGCGCAGGTCGGGCCAGGCAGCGTCCAGGCGCACCCTGCGGCCGGACAGCCCCACCTCGTCCTGCTGGGTGCACGCGGGGATGCCCGAGGTGCACCAGGGCCGACGCATGGCTGAGCGGACCGCGGGTCCACAGCGTCGCAGCCAGCGCTCGGACGTCCCACTCGCGCACCCGGTCCGGCAACGCGAGGACGCCGGGGTGGAGGAGGACGACGTCGCCGTCGGTCAGCCAGCGGGTGACGCTGCTGGAGCTGGGGCTCCGTGCGCGGAGTCCCCTGTGGGCGACCACAGCTGCGAACCCCGGCGGCCCGAGGCCCCTGTGGACAGCCTCGCCGCACCGCCCAACCCGCCGTGCGAAGCCCTCTGCACCTCGGTGGCCCGGACGTGGGCAGTTCCGGGCCACCGGCGTGCAGAGGTCGGCCGGCCTACTCGGTCGGGGCCAGGACGACGTCCACCGACAGCGGGCCCTGGGTGGGCTCGACGGTGAGCGTGGTGATGATGCCGGCGGCGACCAGGTCGCGGCGCACGGCCTCGACCAGGGCCACCTCGGTCTGCGGCGCGTGCACCACCGCGGACTCCACCGGCGCCCGCATCGACACCTTGGCCTCGCTCTTGGCCTTGCGGATCGCCGCCAGCGCCTCGGCGGCGACGCCGACCAGTGCCGGGTCACCGCCGGTGGGCAGCTCGGCGGCGGTCGGCCAGGCGGCGCGGTGCACCGAGCCGGTCTGCCACCAGGACCAGACCTCCTCGGCGGCGAAGGGCAGCACCGGCGCCAGCAGGCGGGTGAGCACCGACAGCGTGGTCGCGAGCCCCGCCTTGGCGGAGGTGGCGCCCTCGGCGGGGCCGCCGTCCTCGCCGTAGGCGCGGGTCTTGACCAGCTCGACGTGGTCGTCGCAGAACTGCCAGAAGAAGGTCTCGGTGACCTCCAGCGCCCGGGTGTAGTTGTAGGCCTCCATCGCGGTGGTGGCCTCGTCGACCACCGTGCGCAGCCGGGCCAGCAGGGCGGCGTCCACCGGCTCGGTGACCGGCGCGCCCACCAGCTCGGCGGTGGCGCCCAGGCTGCCGAGCACGAACTTGCCGACGTTGAGCAGCTTGATGGCCAGCCGGCGGCCGACCTTCATCTGCACCTCGTCGAAGGGGGAGTCGGCACCCGGCCGGG
Source organism: Klenkia soli (assembly GCF_900103975.1). Classification (GTDB taxonomy): domain Bacteria; phylum Actinomycetota; class Actinomycetes; order Mycobacteriales; family Geodermatophilaceae; genus Klenkia; species Klenkia soli. The sequence continues at coordinate 146,421 of NZ_FNIR01000006.1, forward strand.
CGCCGGCGGCGCGCCAGCGGACGGCGTCGGTGCCGTACTTCTCCAGCACGTCGATCGGCGTGGTGGCGTTGCCCTTGGACTTGCTCATCTTCTTGCGGTCGGGGTCGACGACGAAGCCGGAGATCGCCGCGTGCGTCCACGGCACCTGGCCCTGCTCGTAGTGCGCGCGCACGACGGTGGAGAACAGCCAGGTGCGGATGATGTCGTGCGCCTGGGGCCGCAGGTCCATCGGGAACACGTGGGCGAACAGCTCGGGGTCGGTGTCCCAGCCCGAGGCCACCTGCGGCGACAGCGAGGACGTCGCCCAGGTGTCCATGACGTCGGGATCGGCCATGAACCCGCCGGGCACGCCGCGCTGGTCCTCGGTCCAGCCCGCCGGCACGTCGGAGGACGGGTCGACCGGCAGCGACTCCTCGGGGGCGGTGATGGGCTCGTCGAGCACCGGCTCGCCGGCCTCGTCGAGGCGGTACCAGACCGGGAACGGGACACCGAAGAAGCGCTGCCGGCTGATCAGCCAGTCACCGTTCAGGCCCTCGACCCAGTTCTCGTAGCGGTGCCGCATGTGCTCGGGGACCCATCGGATCTCCTTGCCGCGGGCCACCAGCGCGGTGCGCAGGTCGGCGTCGCGGCCGCCGTTGCGGATGTACCACTGGCGGGTGGTGACGATCTCGAGGGGCCGCTCGCCCTTCTCGAAGAACTTCACCGGGTGGTTGATCGGCCGCGGGTCGCCCTCGAGGTCGCCGGACTCGCGCAGCAGCTCCACGACCCGTTGCTGGGCGCTGAAGACCGTCTTGCCGGCCAGCTCGGCGTAGACCTCGGCCGGCACGCCGTCGGGGGCGTCGGGCAGCAGCCGGCCGTCCCAGCCGATGATCGCCCGGGTGGGCAGCTGCAGCTCGCGCCACCAGATCACGTCGGTGAGGTCGCCGAACGTGCAGATCATCGCGATGCCCGAGCCCTTGTCCTTCTCGGCCAGGCGGTGCGCCACCACGGGGACCTCGACGCCGAACAGCGGGGTGCGCACCGTCTGCCCGAACAGCGGCTGGTAGCGCTCGTCGTCGGGATGGGCGACCAGGGCCACGCAGGCCGGCAGCAGCTCGGGGCGGGTGGTCTCGATGTGCACCGGGCCGTCGGGGCCGGCGAAGGCGACCCGGTGGTAGGCGCCGGGGCGCTCGCGGTCCTCGAGCTCGGCCTGGGCCACGGCGGTGCGGAAGGTGACGTCCCAGAGGGTGGGTGCCTCCTGGGCGTAGGCCTCGCCGCGGGCCAGGTTGTGCAGGAACGCCCGCTGCGCGGTGGCCCGGGAGGACTCGGAGATCGTGCGGTAGACGTTGCCCCAGTCGACCGACAGCCCGACCTGGCGCCACAGCTTCTCGAACTCGGCCTCGTCGACGGCGGTGAGCTGCTCGCACAGCTCGACGAAGTTGCGGCGGCTGATCGGCAGCTGGTCCTTGCCCGGCTTCTCGGGCGGGGTGAACGACTCGTCGTAGGGGAGCGAGGGGTCGCAGCGCACGCCGTAGTAGTTCTGCACCCGGCGCTCGGTGGGCAGGCCGTTGTCGTCCCAGCCCATCGGGTAGAACACGTGCTTGCCGGTCATGCGGTGGTAGCGGGCCACGATGTCGGTGTGGGTGTAGCTGAACACGTGGCCGACGTGCAGCGAGCCGCTCGCGGTCGGCGGCGGGGTGTCGATGGCGAAGGTCTGCGAGCGCGGTGCGGCCAGCGCGGCGGCCCGGTCGAAGCCGTAGACGTCGTCCCGCGCCCACGCGGCTACCCACTTGGCCTCGAGGCCGTCGAGGGTGGGCTTGTCGGGCACGGTGCCCGGGGCGGTGACGTCTGTGGACATGCGCTCATCCTAGGAAGGCCCGCGACTGGCATCCTGGGCGGAGTGACCACCTCCCGTGACGAGGCCCGGGTCGAGGCCGAGCTGCTCGCCCGCTGGCCCGAGAGCCGGCTCGAGCCCAGCCTCACCCGCATCTCGGCCGTGCTCGACCTCCTCGGCTCCCCGCAGAAGGCCTTCCCGGTCATCCAGGTCACCGGCACCAACGGCAAGACCTCGACCGCGCGGATGGTCGACGAGCTGCTGCGCGGCTTCGGGCTGCGCGTGGGCCGGTTCACCAGCCCGCACCTGGAGTCCATCCGCGAGCGCATCGTCGTCGACGGGCGACCGATCCACGCCGACCGGTTCGTCGAGGTCCACGACGACATCGCGCCCTACGTGCAGATGGTTGACGGGTCCTCCGACGTCCCGATGTCCTTCTTCGAGGTCATGGTGGCGATGGCCTACGCGGCGTTCGCCGAGACCCCGGTCGACGTCGCCGTCGTCGAGGTCGGCATGGGCGGCACCTGGGACGCCACGAACGTCGCCGACGCCCGGATCGCCGTCGTCACCCCCGTGTCGATGGACCACGCCGAGTACCTCGGGCCCGACGTCGCGACGATCGCGACCGAGAAGGCCGGGATCATCAAGCCTGCGCCGCCCACCGAGGACGGCGTCCCGGGGCCCGACGTCGTCGCCGTGCTGGCCCACCAGCCGGCGGGTGCGCTGGAGGCCCTGGTCCGGCGGGCCGTCGAGGTCGACGCCACCGTCGCCCGCGAGGGCACCGAGTTCGGCCTGCTCGAGCGCACCGTCGCCGTCGGCGGCCAGCAAGTCCGCATCCAGGGCCTCGGCGGTGAGTACCCCGAGGTCTACCTGCCGCTGTTCGGCGCCCACCAGGCGCAGAACGCCGCCGTCGCGCTCGCGGCCGTCGAGGCGTTCCTGGGCGCGGGCTCGGCCAGCGGGCCGGTCGACCCCGAGGTCGTGCGCGCGGCGTTCGCCGCCGTCCGCTCGCCGGGGCGGCTGGAGCGGGTGCGCAGCTCGCCGTCCGTGCTGGTCGACGCCGCGCACAACCCGGCCGGCATGGCCGCCACCGTCGCCGCGGTCCGGGAGTCCTTCGACTTCACCCGGCTGGTCGGGGTCGTGGGCTGCGTCGCCGGCAAGGACGTCGCCGGGATGCTCGCCGAGCTCGAGCCGCTGTGCGCCGAGCTGGTGGTCACCCAGAACAGCTCCCCGCGGGCGATGCCGGCCGACGAGCTCGGTGCCCTGGCCGTCGACGTGTTCGGCGCCGACCGGGTCAGCGTGCACCCGCGGCTCCTCGACGCCCTCGAGTCGGCCATCGAGCTGGCCGAGGCCGGCACCGACCACGCCCTGGGCGGCTCGGGTGTGCTGGTGACCGGCAGCGTGATCACCGCGGGGGAGGCCCGCACGCTGATGGGCGGGAAGAGGAAGTGACCGCACCGCGGGCGGCCGACCCGGCCCGCGCGGCCAAGGCGCTCTCGGGTGCGGCCGCGGCCGTGCTGCTGCTCGAGGGCATCGCGGTGCTGTTCGTCCCGCGGGGGATCGTGCAGTCCGACGGGCTCGGGTGGGTGCGGCTCACCGTGCTGCTGGTGCTCGCGGTCGTCCTGATCCTGTCCAGCGGCATCCAGCGTCGTCCTCGTGGCCTGCTGATCGGCACCGTGCTGCAGGTCCCGCTGCTGCTCACCGGGCTGTACTCCAACGCCATGTGGTTCGTCGGCGGGGTCTTCCTGCTGGTCTGGCTGTACCTGCTGCAGATCCGCAAGGACCTCGTGGGGTCGCCGTTCGGCCCGGTGCCCGACCCGCCGGCCCAGCCCTGAGCCGAGGCGGCACGGCGTCCGGTCGGCCGGGCCCGGACCACGGCCGGGTCGGACTGCCGATGGAGTGGGGGGACGTCCTGTCCCGGAGGAGCGTGCGGGATGCGGGGAGCTGTGCGAGGACGTCGACGGGGTGCCGTGCTGGTGCTGGCGGCGGTGGTGCTGGCCGGGTGCGGTGGTGAGGCCCCCGTGCCGGTGGCGGCCCCGACCGGGACCACCACCGCCGCGCCGACGACGGCCGCCCCGGTGACCACCGCGGCGCCCCAGCCGGTGGCGCCGCTCACCGGGCTGCCGGTCTCGGCGGTCGAGGCCCGCGCGGCGCTGGCGGTGAAGATCGAGAACCCGGCGGTGGCCCGCCCCCAGGCCGGGCTGACCGAGGCCGACGTCGTGTGGGAGCAGGTCGTCGAGGGCGGCATCAGCCGGTTCGTGGCCGTCTACCAGTCGCGGCTGCCGGCCTCGATCGGGCCCGTGCGCTCCACCCGCCCGATGGACCCGGCGATCGCCGCCCCGCTGCACGGGCTGTTCGCCACCTCCGGCGGGCAGGGGCAGTACCTGTCGGCCGTGTCGGCCTCGGGTCTGCAGCTGTTCAGCTTCGACGCCGGGGACGACGGCTTCGCCCGCCAGGGCCCCCGACCGGCCCCGCACAACGTCTACCTGGACCCCGCCGCGCTCTACGCCGCTGCCGACGCGGACCACCGGACGCCGCCGGCCCCCCAGTTCGGCTACGCCCCGACCGCGGGTACCCAGACCACCGTGGCGCAGGGGACCGCCGCGAGCGGGGTGGACCTGCAGCTCTCACCCGTCGCCGCGCCGTCCTGGCGGTGGGACCCGGTGGCCCGCACCTGGGCGCGGTCCGAGGCCGGCACCCCGGCCACCGCCGCGGACGGTGTGCCGGTGACGGCGACCGACGTCGTCGTCCTCCGGGTCGAGGTGGTGGCCACCGACGCCGTGGACCCGGCCGGCAACCCGGTGCCCGAGACGTTGCTGGCCGGACGCTCCGGCGAGGGCCTCGTGGCCACCGCCGGCCGGACCGTGCCGATCACCTGGACGAAGGGCGCCGAGGGCGACCCGATCGCCCTGGTCGCACCGGACGGCAGCCCGGTGCTGCTCGCGCCGGGCACCACCTGGGTGGAGCTGGTGCCCACCGGCAGCGGATCGGTCACCGTCGTTCCGTAGGCTGCGGCCTCGTGACTGAGCGCACCCTGATCCTGGTCAAGCCCGACGGCGTCGCCCGCGGCCTCGTCGGCGAGGTCGTCGGCCGGCTGGAGGCCAAGGGCCTGCGGCTGGTGGCCGCCGAGCTGCGCACCCTGCCGCGGGAGACCGCCGAGCAGCACTACGCCGAGCACAGCGAGAAGCCGTTCTTCGGCTCGCTGGTCGACTTCATCACCGGCGGCCCGCTGCTGGCCCTGGTCGCCGAGGGCCCGCGGGCCATCGAGGCCTTCCGCGCGCTGGCCGGCGCCACCGACCCGGTGAAGGCGGCGCCGGGCACCATCCGCGGCGACTTCGCCCTCGAGGTGCAGAACAACATCGTGCACGGCTCGGACTCTCCCGAGTCCGCCACCCGCGAGATCGGCCTGTTCTTCCCCGCTCTGTGACCCGACGGGGTCCCGGGGACACCCTGGGGCCCCGTCGCGGGCGACTACCCTCGGGCGCGCTATGACTGTCGAGAGCCTGTACCCCCGTCTCGAGCCGCTTCTCGCCCAGGTGCAGAAGCCGATCCAGTACGTCGGTGGCGAGCTCAACGCCCAGACCAAGCCGTGGGACGCCGTCCGCGTGCACTGGGCGCTCATGTACCCCGACGCGTACGAGGTCGGGCTGCCCAACCAGGGTCTGATGATCCTGTACGAGGTGCTCAACGAGCGCGCCGACGCCCTGGCCGAGCGCACCTACGCGGTGTGGCCCGACCTGGCCGGCCTCATGCGCGAGCACGGCGTCGGCCAGTTCACGCTCGAGAACCACCGGCCGGTCCGCGACTTCGACTTCCTCGGCGTCAGCTTCGCCACCGAGCTGGGCTACACCAACCTGCTCGACGCCCTCGACCTCGCCGGGGTCCCGCTGCACGCGGTCGACCGCGACGAGACCCACCCGGTCGTCGTCGCCGGTGGGCACGCCGCCTTCAACCCCGAGCCGGTGGCCGACTTCGTCGACTGCGCGGTGCTCGGCGACGGCGAGCAGGTCGTCGGCGACATGACCGACGTGCACAGCGCCTGGACGGCGGAGGGTCGGCCCGGTGGCCGCACCGAGCTGCTGGCCCGGCTGTCCCGCGTCGAGGGCGTCTACGTCCCGCAGTTCTACGCCGTGAGCTACGCCGCCGACGGCACCATCGCGTCCTTCACCCCCAACCGGGACGACGTCCCCACGCGGGTCGCCAAGCGCACCGTGATGGACCTCGACGAGTGGCCCTACCCGAAGCAGCCGCTGGTGCCGCTCGCCGAGAGCGTGCACGAGCGCATGAGCGTCGAGATCTTCCGCGGCTGCACCCGGGGTTGCCGGTTCTGCCAGGCCGGGATGATCACCCGCCCGGTGCGCGAGCGGACCATCACCGGCATCGGCTCGATGGTCGACGCCGGCCTGCGCGCCACCGGCTACGAGGAGGTGGGCCTGCTCTCGCTCAGCAGCGCCGACCACTCCGAGATCGGGCAGGTCGCCAAGGAGCTCGCCGACCGCTACGAGGGCACCAACACCGGGCTGTCGCTGCCCTCCACGCGGGTGGACGCCTTCAACGTCACGCTGGCCAACGAGCTGTCCCGCAACGGGCGCCGCTCCGGTCTGACCTTCGCCCCCGAGGGCGGCAGCGAGCGCATCCGGCGGGTGATCAACAAGACCGTGTCCAAGGAGGACCTGGTCCGCACCGTCACCACCGCCTACGCCAACGGCTGGCGGCAGGTGAAGCTGTACTTCATGTGCGGTCTGCCGACCGAGACCGACGAGGACGTCCTGGAGATCGCCGAGCTGGCGGTCGAGGTCATCCGCGCGGGCCGCGAGGCCGCGGGCAGCAAGGACATCCGCTGCACCGTCTCCATCGGCGGGTTCGTGCCCAAGCCGCACACCCCGTTCCAGTGGGCGGCGCAGGCCTCGGCCGAGACCATCGACCACCGGCTGCGGGTGCTGCGCGACGCGATCAACGCCGACCGCCGCATCGGCCGCTCCATCGGGCTGCGGTACCACGACGGCAAGCCCGGGGTGATCGAGGGGCTGCTGTCCCGCGGCGACCGCCGGGTGGGCCGGGTCATCGAGCGGGTCTGGCGCGACGGCGGGCACTTCGACGGCTGGAGCGAGCACTTCTCCTACGACCGGTGGGCAACGGCCGCCGCCGAGGAGCTCGCCCCGTTCGGCGTGGACCTGGCCTGGTACACCACCCGCGAGCGCGGTGAGCACGAGCAGCTGCCCTGGGACCACCTCGAGTCCGGCCTGGACAAGGAGTGGCTCTGGGACGACTGGCAGGAGGCGCTGAACGAGGACGAGGTCGCCGACTGCCGGTGGACCCCGTGCTACGACTGCGGCGTCTGCCCGACGATGGGCACCGAGATCCAGATCGGCCCCACCGGCCGCTCGCTGATCCCGCTGGCCGTCGTCGGCGCAGGGCGCCCGCAGGACCCGGCGGTGGGTGGTGGCCCCCAGGTGGACGTCGCCGTCGACGCCGCGGTGGCCGACCCCGTGCACACGCACTGATGGCCCGCCAGCCCGACGGCCCCCCGCCGCCGCCCACCGTCCAGCGGCTCCGGCTGCGCTACACCAAGCGCGGCCCGCTCCGGTTCGCCTCGCACCGCGACCTCGCGCGTGCCCTCGAGCGGGCGCTGCGCCGGGCCCAGGTGCCCATGGCGTTCTCGGCCGGCTTCAGCCCGCACCCGAAGATCAGCTACATGGGTGCGGCGCCGACCGGGGCCGCCTCGGAGGCCGAGTACGTCGAGATCGGGCTGGCCGAACGGCGCGACCCCGAGGCCGTGCGGGTGGCCCTGGATGCCTCGCTGCCCCCGGGCATCGACGTGCTCGAGTGCGTCGAGGCCTCGGCCGGGGGCGGCGCGCTGGCCGACCGGCTGGACAGCACCCGCTGGCGGATCGACCTGGCCGGTGTCGAGGTCGACGAGCTCGACGCGGCCGTGCGGGCGCTGCTCGCCGCCGAGACCGTGGTCGTGGCCAAGCGCACCAAGAACGGCCCGCGCGACATCGACGCCCGGGCCGCCGTCGTCTCCGCTGCGGCGTCGGGGGAGGCAGGACGTGCCATACTGCACGTGGTCGTCCGGCAGGTAACACCTACCGTTCGACCGGACGACGTGTTGGCCGCACTGGCTGCCGTCGCCGACCTGCACCCGCCGTTGCCCCCCCGGGCCGTGCGTGAGGCGCAGGGCCGGCTCGACGACACCGGTGAGGTGGCCGACCCGCTCGGACCGGACCGCGAGGCCGGCTCCCGCTGCCAGGGGGAGCCCCAGCCGGTCTGACCCGGTGGGGCCGGCCGCCCGGGCCGACGCAGGACGTCGCCCCGCACCGCGAACTGCCAGCCGCGGCGCACACCAGCCTTCGCACCACCGCTCCACCCAGCGAGCCAGCACCACCGAGAACCTGCACCAGCACCACCGGGACCCGATCACGTGGCCGGGTTCTGGCACCAGACTTCAGCGGGCCCCGGTACGCCATCTCGGCGGACCGACCCGCCCGACCCGTACCCCTGTGCGGCCGCCGACCGTCGACGACGACCGGCGCCCGGGGGTGCACCAGGAGGCGAGCCCTTCGTGGCCGACACCGACGACAACACCACAGCAGAGCCCACCACCGACGGGGTGGGCGAGCAGCAGGACACCACCCCGCCCGACATCCCCGCGGGCGAGCCGGCTCCCGAGCCGACCGACGAGGAGCCCGCCGTCGAGGACTCGGCGGTCGACGAGACGGTCGTCGCGGAGCCGACCGAGCTGCGCCTGCAGGCCGACGCCGAGACCCTCGAGGCCGCGGCGATCCCGCCGACCAGGGCGCAGGACGCCCCCGACGAGGCGCCGCGGTTCGGCGCCCAGTTCAGCTCGCCCGAGCCCACCACCGTCACCGCCCGGCCGCGTCGCCGCGCCACCCGGCCGGCGCTGGCCGCCGACCCGGGCTCGGTCGAGCCAGCTCCGGCCGCCCCGCCGACCGCACCGGCCTTCATCGCGTTCGTCGCGGCCCCGGCCGACGCCGAGCCCGCCGCCCCGGCCACCCGCCGGCGCAGCCGCCGCACCCAGGCCGAGACCCCGGCCGAGCCGACGGAGGTCTCCGAGGTCGCCCCGGAGGCCACCGAGGAGCAGGACGAGTCGGCCGGCCGTCCCCGCCGCAGCCGCTCGCGGCGCAAGCCCGCCACCGAGGTCGACCGCCCCGCCGACGACGAGTCCGTCGTCCTGCCGGCGCCGGACGCCGAGGACGAGAACACCGACGACGCCGACACCGACACCGACGCCGACGACGCCGAGGACCGCGGTGGTGACGGGGCCGGCAGCCGTCGTCGTCGTCGCGGCCGCCGTGGCCGTGGCCGTGGCCGCACCGGCGAGGACGACGACGGTGCCGACGACACCGACGCCGCGCAGGACGACGCAGCCGCCGAGGGCGAGGACGCCGAGTCCACCGACGACGACGGCGACACCGACGACGGGGCCGACGCGTCGGGCTCGGGCACGCGTCGGCGCCGCCGGCGTCGTCGCCGCGGTGGCGAGTCCACCGGGTCCGACACCAGCGACAGCACGGACGACGACCGCCCCGAGCGCGCCGGCCGCAACGGCCGCGACTCCAGCGACGACGCCGTCAAGGGCGTGGCCGGCTCCACCCGGCTCGAGGCCAAGCGCCAGCGTCGGCGGGACGGCCGGGACACCGGTCGCCGTCGCGCGCCGATCCTCAGCGAGTCCGAGTTCCTGGCCCGTCGCGAGGCCGTCGACCGCTCGATGGTCATCCGCCAGCAGGGCGAGCGCACCCAGATCGCCGTCCTCGAGGACGACGTCCTGGTCGAGCACTACGTGACCCAGGCGCAGTCGGCGTCCTTCGCCGGCAACGTCTACCTGGGCCGGGTGCAGAACGTGCTGCCCTCGATGGAGGCCGCGTTCGTCGACGTCGGCAAGGGCCGCAACGCCGTGCTCTACGCCGGTGAGGTCAACTGGGAGACCGCGGGGCTCTCGGGCAAGTCGCGCTCCATCGAGCAGGCGCTGAAGTCCGGCGACAAGGTCCTGGTGCAGGTCACGAAGGACCCGATCGGGCACAAGGGCGCCCGGCTGACCCAGCAGATCAACCTGCCCGGCCGCTTCCTGGTCTACGTGCCCGGCGGCTCGATGACCGGGATCAGCCGCAAGCTGCCCGACAACGAGCGTCAGCGGCTCAAGGACATCCTCAAGAAGATCGTCCCCGAGGACGCCGGCGTCATCATCCGCACGGCCGCCGAGGGGGCCTCCGAGGAGGAGCTCACCCGCGACGTCGCCCGGCTGCAGGCGCAGTGGGAGGTCATCCAGACGAAGGCCGCCTCGGCCTCCTCTGCCCCGACGCTGCTGTACGGCGAGCCCGACCTGGCGATCCGGGTCATCCGCGACGTGTTCAACGAGGACTTCAAGCGGCTGGTCGTGCAGGGCGACGACGCGTGGGACACCGTCGAGGCATACGTCGCGCACGTCTCCCCGGAGCTGTCGCAGCGATTGGAGCGGTTCATCGGCAACGGTGACGTGTTCCGCGACCTGCGCATCGACGAGCAGCTGCTCAAGGCCCTGGACCGCAAGGTCTGGCTGCCCTCGGGCGGGTCGCTGGTCATCGACCGCACCGAGGCGATGACCGTCGTCGACGTCAACACCGGCAAGTTCACCGGCTCGGGCGGCAACCTCGAGCAGACGGTCACCCGGAACAACATCGAGGCCGCCGAGGAGATCGTCCGCCAGCTCCGGCTGCGCGACATCGGCGGCATGATCGTGATCGACTTCATCGACATGGTGCTCGAGAGCAACCGCGACCTGGTGCTGCGCCGGCTCACCGAGTGCCTGGGCCGCGACCGCACCAAGCACCAGGTCGCCGAGGTCACCTCGTTGGGCCTGGTGCAGATGACCCGCAAGCGCGTCGGGCAGGGCCTGCTCGAGGTGTTCAGCGAGAACTGCGAGCACTGCCGCGGCCGCGGCGTGGTCGTGCACCTGGATCCGGTGGACGAGAAGAAGCGCTCCGGCGGCCAGAACGGCAACGGCAACGGCAACCACGGTGGCCACGGCACGCCGGGGAACGGCGGCCAGGGGAACGGCGGGCACGGCAACGGCAACCAGGGCGGCGGCCGCGGCCGGGGCGACGACCGGCCCACCGAGGCCGTGCAGGCCGCGCCGGCCGAGGACGACGCACCGGCCACCGGCCCCGAGGGGGACACCCCGCAGGAGTCCACCGGCCGGTCCGGTCGGCGCAACCGCGGACGCCGCAACCGTGGCCGCAGCGGTGACGACCAGGTGGCCGAGGACGCCGCCGTGCTCGCCGCGAGCCACGGGGACGACGCCCAGGTGGACGACGCCGACGACACGGTTCCTGACCTGCAGGACGGCGGCCAGGGCGAGAAGGCCGGTGCCGTCGAGCCCGACGAGGTCGTGCAGGCGGTCGCCGAGGTGACGCAGGACGAGGTCGAGCCGACCACCGCCGAGCCGGCCAGCACCGAGCCGGCCAGCACCGAGCCGGCCAGCACCGAGCCGGCCAGCACCGAGCCGGCCGCCGAGGAGCCGACCGCCGTCGACGACTCCGGCCCGCTCGTGGTCGACGGCGTGCCGCCCCAGGTGCAGGTGCAGGACGCGCCGGTAGCCGTGGAGCAGCCCGCCGAGCAGCCCGAGCCTCCGGTGGTCGACGAGGCCCCGGCGGCGCCGGTCGCCCGTCCGCGCCGTCGCCGGGCGGCCAGCCGCCCGGCCGGACCGCCCGTCGAGTGACCCGTTCCGGTGCCGGTGACGACCTGCTCGTCGCCGGCACCGGGCCGCGGACGCCGGACCCGACGAGAGGTCCGGCACAGGGGTTCGACCCGGCCCGCACCGCTCGGGTACGCTAGCCGGGTTGCTCCGTCCGGAGTGGCTGCTGCCCTGCGCCTCGTGCGCGGAGACGGCGGGCCCCGGGTGATCGAGCAGCCCGTCCCGCACACCGGTTCGCGCCGGGGTGCGCCCAGGACAACGAAGACCTATCGAGGAGTCAGTGGTGTACGCAGTCGTCAAGGCCGGTGGGAAGCAGCACAAGGTGGCTGTCGGTGACCGGTTCACCGTCAACCGTCTCGCGGGCGCAGCCGGCGACACCGTCGCGCTGCCCGTGGTGCTCCTGGTCGACGGCGACACCGTCACCAGCGACGCCGACGCGCTGGCGAAGGTCACCGCCACCGGCGAGATCGTCGAGCACGGCAAGGGCCCGAAGATCAAGATCCACAAGTTCAAGAACAAGACCGGCTACCACAAGCGCCAGGGGCACCGTCAGCCGCTGAGCGAGGTCGTGGTCACCGCCATCGGTTCCGAGAAGAAGGGCTGACGCCGCCATGGCTCACAAGAAGGGCGCATCGTCGTCCCGCAACGGTCGCGACTCGAACGCCCAGCGCCTCGGCGTGAAGCGCTTCGGCGGCCAGGTCGTCAAGGCCGGCGAGATCATCGTCCGCCAGCGCGGCACCCACTTCCACCCCGGCCTCGGCGTCGGCCGCGGCAAGGACGACACGCTGTTCGCCCTCACCCCGGGTGCGGTCGAGTTCGGCCGTCGCGGCGGCCGTCGGGTCGTCAACGTGCAGCTCGTCGAGCCCGCCCTCGAGCCGGCTGTCTGAACCTGCTCCACCAGCACCACCTGTTCCATCCGGGCCCGGCGGGAGATCCTGCCGGGCCCGGTCCCATCCGTACGGCCGTTTGACGTGGAGAGGCGGCGATCATGGCCGCTTTCATCGACCGGGTGACCGTGCACGTGTCCGCAGGCAACGGTGGCCACGGGGTCAGCTCCGTGCACCGCGAGAAGTTCAAGCCCCTCGGTGGCCCCGACGGCGGCAACGGCGGCGACGGCGGCGACGTCGTCCTCGAGGTCGACGCCAGCGTGCACACGCTGCTGGACTTCCACCACCACCCGCACCAGAAGGCCCCCAACGGCAAGCCCGGCGCGGGCAGCAACCGCAACGGCGCCCGCGGCGAGGACGCCGTGCTGCGTGTGCCCGAGGGCACCGTGGTCACCACCGCCGACGGCGAGGTGCTCGCCGACCTCATGGGCGTGGGCACCCGCATGGTGCTGGCCGCCGGTGGCCGGGGCGGGCTGGGCAACGCCGCGCTGGCCAACGCCCGTCGCAAGGCCCCCGGCTTCGCCCTGCTGGGCGAGCCCGGCGAGGCGGTCGACGCGGTGCTGGAGCTCAAGAGCGTCGCCGACGTCGGCCTGGTCGGGTTCCCCTCGGCCGGCAAGTCCTCGCTGGTCGCCGCGATGAGCGCCGCCAAGCCCAAGATCGCCGACTACCCGTTCACCACGCTCGTCCCGAACCTGGGCGTGATCCGCTCCGGCGACGTCACCTACACGATGGCCGACGTCCCCGGGCTCATCCCCGGCGCCTCGACCGGGCGTGGGCTGGGCCTGCAGTTCCTCCGGCACGTCGAGCGCTGCGCCGTCCTGGTGCACGTGGTCGACATGGCGACGATGGAGCCCGGCCGCGACCCCGAGAACGACATCGCCGCGCTCGAGCACGAGCTCCGCGAGTACGACGACGAGCTCGACCTGGTCGGCCGACTCCGCATCGCCGTGCTGAACAAGATCGACGTGCCCGACGGCCGCGAGCTGGTCGACCTGGTCCGCGGCACGCTCGAGGCCCGTGGCCTCGAGGTCCACCCGATCAGTGCCGTCACCGGCGAGGGCCTGGCCGAGTTCGGGTACGCGCTGGCCCGTGCGGTCGAGGCGCACCGGGCCTCGCTGCCGGCCCCCGAGGCGCTGCGCATCACCCTCACGCCCAAGGCGGTCGACGACGGCGGCTTCGTCGTGCAGCCCGACCCCCGCACCGACGGCTGGATGGTCGTGGGTGTGCGCCCCGAGCGCTGGGTGCGGCAGACCGACTTCAGCAACGACGAGGCCGTGGGCTACCTGGCCGACCGGCTGAACCGGCTCGGTGTCGAGATCGAGCTGGCCAAGGCCGGTGCCCGCCCCGGCGACGCGATCACCGTCGGCGACGTCACCTTCGACTGGGAGCCGACGCTGCCCGCCGGCACGCTCACCGTCGAGGAGACCGCGGGCCTGGGTGGCCGCGGCACCGACGTGCGGCTCGAGACCAACGCCCGCCCGCGGGCCGACGAGCGCCTGGCCGCCAAGCGTCGTCGGCGCACCCCCTACGAGCTGCTCGAGCCGGAGGACGACGACCCCAGCTGGGACGACGCCCCGTGACCCGGGAGGCCGTGGCCGCCGCCCACCGCGTGGTGGTCAAGGTCGGGTCCTCCAGCCTGACCTCCCTCGAGGCCGGCCTGGACGAGGGCCGGCTGCGGGCGCTGGTCGACGTCCTCGCCGCGCTGCGCGCCGCCGGCCGGGACGTCGTGCTGGTCTCCTCCGGCGCCATCGGCACCGGGTTGGCCCCGCTGGGCGTCACCGGCCGCCCGCGGGACCTCGCCACCGCGCAGGCCGCGGCCAGCGTCGGCCAGCTGCGGCTGATGCGCGCCTACGCCGATGCCTTCGCCGAGCACGGCATCACCGTCGGCCAGGTGCTGCTCACCGCCGACGACCTCACCCGCCGCGGGCACTACCGCAACGCCCGGCAGACCGTCGACCGGCTGCTGGCCCTGGGTGTGCTGCCGGTGGTGAACGAGAACGACACCGTGGCCACCGAGGAGATCCGGTTCGGCGACAACGACCGGCTGGCCGCGCTGGTGGCGCACCTGGCGGTGGCCGACGCGCTGGTCCTGCTGAGCGACATCGACGCGGTCTACGACGGCGACCCGCGAGTGGGTCCGGCCTCCCGCATCGACACCGTCACCGGCCCCGACGACCTCGCCGCGGTGGTGCTCGGCTCGGCTGCGCGCAACGGCGTGGGCACCGGGGGGATGGCCACCAAGGTCGAGGCCGCGTTCATCGCCGCGCAGGCCGGGGTGCCCGTCGTCGTCACCTCGACCGCGCAGGCCGCCGCCGCGCTGGCCGGCGAGCCGGTCGGCACGCTGTTCGCTGCCCACGGTCGTCGTCCCTCCGCCCGGCAGTTCTGGCTGCGGTACGCCTCCCGGCCGCGCGGCCGGGTGCTGCTGGACGCCGGAGCCGTGGCCGCCGTGCGCGAGCGCGGTGCCTCGCTGCTGGCTGCCGGGGTCACCGGGGTCACCGGCGAGTTCCTCGCCGACGACCCGGTCGAGCTGGTCGGACCCGACGGGGTCGTGGTCGCCCGCGGGCTGGTCTCCTACGACGCCCGCGAGATGCCCGGCCTGGTCGGGCGGTCCACCGGTGACCTGGAACCCGACCACCGGCGCCCGGTCGTGCACCGCGACGAGATGGTGCTGGTCCGGGCCTCCGTCGGCGCCTGAGAGGATCCTCGGCGTGGCTCTGCGTCCCATCCGTGAACTCGGCGACCCGGTGCTGCGCACCCCCTGCGACCCGGTGCGCGCCTTCGACGCCGCGCTGGCCGGGCTGGTGCGCGACCTCGAGGAGACCGTCGACCACCCCGGCCGGGCAGGCCTGGCGGCCAACCAGATCGGCGTCTCGCTGCGGGTCTTCAGCTTCCACATCGACGGCGAGATCGGTCACCTCGTCAACCCGGTGATCGTCGAGCGCTCCGAGGAGACCCAGGACGGCGACGAGGGCTGCCTGTCGGTGCCCGGCCTCTACGCCCCCACCGTGCGGGCGATGTGGTGCGCGGCCGAGGGGTTCGACGTCGAGGGCAAACCGCTGCGCCTCGAGGGCGAGGGCCTGATGGCCCGCTGCCTGCAGCACGAGGTCGACCACCTCGACGGCATGGTGTTCCTCCAGCGGCTGACCGGCGAGGCCAAGAAGGCCGCCTTCCGCGCCCTGCGCGGCTGATCCACCCCACGATCAATCCGGGACGGGTGCGGTGAGCGGGTCGGGGGACCGGCGCACGCGGCCCTCCGGCGTCACGACGGCGAAGCCCTCGCGGACCCAGTACTCGTAGCCGCCGATCAGCTCGCGCACCCGCGTGTACCCCTGCTCGACAAGTGCGAGGGCGGCCTTGGTGCTGCCGTTGCAGCCCGGGCCCCAGCAGTGGACGACGAGGTCGGCGTCGCGGTCGGGCAGCACCTCGGCGGCCCGGGCGACGTCGGGGAGGTGGACGGCGGCGGGCAGGTGGCCCTGGTCCCAGGCCTGAGGCGACCGGACGTCGACCACGACCGGGCCGGCGCCGGCGGCTCGGGCAGCAGCCAGGTCGGCGGGGTCGGTCTCGTGGGCGAGCTTGGCGGCGAAGAAGTCGGCGGCGCTGGTCATGGATCGATCCCACCGTGGACGGCGCCCCCAGGACAGGGGTGATCCATGGCAGGACTGCCGTCCAGCCGGTGGATCCGCGGTACTTTTGGCCATGTGCCCGCGAACCCACGGCTGGACGACACCGACCGTCGCATCGTCGCCGCCCTGCAGCGCGACGGCCGGCTGACCACCGCCGACCTCGGCCGCGAGGTCAACCTGTCCGCCAGCGCGACAGCCGACCGGGTGCGACGGCTCACCGACGTCGGGGTCATCACCGGGTACTCGGCGACCGTCGACCCCGAGGCGCTGGGCTACGCGGTGAGCGCGTTCGTGCGGCTGGCGTACCCGTCGGGGAACTACAAGCCCTTCCACGACCTCGTCGAGGTCACACCCGAGATCGTCGAGGCCCACCACGTCACCGGCGACGACTGCTTCGTCATCCGGGTCGTGGCTCGATCGATGCGCGACCTGGAGCGGATCACCGGCCGGCTCGCCACGCTGGGCGGCATCACCACCAGCGTCGTCTACTCCAGCCCGGTGCCGCGCCGCCACCTCGCCCCGGCCTGAGCCGAAGCCGGCACGGGGTGTCCGGGGTCTGCTGCAGGTGGGCGGCCATCGCGATGACCGGACACCCTCAGGAATCCGCGGACACCCCGCGCCCGGCCCGCCACTCGGTGGCCAGCAGGCTGCCGATCCAGGCGTCGTGCCGTACCCCGCGGGCCACGCTGAGACCCCGGGCCGTGCCCTCGACCAGGAACCCGCACTTCTCGGCCACACGGCGCGACGCGTGGTTGCCGACGAGCGCCTCCCACCGGACGCCGACCAGCCCGCGCTCGACGAAACCCCAGTCCAGGGCCAGACGCACCGCGGCCGTCATCACCCCGCGACCACGCGCCCACGGCGCCAGGCCGTAGCCGATCGACGCCCAGTCCTCGCCGAAGCGCAGGTCGACGGTGCCGGCGAAGCGGTGCGCGACCTCGATGGCCCACGCTGCGCCGGTGCCGCTGGCCCACATCCCGGCGACGTGCTCGAGGAACCCGGCGGCGTCCTCCGGTCCGTAGGGCACCGGGATCGTGGTGAACCGCTGCATGTCCGGGTCCTGGCTCTGCTCCTCGACGGCGGGGGCGTCCGATCCGCGGTGGGCGCGGAGCAGGACCTGCCCGTCGGGGCTGCGCAGCACGGGGACGTCGGTCATCCCGGAACCGTAGGGGCTGGGTCCCGACGGGCTCACCCGGTTTCCCGGACAGTCAGCGCTGACGGCTGGGTACTCTCGTCGTCGTGCCCGAGGTCGACCTGCCGCTGATCGGCGACGCCGCGCGTCGCGCCCGCGCCGCCGTCCGCGTGCTGCGCACCCTGCCGTCGGCCACCAAGGACACCGCGCTGCTGGCCATGGCCGACGCGCTGGTCGCGCACACCGCCGACGTGCTCGCCGCCAACACCGAGGACGTCGAGGCCGCGCGGGCGTCCGGCACCCCCGACGCCATGCTCGACCGGCTGCGGCTGGACGCCGACCGGGTGGCCGGTGTGGCCGAGGCGCTGCGCCAGCTGGTCGCGCTGCCCGACCCGGTGGGTGACGTCGTCCGTGGCTCGACGCTGGAGAACGGGCTGCAGCTGCGCCAGGTCCGCGTGCCCCTCGGGGTGATCGGCATCGTCTACGAGGCGCGCCCGAACGTCACCGTCGACGCGGCCGGGCTGTGCCTGAAGAGCGGCAACGCGGCGCTCCTGCGCGGGTCCGCCTCGGCCTACCGCACCAACGTAATCCTGGTGCAGGTGCTCGCCGAGGCCGCGGCCGAGGCCGGGCTGCCGGCCGACAGCGTGCAGCTGCTGCCGGCCGAGCGCGCCAGCGTCGGCGAGCTGCTGAACGCCCGCGGTCTGGTGGACGTCGTCATCCCGCGCGGGGGCGCCGAGCTCATCCAGCGGGTGGTGCGCGAGTCGACCGTGCCGGTGATCGAGACCGGCGTCGGCAACTGCCACGTCTACGTCGACCCCTCCGCCGACGGCGCGATGGCCGAGGCGATCGTGCTCAACGCCAAGACCCACCGGGTGAGCGTGTGCAACTCCGCGGAGACGCTGCTGGTGCACCGCGACTCGCCCCACCTGGGCCGACTGCTCACCGCTCTGGTCGACGCGGGGGTGACCCTGCACGGCGACGAGGCGGCCCGGGCCGCGCACGAGGCCGTCGTCCCGGCGACCGACGAGGACTGGGCGACCGAGTACCTGTCGATGGACATGGCCGTGCGCGTGGTCGACGACCTGCCCGCCGCCCTCGACCACATCGCGGAGTGGGGGAGCGGGCACAGCGAGGCCGTCGTGGCCGACTCCGCCACCGCGATCGCCGCCTTCGTCGCCGGCGTGGACGCCGCGGCCGTCCTGGTCAACGCCTCGACCCGGTTCACCGACGGCGGCGAGTTCGGGTTCGGCGCGGAGATCGGCATCTCCACCCAGAAGCTGCACGCCCGCGGCCCGCTCGGCCTGCCCGAGCTGACCTCCACCACCTACGTCGTGACCGGCAACGGCCACACCCGATAGGAGCCCCGTGCCCCCGCAGCAGCCCGCCCTCTTCGCCGACGTCGCCGACGTCACCGCCCGGCTGTCGGCCGCGGGGTACCTGCCCGACGCCCAGATCGCCACGACGGTCTTCCTGGCCGACCGGCTGGGCAAGCCGCTGCTGGTCGAGGGGCCGGCCGGGGTGGGCAAGACCGAGCTGGCCAAGGCGCTGGCGACCGCGACGTCGTCCGAGCTGATCCGGCTGCAGTGCTACGAGGGCCTCGACGAGGCGCGGGCGCTGTACGAGTGGAACTACAAGAAGCAGCTGCTGCGCATCCAGGCCTCGCAGAACAGCGCGGACGGCGGTGACTGGGGCGACCTGCACGACGACGTGTTCGGCGAGGAGTTCCTGCTCTCGCGCCCGCTGCTGACCGCGATCCGGCGCACCGAGCCGACCGTGCTGCTGATCGACGAGACCGACAAGGCCGACGTCGAGGTCGAGGGTCTGCTGCTCGAGGTGCTCAGCGACTTCCAGGTCACGATCCCCGAGATCGGCACGATCGTGGCCACCCGGCGCCCCATGGTGGTGCTGACCTCGAACGCCACCCGCGAGCTGTCCGAGGCGCTCAAGCGGCGCTGCCTCTACCTGGCGCTGGACTACCCCAGCGCCGAGCGCGAGCGCGAGATCGTGCTGTCGCGGGTGCCCGAGCTCGCCCCCGCGCTGGCCGAGCAGCTGGTGCGCACGGTGCGGGCGCTGCGGGCCATGGAGCTGAAGAAGTCGCCGTCGATCTCCGAGACCCTGGACTGGGCGCAGACCCTGCTGGCGCTCGGCCTGGACACCCTCGGCAGCGACGAGGTCCGCCAGACCCTGGGGGTCGTGCTCAAGCACGCCAGCGACCAGACGCGGGCCGCCGCCGAGCTGCGGCTGAACTGATGGTCGACGGCGGCCTCCCGGCCCACCTGGACGGCTTCGTGCGCGCGGTGCGCGAGGCCGGCATCCCGGTGGGCATCTCGGCCGCCGTCGACGCGGCCCAGGTGCTCACCGTCGTCGACCTGCTCGACCGCGAGCAGCTGCGGCACGGGTTGGCGGCCGTCCTGCTGCAGCGGGCCGCCCAGCGGCAGACCTACGACGTGCTGTTCGACCTGTGGTGGCCGCTGTCGGACCGGCCCGCGGTCCCCGCGGAGGTCGACGAGGACGCCCCCGCACCCGAGGACGGCATCCCCGACGCCGACCGGCAGGCGGCGTTGGCCGCCGAGCTGCGCGCCGAGCTGCTGCGCCGGCTGCTCGACGGCGACGAGGAGGCCCTGCGCCGCTTCGCCCGCATGGCCGTCGACCAGCTCGGCCAGGGCCAGCCCTCGCCGTCCGGGCAGTCGTTCTTCTCCTACCGGGTGCTGCGGGCGCTGAGCCCGGACACCCTGGTCTCGCAGCTGCTGGACGGCCTGCTCGGCGGCGCCGACCGGGGTGGGTTGGCCGAGCAGGTCGCCCGGCAGACCGTGCGCGAACGGCTGGCCGCGTTCCGGGCCGCCGTGGAGGCCGAGGTGCGGCGGCGGTCGGCCGCCGAGCGCGGCCGCGACCGGGTCGCCCGGACGGCGGTCAAGCCGCTGGCCGACCAGGTGGACTTCCTGCGGGCGCAGTCCGCCGACCTGGCCGAGCTGCGGCGGTCGGTGGCGCCGCTGGCCCGACGGTTGGCCGCCCGGCTCTCGGCCAAGCGCCGGCTGGGGCGGGAGGGCCGGTTGGACTTCCGCAAGACCGTGCGGGCCTCGTTGGCCACCGGCGGCGTGCCGGTGGTGACCCACCACAAGCCGCGCGCGGTGCACAAGCCCGAGCTGGTGGTGCTCTGCGACATCAGCGGGTCGGTGGCCGGGTTCAGCCACTTCACGCTGATGCTCACCCAGGCGTTGCGCGAGCACTTCTCCGGCGTCCGGGCGTTCGCGTTCGTGGACTCGACCGACGAGGTGACGCGGTTCTTCTCCCCGGGTGCCGACGTCGCCGACGCCGTGCAGCGGATCGGCCGGGAGGCCGAGGTGGTCACCTTCGACGGGCACAGCGACTACGGCAACGCGTTCGGGGTGTTCGCCGAGAAGTGGGCGACCGCGGTGGGTCCCAAGACCTCGTTGCTGGTGCTCGGCGACGGGCGCACCAACTACCGGCAGCCCGGCCTGCCGGTGCTGGCCGACCTGGTGCGCCGGTCGCGCTCGGCCTACTGGCTCAACCCCGAGCCCGCGCGGCTGTGGGGGAGCGGGGACTCCGCCGCGGACAAGTACGGGCAGGTCATCCCGATGATCGAGGTCCGCAACGCGGCCCAGTTGGCGGAGTTCGTCACCACGCTGTGAGCCGGTCGTGCCTCCGGCACGAATTCCTGTGAGTCGCCGTAACCCAACCCCCCGTGCCCGCGTTGGTCCACGGTGGAGGCAGCCGCACCGCCTCCGCGCGCCGACCGGTCACCCCGGTCGGGGGCCGGCGACACGGGGGCGCCGGTCGAGCAGGCCGGACCGGGTCCGCCGTCGCGAGACGGGGACCGGCCGGCCTGCTCGTGCGCCGCTGCCGCGGTCCAGCGGCGGTCCCGGGGAGCCCGCGGGGCCCGGGCCTGCACGATCTCGACGGTGACCGGCCGTGGACCGGGCTACGCTCCTCAGGTGGCGGGCAGTCGACTGGGCGTGATGGGCGGGACGTTCGACCCGGTCCACCACGGTCACCTGGTCGCCGCCAGCGAGGTCGCCAGCCTGTTCGACCTCGACGAGGTGGTCTTCGTGCCCACCGGCGAGCCCTGGCAGAAGGCCGACCGCGAGGTCAGCCCCGCCGAGGACCGCTACCTCATGACCGTCATCGCGACGGCCTCCAACCCCCGCTTCTCGGTGAGCCGGGTCGACGTCGACCGCGGCACCACCACCTACACGATCGACACCCTCACCGACCTGCGCCGGCAGCGGCCCGACGCCGAGCTGTTCTTCATCACCGGCGCCGACGCCCTGGCCCAGATCGTCGGCTGGCGGGACACCGCCCACCTGTTCGACCTGGCGCACTTCGTCGGGGTCACCCGCCCCGGCTACCAGCTGGTCGACGCCGACCTGCCGGCCGGCGCGGTGAGCCTGGTCGAGATCCCGGCGCTGGCGATCAGCTCCACCGACTGCCGCGAGCGGGTCCGCCGCGGCAAGCCGGTCTGGTACCTCGTGCCCGACGGCGTCGTGCAGTACATCGAGAAGCGCGGCCTCTACCGCGACGGCCTGCCGCCCAGCCCGCCCGGGCAGCTGCTGCCCGGCACGGCGGTGCGCCACCTCGGCGCGCCGACCGGCACCACTGCCACCCCGCCGGGGCCGACCCACGGTCCCGGCACCCCCGAGTTCCAGGAGATTCCCCGATGACCGCCTCGACAGAGGCCCGCGAGACCGCGCTGTGGGCCGCCCAGGCCGCGGCCGACAAGCTCGCCACCGACGTGTCCATCGTCGACGTCAGCGACCGGCTGGCCATCACCGACGCCTTCGTGCTGGCCTCGGCTCCCAACGAGCGCCAGGTGCAGTCCATCGTGGACGAGGTCGAGGACCGGCTCCGCGAGCACGGCATCAAGGCCGTCCGCCGCGAGGGCGTGGCCGAGTCCCGCTGGGTGCTGCTGGACTTCGTGGACGTCGTCGTGCACGTCCAGCACGCCGAGGAGCGGGCCTACTACTCGCTGGAGCGGCTCTGGAAGGACTGCCCGACCATCCCGTTCACCGACAGCGCGCTGCCGGCGCCCGCGCCCGCTGCGGGTGGGAGTGCCGCGGTGCCGGCCGCGCAGGACGCCGACGCGGTGCCCGGCGGCATCTCCGGCGACGGCGAAGCTGCCCCGCAGGCGCTCGACCCGGCCACGTCCGACGCCCCGCAGGCCGACACCACCCGGTGAGCGCCGCTGCGGGGGAGCACGCCCCGCCGTCGGTCGAGCGCGTGCTCGTCTGGCGGCACGGGCGGACCGAGTGGAACGCCAGCGGCCGGTTCCAGGGCCAGCTCGACCCGCCGCTGGACGCCACCGGCCGCGCCCAGGCCGCGCGGGCGGCGCAGGCGCTGGGCCGGGAGCTGCCGGCCGGCACGCTGGTGGTCACCAGCGACCTCGTCCGGGCCCGGGACACCGCGCAGACCCTCGCCGACGTCCTCGGCACCACCCTGCGGGTCGAGCCGCGCCTGCGCGAGCACGGCCTGGGCAGCTGGGAGGGCCTGACCCGCGACGACGTCGCCCGCGACCTCCCCGAGCAGTACGCCGACTGGGTCGAGGGCCGGCCCGTGCGGGGCCGCGGCGGCGAGGACCCGGCCGAGGTGGCCCGGCGGGCGCTGGCCGCGCTGGCCGACCTGCCGACCGCGCCGGTCGCGGTGCTCGTCACCCACGGCGGCACCGGCGGCCGGCTGGTCGAGGCGCTGCTGGGGCTCGGCCCCGAGCACCGGCGCATCTTCGGTCCGCTGGGCAACTGCCACTGGACCGAGCTGGCCCACCAGGGCACCCGCTGGCGCGTGCTCCGGCACAACGCCTCGGCGACCGGGGGTGCCCCGGGTCTGCCGCGGCGGTCCGGGTCCGAGACCGGGCCCGACGTCGCCGAGGCCGCGGGGGTGTCCGACGTCGCGGTCGCCGGGTCGGCGCCGCTCCCCGCGGGGGCCACGCCGGACGACGCAGCGCCCACACCGACCGACGCCGACGCCGCCTCCTGACCCGGCTCCGGTGTCCCCCGATCGGGGCTGACCAGGAGGTTCCCGGCCGGTCGCGCCTCGGCGCCGGTTAGCCTCGCGCCCATGTCCGTCGCCGTGGTCACCGACTCCACGGCGTACCTGCCCGCAGAGCTGGTCGACGAGCTCGGCATCGAGGTCGTGCCGCTGTACGTGGTGCTGACCGGTCGGTCCGGCCGCGAAGGCCTCGACGTGGGGTCGGCCGAGGTGGCCCGCACCCTCGCGGTGCGGGGGCAGCAGGTCACCACGTCACGTCCGACCCCCGGTGACTTCGTGGCCGCCTACCGGCGGCGGCTGGAGGCCGGTGCCGACCGGATCGTGTCGGTGCACCTGTCCAGGGAGCTGTCGGGGACCTGGGACGCCGCCCGCACCGCCGCGAACCAGGTGGGCGAGCACATCGTGACCGTGGTGGACGGCCGCACCGCGGCGATGGGTACGGGCTTCGCCGTCCTGGCCGCGGCCCGGGCCGCGGCGGCGGGCGCCGGGGCCGACGAGGTCGCCGCCCTCGCGCAGGGCACGGCGGACGCGACCAGCACCCTGTTCGTCCTGGACACCCTCGACCACCTGCGCCGCGGCGGGCGGATCGGACCGGCGGCCGCCGTCCTGGGCACGGCTCTGGCGGTGCGACCCGTCCTGCACGTGCAGGACGGGCAGATCGTGGTGCTGGAGAAGGTGCGCACGACCTCGCGGGCCGTCGCCCGGTTGGTCCAGCGGGTCGTGGACCTGTGCGGCGACCGGCCGGTCGCCCTGGCCGTGCACCACCTCGCGGCCCCGGCCAGGGCCGAGGCGCTGGCGGACCAGCTGCGCGAGCGCGTCCCGCACCTGCGCGAGCTGCACGTCAGCGAGCTCGGCGCCGCGCTCGGGGCGCACGTCGGGCCCGGTGCGCTCGGCGTCGTCGTCGCCCCCGGCGTCGACCCCGCGCCCGGGGGCTGAGCCCGGCGCCGGCCCCGGCCGCGGACCCGGTGCTGCCGACCGGGCTGGGGCCTCAGCAGTGCCCGGACGGCAGCCAACCGCTGGTCACGGTGTAGGTGCCGGCCCGCGTGGCCCGCAGGTCGACCGTGCCGGCGGCGTCACCGGGCGCCAGGCAGCCCTCACCCACGAGCGTCAGGCGCTCGTCCCAGTACAGGGACAGCCGGACGTCGCCGGGCCGGTCGACGGACACGGTCAGCTCCCGCCGGCCGCTGTCCACCACCTGAGCCGGCCCGGCCAGCACCACCCCGGGGCCGTCGACGGCCCAGAGCGACCAGGTGTCGTCGGACCACACCCGCTCCAGGCCCGGCACGCCCGCACGCACCAGGGCGGCCTCGCCCCGGGCGGCCCAGTCGGGACGCTGCGTGGACAAGGCGACGTAGGAGACGCCGCGCGCCCGCAACCAGGCCAGGTAGGTGTCGTCGTCCAGCGAGCCGTCGTAGAACAGCCCGTTGCGGGCGACGTCCAGCTGCCGGGTCCACCCCCGGGCCAGCGGGACCTGCTGACCCATCGCCGCGTCCGAGTGGTCGCCCAGCGGCACCACCTCCACCCGGCCCACCGGGCCCCGGCGCGCCAGCTCCGCCAGCATCGGTGCGCTCGTCCGGTCCAGGGTCGTCGTGTCCCGGGGGTTCAGGTCCCGCGGCACCAGCGGGGGCAGGAGCCAGGTCACCAGCACTGCTGCCAGACCCACCAGCAGGGCCGGTCGGCGCGGCACCGCGACCAGCACCGGTACCGCGAACAGCAGCACCATGCGGGTCGAGTTCGAGCCCACCGGGTCCGGGACCAGCCACGTCGCCAGGAGCAGCACCGCCGTCAGGGCCGCCCCGGTCGCCACCACCGGGGCCCGGCGCGCCGCCACGGCCAGCACCACCAGCGCGGCCAGGGTCGCGGCCAGCATCTGGTGCGCGCTCCCGGTCATCGGCCCCCCGGCTGCGTCGAGCGCCAGCATCCCCGCCAGCGGCACCGCTGCCCCGGCCAGCACCGCCAGCACGTCCCACCCGGGCCGTGACCTCCTCCCGGCGGCCACCCACCACGCCACGGCAGCGAGGCCGAGCAGCACGGCGGTGACCGGGCTCAGCGCCCCCGACAGGGCCGCGAGCACCCCGGCCGTCACCCGCCGGGTCGTGGTGCGGGTGGTCGGTGTCGTCACCGCGACCAGGGCCAGCAGCCCCACCGCGGTCCCCGTCGCGAACGTCGTCCGGCCCGACAGCTGGTTCGCCAGGAACGCCAGGGCCGCCAGGACCCCCACCACCCGGGTCCGGACCGCTCCGGCCCGCACCAGCAGGGCCGTCGTCGCCGACGCCCCCACCGTCGTGCTGACCACCCCCGCCACCGCCGGGCCCACCAGGGCCAGCAGCCACGGGGCCAGCAGGCTGTAGGAGAAGGCCGGCGAGCCGGCGTACCAGCCCAGGTCGACCGGCTGCCCACCGGCGGAGGCGGCCCAGGACTGCCACCAGCGCTGGGCGACGAGGTCGCCCCCGACCACCGGCAGCAGCTCCACCGCGATCGCGCCGAGCAGGCCGACGACCGCCGCCAGCACGACGGCAGGCGTTCGGTGCAGACGGCCGGGACACGACCGCACACTGACCTGGGACCGCACGGGCGTGCATGCTGCCATCCACAACCGGGAGCCCTGTCCACAGATGTGCCGGAGGCCCTCTCGGGAGGCCGGCGGGGACCTAGCGTGCCCGCCGTGCTGTTCTCCTCCCGCCGGGCCGACGACGCCGACGTGATCCGGGCCCGCCTGCGGGCGCTGCTCGACGACGGCGCGGCCGCACGCGGGTGGCTGCCCGACGACGACCCGGTGCCCGGGCCCGGGACCACCCCCGCAGCGGGGGACGCCTGGGCGGACGACGAGGACCCCGACAGCTGGTCCACCGACGACGCACCCGCCGAGCCGGACCGGGCGACCGCACGCACGGGGAGCGGCCGGCACCGCGCCTCCGGTCCCTCGGCGAGGATCGACCCCGGCCCGCACGGCGCCCGCACGCTGTGGGTGGTGGCCGTGCTGGCCGCGGTGGCCGTGGCGGGGTGGAGCTGGATCGGGCGGCCCGACGTCGAACCGGTCAGCGGGGACGGCGTGGCCACCGCGGTGCCGGCCGCGAGCACGGGCTCCCCGACGTCCGCCCCCGCAGCCGCCGTCCCCTCCGCCAGCAGCGACCTGGTGGTCGCCGTCGTGGGGCAGGTCGTGTCCCCGGGCCTGGTCACGCTGCCGGCCGGCTCCCGGGTGGCCGACGCCGTGGCCGCTGCGGGCGGGCTGCTGCCCGAGGCCGACCCGGCAGCGCTCAACGGGGCGGCCCTGCTGGTCGACGGGCAGCAGGTCGCCGTCGGGGTGCCCGGGGCGGCCGGCGGTGCGGGGGGAGGGACGGACGCGGGGACGACGTCCGGCCTGGTCGACCTGAACACCGCCACCGTGGCCGACCTCGACGCCCTGCCCGGCATCGGCCCGGTGCTGGCGCAGCGGATCGTGGACCACCGCGCCCAGCACGGACCCTTCGGCACGGTCGAGCAGCTGGACGACGTCAGCGGCATCGGGCCCTCGCTGTACGCCGAGATCTCCCCGCTGGTCACCGTCTGACCCCCTCGTGTGGGATGGCGGCATGGACGCTGACCTCTACGACGTCATCCACCGCAGGCGCGACGTCCGGCGTGAGTTCACCGGTGCGCCGGTCGACGCCGCCGCCCTCGAGCGCGTGCTGGGGGCCGCGCACGCCGCCCCCAGCGTCGGCATGACGCAGCCGTGGGACTTCGTCCTGGTCCGCGACACCGCCCTGCGCACCCGGTTCCAGGCGCACGTCGCGGCCGAGCGCGAGACCTTCGACGCGGAGCTGGACGCCGAGCGGGCCACGGTGTTCTCCCGCATCTCGGTGGAGGGCGTGCTCGGCGCCAGCCTGGGCGTGGTGGTCACCTACGACCCGACCCGGGGTGCACCCGCCGTGCTGGGCCGGCACGCGATCGCCGACACCGGGCTCTACTCCACCTGCCTCGCGGTGCAGAACCTCTGGCTGGCCGCCACCGCCGAGGGGTGGGGCGTGGGCTGGGTGTCCTTCTACCGCGAGCCGTTCCTCCGCGAGCTGCTCGGCATCCCCGAGCACGTCCGGCCGGTCGCCTGGCTGTGCGTCGGGCCGGTGACCGCGCTGCAGGAGGTGCCCGACCTCGAGCGGCACGGCTGGCGTGCCCGCCGTCCCCTCGCCGAGTCCGTCCACGCCGACCGGTGGGGTGTGCGCGCGTAGCAGGTCGGGCGCGGGTCGGCTGCTCGTCGTCCACACCGGGCCGCGCCGTCCACAGGTGGTCCCGGACGGCGGAGGGGGCCGCGGGAGCTCCCTAGCGTCCCCGGGGTGCGGGTGCAGCGGCGACGGCTCGAGGACCGGTGGTCCTGGACCGACCTGCGGCTCGTGCCGCCTGCGCTGGGTACCTGGGCCACCACCCTGCTGGTCCCGTGGCTCCCGGTGGCGGGCAACGCCGGGCTGGGCGCAGCCGCGGTCGTGGCCGCGCTCGTGCTGCGGCGGCGACGTCCCGGCGCCGTGCGGTGGACGGTCGTGGCCCTCCTGTCCGGGGTCGCGGTGGCCGCATCGGCCGGGGCCGTGCGGACCGGTGACCGGACCGCATCCCCGCTCGTCGCGCTGGCCGACCGTGGCGCGACCACGACGGTGCGGCTGACGGTGGACGACGACCCGCGGGCGCTCGCCGGCGGCCTCGGACCGGCCCGGGTGCTCGTCGACGGGACCGTGACCGCGATCAGCGGTGGACCCGCGGTGCGCCCGGCCGCCGTGCTCGTCTTCGGCGAGGCGGCGGACTGGGCCGGCACCCTGCCCGGTGCCCAGGTCGACGTCCGCGTCGAGGTCGGCCCCGCCGAGGACGGGGACGACGTCGTCGCGGTGCTCACCTCCCGCGGCCCGCCCGAACCGGCGGTCCCGGCCGGTGCGGCGCAGCAGGTCGCGGGCGAGCTGCGCGGTGGGCTGGCCGACTCGGCGGCCCGGGTGCTGCCGGCCGACGAGGCCGGGCTGCTGCCCGGTCTGGTGGTCGGCGACACCACCGGGATGCAGCCGCAGGTCACCGCCGACTTCCGACGGGCCGGGCTCGGTCACCTCACGGCCGTGTCGGGCGCGAACGTGGCCATCGTGCTGGCGCTGCTGCTGTGGCCCCTGCGCCGCCGCTGCGTCGACCGGCGGTGGCAGGCCGTGGCGGGGATGCTCGGGCTGGTCGGGTTCGTCCTGCTGGCCCGGCCCAGCCCGAGCGTGCTGCGGGCCGCCGCGATGGGGGCGGTCACGCTGCTGGCACTGGCGTCGGGCCGGTCGCGGGTGGCCGTCCCCGCCCTCGCCGCGTCGGTCTGCGTGCTGCTGCTGGTCGACCCGTCGCTGGCCCGGGACGGGGGGTTCGCGCTGTCGGTGGCGGCCACCGCCGGGATCGTGCTGCTGGCGCCCGGCTGGTCCCGTGCCTGGCGGCGCCGCGGGATGCCGGGCTGGTTCGCCGATGCCCTGGCGGTGAGCGCCGCCGCCGGGGTGGTGACCGCGCCGCTGGTGGCCGGGCTCTCGGGCCTGGTCAGCCTGGTGTCGCTGCCCGCCAACCTCCTGGCCGCGCCGGCGGTCGCACCCGCGACCGTGCTCGGGCTGCTCGCGGTGCTGGCCGGCCCGGTCAGCCCGGCGCTCACCGACGCGCTGGTGTGGTCGGCCGGGTGGCCGACGCGGTGGCTGGTGCTGGTCGCCGACCGGGCAGCCGCGGTGCCCGACGGCGCGGCCGGCTGGCCGGCGGGGACGGGAGGCGCGCTGCTGCTGGTCGGGCTGCTGGTGGCCGGGTCCGCCGTCCTGGTCCGGTGGCCGCGCACCCGCCCGCTGGCGCTGGCCGTGGTGGTCGGCGCGGTGGCCCTGGGCTGGCCGGCCCGCCAGGTCGCCGACGGCTGGCCGGTGACCGGCACGGTGCTGGTCGCCTGCGACGTGGGTCAGGGGGACGCCCTGGTCCTGCCCACCGCACCTGGCGAGGCGGTGCTGGTCGACGCCGGCCCGGACCCGTCCCTGGTCGACGACTGCCTGGCCCGCCTCGACGTCGACCGACTGCCGCTGGTGCTGCTCTCGCACCTGGACGCCGACCACGTCACCGGTCTCCCCGGTGCGTTGGCCGGACGCGAGGTGGGGGAGGTCGCCACGGGTCTGCTGGCGCCGACCGACGACCGGCTGGGCGCCGTGGGCCGCGCGGTCGCCGCGGCCGGCGGGCAGCTCACGACGCTGACGGCCGGCACCACCCGCACCGTGGGGACGGCGACGATCGAGGTGCTCGCCCCGGCCGCCCCCGCCGCGCGGGCCGGGGTGGACCCGAATGCGCTGTCGATGCTGGCCCGGGTGACCCAGCGGGGCATCGGGATCCTGTTCACCGGTGACCTGGGCGCCGACACCGAGGCGCGGCTGCTGGCTGCCGGGCTGGACCTGCGGGTCGACGTGCTCAAGGTCCCGCACCACGGCAGCGGGGACGCCGACCCGGACTTCCTGGCCGCGACCGGGGCGCGGGTGGCGCTCATCTCGGTGGGCGCGGACAACGACTACGGCCACCCGACCGGCCGGTTGCTGGACTGGCTGGTGGCCGACGGCATGCAGGTGCACCGCACCGACACCGAGGGCGACCTCGCGGTGGTGGGGCAGGCCGGGGACTGGGGGGTGACCGCCCGTGGCGTGGACGAGGTCCAGCGGGCCGTGGCGGGTCCGGCTCCGGTCCTCCCGGACGGGCCGGGAGGTCGTACCTGCGTGACACGATGGCCCGGTGCCGCCGACCGCTGCTCCACCGCCCCCGCTGTCCCGGCTGCGCCTGGTCGTGGGCGAGGAGGAGCTGCTGCGCGCCCGGGCGGTGTCGGAGGTCCGCGCCGCGGTCCGCCGGCTGGACCCCGACTCCGAGGAGCACGAGCTCGCGGCCCTCGGTCTCCCGGTCGGCCAGCTCGCCGACGTCCTGGCGCCCTCGCTGTTCGGCGGCCACCGGCTCGTCGTGGTCACCGGGGTGCACGAGGCGGCCACGGCGCTGGTCGACTCCCTGCTCAGCTACGCGAAGGACCCCGACCCCGAGCTGACGCTCGTGCTGGTGCACTCCGGCGGCAAGCGCAACGAGGCCCTGCTCAAGGCGTACCGGCAGGCCGGTGCGGCCGAGGACGAGTGCGCGAAGCTGGTCTCGGCCGGCGACCGGATGACGTTCGTGCGCAACGAGGTCCGGCGCGCCGGAGGTCGGATCACCCCCGACGCCGCCACCGCCCTGCTCGAGGCCGTCGGCAACGACCTGCGGTCGCTGTCGGCGGCGGCCAGCCAGCTCGTCTCGGACTTCGGCGGCTCCATCGACGCCGACGCGGTGGCCCGCTTCCACCGGGGGCAGGCCGAGGTCACCGGGTTCACCGTGGCCGAACGGGTGCTGGTGGGCGACCACGCCGGGTCGATCGAGATGCTGCGCTGGGCCCTGGACCGCGGGGTGCCGCACGTGCTGCTGGCCGACGCCATCGCCGACGGTGTGCGCACCGCGGCGCGGGTGGCCTCGCTGGGCACGACCAACATCGGCGACCTCGCCCGGCAGCTGAAGATGCCGCCGTGGAAGGTGAAGAAGGCGCAGGCGCAGGCCCGGGGGTGGACCATCCCGGCGCTGCAGCAGGCGATCGGGGTGGCCGCCGGGCTCAACGCCGACGTCAAGGGTGTGGCGGCCAGCGCCGACTACGCCCTGGAGCGGGCGGTGCGTCGGATCGTGGCCCTGCGGGCTGCCGCCGGCGGTGGGCGTGGAGCCCGCCCGGCGTCCCGGTACTGAGCCGCCCCCCCCGGGACGCGACGAGCCCCCGTCCCCGGTGCGGGGAGGGGGGCTCGTCGAGCGGGCGGGGTGCCTCAGAGCGAGGCGGCCTGCTTGGCCAGCGCCGACTTGCGGTTGGCGGCCTGGTTCTTGTGGATGACGCCCTTGCTGGCGGCCTTGTCCAGCAGCTTGCTGGCGGCGCGCAGCGTGGTGTCGGCGGCGTCCTTGTCCCCGGCCGCGGTGGCGGCGTGGAAGCGCCGGACCGAGGTCTTCAGGGCGGACTTGACCGCGACGTTGCGCTGACGCGCCTTCTCGTTGGTCTTGATCCGCTTGATCTGGGACTTGATGTTCGCCACGCGTGAGCCTCGGGTCTTCTCGGGGAAAGTCTGCCGTCACGTCCGCGGCGCAGGGCGCAACGCGGACCGGTTCGCCAAGATACCAGCCCGCCCGCATCCCGCACAGGTGCGGGCATGGTGCTCCCGATCGGACGGGCGCCGACGTCCTGGCGTGGACGTCCCCGTCGTCCGGGCGGTGCGCCCCGTCGTCGTCCCGGCGTGGGACGATGGGGGCACTGTGACTGCACCCGCCCGCACCGACCCGGCCCGCATCCGGAACTTCTGCATCATCGCCCACATCGACCACGGCAAGTCGACGCTGGCCGATCGGATGCTCGAGGTGACCGGCATCGTCGAGGGGCGCAACATGCGCGCCCAGTACCTCGACCGCATGGACATCGAGCGCGAGCGCGGCATCACCATCAAGAGCCAGAACGTGCGGCTGCCGTGGACCCCGCGCAGCGGTGAGCACGTCGGCACCGAGTACGTGCTGGACATGATCGACACCCCGGGCCACGTCGACTTCACCTACGAGGTGTCCCGCTCGCTGGCCGCCTGCGAGGGTGCTGTGCTGCTGGTCGACGCCGCGCAGGGCATCGAGGCGCAGACGCTGGCCAACCTGTACCTGGCGATCGAGAACGACCTGACGATCATCCCGGTGCTGAACAAGATCGACCTGCCCGCGGCGCAGCCCGAGAAGTTCGCCGCCGAGATCGCGCACATCATCGGGTGCGACCCCGACGACGTGCTGCGGGTCAGCGGCAAGACCGGCGAGGGCGTGCCCGAGCTGCTGGACATGATCGTGGAGAAGATCCCGGCCCCGACCGGTGACGCCGACGGCCCCGCCCGCGCGCTGATCTTCGACTCGGTCTACGACATCTACCGCGGGGTCATCACCTACGTCCGCGTCGTCGACGGCCGCATCTCCGGCCGTGAGCGGATCAAGATGATGAGCAACAACGTCACCCACGAGCTGCTCGAGATCGGCGTCATCAGCCCCGAGCCCAAGCCGGTCGAGAGCCTCGGAGTCGGCGAGGTGGGCTACTTCATCACCGGGGTGAAGGACGTGCGCCAGTCCCGGGTCGGCGACACCGTGACGCTGCAGCACCGGCCGGCGGCCGAGTCCCTCGGTGGCTACCGCGACCCCAACCCGATGGTCTACTCCGGGCTCTACCCGATC
Source organism: Klenkia soli (assembly GCF_900103975.1). Lineage (GTDB taxonomy): Bacteria > Actinomycetota > Actinomycetes > Mycobacteriales > Geodermatophilaceae > Klenkia > Klenkia soli. Next base: position 178,798 of record NZ_FNIR01000006.1, read on the forward strand.
GACGGCAGCGAGTACCAGCTGCTGCGCGAGGCGCTGGACAAGCTGCTGCTCAACGACGCCGCGCTGGTCTACGAGCCCGAGACGTCGGCGGCGCTGGGCTTCGGCTTCCGCGTGGGCTTCCTGGGCCTGCTGCACCTGGAGATCGTCCGCGAGCGCCTCGAGCGCGAGAGCGGCCTGAGTCTGATCTCGACCGCGCCCAACGTGGTCTACCGGGTGGTCATGGAGGACGGCAGCGAGCACACCGTCACCAACCCGAGCGACTGGCCGCACGGCAAGATGACCGCGATCTTCGAGCCGATCGTCAACGCCACGGTCATCGCCCCCAGCGACTACACCGGCACGATCATGGAGCTGTGCCAGGGCCGCCGCGGCTCGCTCACCGGCATGGACTACCTGTCGGAGTCCCGGGTCGAGCTGCGCTACACGCTGCCGCTCGGCGAGATCATCTTCGACTTCTTCGACGCCCTGAAGTCCCGCACCCGCGGCTACGCGAGCCTGGACTACGCCGAGGCCGGCGAGCAGGAGGCCGACCTGGTCAAGGTCGACATCCTGCTGCAGGGCGAGGCCGTCGACGCCTTCTCCTCGATCGTGCACAAGGACAAGGCCTACGGCTACGGCGTGATGATGGCCGGCAAGCTGCGCGAGCTCATCCCGCGCCAGCAGTTCGAGGTGCCGATCCAGGCCGCCGTCGGCGCCCGGGTGATCGCCCGGGAGACCGTCCGGGCGATCCGCAAGGACGTCCTCGCCAAGTGCTACGGCGGTGACATCTCGCGCAAGCGCAAGCTGCTGGAGAAGCAGAAGGAGGGCAAGAAGCGGATGAAGATGGTCGGCCGCGTCGAGGTCCCCCAGGAGGCGTTCGTCGCCGCGCTCTCCAACGCCGAGCCCACCAAGAAGTAGCCGTGGGGCGCGTCGAGGCGGTCTGCGTCTCCGGGGACGACCTGTACCCGCTGCCGGGCAGGCGACCGAGCACGTCGGGCATCCGCAAGCGGTCGGTCACGGGGCGGGTCGCGGTGCTGCCCGAGACGCTGGACGGCGACCAGCAGGTCAACCGCAAGCACCACGGCGGCGAGGGCCAGGCCGTCTACGCCTACGCCGCCGAGGACGCCGCGTGGTGGGAGTCCGAGCTCGGCCGGGAGCTGCCGGCCGGCGCGTTCGGCGAGAACCTGCGGACGACGGGGCTCGACCTCACCGGCGCGGTGCTCGGCGAGCAGTGGGCCGTCGGCACCGCGCTGTTCGAGGTCACCGCACCCCGCATCCCCTGCGCGAACTTCGCCCGTTTCTGGGACGTCCCCGACCTGGTCAAGCGGTTCACCGCGCACGGCGCGAGCGGCGCCTACCTGCGTGTGCTGCAGACCGGCGAGATCGGTGCCGGCGACGAGGTCGAGCTCGTGCACCGGCCCGACCACGGGGTCACCGCGGGGCTGCTGTTCCGCGCGCTGACCACCCAGCGGTCCCGACTCGTCGAGGTCGCCCCCGCTCTGGACGCCGTGCCGCAGAAGGACCGCGCCAAGCTCGAGGGCCGCATCGCCGCGCTGCTGGGCTGAACCGTCGGAGCTGCGCGCTACTGTCCGCGCGGGCCTCACGGGGAGTCCTGCGAGGAGGCGGCATGCAACTGCGGACGACGGCGGCGGCGTTGGTGCTCGCCGCCCTGACCCTGGCCGGCTGCAGCGGGGGCAGCTCCGACGAGTCCGCCGGTGACCTGCTGTCCCGGGCCAGGACCACCCTCGACGACGCCAGCAGCGTCCACTTCGTGCTGACCAGCGACGGCGCGCCCGCCGGCGGCAGCGCCCTGCTCGGCGGCGAGGGCGACATCGCCCGGCCCGCCTCGTTCAGCGGCACCCTGCAGGTGCAGGCCTTCGGCAGCTCGATCGACGCGGAGGTCATCTCGGTCGACGGCACGGTCTACGCCCAGCTGCCGCTGACCAGCGGCTACAGCGTGGTCGACCCGGCCACCATCGGCGTCGGCGACCCCGGGGCGCTGATCGACCCCGACACCGGCATCAGCCAGCTGCTGACCGCCGCGCAGTCGCCCGAGCTGGGCGACGAGTCCCGGGTCGACGGCGAGGTGGTGCGCGAGGTGAGCGGCACCCTGCCCGGCGACCTGGTGGCCGACCTGCTCACCAGCCAGGACCCCGAGCAGGACGTCCAGGCGGTGTTCTCGATCGCCACCGACAGCGGTCAGCTCCGCCAGGTGCAGCTGACCGGGCCGTTCTTCACCGCCGACGACACCGGCAGCTACACGATCGTCCTGTCCGACTTCGGGGCCGATGTCCAGATCACCGCGCCGCCCACCAGCTGAGGTCGCCGCCGTCCCGGGGCGGGCCACCGTCGTCCTCGCGACGCTGGCGGTCCTGGTCTCGGCGGCCGACACCTACGTCGTCGTCCTCGCCCTGCCCGACATCCTCACCGGGGTCGGCGTCGGGCTCGACCAGCTGCAGGAGGCGACCCCGATCATCGGGGGCTTCCTGCTCGGCTACACCGCGACGTTGCCGCTGCTGGGCCGGCTGGCCGACCTCCGGGGCCGGCTCCCGGTGCTTGTCGGCTGCCTGCTGCTGTTCGCCCTCGGGTCGCTGCTGACCGCGACCGCGGTGGCGCTGGGCCCGGCGGTGCTGGGCCGCGGGCTGCAGGGCATCGGCGCCGGCGGCCTGGTGCCGGCCACGCTCGCCCTGGTCGCCGACCGTTGGCCGCCCGACCGCCGGGCCGTGCCGCTCGGTGTGGTCGGCGCGGTGCAGGAGGCCGGGGCGGTGCTCGGGCCGCTGGCCGGGGCGGCGATCCTGGCGGTGTGGGACTGGCGGGCGATCTTCTGGGTGAACCTCGCGCTGGGCGTGGGGCTGGCCGTGGCGCTGCGGGCCTCGGGTCCCCGGCGCCCGGGTCGGGACGTCGTCGGGGTGGCCTTCGCCGTCGTGGCCGCGAGCGCCCTGGCGCTGCAGCTCGCCGAACCCGAGGCGTTGGTCACCGACGTCACGCTCGGGCTGGCCTGGGTTCCGGTGGCCGGGCCCGGGTGGACGACGCCGCTGGTGCTCGTCGCGGTGCTCGGCGCCGCCGGCGTGCTGGTCCGGTCGGCCACCGCCGCGCACCCGGTGCTGCCCCTGCGCGGCCTCCCGGCGCTGGCCCGCGAGGTCGACGTCCTCGGTGCCGTGCTCGTGGTGGTCGCGCTGGGCAGCCTGGTCTGGGCCTTCGCCGCCGCCGACCCGGCCACCCAGGTCGTCGCCCACGGGCCGGTGCTGCTCCCGGTGGCGGCGGTCGCCGCGGTGGCCTTCGTGCTGCACGAGCGCCGCACGGCGGAGCCGCTGCTGCCGTTGACCGAGCTGCGGCCGGTGGGCGCGTGGGGTGCGCTGGTGGTGAACGTGCTGGTCGGGGTCGCGCTGGTGGCGGCGCTGGTCGACGTCCCGCTGTTCGCCCGTGCGACCACCGAGGCCGACCAGCTGGGTGCGGCCCTGGTGCTGGTCGAGCTGCTGGTCGCCGTGCCGATCGGCGCGGTCGCCGGGGGCTGGCTGTGCCGGCGGGTGGCCCCGCGCTGGATCGCCGGCGGCGGCATGGCCCTGGCCGCCCTGGCCTTCGTGGCGATGACCCGGTGGGACGCCACCTCGCTGGACAGCTGGACCTCCACGGTCGCCCTGGTCGCAGCCGGGCTCGGGTTCGGGCTGGCGGTGGCCCCGGTGAACACGGTGCTGCTGGTCGTCACGCCGTCCCGGGTGCACGGCAGCGCGAGCTCACTCGTGGTCGTGGCCCGCACCGTGGGCATGCTGGTCGGGCTGTCGCTGCTGACCGCGATCGCGCTGCGCCGGTTCACCGCGGTGGTCCGCGACATCCCGAGCCCGCTGGTCAGCTGCCCGACCAGCCCGGGCGACTGCGCGGTGTACGACCGTGCGGTGGACGCCGCCGTCCTCACCCAGCTGCACACCGTGTTCGCCGGCGCCGCGGTGGCCGCCACTCTGGCGGCGGTCGCGGCCGTGGTCCTGCTCCGCGGCGGTGATCAGCTGGGTTCACCCACGGCCGTCCTGGCTCACCGGCGCCCGTGAGCCAGGACGCGCGGTGCTGAACCCAGCTGATCCACGCCGGGGTGCGCGCGTCAGACGGTGAAGACGATCTTGCCGTTGGTGCGGCCCTCGTGCATGCGCTCGAAGCCCTCGCGGGCGTCGGCCAGCGGCAGCTCCACGTCGATCTGCGGGCGCAGACCGGTGGTGGCGCACAGCTGCACGAGCTGCTGCAGCTCGGTGCGGGTGCCCATCGTGGAGCCCTCGACCCGCAGCTGGGTGAAGAAGATGCGGTTCAGCTCGGCCGACGGGTCGAAGCCGGTGGTGGCGCCGGAGGTGACGATGACCCCGCCGGGCTTGAGCGACTTCACGCTGTGCGACCAGGTCGCCTTGCCGACGGTCTCCATGACGGCGTCGACCCGCTCGGGCAGCCGGGCGCCGGACTCGAAGGCCTGGTCGGCACCCAGGGCGAGGGCGGCCGCCCGCTTCTCCTCGGACCGACCGGTCACCCACATCCGGTACCCCGCGGCGCGGCCCAGGGCCACCAGCGCGGTGGCCACGCCGCCCGAGGCGCCCTGCACGAGCACGGTCTGGCCCGGCTGCAGCCCGGCCTTGGTGAACAGCATCCGGTAGGCGGTCAACCAGGCGGTGGGCAGGCAGGCGGCCTCGGCGAACGACAGCTCGGCCGGCTTGGGCAGCACGTTGCGCGCGGGCACCAGCACCTGCTCGGCCAGCGTGCCCTGGTGCAGCTCGGACAGCAGCGAGCGCTTGGGGTCCAGCGTCTCGTCGCCCGACCAGCCGGGCGTGCCGGTGATGACCGCGTGCACCAGCACCTCGTTGCCGTCGGCGTCGGTGCCCGCGGCGTCGCAGCCCAGCGTCATCGGCATGCGCTCGGCCGGGAGCCCGACCCCGCGCAGGCTGAACAGGTCGTGGTGGTTCAGCGAGGCCGCCTTCACGTCGACGACCACCCAGCCGTCGCGGGCCTCGGGGGCCGGGCGGTCCCCGACCTCCAGGACCGAGAGCGGGTCGTCGGGCGAGGGCGAGGAGACGAAGGCTGCGAGCATGCCGGCGACGTTAACGCCGGCTCACCGGGAGCACTACCGGACGACGACGGCGAACTCCCCGGCGGCCACGAACTCGCCGATCACCGGTGCACCCGGGACCTCGCCGGCCAGCAGCAGGCCGCCGGAGGTCTGGGCGTCGGCGAGCAGCAGCGCGTCGTCGTCGGTCGCCGCGGTGAGGTCGGTGTGCGGGCGCACCCAGTCCAGGTTCCGGCGGGTGCCCCCGGACACGTAGCCGTCGGCGACGGCCTGGCGGGCGCCGGCCAGGTAGGGGACGTCGGCGGCGCTGACCACCGCGGTGACCCCGCTGGCCCGGGCCATCTTGTAGAGGTGGCCGAGCAGGCCGAACCCGGTGACGTCGGTGCCGGCCCGGATGCCCGCCGCGACCGCGGCCACCGAGGCCTCGGCGTTGAGGCGGGTCATGGAGTCGACGGCCTCGGGCGAGGGCTCCCCGGTGGCCTTCATCCGGTTGTTGAGCGTGCCGACGCCCAGCGGCTTGGTCAGCGAGATGGCGTCGCCGGCGGCGGCACGGTCGTTGCGGATCAGCCGGTCGAGGTCAACCAGGCCCGTGACCGCCATGCCGTAGGTGGGCTCGGGGGAGTCGATGCTGTGCCCGCCGCCGACGTGGCAGCCGGCGGCGTGCGCGACCTCGAGCCCGCCACGCAGCACCTCCGCGGCCAGCTCGGCGGGGAGCACGTCGCGCGGCCAACCGAGCAGGTTCACCGCGACCACGGGTGTGCCGCCCATGGCGTAGACGTCGCTCAGCGCGTTGGCGGCGGCGATCCGGCCGAAGTCGTAGGCGTCGTCCACGACCGGGGTGAAGAAGTCCGTGGTGAGCACCAGGCCGCGGCCGTCGGGCAGCCGCACCACCGCGGCGTCGTCGCCGTCGTCCAGGCCGACGACCAGCTCGGTGGCGGGGTCGCGCGGGCCGGTGTGCGTCAGGCCGGCGACGACGGCCTCCAACTCGCCGGGCGGGATCTTGCAGGCGCACCCGCCGCCGTGGGCGTAGGTGGTCAGGCGGATGGCAGTCACCGCTCGACCGTACGTACCCTCGGCGGCGGAGGCGTCAGGGTGTCTGGTGACCCCCGCGGCCTCTAAAGCCGACGTGGCCCGGTATCCGGGTCAGGCGGGTTCGATTCCCGTCCGCCTCCGCCGACCACTCCCGGGAGCCATGACCACAGACCCCCGCCGGCTGGTGCCGCGCACCGACGTCCTGCTGGCCGACCCGCGGGTCGCGGCGTCCGCCGCCCGACTCGGCCGCGAGCTGGTCAAGTCGGTCGTGGTGGAGGTGCAGCAGCGGGTCCGGTCCGGCGAGGTCGGGCCGGACGCCGCCGCCGACGCCGTGGTGGCTGCGCTGCCGGTGAGCGCGTCGTCCCTGCACCGGGTGCTCAACGCGACCGGCGTGCTGGTGCACACCAACCTCGGCCGTGCGCCCTGGTCCGCCGCTGCCGTCGATGCCGTGGTCGCGGCCAGCGGCACCACCGACGTCGAGCTCGACCTGGCCACCGGCCGGCGCGGTCCCCGCGGCGAGGGCGCGATCGGTGCGCTGCTGGCCGCCGTCCCGGCCGCGCAGGCCGCGGTCGTGGTCAACAACTGCGCCGCCGCGCTCGCGCTGGTCGCCACCTGCCTCGGCGGCGAGCTGGTGGTCGCCCGCGGCGAGCTCGTCGAGATCGGCGACGGGTTCCGCATCCCGGACCTGCTCGTCTCCACCGGGGCCCGCCTGCGCGAGGTCGGGACGACGAACCGGGTCGCCCTCGCCGACTACACCGACGCCGTCGGCCCGGACACCGGCGCGGTGCTCAAGATCCACCCGTCGAACTTCGTGGTCCGCGGGTTCACCCGGTCCGTCGAGGTCGCCGAGCTGGCCGGCGCCGTCGACGTCCCGGTGGTCGCCGACGTCGGCTCCGGCCTGCTGGCCCCGCACCCCGCGCTGCCCGACGAGCCCGACCTGCAGACCACCCTGGCCGCCGGCGCCGACCTGGTGCTGTGCAGCGGGGACAAGCTGCTCGGCGGCCCGCAGGCCGGCCTCGTGCTGGGCCGCGCCGACCTGGTGCAGCGGCTGCGCCGCCACCCGCTCTACCGCGCGCTCCGGGTCGACAAGACGACGCTGGCGGCGTTGGAGGCCACGCTCCGCGGACCGCAGCCGCCGGTGCAGCGGATGCTCGCCGTCCCGGTCGAGGTGCTGCGTGCCCGGGCGGAGGCGGTCGTCGCCGCGCTGGGCGGGGATGCGCACGTCGTGGACGCCGGGGCCCGGGTCGGCGGCGGGGGAGCGCCCGAGTTCGAGCTGCCGAGCGTCGCCGTCTCGCTGCCGGCCTCCTGCGCCGAGCCGCTGCGGCTCGGCGCGCCGCCGGTCGTCGGGTACCTGGCCGACGGGCGGACGCTGCTGGACCTGCGCAGCCTGGACCCCGCCGACGACGAGACCCTGGTGCAGGCGGTCCGCGCATGCCGGTGACAGCGTGCAGGTGATCGCCACCGCGGGGCACGTCGACCACGGCAAGTCCTCGCTGGTCACGGCGCTGACCGGCATGCAGCCCGACCGGTGGGAGGAGGAGCGCCGGCGCGGCCTCACCATCGACCTCGGGTTCGCCTGGACCACCCTGCCCGGCGGTCGCACGGTCGCCGTCGTGGACGTGCCCGGCCACGAGCGCTTCGTCGGGAACATGCTCGCCGGGGTGGGCTCGGTGCCCGCCGCGCTGGTGGTGGTGGCCGCCGACGACGGGTGGTCGGCGCAGACCGCCGAGCACGTCGCGGTGCTCGACGCCCTCGGGGTGCGCGACGCGCTGCTGGTGGTCACCAAGTCCGACCTCGCCGACCCCGCGCCGGTGCTCGCCGACGTGCGGGCGCGGCTGGCCGAGACCTCGCTCGGCGACGTCCCCGGGGTCGCCGCCAGCTCGCGCACCGGTGACGGCGTGCCGGCGGTCGCCGCGGCCCTGGAGGAGCTGCTGGCCGGGCTGCCCGCCCCGGACACCACCGCGCCGGTCCGGCTGTGGGTCGACCGCACCTTCACCATCCGCGGCGCCGGCACCGTGGTCACCGGCACCCTGGCGGCGGGCACGGTGCGCACCGGGGACCGGCTGGCGCTGGCTGGTCGGGACGTCGTCGTCCGCGGGCTGCAGTCCCTCGGCCAACCGGTCGAGGCGGCCCGGGCGACCGCCCGGGTGGCGCTGAACCTGCGCGGCGTCGCGGTCGAGGACATCTCCCGCGGCGACGCGCTGCTGACCCCCGACGCCTTCCGGTCGACGGGCGAGCTGGACGTCGTCCTCGTCCACCCGGCGCAGCGGCTGCCGGCCGAGCTCGTGGTGCACGTCGGCTCGGCCACGGTCGCCGCCCGGGTGCGCCCGCTGGACGACGCCACCGTGCGGCTGCGGCTGGGTGGACCGCTGCCGCTGCGGGTGGGGGACCGGCTGCTGCTGCGCGACCCCGGCACCCGCACGGTGCACGGCGCGGACGTGGCCGACGTCGACCCGCCCGAGCTGCGCCGGCGCGGGGCGGCGCGGGTGCGGGCCGCGGACCTCACCGCCGGGTGGGACGCCGATGCCGACCTGGCCCGCCGCCAGGTGGTGCTCCGGTCGGAGTTCGTCGCGATGGGCTGGCCGGTGCCGTCCGGGGCCACCGAGGTGGGTCGCTGGTTGCTGGCGCCCGGCCTGGCCGACGAGCTGGCCGCGCGGGTGCCGGCCGTCGTCGCCCGCTACCGGCAGCTGCGGCCGTTGGAGCCGGGGCCGCCGACGGCGGTGCTGCGCAGTGCGCTTGAGCTGCCCGACGCCGAGCTGGTCGCCGGGCTGGTGCGGCCGCCCTTGGCACTGCGCGACGGCCGGGTGGTCGCCACCGACAGCGGACTGCCCGAGCCGGTGCAGCGGGCGGTGACCGGCGTCCTGGCCCGGCTCGCCGTAGAGCCGTTCGCCGCCCCGGACACCGAGGCGCTGGCCGCCGCCGGGCTGGGTCCGCGCGAGCTCGCCGCAGCGGTCCGGGACGGTCAGCTGGTCCGGATCGCCGACGGCGTGGTGCTCGCCCCCGGCGTCGAGGACCGGGCGCGGCGGGCACTGGCCGCGGTGCCCCAGCCGTTCACGCTCAGCCAGGCGCGGCAGGCCTGGGGCACCTCGCGTCGCGTCGCCGTCCCGCTGGCGGAGTGGCTGGACGCCCGCGGGGTGACAGAGCGGCTGCCCGACGCCACCCGGCGGCTCCGGTGATCGGCGTGGTGGCGCCGGCGGAACGAGACCCGTCGTTACCGTGACGAGGTGATCGACTTCTCGAACGGCTCCGTGTTCAAGCTCAACCCCGCCCGCAACGAGGACCTCGGCCCCGAGGTGGCGCCGCTGCTGATCCCCGGGGAGCGTGTCGTGTCCTGCTACAAGGCGATGCGCGACTACGTGGTCTTCACAGACAAGCGACTGATCGCGGTGAACGTCCAGGGCATGACCGGCAAGAAGAAGGACTTCACCTCGTTGCCCTACAGCAAGATCCAGGCGTTCTCGGTGGAGACGGCCGGGACGTTCGACCTGGACGCCGAGCTCGACCTGTGGTTCAGCGGTCTGGGCAAGGTCAGGCTCGAGTTCAAGGGCAACTCCGACATCCGTCAGCTCGGCCAGATGATCGCCGGCTTCGCGCTCTGATGGCTGCGGTCGTCCGGCTCGCCGTGCCCGGTGAGGCCGAGCGGCTGGACGCAGCGTTGGAGGCGCCGGACGGCGTGTACGGCCTCCTGCTGTCCAGGCAGACGTCCGGGGAGTGCGCGCTGCTGGTGGCCGAGGTGGGCGGGCGGCCGGTGGGCGCGGGGCTGCTGCGGTGGGCACCGCGGGACGCCGTCGTCCGGGAGCGCTTCGGCGATCTGCCGGAGATCAGCAACCTGCAGGTGCACCCCGACGAGCAGGGCCAGGGCCACGGGACGGCGCTGGTCCGGGCCGCCTGCGCCCGGGCCGCGGCCGGCGGTCACCGGCGGGTCGGCATCGGGGTGGGCGACGACAACCCGGACGCCGCCCGGCTCTACCTGCGGCTCGGGTTCGCCTAGACCGGGCTGGCGTACGCCGACCGCTACACCTGGACCGACCGGTACGGGGCCGACCACGACGCGGAGGACGCCGTCCGGTACCTGGTCCGCGACCTGACCTGACCTGACCTGACCCGGCCGCCGGTCAGCCGCCGGCGCCCAGCAGGGCGGACCGCCAGGCGGCGGGCACCTCCTGCTCGGGCGGGGCCACCTGGGACACGTCGGAGGTCTCGACCAGCTGCTCAGGACGGCAGGGGGCGGGCAGGTCGCGGAAGCGGGCCCGGGGGTCCTCGGTCATGCGGTGAGGGTCCCGCCGCGCCGGCGTGCGGGCAAGGGTCAGTCCTGCGGGACCCAGGACGCCGGGCGCTTCTCTCGGAACGCGGCGATGCCCTCCTGGCCCTCGGCGGAGGCGAAGAACCGGGCGGACAGCCCGAGCAGCTCGCCGAACTGGTCGGCCAGCGAGCCGGTCGGCGTCGAGCGCAGCAGCCGCTTGGTCTCGGCCAGCGCCGTAGGGGCGCCGGCGGCCAGCGCCCGCACCTGCCCGGCCACGGTGGCGTCGACCTCGTCGTCGGCGACGGCCAGGTCGACCAGCCCGGTCTGCGCGGCGGTGGCGGCGTCGAACACCTCGCCGGTGAGCATCAACCGGTGCACCGCGTGCGGCAGCATCCGGGGCCGGCAGACCGCCGAGATGATCGCCGGGACCACCCCGATCCGCACCTCCGCGAACCCGAACGTGGCCGACGCGCCGGCCACCACGACGTCGCAGGCGGCGAGCAGGCCGACCCCGCCGGCCCGGGCCGGCCCGCGGACGGCGGCCAGCACCGGCTTGGGCGAGTGCCAGATGGTCCCGAGCAGCTCGGGGAACTCGTTCACGCCCTGGTCCTCGGCCGCGCCGCCGGCTGCCTCGGAGAGGTCCATGCCCGAGCAGAACACCCGGCCGGTGTGGTCGAGCACGACCACCCGCACGGCGTCGTCGGCCAGCGCCGCAGCCAGGGCGTCGCGCAGCTGGGCGCGCATCGCGCGGGACAGCGCGTTGCGGTTGGCGGGGGAGTCGAGGGTGAGGGTGGCGACACCGCGGGACACCTCGACGTGCAGCACCGAGTCGGTCACGGGACCCATCCTGCACGGGCGGGGGACACTGGGCGCAGCGATGACCACCACCCTGCCGATCCTCGGCGACTCCCCAGCCCTGCCGGCCGACCCGTCGATGCTCGACGACGCCGCCCGCGGGGTGCTCGGCCGCACCCCGTTCGGCCTCTACGTGCACGTGCCGTTCTGCGCGACCCGCTGCGGCTACTGCGACTTCAACACCTACACCTCCGACGAGCTCGGGCCCGGTGCCAACCGCAGCGAGTACGCGGCCACCGCGATCGCCGAGCTCGAGCTCGCCGCCCGGGTGCTCGGGCCCGAACCGCCGGAGATCAGCACCGTGTTCGTCGGCGGCGGCACGCCCACGCTGCTGCCCGCCGCCGACCTGGTCGCCGTCCTCGCCCGGGCCCGCGAGCTGTTCCCGGTGGCCGCCGACGTCGAGGTCACCACCGAGGCCAACCCCGAGTCGGTGACGCCGGAGTCGCTGGCCGTGCTGCGCGCGGGCGGGTTCACCCGGATCAGCCTGGGCATGCAGTCGGCCGCCCCGCACGTGCTTGCCGTCCTCGACCGCCGGCACACCCCCGGCCGGGCCGCCGAGGCCGCCCGCGAGGCCCGCGCCGCGGGGTTCGAGCACGTCAACCTCGACCTGATCTACGGCGCACCGGGGGAATCCGACGCCGACTGGGAGCTGTCCCTGCAGGCCGTGCTGGACGCCCCGGTCGACCACGTCAGCGCCTACGCCCTCATCGTCGAGCAGGGCACCAAGCTGGCCCGTCGGGTGGCCCGCGGCGAACTGCCGATGCCCGACGACGACGTGCTCGCCGACCGGTACGAGCAGGCCGACCGGGTGCTCCGCGGGGCCGGGCTCGAGTGGTACGAGGTCTCCAACTGGGCCACCGACCGGGCCGCACGCTGCCGGCACAACGAGCTGTACTGGGCCAACGCGCACTGGTGGGGCATCGGACCGGGTGCGCACAGCCACGTCGGCGGCCTGCGCTGGTGGAACGTCAAGCACCCCGCCGCCCACGCCGGCCGGCTCGCCGCGGGCGAGCACCCGGCCGCCGGCGCGGAGCGGCTGACCCCCGAGGACGTCGCGCTGGAGACAGTGATGCTCGGCCTGCGGCTGCGCGACGGGCTGCCGCTCACCGCGCTCTCGGACGTCGGCCGCGCCCGCGCCGCCGACGCCGTCGCGCGGGGGCTGCTGGAGGTCGGTCCGCACGAGGCGGGCCGCGCCGTCCTGACCGACCGCGGCCGACTGCTCGCCGACGCCCTGGTGCGCGACCTGACCGACTGAGGAGGGGCTGGTGCGACCGGGGTCACCTCTGGCACAGTCAGGGCTGACTGCTCGACGAGGAGGCCCCAGTGCGGAAGCGGTACGACGTCCTGCAGCGCATCGAGTCGCTCGACCCGGTGGCCGACCACCTGGAGATCTACCGGCTCACGGCGACCGTCGAGTTCCCCTGGGACATGAACCAGGCGCTCAGCTTCGCGCTGTTCCGCACCTACGCCGTCCCGACCATCGGCGAGCTGCTCGGCCGCACCGGTGAGTTCACCGAGCGGGTGCAGAAGCGCTACGACGACACCGGGCTGATCCTCGACGCCGTCCTGGAGCACGGGCCGGACTCCGGCACCGGCAAGGCCGCGATCCGGCGGATGAACCAGATGCACCGCTCCTACGACATCAGCAACGACGACATGCGCTACGTGCTGTGCACCTTCGTCGTCACCCCGATCCGCTGGATGGACACCTACGCCTGGCGGCCGATGAGCGGGGTCGAGAAGATCGCCAGCGCCGAGTACTACCAGGCGCTGGGGGCGCGCATGGGCATCAAGGACGTCCCCGGCACCTGGCAGGAGTTCGCCCGGGTGCACGACGCCTACGAGGCCGAGCACTTCGCGTTCAGCGAGGGTGGCCGGGCCGTCGCCGACTCCACCCTCGCGCTGCTGGGCACCTTCCCGCCGCACGACAAGCTGCCGGCCTCGGTGGTCCGGCAGACCTCGTTCGCGCTCATGGACGACGCCCTGCTCGCCGCCTTCCGCTACCCGAAGCCCAACCCGGTGCTGGCCGCCGCCACCCGGGCCGGGCTGCGGGCGCGCGGGAGGGCGCTGCGGTTCGCGGCACCCCGCACGGAGCCCTTCTACGCCCGGCAGCTGCCCACCATCCGCAGCTACCCCGACGGCTACGACGTCAGCGCGCTGGGCACCTTCCCGGGCGGCTGCCCGGTGCCGCACGCGGCCGGCGCTCAGCCGGCGAGCGCCGCCAGCACGCCCTCGCCGTAGCGCTCCAGCTTGGCTGCGCCCACCCCGTTGATCGTGCCCAGGGCGGCGACGTCGGCCGGCTCCTCGGTGGCGATCTGGCGCAGCGTGGCGTCGTGGAAGACCACGTAGGCCGGCACGCCCTGCTCCTTCGCCGTCGCGGCCCGCCAGGCCCGCAGCCGCTCGAACGCCGGTGCCGCCGCCGGTGCCAGGTCGACCGCGGCCTTGGCGGCCCGCTGCGTGCGACCCCGGGCGACCCGCTCGGGTTCCCGCCGCATCGGCACGTCGCGCTCGCGCCGCAGCACCGGCCCGCTGGCCTCGTTCAGCGCCAGCGTGCCGTACTCGCCCTGCACGGCCAGCAGGCCCTGGGCCAGCAGCTGCCGGACGACGCCCCGCCACTGCTGCTCGGTGAGGTCGGACCCGATGCCGAAGGTGCTCAGCTGGTCGTGCCCGTGCTGGGTGACCTTCTCGGTGCGCTTGCCGAGCAGGATGTCGATCGACTGGCCGGCGCCGAAGGACTGCCCGCGTTCGCGCTGCAGCCGCAGCACCGTCGAGAGCAGCTTCTGCGCGGGGATGGTGCCGTCCCAGGTCTCGGGCGGGACCAGGCAGGTGTCGCAGTTGCCGCAGGGTGTGCTCTCCTGCCCGAAGTGGGCCAGCAGCCGCACCCGTCGGCAGTCGACCGTCTCGCAGAGGGCGAGCATCGCGTCGAGCTGGCCGGTGAGCACCCGGCGGTGCGCGGCGTCGCCGTCCGAGCCGTCGATCATCTTGCGCTGCTGGACGACGTCGGCCAGCCCGTAGGCCAGCCATGCCGTGGAGGGGAGCCCGTCGCGCCCGGCGCGGCCGGTCTCCTGGTAGTAGCCCTCGACCGACTTGGGCAGGTCGAGGTGGGCGACGAACCGGACGTCGGGCTTGTCGATGCCCATGCCGAACGCGATGGTCGCCACCATCACCAGGCCGTCCTCGCGCAGGAACCGCGACTGGTTGGCCGCGCGGGTCCGCTGGTCCATGCCGGCGTGGTAGGCCAGAGCCGGGATGCCGTTCTTCACCAGGAAGTCGGCGGTGGTCTCGACCGAGGCGCGCGACAGGCAGTAGACGACGCCGGCGTCGCCGGGGTGCTCGGTGCGCAGCAGGTCGAGCAGCTGCTTGCGCGGCTCGTTCTTCGGCGCGATGCGGTACTGGATGTTCGGGCGGTCGAAGCCGGCCACGACGTGCAGGGCGTCGTCGAGCTGCAGCCGGGTGCTGATCTCGGCGTGGGTGCGCGGGGTGGCGGTCGCGGTGAGCGCGATCCGCGGGACGTCGGGCCACTTCTCGTGCAGCATCGACAGCGCGAGGTAGTCGGGCCGGAAGTCGTGCCCCCACTGGGCCACGCAGTGCGCCTCGTCGATGGCGAACAGCGCGATGCGCCCGCGCTCGAGCAGCCGGGCGGTGCGGGACTCGCCGCCGCCCAACGACTCGGGGGCCACGTAGATCAGGTCCAGCTCCTCGGCGAGGAACGCCTGCTCGACCGCCCGGCGCTCGTCGGGGTCCTGGCTGGAGTTGAGGAACCCGGCCCGGACGCCGAGCGCGGTCAGCGCGTCGACCTGGTCCTGCATGAGCGCGATCAGCGGCGAGACCACCACGCCCACGCCCTCGCGCAGCAGCGCCGGCACCTGGTAGCACAGCGACTTGCCGCCGCCGGTGGGCATGAGCACCAGGGCGTCGCCGCCGGCGACGACGTGGTCGACCACCCGCTGCTGCGGCCCCCGGAACGCGTCGTAGCCGAAGACCCTGCTCAGCACCTCCAGGCTCTGCTCGCTCACGACAGCGAGGGTAGGGCGGTCCGGTCTGACATCCGTCAGGTGCTGTGGACGACGTCCGGCACTACAGCTGCGACGGCGCGCTGACCAGGCTGGACGCATGCCCGAGACACCCGCCCTGGACATCCGGGGGCTCACCGTTCGCTACGGCGGCACGACCGCCGTCCACGACCTGGACCTGACCATCCACCGCGGCGAGACGGTCGCCCTGCTGGGCACCAACGGCGCCGGCAAGTCCTCGACCGTCAACGCCGCGCTCGGGCTCTTCCGCCCCTCGTCCGGCACGGTGCAGCTGCTGGGCCGCGACCCGCTGACCGCCGTCCGGTCCGGTGGGGTCGGCGCGATGCTGCAGCACGGCGGTCTGCCGTCGGAGTCGCGGGTGGGCGAGGTGCTGCGGCTGGTCGCCGGCCGCTACGCCGACCCGTGGCCGACGGCCGACCTCGTGGCCACCACCGGCATCGGCGGCCTGCTGGACCGCCGCACCGAGCAGCTGTCGGGCGGGCAACGCCAGCGGGTGCTGCTGGCCCTGGCCCTGGCGGGCACCCCGCCGCTGCTGGTGCTGGACGAGCCCACCAGCGCCATGGACGTCGAGGGCCGGCAGGCGTTCTGGACGACGATGCGCGACCTGGCCGACCGCGGCCACACCGTCGTGTTCGCCACCCATCACCTGGCCGAGGCCGACGCGGTGGCCGACCGGGTGGTCGTCGTGGACGCCGGCCGCGTGGTCGCCGACGGCAGCTCCGCCCAGATCAAGTCCCGCATCGCCGGCCGCACCGTGCGGTTCGGCTGCACCGACCGCGCCGGGCTGGCCGAGCTGCCCGGCGTCACCGCCGTCCGCGGCACCGGCGACCTGGTCGAGCTGGCCACCACCGACGCCGAGGCCACCCTGCGGGCCCTGCTCGCCGCCCACGACCGCCTGCCCGACCTCGAGGTGGCCGGCGCCAGCCTCGAGCAGGCCTTCCTCACCCTCACCGGAGGCACCCGATGACCGACCTGCTGCTGTTCCAGCTCCGCCGCGTGCTCCGCTCGTGGGAGTACCTGTTCTTCACCGTCGTCCTGCCCGCGCTGTTCACCATCTTCTTCACGAAGGTGTTCGGGGGGCAGGTGGGCAGCGGCACCGAGTACCAGGACTACGCCCGCACCTACATGGTCTCGATGATGGCCTACGGCGGGTTGGGTGCGGCCCTGGGCGCCACCATCCGGCTGTCGTTCGACCGGGCCTCGGGCTGGCTGCGGCAGCTGCGCGTGCTGCCGGTGCCCGGGCGCGAGGTGGTCGTCGTCGACATCGTCGTGGGCATGCTGCTGGTGCTGCCGAGCGTGGTGGTCGTGGCCCTGGTCGGCCGGTTCGTCAACGACGTCCGGCTGGGCCCGGGCACCTGGGTCGAGCTGGTCGGCGCCCTGTGGCTGGGGTCGGCCGCGTTCGTCGCCCTGGGCATGCTGCTGGGCCTGGCCCTGGAGCAGAAGGCGGCCGGCGCCGCGATGGGCATCGTCTCGACGGTGCTCGCCGCGCTGGGTGGGCTGTGGATCCCGGTGGAGGTCTTCCCGGCGGGCTTCCGCGTCGTGTCCGAGCTGACGCCGTCCTACTGGTACGCCGGGCTGGGCCGCGGCGTGGTCGGCGACGGGGGCCTCGTGCTGCCGGTGCTGGTGCTCGCCGGGTTCGCCCTGGTGTTCGCCTGCGGGGCGCTCGCGGTCGGCGCACGGCGGCCGTTGCACGCCGTCGCCGGCTGAGCGGGGAGACTGTCGCCGTGGAGCCCGTCGCCGTCGCCCGCCCGCCCCTGTGGCGGCGCCTGGCCTGGACGGTGCCGTGGCTGGTCTTCCAGGTCTTCCCCGTGCTCGACCTCGTGCTCACCCCTCGGCCCCTGCTGCTCCGGGTGCTGATCGGGGCCGCGCTGGTGGCCTTCACGGCGGCGTACATGAGCGTGCTGGCCCGGTTCAACGACGCGCGGGGCGTGCGCCCGGACTTCGTCGTCGTCCTGGTGCTGGCGCTGGCGCTCTCGGCCGGGTTCGGCACCAGCTACGCGGGGCTGTGGATCTACGTGTCGGCGGCGGCCGCGGCCAGCCTGGCCGAGCGGCTGGTGTGGCCGGTGACCGGGGCGGCGACGCTGGCCTCGGCGGTCGTGATCGTGTCCTACCAGGACTGGACGTCGCTGTTCCTGCCGGTGCTGTGCCCGCTGACCGCCGCGACGCTCTGGGGCACCCGGCACCTGCTCACCGTCAACGCCGAGCTCACCGCGGCCCGCGAGGAGCTCGCCCGCAACGCCGTGGCCGAGGAGCGGCTGCGCTTCGCCCGCGACCTGCACGACCTGCTGGGCCACTCGCTGTCGCTGATCGCCCTCAAGAGCGAGCTGGCCCGCCGGCTCGCCCCGGTCGACGGCGCCCGGGCCGCCGCGGAGATGGCCGACGTCGAGACCACCGCCCGCCGCGCCCTGGCCGAGGTGCGCGACGCCGTCAGCGGCTACCGCCAGGTCAGCTGCGGGCAGGCGCTGGCCGAGGCGCGGTCCGCGCTGTCCGGCGCGGGCATCGCCTTCCGCGGCCCGGACCGGGTGCCGTCGCTGGCCGGCCCGGTCGACGCCGCGCTGGGGTGGGTGGTGCGCGAGGCCACCACGAACGTGCTGCGGCACAGCCACGCGCGCACCGTCACCGTCGTCCTCACCGAGGACGGCGTCTCCGCCGCGCTCACCGTCACCGACGACGGCCGCGGCCCCGCCGACGACACCGAGCCCGGTTCGGGGCTGACCGGCCTGCGCGAGCGGGTCGGGGCGCTGCACGGCGTGCTGACCGGGGGAGCGGGGCCGGGGGGCGGTTACCGGCTGCGGGCCGAGGTGCCGCTGGTGCCGGCCGTGGCGAGCACGTCGGTGACCGCGTGATCCGGGTGCTGCTGGCCGAGGACCAGCAGCTGGTCCGCGGTGCGCTGCGGGCGCTGCTGGAGCTGGAGGAGGACATCACCGTCGTCGCCGACGTCGGCCGGGGCGACCTGGTGCTGGCCGCCGCGCACGAGCACGCCCCCGACGTCGCGGTGATGGACATCGAGATGCCGGGGTGCGACGGGATCGAGGCGGCGCGGGCGCTGGCCGCCGAGCTGCCGCAGGTCAAGGCGGTCATCCTCACCACCTTCGGCCGGCCGGGGTTCCTCCGCCGGGCCATGGAGGTGGGCGCGCAGGGCTTCCTGGTGAAGGACTCACCCGTCGCCGAGCTGGCCGCCGCGATCCGGTCGGTGGTGGCGGGGGAGCGGGTCATCGACCGCGACCTGGCCGCGGCCGCCCTCGCGCTGGGCTCCTCGCCGCTGTCGGCGCGGGAGGCCGACGTCCTGCGGGCGGCCGCCGACGGCGCCACCGTGGCCGACATCGCCGGCCGGCTGTTCCTGTCCGAGGGCACGGTGCGCAACTACCTGTCCAACGCCATCGGCAAGACCGGTGCCCGCACGAGGGTCGAGGCCGCGCGGGTGGCGGCCGACAAGGGCTGGCTGTAGCGCCTCGATCCCGGGGACGACGGCGCGGACCCCGCTCGACGGGTGTCGAGCGGGGTCCGCGGTCGGGGGTCTCAGACCCCGGCGGTCCCGGCCTTCGAGCGGGCCCGGATGCGGAACGCGACCATCACCAGCGCGGCGACGACGAGCAGGACGGCGACCGGCAGGGCCCACCGGTGCGGACCCACGCCTGCGATGCCGCTGTCCAGCTCGGACGCGCCGTCGGCCAGCCGCTGCTGCCCGGCGGTGAGCTGCAGCTGCCCGTCGGAGAGCTGGGCGGTGCCGTCCTGCGCGGACGCCGCCCCGTCGGCCAGGTCGGTCAGCCCGGAGGTGAGCTGCTGGCCGCCGTCGGTGAGCTGGGCAGCCCCGTCGGCCAGCGCCTGGTTGTTGGCGGTGATCTGCGAGACGCCGTCGACCAGCTGCACCGAACCCGAGTCCAGCTGAGCGGCGCCGTCGGTCAGTGCCGCGTTGTTCGACGTCAGCTCCTCGGCCCCGGCGTCCAGTCGCGCGCCGCCCTCGGCGAGCCGCCCGGCGCCCGCGGCGAGGTCGCTGCTGCCCTGGGCCACCCGGCCGCTGCCCGCGGCGAGGGTGGCTGCGCCGTTGCTCAGCGTCGCCGCCCCCGAGGCAGCGGAGGACGCACCGGTCGCCAGCGTGGTGGCGCCGGTGGCGAGCGTGCCCGCCCCCTGGCCGGCCTGGTTGATGCCGGTGTCCAGGGTGACCGCGCCCGATGCCGCGGCGGCGGCGCCGGTGCTCAACCGGGTCGCTCC
The DNA here is from genome assembly GCF_900103975.1 of Klenkia soli. Classification (GTDB taxonomy): domain Bacteria; phylum Actinomycetota; class Actinomycetes; order Mycobacteriales; family Geodermatophilaceae; genus Klenkia; species Klenkia soli. The sequence continues at coordinate 198,191 of NZ_FNIR01000006.1, forward strand.
GACGAGGAGCTCCCCGTCGATCTTCGTCTGCAGGGTGTCCAGCCCGGCGGACAGGGTGGCCATGCCGGCGCCCGTCTGGGCCAGGGCCCCCTGTGCCCCGGTGAGCTGGGCGGCTGCGGTGCCGGCAGTGGTGCCGGCGGACGTCAGGCTGGTGTTCACCGACGAGGACAGCGTGCTGAGGGTGCTCAGCTCGGTCGAGGTCAGCGTCTCGCCGCTGGCCACCCGCTGCACCAGGACGTCCAGTGCGGCCGCGTCGGTGGCGGCCTGGGTGACCGACGAGCGTGCCGAGGTCAGCGACCCGGCGGCGGACGTCACCGCGCCGCCGGCGCCGGTGATCCCGGCCGTGACCCGACCGGCGCCGGTCCTGGCGTCGGTGACCCCTCCGCTGACGCGCGTGACGCCGGCCTGCACGTCGGCGGCGCCGGTGGCGACGGCCGACGTGCCGGCGCGGAGGGTGGCTGATCCGGCCACCGCGTCCCCGAGACCGGTCGCCAGGCGCTGGGCGCCGGCGGCGAGGTTCCCCGACCCCGTGGCCACCGCGGCGGCCCCCGTGCTGAGGCTGTTCGCGCCGCTGGCCAGCTGACCGGCACCGTCGGCTGCCGCCTGAGCGCCCGTGGCCAGGGTCTGGGTGCCGTCGACCAGCGGTGCGGCGCCGGTGACGAGCTGGTCGACGCCGTCGGCGAGCTGCTGCGCGCCCGCGGTGTAGTCGCGCACGCCGTCGGTGAGCCGGCCGACGCCGTCGGTGTAGTCGGTGACACCGGTGGAGAGGGTGGTCACGCCCGCGGTGTACTGGCCGACGCCGGCCGTGTAGTCGCCGACGCCCGCGGCGTACTGCTGCGCACCGTCCAGGGCCTGGCCCGCGCCGTCGGACAGCTGGCCCACCCCGTCGGCCAGCTGGTCGAACCCTCCGGCGAACTCCGACTGACCGGAGTTGAGGCGGTCGGCCCCGGCGGAGACGTCCGAGGCCCCGGCCGACATGGTGCCGGTCAGCCAGAGGAAGGCGGCCGCGGCGGCCGCCACCGAGGTCAGGACGGCCGGGCCGGTCAGCCGGCGGCCACCCTGCCGCGGGCGGGTGTTCTCCATGGATCTCCGATCGGTGGGCACGCGGACGACGCAGCGTGCTGGTGAAGCGCGTTAATAACGCGGGTTACGCACGCTAGGTGAGCGTGGTGGGCGCCACAAGACGGCCGGGTGCCACTCGATCGGGTGAACGTGCCCGGACCGGTGACATCGGGGACGCAGGCGGCCTGGCCGTGCCAAGCTGACGCGGGCCGACGGCCGGCGCGCGGAGACGGCGAGGAGCGAGGGTGAGCGGGACGGGACGCACCACGCGCCGGGTCACGAGCGCCGACGTCGCCCGCGAGGCCGGCGTCTCCCGCACGACGGTCAGCTTCGTGCTGAACGACACCCCGGGGAAGGCCATCCCCGAGGAGACCCGGCAGCGGGTGTGGGCGGCGGCCGACCGGCTGGCCTACACCCCGTCGGCCGAGGCGCGGGCGCTCAGCCGCGGCCGCAGCGACGTCGTCCTCCTGCTCGTGCCCGCCGATCTCCTGCTCTCCCCGCACGTGGGGGCGATGGCCGTGCAGCTGGCGGGCGCCTTCGCCGGCGCCGGGCTGCAGCTGGTCGCCCACCTCAGCGCCGGCCGGCCCGGGGTCGACGCCTGGGCGGCCGTCACCCCGGCGGCGGTGGTGGCCTGGGACCTCCCCGACGACGACGCCGAGCAGATGCGGCGCAGCGGGGTGCAGGTGGTGGCCTCGTTCACCGGGTCCGACGTCATCGGCAGCTGGGTCACCGGCGCCCGCGAGGCCGAGGTCGCCCGGTTGCAGGTGCAGCGCCTGGCGCAGGCCGGCCACCGGCACCTGGGCTACGCGGTGCCCGACGACGAGCGGACCGCCGAGCACGTGCGGCTGCGCTCCCGCCGGTTGCGCGACGCGTGCGGCGAGCTGGGTCTGCCCGACCCCGTCCAGGCGGTGGTGCCGGCCGAACCGCGGGCCGCCGCCGATGCCGTCGCGGGCTGGCGGACCGTCGCGCCCCAGGTGACCGGGGTCTGCGCGCACGACGCCACGACGGCGCTCTCGGTGCTCGCCGGCGCCCACCGGTTGGGGCTCGCGGTGCCGGCCGACCTGGCGCTGGTCGGGGTGGACGACGTCCCGGCCGCGGCCGTCGCGGATCCGCCGCTGACCATGGTCGACCTCGACCCCGGGCGCACCGCCGAGTACATGGTGGCGGTGGTGACCGCGCTGCTGGCGGGAGAGGAGGCGCCCGGCCCCGGACCGTCGGTCGCCCGGTTGGTGGAGCGCTCCTCGGTCTGAACGGCGCCCAGCTGGCGCCCGGGCCGCCTCGTCGCCCGGGCCGACAGCTGGGGCGCGCACCGGCCCAGGAGCAGCGCGCCCAGGCCGGTCACCGCGCCCTCGCGGCGGTGCGGGCGCGCACCCGCTGACGGGGTGCGCACGTAGTAGCTGGTCCCGAAGCTGCCGGCCAGAGGTGCAGCCGATCTGTGGACGACGTCCGTGGGTGTGGACGGCGCGGCACGCCGCGGTCGGCCGACGCCGATGCTCCGGTGCCGTGCCCCGTCGACCGCGCAGCGTCCCCGAGCTCGGCCACCGCCCGTTCCGCGGAAGCGCCGCGGTCACCGCAGGGCTGCTCACACGTCATGAGTTGGCCGGACCGGGTTGGCTGCGGGTCCACCGCGACGTGTACGTCGCGGCCGGCACCGAGCTCACGCTGCTCGTCCGCGCTCGGTCCGCGATCGCCCTGGTCCCCGGTGCCGTGGTCAGCGGTCGGACGGCAGCACGGCTGCTCGGCCTCGACCTCGGTCCGCTGGGTGGGGAGCCCGTCGAGCTGACCGTGCCCAGCACCCAGGGCGGCTGGTCCGTCCCGGGGATCCGGGTCCGTCGGCGGGACCTGCCCGACGGGTCCGTCTCGTTGGTCGACGGGGTGCAGGTGACGTCGCCGGTCGTCACCGCCGTGGATCTGGCCGCACGGCTGCCGTACGGCTCCGCCGTCCGGGTGCTGGACCAGTTCGTGGCGGCCAGGCTGGCCGGGCTCGAGGCGCTGCGCGCCGAGGCGGCCAGGAGGTCGGGCCCCGGATCGGCCCGGGCTCGGCGTGCCGCGTCAGCGGCCGACGGGCTGGCCGGCTCCCCTCCCGAGACCACGCTGCGGCTGCTGCTGGGAGGGTCCGGGCTTCCCCCCGCGGTCGCCCAGGTCGAGGTCCGCGACCGCGGTGGGCGGTTCGTGGCCCGGGTCGACTTCGGCTGGCCGGAGCTGCGGTTCGCGGTCGAGTACGACGGTGCCGGCCACGTCGATCGCCTGGCCCACGACCGGAGAAGGCTCAACGCACTGCAGGCAGCGGGGTGGAGGGTCTTCTTCGTCACCGCCGCGGACATGCGCGACCCGGAGCGGCTCGTGCTGCGCATCGCCGCCGCGATGGCCGACTGCCTGCGGTGACCCGTGGTGCCGACCGCGCGGTGCAAGGGGGCGGTGCAGCGGTCTCCCGGCGCGGTCGTGGCTTGGCTGCGCGCCCAGACGGGTCACCGCAACCGCTGAGCGGCGTGGACGCGCACCGGCGACGGATGTGCGCGGCGGAGCGATCCAGCGGCCGCGGGCGGGCTCAGGACGTGGGCATCAGGGAGTCGAGGTCCAGGACGCGGACGTGGATGACGTTGCGCTGCTGCAGGGCCGCGCGCAGGGCCCGGTGCAGGCCGTCCTCCAGGAACAGCTCGCCGTGCCACTGCACGGCGTGCGGGAAGAGGTCGCCGTAGAAGGTGGAGTCGTCGGCCAGCAGGGCGTCCAGCTCGAGCTGGCGCTTGGTGGTCACGAGCGTGTCCAACCTGATCTGGCGGGGCGGGATCATCGCCCAGTCGCGGGTGGAGAACCCGTGGTCGGGGTAGGGCCGCCCGTCGCGCACCGCCTTGAAGATCAGTGCCCGACTCCTCTCGGATCCGCACCCCGGGACCCCGGAGCAGCTCGACCGACCCCACCCTAGTGGGCTCCGCGGTGCGCGACGGCGACCCTGCCCGGTCGTATGCTGAACGCTGGCACTCGGGAGCAGTGAGTGCCAGACGGACCAGCGGACGGGAGGTGGCACGTGGCCCACGAGGACCGCCGGCTGCAGGTCCTGCGAGCGATCGTGCAGGACTACGTCTCCACCAACGACCCGGTCGGCTCCAAGGCCCTGGCCGCCCGGTACGACCTGGGCGTGTCGCCGGCCACCATCCGCAACGACATGGCGGTGCTGGAGGAGGAGGGGTACATTACCCAGCCGCACACCAGCGCCGGGCGGGTGCCCACCGACAAGGGGTACCGGTTCTTCGTCGACCGGATCTCGCAGGTCAAGCCCCTGTCGGCGGCCGAGCGCCGGGCGATCGAGCGGTTCCTGGACGGAGCCCTGGACCTGGACGACGTGCTGGCCCGCACCGTGCGGCTGCTGGCCCAGCTGACCCGCAACGTCGCGGTGATCCAGTACCCGACGCTGGCCCGCTCCGCCGTCCGGCACCTGGAGGTCGTGCAGCTGGCCAGCAACCGGCTGCTCGTCGTCCTCATCACCGACACCGGCCGGGTCGAGCAGCGGGTGGTCGAGATCCCCGTGGTCACCGACGCCCCGGCCGGCGCGGACCCGGTCGCCGAGCTGCGCACGCTGCTCAACGCGGCGTTCGTCGGCGCCAAGCTGGCCGAGGCAGGGCTCAAGGTCGCCGACCTGCTGGACACCGCGCCAGCGCACCTGCGCGGGCTGGTGGCCGCGGTCAGTGCCACCCTGGTCGAGACCCTCGCCGAACCCGGTGAGGACCGGCTGCTGGTGGGCGGCACGGCCAACCTGACCCGCGGCGGGGCCCTGGACTTCCCGGGCACCCTGCGTCCGCTGCTGGAGGCGCTCGAGGAACAGGTCGTCGTGCTCCGCCTCATGGGCGAGGTGGCCCCCAGCCACGTCCTGGTGAGCATCGGCGAGGAGAACGCGCACGAGGGGTTCACCGGTGCGTCGGTGGTCTCCGTGGGCTACGGGTCGGCCGGGGGCACCGCCGACCTGGCGCTCGGAGGTCTCGGCGTCGTCGGGCCCACCCGCATGGACTACCCCGGGACCATGGCCGCGGTGCGCGCCGTGGCCCGCTACGTCGGCCAACTGCTGGCCGAGAGCTGAGGACTGAGAACACCAGATGGCAACGGACTACTACGGCGTGCTCGGGCTCTCCCAGGGGGCCAGCGACAAGGACATCAAGAGCGCGTACCGCCGCAAGGCCCGCGACCTGCACCCCGACGTCAACCCCGACCCCGGGGCCAAGGAGGAGTTCCAGCAGGTCAGCCGGGCCTACGAGGCGCTGACCGACCCCGAGAAGCGGCGCATCGTCGACCTCGGCGGAGACCCCTTCTCCACCGGTGGCGGGGGTGGCGGCGGCAACCCGTTCGGCGGCGGCGCCGGCTTCGGCGGCCTGGGCGACATCATGGACGCCTTCTTCGGCGGGGGCGGCACCACGCGCGGCCCGCGCAGCCGCACCCGCGCCGGCGGTGACGCCCTCATCCGGGTCGACCTCGACCTGGACGAGACGGTCTTCGGCACGACGACCGACATCACCGTGGACACCGCCGTGCTCTGCACCAGCTGCACCGGTGCCGGCACGGCCCCGGGCACCCACCCGACCGGCTGCACCACCTGCGGCGGCCGCGGCGAGGTGCAGAGCGTGCAGCGCTCCTTCCTCGGCCAGGTCGTCGCCTCCCGGCCCTGCCCGACCTGCGGGGGCACCGGCCAGACCATCCCCGAGCCGTGCCCGCAGTGCGCCGGCGACGGGCGCGTCCGGGCCCGCCGCACCATCCCGGTCAAGATCCCGGCCGGGGTCGAGGACGGCATGCGGATCCGGCTGACCGGGCACGGCGAGGTCGGCCCCGGCGGCGGGCCCGCCGGCGACCTCTACGTCGAGGTCCACGAGCGGCCGCACGACGTGTTCACCCGGGACGGCGAGGACCTGCACTGCCGGGTCACGCTGCCGATGACCGCCGCCGCGCTGGGCACCACGCTCACGCTGCGCACCCTGGACGGCGACGAGCCGCTGGACATCAAGGCCGGCACCCAGTCGGGCTCGGTGCTGACGCTGCGCGCGCACGGGGCCCCCCGGCTGCGGGCCACCGGGCGCGGCAACCTGATGGTGCACGTGGACGTGCAGACCCCCACCCGCCTGGACGGCGAGCAGGAGGAGCTGCTCCGCAAGCTGGCCACGGCCCGCGGCGAGGACCACCCCGAGGCCAGCCGGGCGCAGCACAACGGTCTGTTCTCCCGGGTCCGCGACGCCTTCAACGGCCGATGAGCGAGCCGGACACCCTCGTCCCGGACGGCGCTCCGCTGTTCCTGGTCGACGAGCTGCCCGAGTCGGCCACGGTGCTGGTGACCGGCCACGAGGCCCGGCACGCCGTCGACGTGCTGCGGCTGACCGCGGGCGAGCGGGTCCGGGTCGCCGACGGCGAGGGCACCGTGGTCGAGGGCGTCGTCACCGCGGCCGGGCCCGAGGGGCTGCAGGTCGAGGTGCTCGCCCGGCACGAGGTGCCCCCGCCGGCCCCCGAGCTGGTGCTGGTGCAGGCCCTGCCCAAGGGTGACCGGGGGCCGCTGGCCGTGGAGCTGGCCACCGAGCTCGGCGTCGACCGGATCGTGCCGTGGACGGCCTCCCGCTGCGTCACCCGCTGGCGCGACGACCGGGTCGACAAGGGCCTGGCCAAGTGGCGGGCAGCTGCCCGGGCGGCCAGCAAGCAGGCCCGCCGGCCGCGCGTGCCCGAGGTCACCGGGCCGATGAGCACCCGCGAGGTGTGCGGGCTGCTCGGCGACACCGACCTGGCGCTGGTGCTGCACGAGCAGGCCCGCCGTCCCCTCGCCGGCCTCGAGGTGCCCGCCGAGGGTGTCGTGGCGGTCGTCGTCGGCCCCGAGGGCGGCATCACCGACGGCGAGGCGGTCGCCTTCCGCGCGGCCGGCGCGCTCGTCGTCCGGCTGGGCGACGAGGTCCTGCGCACCTCGACCGCCGGCCCGGCCGCCCTCGCCGCCCTGTCGGCCCGCACGCGCTGGCGGTAGGTCCTAGGGTCGGCCCGGTGACCGACTGCCTGTTCTGCCGGATGGTCGCCGGGGAGATCCCGGCCGACGTCGTCCACGAGACCGAGCGCACCCTCGCCTTCCGCGACATCAACCCGCAGGCCCCCACCCACGTGCTGGTCATCCCCAAGGACCACCACGCGACCGCCGGGCTGCTGGTCGGCGCCGACCCGGGCCTGCTGGCCGAGGTGGTCGCCGCGGCGCACGCGGTCGCCGTCCAGGAGGGCCTGGCCACGGCCGAGGCGCCCGAGCCCGGGTACCGGCTGGTGTTCAACTCCGGGCCGCAGGCCGGCCAGACGGTGCACCACGTGCACGGCCACGTGCTCGGCGGCCGGGACCTCGGCTGGCCGCCCGGCTGAGCTGCTGCATGATCGGTGCGTGACCGAGCGCACCGCAGCCCCCGTCCGGATCGAGCGGGACGGCGACGTCGCCGTCCTCCTGCTGGACAACCCGCCGTTGAACCTCTTCGACGCCGCCACCTTCGACGCCCTCGAGCGCTGCGTCGACGAGCTGGTCGGCGTGACGGACCCGGCTCGGGCCGACCGGGCCCGGGCGGTGCTGGTGCGGGCCGAGGGCCGGGTCGTCTCCGGCGGCGTCGACGTCGGGGTGTTCGCCGGGGTCGCCGACGGCCCGGACGCCGCGCGGGTGGGCGGTGAGCTGTGGGCCCGGTTGCTGCGCGTCGAGCAGACGCTCGAGGACCTGCCGGTGCCCACGGTGTTCGCCGCGCACGCGCTCACGCTCACCGCCGCCTTCGAGATCGCGCTGGCCTGCGACCTGCTGGTGGCCACGGAGAAGGCCTCGTTCGGGCTAGTCGAGATCGTCGTGGGCCTGACGCCGTCGATGGGTGGGCCGCAGCGGCTGGCCGAGCGGGCCGGGTCCGCCCGCGCCAAGGAGCTGATCTTCACCGGTGAGCGGTACGACGCCACCACCCTGCACAGCTGGGGGGTGGTGAACCGGGTGCTGCCGGTCGAGGGCTTCGCCGACGCCGCCCTGGCCCTGGCCCGGCAGGTCGCCGCCGGACCGACGGTGGCGCACGCGGCCACCAAGACCATCGTGGCCACGACGGTGCGCGAGGGCGTGCGGGCAGCGGACGACGTCGTCCCGGCGGTCTCCGGTGCGCTGTTCGACACCGACGACCTGCGCGGTGCGGTCGCCTCGTTCCTGGCCGACGGGCCGGGCAAGGCCACCCACCGGGGGCGCTGACCCGGGAATGCGGACGCCGGGCCCCCGCGCCCGGCGTAAGCTCACCGGGGTCCCACTCCCGTCGCAGGAAGGCAGGGTCGAGCGTTCTTGCCCGACACCTCACCGAGCTCCACCCCGACCGAGGGCACCGACCCGGTCCGGACGTCGATCACCGTCCCCGAGTCCGTCGCCATGGTCGCCCTGCTGGGCTCCGGCGACGAGCTGCTGCGGCTGGTCGAGACCGAGCTCGCCGCCGACGTCCACGTGCGCGGCAACCAGATCTCGCTGACCGGGCAGCCCGGTGACACCGCCTTCGCCGTGCGGGTGTTCGACGAGCTGATCGCCCTGGTGCGCCGGGGGCAGACGCTGCGCCCGGACGAGGTGCAGCGGGTGGTCGGCATGCTCCGCGCCGGGGGCAGCGAACGCCCCGCCGAGGTGCTCAGCCTCGACATCATCAGCCGCCGGGGTCGCACCATCCGGCCCAAGACGCTGAACCAGAAGCACTACGTCGATGCCATCGACCGCAACACGATCGTCTTCGGCATCGGCCCGGCCGGCACCGGCAAGACCTACCTGGCCATGGCCAAGGCCGTGCAGGCGCTGCAGACCAAGCAGGTCGACCGGATCATCCTGACCCGGCCCGCGGTCGAGGCCGGCGAGCGGCTGGGCTTCCTGCCCGGCACGCTCAGCGAGAAGATCGACCCCTACCTGCGGCCGCTGTACGACGCGCTGCACGACATGGTCGACCCCGAGTCGATCCCGCGGCTCATGCAGAGCGGCACGATCGAGGTGGCCCCCCTGGCCTACATGCGCGGCCGGTCGCTGAACAGCTCGTTCGTCATCCTCGACGAGGCGCAGAACACCACCGCCGAGCAGATGAAGATGTTCCTCACCCGGCTCGGGTTCGGCTCGAAGATGGTCGTCACCGGCGACGTCACCCAGGTCGACCTGCCCGGTGGTGCGCCGTCGGGCCTGCGGGTGGTCCGCAACATCCTCGGTGACGTCGACGACATCCACTTCTCCGAGCTGACCAGCTCCGACGTCGTCCGGCACCGGTTGGTCGGCGACATCGTCGAGGCCTACGAGCGCTACGACGTCGCCACCGCCCCCCGCACCACCGACCCCGTGCGCGGCTCCGGGCCGCGGCGGCAGAAGGGCAGCTGACCCGTGGCCGTCGAGGTCGCCAACGAGTCCGAGATCGCCGTCGACGAGACCTCGCTGACCGGCATCTGCCGGTTCGTGCTGGGCCAGATGGGCGTCAGCCCGCTGGCCGAGCTGTCGGTGCTGTGCGTCGACGTCGACTACATGGCCAGCCTGCACGAGCGGTGGATGGGGGAGAAGGGCCCCACCGACGTGCTGGCCTTCCCCATGGACGAGCTGGACACCAAGCGGCCCGACGACCCCGACCCGGGTCCCGAGCTGCTCGGCGACGTCGTGCTGTGCCCGGCCGTGGCGATCCGCCAGGCCCGCGCCGCCGGCCACACCATGGACGACGAGCTGCTGCTGCTGGCCACCCACGGCGTGCTGCACCTGCTGGGCTACGACCACATGGAGCCCGACGAGGAGAAGGAGATGTTCGGCCTGCAGTCCGAGCTGCTGGCCACCTTCGCCGCCGCACCGCGGGACCAGGTGACCGGCGAGGAGACCGCGCCGCGATGAGCTCCACCGCGATCACCCTCCTGGTGATCGCACTCCTGCTGGTCCCCGTCGCCGGGGTGTTCGCCGCCGTCGACGCCGCGCTGCAGGGCCTGTCCCGGGCCCGGGTCGACGCGCTGCGCCGCGACGGCGCCCGGGGGGCGGCGGCCCTGCTGCAGGTGGTCGAGGACCGCGCGCGGCACGTCTCGCTCCTCCTGCTGCTCCGGATCGCCTGCGAGACCACGGCGGCGGTGCTGGTCGGCGTCATCCTCTTCGTCCAGTTCGACGAGGTCGGCGCCGGCCTGGTCACGGCCGCGGTGGTGATGACGGTGGTCAGCTACGTGCTGGTCGGCGTCGGGCCGCGCACGCTGGGTCGCCAGCACGCCTACCGGATCGCCCTGCGGGCAGCCGGCCCCACCCGGCTGCTGGGCCGGGTGCTGGGGCCGGTGTCGACCCTGCTGATCCTGCTGGGCAACGCCATCACGCCCGGGCGGGGCTTCCGCGAGGGTCCGTTCTCCACCGACGTCGAGCTGCGCGAGCTGGTCGACCTGGCGCAGGAGCGCGGCGTGGTCGAGACCGGCGAGCGGGACATGATCCAGTCGGTGTTCTCCCTGGGCGACACCATCGCCCGCGAGGTGATGGTGCCCCGGCCCGACGTCGTGTTCGTGGAGAGCACCAAGTCGGTCCGGCAGGCGCTGGCCCTGGCGCTGCGCAGCGGGTTCAGCCGCATCCCCGTGATCGGCGAGAACGTCGACGACATCGTCGGCGTCGTCTACCTCAAGGACCTCGTCCGCCGGACCCAGGGCGACCAGGACGTCAGCCGCATCCGGGTCGAGGACCTCATGCGGCCGGCGGCGTTCGTGCCGGAGTCCAAGCCGGTGGACGAGCTGCTGCGCGACATGCAGGCCCGCCGGATCCACATGGCGGTCGTGGTCGACGAGTACGGCGGCTTCGCCGGGTTGCTGACCATCGAGGACATCCTCGAGGAGATCGTCGGCGAGATCGACGACGAGCACGACGCGGTGCAGCGGCCGCCGGTCGAGGAGCTGCCCGACGGGTCCTACCGGATCACCGCCCGGCTGCCGGTCGAGGACCTCGCCGACCTGTTCCGCGTCGAGCTCCCGCAGGACGACGACGTCGAGACCGTCGGCGGTCTCCTCGCCCGGGCCATCGGCCGGGTGCCGATCGAGGGCTCCGCGACCGTCGTCGGCGAGCTGCACCTGCTCGCCGAGAGCACCGGCGGCCGACGCAACCAGATCGACACGATGCTGGTGCGCCGGGTCGAGGAGCCCGCCGAGGCCGACGAGCCCGAACCCGTGGAGCCGGCCGTCGACCCCGAGGAGGAGGAGCGCGCCGAGCGGCGGGCCCGCCGCAAGCGGGAGAAGAAGGAGGCGGCTGCTGCCGCCGCTGCCGCCGCCGCCGAGGAGGCAGGGGCGGAGGAGGCCGAACCGGACGCGGCTGGGAAACTGCCCGGGTGACCGACCTGCAGCCCGAGGACCAGAAGCTCGTCACCCTCGCCCGCTCGGCCCGCGGCCGCACCGGGGCGCCCGAGGGGGCCGCCGTCCGCGACACCGACGGTCGCACCTACCTCGCCGCCACCGTGGCGTTGCCCTCGTTGCAGCTGTCCGCCCTGCAGGCCGCCGTCGCCGCCGCGGTGTCCTCGGGCGTCGAGGGCCTGGAGGCGGCCGCGGTGGTGTCCGCCGCCGGCGCGGTGGAGGAGGCCGGCCTGGCCGCCGTCCACGACCTCACCACCGGCGCGCCGGTCCACCTCGTCGCCCCCGACGGCACCCTCGTCACCACCACCTGATCCGCGGACCATCCCGTGATCGGGAGGCGTCACCGGTAGACCGTGCCCATGGCCTCGCGGACCTGGTCGAGGGTGGCCTGGGCCAGGGCGTTCGCGTGCGCGTTGCCGTCGGCCAGCACCCCCAGCAGGTACCCCGGGTCGGCGGCCAGCTCCCGGCGGCGCGCCCGCAGCCCGCGGAACCGCTCGTTCACCGCCTCGGCGACCAGCGCCTTGAGCGCGGCGGCACCGTCGAGCCCCACGGCCAGGTCGGCGGGGTCGCGGTCGGTGCACAGGGCGGCCAGCTCGAGCAGCGTGGCCACGCCCGGCCGGGTGGCCGGCTCGTAGGTGATGTCCCGCCGGCCGTCGGTCAGCGCGCCGCGGACGGCCCGGACGGTGGTGTCCTCGTCGTCCCGGAGCCGGATGGTGTTGCCCCGGCTCTTGCTCATCTTGTGGCCGTCCAGCCCCAGGAGTAGCGGGGTGTCGCTGAGCAGGGCGTCCGGTGCCTCGAAGACGGGGGAGTAGCGGGCCCCGAAGCGGCGGGCGACGTCCCGGGTCACCTCCAGGTGCGGCAGCTGGTCCCGACCCACCGGCACCAGGTTCGCGCCGCAGAACAGGATGTCCGCGGCCTGGTGCACCGGGTAGGTGAGCATCAGCCCCGAGACGGTGCGCCCGTGGGTGGCCTCGACCTCGTCCTTCACGGTGGGGTTGCGCTCCAGCTCGGCGACGCTGACCAGGCTGAGGAAGGGCAGCAGCAGCTGGTTGAGCGCGGGGACGGCGCTGTGGGCGAAGACCGGCGTGCGGGCCGGGTCGATGCCCGCGGCGAGCTGGTCGGCCAGCAGGTCCAGCACCGACGCGCGCAGGTCGCCGGGGTCGTCGCGGTCGGTGATCACCTGGTAGTCGGCGACCACGAGCAGCACCTGGACACCGAGGTCCTGCAACCGGACCCGGTTGGCCAGGGTCCCGAAGTAGTGGCCCAGGTGCAGGGCGCCGGTGGGCCGGTCGCCGGTCAGCACCCGGTACCGGTCCGGGTGCAGGCGCAGGTCGGCCTCGACCTCCGCGGAGCGGGTGGCGGCCTGGTGGAACGAGGAGTCGTGCACGGTGCTCTCCTGGGTGGAGGGAGCTGCCCGTGGCGGGGTCCTGCGAGCTGCCGACGGGCAGCTCGGGACGGGTCAGGTCACAGCTGCGCGAGCAGCTGCCACCAGGTGGTCGGTCGGGCGAACACGCGGTCAGGCTAGCGGGCGGTCCAGGGCGTCGGCGAACGCCTCGGCGTCGCGGACCCAGATCGTGAAGGCCCGGTCCTGCACGCCGTCCGTGCCCAGGTGCCGGACGACGACCCGGGTGCGACCGGGCCACCAGCCCCCGCGCCGCTTGGCCCGCGGCCAGCCCGCCGGCGCGGGGGCGACCACGACGTCCTCGACGAGGACCAGCGGCACGATGCCGAACGACGAGGTCTGGCGCAGCCCCGCGATGTCGTTGGACACCGCGGCGTCCGAGACGGTGAACCGGCTGGTGGCCAGCACGAGGACGGCGAGACCCAGCCCGACGGCCAGCGGCACCTCGTCCTGCGCCGCCGGCCAACCGCTGATCAGCCCCAGCGCGACCAGCCAGACCACGACGGCGGCGACGGTGGCCAGCGCGACCCCCGGGCTGACCGCGACGTACTGCCAGTACCGCAACGGCGCCGGGACGACGGTGACCGACCGCTTGGGGCCGCGGCGGGCGAGGAACCCGTAGCTGGTGACCTGGCTGATGTGCCGCTCCCGGTCGCGGGCGGCGCGCACCGCGGGCGGCTCCTCGTTCGGGCGTCGGGTTCGGCGGGCCATGGCGACCATCGTCCCAGCCGCCGTCCGGGAGCTGTCGTACCGCGGTGGGAGGATGTCGGGGTGAGCACCTCTCCCGGCCCGTACCGCAGCGGCTTCGTCGCGCTGGTCGGCCGCCCCAACGCGGGCAAGACCACGCTCACCAACCGCCTGGTCGGCGACAAGGTCGGCATCGTCAGCAACCGGCCGCAGACCACCCGGCACGCCATCCGCGGGGTGGTGCACCGGCCCGAGGGCCAGCTGGTGCTGGTCGACACCCCCGGGCTGCACAAGCCCAAGAGCCTGCTGGGCCAGCGGCTCAACGACGTCGTGCGCGACACCCTGGCCGAGGTCGACGTCGTCGTGTTCTGCATCCCGGCCGACCAGCCCGTCGGCGCCGGCGACGCGTTCATCGCCCGCCAGCTGAAGAACGTGAGCACCCCCGTCGTCCTGGTGGTGACCAAGACCGACGCGGCGTCGAAGAAGGCGATCACCGCGCAGCTGGTCGCGGCCTCCCAGCTGGTCGAGGCCCGCGAGGTCGTGCCGGTCAGCGCCGTGGCCGACGACCAGGTCGACCTGCTGGCCGACCTGCTGGTCGGCATGCTGCCCGAGGGCCCGCCGCTGTACCCCGAGGACCAGCTGACCGACGACGACCTCGAGCGGCAGATCTCCGAGCTGGTCCGCGAGGCGGCGCTGGAGAAGGTGCGCCAGGAGGTGCCGCACTCCCTGGCGGTCAGCGTCGAGGAGATCATCCGCAAGCCCGACCCGCGCGACCCCGACGCCGTGTTCACCGAGCTGCACGTGCTGCTGCACTGCGAGCGGCCCAGCCAGAAGCCCATGCTGCTGGGCAAGGGCGGGGCCACGATCAAGGCGATCGGCAGCGAGGCCCGGGTGGGCCTGGAGCACCTGCTCGGCGGTCGGGTGCACCTGTCGCTGCACGTCACGGTGCTGGGGGAGTGGCAGGACGACCCCAAGAAGCTGCAGCGGCTGGGCTACTAGGTGTCGGCCCACACCCCCAAGGCGCTCTACCGCGACGAGGGCGTCGTCCTGCGGGTGCAGAAGCTCGGCGAGGCCGACCGCATCGTCACCGTGCTCACCCGGCGCACCGGCAAGGTGCGTGCGGTGGCCAAGGGCGTGCGGCGCACCAAGAGCAAGTTCGGCGCCCGGCTCGAGCCGTTCAGCCACGTCGACCTGCAGCTCTACACCGGCCGCAACCTCGACATCGTCAGCCAGGCCGAGTCGCTGCACTCCTACGGGCCGAAGATCGTCGCCGACTACAAGGCCTACACCGCCGGCACCGCGGTGCTCGAGACCGCCGACCGGCTCACCGCCGAGGAGAAGGAACCCTCGCTGCGCATGTTCCTGCTGGTCATCGGGGCGCTGCGCGCCCTGGCCGAGCAGGCGCACCCGCCGGGCCTGGTGCTCGACGCCTTCCTGCTGCGGGCGATGTCGGTGGCCGGGTGGGAGCCCGCGCTCACCGACTGCGCCCGCTGCGCCGAGCCCGGACCGCACCGGCACTTCTCGGTGCCCGGCGGCGGCATGGTGTGCCCGGCGTGCCGGCCGACCGGCTCGTCGCTGCCCAGCCCGGTCACCGTGGGGCTGCTCGAGGCCCTGCTGAGCGGTGACTGGGCCACCGCCGAGGCCAGCCAGGGCATCAACCGACGTGAGGGGAGCGGGCTCGTGGCCGCGCTGCTGCAGTGGCACCTCGAGCGCGGGTTGCGCTCGCTGGCGCTGGTGGACCGCTCGTGAAGCGCGCCGTCCGGGCGCCCGACCCGCACCCCTCGGGCGCCCGCCCGCCGGCGATCCCGCGGGACAAGGTGCCCCACCACGTCGCCGTCGTCATGGACGGCAACGGCCGCTGGGCCAAGCAGCGCGGGCTGCCCCGCACCAGGGGTCACGAGGCCGGCGAGGCGTCGCTGTTCGACTGCGTCGAGGGCGCCATCGAGCTGGGCATCGGTGCGATCAGCGCCTACGCCTTCTCCACCGAGAACTGGAAGCGCAGCCCCGAGGAGGTGCGCTTCCTCATGGGCTTCAACCGCGACGTCATCCGGCGCCGCCGCGACGAGATGCACGAGCTCGGCGTGCGGGTGCGCTGGGCCGGTCGTCGTCCCAGGCTGTGGGGGTCGGTGATCAAGGAGCTCCAGATCGCCGAGGAGCTGACCCGGGACAACGACGTCCTCACCCTGACCATGTGCGTCAACTACGGCGGTCGGGCCGAGATCGCCGACGCCGCGGCGGCCATCGGTCGCGAGGTCGCGGCCGGTCGGCTGGACCCGGGCAGGATCACCGAGAAGACGGTGGCGCGGTTCCTCGACGAGCCCGACATGCCGGACGTCGACCTGTTCCTGCGCAGCTCGGGGGAGAACCGCACGTCGAACTTCCTGCTCTGGCAGTCGGCCTACGCCGAGCTGGTGTTCCAGGACGTCCTGTGGCCCGACTTCGACCGCCGCCACCTCTGGGCGGCCTGCGAGGAGTACGCCTCGCGCCAGCGCCGGTTCGGCTCCGCGTAGAACCCTGTTCCAGTCTCCCGGGTCCTTTCCTAGTCCGCGAAGGTCGTCGTGGTGCGGTCGCCGGACCACCAGGTGACCAGGTCGGCCAGCCCCTGCGTACCGGTGCCGCTCGACGTCGCGGTCACCAGCACCCGGCCGGCGCTCTCGGTCCAGAACAGGACGGCGTCCCCGCGGGTGGTGGTGCGGCAGCCCACCCGCCCGGCGGTCTGCCGCTGGTCGTCGAGCCAGTAGTAGTAGCCCTGCGTGGCGGGGCACGTCTCGCGGGCGGGCAGCGGGGTCAGCCCGTCGGTGTCGACCCGGGCGAGGAACGCGGCGTCGGCCGCGCCCGCGTCGCCGAACCGGGACACCTCGACCCGCGACGGGCCCGGCTGCAGCGGGCTCGCGCCGCAGTCCAGGGCGGCCACCTCCCCCAGGGCCGAGGTGGCCGCCGGGGTGCAGCCGTCGATCGCGCTGGGCAGCAGCGCCAGCAGCTCCGCGTCGTCGGCCGAGGTGGTCGGGGCGGCCGAGGTGGTGGGGGACGACGTCGGGTCGGCGTCCCCGTCGCGGGTGAGCACGAACCCCACCACGCCCGCGGCCAGCACGGCGACGGCGGCCGCGGCGGCCCAGGGCACCCACCGGCGACGGGTCGGCCGCCCGGGGTCGGTCACCGGCGCCACCGGGGGGCCGGCCCAGGCGGGCGCGGGCGACCAGCCCGGGCCGGACATGCCCACGGCCTGCGGCTGCGGCGGGGGTGGGCCGGGCGCGAACCGGGCCTCCTGCTGCGGGGCCACCCCGCCCGAGGTCAGTGCCGCCCGCGCCGCCGCGGCCATGGCGCCGGCGCTGGGCCACCGGTCGGCGGGGTCCTTGGCCAGCCCCCGGGCGACGACGGCGTCCAGGCCCGGCGGCAACCCGACCCGCAGCGCCGACACCGGCGGCGGGGTGGTGTTCAGGTGGGCGTACATCATCGTGGCCAGGTTGTCGCCGGAGAACGGCCGTCGACCGGCCAGGCACTCGAAGAGCACGCAGGCCAGCGAGTACACGTCGGCCCGGGCGTCGATCGGGCGCTCCATGAAGCGCTCGGGGGCCATGTAGTCGAACGAGCCCACCGCCATGCCGGTCTGGGTCAGCGACGGGCCCTGCGTGTCGGTGGTCGACCAGGCGATGCCGAAGTCGACCAGGTAGACGAACTCGTCGCCCGGCTCGCCGGTGACCAGCACGTTGGAGGGCTTCACGTCGCGGTGCACCAGGCCCTCGGCGTGGGCGGCGTCCAGCGCCTTCGCCACCTGCCCGACGACCGACACCGCCCGGGCCGGTTCGAGACCACCCTGGGCGTGCAGCAGCTCGCCGAGGTCGATGCCCTGGACCAGCCGCATGTCCAGGAAGAGCCGGCCGTCGATCTCGCCGTAGCGGTGGATCGGCACGACGTGCGGCTCGGACAGCCGGGCCGCGGCGTGCGCCTCGCGGCGGAACCGCTCGCGGTAGCCGTCGTCCCCGGCCAGGCCGGAGGACAGCACCTTCAGCGCGACGGTGCGGCGGTGCTCGGTGTCGTGGGCCCGGTAGACCTCGCCCATGCCGCCGCGCCCGATCAGCTGCTCGATGCGGTAGGGCCCGAACCGACCGGACTCCACGGGCCTCCTCGTCAGCGTGCCACGACGCCCGGGGGATGCGGGGGTCGCGACGATGGTAGAGCGACGACGCGGTCCGGAACTGATCGGTGCCGTGCCGCGGGGCGTTGACACCGGGACCCAGGCGCAAGACAGTTCCCCGGACGACGTCCGCCCCGACGTACCGGAGGTGCCCTCGGTGGGCCAACCCCTCGCCCCGCCACCCGTGGCGGGTGACCTCAGCGACCGCCTGGTGGCCACCGACGTGTGGACCGACGGCATGCTCGCCGAGCACGGCATCCCCGTCGTCGACGTCCCGCTGGTGACCTTCGGCGGCGGCATCGGCTCCTTCGTCACCGCCGACTACCTGCGCATCTGCGGGGTGCCCACCTCGGCGATCCGGGTCCTCACGCCGCTCGAGACGCCGTGGCAGAGCTACGAGTACCTGACCACCGTCTCGCAGATCCCCCGCACCGAGCGGCTGCGCTCGGACTCCGCATCCACCCCGGACAACATCTGGGGCTTCCCCAGCTACGCCCTCCGCGAGGGGCTGCAGGGCGACCTCAAGCAGCTGTGGAACGTCCTGGTCGAGCCGATCTGGGCGAACTACTACACGCCCAGGGCGGGGGCGGCCTTCACCGCGATGGAGAAGGAGATGCACCGCATCCGCTACCCGGAGATGGTGGTGCGCGGCCAGGTGCGCATGGTCCGCCGTCGGGCCGGCGGCGGGTACTTCACGATCCTCACCCCGCCGCAGGGCGCCGCGCCCACCAGGCGGATCGCCTACCGCAGCCAGTGGGTGCACGTGGCCGTCGGCTACCCGGGGCTGAAGTTCCTCGACGACCTGCAGGAGTACCGGAAGCAGACCAACGACTACGGCAGCGTCGTCAACGCCTACGAGCCGCACGAGCACGTCTACGAGAAGCTGCGCGCCAAGCCCGGCGTCGTGCTGGTCCGCGGCGGCGGGATCGTCGCCTCGCGCGTGCTGCAGCGGCTGATCGACGACCGCGACCGGTTCCGGCTCGACACCCAGATCGTGCACCTGTTCCGCACCTACACCGCCACCCCGCACGGCACGGGCATCCTCAAGCGCCGCAAGGGCGCCGACGGCTGGGCCTACCAGGGGTTCAACTACCCGAAGTCGGTGTGGGGCGGCCAGCTCAAGCAGCAGGTCCGCAAGACCGAGGGCGCCGAGCGCGCCCGGCTGTACAAGGAGATGGGCGGCACCAACACCCCGGTGCGGCGGGACTGGCAGGAGCAGCTGTCCCGCGGCCGTGCCCAGGGCTGGTACCGCGTGATGATCGGGCAGATCGACCGGATGACGAAGACCGGCGAGCTGGTCGAGGTGGCCGTGGCCAGCGACCAGGGTCCGCAGCTGGGCTCGTTCGACGCGGTGGTCGACTGCACGGGCCTGGAGGCCGACATCCGCGAGCACCGGGTGCTGGCCGACCTGCTCGACCACTCGGGCGCCGGCCGCAACCCCGTCGGGCGGCTGGACGTCGAGCGCACCTTCGAGGTCCGCGGCACCCGCAACGGGAACGGCCGCATCTACGCCTCCGGCAGCGCCACCCTCGGTGGCTACTTCCCGGGCGTCGACACCTTCCTCGGCCTGCAGATCGCCGCGCAGGAGATCGCCGACGACCTGCACGCGCAGGGGTTCGGCAGCAAGCTCGGCCCCGGCCGCTCCACCAGCCAGTGGTGGAAGTGGTTCCGCAACCAGCAGATCTGACCCGCCCGAACCCCTGAGAACCCCGGAGCCCTTCGTGCTGCCCACCCTGAACGGCCGGATCCAGACCCGGGTCGCGCTGCTGGTCGTCGTCGGGTCCGTCTGGACCCTGCTGATCACCCCGCTGCTGCCCACCGGCGTCGGCCTCGGCGCCTCGTACGGGGCCACCTTCTCGGTGCTGCTCGTGGTCACGGTGCTCGGTGTGCTCTGGGAGCTGGTCTACCACGGCATCCAGCAGTTCCGGTGGGAGAAGGACTGGCCCACGCTGTTCGGCCTGGTGACCATGGTCCCCGAGGGCCTGCTCGTGTGGTTCCTGTTCGCCGGCGGGGCCATCCCGTGGATCGGCTCGCTGCCCGGCTGGGCCTTCCTGGTCCACTTCGTCACGACCTGGATGTGGGTGTTCGTCATCGCCAACGGACCGATACGGGTGCCGTTCGTGCACTGGCGCTTCAACGGCGGGCGGCTGGTCTGATGCCGTCGTCCCCGCTGCCCCCCATCCCGGGCCGGTCCGGACCGCCGGCACCGGGCCGGGCGGCGCCCGCCCTCCCCGCCCCGGCGTCGGCCGGCGCCGCGACCGTGCCGGCCTTCGACCAGGTCGCCGTCTCCGTCGTCCCCGGCTCCGACCTGGTCGTGCGCATGCCCGGGCTGCTGCTGGTCGTCGTGCCCGAGTCGGCCCCGCCCGCACCGCGCGCCTCCGCCGGGCTGGACGGCTGGGGGAGGTCACCCGGAGTCCGGCAGGCCGGGCACCCCGTCGCGCTCGGGGCCCCGGGCCCCGACCGGCTCGCCGAGCTGGTCGGGCTGTGCCGCAAGGTCTCCGCCGAGGGCAGCCGGGCCCCCGGTCGACGCCTGCAGGAGACCCTGGGCGGCTGGCTGGACGGGCAGAGCGCCATGCCCTCGCTGGCGGTCGCCGCCGCCACCGAGGACGGCCTGGCCATCACGCTGGTCGGCAGCGCCCTGGCCCAGGTGCCCGAGCTGGGCCTGCGGCTGTCCGCCGACGAGGGCGACCCGCTGCCCGACGGCACCCCCCGGCTCGAGCGCACCGTCGACTGGCCCCCCGCGGCGCTGCGGTTGTCCGCGGGCACCGATCCCGGGGGGTCGCCGCACCCGTTGGCCGACCTGGAGAGCGGTTCGGTGCCCGGGGGTGCCGCCGTCCTGTCCCCGGTGGCCGCGCCCAGCAGCACCGGGGCCTTCGGTCCCTCCACCACCGCCGTCCGGCTGCCCCCGCCCGGTGCCGTGTCCGGGCCCACCGACGCCCCCACCCCGCCGGTGGTGTCCAGCGCACCGCCCCCGCGGCCCGCCGGGCCCAGCGAGCCGCCGGCACCGCTGCCCGCCCCGGCCCGTTCGGCCAACCTGCTCGCCCCGGCCGAGCCGCTGCCGGTCGCCGCCCCGCTGCCCGTGGTGAGCTCGGCTCAGCCGGTCACGCCGCTGGTGGCCGAGGAGGCCGACGACCGCCCGCGGGTGCACGGCTTCCTCTGCTCGCGGGGCCACCTCAACGACCCCCGGGTGCACTTCTGCGCGCTGTGCGGCATCCGCATGGCTGAGCGCACCGGGGTGTTCCTCGAGGGGGTCCGGCCGCCGCTGGGGCTGCTGGTCTTCGACAACGGCGCCACGGTGAACCTCGACGCCGACTACCTCCTGGGCCGTGAACCCGACAGCGACGAGCGCGTGCTGGCCGGGGAGCTGCGCCCCCTGCTGGTCGTCGACACCACCGGCGGGGTCAGCCGGCACCACCTCGAGGTCCGGCTGCACGAGTGGGACGTCCTGGTCATCGACGCCGGGTCGGCCAACGGCACGCTGGTCGCGGCGGCCGGCGCACCCGGGTGGTCATCGCTCGTGCCCGGGCAGGCCGTGCGCCTCACCCCGGGGACGGCGGTCCGGCTCGGCGGTCGCCAGTTCGCCTTCCAGTCGCCGCACGGCGGTTTTTGATCGCCCACGGTGATCAGGTGACCTGATCACCGTGGTTCCACCCTCACCACCGTTGGTGTGGACGGCGACCCGGTGATCAGGTGACCTGATCACCGGGCGGCAGGGCGGGGGCGGTCTCCACCCCGGCGACGGTCTCGGTGAGGTCGCGGTCCCGGTCGTCGGTGCCGGCCAGCACCGCCAGCAGCACGCCGTCCTCGGCGACCCCGGCCAGACCGGCGGGCCCCAGGTGCAGGCCGGTGGACGGCGCGGCGGCCACCCGGTGCACGGTCAGCCCGGCCTTCTCCAGCAGCTCGGCGACGCCGTCGGCCTGCCGGCGGGACCGCCAGCCGTCGCCGGCCACGAGACCCAGCGGCACCCCGCGCGCGGTCACGAGCTGCGCGGCCAGCCGGACGGCGGTGCGGGCGTCGGGGGAACCGTCGACGTGCAGCCAGACGCCGTCCTCCGCGCCGTCCCCGTGCACCTGGACGACGGCGGCGGCCAGCTCGTCGTCCGCGGTGGGAGCCCCGCCGGGGGAGCCCCACCCGGCCCGCACGAGCACGACGTCGGCGGCCGTCGTCGCGGCCTGGGCGCGGACCACCTGCCACGGGTCGTCGCTGAACCGGGCGCTGACCGACGTCGTCAGCCCGCGCTCCTCCGCCGGCCGGCACAGCCGCCGCAGCTGGTCGCCGGAGGCGGCGATCAGGCCCAGCTCCTGGCCGAGGCCGCTGGCGACCTCGAGACCCGGCCGGGCGGGCAGCACCCGGCTGAGCACCAGGTGCGCGGGTCGCTCGTGCCCGGCCAGGTCGCCGGCCAGCTGGACCAGCGGGGCGTCGGCCTCGGGGTCGCCGACCACGACGAGCACGGTGAAGGCGTCGGGCAGCCCCAGCGCCGCGCGCTCGGCCGCCTCGATGTCCCGCTGCACGGCGCGCGGGGGATAGGTGACCCGCAGCAGCGGGGCGGTCATCACGGTGGTGACCACGGCCATCAGGACCAGCAGCGTGAACATCGTGCCGTCGAGGACGCCCAGGCCGACGCCGATGTTCAGGATGACCAGCTCGGTCAGCCCGCGGGTGTTCATCAGGACGCCGAGCGAGGTGGCCTGCCGGCGCGGTACCCCCTGCGAGCGCGCGGCCACCGAGGCGCCGACCCACTTCCCGGCGACGGCGACCAGCAGCACCAGGACCAGCTCGACCAGGTTCTGCGCCGACAGCCCGCCGATGTCCACGCCCAGCCCGGTGACCACGAAGAACACCGGCAGCAGCAGGAGCACGCTGACCTGCTCGATCCGGTCCAGCACCTCGCGGTTCAGCGCGGCGGCGCCCGTGCGGGGCATGGCCACCCCGAACAGGAATGCGCCGAAGATGAAGTGGATGCCGATCTCCTCGGTCACGAACGCGCTGGCCAGCACGCCGACCAGCACCAGCGCCAGCATGTCCGGGGTCAGCCGCCCGTGGTGCTCGTACCGGGCCACCAGCCGGCGCAGCAGCGGGCGCAGCACCAGGAAGACCACCAGCGCGAACGCCACGGTGAGCAGCAGGATCTGGGCGACGCCGGTGAAGGTGCCGCCGACGGTCACCGCGACGACCACGGCCAGCAGCGCCCAGGCGAAGACGTCGTCCACCGCGGCGCAGGCCAGGGCCAGCACCCCGGTGGGGGTGCGGTGCATGCCGCGCTCGCCGAGGATGCGGGCCAGCACCGGGAACGCCGTGATCGACATGGCCACGCCCAGGAACAGCGCGAACGCCACGAACCCCACCGCGTCGCCGCCCACGACGTCGTGCCGGGGGTGCAGCAGGAAGGCCAGCCCGATGCCGAGGGCGAAGGGCAGCAGGATCGAGGCGGCCGAGACGGTGAACGCGATCCGCTCGCGGCCGCGGATGAAGGACAGGTCGACCTCGAGGCCGACGATGAACATGAACAGCACCAGCCCGAGCTGGGCCAGCACGTTCAGGTAGGGGCGCACGTCGGCCGGGAAGAGCAGCTGGTCCAGGTCGCCGGGCAGCGCCCCCAGCAGGCTGGGCCCCAGGGCGATGCCGGCGATGATCTCGCCGACCACCGCGGGCTGTCCCAGGCGGACGGCCAGCCGGCCGACGAGGCGGGCCACGACGACGATGACGGCGAGGCCGACGAAGACGTAGGCGACGACCTCGGCCGGTGTGTGCTCCACGGACGGCTCCCGGGACAGGTCGCAGGGCAGGCGGAACGGCTCGGTCCGTCTCCGCGTCCGCCGGAGCCTAGCGACGGCCGGGCGGACGTGGGAGCCTTTCGCCCGCCGCCCGTGGGGGTGGCCCAGGACCTCAGCCCAGGAGCCGGCGATGGACGTCTCGACCCGGAGCAGCACGCCCGCGCACGTCGCCGACTACCCGGTCGTGCGCCTGCTCGGCGAGGGCAACAACGGCCGCTACTACCTGGCCCGGCCCCCGGCCCGGCTGGGGCTGGCCGACGAGTTCGTCACGGTCAAGGTCTTCACCGGCACGCACAGCGAGCAGGCCTACGAGCGGGGCGTGCGCGAGCTGCGGGCCTTCGCCCAGGTCTCCTCGCCCTACCTGGTGCGGGTGTACGACGCCGTGCTCGAGGACAGCTTCCTGTACGCGATGGAGTGGTGCCCGCTGGGCTCGTTGGCCGCGCCGGCCCGGCCGCTGGCCCGGCCCGAGGTGCTGCGCGCGGTCGCCGACGCCGGCCTGGCCCTGCACGCCCTCCACGAGGCCGGGCTGACCCACGGCGACGTCACCCCGGCCAACGTGCTGGTCACCGAGACCGGGGGCAAGCTGTCCGACCTCGGGCTCAGCCGGGTGCTGGCCCCCGGGGTCACCATGACCGGCATGGCCGGCGCGGCGTCGGTCGAGTACGTCGACCCGGCGATCCTGCAGGGCCAGCGCCCCTCGCGCGCCAGCGAGGTCTTCGCCCTGGGCGCCACGCTGCACCGGGCGCTCACCGGCGTCGGGCTGTACGGCGAGCTGCCGGCCAACGAGCCCCTGCTGGCCATCCGGAGGGTGTTGGCCGCCGAACCGGTGCTCGGTCCGGGCATGACCGCCGACGAGGCAGCCGTGGTGCAGGCCTGCCTGGCGCCGCTGGGCCAACGGCTGGGGACGACGGCCGAGGTCAGCGAGATGCTGCGGCGGCTCGCGGGCTGAGCCGCCGGCTCAGCCGACCTGGAAGTCGCTCTTGGAGGCGTCCTGCCACCAGTCCCACAGGTCGTCGAGGTCGTTCGCGCCGTCGGTCACGGCGACGTACCCCTCGGCCCGTGCGTCGTCCTGGGTCCAGAAGATGACCCCGCGGCCGTCGTCCTCCAGGTAGCAGGCGACCGAGCCGGCCTCGTTGCCCTCGGAGTCGTTGTAGTCCAGCCACCCGGGGTTGTCCGGGCACCCGTCGGTCGTGCCGACCCGGTCCAGGCCCAGCCGCGACACGTCGCCGGCGAAGGCGTCCTGCAGGCTGCGCTCGTCGGGGTAGCCGTAGAAGAAGGACTGGTCGGGGCCGCCGGAGATGGCTGCACCGCACTCCACCGCCGAGTCGGCGCCGTCGGAGGGGATCTCGTACTCGTCGCAGTCGTCGACGGCGAAGTCGGCGGGCAGCCGCCCGAGGAGGTCGTCGACGGCCGTGGGCGAGTCGGTGACGACGTCGCTGGACGGCGCCGTCGTGGTCGGCGTGGTGGTGGCCACGACGTCGTCCCCGCCGCCGCGGGTCACCGCGACGGCGACGACCACCATCACCGCGACGACGACGGTGGTGGCCAGCGCGATCCACAGCACGGCGGAGGACTTCCGCGGCGGCGGGACCGGCTGCTGGCCGCCCCAGGTCCCGCCGCCGGTGGGCGGACCGAACCCACCGCCGGTGCCCGGACCGGCGGGGTAGGAGGGTGCCCCGGTCCACGACCCGGGTCCGGGGCCGAAGCCGCCGCCCGTGCCGCCGAGCGACGGGGCGAACCCGCCCCCGGTGCCCTGGCCCACCGGGGCGAACCCGCCGCCGGTGCCGGGCCCGACCGGGGCGAAGCCCCCTCCGGTGCCCCCGCCCGTGCCCCCGCCGGTACCGCGGCCACCGGAGGGGTCGGTGAACCCGACGGTGTGCGGGGGCACGTTGCGGAGGTCCTGGATGGTCGTGGGCGGCGCCTGGGGCACCACCACCTCGGGCCGGGGTCGGCCACCGGCCCCGGCCAGCGCGGCGCGGGCCGCGGCGGCGAGCTCGCCGGCGCTGGCGTACCGGGCGTCGGGGTCCTTGGCCAAGCCGCGGGACACGACGGCGTCCAGCGCGGCGGGCAGCCCGGGCACCAGCGAGGACGGCGGGTCGACCTCGGTGTTGACGTGGGCGAACATCTGCGCACCCAGGCCGTCGCGGGGGAACGGGCGGCGGCCGGTGAGGCACTCGAAGAGCACGCAGGCCAGGGCGTAGACGTCGACCCGCAGGTCGATCTCGCGCTCGAGGAACCGCTCGGGGGCCATGTAGTCGAACGAGCCCAGCGCCGCACCGGTCTGGGTGAGCGACGGGCCCTGGGAGTCGGTGGTGGACCGGGCGATGCCGAAGTCGACGAGGTAGGCGAACTCGGCGTCGCCGCTGCCGGTCAGCAGGACGTTGGAGGGCTTGACGTCGCGGTGCACGAGGCCGTCGGCGTGCGCGGCGTCCAGCGCCTGGGCGACCTGGCTGACGACCGACACCGCCCGCTCGGGGGTGAACCGCATGTCGCGGGCGAGCACCTGGGCGACGTCGTCGCCGCGCACCAGGCGCATGTCCAGGAACAGCCGGCCGTCGATCTCGCCGTAGCGGTGGATGGGCACCACGTGCGGCTCGTTGAGCCGGGCGGCCAGGTGCGCCTCGCGGCGGAAGCGCTCGCGGTAGCCGCGGTCGGCGGCCAGGTGCTCGGACAGCACCTTGAGGGCCACGGTCCGCTCGTGCTCGGTGTCGTAGGCGCGGTAGACCTCGCCCATGCCGCCGCGCCCGATCAGGGCCTCGATGCGGTAGCTCCCGAACTGCTCGGACTCCACCGCGCGCCCCCTCAGGATCCGGCCCAACATCCGGCGAGGACTCCTCGGCCCACCGCGCAGGGAGTCTAGGGACCGGGCGGCCTGCGGCCAACGGCCGTGACCCCGCCGTGATCAGCTTTCCGGGACGACGGCGTTCCGGCAGGCGGCGCAGGTGCCGAAGATCTCCAGCGTGTGGCTGATGTCGGCGAAGCCGTGCTCGTCGGCGACCCGGTCGGCCCACCGCTCGACCGCGGGGCCGGCCACCTCGACCGTGCGCCCGCAGCTGCGGCAGACCAGGTGGTGGTGGTGCTGCGTGCTGCACCGGCGGTAGAGCGCCTCGCCGGAGTCGGTGCGGATGGAGTCGAGCTCACCGTCGTCAGCCAGGGCCTGCACGGCCCGGTAGACCGTCGACAGGCCCACGGAGTCACCGCCGGCACGCAGCCGGGCGTGCACCTCCTGCGCGCTGTGGAAGCCCTCGAGCTCGTCGAAGACGGCGGCGACGGCGGTGCGCTGACGCGTGGTGCGGACCATCAGGCGATGGTGACCGACGGGGCCGCGGAGTGCGCGGCGTGCTCGATCGCGTCGCGGACGATGTGGCCCACGTGGTTGTCGACCAGCCGGTAGTGCACCTCGCGGTGCTTGCGGTCACCGACCACCAGCCGCGCGCCGCGCAGCACCCGCAGGTGCTGGGACACCAACGGCTGGGGGACGGCGAGGGCGTCGACGAGCTGGTGGACGCACAACGTGCCGTGCTCGTCGAGCAGGGCGACGATCGACAGGCGCAGGGGCGCGGCCAGCGCCGACAGCAGCTCGCTGGCCGCGGCGACGTCCTCGGGGTGCCGGCGGGGGAGCGGGAGCGGGGCGGCCGACATGCCACCATCGTCCCTGCATGTGAGAACCATTGTCAACGTGGAGGTGTCCGTGTTCGCGGTGACCAGGTTCCGGACCGACGACGGGACGGCGCTGCTCGCCGACGCGGCGGTGCTGCTCGCCGCGCTGCGCGCCCGGCCCGGCTTCCGCTCCGGGGAGTTCGGCGCGGCCGCCGACGACGACGGGCTGTACGCGCTGCTCACCACCTGGGACGGCGTGGGCGCCTACCGCCGGGCGCTGTCCGCGGCCGAGGTCAAGATCGCCGGTGCACCGGTCTGGGTGCACGCGCTCGACGAGCCCGGGGTGTACCTCCCGGAATGAGGTCGCGGGCCCCGTCTAGCGTTGCGGGGCAACCGCCGACCGCCAGCCGGATGGAGATCCTCCGTGAGCACCGCCCCGCACGACCCCGCCCGCCTCGACAAGGTGGTCAACCTCTGCAAGCGCCGGGGGTTCGTCTTCCCCGCCGGGGAGATCTACGGCGGCACCCGCTCCGCCTGGGACTACGGGCCGCTGGGCACCGAGCTCAAGGAGAACATCAAGAAGCAGTGGTGGCGCACCGTCGTCCAGAGCCGTGAGGACATCGTCGGCCTGGACTCCTCGGTCATCCTGCCGCGCCAGACCTGGGTCGCCTCGGGCCACGTCGGGGTGTTCACCGACCCGCTGACCGAGTGCCAGAACTGCCACAAGCGGTTCCGCGCCGACCACCTCGAGGAGGGGTTCGAGGCCAAGAAGGGCCGCGCCCCCGAGGGCCTGGCCGAGATCAGCTGCCCCAACTGCGGGGTCACCGGTTCGTGGACCGAGCCGCGGGACTTCAACATGATGCTGAAGACCTACCTGGGCCCGGTCGAGGACGAGTCCGGGCTGCACTACCTGCGCCCCGAGACCGCGCAGGGCATCTTCGTGAACTTCGCCAACGTCATGGGCGCGGCCCGCAAGAAGCCGCCGTTCGGCATCGGCCAGATCGGCAAGAGCTTCCGCAACGAGATCACCCCCGGCAACTTCATCTTCCGCACCCGCGAGTTCGAGCAGATGGAGATGGAGTTCTTCGTCAAGCCCGGCGACGACGAGGAGTGGCACGAGTACTGGATCGCCGAGCGCACCCGCTGGTACACCGACCTGGGCATCAGCCCCGACAACCTGCGGCACTTCGAGCACCCGGCCGAGAAGCTGTCGCACTACTCCAAGCGCACGGTCGACATCGAGTACCGCTTCGGCTTCCAGGGCTCGGAGTGGGGCGAGCTCGAGGGCATCGCCAACCGCACCGACTTCGACCTGAAGACCCACTCGGAGCACTCGGGCACCGACCTCTCGTACTTCGACCAGACGACCAACGAGCGCTGGACGCCCTACGTCATCGAGCCCGCAGCCGGCCTCACCCGCTCGCTGATGGCCTTCCTGGTCGAGGCCTACCGCGAGGACGAGGCCCCCAACGCCAAGGGCGGCGTCGACACCCGCACCATGCTGGCGCTGGACCCGCGGCTGGCCCCGGTCAAGGCCGCCGTCCTCCCGCTGTCGCGCAACGCCGACCTGTCGCCCAAGGCCCGCGACCTGGCCGCGGCGCTGCGCAAGAACTGGAACGTCGAGTTCGACGACGCCGGCGCCATCGGCCGCCGGTACCGCCGCCAGGACGAGATCGGGACGCCGTTCTGCCTCACGATCGACTTCGACACCCTCGAGGACGACGCGGTGACGGTGCGCGAGCGCGACACCATGACCCAGGAGCGCGTCGCCCTGGACCAGGTCGTCGGCTACCTGGCCCAGCGCCTCGTCGGTTGCTGAAAGGGTCCGTCTGCCCGGCGTGGATCAGCTGGGACGACGACTGTGCATCCTCAGCCACCGACGTCGGCGGCTGAGGATGCACGGTGCTCGTCGCACCTGATCCACGCCGCGCGGTGGGGGCGGCTCGGGGTCGGCCATGCTGACGCGGTGCTGGTGACCTCGCGTTCCTTCGACGAGTACCGGGCCTTCTTCGGGTTGACCGACGACGACCTCGGCCGGCGGGTGCTCGACTGCTGCGCAGGCGCCTCCGGTTTCACGGCCGTCCTGGCGCAGTGCGGCGGGCAGGTCGTCGCGGTCGACCCGGCCTACGCGGGCGGCCCGGATGCGCTGGCCCGGGCGGCCCGGGACGGCACCAGCGGCGGGCAGGCGATCATCACCGACCACCACGACCGGTTCACCTGGCGCTGGTACGGCAGCCCCGAGCGCCGGGCCGAGATGCGGGCCGCCGCCCAGCGCGCCTTCTCGGCCGACGTGGTGGGGCGGTCGGGTGGCTACGTCGCCGGCGCGCTGCCCGCACTGCCGTTCACCGACGGGGCGTTCGACCTGGCGCTGTGCTCGCACCTGCTCTTCACCTGGTCCGACGTGCTGGACCAGGCCTGGCACGAGGCCGCGTTGGTCGAGCTGCTGCGGGTGGCGGCCGAGGTGCGGGTGTTCCCGCTCGTGGTGCAGGGGACCGGGGACGACGTCCCGTTCCTGGCCGACCTGGTCGCGGCACTGCGGGAGCGCGGGTACGCCGCTGACACCGTGCCGGTCGGCTACGAGTTCCAGCGCGGGGCCGACCGCATGCTGGTCGTGGGTCACGGCTGATCTCCGCAGACCCACGCGGTGCAGGGATGCTGTCGCTCTGCAGGGGCACGACATCCCTGGACGGCGTGGGTCTGCGGTCGGTGGGGTGCCGCCGGATCCCGGGAACCGCGGTTTCCGGGAACGGGTGGTCGGGGCGTGGCGGTGACAGGTGTCATGGCGGGGTCGTGATGGGCGGCCGATGTGCGGGGGCCGTGCGCTCGCCAGGCTGGCCGCATGACGCAGACCACCGCGGCGCCCGCGGCGCCGACCAGCAGCGGGCCCCCGCCCGCCGTCCGGCTCGCCGGGCTGACCAAGCGCTTCGGCGCCGTGACCGCCGTCGACGGGTTGGACCTCACCGTCCGGGCCGGTGAGGTCGTCGCCTTCCTCGGCCCCAACGGCGCCGGCAAGACCACGACGATCGACATGATGCTGGGCCTGTCCCGCCCCGACGGCGGGGAGGTCGAGGTGTACGGCCTGCCGCCGCGCACCGCCGTCGCCCACGGCCTGGTGGCCGCGGTCATGCAGACCGGCGGCCTGCTCAAGGACCTCACCGTCGCCGAGACGGTGCGCCTGACCGCCGGGCTCTTCGCGCACAGCCGGCCGGTCGCCGAGGTGCTCGAGCGCGCCGGGATCGCCGACATCGCCGACCGCCGGGTGGGCAAGTGCTCCGGCGGCCAGCAGCAGCGGCTGCGGTTCGCGATGGCCCTGCTCCCCGAGCCCGAGCTGCTGGTGCTCGACGAGCCCACCACCGGCATGGACGTCGAGGGCCGGCGGGACTTCTGGACGGCGATCCGGGCCGACGCCGAGCAGGGCCGCACCGTGCTCTTCGCGACCCACTACCTGGAGGAGGCCGACGCCTACGCCGACCGGATCGTGCTGGTCGCCGGCGGGAAGGTCGTCGCCGACGGCACCGCCGCCGAGATCCGCGCGCTGTCGGCCGGCCGCCTGGTCACCGCCACCCTGCCCGACGGCCAGGCGCACCTCGCCGAGCTGCGCGGGCTGGCCGGGGTCGAGTCGGTCGAGCTGCGCGGGCAGACCGTGCACGTGCACAGCGCGGACTCCGACGTCGTCGCCCGGCACCTGCTCACCGCCACCGCCGCCCACGACGTGCAGATCAGCTCGCGCGGGCTCGAGGACGCCTTCATCGCCCTGACCGGCCGCACCCACGGAGAGACCCGATGACCACCACCGCGATCCCCGTCCGCCGCGCCCCGAAGGCGGGTGGGTTCTCCCTCGGCTTCCTGGGCCTGGAGATCCGCCGGCTGCTGCGCAACCGCCGCACGCTGGTGTTCACCGTCGTCCTGCCGCCGGCCTTCTACTTCCTGTTCGGCGGCGCGAGCTACACCGGGGAGAGCGCCGGCCGGGGCAACGTCTCGGCGTACGTGATGATCAGCCTGGCCGTGTACGGCGCCATGATCGCCACCACCTCGGCCGGCGCCTCGGTCTCGGTCGAGCGGGCCGTGGGCTGGTCCCGGCAGCTGCGCCTGACCCCGCTGCGTCCGGTGGCCTACATCGTCACCAAGCTGCTGGCAGCCATGGTCATGGGCGCGCTGGCCGTCGCGGTGGTGTTCCTCGCCGCCGGGGTGTTCGGCGGGGCCCGCATGGACCTCTGGGTCTGGGTCGTCTCCGGCCTCGTCGCCTGGGTCGGTGCGCTGGTGTTCGCCGCCCTGGGGCTGTTCGCCGGGTACCTGCTGCCCTCGGAGAACGTGATGCAGCTGCTGGGCCCGCTGCTCGCCGTGCTGGCCTTCCTGGGCGGGCTGTTCGTGCCGCTGGACGTGCTGGGCGAGACCTTCCGGAACCTGGCGGAGTACACCCCGGCCTACGGGGTGGGCGCCCTGGCCCGGATGCCGCTGACCGACGAGGGGTCGCTGGTCACGGCGGTGCTCAACGTCGCGGTGTGGACGGCGGTCTTCGTCGCCGGTGCCGCCCTCCGGTTCCGCCGCGACACGGCGCGCGTGTGACCAGCACCGACACCCACCTCCGGGGGCCAGACTGGCCCCCGGAGGTGGTCCGCGTGGTGGTCACGTCGCTGGAGGACCGGCCCGTGGCCGGGCGGCAGCCGCGGCGGTGGGGCGGGTTGTTCGCCGTGGTGTGGCTGGTCTACCTGCTGCAGCCGGTGCACACCGCCTGGACCAGCCCGGACGTCGGCACCGGCGCCCGGGTCCTGGCGCTGACCGCGCTGGGCGCCTTCGCGGTCGGGTTCGCCGTCTTCTTCGGCTGGCTGCGCGCGGTCCGCAGCGCCGGGCCCGTGGTGGCCAGGCCGGTCGTCGCGGGGGCGCTGGTCGCCGGGGTGCTGCTGCTCGTGCTGGCCGAGCCCGCCGCGGGGGAGGACGTCCTCGTCGGCTACGTCTACCTCGGGGTGGCTGCGGTCATGGGCCTGCCGCTGCGGGAGGCCTTGTTCACGGTCGCCGGGCTGGTGTTCTCCGCGATCGGCCTGGGGTACGGCCTGCCCGGCTGGCAGCCGCAGTGGGACTTCCTGCCCGAGCTGCTGCTGGCCTGCTTCGCCGCCTACGGCGTGGACCAGGTGCTGCTGCGCAACGTCGAGCTCACCCGGGCGCGCGAGCAGATCGTCGAGCTGGCCATCAGCCGGGAGCGCGAGCGGCTGGCCCGCGACGTGCACGACATCCTCGGCCACTCGCTCACCGTCATCACCGTGAAGAGCGAGCTGGTCGGCCGGCTGCTCGAGGACGCCGGGCCCGAGCGCGCCCGCGTCGAGGTGGCCGAGATCGAGCAGCTGGCGCGCGGTGCCCTGGCCGACGTCCGGGCCACCGTCGCCGGCACCCGCGAGGTGTCGCTGGCCGGTGAGCTGGTCGCCGCCCGCCGGGCCCTCGCGTCCGCGGGCATCGAGGCGGAGCTGCCCGGCTCGGTCGAGGCCGCCCCGGCGGCGCACCGCGAGCTGTTCGCCTGGACCCTGCGCGAGGGCATCACCAACGTGGTCCGGCACTCCGCCGCCCGGCACTGCGCGGTCCGGTGGGACACCGCCTGCCTCGAGGTCGTCGACGACGGCCGGGGGATCGGGGTGACGGCGGCCGGCACCGGGCTGGCGGGCCTGCGGGCCCGCGCCGAGGCCGCCGGGGCGGTCCTGGAGTCCGGGCCGGTGCCCGGCGGTGGCTTCCGGCTCCGGCTGGTGGTCGCGTGAGCGCCCCGACGGGCCGCATCCGGGTGCTGCTGGCCGACGACCAGGCACTGGTCCGGGGCGCGCTGGCGGCGCTGCTGGACCTCGAGCCCGACCTCGAGGTGGTCGCCGAGATCGGCCGGGGCGACGAGCTGGTGGCCGCCGTCCGCGAACACCGGGTCGACGTGGCGCTGGTCGACGTCCAGATGCCCGGCGCCGACGGCATCACCGCGACCGCGCAGCTGCACCGCGAGGTGCCCGGGTGCCGGGTGCTGGTCGTGACGACGTTCGGCCGCCCGGGCTACCTGCGCCGGGCGATGGACGCCGGGGCCGCCGGGTTCGTGGTCAAGGACACCCCGGCCCGGCAGCTGGCCGACGCCGTCCGCCGGGTGCACGCCGGCCTGCGGGTGGTCGACCCGGTGCTGGCCGCCGAGACGCTGACCGCCGGGGACACCCCGCTGTCGGCCCGGGAGACCGAGGTGCTGGCCGCTGCGCAGGACGGCGGCACCGTGGCCGACCTGGCCGCCGTGCTACACCTGGCGCAGGGCACGGTGCGCAACCACCTGTCCGCGGCGATCGGCAAGACCGGCGCGCGCACGCGGGCCGAGGCGGTGCGGATCGCCGAGGAGAACGGCTGGCTCGGGGCCCCGCCTACCCTGGGGCGGTGACCGCCGTCCTCGACACCCGTACCGCCACGGGCCCGGCCCCGCTGCGGCTGGGGGCGCTGACCGTCGACCCCGCCGTCGTGCTCGCGCCGATGGCCGGCATCACCAACCCCGCGTTCCGCACCCTGTGCCGCGAGTTCGGGGCCGGGCTCTACGTCTGCGAGATGATCACCACCCGGGCGCTGGTCGAGCGCAACGAGAAGACGCTGCGCATGGTCCGGGCGACCGCCGAGGAGCGCGACGCGTTCTCCGTGCAGCTCTACGGCGTCGACCCCGCCACGGTCGGCCGGGCCGTCGAGATGCTGGTCGACGAGTGCGTCGCCGGCACCCGCCCGGCGCACGTCGACCTCAACTTCGGCTGCCCGGTGCCCAAGGTGACCCGCAAGGGCGGCGGGTCGGCGCTGCCCTGGCGGCGCCGGCTGTTCGAGGACATCGTCACCGCCGCCGTCCGGGCCGCGGGCGACGTGCCGGTGACCGTGAAGACCCGCATCGGCATCGACCCCGAGCACCACACCTACCTCGACGCCGGCCGCATCGCGCAGGACG
The DNA here is from genome assembly GCF_900103975.1 of Klenkia soli. Taxonomy (GTDB): domain Bacteria; phylum Actinomycetota; class Actinomycetes; order Mycobacteriales; family Geodermatophilaceae; genus Klenkia; species Klenkia soli. Next base: position 232,096 of record NZ_FNIR01000006.1, read on the forward strand.
CCGGCGCCGCCGCGATCACCCTGCACGGCCGCACGGCCGACCAGCTCTACAGCGGCACCGCCGACTGGAGCTACATCGCCCGGCTGGTCGAGACCGTCGACATCCCGGTGCTGGGCAACGGCGACGTCTGGGAGGCCGACGACGCCCTGCGCATGGTGGCCGAGACCGGCTGCGCCGGCGTCGTCGTCGGCCGGGGCTGCCTGGGCCGGCCGTGGCTGTTCGGCGACCTGGCCGCCGCCTTCGCCGGGTCGTCGTCCCGGGCGCTGCCCACGCTGCGCGAGGTGGCCGCGGTCATGCACCGGCACGCCACCCTGCTGACCGCCGAGCACGGCGAGCAGCACGGCTGCGCCGACTTCCGCAAGCACGTGGCCTGGTACCTGAAGGGCTTCTCCGTCGGGTCGGCCACCCGGCGGGCGCTGGCGATGGTCAGCTCGCTGGACGAGCTCGCCGAGCTGCTGGCCGGCATCGAGGACCAGCCCTACCCGACCGCCGTCCTGGGCGAGCCGCGCGGCCGCACCACGCCGCCGCGGCCGGTCGCCCTGCCCGAGGGCTGGCTGGCCGACCGCGACGACCCCCGCCCGCCGGCCGGCGCCGAGCTCGAGGTCAGCGGCGGATGAGCACCCCCGACTACCTGTACGACGACGACCCGCAGCCGCTGCACGCCGGGCCGGGGCGGCCCCGGCGCGGTCTGCTGCTGGCGCTGGGCGCCGGCACCGTCGCGGTCGCGGTCGCCGCGGTCGTGGCGCTGCCCCTGCTCACCGGCAGCGCCGAGGAGCAGGTGACCGAGGTGGCCGACGTGTTCACCCGGGCGCTGGCGGCGGGGGACGCCGAGACCGCGTGGGGCCTGCTCTGCGAGGACGAGCAGAACCGGGTGCAGGTCGACCAGGTCGCCGCCGACTACCTCCGTCCGGGCACCCCCTCGGTCGGCGACCCCGCCGAGGGCGAGCGCGACGGGCAGCGGGCCGAGGTCGTGCCGGTCACCTGGTCCGCCGGCGGTGCCACGGTGACCGTCGAGCTGACGGTCATCGCCGAGGACGGCGCGAAGGTCTGCGGCATCTCCTGACCCCGGGGACCGAGCACTTCCGGTGACCGGCCGGGGCTGGCAGCATGGCGCCACCCCGCGCCAGCCCCCGTGTCAGAGAGGACCGCCGTGGTCCAGCCACCGCCGTCCGGCCCCGGTCAGCCGGGCCCCCAGCCCCAGGCCGCACCCACGCAGCTGGTGTTCCCCGGCCAGATCGGTGCCCCGCAGCAGCAGTACGCCCCGACGCCGGCCCAGGCCGCCTCGCAGGGCGGCGCCGCGCGCGCCGTCGGGTTCCCCGGCTACCGGTCGCCGGCGCCCTCCCCGAAGAACCAGACGTCGCTGGTCGTCGGCTTGGTCGTCGTGGCGGCCACCGTGCTGTTCGCCGTGGTGGGCTTCGTGCTCGTGTCCGGCCGGGCGCCCAGCACCCCCTCGGCGGCGGCGCTGGCCTACGTGCAGGCCGCCGTCGACGGCGACTCGGGGAAGGTGCACGACCTGCTGTGCGAGCGGGTCCGCGCCGTCGTCCCCGAGTCCGCCGTCGAGTCGAACGTGATGGGCGGCAACCGGGTGCCCGACGCGGTCCAGGCCGAGGTGGTGAGCGAGACCGACACGGTCGCCGCGGACGGTCGGCCCGCCGTCGACGTGGTGCTCGCGCTGACGGTGTTCGGGCAGACCGCCCAGCAGGACGTCGTCCTGGTCGAGGAGGAGGGCTACCGGGTCTGCGGCGGCACGCTCGGGTTCGGCTGAGCCCCCGCCACGGCCCCGCGTGGTACCCATGTCGACATGGTCGGAGGCTTCGTGGGGCGTGCGGTCGGGGCGGCCGTGCTCGCCCTCGGCCTGATCGTGGTGTCCACGGCCACCGCGATCTGGTGGACCGCCCGGCAGGACGCCGAGCCCCGGTCCGACGCGATCGTGGTGCTCGGCTCGGCGCAGTACAACGGCGTGCCCAGCTCGATCTTCGAGGCCAGGCTCGAGCACGCCCTCGCCCTCTGGCAGGACGGCGTGGCCCCGGTGGTGGTCACCGTCGGGGGGAAGAAGGACGGCGACGAGTTCACCGAGGCCGAGGCCGGTCGGGACTACCTGCTCGACGCGGGCATCCCCGCCGACGACCTGGTCGCGGTGACCGACGGGGTCGACACCCTGGAGAGCATGCGGCTGGTGGCCGCCGAGTTCGACGACCGCGGCTGGTCCACCGCCGTCCTGGTGACCGACCCGTGGCACGTCATGCGGGCCGAGCGCATGGCCGAGGACGCCGGCATCGACGCGGCCAGCTCCCCGACCCGCCAGGGCCCCGCGGTGCAGACCCGTGCCACCCAGTTCCGCTACATCGTCCGCGAGACCGCGGCCTACCTGCTCTACCGGGCCACCGGGGAGAGCGTGGCCGGCGCCCCGGGCATCGGGTGACCACCCTCTGCAGCCCGTCGTGACGCTGGTGGCGCGGCGCTGGGATGATGGACCGCATGGCAGGTGAGCGGCGGGGGCGGATCCGGGCCGCGGACATCGCCACGGTGCGCGAGCGCGCCAAGATCGACGAGGTGGTCGGCGAGCACCTGCAGCTCAAGCGCGCCGGCGGCGGCTCGCTGAAGGGGCTGTGCCCGTTCCACGACGAGAAGTCGCCGTCCTTCCACGTCACCCCCGCCCGGCAGCTGTTCTACTGCTTCGGCTGCGGCGCCGGCGGCGACGTCATCAAGTTCGTGCAGGACATCGACCACCTGTCCTTCTCCGAGGCCGTCGAGCTGCTGGCCGGCAAGGCCGGCGTCCAGCTGCAGTACGAGGACGACGGCGGGCGGCCCACCGGAGCCCCCGACCGGGCCGCGGCCGGCCAGCGAGCCCGGCTGGTGGCGGCCAACGCCGCGGCGGCGGAGTTCTACCGCCAGCAGCTGGCCACCCCCGACGCCGCGATCGCCCGCACGTTCCTCGCCGAGCGCGGGTTCACCCGGGAGATGGCCGCCGAGTTCGACTGCGGCTTCGCCCCGGCCGGGTGGGACGTCCTGACCCGGCACCTGCGCGGGGCGGGGTTCAGCCAGGCCGAGCTCGAGCTGGCCGGGCTGAGCAAGCAGTCCTCCCGCGGCACCTCGATCGACCGGTTCCACCGCCGCCTGCTGTGGCCGATCCGCGACATCACCGGCGACGTGATCGGCTTCGGCGCGCGCAAGCTGGCCGACGACGACCCGGGGCCCAAGTACCTCAACACCCCCGAGACCCCGCTCTACAAGAAGTCGACCGTGCTCTACGGCGTCGAGCGGGCCAAGCGCGACATCGCCCGCCAGCACCGGGCGGTCGTCGTCGAGGGCTACACCGACGTCATGGCCTGCCACATCGCCGGTGTCACCACCGCGGTGGCCTCGTGCGGCACGGCGTTCGGCGCCGAGCACATCAACGTGCTGCGCCGGCTGCTCATGGACCAGGACGAGTTCCGCGGCGAGGTCGTCTACTGCTTCGACGGCGACAAGGCCGGCCAGGCGGCGGCGATGAAGACCTTCGCCGAGGACCAGCGCTTCGTCGGCCAGACCTTCGTCGCCGTCGAGCCCGACGGGCGCGACCCCTGCGAGCTGCGGCAGGCGCACGGCGACGCCGCCGTGCGCGACCTGGTCGCCCGCCGGGTGCCGCTGATCGCCTTCGTGCTGAAGACGACGCTGGCCGGCTACGACCTGGACACCGTCGAGGGCCGGGTGCACGCGCTGGACAAGGCCGTGCCGATGGTCGCCCAGATCAAGGACCACGCGCTGCGGCCGGCCTACGCCCGGCAGCTCGCCGGCATGCTGGGCAACACCGACGAGGCCGAGGTGCTGGCCCGGGTGCGCGCGCTGACCGGTGACGGGGCCGGCAACGGCCGCCAGGCACCCCGGCAGAAGGCGCCGGCCCGCACGGCCGACGACGCCGCGGCGTTCATCGAGCGCGAGGCGGTCAAGACCGCGCTGCAGTGCCCGGAGCTGGCCGGCCCGGCCTTCGACGCCGTCGCCCCCGAGTCCTGGACCCAGCCCGAGTACGCCGCCGTCGCCGCCGCGGTGGCCGCGGCCGGCGGTGCGGCGGCGGCCACCGTCGGCGGCGCGGCCTGGGTCGACCAGGTCGGGGCCGCGGCGGAGTCCGACGACGCGCGCCGTCTGCTGCCCGCGCTGGCCGTCGAGCCGCTGAAGTCGCCCACCGACGAGCCCGACAGCGGGTACGTGCACGCGGTGCTGACCCGGCTGCAGGAGATGGCGACGGTCCGCCGGGTGGCTGCGCTCAAGGGCCGGTTGCAGCGGATGAACCCGGTCGAGGCCCCCGAGGAGTACACCAAGGTGTTCGGCCAGCTGGTCGCCCTCGAGCAGGAGGCCCGCGCGCTGCGCGAGCGGGCGATCGGCGGGCTGGCCCGGTGAACCCGTTCCGCCGGCTGGCCCAGCGGTTCGGCCGGCCGCCCGGTCCGGTCGCCGAGGCCGCGGGGGACGACGACGTCCTCGCCTGGGGCGCGCGCCGGGACGGCGGCTGGCTGGTGGCGACCTCGGCCGGGCTGCGAGCGGTGCCCGACGGCGAGCTGCTGCCCTGGCACCTGGTCGGCCACGCGCGGTGGGCCGCGGCCGAGACCGGGGGCACGTTCGCCGTCACCCCGCTGGTCGAGGTGGAGCCGGGGGTGCAGACCCGCGGCCCGGCCACCCGCCACGTGCTGGACGACGCCGGCGAGCTCCCGGCCGTCGTCCGCCGGCGGGTCGACCAGACCGTCGTGGCCAGCAAGCGGCACCCGCTGCCGGCCGGGGGAGGGGTGCTGCTGGTGGCCCGCCGCGTGCCCGGTCAGGCTGCCCGGGAGTGGACCGTGGTGTTCGACGACGACGCCGACCGCGACGACCCCGCGGCGCGCGAGGTCGCCCGGCAGCGCCTGGCCGAGGCCGTGGACGGCGAGGACACCACCCGCTGAGTCAGCGGTCGCGCAGCTCCGACTTGGCGGCCGCGACGGCGTGGTCGGCCTGGGCGCGCAGGGTGCCGGCCAGGGACTGCAGGCGCGGGTCGTCCTTGGCGTGGTCGTAGGCGCGGCGGATCTGCTCGTAGCGCTCGCGGCCGGCCCGCGCGCCCAGCACGTAGCCGGCACCGAACCCGGCGAGGAAGGACAACTTGGCCACGGGGGACCTCCTGAGGAGTGGCTGGGAGTGATCGACGCTACCGGCCCGACACACCCGGGGGTGCCCCCAGGGGATCCCCGCACCGTGGGGTAATCTCGGCACCCGCACGACGCGGTCCCCCGTAGCTCAATTGGCAGAGCATTCGACTGTTAATCGAACGGTTTCTGGTTCGAGTCCAGACGGGGGAGCCACCACGGAGGCCCCGACCGGAACCCCGGTCGGGGCCTTCGTCGTCCGCGGCGACGAGATGGCGGTCGCGACCGCCCGGCTCGTACGGCCGGCCTACGCCGGGACGGGGGTCGCTGGTACCTCGGACGGGCCGGCCTCGGCGGGGCGGGGCCGGTCCTCGGGGTGGAAGCGGGCGGCGAGGATCGCGATGTCGTCGTCGGCGCCCGGGGACAGCTCGGCGAGCAGCTCGTCCAGCAGGTCCTCGAGTGGCAGGGGCGCGAGGGCGGCCAACCGCTGGGCGAGGTGGTCGACGGCGGTGTCCAGGTCGACGCCGCGGCGCTCGACGAGCCCGTCGGTGTAGAGGACGACGGTGGCCCCGGGCGGGATGTCGACCGTGTGGTCGACACGCGGTGCGTCGGGGTGCAGGCCCACCAAGAGGTGCGGGGGGCGGTCCAGGACCTCGACCCGGCCGTCGGGGTGCAGCAGCAGCGGAGGGGGGTGACCGGCGTTGGTCCACCGCAGGCGCCGCATGCCCGAGGCCGCGGCGGGGGCGGGCTGCTCGATGCGCCCCAGGACGAGGGTGGCGTAGGTGTCGATGGCCAGCGCGCCCATGGCGTGGTCCAGGCGGGCGACGGTGCGGGAGGGGTCCTCGTCGCGGTCCACGCCGTACCCGCGCAGGATCGAGCGCACCTGACCCATGACGGCGGCGGCCGCCGTGTCGTGCCCGGTGACGTCCCCGATGACCAGGCAGGTCGCGCCGTCGGGGCTGAGGAAGGCGTCGTACCAGTCGCCCCCCACCTGGTCGACGTCGCTGGAGGGCACGTAGCGGCCGGCCAGCTGCAGGTGGTCGGGCTCGGGCAGACGGGTGAGCATCGCCAGCTGCAGGGTCTGGGCGGCGGTGCGTCGTTCGGCCAGCAGCTGGGCCCGGTTGAGCGCCTGCGCGGTGTAGCGGGCCAGGGCCAGCTTCTCGTCCCGGGCCGCGGCGGTCCAGCTGCGGGGGGTGTCGAAGACCAGGCTGAGCACGCCGACGACCTCCCCGGCGTGGGACAGGGGCAGGTGGGCGGTGGCCTCGTAGGCGACGGGGCCGGTCGCGGGGTCCCACGTGGTGGGGTGCCGCTCCATCAGGGCCGCAGCGTCGGGGAACCAGGTGGCCCGGCCGGTGACGGCGGCGTTCCCGGCCGGGTGCGCGTCGCCGACGGGCACCCAGTCCCACTGCGGGTCCTCCAGGCCGGGGTGGCCGGGGACGGGCACGAACTCCAGCCGGCGACGGGTGGGGTCGACCAGGCCCAGGAAGCAGTAGCTGGCCCCCAGCGTGCGGGCGGCGACGTCGGAGACCGCGCAGGCGATGTCGACGGCGGTCTCGGTGTCGGCCAGCGCCTCGGACAGGGCGAGGAGCACCTGGGCCTGGGTGGTGGCCGTCTCGGCGGCGGCCCTGCTGCGGGTCGCCTCGTCACCGACCCTGCGCAGTCCCAGAGCCGCGGAGGCCAGCACGCCCAGCCGGGTGAGCACGGCCACCTCGGCCGGTGTCCAGGTGCGGGGTTCGACGTCCAGGGCGACCAGCACCCCGACCACGCCTGCGTCGCCGGCGGTGAGCGGGACGCCGCAGTAGGCGCGAGCACCCAGCCCGGTGAGGGTGGTGCCGCGCTGGAGGTCGCCGTCGAGGACCCCGGGGGCGGTGGAGGTGTCGTCGACCGACAACGGGAGCCCGGTGGCGATGACCCGGCGGCAGAACACCGTGGGCTCGACGACGTAGCCGCTGCCGAGATCGGTCGGGTCGACGTCCGGGGTGCGGACCGGGGAGGAGGCCAGCCAGCGCAACCGGTCGCCGTCCAGCAGGCTGACCAGGGAGACGGGGCAGTCCAGCAGGTCCCGGACCACCACGGTCAGCTCGTGCAACGCATCCGGGACCGGACCGCTCGCGCGGCCGGCTGTGGTGGTCGCGAGGCGATCAGCCATCAGATCGGTGGTCATGGTCGTCCTGACAAACGGGTCGCCGGGGCCGGGGCGAGGAGGCGTGCAACTCCGGTTCTGTGGACCACAACCTATCGTCGCGCCGGTCCGGGCACCAGGAGCCTGGACCGACGACGTCCCGTGGTGGTCCCGGCGGTCAGCTCCCGCACAGCATCACCGCCGACACTCCTCCCGTGACCCAGGACGACGGCTCCGGCGGCACGGCCGTCGTGGGCGTGCCCCGGCGGTGGCTGGCGGTCGAGGTGTGGCTGGTGTTCGGGGTGTCCCTGGGTGCCGCCGGCCTCCGGGCGGCCGTGCAGCTGGTCGGTGCGCTGACCGCGAGCGGTCCGCTGGCCGGCCGCACCGCGGTGCTCAACTCCTCCCGGGCGCCCGGCCAGCCGTGGGTCGACCTGGCGCTGCAGCTGACCGGGCTGGCCGCCGGCCTGGTGCCGGTGCTGCTGGCGGTGCACCTGCTGACCCGCTCCGGGGAGGGCGTGCGCCCACTGGGCCTCCGCCCGGCACGGGTCGGCTCCGACGCGGCCCGCGGGGTGGGGCTGGCCGCCCTCGTCGGCGGCACCGGGCTGGCCCTCTACCTGGCGGCCCGCGGTGCCGGGGTGAACCTGACGGTGGTGCCCGAGGCCCTGCCCGACGTCTGGTGGCGGATCCCCGTGCTCGTGCTGTCCGCCGCCCAGAACGCGGTGCTGGAGGAGGTGCTGGTGGCGGCCTACCTGCTGCACCGGCTGCGGCAGCTGGGCTGGTCGGACAACCGGGCGCTCGCGGTGAGCGCGCTGCTGCGGGGCAGCTACCACCTGTACCAGGGGCTGGGCGGGTTCGTCGGCAACGTGGTCATGGGCCTGCTGTTCGGCCGGCTCTACCAGCGGTGGGGCCGGGTCGGCCCGCTCGTCGTGGCGCACACGCTGATCGACGTGGTCGCCTTCGTCGGGTACGCCGTCCTCGCCGGGCAGGTGTCCTGGCTACCCACGGCCTGAGCGTCGCTCGGCGGCGGCCCAGGCCGACGGGTCCCCGCCCGGCTCGTACCGGACGACGTCCTGGGTGTCGCGCAGCAGCGCCCGCAGCTCGGCCAGCCCGCCGGTGACCGCACCGGCCGCCCGTGCCTGCACCAGCACGTTGCCCAGGGCCGCGGCCTCGACGGGGCCGGCCCGGACCGGGAGCCCGCAGGCGTCGGCGGTCAGCTGCATGAGCAGGGTGTTGCGCGCGCCGCCGCCGACCACGTGCACCACCTCGACGGCGGTGCCCGACAGCTCGACCGCCGTCCGCACCGCCCGCCGGTAGGCCAGCGCGAGGCTGTCCAGGATGCAGCGCACGGTCTCGGCCTGGCTCTGCGGTGGGGTCTGCCCGGTCTCGCTGCACAGCTGGGCGATGCGGGCCGGCATGTCCCCGGGGGCGAGGAAGCGGGGGTCGTCGCAGTCGACGACGGCGGTGAACGCCGGCACCCGGGCCGCGGCGGACAGCAGCTCGGCCAGGTCGGCGGGCAGCCCGGCGGCCGACCAGGTGCGGATCGACTCCGACAGCAGCCACAGGCCCATGACGTTGCGCAGGTACCGCACGGTGCCGTCGACGCCGAGCTCGTTGGTGAACCCGGCGGCGCGGCTGTCGTCGGTGAGCACCGGTGCGGGCAGCTCGACGCCGACCAGCGACCAGGTGCCGCACGAGACGTAGGCGAACCGGTCGGACGCCGCCGGGACGCCGACGACGGCCGACGCGGTGTCGTGCGACCCCACCGCGGTGACCGGTACCGACCCGGTCAGGCCGGTCTGCTCCAGCACCGCGGGGGTCAGGACGCCGAGCGGGTCGCCGGGGGAGACCAGTGGGGGAAGGAGCTCGCGGGGCAGGCCCAGGGCGTCGACCAGCGGCCACGCCCACTGGCGGGTGCCGGCGTCCAGCAGGCCGGTGGTGGAGGCGTTGGTGACCTCGGCCGCGACCACGCCGGTCAGCCAGTGCGCGACCAGGTCGGGCACCAGCAGGGCGGTGCGGGCAGCGGCCAGCTGAGCCGACCCCTGCCGCGCGGCGAGCTGGAAGACGGTGGTGAAGGGCAGGTGCTGCAGGCCGTTGAGCCGGTACAGCTCCCCGGCGTCGGCGACCGCGTGCACCCGGTCGACGCCCACGAGGTGCCCGGCGTCCCGGTAGTGCAGCGGGTTGCCCAGCAGCTCGCCGTCGCCGTCCAGGAGCCCGACGTCCACGGCCCAGCTGTCGATGCCGACGCCGTCCAGGGGCCCGGTGCGCCCGGCGGCCCGCAGGCCGTCGAGCACCCCGGCGTACAGCGACAGGACGTCCCAGTGCAGCCGGCCGCCCACGTGCACCGGCCGGTTGGCGAACCGGTGCACCTCGGTCAGCTCCAGCCGGCCCGGACCGACCTCGCCGACCATCACCCGCCCGCTGGAGGCCCCCAGGTCGACGGCGGCCAGCCGCAGCTCCGCCACGTCAGCTCGGCTGGACGTGCAGGAAGTCCAGCTCGCACAGCTCGGCGACCCGGGCCAGCTCGGCGGCGCGGTGGCCCACCCCGAGGGACCAGTGGTGCCCCACGCCGGAGGCGCTCCACTCGTCGGTCCACTCACCCGGGTCGACGCCGAAGTCGACCCGGGACGTGGTGTTGCCGATGGCCAGGAGCGGCCCGTCGACGACGGTGCCCTCGGCGGCGATGAGCCGGAACGAGCCGTCGCGGAGCTGGCCCAGCCCGCACAGCGTGACGGGGCCGTGCTGGACGTCGAACTCGACCGAGACCCCGTAGCCGCGCTTGCCGTGGAAGACCCCGAGCCCGCGCAGCAGCGGACGGCGGGCGCTGATCGCGAGGTGCGCCGGACCGTCGTGGCCCATCTCGACGACGCCGGCCCGGAAGTCCAGCGCCTGCAGCTCGGTGAACGAGCCGCCCCCGCCGAGGCGGTCCATGACCAGCATGGCGATGGACGTGCGCAGCTCGTACTCGCCGACCAGCGGGATGCCCCGCGCGGTGAGCAGCGAGGCCCCCAGGATCATCCCGGCGGCGACCCGCTCGTGCGCCTCGCCGTCCAGTCCGCGGTGGTAGTAGGCCATCGAGTCCAGCTGGAAGTCCTCGACCAGCCGGTCGAGGGCCACCGAGACCTGCGCGCCCCAGCGCAGCTCGGGCTCCTGGACGGAGTCGTCGAGGGTGAAGACGTCCCGGGCCAGCTGCACCCGCTCGTCGACCTCCCGCTCGGTGACCTTCTCCACCCGCACCCGCAGGTCGTCGATCTCGAGCACCTCGACGTGCCCGCCGAGCTGGGTGGAGATGCTGGTCAGGTCGGTGGAGACGTCGAGCATGCCCGGGTAGAGGTGGCCCATCAGGCCGTGGCGGCCGTGCCGCAGCATGCCGCGGACGCCTGCCGCCTTCACCCAGTGCGCGATGCGGCCCCAGGCGCGCTCGTCCTCGACGTAGCCCGACACCGACCGGAACGGGATGCCCGCCCGGCGGAACGAGTTCGCCATCTCGGGCAGCGGGCAGGCCCCGCAGTAGGCCAGCCACTCGCCCGTGCCGAACGTGGCGTGGTCCATGACCTCGGTGGGCTGCAGGTTGAGCAGCAGCACCGGAGCGCCGGCCCGCTGGGCGACCGGCACCAGCATGGACGCCGTCATGTAGGTCGTCAGGAACCCGACGATCAGGTCGCACCCGGCGGCGCGCAGCTTCTCCGCGGCGACCGCGGCCTCCTGCGCGTCGGAGACGAACCCGACGTCGACGACCTCGCAGTCCAGGGCCTGCATGCGCTCGGACACCCGGCGCGCGCTGGACTGCAGCTGGGGGAGCAGCTGGGGGAACTGGGGCCAGTAGGCGCCGAGGCCACCGGCCACCAGGCCGACCTTCACCGGGCGGGTGGAGACGCGGGCGAGCCCGGCGTGGACCTGGTCGAGGGTGCTGGTCATCGGGGGAGCTCCTGGGGTTCCGGGGCGGTCAGCGGAGGAAGGCGGCGGCGACGCCGGAGTCGACGGGGACGTGCAGGCCCGTGGTGCGGGTCAGCTCGCCGCCGGTCAGGGCGAACACGGCGTCGGCGACGTGCTCGGGCAGCACCTCGCGCTTGAGCAGGGTGCGCTGGGCGTAGTAGGCGCCCAGCTCCTCCTCGGGCACGCCGTAGACCGCGGCCCGCTTGGCGCCCCAGCCGCCGGCGAAGATGCCCGACCCGCGCACCACGCCGTCGGGGTTGATGCCGTTGACCCGGATGCCGTGCTCGCCGAGCTCGGCGGCCAGCAGGCGGACCTGGTGCGCCTGGTCGGCCTTGACCGCCGAGTAGGCGATGTTGTTCGGCCCGGCGAACACCGAGTTCTTCGAGGAGATGTAGACGACGTCGCCGCCCAGGCCCTGCTCGATCATCACCCGGGCGGCCTCGCGGGAGACCAGGAAGCTGCCCTTGGCCATCACGTCGTGCTGCAGGTCCCAGTCGCGCTCGGTGGTTTCCAGCAGCGGCTTGGAGATCGACAGCCCGGCGTTGTTGACCACCAGGTCCACCCCGCCGAAGGCCAGGACCGCGTCGGCGAACGCGGCGGCCACGGCGGCGGCGTCCGAGACGTCCGCGGCGACCCCGACCGCGACGTCGGCCGAGCCGATGCCGGCGGCGGCCTCCTGCGCCTTGGCGAGGTCGAGGTCCGCGACGACGACGCAGGCGCCCTCGGCGGCGAGCCGCTCGGCGATGGCCTTGCCGATGCCGGAGGCGGCACCGGTGACCAGCGCGACCCGGGAGGCCAGCGGCTTCGGCTTCGGCATCCGGGCGAGCTTGGCCTCCTCGAGCGACCAGTACTCGATCCGGAACTTCTCGACCTCGTCGATGGGGGCGTAGGTCGAGACCGACTCGGCGCCGCGCATCACGTTGATCGCGTTGACGTAGAACTCGCCGGCGACCCGGGCGGTCTGCTTGTTCGCGCCGAAGCTGACCATGCCCACGCCGGGCAGCAGCACGATCGCCGGGTCGGCCCCGCGCATCGCCGGGCTGCCGGGCTCGGCGTGGCGCTCGTAGTAGGCGGCGTAGTCGGCGCGGTAGGCCTCGTGCAGCTCGCGCAGTCGCTCGGTGACCTGCTCGAGCGGAGCGGTCGGCGGCAGGTCGAGCACCATCGGGCGCACCTTGGTGCGCAGGAAGTGGTCCGGGCAGGAGGTGCCCAGCGCGGCCAGCCGGGGGTGCTCGGCCGACGCCAGGAAGTCCAGGACGACGTCGGTGTCGGTCAGGTGGCCGACCTGCGGCTTGTCGGTCGAGGCCAACCCGCGCAGCAGCGGGAGCAGCGCCGCCGCGCGGGCCCGCCGCTCGGTCTCCGGCAGCGGCTCGAACTCGGGCAGCCGGGCGCCGAACGGGTCGGGGCGGCCGTGCTCGGCCAGGAAGGCCTCGGCGGTGCGGATGATCTCCAGGCTGTTGGCCCCGCACTGCTCGCTCGTGTCGGCCCAGGCGGTGATGCCGTGCCCGCCGAGCACGGCGCCGATCGCCTGCGGGTTGGCCTCGGCCAGCGCGGCGATGTCCAGGCCCAGCTGGAACCCGGGACGGCGCCACGGCACCCACACCACGCGGTCGCCGAAGCAGCGGCGGGTGAGCTCCTCGCCGTCGGCGGCGGTGGCCAGCGCGATGCCGGAGTCGGGGTGCAGGTGGTCGACGTGCGCCGCGCGGACCAGGCCGTGCATGGCGGTGTCGATCGAGGGGGCGGCGCCGCCGCGGCCGTGCAGGCAGAAGTCGAACGCGGCGACCATCTCGTCCTCGCGGTCGACACCGGGGTAGACGTCGACCAGGGCGCGCAGCCGGTCCAGCCGGAGGACGGCGAGGCCGGGCTCGGTCAGGGTGCCCAGGTCGCCGCCTGAGCCCTTCACCCACAGCAGCTCGACCGGCTGCCCGGTGACCGGGTCGGTGTCGGTGCCGGCGGCGGAGGTGTTGCCGCCGGCGTAGTTGGTGTTGCGGGGGTCGGCGCCGAGAGCGTTGGAGCGCTGCAGCAGCTCGCTGACCACGGGGTTCGTCACGTTCGTCGTCCTCAGGATCGGTGGAGGGGTGCGGTGGGCGGGGCCGGCGCGCTCAGGCGCCCCAGGAGGCCTGCTGGCCGCCGACGCGCTCGGCGGCCGCCTGCTCCGCGTGGCCGGAGGACAGGTAGGCGCGGTACGGGTCGGCCGGCAGCCCCTGCGACTCCCGCAGCTCGGCCAGGAGGGGGCGGACGTCGGTGTTGTAGGCGTCCATCAGGGCACCGTTGGCACCCAGGACGTCGCCGTCGCGCTGGGCGCTGCGCAGGGCGTCGCGGTCGACCAGCAGCGCCTTGGCGGTGGCCTCCTGCACGTTCATCACCGAGCGGATCTGGCCGGGGATCTTGGCCTCGATGTTGTGGCACTGGTCGAGCATGAAGTTGACGCCGGAGTCCGGTGCCAGGGCGCCGGCCCGCACGATCTCGTTCATGATCCGGAACAGCTGGAACGGGTCGGCGGCACCGACGATGAGGTCGTCGTCGCCGTAGAAGCGGGAGTTGAAGTCGAACGCGCCCAGCCGCCCGACCCGCAGCAGCTGCGCCACGATGAACTCGATGTTGGTGCCCGGGGCGTGGTGGCCGGTGTCGAGCACGACCTTCGCCTGGTCGCCGAGGGCCAGGCAGTGCAGCAGCGAGGTGCCCCAGTCGGGGATGTCCATCGTGTAGAAGTACGGCTCGTAGAACTTGTACTCCAGGATCAGCCGGTGCCCGGGGTCGAGCTCGGCGTAGACCTGCTGCAGGGAGTCGGCCAGCCGCTCCTGCCGGTCGGTGATGTCGTCCTGACCGGGGTAGTTGGTGCCGTCGGGCAGCCAGATCTTCAGGTCGGTCGACCCGGTGGCGCGCATGACGTCGATGCACTGCACGTGATGGGCCACGGCCTTCGCCCGCACCGCCGGGTCGGCGTGCGTCATCGACCCCAGCTTGTAGGCGTCGTCCTGGAACAGGTTGGAGTTGATCGCCCCGATCGACACACCCTCGTCGGCGGCGTGCCGGGCGAGCTTCCCGAAGTCGTCGACCAGGTCCCAGGGGATGTGCAGCGACACCCGCGGGGCCACCCCGGTGACCCGGTGGACCTGGGCGGCGTCGCTGATCTTCTCGAACGGGTCGCGGGGGACGCCCGGGGTGCTGAAGACCTTGAACCGGGTGCCGGCGTTGCCGAACGCCCACGACGGCAGCTCGATGGTCTGGGTCCGCAGCACGTCGAGGGCTGCGGTGCGGAGGTCGGTCATCGGGTGTCCTGCTCTCGGGCGCGGGTCGTGGTGGGGTCGAGCTGGTCCTCCAGGTGGAAGACCTCGGTCAGCAGCAGCAGCCCCTCGTCGGGGCGCCGTCCGGCCAGACCGGTGAAGAAGGGGGCCATCTCGGCCTGCCACCGGGCGTTGACCTCGGTGGCCTCCATGGCGGCCTGCGCGGCGTCGAGGTCGTCGGCCTCGACGTAGCCGACGAGCAGGCCGTCGGGGCGGGCGAACAACGAGTAGTTGCGCCACCCGGACTCGGCCAGGGCCGCGGTCATCTCGGGCCACACCGCGGCGTGGCGGCGGGAGTACTCGTCCAGCATCTCCGGGCGGACCTGGAGGAGGAAGCAGTAGCGGGGCACGGACCTGTCTCCCGGTGGGGTGGTGTCGGGTGGTGCGGGGGCCGCCGCGGACGGCGGCCCCCGCACCCGAGCGACGTCGGCTCAGAAGTCGAAGTCGTCGATGTTGGTCGCATCGAACGTGGTCGGCGGGCCGAGGACGACCGACGGACCGGTGTCACCGGCCGGGGCGTCGACGGTGTAGGAACCCAGTCGACCGGCGTCGAAGGTGGCGCCGGTGTCGAGGTTGGTCGTGCCCGACGCCAGGTTGGCCGCCGCGTAGCCGGCGAGGTAGCCCAGGTCGGTGGGGTTCCAGAGGGCGAAGCTCTTCACGACGCCGCTCTTGACGTACTCGCGCATCTGCGACGGCAGGCCCAGGCCGGTCAGGGTGATCCGCGAGGCGACGTCGGGGTTGTTCGAGAGGTACTGCGCCGCCGTGGAGATGCCGACCGTGGTGGGCGAGATGATCCCCTTCAGGTCGGGGTAGGCCGACAGCAGACCCTGCAGCACGGTGAGGGAGGTCGCCGGGTCGTCGTTGCCGTAGACGGTGTCGACCAGCTCGAGGTTCGGGTACTTCTCGTCGATGTAGGTCTTCATCGCGTCGATCCAGGCGTTCTGGTTCGTCGCCGACGCGGCGGCGGACAGGATGGCGATCTGCCCGCTGTCGGTGCCCATGTTCTGGACGAGCAGGTCGACCTCGGCGGTGCCGATCGTGGTGGTGTCGGCCTGGTTGATGAACAGGTGGTCGAAGCCGTCGCAGCTGAAGTCGCTGTCGAAGGCGACGATGGCGATGCCCGCCGAGTCGGCCTGCTGCAGGGTGGGGCACAGCGCCTGCGGGTCGTTCGCCGCGATGACGATGGCGTCGGCCTGGGCCTGGATGGCGGCCTGGATCGACGGGATCTGGGCCGCGGCGGTCGCCTCGGTGCCGCTGCTGATCGTCACCGTGCCGCCGAGCTCCTCGAGCGCGGCCTGGCCGCCCTGGTCGGCGAGGACCTCGTAGGGGTTCTGGGTGTCCTTCGGGATGAAGTAGACGTTCAGGCCCTCCTGGAGGGTGCCGTCGCCGGACCCGCCGGAGGAGGCGCTGCCGCCGTCCGAGCTGGACCCGCAGGCGGCCAGGGTCACGCCGACCAGGACCGTGCTGGCGACGGCGGCCAGCCGTCGCCGGGTGAAGTTGTGCTGCTTCATCGCTGCTCTCCTCGGAGGTGGTGCTCAGGCGTCGGTGCATCGGTGCCTCGACGTCGGCCGGTGGCCAGGACCTGCGGTGCGGGTGGTGCGGTGCGGGTGGTGCTGGGGTGGGTGGTGCAGGGGTGGGTGGTGCAGGGGTGGAGGTCCGACCGGGGCCGGACCGTCCCGGTCAGGGGGTGGGTGCGGGGGTGGGCGGCGGTGGGGCGGGTCGGCCCCGGCCGCGCAGCGCGGTGCGGACCCGCCGGCCGGCGGCGGCGGCGTTGGGCACCAGGACGCTGGCCAGCAGCAGGCCGCCGGTGACGATGTTCTGCACCTCGGCCTGGACCTGCTGCTGGGTCAGCGCCTGCTGCAGGACCGCCACGATCGCCAGGGACAGCACGACCCCGGCCACCGTGCCGCGGCCGCCGAAGATGGAGACGCCGCCGAAGAGCACGACGGCCACGACGGTGAGCTCGAGACCGAACCCGGCCGAGTAGCTCGCCGAGGAGTTCTTCAGGGCGAACAGGACGCCGGCCAGGGAGCAGACGAGCCCGGAGAGGACGAAGAGCTCGAACCGCACGCGGGTGACCCGGATGCCGGCGAACTCGGCGGCCTCGGGCTGGAGCCCGATCGCGTAGAGCGACCGGCCCGAGGGCGTGGCGTGCACGAAGGTCGCGGTCGCGACGGCGAGGACGGTGAACACCGCGATCGAGTACGGGACCTGCGTGCCCGGGATGGGCAGCACCCCGAGGGTGGCCACCTCGGTGGGGAACGGGGTGGTGGTGGGGTTGGGCAGGATGATCTGGGCGATGCCGCGGAAGAGCGTCAGGGAGCCGATGGTCACCGCGATGGACGGCAGCCCCAGGTAGGCGATCAGGTAGCCGTTGAGGGCGCCGCCGACCAGCCCGGTCACCAGGGCGGCGGCCACGGCGACGCCGAAGGACGTGCCCGACTGCCACAGCACGCCCATGACCGCCCCGGACAGGGCGAGCATGGCGGCCACCGACAGGTCGATCTCGCCGATCAGGACGATCATCAGCAGCGGGAGAGCCATGATGGCGATCTCGCCGATGTTCAGCCCGGCGAAGAAGAACGTCGTCCCGGTGAAGAACCGGGCGGACCCGTTCGACCCGATCAGCAAGGTCAGCAGCAGGATCGCCACCAGGGCGGTCTCCCACCGCAGGGCCAGGCGCCACCGGGGCGGGCGTGCGGTGTCGACGCCCTCGTAGGTGGGCGCGGGCCCGCTGTCCCGGGGGGTCTCGGCGTGGACCGCGGTCTCAGACATCGCGGTGGGCTCCTTCCTGGGTCCGCAGCTTGCGGGCGATGCGGAGGCTGAGCGAGCGGTCGAAGGCGATGGCCGCCAGCAGCAGGGCGCCGGCGATGGCATCGGTCCAGAAGCCGGAGATGCGGCTGGAGACCAGGGCCTGGTCGATCGTGTTGAGCAGGACGGCGGCCAGCGCGGCGCCGATCACGGTCCCGCTCCCGCCGAAGATCGCGACCCCGCCGACGACGACCGCGGCGACGACCAGGAACTCGTAGCCGCGCCCGGCGGTGACGTCGACCTGGGCGAACAGCGCGACGAAGAGGGCGCCGGTGAGGCCGGCGAGGGAACCGCTGACCAGGAAGGCGGTGAAGACCCGCTTCTGGGTGGGGATGCCGGCGAGCTCGGCGGCGTCCGGGTTGGAGCCGATGGCGTACAGGTCGCGGGCCGACCGGAAGGACCGCATCGCGTAGGCGGCGACCAGCACGACGACCAGCACCAGGAGGAACAGGACCGGGACGCCGAGCACGGTCTCGAACCCGATCCGCTGGAAGCCCCGCGGGATGGACTGCGGGTTGATGATCACGCCGTCGACGAGGAGGCCGTCCAGCCCCCGGATGACGTACAGCCCGGCGAGGGTCACCACCAGGCTGGGGACCCGGAACAGGGTGACGACGGCACCGTTCACCGCGCCGAAGAAGGCGCCGACCGCGATGCCCACGACGAAGCCGAGCAGGATCGGCGTGCCGGGGTGGTCGCGGAAGGTCATCCCGACCACGTAGGCCGAGATGCCCACCACCGACCCCACGGACAGGTCGACGTTGCGGGTGACGATCACCATCGTCTGCCCGACGGTGAGGAGGGCGATCAGCGAGGCGCCCAGCAGCAGCTGCTGGATGCTGTTGGCGCTGGCGAAGGCGTCGTTCTTGACCGTCGCCGCGACGAAGACGACGACGATCAGCAGGGCGATGCCGGTCTCCCGGGCGCGCAGCAGACCGCCGAGGCGGGCGCCCACCGGGGTCCGCGTCGATCCGGCGGGGGTGGGACGGGGCAGGGTCGCGGTCACGCTGTGGCTCCAGAGGTCAGGCCGGACGCCGCGCGCATGATCGAGTCCTCGTCCGCGTCGGCCCGCGAGAGCTCGGCGGTGATCCGGCCCTCGTGGAGCACCAGGACGCGGTCGGCCATGCCGAGGACCTCGGGGAGCTCGGAGGAGATCATGAGGACGGCCATGCCGGCGGCGACCAGGGAGTCGATGATGCGGTGGACCTCGGCCTTGGTGCCGACGTCGATGCCGCGGGTCGGTTCGTCGATGATGAGCAGCTGCGGGTCCCGGCTGAGCCACTTGCCCAGCACGACCTTCTGCTGGTTGCCGCCGGACAGCGTGGACGCCGGGTTGCCCAGCCTGCCGAACTTCAGCTGCAGGCGACGGGCCCAGTCGGCGGCCAGCTTCCGCTCGGCCGACCGGCGCAGCAGACCCCCGGTGGCGAGCCGGCCGAGGGAGGCCAGCGCCATGTTCTGGTCGATCGGGAGGTCCATGACCAGGCCCTGCTGACGACGGTCCTCGGGCACCAGCGCGATGCCCGCGGCCATCGCGGCGCGCGGTCGGTGGGCGGGGAGGACCTCGCCGAGCACCGACACCGTCCCGGTCGTGCGGGGATCGATGCCGAAGACGGCCCGGGCCACCTCGCTGCGCCCAGCGCCCACCAGACCGGCCAGGGCGACGATCTCACCCCGTCGCACCTGGAAGGAGATGTCGGAGAACACGCCGTCCTCGCTCATGCCGTCGACGTCGAGGACGACCTGACCGGGCTCGGTGGTGGTCTTGGGGAACAGGGCGTCGAGGTCCCGGCCGACCATCGACCGGATGATCTCGTCGACGGTGACCTCGTCGATCGGCGCGGTGCGGACGAACCGGCCGTCGCGCATGATCGTGACGCGCTGGCAGCTGGCGTAGACCTCCTCGAGCCGGTGGCTGATGAACATGACGGCGGCGCCCTCGGCGCGCAGCGTCTCCATCACGTCGAACAGCCGTCGGACCTCGACGCCGGTCAGCGCGGCGGTCGGCTCGTCCATGACCAGCACCCGGGCGTTCAGCGACAGGGCCTTGGCGATCTCGACGATCTGCTGGTCGGCGACCGACAGCCCGCGGGCGGGCCGCGAGGGGTCCAGGACCACCCCGAGGCGGGCGAACACCTCCCGCGCGGCGGCGTTCATCGCGCGCCGGTCGATGCGCCGACCGGCCACCGTGGGCTGGCGGCCCATGTAGATGTTCTCCGCGACGGTGAGGTCGGGGAACAGCGTGGGCTCCTGGTAGATGATCGAGACACCGGCGTCGCGGGCGTCGGAGGGGCCGGCGAACACCACCGGTGCGCCGCCGACGACCAGCGACCCGGCGTCGGGCTGGTGCACGCCCGCGAGGATCTTCACCAGGGTGGACTTCCCGGCCCCGTTCTCGCCGAGGAGGGCGTGCGCCTCGCCCGGGTAGAGGGTGATGGAGCCGTCGACGAGGGCGCGGACCGCCCCGAAGCTCTTCTCGGCCCGGTCCAGGACGAGAAGCGGGTCGTGCGGGGCGGCGGTGGCCATGCCCGGTCCTCCTCGATGACGTGGTGCGTCGGAGCGGCTGTGAAACGGTTCATCCGACGTGTGGCGCAGACCATAAGAGCGTCCCCGGACACGTGTCAAGCACCACAGCGATGCGTGATCTGAGCGAGATCTGAGCCGGTATGCAGTGGTTGACACGTTTCATATCCGTGCGACGATGACGTGACCTCGACCACCGGCGCGCCGTCGTCCGGGGTCCTGCAGACCTGCCCCGAGGAGCCCCGTGTCCGCCAGCATCCGCGACGTCGCCCGGCGTGCCGGCGTCTCGCTGGGCACGGTCAGCAACGTGCTCAACCGGCCCGACCAGGTCAGCGTCGGCAGTCGGGAGCGGGTGCTCGCCGCGATCGCCGAGCTGGGCTTCGTGCGCAACGAGTCGGCCCGTCAGCTGCGCGCCGGCACCTCCCGCACGCTGGGCCTGGTCGTCCTGGACATCGCCAACCCGTTCTTCACCGACGTCGCCCGCGGGGTGTCCGAGGTGGCCGACGACGCCGGCCTCGCCGTGATCCTCTGCAACTCCGACGACCGCCCGGCCAAGGAGTCGGCCTACCTCGACCTGCTCGCCGAGCAGCGGGTGCAGGGGGTGCTGATCACGCCCACGGCCGACCTGGCGCCGCACCTGGACTCGCTGCGCCGGCGGGGTGTGCCGGTCGTGCTGGTCGACCGTCGGGCCACGGGCCCGGGTCAGTGCTCGGTCGCCGTCGACGACGTCCTGGGCGGGCGCCTGGCGGCCGACCACCTCATCGAGCGGGGCCACCGGCGCATCGCCTTCGTCGGCGGCTCGTCGGGGCTCCCGCAGATCGAGGAGCGGCACGCGGGCGTGGTCGCGGCCGTCCGCGACCAGTGGGGCGACGAGGACTCCCTGACGGTCTTCGCCCCCGACGTGCTCACGGTCGCCACCGGGCGGGAGGCGGCCGCGCAGATCGTCGGCATGCCCGCTGCGGTGCGCCCGACCGCAGTCATCTGCGCCAACGACCTGCTGGCCCTCGGCGTGCTGCAGGAGATGACCCGGCACGGCGTGCGGGTGCCCGAGGAGTGCGCCATCGTCGGCTACGACGACATCGAGTTCGCCGCGGCCGCGGCCGTGCCGCTGACCTCGGTGCGCAAGCCCCGGCAGGAGATGGGCCGCCGGGCTGCCGAGCTGCTGCTGGCCGAGGCCGGCGACGACCACGTGCACGAGCAGATCGTCTACGAACCCGTGCTGGTGGTGCGGGAGTCCTCCATGGCCCGCCGGTCCACCGCGCAGGGGGAGCGCACCGCGTGACCCACCGGATCCCCGTCCCCGACACCCGCGAGGTGCTGTGATGTCCCCGACCCGCCGTCAGGCGCCCCGACCCGCCGAGCTGCTCGAGCTCGTGAAGTTCAAGAAGCCCGAGCTGGACGGCCGCAAGCGCCGGCTGGAGTCGGCGCTGACCATCGCCGACCTGCGCACGATCGCCAAGCGCCGCACCCCGCGGGCGGCGTTCGACTACACCGACGGCGCCGCCGAGGGCGAGCTGTCGCTGGCCCGGGCGCGCCAGGCGTTCGCCGACGTCGAGTTCCACCCCGACGTGCTGCGCCCGGCGGTCGACGTCGACACCTCGGTGCAGGTCCTGGGCGGGCCGAGCGCGCTGCCCTTCGGCATCGCGCCGACCGGGTTCACCCGGCTCATGCAGACCGAGGGCGAGAGCGCCGGGGCCGGTGCCGCCGGTGCCGCCGGCATCCCGTTCACCCTGTCCACGCTGGGCACCACGACGATCGAGGACGTGAAGGCGGCCAACCCGCGCGGCCGCAACTGGTTCCAGCTCTACGTGATGCGCGACCGGTCGATCTCCTACGGCCTGGTCGAGCGGGCCGCGGCCGCCGGGTTCGACACCCTGCAGTTCACCGTCGACACCCCGATCGCCGGGGCCCGGCTGCGGGACAAGCGCAACGGATTCTCCATCCCGCCGCAGCTGACCGCGGGCACCGTGCTCAACGCCGCCGTCCGGCCCTGGTGGTGGTGGGACTTCCTGACCACCCCGAAGCTGGAGTTCGCCTCGCTGTCGACCACCGGCGGCACCGTGGCCGACCTGCTCGACATGGCCATGGACCCGACCATCAGCTACGACGACCTCGACGTCATCCGGGGCATGTGGCCGGGCAAGCTCGTGGTCAAGGGCGTGCAGTCCGTGGCCGACGCCGCGAAGCTGATGGACGCCGGGGTCGACGGCATCGTGCTGTCCAACCACGGCGGGCGGCAGCTCGACCGCGCCCCGGTGCCCTTCCACCTGCTGCCGGCCGTGCGCAAGGAGCTCGGCGACGACGCCTGCGTCATGGTCGACACCGGGATCATGAACGGCGCCGACGTCGTCGCCGCGATGGCGCTGGGTGCCTCGTTCACCCTGATCGGCCGGGCCTACCTCTACGGCCTCATGGCCGGCGGGCGCCAGGGCGTCGACCGCACCATCGAGATCCTCCGGTCGGAGGTCGTGCGCACCATGCGCCTGCTGGGGGTCAGCTCGATCGCCGAGCTCGAGCCCCGGCACGTCACCCAGCTGCACCGCCTGCTGCCCCGCGGCTGAGCCGCGAGCCGCGGGCGGGGGAGACGGCCAGCTCGCCCAGCGGGACGGGGTGGTCGTGCTCGCAGCGCACCTCGACCCGCACGGCGCCGCCGCAGTCGCGGTGGTGCAGCTCGAGCGGGCCGCGGCCGTCGGGCGTGCGGTGCCGCGAGCCCCACGCGAAGAGGCCGAGCACCACCGGCAGGAGGTCGCGGCCCGAGTCGGTGAGCACGTACTCGTGGCGCGTCCGCGTGCCGGGCTCCCGGTAGGGCACCGTGGTGAGCACCCCGACCTCGACCAGCTCGCGCAGGCGGGCCGCGGCCACGGCGTCGGTGATGCGGACCCGGGCGGCGAAGTCCTGGAACCGCCGCGTGCCGTAGTAGGCCTCGCGCAGCAGCAGCATGGCCGACCGGGTGCCGACGACGTCCAGCGCGGAGCGGACGGGGCACGCCTCGTCCCGCCACCGGCTGCGGTCGGCGAGCCCGCCCTCGAGGACGGCGGTGTGCTGGTCCACGACAGTGCCTCCTGGCTTGTGCTGACCGGAGCCAGACCTCTACGTTGCTGGCTGTGCCCAACCCTAGCCAGCGCACGTCGCTCGTGCTCGCCGTGCTCTCGGTGGCCGCGTTCGTGGCCAGCCTGGACGTCTTCATCGTCAACGTCGCGTTCGACGACATCGGCGCCGACTTCACCGGCTCGACGCTGTCGCAGCTGTCCTGGGTGCTCAACGCCTACGCGATCGTCTACGCCGCGCTGCTGGTCCCCGCGGGCCGGATCGCCGACCGGTACGGCCGCAAGGGCGGGTTCCTGCTCGGCCTCGGGGTGTTCACCGCGGCGAGCGCGGCCTGCGCGGCCGCCGACGGGGTCTGGTGGCTGGTGGCCTTCCGGGCGGTGCAGGCAGTGGGGGCCGCGCTGCTGACCCCGGCCAGCCTGGGCCTGGTCATCGCGTCGGTGCCGCCCGAGCGGCGGGCCGGGGCGGTGCGGATCTGGGCGAGCACCGGTGCGGTGGCCGCCGCGCTGGGCCCGGCCGTCGGCGGCGTGCTGGTCGAGGCCTCGTGGCGCTGGGTGTTCCTGGTCAACCTGCCGATCGGCGCGGTGGCGCTGGTCGGCGCCGCCCTGCTGGTGCCGCGCTCGCGCGACGAGGCCGCGTCGTCCCTGCCCGACGTCCGGGGTGCGGTCCTGCTCGCCCTCGCCATCGGCGCCCTCACCCTGGGGCTGGTCGAGGGCCCCGACTGGGGGTGGGGGTCGGCCCGCACCAGCGCGGCGTGGGTGGTCAGCGTCGTGGCGCTGGGCGGGTTCCTGCTCAGCTCGCGGCGGCACGCCTCGCCGGTGGTCGACCCGGCCCTGCTGCGGGTGCGCGCCTTCGTCTGGGCCAACGCGACCTCGCTGCTGTTCGCCGTGCCCTTCGCCGCCGCGCTGCTGACCAACATCCTCTGGATGCAGCAGGTGTGGGGCTACTCGGCGATCCGCACGGGCCTGGCCATCGCGCCCGGCCCGCTCATGGTGCCGGTCTTCGCCGCGGTCTCCCACCGCCTGGCCCGGCGGTTCCCGGTCGGGTGGCTGGTGGCGTTCGGCTGCGTGCTGCTCGGGGCCGGCGGAGTGCTCACCGCCGCGTCGGTCGGGCCCACCCCCGACTACGTCGGCGACCTCCTGCCCGGGTGGCTGATCGGCGGCGTGGGGGTCGGGTTCGCCCTGCCGTCGATCCTGTCGTCGGCCACGGCCGACCTGCCCCCGGCCCGGGCGGCCACCGGCAGCGCGGTGGTGAACATGAGCCGGCAGATCGGCACGGCGCTCGGGGTCAGCCTCGTCGTCGCCGTCCTGGGCACCCCGGTCGGGTTCGACGCGGCCCGGACGGCGTTCCGGTACACGTGGTGGGCGCTGGCCGCGGTCGCCGTCCTCGCGGCCCTCGCCGCCCCCGGCATGACCCCGCGGCGCCCCGGTGGGGGTAGCGGTGCGGGGACGGAAACGGTGCCGACGTCTGCGGGTCTGGCGGGGTCGCAGACGTAACGGCATCTCGTTCCGGACGTCACCCGGGCGACACACCCCGGGACGACGGTTCTCCCCATGACCACGGGGGCCCGGCAGCGGGTGCACGACGCGCACCGCCACCTCGGCGTGCTGCCCGCGTTCCCCTTCTACGGCGGCCCGCCGGTCAACCCGGACACCACGGCGCGGGCCACCATCGCCGAGCTGCGGGCCGACCTGGATGCCGAGGGCACGGAGTTCGCGCTGGTCATCCCCAACTACGGGGTGCCCGACCCGACGGCGTCGTTCGCGCTCAACGAGCTGGTCGTCGAGGCCGCGCAGACCGACGAGCGGATCCGGGCCGGGCTGTGGACCAGCCCCCGCCCGCAGGACGCCGTCGCCACCGAGAAGGCCCTCGCGCTGGCCGGTGAGCGGGGTGTCAGCGCGCTCAAGCTGTCCTTCCTGCTCGGCGGCCGGGCCACCGACGACGACTGCCGCCCCCAGCTCGACGCGATCTTCGCCGCAGCCCGCGAGCACGACCTCGTCGTCCACGTCCACACCAGCCCCGGCGCGGCCAGCGACGTCGACGAGGTCGGCCAGCTGGTCGACCGGTACGCCGACGACGTCGCTGTCCACCTGGTGCACATGGGCGGCGGCATGAGCGGCCACATCAAGCTGATCGGGCAGAAGTTCTTCGCCTGGGTCGCCGCCGGCAAGCGGGTCTACACCGACACCAGCTGGGCCATCGGCTTCGCCCCGCGCTGGTTCGCCGCCGAGATCGACCGGCACGGCATCGGCCACGACCGCGTGCTGTTCGCCTCCGACCAGCCCTGGGGCGACTTCGAGGGCGAACACGCCCGCCTCGCGGCGGCCACCGGGGACGGCGAGCTCGCCGACCTGGTGTTCCGCCGCAACTTCGAGCAGCTCCACCGCCTGACCTGACCCGCAGCACCCACAACCAGGAGGACGCCCCGTGACCACGCCCCTTGCCACGCCCGAGGAGATCAAGGCCAACGCCGAGGCCAGCCTGGCCGAGATCCCGCACCCCTCGCTGCCCAAGGGCAGCAACCTCTACGGCTCGACCAAGATCTTCCCGGACTACCAGGCCGGCGAGGGCGAGAGCTACCTGACCCTGGTGCACGGCATCGCGCACGAGTCGTCGGTCAGCTTCGTGGCCTGCCTGCAGGCGCTGCGCGCCCTCCGCAAGGGCTACGAGTCGGTCCTGTACTTCTACGGCCCGGCCGCGATGAACGCGATGGCCACCCGCGGCTTCCCGACCACCGGCGACTCCGCCTTCCCGGGCGAGCAGAACATCAACTCGCAGATCGAGAAGTTCATCGAGGAGGGCGGCACGGTCTACGTCTGCCGCTTCGGGCTCAGCCTGCACGGCCTCCGCGAGGAGGACCTGATCGCCGGCTGCATCCCCTGCCACCCGCTCGACGTGCAGGACGCGCTCATCCACTACGCCCGCAAGGGCGCGATCATCAACAGCACCTACAACCTCTGAGCCGCGCGGCCATGACCCGGACGACGAGCACCCGCGTGGACGTCGCGATCCTCGGCGTCCGGGTCGACGCCCCGGTCCGGAGACGGGCCGGGGCGGGCCCCAGCGACGACGGCCACGTCCTCCTGGACGGCAGGGGGACGGCGCTGCCGCTCAACGCCGACAGCCCCTACTCGATCAGCGGCGGCCGGCTGCTGCTCGACGGTGCCGACCTCGGGTTCGACGCCGAGGTGATCGAGCGCCCCCGCTTCTACGACCTCACCACGGCCGAGGGGGTGCCCTACGAGCAGCTCGCCCGGCTGCACGGCAAGGACGTCCTGGCCACCACGGTGGTGCAGACCTGCATCCGGTACGACGAGGCCGACCGCTGCCGGTTCTGCGCCATCGAGGCCAGTCTCGCCGCCGGCTCCACCACCGCGGTGAAGACCCCGGCCCAGCTCGCCGAGGTGGCCGAGGCCGCCGTCCGGCTGGACGGCGTCGCCCAGATGGTGATGACCACGGGCACCACCAACGGCCGCGACCGGGGCGCCCGGCACCTGGCGCGCTGCGTCCGCGCAGTCACCGCGGCCGTGCCCGGCCTGCCGATCCAGGTGCAGTGCGAGCCCCCTGCCCCGCAGGACCTCGACGCCATCCAGGAGCTCAAGGACGCCGGGGCCACCGCGATCGGCATCCACGTCGAGTCCCTGGACGACGACGTGCGGGCCCGCTGGATGCCCGGCAAGGCCACCGTGCCGATGAGCCAGTACCGGGCTGCGTGGGCCGAGGCCGTGCGGGTGTTCGGCCGGAACAAGGTGTCGACCTACCTGCTGGTCGGGCTGGGGGAGGACCCAGACGAGCTGGTCGCCGGCGCGCTCGACCTGGCCCGGCGCGGGGTCTACCCGTTCGTCGTCCCGTACCGGCCGCTGGCCGGCACGCTGGCGATGGCCGACGGCGTCGGTGCCCCCGACCCGGCCGTGCTGGAGGACGTGACCGCGCGGGTGGCCGCGGGCCTGCGAGACCTGGGCATGCGCGGCGCCGACCAGGGCGCCGGCTGCGCGGCGTGCGGTGCCTGCAGCGCGCTCCAGGCGGCCGGCGCATGACCGAGCAGGGCTCCACCGAGCGGGTCTCCTGGGACCGCAACGTGCTGCTGGTCGACCACCGGCTGCCCGTCGCCCGCCCGGGCTGGCAGCTCGAGGAGGCCGACGCCGCGGGGGTGCGTGCCCACCGGGAGCTGCGGCGCCGGGCGTTCGTCGAGGAGCAGGGTCTGTTCGCCGGCACCGACCTCGACGACACCGACGCCGACGCCCGCGCCGTCGTCCTGGTGGCCCGCGGGTCCGACGGCGCGGTCCTCGGCGGCGTCCGGCTCGCCCCGGCGGATCCGGGCGCGGCCGACGTGGGCTGGTGGACCGGCTCGCGGTTGGTCGTCGCCCCCGGCAGCGCCCCCGGCATCGGCCCGGCCCTGGTGGCCGCCGCCTGCGCCCGCGCCGAGCAGGCGGGTGCCCTGCGGTTCGACGCCACCGTGCAGGACCGGTACGCGGGGATGTTCGCCCGGCTCGGCTGGGCGAGCACCGGGGCCACCGTGATCGCCGGCCGCCCGCACACCGCCATGACCTGGCCGATCGGCCGCCTGGCCGCACTGGCCCGGGCCACGAAGGCACCGCTCGGCGGTCTGCTCGCCGGCCTCCACCTCGGGGGCGCCGGCTTCGTCGGGGACGACGGCGCCCCGGTGCCCGGCACCGACGTCGTCGCCGCCTGCGACGCGATCCTGCCCTCGATGGTCGAGCGTGACCCCGAGTGGGCCGGCTGGTGCGGGGTGCTGGTCAACGTCAACGACCTCTCCGCCATGGGTGCCGCCCCGCTCGGCCTGCTGGACTCGATCGGCGCCCGCGACGCCTCCTTCGCCGCCCGGGTCGTCGCCGGTCTGCGCGCCGGGTCGCAGGCCTGGGGCGTGCCGGTGCTCGGCGGGCACACCCAGCTCGGCGTCCCGGCCGCGCTCAGCGTGACCGCCCTGGGCCGCACCGACCGGCCGGTCCCGGCCTCGGGCGGCCGGCCCGGCCAGCGCGTCCGGCTGACCGCCGACCTGGGCGGGGGCTGGCGGCCCGGCGCCACCGGGCGGCAGTGGGACTCCACGACCGGCCGGACGACGGCCGAGCTGCAGCTGATGGGGTCCGTCGTCGCCCGCACCGCCCCGGCCGCGGCCAAGGACGTGTCGATGGCCGGCCTGGTCGGCACCCTCGGGATGCTGGCCGAGGCCAGCGGCTGCGGCGCCGTGCTGGACGTCGCGGCAGTGCCCCGCCCGGACGCCGCGACCGTCGGGGACTGGTTCACCTGCTTCCCCGGCTCCGCCTTCCTCACCACCGACGACGCGCACCGCGCCGTCGCCCCCGCGGGCCCGGCCACGACGGCCACCTGCGGCGAGCTGGTCCCCGGCTCCGGCGTGCAGCTGCGCTGGCCCGACGGCTCGACCACCCCCGCCCTGACCGGTCCGGTGACCGGCCTCGGTGCATCCCGCACCCCCGAGGAGAACCCGTGACCACCTTCGCCGCCGTCGCCGCCCCGTTCGGCCGTGACCTCGACGCCGCCTTCGCCCGGATCGAGGGCCTCGTCGCCGACGCCCGGGCCCGCGGCGTCGGCCTGCTCGCGCTGCCCGAGGCCACCCTCGGCGGGTACCTGGCCTCCCTCGGCGACCACGGGGTGACCGAGGTGCTGCCCGAGCACGCGCTCCCGCCCGCGCTGGACGTCGACGGCCCCGAGGTCGCCCGGCTGGCCCGGATCGCGGGGGACGTGGTGGTGACGGCGGGCTTCTGCGAGTCCGACGGCACCGCCCGCTACAACACCGCGGTCGCGGTGACCGGCGACGGCGTGCTGGGCGTGCACCGCAAGGTGCACCAGCCGCTGGGGGAGTCCAACGTCTACGCCGCCGGCGACGGCTTCCGGGCCTTCGAGACGCCGGTCGGCCGGATCGGCATGATGATCTGCTACGACAAGGCCTTCCCCGAGGCGGCCCGCACGCTGGCCGTCGACGGCGCCGAGGTCGTGGTCTGCATGTCGGCCTGGCCCGGCTCCCGCACCGGTGCGGCCGCCGACCTGGCGCAGGACCGCTGGACCCGCCGGTTCGACCTGTTCGACCAGGCCCGGGCGCTGGAGAACCAGATCGTCTGGGTGTCGGCCAACCAGTCGGGCACGTTCGGGTCGCTGCGGTTCGTCTGCAGCGCCAAGGTCGTGGGCCCGGGCGGCGACGTGCTGGCCACCACCGGCGTCGCCCCGGGCACGGCGGTCGCCAGCGTGGACGTCGGCGAGGCGCTGGCGGGGGCCCGCCGCTCGATGGGGCACCTGCGCGACCGGCGTCCGGACACCTACGGGCTGGCGGTGTCGGCATGACGCTGACCGAGGACGCACCCACCCGAACCGGACTCCCGCAGCACGTGCCGGTCGCCGTCGTCGGCGGCGGGCAGGCCGGGTTGTCGATCTCCTGGCACCTGGTGCAGCGCGGCGTCGAGCACGTCGTGCTGGAGCGGGAGACGGTCGCGCACGAGTGGGTCGACGCCCGCTGGGACACCTTCTGCCTGGTCACCCCGAACTGGCAGTGCCAGCTGCCCGGCTGGCCCTACACCGGCGACGACCCCGACGGGTTCATGCTGCGCGACGAGATCGTCGACTACGTCCGCTCGTACGCGGCCTCGTTCGACCCACCGGTGCACGAGGGCGTCGCCGTCACCCGGCTGTCCCCGGCGGCCGAGGGTGGTTACACCCTGCTGACCAGCGCGGGCGAGCTGCACGCCGACCAGGTGGTGCTGGCGGTCGGCGGCTACCACCTGCCCGTCGTCCCGCCCTGGGCCTCCGCGCTGCCCGAGCGGGTCACCCAGCTGCACTCCCAGCAGTACAGGAACCCCGAGCAGCTGCCCGCGGGCGACGTGCTCGTGGTGGGCACCGGCCAGTCCGGGGCGCAGATCGCCGAGGACCTGCACCTCGCGGGCCGCCGGGTGCACCTCGCGGTCGGCAGCGCGCCGCGGATCGCCCGCCGGTACCGCGGGCGGGACGTCGTGGCCTGGCTGCACGACCTGGGCCACTACGACATGCCGGTCGAGCAGCACCGGGACGGCGAGGCCGCCCGGGTCGGCACCAACCACTACGTCACCGGCCGGGACGGCGGCCGGGACATCGACCTGCGCACGTTCGCAGCCCAGGGCATGCAGCTCTACGGCACGGTCA
This sequence comes from Klenkia soli, assembly GCF_900103975.1. Lineage (GTDB taxonomy): Bacteria > Actinomycetota > Actinomycetes > Mycobacteriales > Geodermatophilaceae > Klenkia > Klenkia soli. The sequence continues at coordinate 262,047 of NZ_FNIR01000006.1, forward strand.
CCGGCCTGGTCGACGGCGTGCTGACCTTCGAGCCGAACCTGACCGCGCACCTGGACCGGGCCGACGCCGTCGACGACAGCGCCAAGGACGTCATCGACCGGCACATCGCCGCGGCCGGCATCGACGCCCCGACCGAGCCGCGCTACGTGCCGGTGTGGGCGCCGGAGGAGGACCCGACCGCCCTGGACGTCGAGCGGGTCGGCAGCGTGGTCTGGGCGATCGGCTTCCGCGCGGACTGGTCGTGGGTGCGGGTGCCGGTGTTCGACGGTGCCGGGTACCCCACCCACGTCCGCGGGGTCACCGCCGCACCCGGGCTGTTCGTGCTCGGGCTGCCCTGGCTGCACACCTGGGGGTCGGGCCGGTTCTCGGGCATCGCCCGGGACGCCGAGTTCGTCGCCGACCGGATCACCGAGCTGACGACGGCGGGCACCCGCACCGGGCTGGGCAGCGCCCTGGCCGCGGCCGCCGCGTCGTCGGCCTCCCGCATGGCGTGAGGATCGCGGCGGTCTCCGCGCACTTCGGCCGGGACGTCGACGCCTGCGCGGCGAAGGTGGAGGCGATCACCGCGGACGCCCGGGCGCAGGGCGTGGACCTGCTGGTCTTCCCCGACGCGACGATCGGCGGCTACCTCGGCGGGTTCGACGCGGTGGGGGAGACGGGGCTGCCGCCGGCGCTGGCCGCCGACGACGACGTCTTCGGCCGGGTGGCCGCCGCGGCCGGCCCGACCGTGGTCTGCCTGGCCTACCGGGAGGCCGCCGACGACCGGTTCTTCAACAGCGCCGTCTGCCTGACCGGGGACGGCGTCCTCGGCCGGCACCGCAAGGTGCACCAGCCGGTCGGCGAGCTGGCGGCGTACTCGGCCGGCGACGCCTTCACCGCCTTCGACACCCCGGTCGGTCGGCTGGGCATGCTCGTGGACTACGACAAGACGTTCCCCGAGGCCGCCCGCACCCTGGCCGGTGACGGCGCGCAGCTGCTGGCCTGCCTGTCGGCGTGGCCGGCGTCGCTGACCAACCGGGCGCCGCGGTTGCTGCAGGACCGGCAGTCCCGGCTGTTCGACCTCTACGACTGCGCCCGCGCGGCGGAGAACCAGGTGGTCGTGGTGTCGGCCAACCAGACCGGCACGATGGGCCGGCTGCGGTTCCTCGGCCAGTCCAAGGTGGTCGGCCCCGGCGGCGACGTGCTGGCCCGCACCTGGGCCAAGGCGGGGCTCGCGGTGGCCGACCTGGACGTGGCCGGGGAGGTCGCCCGCTCCCGGCTGGTGCTCTCCCACCTGCGGGAGCTGCGCCCGGAGGCCTATCGATGAGGAGGCCCTCATGAGGATCGCGCTGCTGACCTACTCGACCAAGCCCCGCGGCGGCGTGGTGCACACCCTCGCGCTGGCCGAGGCGATGGCCCGGGCCGGGCACGAGGTGCACGTCTGGTCGCTCGGCCGGGGCGGGGACGACGCGTTCTTCCGGCCGGTCGACCCCGCGGTGACCCTGCGGCTGGTGCCGTTCCCCGATGTCCCGGGGGAGGACGTCGGGGCGCGCATCCTGCGGTCGATCGCCGTCCTCGGGGCCGCGTTCGCCGACGAGGACTACGACGTCGTGCACGCCCAGGACTGCATCTCCGCCAACGCCGTGCCCGACTGCGTCCGCACCGTGCACCACCTCGACCGGTTCACCACCCCCGAGCTGGCCGCCTGCCACGAGCGGGCCGTGGTCACCCCCCACGCGCTGGTCTGCGTGTCGGCCGCCGTGGCGGGGGAGGTGGCGGACGGCTGGGGTCGGACGGCGACGGTCATCCCCAACGGGGTCGAGGCCGCGCGGTTCGCCGTCGCGGCCGGCCCCGACGGCGCCGCGGGACGGCAGCGCTGGCGGGACCGGCTGGGCCGCTACGTGCTGGCCGTCGGCGGCATCGAGCCGCGCAAGGGCACCCTGGACCTGGTCGAGGCCATGGCCTTGCTGCGCGACCGGTGTCCCGACCTCGAGCTGGTGGTCGCCGGCGGCGAGACGCTCTTCGACTACCGCGACTACCGGGCCCGGGTCGACGCGCGGGCCGCCGAGCTCGGCGTCCGACCGCTCGTGCTCGGACCGGTCGACCACGAGCAGCTGCCGACCCTCGTCGCGGGGGCGCAGGTGTTCGCCTTCCCCTCCACCAAGGAGGGCTTCGGGCTGGCCGCGATGGAGGCGCTGGCCGCCGGCGTCCCGGTCGTGACCCGCGACCTGCCGGTGCTGCGCGAGGTCTTCGGCGGGACGGCGGCCTTCGCCACCGACCCGGCAGGCCTGGCCGACGCCCTGGTCGACGCCGCGGCCGCGCGCGACCCGGAGCGCCTCGCGGCGGGCCGGGCGCTCGCCCTGGCGCACGACTGGGACACCGCCGCAGCCGCCCACCTCGCGCTCTACGACCGGCTCGGACGTCGACCCCTGGCCACGGTAAGGCAAGGGTGACCTAAGCTCCCCGTCGTGCTCACCACGACCACCACCGGACGCCCGCGGCGGGCCCTCGCCGTGGCCGCCCTGCTGGTCGCCGTCGCCGCCGCGTGCCTGGTCAGCCTGCTGCTGGGCAGCAACCGGCTGGGGCTCGGCACGGTGCTGACGGCGCTGGTCGACCGCAGCCAGGACGTCGGCGACGTCGTCTGGGGGTCGCGGGTGCCGCGCACCGTGCTCGGCCTGCTGGTCGGTGCCTGCATGGGCGTGGCCGGTGCGGTGATGCAGGGCCAGACCCGCAACCCGCTGGCCGACCCGGGCATCTTCGGCGTCACCGCCGGTGCCGGCTTGGCCGTGGTCATCGGGCTCTACGTGTTCGACGCCTCCTCCGTGCTGGCCACCCTCGTCCTGGCCCTCGTCGGCGCCGCGGTCGCCAGCGTCGTGGTCTTCTCCGTCGCCGCGCTGGGCCGCGGCCTGTCCAGCCCGGTGCCGCTGGCCATCGCCGGCACCGCGGTCTCCGCGCTGCTGATCGCCGCCACGTCCTACCTGGTGCTGGCCGACGAGACCACGCTGGCCGGCTACCGCATCTGGGTGGTCGGGTCGCTGTCGGGCCGCTCGCTGACCGGGATCACCCCGGCGCTGGTGTTCGCCGTCCTCGGGCTGCTGTGCGCGGTGGCCAACATGCGCTCGCTGGACACCCTGGCGCTGGGCACCGAGCTGGCCACCGGCCTCGGCGAGAGCCTGCTGCGCGCCCGTCTGGTCGGGCTGGCCGCGATCACGCTGCTCACCGCGAGCGCGGTGGCGCTGACCGGGCCGATCGGGTTCGTCGGGCTGACCGCCCCGCACCTGGCCCGCGCGCTGGTCGGCGGCGGGCACCGCTGGCTGCTCCCGGCCTCGGGCCTGGTCGGTGCCGTGGTGCTGCTGGTCTGCGACGTCGTCGGCCGGCTGATCGCCGGCACCGCGGAGGTGGAGGTGGGCGTGGTGCTCACCGTGCTGGGGGGCGTCGCCTTCGTGCTGATCGTCCGCCGCGGCCGGATGGCCCGGCTGTGACCGCCACCGTCGACCGCGGCACCCTCGATCGCGGCACCCCGCCGGCGCTCCGCCGCGGTCGGGTCCTGGCCGCCACCCTGACCTGCCTGGTCGCGGTGGTCCTGGCCGGGCTGTACGGCATCACCGCCGGCTCGTCGTCGCTGACCGTCGCCGACGTCGCGGCCGTGCTGGTGGGCCAGGGGACCGGCGGCCAGGAGCTCATCGTCTACCAGCTGCGGATGCCGCGGGTGGTCGGCGGCATCCTGGTCGGCGCCGCCCTCGGCCTGGCCGGCGCGCTCACGCAGACCTTCGCCCGCAACCCGCTGGCCACCCCGGACATCCTGGGCGTCACCTCTGGCGCGAGCTTCGGGGCGGTGCTGGCCATCGTGGTGGGCGGTGGCACCTACGCCGTGGCGCCGGGGCTGCTGACGCTGGGCCTGCCCGCGATGGCCGCCCTGGGCGCGCTGGTGACCTCCGCGGTGGTCTACGGGCTGGCCTGGCGCGGGGGCATCGACAGCTTCCGGCTGATCCTGATCGGCATCGGCACCACGGCCGCGCTCACCGGGCTGACCCAGTACATGGTGGCCCGCGCGCAGATCACCGAGGCCGGTGCGGCCACGCAGTGGCTGGTCGGCAGCCTGTCGGGCATCTCCTGGGCCAGCGTGTGGCCGGTGCTGGCCGCCCTCGTCGTCCTCGCCCCGCTGGCCTGGTCGCAGGTGCGCGACCTGGGCATCGGGCAGCTCGGCGACGAGGTCTCCATCGGCCTCGGGGTCTCGCTGCAGCGGCACCGCCTGCTGGTGATCCTGTGCGCGGTGCTGCTGGTGGCCGCCGCGGTGTCGGCCAGCGGGCCGATCGAGTTCGTCGCGTTCGTCGCCCCGCAGATCGCGCTGCGGCTGGCCCGCACCGACCGGCCTCCGCTGGCCGCCTCCGCGCTGGTGGGTGCCCTGGTCGTGGTGGGCGGCGACGGCCTGGCCCGCGGCCTGCTGCCCGGCGAGGTCCCGGTCGGCATCATCACCGCGGTCGTCGGCGCCCCGTACCTCATCTGGTTGCTCACCCGTTCCCGAGGAGGGTCCGCATGACGACCACGACCACGACCACGGCGCTGGCCGCCCGCGGCGTCACCCTGGCCTACGACGGCGACCCGGTCTTCGAGGGCCTGGACCTCGAGGTCGAGACCGGCCGGGTGACCACGTTCATCGGCGCCAACGGCAGCGGCAAGTCCACCCTGCTCAAGGCGCTGGGCCGGGTGCTGAGGCCGGGCAGCGGCACCGTCGAGCTCGACGGCGCCCCGATCCGGTCGCTGCCGACCCGCGAGGTGGCCCGGCGGCTGGCGATCCTGCCGCAGAAGCCGCTCACGCCGACCGCGACCAGCGTGCGCGACCTGGTCGCCCGCGGGCGGCACCCGCACCAGAGCATGTTCCGCCCGTGGACGGCGGCCGACGCCGCCGCCGTCGACGCCGCCCTCGCCGCCACCGGCATGGCCGCGCTGGCCGACCGGGACGCCGGCTCGTTGTCCGGCGGTCAGCTGCAGCGGGCCTGGATCGCCCTGGTGCTGGCCCAGGAGGCGCCCGTCGTCCTGCTCGACGAACCGACCACCTTCCTCGACCTCACCCACCAGCTCGACGTGCTGCGCCTGGTGCGCTCGATCAACCGCACCCGGGGGACGACGGTGGTGATGGTGCTGCACGACCTGTCGCTGGCCGCCCGCTACTCCGACCGGCTGGTCGTGCTCGGTCGAGGGCGGGTGCTCGCCGACGGGGCGCCCTGGGACGTGCTCACCCCGGAGGTGCTGCGCGACGCGTTCGACCTGGACGCCCGGGTGGTGCCCGACCCGAGCTGCGGCACCCCGCTGGTGGTGCCGGTCGAGCCGGCCGGTGATCATGCTCCTGTTTGGGTAGGCTAACCTCACTCGCGTGACCATGACCTCCCTCCCGCGCCGCACGGCGCTGGCGGCCGCCGCCCTGGCCGCCGCCGCGACCCTCGCCTCCTGCTCCTCCGGTCCCACCGCCGACGCCGCCGACGGCTCGTCCGGCTCGGGCGGGTGGGAGTTCACCGACGACACCGGCACCACGGTGACCCTCGACGAGGCACCGGACCGGATCGCCAGCTACAGCGACTACGCCCTGGGCCTGCTGAGCCTGGACGTCGAGCCGGTGGCGGTCTTCGGCCGCGTCGACGTCGCGAGCGACGAGCGGTTCGCCGAGTACCCCGAGGCGGCCGACATCCCGGTGGTCGGCAACAGCTACGGCGAGATCGACCTGGAGGCGCTGGCCGAGACCGAGCCGGACGTGATCGTCGTCGGGCTCTACCCGGAGGACCGCGAGGGCACCCTGGCCCTCGACGGCCCGCGCTACGGCCTGGCCGACGTGGAGCAGCAGGAGCAGCTCGAGGCCATCGCACCGCTCATCACCGTGGTGGTGGGCGGCACGGGCAGCGACGTCATCGACAACTTCAACCGGATGGCGCTGGCCCTGGGCGCCGAGCAGTCGTCGGTCGACGAGGCGAAGACCGAGTTCGACGCCGCCGCGGCCGACCTGCAGTCGGCTGCCGAGGAGTCCGACCTCGAGGTCACCCAGATGTACGCCGACGCCAGCTCGGGCATCTACCTGGCCAAGCCCGACGACGAGCCCGAGATGGAGCTCTACCGCAGCTACGGCGTCGACTTCACCGATCTGAACCCCGACGACGGCAACTACTACTGGGACATCTACAGCTGGGAGAACGCCGCCCAGATGATGACCGGCGACGTGCTGCTGGTGAACGTCGAGGGCTTCCAGGCCGACGACCTCGCGGCCCAGGCCACCTTCGCCGCCCACCCGGCGCTGGTCGCCGGCCAGGTGCACGCCTGGAACCAGGTGGCGATGGACTACCACTCGCAGGCCGGCCACATGGAGCAGCTGGCCGAGATCCTGCGTTCGTCGCAGGACGTCAACCCCGCCTGATGCACGCGGAGGAGCACGGGGCCGGGGAACCCGTGCTCCTCCTGCACGGCGGGTTCTGCACGATCGAGACGATGCGGCCGCAGGCCGACGCCCTGGCCGCGGACTTCCGGGTGCATGCGTTCGAGCGGCCCGGCCACGGCCGCACCCCGGACGTCGACGGGCCCTACTCCTACGCCGCCGAGACCGCCCGCACCCTGGCCTGGCTGGACGACGTCGGCCTGGGCCGGGTGCACGTGGTGGGCCACAGCGACGGCGCGATCATCGGGCTCCTGCTGGCCCTGCAGCACCCGGAGCGGGTGCGGTCGTTGGTGGCGATCAGCGCCAACCTGCACCCCTCGGGCTTCACCTTCTCGCCCGAGGAGCTCGCCGCCGCGCTGTCCACGGCCGGCGTGCCCGTCGCGGTGGACCCCGACGACGAGGACACCCGGGCGCACGCCCGGCTGTCGCCGGACGGCCCCGACCACGCCGGCGTCGTGCTGGCCAAGCTGCGACGGCTGTGGCTGACCGAGCCGGACATCGACCCCGCCGACCTGGCCCGGATCACCGCGCCGGCCCTGGTGGTCGCCGCCGACCGGGACACCGTCCGGCTCGAGCACACCGTGCTGATCGCCCGCAGCATCCCCGGCGCCCAGCTGGCCGTCGTCCCCGGAGCCACCCACGCCCTGGTCACCGAGCAGCACGAGGTGGTCACCGGCCTGCTGCAGCGGTTCCTGCGCGGCGTCAGCGGAACGGCACGATCGACTTCGTGAGCTGGGCGCGGGCCACCACGTGGTCGGCCACCGTGGCCGAGGCGGTGAGGAACGCCAGCCGGCTGCCGCGGCGGTCCAGCCGGGCGGTGGCCCGCACCTCGCTGCCCACCGGTGCCGCGGCGATCAGCTGCAGGGCCACCGCGTGGGAGACCGCGTGCTCGTCGTCGGCCAGCCGGGGGGCCAGCGCGAGGTAGCCGGCCAGCTCCAGCAGGGCCGACAACGCCGAGGCGTGCGCCCCGCCGGCCCCGTTGCCGGCGATGCCCTCGACGGTGAGGACGACGCCGGACGGGGGGTCCTCGGGGTCGAACAGCCGGGCCCCGAGCGCGTGGACGAGCGGGACGGCCAGGGCCAGGGCGGCCCGGTCGGCGAGGGGGAGCGTCGAGGCCATGCCCGAGCGTGGCGCGCCGCCGACCCGGCCGGGGTGGACCCGGCGTGAACTCTGGGCGACCTCAGACCGCGTTGGCCTGCGCCACCCCGCCCAGCCAGGCCAGGCTCGGCTTCGGCGTCCGGACGAACGTCTGCCGGTCCACCTCCACCAGGCCGAACGTGGGCCCGTAGCCGGCGAACCACTCGAAGTTGTCCAGCAGCGACCAGTGCACGTACCCGCGGACGTCGGCCCCGTCGGCGATCGCCGCGGACAGCGACCGCAGCGCCTCGGTGGTGAACTCGACCCGCTGGGCGTCGTCCCCGGTGGCGATGCCGTTCTCGGTGACCACGATCGGGGTGCCCGGCAGCACCTCCGACACCCGGCGCACCGAGGCGCCGAGCGCGCCCGGGCGGTACTCCATGTGGGCCTTCGTCATCAGGGCGGGGTCGCCGGCGACCGGGCCGTCGGGGCCGATCCGGGCGCAGCTGTAGATCTGCATGCCGACGAAGTCGCCGTCCGCCGCGACCTCGAGGAACTGGTCCTCCATCGCGGCGCGGTGGGCGACCAGCTCGTCGTCCCCGCCGTCCTCGACGATCCACTCCTGCCCGACCAGCGACAGCCCGTGGGTGACACCGGCACCGCGGAGCACCTCGGTGCTGGCCCGGTGCGCGCTGAGGAAGGCGTCGGTCAGCCGCTGGTCGGGGCGGGGGAGACCCTCGATGGCCTCACCGCGGGCGGCCATCGCGCCCAGCACCGGCAGGACGGCGGCCAGGTTCGGCTCGTTGATGGTCACCGTGTACGGCACGTCGGCCAGCACAGGCAGCACCGTCTCGGTGAACCGGGCGAACCGGTCGGCCGCCTTCGGTGAGGTCCACGCGCCGTCGGCGTGGAACCACCGCGGGGTGGTGAAGTGCATCAGCGTGACCAGCGGCGAGAGCCCGCGCTCCAGGCAGCCGTCGACCATCCGCCGGTAGTGGTCCAGCCCGGCGCGGGAGACCTCGCCCTCCTCGGGCTCGATCCGGCTCCACTCCAGGCTGAACCGGTAGGCGCCCAGCCCCGAGCCGGCGACCAGGTCCAGGTCCTCGCGCCAGCGGTGGTAGCTGTCGCAGGCGTCGCCGCTGACCTCGGCGAACGGGGAGTGCTCGGCGTGCTCCCACTCCCAGTAGTGGTTCTGCGTGTTGCCGCCCTCGACCTGGTGGGCGGCGGTGGCCGTGCCCCAGAGGAAGGACTCGGGGAAGGTGGCGGTCATGCGGTCTCCAGGGTGTGCACGCCGGTGACGGCGTCGAGCAGGTCGGTGGGGGAGTCGATCGCGTCGCCGCGCCAGGCGACGTGCTGGTCGGGCCGCACGAGCACGAGGTCGGCGCCCCACAGCTCACGTGGCACGACCACCTCGACCACGGTCAGCGGGATGCTCCGTCGCACCGCCTCGGCCGCCAGCGGAGCGGGGTCACCGGCGAGCACGAGCAGGGTGAACCCGTCGCCCAGCTCGTCGTAGACCGAGCACCCCGGCCGCAGCCAGGCGTGCGGCAGCCGGGCACCGGGGTGCGCGGAGGGCCGGTACTCCACGACGTCGTGCGCCGGAGGTGTCGACCCGTCGGGGACGACGACCGGGGAGTCGGCGTAGTCGTAGCCCAGCACGAGGCCCAGGCTGTGGAACTCCGGGTCCTTGGCCTGCAGCGCGGCGGCCAGCTCGGCCCGGACGGCGTCGCCCTCGGGTCCGGGGGCCTCGGCGTCCCGTCCGGCGAAGGCGGCCGCGGTGAACGACTCCTGCCCGCCGGCCGCGGCGATGGTCCGCTCGGCCACCGGCCGGCGCTCGGGCTCGTAGCTGTCCAGCAGCGACACCGGGGCCCAGCCCTGCAGCACGGCGGCCAGCTTCCAGCCGATGTTGACCGCGTCGCCGACGCAGGTGTTGAACCCGTGCCCGCCCCACGGGGGGTTCAGGTGCGCCGCGTCCCCGACCAGGAACACCCGCTCGCCGCGGTAGCGGTCCACCAGCAGCATGCGGGCCGACCACGGGTCGGTGACCAGCACCTCGACGTCCAGGTGCGGGTCGCCGGCGAAGGCGCGCACCAGCTCGACCGGGTCGACGGCCTCGGTGCGCACGTCGACGCCCTGCACGATCGCCCACCAGGTGCCGTCGAGGTCCAGCCGACCCATCAGGCCGCCGCGCTCGCCGCCGACCACCCACCAGTGCACACCCAGCCCGCACGGCGGCCGCTCGTCGAGCATCCGCGAGCGGAAGGCCAGCGACAGGTTCGGGGCGGTGCCCGAGGAGCCGGCGTAGCTCGCGCCGATGGCCGCCCGGGAGACCCCGCCGCCGCCGTCGGCACCGAGCAGGTACTCGGCCCGCACCTCGGTGGTCGTGCCCTCGGGCCCGGTGACCACCGCGCGGACGCCGTCCGGCCCGTCCTCGACCTCGCTCACCCGGTGCCCCAGCAGCAGCGTCACCGACGGCAGGTCGGCCACCGCGTCGCGCAGCAGCTGCTCGACGACGGGCTGCGGCACCTGCTGGCCGGCCTCGGCGGCGATGTCGCGGGGCTGCGTCCACAGACCGAACGCGTTCGGGAAGCGGGTCAGCTCACGGCCGAACACCGAGGTGCAGAAGACGACGTCCTGGGCGTGCTCGACCGGCAGCGGTGCCCGCCGGCGCAGTTCGTCGGCCAGCCCCCAGCGCCGCAGGTGCTCCATGGTGCGCACGCTGGTGGTCTTCGCCCGGGCGCGCAGCGGGTCGAGGGTCTCCCGCGGCTCCACCACGAGCACCTCGATGCCGCGCCGGCCCAGCTCGATGGCCGCGGCCAGCCCGCTGGGCCCGCCCCCGGCGACGAGCACCGGGACGCGTTGGTTCATGGCTGCTCCTCGTGCATCTGCTGGTACCGGCGGACCCAGGCCCGGCCGTAGTCGTTGCCGTGCGGGGTGCGCAGCACGGTGTGCACGTGGAAGGGCTGCGGGGTGCGGTAGTCGAGGAAGACGCCGCAGTGGTGGTCGATCTCGGCGACGACGACCGGTGACTGCACGCGGCAGTAGTAGACGTCGGTGCCGCCGATCCAGCTGAAGCTGGTCCCGTCCAGGTGCGCCCGGATCTCCCGCATCCGGGCGGCCCGCGGGCCCGCCGGGAGCAGCACGTGGAAGTCCTCGAGCAGCGCCAGGACGGCGTCCTGCGCGGCCGGCGGCATGTCCGCGACGGCGACGCCCTCGACCGGGATGACCCGGTTGTCCTGGAACGCCCCGGCCAGGTGCCGTTCGTCGCCGGCGTGCACCCGGCCGGGCGGCATCGCCGGGTCGACCATCTGCTCGTAGACGACGGCGGCCGTGCGCTGGTCGGCCGGCAGTGCGGCCATGACCGCCCGGCCGAGGTCGATGCGGTGCGCGAAGAGCGTGGGGCCGGCGTTCGGTCCCTCGTCGATCCGGTCCGGCTCGGCGCCCAGGAACACCGGCGAGAGCACCATCCGGCCCTCGACCACCAGGCAGTTCAGCGCGCAGTGGTGGCCGTAGAGCTGCCAGCCCCACGGCGCCCGCAGGTCGGGGGTGCCGTAGACCGCGATGTTGTAGCTGAACTCGCCGAGCACGGTGGGCAGGTCGACGACCTCGCCGAGGAAGCCGTTGACCAGCATCATCCCGTGCGCCAGGTCGAAGCCCTCGGGGCTCAGCGAGGCCCGCACCAGGTCCAGCGCGGCCTGCCGCACGGCGTCGGGCTGCAGCTCCAGGCGCAGGCCGGTGTCGAACTGCAGGAACTCCGGGTTGGCCCAGGTCTGCCACTCGGGGGCGTCCACGTCGTACCGGAGGCGGGGGTCGTCGGCGACCGCGATCAGCGCTTCCGCCGCGGCCACCATCGCCGCGACGGGGGCCTCCTCGCCGGGCTCGGCCGGGGTGAGGTCGTGCAGGCCCTCGCGGAGCACGCCGTCCTCGGTGACGCCGCGGAACGGCGCGAGGTACAGCGGCGTCCAGCCCTCGACCAGCCCGCCGGTGAAGGTGCCGGGCGTGCGGGCGTGCTCGCGGTAGGCGTAGGGGTCCATGCCGCGGACCGACGCCAGCCGCGGGTGGTCGTGCGGGAACAGGTACTGCCGGAAGTCGGTCACCGGTCGGCCACCACGGGCGTGGTCAGCGTGCCGAGCCCGTCGATCTCCACCTCGACGACGTCGCCGGGGTGCAGCAGCCACTGCGGGTCGCGGGCGTAGCCGACCCCGGACGGCGTGCCGGTGGCCAGCAGGTCGCCCGGCCGCAGCGTGAAGGTGCGGCTGATCAGGGCCAGGGTGTCGCCGACGGTGTAGACCATCTCGTCGGTGGAGCCGTCCTGCACCGTCTCGCCGTTGACCCGGGTGCGCACCCGCAGGCCGTCGCGCAGGTCGCCGACCTCGGCGGCCGGCACGATCGGACCCAGCGGGCCGGACCGGTCGGCGTTCTTGCCGAGGATCCACTGGCTGGTCAGCTTCTGCGCCCGGCGGGCGGTGATGTCGTTGAACGTCGAGTACCCGACGACGGCGGCCAGCGCCTCCTCGGGCGTGGCGTCGGCCAGCTCGGCGCCGACGTAGGCCATCACCTCGCCCTCCCAGTCCAGCCCGTCCTCGTCGACCGGCACCGGGACGCCGACCCCGCCGACCGACAGCGACTGCGTCCAGCGGGCGAACAGCGTGGGGTGCTCGGGCAGGGCCTGGCCGCTGAAGGAGCCCTCGGCGACGTGCTTGAGGTAGTTCAGCCCGATGCAGACCACCCGGGCGCCGGGCAGCACCGGCGGCACCAGCTCGACGTCGTCGACCGCGAGGTCGGGGGCACCCATCGCGGCGGCCGGGTCGGCGGCCAGCAGCGCGGCGGCGTCGGACCAGAACTCCTCCAGGGTGGCCAGCGCGGTCACCCGGGCGCCGTCCTCGGAGAGCGCCCCGACCTGCACGTCCCCGACGGCGCCGTCCCCGGCTCGGTGGCGGAAGCCGACGATCCTCACTGCTGGTCTCCGATCAGGTGCTGGGTCAGGAAGGTGGTGGTGCGGGCCAGCGCGGTCGCGGCGGCGTCGGGGGAGCCGAGCCACATGTGGTCGGCGCCGGTCAGGGTCTCGAACTCGACGTCGGGGAGCAGCTGCGCGAGCCGCACGCTCTGGTCGTGCGGGACCAGCCGGTCGGCGTCCCCGTGCAGCAGCAGGAACGGCGGCGCGGTCGGGGTGACGTGGCTGACCGGGCTGGCCTGCACGGCGCGGACCGGGTCGGCCGCGGGCGGGGCTCCCAGCAGCTGGGCCTCGCGGGAGGCCGGGTCACCCGGGTCGGCCACCGTCGCCAGCTCGGTCGGCGGGTACCAGGCGACGACGGCGCACACCGTGCTCGGCACCCCGGTGACCCCGACCTCGCCGTCCCACTCCCCGCCGGTCAGCCCGAGCAGCGCGGCCAGGTGCCCGCCGGCGGACTCGCCCCAGGCCGCGATGCGGTCGGGGTCGATCCCCAGCTCGTCGGCCCGGGACCGCAGCCACCGGACGGCGGCCTTCGCGTCGTGCAGCTGGGCCGGCCAGACCGCCTCGCCGGAGAGCCGGTAGTCGACGCTGGCCACCGCGATGCCGGCGGCGGCCAGCTGCTCGAACGGCTCGCTGCCGGTGAACGACGGGCCGGCCGAGTGCCGGCTGCCCAGCCGCCAGCCGCCGCCGTGCAGGAACACCACGACCGGCGCGTGTCCGGGGTGCGCGGGCAGGTGGAGGTCGAGCTCGAGCGGTCGGGCACCGGGCAGGGCTGCGTAGGGGACGCCGGCCAGGACCCGGACGCCGTCCGCGGTGGTGCGGGCGGGCGGCAGGGGAGCCGTGTGCGCCGGGGGCGGCGGGGTCACTCCTGGACGTCCCACCGGTGCTCGGGGAGGAACTGCATGCGGTGCTGCTGCGCGGCGGACTGCATGCGCGGGAAGTCCGGGATGAACGGCGGCTGCTCGCCGGTGTGGTCGGTGGGGGTGCCCATGTGCTGGAAGAACCGCTCGAAGCCGCCGGAGAGGGTGCCCATCATGCGGCTGGGCTCGAGGACCTGGTAGGCGTGCGCGAAGCCGGCGGGCACGTAGCCGAAGTCGCCGGGGGCGAGCAGGCGGGTCTGCTGAGCGCCCTCGGCGTCCTCGAAGAACAGCCGGACCTGGCCCTCGAGGACGAAGAACGTCTCGTGGGTGGCGTCGTGCTTGTGGGTGGGGATGACGTCGCCGGGTGGGCACTCGGCGGTGATGATCCCGAACTGGTTCTCGGTCTCCGCGCCCGAGAGCAGCACGGTGAACAGGTCGCCGAAGAGCTTGGCGTGCTCGCCCTCGCCGCGGCGCAGCACGTAGGGCTCGGGCGTACCGGGCAGCTGGCCCTGCCACTGCGGACCGTTGGCGGGGTCGATCAGGTACTCGAAGCTCATGGCTGCCTCCAGGCGCGGGGTCGGCGTCGACTCCCACGAGCATCGGTGACCGCGGTCACCGCACGGCAGCGGCCTGCCATTGAGCGGCACGGCTTCCTGGCGGGTCAGAGACCGCGCTCCACGGCGGCGGCCCAGCCGGCGGGGTCGGGCCCTGCGGGGATCTGGCCCAGCCCCTCGGCGAGCACGCACACCTCCAGCCAGTGCTCCTCCGCCGCGGTCAGCGCGGCCACCGACCGGTAGCCGTCCAGCAGCTGGTCACGGCTGCCGGGCGGGGGCGGGTCCCAGTCGTGGAAGCGGGTGGCGAGCTTGACCGCGGCGGCCGCCAGGTCCTGCACCCGGTGCCCGACGACCAGGCTGTCGTGGTCCAGCAGCGCGGACACCCGGCCACCGGACACGAGGACGTTGGCGCCCCGGACATCCCCGTGCACCAGGGCAGCGGGGACGTCGAGCTCCGGCAGGTCGCGGAGCAGTGCGTCCAGCCGGGCGGCCGCACCGGGTGCGCGTCCGCGGGTGCGGGCCGTCGCGGCCTCCGGCGCGGCGAACGGGTGGACCGCGCCGCCACCGGCCAGCGGCGGCAGCTCGAGGTCGAGCCCGGCCATCGCCCTGTGGACGCGGGCCAGCACCTCGCCCGTCGCGCGGACGGCGCCCGGGTCGGTGCTGTCCAGCAGCTCGCCGTCCACCTCGGGCAGCACCGCCACCGACAGCGGGACGGGGCCGTCGAGCAGCGCGCGGGCAGCACCCGCCGTGCTGCGGACCGGTGCCGCGACCGGGAGTCCCTGGTCCCCGAGGGCGGTCACCACCTCGCCGATGACACCCAGCCGGTCGAACAGCGGTGCCCAGGCGCAGGCCTTCACCACGACCCGACCGGCGGGGGTGTCCATCCACGCCAGGAGGTTCTGGTCGCTCATCGTCATCCGCCGGCAGGTCGTGGCGCGCAGGCCCCAGTGCCGCCCGAGGGCTGCCTGCAGGTGCGCCGCCGCGGTCGCGCCGTCCGGGAAGCCGAACCGCCGGCGCAGCGCGGTCGGCGCGTCGGTGCGTTCCCACAGCATCGACACCACCGGTTCCGGCGGGGTGGTCGGCACTGCGGTCAGCTCGCTCCGGTGCGGGCCTCGACGAGGCGGGTCAGGTTGGCCACGGCGGCCGGTGCGTGCTGCTTGAGGCGGGTCAGGATCGCCAGCTGCTGCGGGTCCGCACGGTCGGCCCGGGCCATGAGCTCGCCGAAGCCGTCGAGGCGGCTGGCCCGGATCCAGCGGCGCAGCTCGGTGTCCTGACCCCAGTGGAACTGGTTCCACATCGTGGCCAGCATGGTCGCGGGGTAGTCGTCGAGGGTGTGCGGGAAGGGGACGGTGCCGCACAGCCGGTTCTTCGTCCCGTCGTCCTCGTGGTGGGCCTCGACCCAGGCGGTGAGCGCGGCGCTGAACGCGGGCTGCGGGAGCCGCACGAGCTGCAGCACGATCCGGTCGCCCTGGAAGACCGGCTGGGGCGGGCGCGGCTCGACCGCGGAGGCCGTGCAGTCGACGAACACCGTGCCCGGGGCGACCGGCACCGAGCCCTCGTCCAGCACCATGTGATCCGGGTGCAGCTCGCGGACCCGACCGAGCCGGACGACGTCGTGGATGCGGCGAAGCACCTCGACCTCGCCGGGGGCGACGGTGGCCAGGTGGAACATGCCGGGCCGGCGGTCCTGGTCGACCCGCGTGAGGATGCCGGCCCGCTCCAGCCGGAGGAAGAGGTCCTCGGTGCTGGTGGCGGCCGCCATGGCCTCCAGCTGGTCGGCCTGGCCGCCGATCGACTCCGCGAAGAACTCCGTCCCGGGCTGGGTGGTGACCCGGTTGATCAGCCAGGAGTCGCGCGGCACGACCCAGGTGATCGCCTCCGGGTCGAGGCCGCTGCGGAGCAGCCAGACGCAGGTGTCCATCGCGGTCTTGCCGCCGCCGAGGACGACGAAGCGGGCCGGTGGCCGGTGCGCGAGCCCGGGGAGGGCGTTCGGCGGGACGAGGTGGACGTCGTCCGCGACGGTGAGCCGGGGCCGGTGGGTCGAGGGCACCGACGGGCTGGCGTACGTGGCGTCGACGACCTTGCGGCGGACCCGGACCTCGGTGACCGCGCCGGAGAGCAGGTTGCGGAAGCCGTGCGCACCGTCGTACTCGCTCATCGGGTGGTAGCCGACCCGACCGCTGGGCAGCAGCCGGGTGCGCACGACCCGGTCGTAGTAGGCGGTGATCTCGGCGCCCGAGGCCAGCTCGTAGAGGCCCTGGTTGGGGCCGGCGGTGTCCTTCCGCCGGGTGCCCAGCTCGAGGGAGTTGACCCCGTAGAACGCCGAGGGCTGGTGCAGGGTGACGAAGGGGTAGGCGTCGTTCCAGTGCCCGCCGGGTGCGCCGTGCCGGTCGACGACCGTGATGTGCGCGTCGGTCTCGTCGAGCAGGGTGTCGGCGAAGGCCAGGCCGGTCGCACCCGCGCCCACGACCAGGTAGTCGGTCTCCACCACGCTCATCGGTCGGACCGCAGGACGCCCATGAGCACGACGTCCTCGTAGCCGCCGCGGACCCAGGCGTGCTCGCGCAGCCGGCCCTCGACGACGAACCCGGCCTTCTCGTAGGCGCGGAGCCCGCCGACGTTGGAGGCGATGGCCTGCAGGTGGATGCGGCGCAGGTTTCGCCGGGTGAACCCGAACTCCACGACCTGGACCAGCGCCGCCGTGCCGATGCCGCGGCCGCGGGCCTCGGGGGCCAGGCTGATGCCCACCTCGGCGTGCCGGGCGTACAGGTCGAACCCGAACAGCGAGACCGCGCCCACGGCCCGGCCGTCGGCGTCGACCACGAACTCGACGGCGTCGCCGCCGGGGTCGGCCGCACGCCGCGCGTCGAACCGCTCGCGGGTGAGCGGCGCCGGCGCCTGCGGGTTCCGCTCCTCCCAGGTGTCGAGGTCGGCGGCGATCCCGAAGAGGACGTCGAGGTCGTCGTCGGTGCGCGCCCGAAGGGTCACGCGAGGTGGTTCGGCCACGGCCCGACCGTAGCGCCGGTCGATCACCGTGCTTGCCAGACGGCTCGGGCATCGACCCCGACGCCGTGGTCAGCGGTGACCCGGGCGGCGAGGACTGCATCGGGGAGTCGCCCGAGGTGCCAGACGCCGTCCTCGTCCTGGTGGGTGGTCCAGGTGGGCTGCCCGCGACGGCGCGTCCGAGCCAGCTCGCGGGGCGCTCCCTCGTGCACGTAGACGGCGGCCAGCGACACCGCCTTCGCGACGAGCATGCTGCCCCCGCTCGACGGTCCCGGACCGTGGAACAGCAGCCAGCAGCCGACGGAGCAGACCCGGACCAGCTCCGCATCCGTGCAGCGCAGAACCCAGGCCGCGGTCGCGTCCTCTCCGTACTGCAGCAGGTCGCTGGCGATGTGCTCAGCGCTCGTGGACAGCATGTGCCCACCTCCCGCCCGTCGGCTTCAGCCGCTCACGACGCGGCGCCGGTCGATCATGGCCCAGGTCGGCGTGCTCAGGTTCGGCGGTCGGCGAAGAGGGGTGGGTCTTCGGTGTGCAGGTCGGGGAGTGGGTCGCCGCGGGTGTCGGTCATCGGCCCGATGAGGATCTCGGTGCCGTCGGGCCGGTGGGTGCGCCACCGGCCCTGGTCGGGATCCCACCTGATCGTGAAGCCGTGGTGGACCTGGGTGTGGTGGCGTTCGCACAGCAGTGCGGTGTTCTCCAGCGACGTCGCGCCGCCGTCGATCCAGTGCACGACGTGGTGCGCGTCGCACATCCAGGCCGGGTTGTGGCAGCCGGTGAACACGCACCCACCGTCCCGGACCTCGGCGGCCCGTCGGATGTGGGCCGGGACCAGGCGCTGGGCCCGGCCGACGTCGAGCGGGAGGGAGTCGGGGCCCAGGACGATGCGGGCGATGTCGGCGTCGCAGGCAGCCTGCCGCGCGACCAGGGACGACACCGTGACCCCCGACCCGAGCCTGGCGGCGGCGGCGACGCCGGTGGGGTCGGCCAGGTCCTCGAGCTGGATGACCGCGGCGAGCTGGGGCCGCACCTTGCGCAGCACCGGCAAGTCGCCCAAGGCCAGGTGCAGGTCGGCGAGCTGCACGAGGGCGTCGGCGCTGCGTTGGTCGCGGGTGCGCAGGTCGCCTTCGCAGCGCCCGGCGGCGGCGATGGCCTCCAGGGCGGCTTCGACCTTCTCCCCGCCGGCGGCGTCCAGGGACCCGCGCAGGGCGCGGGTGCCGTCGGTGCGGCGGGTGATCCGCAGGAACCGCCCGGCGGTGGGGTCGACCGGTGGTGGTCCGTCGGGGTCGATGGTGTCGGCGATCCGCTGGCACACCTGGGTCAGGGTGCGGGGGTGGTCGCCGGTGATCGTGTCGGTGACCACCTGGTCCATCGCCGGCAGGTCGATGCCCCCGGCGGCGCCGGTGGCCCACACGTCGGCGGTGAGGATCCGCCCCACGACGCCGAGCTGACCCATGGTGACCGCGCCTTGGGCCGCCGCGGCACCCAGGACCGGCATGCGCTCGAGCAGCCGCCCGGCGGCGAGCACCGCGGCGGCTTCGGGCCCGGTGGCCCCCACGTGGCCGCGCAGCCAGGGCCGCATCCCGGTCAGCCCGTCGGCGGCAGCTGCTTCCTGGGTCTCGGCGCGCGCCACCACCCGGGACAGCTCGGCCTGCGCCAGGTTCACCACCCGCGCCAGGCCCCGCGCCCGGTCCAGCAGCTGCGCCGAGGACGCCTCACCCAGCTCGGCACCGGCTGCCGCCAGCAGCGCATCGATCACCGCCGTGACGTCGTCGGGCGGTGGCTGCGGCAACCGGCGGGCGGCAGTCACCGGGGATGGAGAAGGCGACGGGTCGGCACCGAGCGCACCGGGCGGCAGCGGCTCGGGCACCCACCCCGTGGGCGTGGCGCGAGGGGGTGTCTCGGACTCCAGACCCACGACCCCTCCTCCTTTGTCTTCGAACACCTGATCGAAGAGTAGCGGAACCTCGACAGGTGGGCAAGGCGAAAGCCCAGGTCAAACGGGTGACGAGGCCGTCGCCCGGTAGCTGCGCGAGCCGGGGCAAGGGGTGGCCTCGAATCCCTGACGGTCGTCGGTCATCGCAACGGGTGACCACCGTCGGAGATCAGCGGCCACCCCATGGCCTTCCTCGATACGGTCCGACCGTGACGTCAGCAGAGCGGCCGCAACCGCTGGTGGTCCGCCGCGGCGAGGGCGAGCTGCTCGACGTCGGCGGCATCCGGCACCTGTTCGCGCTCACCGGCGACGACACCGGTGGCCGGTTCGGGCTGGAGGAGTTCGCGCTCCCGCCGTCCACCCTGGGCGCCCGGCCGCACGTGCACGGCTCGCACGACGAGTACTTCGTCGTCCTGGCCGGGCAGCTGACGCTGAGCACCGCGGGGGACGACGTCGTCCTCGCTCCGGGCGACACGGCGGCCGCACTGCGCGGCACCGCGCACGGCTACCGCAACGACAGCAGCACCGAGCCGGCCCGGGCGCTGTGCCTGTACACCCCGGCCGGCTACGAGCAGTACTTCCGCGACGTGCACGCCGCCGTCGCCGCGGGCGAGGACCCCACCGACGACCTGCTGGCCGCCCTCCGCTCCCGCTACGACACCACGTCGCTGCCGCGGTAGCGGAGGTCGGTGAACGACACCGTCCCGTCGACGGCGAACAACCCCCAGACCCGGCCGGTGAAGGACTTCGCCACCTCGTAGGACCAGTACCGGCCGTCGAACTCGGCGAGCAGCACCGGGTCGGCGTCGGCCCAGGCGGCCAGCAGCCGCACCACCCCGCCGCCGATCGCCGCAGGTACGAACCCGCTCGGCGGCAGCTGCTGCTCGATCGTCAGCTGCACCGGACCGGCCGGGAACGCCGCCGTCCAGGTGCTCTCCAGCCCGGACAGCACCGCGCGGCCCGTGACCACGGTCCGGTCCCCGGAGGTCGCCGCCTCCAGCCCGAACCAGTGCTGCTCGTCGTGCCGGGCGGCCAGGCCACCGCGACCGGCCGACGCGTCGACCACGACGTCGACCGCGCAGCCCAGGTGCCGCTGCCGCCGGCCCACGAACACCGGTCGCGGGTCGGCGAGCGTCGTGCCCTCGCCGGTCAGCACCAGGCCGTCGCCGGTCAGCACCGACGACGGCGTCCGGCGGACGGCGATCCAGTCGTCGCCCCCGGCGACGTCCTCGTCCGGTGTCCCGGTCGGCTCGGGCAGCGTCGCCTGCGGCCAGCCGTCGACCCAGGTGACCGGGGCCAGGAACGTCTCCCGTCCCAGCGGCGAGAACGCGTTCGCGAAGCCCAGCGGCCGCACGCCGAGCAGCACCAGCGCCGTCCCGCCGTCCGGGGTGTCGACCAGGTCCGCGTGCCCCAGGTTCTGCACCCGGTGCTCGGTGCCGACCGCGGTGATCACCGGGTTGTCCGGGTTCGCCTCCCACGGGCCGGACGGCGAGGGGCCGCGGGCGATGCTGACCCGGTGCCCGCGGTCGGTGCCGCCCTCGGCGACCAGCAGGTACCAGTGCTCGCCGCGTCGGTACAGGTGCGGACCCTCCGGCGCGAACGCCCCGGTGCCCTCCCACACGACGCGCACCGGGCCCAGCGCCTCGCCGGTCGCCAGGTCGACGGGCACCTGCCGGATCGGGTGCGGAAACCCGCCGAAGGTGATCAGCGCGGTGCCGTCGTCGTCCCAGGCCAGGTCGGGGTCGATGCCCTCGACGGCGGGCACCTGCACGCCGTCGCTCCACGGGCCGGCCGGGTCGGTGGCCGAGAAGACCACGCAGCCGCGACCGCCCAGCATCACGGTCACGACGACGTGGAAGGTGCCGTCGCGGTGCCGGATGGTCGGCGCCCAGGTGCCGCCCGGGGTGGGGACGTCGTCCAGTCCCAGCTGCTCGGGCCGCACGGCCACGTGGCCGACCAGCTCCCACGACACCAGGTCGGTGCTGCGGTGCACGGGCAACCCCGGCAGGTATTCGAACGTCGACGTGACCAGGTAGTACGTGCCGTCGACCAGCACGATGCTCGGGTCCGGGTGGAAGCCCGGGAGGACCGGGTTCACGACGCGACCACCTCGCTCATCAGGGCGAGTGCGCGGCCGACGGGTTCGACCGTGGCCGGCAGGTTGAGGAAGCCGTGCAGCATCCCGGGCAGCACGACCTGCCGGACGTCGACCCCGGCCACCGCCAGCGCCGCGGTGAAGTGCTCGGCCGACACCCGCAGGTCGTCGTACTCGGCGGTCAGCGCGACCACGGGGCACAGCCCGGTCAGCACCGCCCCGGCCGGCATCGCGTACCCGTCGGCCCGGCTCTCGGGCCCGCCGACGTAGTTCCGGGTGATCCCGGCGCGGGCCTCCGGGGGGAAGCGCAGCAGCGCGGGCACCTCGGCCATGAGCGCGGTCAGCTCGGCGGTCGCCGGGGGGAGGACGGCGTGCGTCGTCGTGTAGGCCAGCACCAGGGCGGCCGGCAGCCAGCCGTCGTCGTCCCGCAGCCGCAGGACCGCGCCCGTGGCCAGGTTGCCCCCGGCGCTGGCCCCGCCCACGGTGATCCGGGCCGGGTCGACGGCGAGGGTCGCGGCCTGGTCGCGCACCCACCGGACGGCGGCCACGACGTCGTCGTGCGGCACCGGGTAGGTCACCCCGCCGACGGCGAGCCGGTAGTCGACGCTCACCACCACGGCACCGGCACGCGTGCAGACCTCACGGGCGGTCCGGTCGGCCTCGGGCATGTCGAGGTCGCCGGCCCGGAACGCCCCGCCGTGCATCCAGACGAAGCCCGGCCGCCCGGTGCCGTCGGCGGTCGGGGAGTAGACGCGGACGGGGACGTCACCGTGCGGCCCGGGCACGGCGGTGTCCCGCACCTGCACCTCGGGGGCCGGCGGTGCCTCGCCCAGCGACATGAACTCGTCCAGCCTCGCCCGGGACGCCGGGTCGGCCATCGCCGCCTCGAAGGACGTCAGCCCGTCGAGAAGGGCGAACTTCGAGGCCTGGGACGGGTGGACGGGCACGGCGGCTCCTCGACGAGTCGACCCGTGACGTGCGCCACGGGTGTTCGGTCGACGGTCGGGCACGCGGCGCTGGTCGGCTACGGCCCTGCCATTGGGCGGGACGCGGCTGCGACCGGCTCCGCTCAGGGCGCGGGGACCAGCCCGATCGAGCGCTGGGCGCCGAGGCCGCGCGAGATGGCCCGGGCGGCGGTGCGGACGGCGGGGCCCAGCAGCCGCGGCTCGGCGTGCTCGAGCGGGACGACGACCGACAGTGCCGCGGCGATGCGGTCGTCGGCGCCGAACACCGGGGCGGCGACGCTGACCAGCGGCTGCGGGGCGCGGCGGCGGAGCACGTGCAGGCCGTCCTGGCGGATCGCGGCCAGCGTGCGGCGCAGTGCGGCGGGGGAGACCGCGACCTTCTCCGGCTCGTGCACCAGCGGCCGGCCCAGCACCTCCTCCTGGAACTCGGACTCGGCGTACGCCAGCAGCACCAGCCCGACCCCGGTGGAGTGCAGCGGCAAGCGGCCGCCGACCCGGTAGAGCACCGGCATCGCCAGGTGGGAGGACAGCCGTTCGACCAGCAGGCCCTGGTCGCCGTCCCGGACCGCGAGGAGCACGTGCTGCCGGGTGACCTCCTCCAGGTCGCCCATGTAGGGCATGGCCACCTGCTTGAGGCCCTGCGCCCGGGGGGCCAGCGAGGCCACCTCCCACAGCCGTAGGCCGATCGAGTAGCGACCCTCGGCGTCGCGCTCCAGGGCGCCCCATGCCACCAGCCGGCCGGCCAGCCGCAGCGTGGAGCTGGTCGGGATGCCGCTGCGCCGGGCCAGCTCGCCCAAGGTCATGGACCGGCGGCGGGCGTCGAAGGCACCCAGCAGCGCGAAGGCCCGGTCGACCACGGGATCGCCCTGCGGCGGGCGCTTGCCGCGGACGCGGGGCTCGGTGACCGGGATCTCGTGTGCCATTGACCGGCATTGTGCCTGACGTCACGTGACCCGCGCCTCCATGGTCGACGGCGACCGGGATCAGGCCCGGGTCCCGACGAGCTCGTCACCGGCGAAGGAGCCCACACGCACATGAATCGTTCCAAGAAGCTCGGGGTGGCGGTCGCCGCCGTCAGCGCGCTCGGCCTCACCGCCTGCGGCGGCGGCTCCGGCGGCGGTGGCAGCAGCCAGAGCGCCGAGGGCACGCTGACCGTCGCGTTCGACGCCGACGCCGCGCCCACCGGCTACGACCCGCTGCTCTACTCGCAGGGCCAGTTCACCTTCTTCGGCTCGATGTACGACGCCCTCTTCGAGACCGACACCGACGGCGTCTCGCAGCCCTCGCTGGCCACCGGCTACACCAACAGCGCCGACAACCTGCAGACCACGCTGACCCTGCGCGACGACGTCACGTTCACCGACGGCTCGAGCCTGGACGCCGACCTGGTCAAGGCCAACCTCGACCGGCGCACCGACACCGACCTCACCGCCTACGGCGCCTTCGCCAGCGGCGGGGCCAGCGAGATCACCGACGTCACGGTCACCGACCCGCAGACCGTCGTCATCACCTGGGCCGCCGCGCAGGCCACGCCCGAGAACAGCCTGGTCGACACCCAGGGCGCCATCGTCGGCAAGGACGGCGTCGACGACCCCGACTCGCTCGAGACCACCCCCGACGGCTCGGGTGCCTACACCCTCGACGGCGACGCCAGCACCCGCGCCAGCTCGTACACGGTGACGAAGAACGCCGACAACTGGGACGCCGACAGCTGGTCCTACGACACCATCGTCTTCACCGTCATCACCGACGCCCAGGCGCTGGCCAACGCGGTCGTCTCCGGCCAGGCCGACGTGGCGACGATCCTCGACCCGTCGACGATCGACCTGGTCGAGTCGCAGCAGAAGACGGTCAGCGTCGGCGGCACGATCGTCGGCTTCCCGGTCACCGACAAGACCGGCGCGATCAACCCGGCCTTCGGCAACGTCGAGGTCCGACAGGCGCTGATCTACGCCACGGACCGCCAGTCCCTGGTGGACGACCTGCACCCCGGTGCGCGTGCCACCTCGCAGCTGTTCCCCGAGGCGGCCGAGGGCTTCGACGCCGCGCTGGACACCGAGTACGCCTACGACCCCGACAAGGCCGAGCAGCTGCTGGCCGACGCCGGGTACGCCGACGGCCTCGAGGTGAACCTGACGGTCCTGGGCCAGCCCGACGAGGACGCCGTCGCCATCCAGGCCCAGTGGGCCCAGGTCGGCATCACGCTGAACTTCATCACCGCGACCTCGACCGACCAGGCCTTCGCCGCGGTCTCGACCGACCCGATCCTCTTCGGGCCCTTCGCCGTGGGCGCCAACCCCGCCGGCTTCATCGCCGGGGTCGTCGTCGGCGGGTTCATGAACCTGCAGCAGGCGCAGGACGCGGACATCTCGGCGGCGCTGGGCGCCTCGCTGGGCACCACCGGTGACACCCAGGAGCAGGCGCTCACCCAGCTGAACACCCTGCTGACCGAGCGCGGCTGGTACGTGCCGGTCTACGAGGACTTCACCTACGCCGGCTACAACGCCGACTCGGTGCAGGAGCCCTCGTTCGCCGGGACGAACAACTACCTGGTGCTCTCGGCCATCCAGCCGGCCTGACGTCACCCGCCGGTGGCCGGGCTGCTGCAGCCCGGCCACCGGCACCCACCCCCTCCCGACTGGAGCCCCCGATGCTCGCCTTCGTCGCACGCCGGCTGGCGTTCGCCGTCGTCACGGTGCTCGTCGCCGTGCTGATCAGCTTCCTGCTGGTGCACGCCAGCGACACCACGCCCGGCGCCGTCCGGCTCGGGGCGGGGGCCACCGCGGCCGACATCGCCGCGGAGAACGCCCGGCTGGGCTGGGACGACCCGCTGTGGCAGCAGTTCGGGCGCTACCTGGGCCAGCTGGTCCACCTCGACCTGGGCACCTCGCTGATCGACGGCCGGGACATCGAGTCCGACCTCGCCGCGCGGCTCCCGGTCACTGCCTCCGTCGCCGTGCTGGCCACGCTGCTCTCTGGCCTGGTCGGGGTGCTCCTCGGCGTCGCCGCCGCCGTCCGCGGCGGCCGGTTCGCCAAGGCCATCACCACCAGCAGCGGCATCGCGCTGTCGTTGCCGCAGTTCTGGATCGGCGTCCTGCTGGTCTACGTGCTCTCCCTGCAGGCCGGCCTGCTGCCGGCCACCGGCTACGTGCCCTTCACGACCAACCCCGGCCGCTGGCTGGACAGCATCACCCTGCCGGTGCTGGCGCTCACCGTCGGCGGCGCCGCGATCGTCGCCCGCACCTCGGCGGCCTCGATGCGCGAGGTGCTGGGCGCCGAGCACATCCGCACCCTGCGGGCCACCGGGACGCCGGAGTGGCGGATCCGCTACGTGCACGCCCTGCGCTCGGCCGCCGTCCCGGTGGTGGCGGTGCTGGGCATCCAGTTCATCGCGCTGTTCGGCGGCTCGGTGATCATCGAGAACCTCTTCGCCCTGCCCGGGCTCGGCCAGGCCAGCCAGGCGGCCGCGAGCTCCGGCGACTTCCCGGCGCTGGTCGGGGTGGTCGTCGTCGCGACCGTCGTCGTCGTCCTGGTCAACCTGCTGCTGGACCTGGTCACCGCAGCCCTCGACCCGAAGGTGCGTGCCGCGTGAGCGCTCCCCAGCCGTTGCCCGACGCCGATCTGCTGGCCCCCGACAAGCCGGCGACCGAGCCGGCCCGCACGCGCCGGGTCCCCGCCTTCCTCCGCCGGCCGGGTGGTGCGCTGGGCGCCCTCTGGCTCGTCGTGGTGGTCGTCGGCTCGCTGACCGCCCCGCTGTGGGTGCCCTACGACGTCACCACCCAGGACCTCGCCAACCGGCTGGCGCTGCCCTCGGCCGACCACCTGCTGGGCACCGACCCGCTGGGCCGCGACCTGCTCAGCCGCATCGCCACCGCGGGCTCGCTGCCGCTGCTGTCCTCGGCGCTGATGCTGGTGGTCGCCTTCGCGATCGGGCTGCCGCTGGCGCTGGTCGCCGCCGAGCGCCCCGGGCGCACCGAGCGGTTCATCAGCCGGGCCACCGAGGTGCTGCTGGCGCTGCCGGCCACCGTGCTGCTGCTGGCCGTCATCGGCATCGTCGGCAACGAGATCCCGCTGGTCATGGCGGTGTTCGGCGTGCTGCTCTCGGCCGCGGTCTACCGGGTGATGCTCGGGGTGGCGCAGTCGGTGCGCCAGCGGCTCTACGTCGACGCCGCCCGGGTCGACGGCCTGGGCTCGCTGCGGGTGAACGTGCGGCACGTGCTGCCGGCCATGGGCACCGTGATCGCGGTGCAGGGCGCGCAGCTGTTCGGCATCGGCATCCTGGTCGTCGCCGGCCTGGCCTTCCTCGGCTTCGGCCCGGGCGAGCCCGCCCCCAGCTGGGGCTTCATGATCAACGACGCCTCCTCGCACCTGTTCGACGGCCCGTGGCTGCTGGTGCCCTCGGGCCTGGTGCTGGCGCTCACCGTCGTCGCCGCCAACGAGCTGGCCGACGCCCTCGCCGCCCGCGGCGGGGCCGGGGCGAAGCGGCGCTCCCGCAAGCAGGTCCGCGCGGCCGCGGCGGCAGCGGCGGCAGCGCAGGGGGAGTCGGGCTCGGAGCAGGACGCCGTCGCGCAGCCGGTCCCGGACGACGCCGTGCTCGCCGTCCGCGACCTGCGGGTCAGCGTGGTCGGCGGGCCGGACCTGGTCACCGGCGTCTCGCTCACCGTCCGCCGGGGCACCGTGCTGGGCCTGGTCGGCGAGTCCGGCTGCGGCAAGTCGATGACCGCCCGCTCGCTGCTGGGCCTCCTGCCCGACGGCGTGGCCGTCTCCGGCGGCTCGATCATCTTCCAGGGCACCGACCTCGTCGGCCGGCCCGAGAAGGAGCTGCGCGGCTACCGCGGCAGCCGGATCGCGCTGATCTCGCAGGAGCCGATGGTCGCCCTCGACCCCGCGTTCTCGATCGCCGCCCAGCTCACCGGCCCGATCCGCCGCCATCGCGGCGTCGGTCGGGGCGAGGCCCGAACCATCGCCGCGGAGCTGCTGCGCAACGTCGGCATCGTCGACGCCGACCGCATCCTGCGCAGCTACCCGCACCAGCTCTCGGGCGGCATGGCCCAGCGGGTCTGCATCGCCCTGGCGCTGACCGGCGAGCCCGACCTGCTGGTCGCCGACGAGCCGACCACCGCGCTGGACGTCACCGTGCAGGCCGAGATCCTCAGCCTGCTGCGGGCACTGGTCCGCGACACCGGCCTGTCGGTCGTCCTGGTCACCCACGACCTGGGCGTGGTCGCCGACCTCTGCGACGACGTCGCGGTCATGTACGCCGGCGAGGTCGTCGAGGCCGGCGCCACCGCCGGGGTGCTCGACGAGCCCCGGCACCCGTACACGATGGCCCTGCTGGGCGCCGACCCGCACGTGCCCGACGGCGAGCCCGTGCCCGAGCGGCTGGCCTCGATCGCCGGCACCGTGCCCTCCCCGGGCACCTGGCCCGAGGGCTGCCGGTTCGCCGGCCGCTGCCTGTTCGCCACCGACGCCTGCCGGACACCGTTCCCGACCGTGCCCGCGCACGGCGGCGGACTGGTCCGCTGCGTCCGAGTGGAGGACCTGGCGCTGCACCAGATCAGCTGGACGCCCGAGGAAGCCGGCGCCGAGACCGCCACCACCGCCGGAGGAGCCCGATGACCGCCGCCGCACCCGTCCGCGAGGACGCGGCCACCACGACGCCCGCGCTCGAGGTCCGCGACCTCGTCGTCCGCTACGGCTCGGGCCGGAAGGCCCGCGCGGCCGCCCCGGCGATCGACCGGGTCAGCTTCACCGTCGCCCCCGGCGAGACCCTCGGCCTGGTGGGGGAGTCGGGGTCGGGCAAGTCCACGATCGGCAAGGCCATCCTCGGCCTGCAGCCGCCCAGCGAGGGCCAGGTGCTGGTGCAGGGCCGCGACATCACGAGCCTGCCGCTGCGCAAGCGCCGGGGGCTGGCCGCCGACCTGCGGGTGGTCTTCCAGGACCCGTACTCCTCGCTCAACCCGGCCCGCACGATCGGCCAGACCCTGGTCGAGCCGCTGCCCCGCGGCACCGCCGACGCGACGACCCGGGCCCGGCAGGCGCTGGAGTCCGTCGGCCTGCCCGGCGACGCCGTCGACCGGTACCCCACCCAGTTCTCCGGCGGGCAGCGCCAGCGCATCGCCATCGCCCGCTCGCTGGTCGTGCGGCCCAAGGTCATCGTGCTCGACGAGCCGGTCTCCGCCCTGGACCTCTCCACCCAGGCCCAGGTGCTCAACCTGCTGGCCGACCTGCGGGACGAGCACGGCCTGGCGTTCCTGTTCGTGGCGCACGACCTGGGCGTGGTCCGGTTCCTCGCGCAGCGCACCGTCGTCCTGTACCGGGGCCAGGTCATGGAGACCGGACCGGTGGACGACGTCACGCTGCACCCCCGGCACCCCTACACCGCGGCGCTGACCTCGGCCGCGCCCGTGCCCAGGCCCGCCGAGCAGGCGGCCCGCCGGGCCGCCCGGGAGGCGCTAGGCATCGGGACGGCGGGGGCCGCCGCGCCCTCGCCGACCGGCTGCCCGTTCGCCACCCGCTGCCCGCTGGCCACCGAGGTCTGCACGACCGAACGCCCCGCGCTGCGCCAGGTCGGCGCCAGCCTGACCGCGTGCCACCACGCCGAGGAGCTCACCGCGTGATCGAGGACCTGCTCGCCCAGCTCGACCTGGACACCAAGATCGCGCTGATCTCCGGGTCCGGGGCCTGGACGACGGCCGCGGTGCCGGCGATCGGGCTGCGGGAGATCAGCGTCTCCGACGGCCCGGTCGGCGTCCGCGGCACCAGCCGGGACGACTGGGAGGCATCCGCGGCGTTCCCGTCCGGCTCGGCCACCGCGGCCAGCTGGGACGTCGACCTGCTGCACCGGCTGGGTGCCGCGCTGGCCGCCGAGGCGGTGCGCAAGGGCGTGGACGTCGTCCTCGGGCCGACCATGAACCTGCACCGCTCGCCGCTGGGCGGCCGGCACTTCGAGTGCATGGCCGAGGACCCGCACCTGACCGGCGAGCTGGCCGCGGCCTACGTGCGCGGGCTGCAGGAGGCCGGCGTCGGCGCCTGCCCGAAGCACTACGTGGCCAACGACGCCGAGACCGAGCGCATGTCGGTGGACAACGTGCTCGACGAGCGCACGCTGCACGAGCTGTACCTGGCGCCGTTCGAGACCGTGGTGGCCGACGCCGCGCCGTGGACGATCATGGCCGCCTACAACGGGGTGGACGGCGCCCCGATGACCGAGAACGACCTGCTGGCCGAGCCGCTGAAGGGCAGCTGGGGCTTCGACGGCCTGGTGATCAGCGACTGGGGTGCGGTCTACGACGGCGAGGCCACCGCCGCGGCCGGCACCGACCTGGCGATGCCCGGGCCCGAGGCCCGCTACGCCGGCCTGGCCGACTCGGTGCGGGCCGGCCGGGTGCCGGAGTCGGCGATCGACGACAAGGTGCGCCGGCTGCTGCTGCTCGCGCAGCGCACCGGTGCCCTGGGGGACGAGCACCCGCGCCCGCCCGCGGTCGACGTCGCCGCGCTCGCCCGGGAGGCCGCCGCGGCCGGCTCGGTGCTGCTGACCAACGACGGCGTGCTGCCGCTGACCGGCGCCGGCCGCGTCGCCCTGGTGGGCCCGGGCGCGGCCGACATCCGGGCGCTCGGCGGCGGCTCGGCGATCGTCTTCCCGCCGCACCTGGTCACCCCGGTCGCCGGCCTGCGCGCCGCCGGAGCTGATGTCGTGACCGCTCCGGGCTGCCTGCTGGCCGAGGGCCTGCGGCAGGTCCGGCCCGACGAGCTGGTCGGCGACGCCGTCGTCCGCTGGCTGGACGCCGCCGGCGAGCTGGTCGCCGAGCAGCGCGCCGCCACCACGAACCTGATCCGGATCACCGCCGAGATCCCGGCCGGCGCCGTCGCGCTGGAGCTGGTCTGCACCTTCCGCCCTGACGAGGACGGCGAGTGGCAGCTGGGCGTCTCCGGCGCCGGCGAGCACCGGCTGACCGTGGCCGGCACCGAGCTGCTGCACCGCGAGCACCTGGACGCCCCGCGCGACCCCGCCCTGCTGTTCGGCACGCCCGCGCAGGCCTCGGCCGGCGTCGCGCTGCGCGCCGGCGAGGACGTCGAGGTGCGGCTGCACTGGGCCTTCGACCCGCAGGCGTTCATCCTCTTCGGCGGGTTCGCCGTGCAGGGCCCGTGGGCGGGGGACGACGCCGAGCTGGCCCGCGCGGTCGAGCTGGCCCGCGACGCCGACGTCGCGGTGGTC
This sequence comes from Klenkia soli, assembly GCF_900103975.1. Classification (GTDB taxonomy): domain Bacteria; phylum Actinomycetota; class Actinomycetes; order Mycobacteriales; family Geodermatophilaceae; genus Klenkia; species Klenkia soli. The sequence continues at coordinate 292,106 of NZ_FNIR01000006.1, forward strand.
GTCGTCGGCACCTCCGAGGCCGTCGAGAGCGAGGGCCAGGACCGCACCTCGTTGACCCTCCCGGGCCGGCAGGACGAGCTGGTCCGCGCCGTCGCGGCGGTCAACCCGCGCACCGTCGTCGTGGTCAACGCCGGGTCGCCGGTCGAGCTGCCGTGGCGGGACGACGTCGCCGCCGTCCTGCAGTTCTGGTTCCCCGGCATGGAGGCCGGCGCCGCGCTGGCCGACGTCCTGCTGGGCGCCGTCGAGCCCGGCGGCCGGCTGCCCACCACCTGGCCTGTCGTGCTGGCCGACGCCCCCGTCACCGAGGTCGTGCCGACCGACGGCCGGCTGGAGTACACGGAGGGCCTGCACATCGGGCACCGCGGCTACCTGCGCGCGGGCACCACGCCGGCGTACTGGTTCGGCCACGGCCTGGGCTACACGACCTGGGCCTGGGAGCAGCTGACCGTCGAGGGCTCCACCGCGACCGTCCGGCTGCGCAACACCGGCGAGCGGGCCGGAAAGCAGGTCGTGCAGGTCTACGCCGCGCGCCCGGACTCCGCGCTGGACCGGCCGGTGCGTTGGCTGGCCGGCTTCGCCGTGGTGCACGCCGGCCCGGGCGAGGTGGTCGACGTCCCCGTCCCGATCGGCGCGCGGGTGCTGCGGCACCGCATCGCCGGGGCGTGGGCCGTGGAGCCCGGCACCGTCGTGCTGTCCAGCGGCCCGTCGGCCGGCGAGCAGCTCGTGCACGCCGACCTCCAGCTGTGACCGCCCCGCACGCCCTCCGCGTCGAGCACCTGGACGAGGCGCTGGGCATCCAGACGGAGGCGCCGCGGTTGTCCTGGCAGCTGCCGGCCGGTGCCACCGGGCAGCAGGGCTACCGGATCACCACGGACAACGGCTGGGACACCGGCTGGGTGGCGTCGGCCGACCAGCTGCTGGTGCCCTACGCCGGGCCGCCGCTGGCGTCGTCCCAGCGGGTGACCTGGCAGGTGCAGGTGCGCACCGACCTGGGCGAGAGCCCGGTCTCGGCGCCGTCCTGGTTCGAGACCGGGCTGCTCTGGGCCGAGGACTGGCGCTGCGTCTGGATCGAGCCGGGCACCATGCCGGCGGGGGAGAAGGGCCACCGCCCGGCGGCGCTGCTGCGGTTCGAGTTCGACGCCGGCACCCCCGTCGTCGCCGCCCGGCTGCACGCCACCGCGCAGGGCCTCTACGAGGCGTTCTGCGACGGCACCCGGATCGGGGACGCCGAGCTGACCCCGGGCTACACGCAGTACGACGCCCGGCTCCAGGTGCAGACCCACGACGTCGGCCCGCTGACCGCCGGCCGGCACGTGCTCGCCGTGGTGCTCGCCGACGGCTGGTTCCGCGGGCAGGTCGGCATCACCCGGGCCGCCGACCAGTGGGGCGACCGGACGGCGCTGCTGGCCCAGCTGCACCTGACCCACGCCGACGGCAGCACCTCCGTCGTCGGCACCGGGGCGGACTGGCGCAGCTCGACCGGTCACGTCGTGGCGGCCGACCTGATCGAGGGCGAGCGCTGGGACCTCACCCGCCGGCCCACCGGCTGGGACGCCCCCGGCTTCGACGACACCGGCTGGGACGCCGTCACCGTCGTCGACCACGGCTATGCCGGGCTGGTCGACTCCCCGGCCCCGCTTGTGCGCCGGGTCGAGGAACTGGTGCCGGTGTCGGTCGACCGGTTGCCGAGCGGTGCGCACGTCGTCGACCTGGGCCAGAACATCAACGGCTGGCTGCGGGTGAGCGACCTCGGCGCGGCCGGCACCGAGCTCACCATCACCCACGGCGAGTGGCTGGTCGACGGCGACGTCACGGTCACCAACCTCGAGCCCGACCTGCCGTTCCTGCCGCACCGGCTGAGCGCCGGCCAGGTCGACGCGGTCGTCTCGTCCGGGGTGCCCGGCGAGGTGTTCGAGCCTCGCCGGACGACGCACGGCTTCCGGTACGCCCGCATCGAGGGCCACCCGGGCCCGCTCACGGCGGACGACGTCCGGGGCGCGGTGGTGCACACCGATCTGCGCCCCACCGGCTGGTTCGCCAGCAGCGACGCCCGGCTGGACGCGCTGCACGAGGCCGCCCGCTGGAGCTTCGTCGACAACGCCTGCGACATCCCGACCGACTGCCCGCACCGCGAGCGGCACGGCTGGACCGGCGACTGGCAGCTGTTCGTGCCGACCGCCGCGTTCCTGTACGACGTGGCCGGGTTCAGCACCAAGTGGCTGCGCGACGTCGCGGCCGACCAGTGGCCCGACGGCACGGTGGCCAACGTCAGCCCGTCGCCGCGCACCGAGGGCCGCGAGGGCCCGATCGCCTTCCTCAACGGCTCGGCCGGCTGGGGCGACGCCTGCGTGATCGTGCCCTGGGAGATCTACCAGGCCTACGGCGACACCGACGTGCTGGCCGAGACCTGGCCGACGATGGTCCGCTGGCTCGAGCGGGCCGAGACGACGGCCCGCGAGCAGCGGCACCCCTCCCGCACCGGGGAGCCGGCCCCGCACGAGCGGTTCCTCTGGGACACCGGCTTCCACTGGGGCGAGTGGCTGGAGCCGGGTGAGGGGCCCGGCCCGATGGAGGAATTCATCGCCGCCGACAAGGGCGACGTCGCCACCGCGTTCCTCGCCCACTCCGCCGGGCTGATGGCCCGGATCGCGGCGGTCATCGGCGAGGACCCGACCCGGTGGACGGCGCTGGCCGACGGCGCCCGGGACGCCTGGCAGCGCGAGTACGTGCACGACGGCCGGCTGACCGTCGACACCCAGGCCACCCACGTCCGCGCGCTCGCCTTCGACCTGGTGCCGGCCGACCTGCGGACGGTGGTCGCCGACCGGCTGGTCGAGCTGGTCGCCGAGGCCGGTGGCCACCTGGCCACCGGCTTCCTCGCCACCCCGTACCTGCTGCCGGTGCTGGCCGACGCCGGGCACCTGGACACCGCCTACGAGGTGCTGCTGGCCGACGGCGAGCCCGGCTGGATGCGGATGGTCGACGCCGGCTCGACCACGGTCTGGGAGCGGTGGGACGGCGTCCGGCCCGACGGCACCCCGCACGAGTCGCTCAACCACTACTCCAAGGGCGCGGTCGTCTCCTTCCTGCACCGGTACACCGCCGGCATCTCCCTGCTCGAGCCCGGCTACCGCCGGTTCCGGGTCGCCCCGCGCCCCGGCGGCGGGCTCACCTCCGCCTCGGCCGCGCACGAGTGCCCGTACGGCCGGATCGAGTCGGCCTGGACGCTCGCCGACGGCCGGTTCGAGCTGCACGTCGTCGTCCCCGCCGGGACGCAGGCCGAGGTGGTCCTGCCCGACGGGACGACGGCGACCGCCGGTCCCGGCACCCACACCTACGCACTGGAGGGCCACCGATGACCGAGGTCACCGCCGACTGGGCCGGCCCCGCCCGGTTCCTGCCCCCGCACGAGCCCGCCGTCCGGCCCGACGGGAGCCGGCACTGGTCGGGGCTGACCTACGCGGTGGCCATGGGCTACCGGCCGCTGCAGCTGGACCTGTGGGCACCGGCCGGCTCCCCGGCCCCGCTGGTGGTGTGGGTGCACGGCGGCGGGTTCATGTTCGGCGATCGTCGGATCCTGCCCGAGACGTTCCGCCCGGACCAGGTGCCCGACGCCTTCCTCGCCGCCGGGATCGCCGTCGCGAGCATCGACTACCGGCACGCGCTGGAGGCGCCGTTCCCCGCGCAGCTGCTGGACGCGAAGGCCGCCGTCCGCTGGCTGCGCCGGTTCGGCCCCCACCTGGGCCTGTCCACCGAGCGGATCGGCATCGTGGGGGAGTCCGCCGGCGCGCACATCGCCGCCTCGGTCGGGCTCACCGCCCACCGCGCCGACCTGGAGCCGGCGCACGGCGTGCAGGGGGAGTCCTCCGCCGTCCAGGTCGTCGTCGACTGGTACGGCCCGGCCGACCTGGCCACCATGCCCCGCCGGCAGCCGCCGCCGCACATCGCGGCCAAGCTCCCCCCGGAGCTGCTGGTCGCCCCCGAGGACCACCTGACCCGTGGTCTCACCGGCGACGCGCTGGCCGACGCCAGCCCGGTCACCCACGTGACCCCGCAGGCCCCGCCCTTCCTGCTGGTGCACGGCACGGCGGACTGGCTGGTGCCCTACGAGCAGAGCGAGGTCCTGCACGCCGCGCTGACCGCCGCCGGGGTGCCCTCGACGCTGGTGCCGGTCGAGGGCGCGCAGCACATCTTCGACGGCCACGACGACGTCGACGGCCTCGTGCAGCTGACCGTGGACTTCGTGGCGGAGCAGCTGTCGTGACCATCGTCGGACCCGTCACCGTGGAGCACCACCGCGAGCCGCTCGGCATCGGCGAGACCACGCCCCGGCTGTCCTGGGTGACCAGCACGGACGAGCGCGACTGGGTGCAGCGCGGGTACGAGCTGCAGGTCGACGGCTGGACGTCGGGCCGGGTCGGGTCGCCCGACTCCGTGCTGGTGCCGTGGCCGGTCGAGCCGCTGACCAGCCGGGAGCGACGCACCGTGCGGGTCCGCGTGTGGGGGCCGGACGACGACCCGTCCGAGTGGTCGCCCGAGGTCGTCCTGGAGGCCGGGCTGCTCGACCCCGCCGACTGGTCGGCGACCCTGGTGCAGCCGGTCCTGGGCGACGCCGACGAGCCGGTCGCCCTGCTCCGCCGTGAGTTCACCCTCGCCTCGCCGGTCGTCTCGGCGAGGCTGTACGCCACCGCGCAGGGCGTGTTCGAGGCCGAGCTCAACGGCGCGGCCGTCGGCGACGAGGTGCTCGCGCCCGGGTGGACCAGCTACACCCACCGGCTGCGCTACCTGACCTGGGACGTCACCGACCAGGTGGCGGAGGGACCGAACACGCTCGGGATCACCCTGGCCGACGGCTGGTTCCGCGGCGCGCTGGGCTTCACCGGCAAGCGGGCGTTCTACGGCGACCGGACCGGCGCGTTCGCCCAGCTCGAGGTCGAGCACCCCGACGGCAGCCGCACCGTCGTCACCACCGACGGCAGCTGGCGGTCCACCACCGCCGGCCCGGTCATCCGGGCCGGGCTCTACTCCGGCGAGACGCACGACTGCCGGCGGGAGCTCCCCGGCTGGTCGAGCTCCGGCTTCGACGACTCCTCCTGGACCCCGGTCGAGGTCGGTGCGCTCGACGCGAGCACGCTGGTCGCCCCGACCGGCCCGCCCGTCCGGCGCACCGAGGTCGCGCCCGCGGTCGAGGTCAGCCGGTCGCCGTCCGGAGCCGTGCTGGTCGACTTCGGCCAGAACCTGGTCGGCCGGATCCGGTTCGCCCTGCCCGACGCCCCGGCCGGCACCGAGATCACCGTGCGGCACGCCGAGGTGCTCGAGCACGGCGAGCTCGGCACCCGCCCGCTCCGCGGTGCGAAGGCCACCGACGTCGTGGTCCTCGACGGCACGGGCCCGCGGTCGTGGGAGCCCCGGTTCACCGTGCACGGCTTCCGGTACGCCGAGGTGACAGGCTGGCCCGGCGAGCTGACCACCGCGCACCTCGAGGCGGTCGTGCTGCACACCGACCTCCGGCGCACGGGCTGGTTCGCCTGCTCCGACTCCCGCGTCACCCGGCTGCACGACAACGTGCTGTGGGGCATGCGCGGCAACTTCCTCGACGTGCCCACCGATTGCCCGCAGCGCGACGAGCGGCTGGGCTGGACCGGTGACCTGCAGGTCTTCGCCCCGACCGCCTCGTTCCTCTACGACACCACCGGCATGCTCAGCTCCTGGCTGGCCGACCTCGCCGTCGAGCAGGCCGAGCTCGACGGCGTCGTCCCCATGTACGTGCCGTTCATCCCGTTGCTGCCCTTCCCGCAGCAGCCCGAGGTCGGCTGGGGCGACGCGGCCGTCGTCGTCCCGTGGGTGCTGCACGAGCGCACCGGTGACCGGGGTCTGCTGCGGCGGCAGTGGCCGTCGATGGTGGCCTGGGTCGACGCGTTCGCCGCGCGGGCCGGGGCCGACGTCGACTTCCCCGAGGGCGGGTTCTCCTTCGGCGACTGGCTGGACGCCTCTGCACCGCCGGACAACCCGGCCGCCGCGCGCACCCCGTGGCAGGCCGTGGCCACGGCCTACCTGGCCCGGTCAGCCCGCACGCTGGCCCAGGTCGCCGCGCTGCTGGGCGAGGACGGCACCCGGTTCGCCGAGCTGGGGGAGCGGGCCGCCGCCAGGTTCCGCGACGAGTACGTCAGCCCCACCGGCCGGGTCGCCTTCCCGTCCCAGACCGCCTACGCGCTGGCGCTCGAGTTCGACCTGCTGGCCCCGGAGCAGCGGCCGCACACCGGGCGGCTGCTGGCCCGGCAGGTGCTGGACGACGGGTTCCACATCGCCAGCGGGTTCCTCGGCACGCCGCTGGTCTGCGACGCGCTGACCCACGCCGGCGAGCTGGCCAGCGCCTACGAGCTGCTCCTGCAGGAGGAGTGCCCGAGCTGGCTGTACCCGGTGTCGATGGGGGCCACGACGATCTGGGAGCGCTGGGACTCCATGCTGCCCGACGGCTCGATCAACCCCGGCGACATGACGTCGTTCAACCACTACGCCCTGGGCGCGGTGGCCGACTGGCTGCACCGCACGGTCGCCGGCCTCGCCCCGGCGTCACCGGGTTACCGCGAGCTGCTGGTGGCCCCGCGGCCGGGCCCGGGCATCAGCTCGGCGTCGGTGGAGCACGACACGCCCTACGGCCGCGCCGCGGTGTCGTGGGTGCTGACCGGCGGTACGGCGTTCACCCTGGAGTTGACCGTGCCGGCCGGCACCACCGCCACTGTGCAGCTGCCCGACGGCAGCGACCCGGCGGTCGTCGGGTCGGGGGCGCACGCGTTCGCCTGCACGATCGACGAGCCGCAGCCGGTGGAGAAGCCGGCGCTGTTCTTCGACCCCGACGCCCACGCCTGACCCCCCGGACCACTCGCCAGGTTTACAGCGTTACGTGTCGGGCCATCTTCTCGTCCGAGACCGGGTCGGCGCATCCGCCGACCGCCGACCGACCCCGAGGAGAACGACGATGGCTGCGAAGAAGAACGCCCTGGCCGCTGTGGGCTGGGTGGTCGTGAAGCTGCTGGCCAAGGTCGGCGTGCCCTACGCCAAGCAGAAGGTGTCCCGCGGCCGCACGCACTGATCCTCAGCCGAGGGGCAGGCGCAGCCGGATGTCGCCGAGGCCGCGGGCGAGCATCAGCTCACCGCGGTCCTCGGCCACCCAGCCGGCCCCGTCCCAGCGGCGCAGCACCCGGGGGTCGCAGGTGACGGTGACCTGCGCGGTGGCCCCGGCGGGCACGACCGCAGCGCGCCAGCCGACCAGCCGGACCGGGCGCGCGGGGTCGGCCGGCTGCAGGTAGACCTGCACGACCTCGCGGGAGTCGCGGGTCGAGGTGTTCGCGATCGTCGCCGTCACCACCGGGGTCGGCCCCGCGGTGTCGACCGACGCCTCCCGGTAGTCCCAGCTGCCGTAGCCCAGCCCGGCGCCGAACCAGGCCGCCGGCGCCGGCGCGTGCCCGGCGGCGTGCCCGCGGTGCCCGACGAACGCGCCCTCGGCGTAGGTGAGCACGCCGTCGGTGGGGGTGACCGACCAGGCGGGGGAGGCCCCGTCGGCGGCCGGCCAGGTGGTGACCAGGCGGCCGGCCGGTTCGAGCTCGCCCAGCAGCGCAGCCGCCACGGCGTGCCCGCCCTCCTGACCGGGCAGCCCGGCCACCAGGACGGCGTCCACCCGGTCGAGCCAGGGCATCAGCACCGGGGTGGCTGCGTTCACCACGACGACGGTGCGCCGCGCCGTGGCGGCCACGGCCTCGACCAGGGCGTCCTGCGCACCGGGCAGCGCCAGGGTGGTCTTGTCGCGGGACTCGGTCTCCTGCTCGGCGGTCAGCCCGACCACCACCACCGCCACGTCCGCCCCGGCGGCGGCCGACGCCGCGGCCGCGATCGCGTCGGCGTCCGGCACCGGCGCGGGGCGGGCGACGAGCCCCACCATCGCGTGCTCGAGGTCGCCCAGGTCGACCTCGGCGGTCACCTCGACCGGCCCGTCCACGGCGAGGTCGGCCACCCGGTGCGGCGGCGCGAGCAGCGACTCCCCGGGCACCCCGGTCACCGGGTCGACCTGCACGGTGGCCCGCTGGTCGCCGGCGGTCACCGTCCAGCTGCCGAGCCCGACGACGCCCAGCTGCAGCGGCCCGGTGTGGTCGACGCGGGCGGTCAGCCGCACCCGGGTGCCGGGGCCCGCCAGCTCACCACCCCAGCCGACGACCCGCCGGCTGTCGGCCAGGTGCTCGTCGACCAGGGGCCGGCCGTCGGCGCCCACGACCTGCAGCCGCACCCCCGGCGTCCCGTCGACCGGGTCGACGACGAACCCGGGGCGGGCGGCCGGCGGGGTGCTGCCCAGCTGCACGCCGCCGGCCCAGGTGACGGCCGGGCCGAGGGCGGCGGTCAGCCCGTCCAGGACCGAGACCTGGTGCGGCGGCGAGACCTCGGCCGAGCCGCCGCCCATGAGCAGCGTCTCGGTCGCCGGCAGCCCGGCCAGGGCGACCCGGGTGCCGGCGGCCAGGGGGAGCGCGCCGTCGTTGCGGAGCACGGTCATGCCGGCGGCCGCCCACTCCCGCAGCTGCGCGGTGCGGGCCGGGTCGTCGGCGCCGGGCACCTCCGGCCACTCCCGCGGCGTCCCCAGGGCACCCACGCGCTCGGCCAGCAGGAGCACCCGGCGGACGGCGGCGTCGACGACGGCCGGTGACACCTCGCCGGCCTCCACCGCGGCGACCAGCTGCTGGCCCCAGGGCCCGAACGGGCCGGGCAGCACCACGTCGAGACCGCCGGTGATCGCCGGGGCGGTGGAGTGGGTGGCGAAGAAGTCCGACACCACCAGGCCGGCGTAGCCCCACTCGCCCTTCACGACCTGGTTGAGCACCCGGTCGTGCTCGGTGGCCGGCACGCCGTCGACCCGGTTGTAGGCCGCCATGAGCAGCCACGCGTCGGCGTCGGCCACCGCGATCTCGAAGGGCAGCAGGTAGACCTCCCGCAGCGTGGCCTCGTCGATGCGCACGTCGACGGTGTGCCGGTCGGTCTCGGCCTCGTTGCCGACCAGGTGCTTCAGGCAGGCCCCGACGCCCTGGTCCTGCAGGCCGCGGACGTAGGAGGCAGCGAGCCGACCGGTGAGCAGCGGGTCCTCGGAGAAGCACTCGAAGACCCGGCCGCCCAGCGGGCTGCGGTGCAGGTTGATGGTCGGTCCGAGGACGACGTGCGTGCGGTTGCGCTGCGCGTCCTCGGCGAGGAACCGGCCGACGTCGGCGAGCAGCTGCTCGTCCCAGGTGCTGGCCAGCGCCGTGGCGTTGGGCAGCAGCGCGGCCGGCGCGCCTCCGCTCTGCGACTGGCCCTTCACCCCCGAGGGCCCGTCGGACATGGCGATCGGGGTGAGCCCGATCGCCTCGTCGCCGGTGAAGGAGAAGAACGAGGCCCCGGTCAGCAGCCGGACCTTGCCGGCGAGGTCCAGCTGGACGAGGGCGGCGTCGACGGTCACCGGGTCAGCCTCGTGCGCACGTCCGGGCCGCCGCACCCCTCGTGCCGCCAGATGGCAGGCGGCTCAGTCGCCGGCGCTGGGCCGGCCGGCGGGGATCTCGTCGCGGACGACGACCTCGGTCGCTGCGGCCGGTGTCGGCTCCTCGGTGACGGCCTCGCCGCGGGCGACCATGCCGGCCTCGGTCGCCAGCGGGATCTCGCGCAGGAAGAGCGCCAGCACGAAGGCGACGACCAGGATCGGCACCAGGTACCAGAACACCGGGGCCAGCGCGTCGGCGTAGGCGAACACCACCGCACCCCGCAGCGGCTCGCCGGCCGCGTCGACCGCGGCCGGGGTGAGCGAGTCCGGCGAGAGGATCCCGGCACCGGCGGCCTGCTCGGCGTTGGCGGCCAGCGCCGGCGCCAGCCGCTCGGCGAGCCGGGTGGTGAACAGGGTGCCGAACACCGCGACGCCGAGGGTGGCGCCGACCTCGCGGAAGTAGTTGTTGGTCGAGGTGGCCACGCCCAGCTCGGTCGGCGGCACGGCGTTCTGGGCGGCGAGCACCACGTTCTGCATGATCAGGCCGAGCCCGGCGCCCAGGGTGAACACCATCGCGCCGATGGTCACGAGCGAGGTGTCCCCGGCCAGCGTGGTCATCCAGACGACGGCGGCCAGGATGATCGCCACCCCGGCGACCGTGAAGACCTTGTAGCGGCCGGTGCGGGCGATGAACCCGGCCGTGCCCTGGATGGTCACGATGATGCCGACGGTCATCGGCACCAGCAGCAGCCCCGAGACCGTCGCCGACAGCCCCGAGCTCATCTGCAGGTAGGTCGGCAGGAAGGCGATGGCCGAGAACATCCCCAGCCCCACGGCCAGGCCCAGCGCGGTCGCGACCGTGAAGGTCGGGTTGCGGAACAGCCACAGCGGGACGACGGGCTCCACGGCCCGACGCTCGACCACCACGAACGCGGCCAGCGCGATGACGAAGCCGGCGGCCAGGGCGAGGGTCCACGGCGCCGTCCAGCCCTCGCTGCCGCCGAGGTCGGTGAACAGCACCAGGCAGGTGGTCACCGCCGAGAGCGCGACGATCCCGGCGATGTCGAGGGGGGCGGTGTTGCGCCGCTTGGGCAGGGTCAGGGCGAACCAGCCGATCGCGAACGCCGCGACCCCGACCGGCACGTTGACCCAGAAGCACCACTCCCAGCCCAGCGAGGAGTCGGTGAAGAACCCGCCGATGAGCGGGCCGGCCACCGCCGACAGCCCGAACAGCGCACCGATCGGGGCCATGTACCGGGCGCGCTCCCGCGCCGGCACGATGTCGGCGATGATCGCCTGCGAGAGGATCATCAGCCCGCCGCCGCCCAGGCCCTGCACCCCGCGCCAGACCACGAACCAGGTGAAGTCCGGGGCCAGCGCGGCCCCCACGCTGGCCACGGTGAACAGCCCGATCGCGACCAGGAACAGGGTGCGGCGGCCGAAGAGGTCGCCGAGCTTGCCGTAGACCGGCATCACCAGCGTGGTGGCCAGCAGGTAGGCGGTGGTCACCCACGCCATGTGCGAGACGCCGCCCAGGTCCCCGACGATGGTGGGCATCGACGTCGACACGATCGTCTGGTCGAGGGCGGCCATGAGCATGCCGGCCACGAGCGCGCCGAAGATGATGTTGATCCGTCGTCGGGTGAGGACGAGCGGGGGTGCAGCGGTGGTCACGGTTCTCCTACGACGGTGGAACGGGGAGGCCGGCGGCCAGCGAGGCCCAGGCCTCGTCGACGAGGTCGGGCAGCGAGGCGGTGAAGTCGGTGGCCAGCCAGCGGTGCAGCGCGGTGCGCACGGCGACCCCGCTGACGCCGGCCAGCAGCCGCGGGTACAGGTCGTGCGGGCCGGCGCCGCAGCGGGCGGCCAGGGCCGCGGCCACCGACTGCTCGCCGCGGCCGAACGCGGCGGCCAGCCGGGCCAGCAGGGCCGGTGAGGCGTCGATGACCTGCATGCGCAGCGTCCACAGATCGGTCTCGAGCGCCATGTCGTGGGCCTGGTCGTGGGCCACCGCGCGCAGGGCGTCCAGCGGGGACTCGTCGACCGGGCGGGCGGCGAGCGCCCGGGCCACGGCGTCGGCCTCGTCGGGGTCCAGACCCAGGACGGCGTCGTCCTTGCCGGGGAAGTAGTTGAAGAACGTGCGGGGCGAGACGTCGGCGGCGGTGGCGATGTCGTCGACCGACACCGCGTCCAGGCCGCGCGCGGCGACGAGCTCGAGCGCCGCGACGTGCAGTGCCCGCCGGGTCGCCGCCTTCTTGCGCTCGCGCAGCCCGCTGGTCACCGGAGCAGGATGGCACGAAAAATGCGGGGACTGCAACATTGCAGTCCCCGCATCTTCAGCGTGTCAGCGTCCGGCGCCCACCAGTTCGGGTTCGTCGTCCCGGGGGGTCGACCTCTCCAGCGCGGCGCCCTCGACGTCGAGCACCGGCAGCCAGCCCAGCCAGCGCGGCAGCCACCAGGCCCGCTCGCCCAGCAGGGCCAGCGCGGCGGGCACCAGCACCATGCGGACGACGAAGGCGTCGAACAGCACCCCGATGGCCAGCGCGAAGCCGATCGACTTGATCGTGGCGTCGCCGGCCGGCACGAACCCGGCGAAGACGCTGAACATGATCAGCGCGGCGGCGAACACCACCGGTGCGGCCGAGCGGAACCCGCTGCGGATCGCCGCGGTGGGGGCCGCCCCGTGGGCGTGCGCCTCGTGCATCCGCGACACCAGGAAGACCTGGTAGTCCATGGCCAGCCCGAAGAGGATCCCGATGACCAGGATCGGGGTCAGGCTGATCAGCGGGCCGGAGCTCTCGAGGTTGACCAGGTCGCCCAGCCAGCCCCACTGGAACACCGCCACGGTGGCGCCGAGCGAGGCGCCGATGGTGAGCAGGAAGCCCAGCACGCCGACCAGCGGCACCAGCAGCGACCGGAACACCAGCACGAGGAGGACCAGCGCCAGGCCGACGACCAGGGCCAGGTAGACCGGCAGGGCGCTGTTCAGCGACGAGGCGACGTCCACGCTGACCGCAGTCTGCCCGGTGACCGAGGCGGTCGCGCCGTCGAGGTCGGCCAGCTGGGCACGCAGGTCCTCGACCAGCTGCTCGGTGGCCGCGCTGGTCGGCCCGGAGCCGGGGACGACGGTGAGCAGCGCGGCGTCGCCGGCGGCGTTCGGGATCGCCGGGGTGACGGTGACGACGTCGTCCAGGCCCTGGATGCCCGGCGTGGCCGCCGTCGCCACGGTGGCGGCGTCGGCGCCCTCGAACAGCACGGTGATCGGGCCGTTGACACCGGCCCCGAACCCGTCGGCCAGCAGCTGCTGGGCGCGCTCCTGGGTGCTGTCGGCCGGCGGGGTCTGGATCAGCGTGGTGCGCATCGAGGCCACGGGCACGGCGATGACGCCCAGGGCGACGACCGCTGCCAGCAGGGCGACCACCCGGTGCCTGGTGACGCCGGCGGCCCAGCGCCCGAACAGGCCGGTCGCGGGGGCGGCGTCGTCGACGGCGGCCACCGGCGGCAGGTCGCGCTGCTTCGTCGGCAGCGCCCGGCGGCCCAGGAAGGAGAGCACCGCCGGCACCAGGGTCAGCGCCACCAGCACGGCGACCACGATCGTGGCGCCGGCCGCGATGCCCATCTGGGTGAGGAACGGGATGCCGGCGACGAACAGCCCGACCAGGGCGATCACCACGGTGAGCCCGGCGGTCACCACCGCGGAGCCCGCCGTCCCGACCGCGGTGGCGATCGCGGCGGGGACGTCCGCGCCGCGCAGGAGCTCCTGCCGGTAGCGGTTGATGATGAACAGCGCGTAGTCGATGCCGACCGCCAGGCCGAGCATCGCGGCCAGGATGGACGTGGTCGAGGACAGCTCGAGGAACCCGGTGGCGATGGTGATGCCGAGGACGCCGATGCCCACGCCGACGGCGGCGGTGAGCAGGTTCATCCCGGCGACGACCAGCGAGCCGTAGGTCAGCGCGAGCACCAGGACGGCGACGACGACGCCGGCGATCTCGCCGATGCCGCCGACCTCGGGAGCGGCCTCGAGGGCCTGGCCCGCGACCTCCACGGTCAGCCCGGAGTCGCGGGCGTCGGCCACCGCGGCGAGGAGGGCGTCCTGCTCGGCCGGGGTCACCTCGCCGGGGCCGACGCCGTAGGTGACCGTGCTGTAGCCGGTGGTGAGGTCCTGGTTGACCGACGGGGCGGCCGGGTCCAGCGGGTTCGTCGCCGACGCGACGCCGGGCAGCGCGCCCAGGTCGGTCACCAGGGTCTGCAGCTCGGCGGCCTGGTCGGGGTCGGCGAGCGTGGTGCCGTCGGGGGCGCGGACGACGACCTGGGCGCTGGCGCCGGAGTCGGTGGCGCCGAACTCCTGCGAGATCCGGTCGAGGGCGACCGTGGACTCCTGGCCCGGGATGGAGAACGACGTCGTCGTCTCCCCGGCCAGGGTGGCGGCGCCGACCCCGCCGGCGACCAGGACGGCCAACCAGACGAGGACGACGGTCAGGCGGCGGCGGTGGGCGAGCGCGCCCAGCCGGGACAGCAGTGCAGCCATGGGGGTCAGGCCTCCGGGTCGGTGGTGCGGGTGGGCTGGGCGCCCGGACGGCCGTGGCCGAGCGCGTCGAGGCAGGTGGCGACCACGTGGGGACGCCAGGTCGTGACGGTGTCGTGCTCGGTGGCGGCCAGGGAGAGGACGGCGAGGGCGCCCAGGGCCCCGAGCACCCGGACGGTGCGGACGGGGTCGTCGGCGAGGCTGTCGGGGGTCAGCCCGAACGCGCGCAGGGCGGCGTCGCCGGCCGTGGTCGCGCACTCGGGGACGGGCTCCTCGGCGGCGGGGGACAGCAGCAGCGCGACCAGGCCGGGGTGGGCGAAGGCGATCTCGACGAGGACCTCGACGGTGGCGCGGTCGCGGTCGGCGCCCTCGGGCACCCGGTCGCGGACGGCCAGCACCTGGTCGGCCAGGCCGTCGGCGCGCGCGGTGACCGCGGCGTGCAGGGCGTCCTTGCTCGGGTAGTGGTGCAGCAGGCCGGCCTTCGACAGGCCGACGGCGTCGGCGATCTCCTGCACGGATGTCTTGCCGTAGCCGCGACGGGCGAACAGGCCGGCCGCGCGGTCGAGGATGTCGCCGTCCCCGTGCGGCCGTGGTGTGCGGGTCACGGGAGCACGCTAACCGAGTACCGACCAATCTGGTCGGTAAACCGACCAGATTGGTCGGTGACCTCACCCACACGGCGGAGCGGTGACGATCCGGTTGCCCGCGGTCGCGACGACGCCGGATCGGTGTGGTGTGCAACCGTCCCGACCTGTGAACCGCTGGCGGCTACCTGTGACCGGGGGCACAATGGGGCCCGTGGACAGCTATGCCGTCGGGTACGCCCGACCAGACCGGTGGTCGCGTCAGCGGCCCGAGGACACCGTCTCCTCCTCCTGGCACGCCGTCGAGGCGCACCGCCCGCCCGCCGAGCTCGACGGCGAGGTGGAGCTCGCCGTGTGCGGCGCGATCGTGCAGGTCTGGGGCGCCCACCGGTGGGACCGCGTGGGCGCGCGCGAGACCGCCTGCGAGGAGTGCAAGCGGTCCACCACGCACCAGCTCAGCCGCGCGGGCTAGCCCCGCGGGAGCACCACCAGCTTGCCGCGCACGTGGCCGGCCTGGCTCTCCCGGTACGCGTCGGCCGCCTGCTCCAGGGTGAAGGTGCCGGCCACCGGGGTGGTCAGCGTCCCCTGCGCCAGCAGCTCGCCGACCTGGCGCAGGGCGGGCCCCCGCTCGCCGCCGCCGGTGCTGACGTGCGCGCCGAGCTCGGAGGCGCCGAAGTCGGCGATGGTGACCACGCGGCCCGGGTCACCGGTCAGCTCGATCAGGTCGGCCACCGAGCCCTTGCCGGCGGTGTCCAGTGCGGCGTCGACGCCGTCCGGTGCGATCTCGCGCACCCGCTCGACCAGGCCGGCGCCGTACGCCGTGGGGATCGCGCCCAACGACCGCACGAAGTCCTCGTTGGCGGCGCCGCACGTGCCGATGACCTGCGCGCCGCGGTGGACGCCGAGCTGCACCGCCACCAGCCCCACGCCGCCCGCCGCGCCGTCGACGAGCAGGGCGTCGCCGCTGCCGACCCGGATCAGGTCCAGCGTGCGCACGGCGGTCTCCCCGGTGACCACCAGGCCGCCGGCCACCTCCCACGGCGAGCTCGCCGGCCGCGGCGCCCAGGTGCCGAGGACGGCGAACTCCGCCAGGCTGCCCGCGACGGCGAAGCCGAAGACCTCGTCACCGATCTGCACCCCGGGCACGCCCTCGCCCACCTCGTCGACGACGCCGGCCGCGTCGATGCCGGGCACCCGCGGGCCGGACAGCTCGCCGCCCATCATGCCGCCGAAGATCTTCCAGTCGACCGGGTTCAGCCCGGCGGCGTGGACGGCGATCCGGACCTGCCCGGGGCCGGCGTGCGGCTCCGGTAGGTCGGACACGGCGAGGACCTCGGGTCCCCCGAACTCGGTGTAGGTGACTGCGCGCACGGTCCTCAGTCCTTCCGCGGACGACGTCCGGTGATGGCCGACAGCCCGGTGACCTCGCGGCCGACGATGAGCGCCTGCACGTGGTCGGTGCCCTCGAAGGTGTAGATCGCCTCGATGTCGGCGTGGTGCCGGGCGATGTGGTGCTCGAGCAGGATGCCGTCGCCGCCGAAGAGGTCGCGGGCGTCGGCGATGATCGTGCGGGCCTTCTTGCAGCAGTTCATCTTCGCCAGCGACGCCATGGCCGCGGTCATCCGGCCCTGGTCGGCCAGCGTGGACAGCCGCCAGCACATGAGCTGCATGAGGGTGATCTCGGCCAGCATGCGGGCGAGCTTCTCCTGCACCAGCTGGTAGCCGGCGATCGGCGAGCCGAACTGCTCGCGCTGCAGGGTGTGCGCCAGCGCCAGCTCGTAGGCCGACTGCGCGACGCCGAGCGCGCGCCAGGCGACGGTGTACCGGGTGCGGTCGAGCACCTGGGAGACGTCCTTGAAGTTGTGGCAGTTCGCGAGCTTGTTCTCGCTCCCCACCCGCACGTCCTCCAGCGTGATCTCGGCCTGCCAGACCGCCCGCAGCGCCGTCTTGCCGGTCATCACCGTGGCGGTGAACCCCGGCGTGCCCTTCTCGACGACGTAGCCGCCGACGTTGCCCTCCTCGTCGCGGGCCCAGATCAGCACGATGTCGGCGATCGAGCCGTTGCCGATCCACTTCTTCGCCCCGTTGAGCACGAAGCCGTCGCCGTCGCGGGTGGCCGTCGTCCCCAGGGCGACGGCGTCCGAGCCGTGGTCGGGCTCGGTCAGGCCGAAAGCGCCGATGGTCTCCATTCGCGCCATGCCCGGCAGCCAGCGCTCCTTCTGCTCCTCGCTGCCCAGCAGGTCGATCGACTGCATGGCCAGGAAGGAGTGCACGCCGTGGAAGGTGCCCATCGAGCCGTCGGCCCGGGCCCACTCGGCCGCGACCAGCCCGGCGGCCACGGCGCTCATGCCGGCCGACCCGTGGCCCTTGACCGTGCCGCCGGCGATGCCGAGGTCGGCCAGCTTGGGCACCAGGTGCGCGGGGAACTCCGCGCGCTCCCAGTAGTCGTTGATGATCGGCGTGACCTCGGCGGCGCAGAAGGCGCGCACGCGGTCGCGGATCTCCAGGTCACCGGGGTCGATGAGGTCGTCGACGGCGTAGAAGTCGGTGGCGGGGGCGAGGGGGTCGGCGGCGGTGCTCACGGGATCGGACGGTAGGCCGGAGTCCGGCATGCTGCCCGTCGTGCGCATCGTGATCGCCCCCGACAAGTTCAAGGGCACCCTGGACGCCGACGGCGTGGCCGCCGCGATCGCCGCCGGCGTCGCCCGGGTGCACCCCGCTGCCGAGCTCCTGCTGCGCCCGATCGCCGACGGCGGCGACGGGACGGTGGCGGCGGCGCTCCGGGCGGGCTGGACGCCGCTCGCCGTCCGGGTGTCCGGGCCGGACGGCGCCCCGCGCGAAGCGGTCCTCGCCGTGGACGGCGACACCGCGCTGGTCGAGCTGGCCACCGCCGCCGGGCTGCACCTGGCGCCGCCCGCCCCGCTGACCGCGTCGACCCGCGGGGTGGGGGAGCTGCTGCTGGCCGGCCTGGACGCCGGTGTGCGACGCCTCGTGGTCGGGATCGGCGGCAGCGCCACCACCGACGCGGGCACCGGGATGCTGGCCGCGCTGGGTGTCCGGTTCCTGGACGCGTCCGGCGCCGAGCTGCCGCCCGGCGGTGCTGCGCTGGCCCGCCTCGACCGGATCGACGCCACCGGGCTCGACCCGCGGCTGGCCGGCGTCCCGGTGCTCATCGCGACCGACGTCGACGCCCCGCTGACGGGGCCGACCGGGGCGGCGCACGTGTTCGGGCCGCAGAAGGGGGCGACCCCCGCCCAGGTCGACGAGCTCGACACCGCGCTCGCCCGGTTCGCCGCCGTGGTGCGGCGCGACCTCGGGGTCGAGGTGGACGACGTGCCCGGCGCCGGGGGAGCGGGCGGGACCGCGGCCGGCGCGCTGGCCCTGCTGGGTGCCGAGATCACCTCGGGTGCGGACCTGGTCTGCGACCTGGTCGGGCTGGACGCCGCGCTGGCCGGTGCCGACCTGGTGATCACCGGCGAGGGCGCGCTCGACGCCCAGACGCTCACCGGCAAGGGCCCGGCTGTCGTGGCCCGCCGCGCCGCGGCCGCCGGGGTGCGCTGCCTCGGTCTCGCGGGCGTCGTCCTGCTGGCCGCCGACGACCTCGCAGGAGCCGGGTTCGCAGGCGCGCACGGGCTGACCGACGTCGAACCCGACGTCGCGGTCTGCCGCGCCGAACCCGCCCGCCTGCTCGCCGACCTGGCCGAGCGGGTGATCAGCTGATCGGCTGGCGGAGGATCGTGCGCTGCTTCTCGGGTGCCGTGCGGCGGGGGTCGGTCAGGTAGACCTCGTGGTGCTTCCCGGTGGGGACGAACCCGGCGCCGGGCAGGACCTCGTGGTGCAGCCGGTGCAGCACGGGGCCCTCGTCGTCGAACGGTCCGACGTGCAGGGTCTGCATGCACCGCCCCTCCGCCAGCTGCTGGAGCCGGACGTCGTCCAGCCGTGGTGGAGCCTTCCGACGGGTGTGCTCGACGGCGGCCGCGACGTCGTCGGCACCGAGCCAGTCGGGCACCAGGAGCAGCAGGGTCCACTCCCACACGGCCTTGTCGCGGCGCCGGGTGAAGGCGTCCATGTCCTGCGCCCACCACAGGCCCTCCAGCGGTGGGACGACGTAGTCGCGCCCGGCGTCCTTGCTGGCGAACTTGAGCGCGTACGCCACCGGGTAGAGCGCCTGGACGGCGACGGCGAACGCCGCGGTGTTCGGGTCGCCGTGCCCGTCGACCGCCAGGTAGGCCCGGTCGGGGACGGTCAGCATGCGGAACTCGCCGCGGTGCGCGCGGTAGGCGTCGTCGTCCTTGAGGTCGACCTTGGCCGCGGTCACCGCAGCGGCTCCCCGACGTCGATGCGGTTGCCGTCGGGGTCGCAGAACACGAATCCGCGCAGGCCGTGGTCGGCGTCGCGCAGGCCCTTCACGATGCGCACGCCGTGGGCCACGAGGTGGTCGTGCAGCTCGGCCGCCCCCTCGACCAGGAGGTGCGCCACGTTGTGCGTGCCCGCCGGGCGGTCGCGGACCAGCGTCAGGTGGAGCTCGGCGCCCTCGCGCCGCAGGATCACGAACCCGACGGGGTCACCGTTGGTGAAGGAGACGGTCATGCCGAGGACGTCGACGTAGAACGCCACCGCCCGGTCGACGTCCCTGACCGGGATCCCCGGGGCCGTCCGACCGAAGACGATGCCTGATGTCGACTGCACGACGCGTTCCTCGCGATCACGTGGTCGGTCGAGGCGGTGCTCGACGCTGACGTCAGCGGCGCGGTGGCCAGTGCGGGGGAGGCTAGCGGATCAGGTGATCAGCCCGCGGACGTAGGCGGCCTGGCCGGCGTGCTGGAGGTCGTCGGTGATGACGCTGACCAACCGGACGCCGAGGGTGACCGGGGGGTCCCAGCGCTCGTCGACGACGCGCTCGAGGTCGTCGTCGGACAACGTGGCCAGGTACTCCTTCGTCTTCGAGCTGACCGCGTGGTGGTAGCCGGTGAGCAGCTCGGCGTCGGCGTGCACCTTCGCGGCGTCCTCGGCGGACATGCCGTAGCCGTGCGCCGCGTCGGGGAAGGGGAGGTCGAACCGCCGGGCCCAGCCGTCGGCCGTGTACACCTGCTCGTGGCCCGCGACGTCCGCGACGTGGTCGTCCTGCACGCGGGTGAGGTGCCAGACCAGCCAGGCGATGGAGTTGGTGCCGGCGCGCGGTGCCTGGGCCAGCTGGTCGGGGGTCAGGCCGTCGACGGCGGCGTCGACGACCCCGGCGATGTTGTCGAAGGCGGCGCTGAGCAGTTGGTCGGTACGCATGCGCGCGGGCCTACCCGGGACCGCGGGCCGGTCAACCGCCGAGCAACTGCCCGCCCTCGGCCACCAGCCAGATGCCGCCCGCGACGACGGCGGCCGCCAGCAGCACCAGCAGCAGGGTGGGGACGACGACCCACCGCCGCTTGAACCGGAACCGCGGGCGCGGGGGCGTGGGCGTCGAGGCCGGCCGGTCGGTGAGCGCCCGCAGGATCTCCTTCGCGTCGTGGGCACGGCGGCGCAGGTCGGCGGCGTCGAACCGCTGCACCTGGATGCCGGCGTCCACCGGCCGGGGCCGGGGCGCCGGCGGCGGGGCGGGCGCCGGGGCCGCGGCGGTGGGGGAGTGGAGCACGCCGTCGAAGGCCACCCGGGCCTGGCCGGGGGTGGGGCGCTGCTGCGGGTCGCGGGCGAGCATCGCCACCAGCACCGGCTGCAGCGGTCCGGCGTGCACCATCGGCGCAGGGTGGTCGGATACCACGGCCAGCAGGGTGGCCATGGGGTCGCCGCGGTCGAAGGGCGGCCTGCCCTCGACCGCGGTGTAGAGGGTGGCGCCGACCGACCAGAGGTCGTCCTGCGGCTGGGGCTGCTGCCCGGTGGCCCGCTCGGGCGACATGTAGGACGGCGACCCCAGGACGGTGCCGGTCGCGGTCAGGCTCGAGTCGCCCGTGGTGGTGGCGATGCCGAAGTCGGTCAGGTGCGCCCGGCCGGCGTCGTCGACGAGCACGTTGTCCGGCTTGACGTCGCGGTGCACCACGCCCTCGCGGTGCGCGGCGGCGACGGCGTCCAGCAGGTCCAGGCCGAGGCGGGCGACGACGTCCACCCGCAGCGGGCCGTGCTCCTGGACGAGCTGGAGCAGGGTGCGGGAGCGGACGTGCTCCATCACCAGCCAGGGCTTGCCGTCCTCCTCCACGACGTCGTGGACGCGGGTGACCGCGGGGTGGTCGACCCGGCCGGCGGCGCGCGCCTCGCGGAGGGTGCGCTCGCAGAGGATCGCCCGCTCCGTCGGGCTGACCTGGGGGCCGAAGGTGATCTCCTTGACCGCCACCTCGCGGTCGAGGACCTGGTCGTGGGCCAGCCACACGACGCCCATGCCGCCGCGGCCGATCTCCTGGGTGATCCGGTACCGGCCGGCGACGGTGCGGCCGGTGCTCATTCGGGGTCGCTCTGCTCCTCCAGGTCGATCACCTGGTCCTCGGTCTCCTGCTCCAGGGCGATGTCGCGGGGCTGCGGCTCGTCGGACTGCGGTGTCGTCATGTCGACACGGTGCTACGGGACTCCGGGGTCTGCTGTGTGAAGCTGCGGGCATGCCGCTGTTCTCCTTCGAAGGCCGTTCCCCGCAGGTGCACCCCGACGCCTGGATCGCCCCGACCGCGACCCTGGTCGGGGACGTGACCGTCGAGGCGCACGCCTCGGTCTGGTACGGCGCGGTGCTGCGGGCCGACTTCGGCGCGATCGTCGTGCGCGAGGGCGCGAACGTGCAGGACGGCTCGGTGCTGCACGGCGGCGACGACCCGGTCACCGAGGTCGGCCCGGGCGCCACCATCGGCCACCTGTGCGTGGTGCACGGCTGCGTGATCGGCGCCGAGGCGCTGATCGGCAACGGGTCGACGGTGCAGGACGGCGCCCGGATCGGCCGGCGTGCGCTCATCGGCGCGGGCTCGCTGGTCCCGCCGGGCCTCGTCGTCCCGGACGAGGTGCTGGCGCTCGGCTCGCCGGCCCGCGTGAAGGGTCCGCTCTCGGCGGGCGCGGCGCAGTGGGTCGACGGCAACCCGTCGATCTACCAGGAGCTGGCCCGTCGCCACGCCCGCGGCGTCGAGCAGGTCGGCTGAGCGGTGGGCTCCCGACCGATGCGGTGGACCGCCCGTGTCCTCGCCGCGCTGCTGTTCGTCTGGATGGTCGTGCTGGTCGCGGTCGCGCCCGGCGCCCGGGAGTTCCGTGCCGACGAGGAGGTCGTCCCGGTGAGCTGCGCCGGCGTGGCCGAGGCCGGCTGGCCGTTCGGCACCTCGCCCGAGTGGGCCCGGGACGAGTCCGGTGGGCCGCTCACCGACTCCTACGCCGGTGGCGGGGTGGTCGAGCTGCCCTCGCGCGACACCCAGCAGTACATCGCCGACCGGTGCCAGGACCTGCGGGCCGCCCGCACGGGCCTGGCCGCCCTGCTCGCCGTGCCGACGGCGCTGCTGGTCGCGCTCTCGGTCACCGGGAGCAGGTCGGCCCGACCTCGGTGATCCAGCTCAGCCGAGGCGGGCGGCGAGGGTCGCCGCCTCCTTCCCCAGGACGACGACGGCGAGCTGGTCGACCGAGCCCTCGGCCTTGCGCCCGACGAACGGTGCGTCGACGTGCGAGCGGCCGGTGCTGCTGATCGTGCTGCCCGGGGTGATCCGGCGCTCGCCCTCCAGCCGCACGTCGCGGCCGAACAGGGTGGTGGTGACCAGCACGGTGCCGGTCGCGCTGTCGCCGTTCACCGTCCAGGTGCGGACGTCGGTGAGCTCCACCCGGTCGCCGACGAACCGGGCGAACGCCTCGGGGATGCCGGTCGTCGGGACGCTGTAGCGCGCGGTGGTCGTCGTCCCGTCGACCGTCACGTCCTTCACCTGGGCGCCGAGGTCGGCCAACGCGGCGCGGACGAACGACTCGTCGGTCAGGGTGTCGACGACGGCCTGCGGCGAGGCGTCGACGGTGGTCTCGTAGGTGAACGGCACACCCCCATGGTGCGGTCGCGCGCCCCGCAGGGCCGGGCGACGCTCGCCCGAGTAGTTGCGCGGTAACGTACCGGAACCACATCGGATACACGGGGGACTCACATGCGCCGCTCAGCTCTGCTCGCTCCTGCCCTGCTCCTCCTGGCCGCGTGCGGCGGCGCCGGGGGCACCGACGGCGGCGGCGACAAGGAAGTCGTCTACACCCTGGAGTCCGACGCCCCCACCATGCTCGCCACCTACGCCACGGCGACCAACGGTTCGATCGGCCAGCAGCAGGAGGCCGGCGTCCCCTCGCCGTGGACGGTCACCACGAGCGTGCCCGACGACCTGTTCAGCTCGAGCGCGCTGGTGCTCAACGGCAGCATGGAGCCCGTGCTCGACGGGTCCGTCCCGGACGGCACGACCATCACCTGCCGCATCACCGTCGACGGCGAGGTCGTCGCCGAGCAGACCTCGACCGGGCAGTACGTCAGCGCCACCTGCTCGTCGGCCGCCTAGCCGCCGAGGGGCCCCGGGTGGTCGAGCAGGCCGACCGAGTGGGGCGGGTGGGGCTCGAACCCACGACCCAGGGATTATGAGTCCCATGCTCTGACCGGCTGAGCTACCGCCCCGTGCGTCCGGTCAGCCTGCCACGACCGGACCCGGCGGCCGTCAGCTGCCCTCGGCGTCCTCCACCCGGGTGCCGGCGTCCTCGGGGGTCTGGCCGCGGGTCTTGAGCAGGGAGGCGACGGTGACGACGACCAGGACGCCGAGGATGACCGCCAGGGACAGCCAGGTGGGGATCTCGGGGACCGAGTCGATGGGCTGGCCGTCGTTGATGAAGGGCAGGGAGTTGTCGTGGACGGCTTCCAGGATCAGCTTGACCCCGATGAACCCCAGGATGATCGCCAG
>NZ_FNIR01000022.1 GCF_900103975.1 Klenkia soli
CTCGCCGGTGATGTGCTGGGTCAGGTCGACCACGTGCGCGCCGATGTCGCCCAGTGCCCCGGAGCCGGCCTTGTCGGCCTCCAGCCGCCAGGACATCGGGGCCTGCGGGTCGGCGATCCAGTCCTGCAGGTAGGCCGCGCGCACGTGCCGGATCGTCCCCAGCCGCCCCTCGGCGACCAGCTGGCGGGCCAGCGCGATCGCCGGCACCCGGCGGTAGGTGAACCCGACCATGGCTCGGACGCCGCGCGCGGCCGCCCGGTCGGCGGCGGCGGTCATCGCCTCGGCCTCGGCGACGGAGTTGGCCAACGGCTTCTCGCACAGCACGTGCTTGCCGGCCTCGAGCGCGGCGATCGCGATCTCGGCGTGGGTGTCACCGGGGGTGCAGATGTCGACCAGGTCGACGTCGTCCCGCTCCAGGACCGCGTGCCAGTCGGTGGCGGTCTCGGCCCAGCCGAGCTGCTCGGCGGCTGCGGCGGTGCGCCCGGCGTCCCGACCGACCAGGACGGCGAGCTCGGGACGCAGCGGGAGGTCGAAGAAGCGGGGCGCGGTGCGCCAGGCGTGCGAGTGGGCCCGGCCCATGAAGGCGTGGCCGACCATCGCGACGCGCAGGGGGGTGCTCATGCGGGTCCTTCCTTCCGGGGAGGACCGGGGCTGCGCGGACCCACCGCGCAGCCCCGGGCGGCGATCAGGACTCGAACGCGCTGTCGATGTACTGGTCGACGTTGTCCGCGGTCACGACGGGGGCCGACAGGGTGATCTGGCGGGGCACCTCGACGTCGATCAGGTCCGACAGCGCTTTGCCCTGGGCGAGCAGCCGGGCCAGCCGCACGCCGTCCGCGGCCTGGCTGGCCGGGTAGATGACGGTGGCCTGCAGGACCGAGTCGCCGGCCTGGATGCTGCGCATCGCGTTGGCCGAGCCCGCGCCGCCGACCATGAAGAACTCGTCGCGGCCGGCATTGGTGATCGCGGCCAGCACGCCGATGCCCTGGTCGTCGTCGTGGTTCCAGATCGCGTCGATCTGCGGGGCGGCCTGCAGCAGGTTGGCCGTGACCTCCTCGCCGGACTCCACGGTGAACTCCGCGGCGACCCGGTTGTCGACGTCCAGACCGCAGTCGGACAGGGCGTCGGAGAAGCCCTGGCTGCGCTCCTGGGTCAGCGGCAGGGAGTCGATGCCGGCCACCTCGGCGACCACGGCGTCGGGCTTGTCCGAGAGCTGGGAGCAGACGTACTGCCCGGCCGAGACGCCCATCCCGTAGTTGTCGCCCAGGATCGTGACGCGGGCGGCGTCCGGGTCGTCGAACTCGCGGTCGACGTTGATCACCGGGATGCCGGCCTGCATGGCCTCCAGGGCGATCGGGGTGAGCGCGGCGCCGTCGAAGGGCAGCAGCACGATCGCGTCGACGCCGTCGTTGATGAAGGTCTCGACCTGCGCGATCTGGGCGGACACGTCGTTGGTGCCCTCGGCGACGACCAGGTCGACGTCGTCGTAGCCGTCGGCCTCGGCGCGGGCGGCAGCGGTGATCTGGGCCATCCAGCCGTGGTCGGCGGCCGGGGCGGAGAAGCCGATGGTGACGGTGTCACCGGTGTCGTCGTTCGAGCTCGCGGCGTTGTTGCCGCCCCCGCCCGAGCTGCTGGCCTCGGGGGTGTTGCCGGTGCAGGCGGTGACCATGACGCCGGCGCCGAGCAGGGCGACGGTGCTGGTCAGCAGGCGACGGTGCCGTGCGGACATGGGTTTCTCCTTGTGGGGTGGGGGTGCCGTGCGGAGGTGGTCAGGACGCGGGGACGCCGGGGCTGGCGCCGGCGGGCGCGCCCTCCGCGGCGGTGGGCGGGAGCGCCTTGGGGGAGCGGCGCTGCCGGCGGCCGGCGGCGACCCGCTGCTGCAGCAGGACGGCGGCCACGATGATCACGCCCTTGGCGACGGCCTGGGCGGAGCTGGACAGGTTGTTCAGCGTGAAGACGTTGCTCAGCGTGGTGAAGATCAGCACGCCCAGGACGGTGCCGACGATCGTGCCGCGGCCGCCGATCAGCAGCGTGCCCCCGATGACGACGGCGGCGATGGCGTCGAGCTCCAGCAGCGTGCCGTGGGTGGAGCTGCCGGTCGTCGTCCGGGCCATGAGCATGACGGCGGCCAGGCCGCAGGTGACCCCGGAGAGCACGTAGAGCGCGACCGTGTGCCGCTGCACCCGGATGCCGGCCAGCCGGGCCGCCTCGGCGTTGCCGCCGACGGCGAAGGTGCGCCGGCCGAAGGTGGTCCGGTTGAGCAGCACCCAGCCCAGGACGGCGACCAGCGCGAACATCCAGACCAGCATCGGGACGCCGAGCGGGGAGGCGGCGAAGAACCGGAGGAAGTCCTGGTCCTGCACGATCTGGGTGCGCCGGTTGGCCAGGATCTCGGCCAGCCCGCGGGCGGCGGCGAGCATGGCCAGGGTGGCGATGAAGGCCACCAGCTTCCCGTAGGCGATCACCACCCCGTTGACCAGCCCGGCGATCGCGCCGACCAGGATCGCCGTGCCGGCCATGAGGACCCAGTGCGTGTCGGCGGCCATGGCCTGGGTGGCCAGCGTGGTGGCCCAGACCGAGGAGAGGGCCACCAGCGCCCCGACCGACAGGTCGATCCCGCCGCCGATGATCACGAAGGTCATCCCGATGCTGACGACGCCGACGACGGCGGCCAGCCGCAGGATGGTCAGCGCGTTGTCGGCGCTAGCGAACCGGTCGCCGGCGGTGACGACGCCGACGATGCACAGCAGGGCGAAGGCCACGACCAGGCCCAGGTTGCGCCCGACCGGACCGGCCAGCAGGCCCCCGCCCGAGGTCGTGCGGCCGGTGGGCGCGGGCTGCTTCGCCGGCGCCGCGGTGGTGGTGGTGTGCTCGCTCATGCCACGTGTCCCTCGGTGGTGTGGGTGGGGAGGCCCTGCATGACCAGGTCCAGGACCGCGTGCTCGTCCAGCGAGGTCGCGGGTTGGTCGGCGAGGACCCGGCCGTCGGCCAGCACGAGGACCCGGTCGGCCAGCCCGAGCACCTCCGGGATCTCGCTGCTGACCAGGACGACGGCCACGCCGCGGTCGGCCAGGGCGCGCACCAGGGCGTAGATCTCGGACCGGGCGCCCACGTCGACGCCGCGGGTGGGCTCGTCGAGCAGCAGCACCCGGCAGTCCCGCAGCAGCCAGCGGGCGAGCACGACCTTCTGCTGGTTGCCGCCGGACAGCGTGCGCACCTCGCGGTCGACGTCGACCGGGCGCAGGTCCAGCGCGTCGGTCTGCTCCCGCGCGGCGGTGCGCTCGGCCCGGCCGGACAGGAAGCCGGCGCGGGCGAAGCGGGCCAGGCTGGACAGCGTGATGTTGCGGTAGATCGGCTCGCCGAGCAGCAGCGCCTGGCTCTTGCGCTCCTCGGGGGCCAGCCCGACGCCGGCGCCCACGGCCGCGGCCACGTCGCCGGGACGCAGCCGCCGGCCGTCGACCCGCACCTGGCCGCCGCCGGGGCGCCGGGCGCCGTAGACGGCCTCGAGCACCTCGGAGCGCCCCGAGCCCACGAGCCCGGCCAGGCCGAGGATCTCCCCGGGCGCCACGGTGAAGGACACGTCGTCCACGTGACCGGGGACCGAGAGGTGCTCGACCTCGAGCAGCGGCGCCGCCGTGGTCGCCGCGCGGTCGGTGCGCTGCGGGAAGACGTACTCGATGGTCCGGCCGGTCATCAGGGCGATGACCTCGCGGGTCGGGGTCTCCCGGGCGGGCAGGCCGGTGGCGACCGTAGCGCCGTCCTTGATGACGGTGATCCGGTCGCCGATCTGCCGGATCTCCTCCAACCGGTGGGAGATGTAGACGACGGCGACGCCGTCGGCGGTGAGGTCGCGGACGACGGCGAACAGCCGCTCGACCTCCTCGTTGTCCAGCACCGCGGAGGGCTCGTCCATGACGATCAACCGGGCGTCCTGGGACAGCGCGCGGGCCATGCTGACCATCTGCTGGCTGGCCGCCGACAGCGAGCCGACCTCCGCACCGGGTCGGATCTCCGGGTGGCCGAGCCGGGTGAGCAGCGCGGCGGTGGCCCGGTGGTCGGCGGTGGGCCGGCTGAGGCCGAAGCGGGAGCGCTCCCGGCCGAGGAAGACGTTGTCGGCGACCGAGAGGCCGGCGACCAGGTCGAGCTCCTGGTAGATCGTGGCGATTCCGCGCCGCATGGCGGCCTGCGGGTCGGTCAGCCGGACCGGCTCGCCCTGCCAGCGGATCTCGCCCTCGTCGGGCTGGTGCGCGCCGGCCAGGACCTTGATCAGCGTCGACTTGCCGGCGCCGTTCTGGCCCAGCAGGCAGTGCACCTCACCGGCCCGGACGTCGAGGTCCACGCCGTCCAGGGCGCGGACCCCGGGGAAGGTCTTGACGATCCCCTGCATCTCGAGCAGTGCGCTGCCCATCCCACCGCCTTCACTTATGCTCATCGATGAGCATTAGTACGTCGCGGCGTGAACCTATGGGACGGCTGAGCGCGTGTGACCCAGGCCTCGGACAACCGTTACCGAAACGAGATCGGTCAGCGGCTCAGGAGGTGATGGCCTCGCGCACGGAGTCGTCGTCCAGGTACCCCTCGATGGCCATGAGGGCCGCGCCGACCCGGCCGGACAGCTCCGGGGCGTCGCTGACCGAGACGTCCAGCGTGCGGGCGGCCAGCGGCATCGCCCGGGCGTAGACGGCCTCGCGGATGCCCGACAGCAGCGGCAGGCCGGCCTGCGCCACCCCGCCGGTGATCACGATCCGGTGCGGGTTGAAGAAGTTGACCAGGGCCGCCAGCACGGAGCCGATCGTGCGACCGGCCTCGCGCACCAGCTCGAGCGCCGGGCCGTCGCCGCGGATCGCGAGGTCCACGACGTCCCGGGTGCTGGTGACCGGCAGCCCGGCGGCCAGCGCGTCGCGCAGCAGCGAGGCGCCGCCGGCCAGCGCCTCCAGGCAGTTGGTGTTGCCGCACCGGCACAGCACGCTGCGGCCCTCGGCGGCGACCACGTGGATGTGCCCGATGTCGCCGGCGCTGCCCTGGGCCCCCCGGTAGACGCGGCCGCCGACCACCACCCCGCAGCCCACGCCGGTGCCGACCTTCACCACCAGCGCGTCCTGGTCGGAACCCTCGACCCCCAGCTCGCCCAGGGCCATCACGTTCACGTCGTTGTCGACGAACACCGGCGCACCCCAGCGGGAGAACGCGTCGGGGATCGGGTGGTCGTGCCAGCCCGGCATGATCGGCGGGTGCGAGGGTCGCCCGGTCGAGAACTCCACCGGGCCGGGCACCCCCACCCCGACCGCCCGGACGTCGGCGTCGTCCAGCCCGGCCTCGGCGAGCACCCGGCGGCCCAGCCGGCGGGCCTCCGCGAGCACCGCGTCGGGGCCCTCGGCGATGTCGATGGGGTGCCCGGCGGTGGCCAGCACGCGGGCCGACAGGTCGGTGACGGCGACGTCGACGCTGGTCACGCCCAGGTCGACGGCGAGCACGCACCCGGCCTCGCTGTTGAACTGCAGCAGCGTCGGCGGCCGCCCACCGGTGCTCCACCCCCGGCCGCCCTCGGCCAGCAGGTTGGCCGCGATCAGCTGGTCCACCCGGTTGCTGATGGTGTTGCGCGAGGCGCCGGTCATCGCCACCAGCTCGGCGCGGCTGCGGGCCCGCCCGGTGCGGACGTGGTGCAGCAGGGCCGCCGGTGAGGCGGAGACCTGGGCGTTCACGGCGGACATGGTGGCACGGTCAGCGGGGGGCGTCGGCCAGTCGGCGGGGGAGGGCGCGCGGCACCCGGCGCCACACCGCCTTGAGCACCAGCAGGGTGAGCACCGCGGCGAGCAGGATGCCGGCCACGTTGATGCCCAGCTGCAGGACCGACCGGGCGGAGTCCGCCCAGTCGCCGAACGCCACGCCCAGGGCGAACGCGGCGGCCGCGGGCACGGTGGTCACCGAGATGAACACCCCCACCAGGCTGGCCGACTTCGAGCTGGTCAGCGCCAGCATCCCGGCGACCCCGGCGATGAAGGCCACCGGGAAGGACCACCGGTCGGGCCGGGTGATGAAGCCCGTGGCCGGCCGCTCGGCGAGCAGGTCGCCGACGTCCGCCCAGCCCCACCAGCGCAGCAGCAGGCAGAAGCCGATGGTGAGCACGGTCGCCACGGCGAAGCCGACGCCCAGGGCCTTCACCGAGTGCCGGATGATCCCGCGGTGGCCGTGCACCAGGCCCAGGGCGATGCCGGCCAGCGGGCTGAACTCCGGCCCCATGACCATGCCGCCGATCAGCAGCACCGCCGAGTCGGTGACGATCGCCAGCGCGGCCAGCAGCGTGGCGATGGTCAGGAAGGCGCAGAAGGTGAGCGTCAGCCGCGACTCCTCGTCGGCGGTCGCGACCACCTGGTCCCAGACCACGGCGTCCGCGCCGTCGCCGGGGGCGTCCCGCTCGGCCTGCTCCGTGGCCGCGGAGAACGACGTGTCGACCGACTCGATGGCGATGCCGCCCTCGCGGTCCACGCCGTGCCGTTGCAGCTCGTCGACCAGGTGGTCGACCGACTCCCGGGCCACGTCGCACATCACCAGGTCGCCGTCGGGTCGCCGGACGACCCCGGGCAGGTGCACGAGGTGGGTGACGCCGACGTGGGCGTCGAGGAGGTCGTGGACCTCGGCGATCCGGTCGGCCGGGACGGTGATCCGCAGGTGGAGCAGCACGACGTGTGTCTACCGTCCCGGCGGTTCCCCGCTCCGGACGGCTCGCTGGATGTGACTCGTCGTCGGGTCCGGTGCGCCGGACACGACGACGAGTCACATCGAGCAGGGGGTGCTCGGGTTCAGCTGCTGACCTGGATGGTCACCGCGGCCACCTGCCGGGTGCTGCCGTCGGCGGCCAGCGACAGCATCGCGATCTCGTGCGGGCCGTCGCCGGCCGGGGCGGCGATCGCCAGGCCGGGGGACAGGCACTGGGCCAGCTGCAGCGACGGTCCGGCCGGGGTCTCTGTGTAGCTCACGGTCGACCCGGCGTCGCCGCGGACCGGCTCGCCGTCGACGGTGACCACGAAGTCGGTGTCGTCGGGACCGGTCAGCCGCACGTACATCGTCTGGCCGCGGGTGACCTGGCTCGAGGAAACGCCGATCGCCGGGGTGCTGCAGTTCGCCGTCAGCGGCACCTCGTCGGGGCCGCGGCTGGAGGTGAACGCGAGCACGGCGAGGACGACGACGGCCACGGCCAACCAGGCCCAGTGGTTGCCGCGCCGGATGGTCGGCCGGTCACCGGCCAGCGAGCGCTCGTCTCCGATGTCGCGGGCGTAGTGCTGCGCCGAGCGCCGGTTGCCGGCGGCCAGCTCGGGGTCCTCGCGCCCCCGCACCCCGCCGAAGATGAAGCTCACGCCCCCATTGTCCCCCGGTGACGGGATGGAACGGCCTGGCCCCAGGGGCCCGCGGCGTGCGGAGCGCGTCGTGGGGTGGGGTCAGGCCCTTCTACTGGACGTCGCCGTGCTCGGTGCCCTGGGGTGCCGTGCCCTCGTCGCCGGGGCCCTCGGACCCCGGCGTCGGGCCGGACTCGGCGCCCGCTGCGGCGGCACCGACCGGGGCCATCGAGCGGAGCAGGATCTGGCTGACGTCGAGGACCTCGACGTGCTCGGCCGCCTCGCCCTTCTCCTTCTTGGTGTTCACCGCGTCGGAGAGCATCGTGATGCAGAACGGGCAGGCCGTGGAGATGACGTCGGGCTCGAGCTCGAGGGCCTCCTCGGTGCGGTTCATGTTGATCCGCGTGCCGATCTTCTCCTCCATCCACATGCGCGCACCCCCGGCGCCGCAGCAGAAGCCGCGGTCCTTGCAGCGGTGCATCTCCTGCGTGCGCAGGCCCTGGACGCTGTCCAGGATCTCGCGCGGCGGGGTGTAGACCTTGTTGTGCCGGCCCAGGAAGCACGGGTCGTGGTAGGTCACCTTGCGGTCGATCGGGGTGACCGGCACCAGCCGGCCCTCCTCGACGAGCTGGCCCAGCAGCTGGGTGTGGTGCACGACGTCGTAGTCGCCGCCCAGCTGCGGGTACTCCTTGTTGATCGAGTTGAAGCAGTGCGGGCAGGTCGCCACGATCTTGCGGCGGCCGGCCTCGCGCCCCTCGAACACGGTGTTCAGCGTCTCGACGTTCTCGGCCGCCAGCTGCTGGAAGACGAACTCGTTGCCCATGCGGCGGGCCGGGTCACCGGTGCAGGTCTCGCCCGAGCCCAGCACGGCGAACTCGACGCCCGCGGTGTGCAGCAGCTCGGCGACGGCCTTGGTGACCTTCTTCGCGCGGTCGTCGATGGCCCCGGCGCAGCCCACCCAGAACAGGTACTCGACGTCGTCGTCGATCGCGCCCTCGACCTGGCGGACCGGGAAGGGCATGTCCTTCATCCACTCGTCGCGGGTGGACGGGCTGACGCCCCACGGGTTGCCCCGGTTCTCGAGGTTGCGCAGCATCACGCCGGCCTCGGAGGGGAAGCTGGACTCGATCAGCGTCTGGTAGCGGCGCATGTCCATGATGTGGTCGACGTGCTCGATGTCGACCGGGCACTGCTCGACGCAGGCGCCGCAGCTGGTGCAGCTCCACAGCACGTCGGGGTCGATGACCCCGCCCTCCTCGAGCGTGCCGACCAGCGGCCGCTCGGCCTGGGCGTCGTTGGTGCCCTCGATCCGGGCGAAGCCGGAGTACCAGGTCTGCTCCATGGACGGCGCCTCGGGCGTCATCACCGACTCGCCGCCGGCGGAGTCGCCCTTGCCGTCGCCGACCTCGCGGGCCCCCACCAGGTAGGGCGCCTTGGCGTAGAGGTGGTCCCGCAGGTCCATGATCACCATCTTGGGCGACAGGGGCTTGCCGGTGTTCCAGGCCGGGCACTGGCTCTGGCACCGCCCGCACTCGGTGCAGGTGGTGAAGTCCAGCATCCCCTTCCAGGTGAAGTCCTCGATCTTGCCGCGGCCGAAGGTCGCGTCCTCGTCGGGGTCCTCGAAGTCGATCGGCACGCCGCCCGAGGTCATCGGCTGCAGGGCGCCGAGGGCGACGGCGCCGTCGGCCTCGCGCTTGAAGTAGATGTTGAAGAACGCGCTGAACCGGTGCCAGGCCACGCCCATCGTCAGGTTGCGCGCGATCACGATCAGCCACACCAGGCTGACCACGATCTTCACGAAGGCGATGACGCTGACGACGTCGGCGTTGTCGGGGAAGAGGTTCGACAGCGCGGTGCTGATCGGGTGCGACCAGCCGGGGGCGTCGTCGATGCCCGAGGCGATCTTGGCGGCCCGGATCGAGAGGATGCAGATGCCGATGACCAGGACGACGGCCTCGACGAAGTAGCCGCGCCCCTCGTTGGAGCCGGTGAAGCGGCCGTTGCGCCCGGTGCGGCGGGGGTGGTCCTTCTGCCGGATGACGATCAGCACCAGGATGCCGACCACGGTGCCCAGGCCGATGACGTCGACGAACAGGTTCCACACGCCCCAGTTGCCGATCAGCGGCAGGTGGAACGTGGGGGAGAAGACCTCGCCGAAGGCCTCGACCAGGGTGAGGAACAGCCCGTAGAAGCCGACCATCACGAACCAGTGCGCGGCACCGATGGTCGACCACTTGAGCATGCGGGTGTGCCCGAGGGACTCGACCGCCAGGTTCTTCAGCCGCGGGCCCACCGGGCCGAACCGGGTGCCGTCGGGCTGGCCGGTCTTGATGACGGCGAGCATCTTGCGCACCGCCTGCGTCGCCAGCACCACGGCGACGACCAGCAGCAGCACGCACAGCGTGCCCAGGACGATCTGCAACGCGCCCACGGAACTCCCTCTCCCCGCACGTCGGGACGACGCCGGTGGCCGGCTCGGACGATAGCCGAGCGCACCGACACGCTACTGGCGAGTAACCCGGCGGGGGTGCCGACCCTCCCGCGGGTCGGCGTTGCTGCGCCCAGGTCGGCGTGACAACCTCTGGCGACCGCTCGACCTGCGCCGATCCCCCGGCGTGGTGGGCGGCGACGGGGAGGCGGCGGGTGCACGGGCAGGTGCGACGCCGGGTCTACCTGGCGATCTGCGTGCTGGGCCTGCTGGGCTGCGCGTGGCAGATCGTCCGCCCCGACGGCCACGCCCTCGAGCGGACCGTCTCGTTCCCGCTGCTGGCCGCGTTCCTGCTCGGCGCCGGCGCCGTCCTGCTGTGGTTGCCCTCGCGGCTGCGGTGGGTCGAGGTCGGCGGCTTCGTCGTCCTCGCGCTGGTCTGGCTGACCACGATGGCGCTGCAGCTGGCGGTCGCCCCCGACGACGA
The DNA here is from genome assembly GCF_900103975.1 of Klenkia soli. GTDB lineage: Bacteria > Actinomycetota > Actinomycetes > Mycobacteriales > Geodermatophilaceae > Klenkia > Klenkia soli. Next base: position 10,247 of record NZ_FNIR01000022.1, read on the forward strand.
CGCCGCGTGGGCCTCGCTGTTCCCCGGGGTCTTCGCCAACCTCTGCCTGCTCGTGCTGCTGGCCCACCTCTGGTTCGACACCCGGTGGGCCCTGGTCGCCTCGCTCACCGGCCCGCTGATCGCCCTGGTGGTGGGGCTGGTGCGCTTCCTCCCGGTCGCCCCGGGGGCGCGGAACTACGCGGTCGAGCTGGTCGGCGCCCTGGTCTACGTGGTCGTGCTGGCGATGCTGGCCTTCCTGATGGCGCGCAGCAAGGAGGCCCTCGCGGTGAGCCGGGCCGAGGCCGCGCGGCTGCGCGAGCTGGCGCACACCGACGTCCTGACCGGCCTGCCCAACCGGCGCAGCCTGATCGACGCGCTGCACACCGCGGTGCAGGACCGCCGGGCCGGGGGCAGCACCGCCGTCGTCCTGTTCGACCTCGACCACTTCAAGGCGGTCAACGACCGGTACGGCCACGACGTCGGCGACCTGGTGCTCCAGGAGGTGGCCGACGTCGTCCTGTCCTCGCTGCGCCCGGACGCCGTGTTCGGGCGCTGGGGCGGCGAGGAGTTCCTGGTCGTCGTCCCGCGGGCCGACCTGGAGGCGGGGGTCGCGGTGGCCGAGCGGTTGCGCCGCGACATCGCGGCCCGCGGGTTCCCCGGCGGCCTCGCCATGACCGCCAGCTTCGGGGTGAGCGTGCTCAGCGACGCCGACTCCGTCGACGCGGTGCTGCTGCGCGCCGACCGGCTGCTCTACGTGGCCAAGGAGGCCGGGCGCGACCTGGTCATCACCCGGCTGCCCCGTCCCTGACCCCCCGGGAACACGCGAGGGGGGTCTGCCGTTACGGTGGGCAGGAAAGTTGAGCGGACCGGGCGCAAGCCCCCGGGGCCACCGAGCCGCTCGACCACCGGACCTGCACCGCACCCCTGATCCCGCACGAGAGAGGCCACACCACCCATGGCACGAGCTGTCGGCATCGACCTCGGCACCACGAACTCCGTCGTCACCGTCCTGGAGGGTGGCGAGCCCACCGTCATCGCCAACTCCGAGGGCTCCCGCACCACCCCGTCGGTCGTCGCCTTCGCCAAGAACGGCGAGGTGCTGGTCGGCCAGTCCGCGAAGAACCAGGCCGTCACCAACGTCGACCGCACCATCCGCTCCGTGAAGCGGCACATGGGCACCGACTGGAAGACCGCCGACATCGACGGCAAGACGTACACGCCGCAGGAGATCAGCGCCCGTGTGCTGCAGAAGCTCAAGCGCGACGCCGAGACCTACCTGGGCGAGCCCGTCACCGAGGCCGTCATCACCGTCCCCGCCTACTTCGAGGACGCCCAGCGCCAGGCCACCAAGGAGGCCGGCGAGATCGCCGGGCTGAACGTCCTGCGCGTGGTCAACGAGCCCACCGCGGCCGCGCTGGCCTACGGCCTGGACAAGGGCGAGACCGAGCAGACCATCCTGGTCTTCGACCTCGGCGGCGGCACGTTCGACGTCAGCCTGCTCGAGATCGGCGACGGCGTCATCGAGGTCAAGGCCACCGCCGGTGACAACCAGCTCGGCGGTGACGACTGGGACCAGGCCGTCATGGACCACCTGGTCAAGCAGTTCAACGCCGCCAACGGCATCGACCTGTCCAAGGACAAGCTGGCGATGCAGCGCCTGCGCGAGGCAGCCGAGAAGGCCAAGATCGAGCTGTCGGGCGCGCAGTCGTCCAACGTCAACCTGCCCTACATCACCGCCGGGGCCGACGGTCCGCTGCACCTGGACGTCACGATCACCCGCGCCGAGTTCCAGCGCATGACCCAGTCGCTGCTGGACCGCACCAAGGCGCCGTTCAACCAGGTGGTCCGCGACGCCGGCATCCCGGTGTCCTCGATCGACCACGTCGTGCTCGTCGGCGGTTCCACCCGCATGCCGGCCGTCTCCGACCTGGTGCGCGAGCTCACCGGCGGCAAGGAGCCCAACAAGGGCGTCAACCCCGACGAGGTCGTCGCCATCGGTGCCGCGCTGCAGGCCGGCGTGCTCCGCGGCGAGGTCAAGGACGTCCTGCTGCTCGACGTCACCCCGCTGTCCCTGGGCATCGAGACCAAGGGCGGGATCATGACCAAGCTCATCGAGCGCAACACCACGATCCCGACCAAGCGCTCCGAGATCTTCACGACGGCCGACGACAACCAGCCCTCCGTGCAGATCCAGGTCTTCCAGGGCGAGCGCGAGATGGCCGCCTACAACAAGAAGCTCGGCATGTTCGAGCTGACCGGTCTGCCCCCGGCGCCCCGCGGCGTCCCGCAGATCGAGGTGGCCTTCGACATCGACGCCAACGGCATCGTGCACGTCCACGCGAAGGACCTCGGCACCGGCAAGGAGCAGTCGATGACGATCACCGGCGGCTCGGCCCTGCCCAAGGACGACATCGCCCGGATGATGGCCGACGCCGAGGCGCACGCCGAGGAGGACAAGAAGCGCCGCGACGAGGCCGAGACGCGCAACCTGGCCGAGTCGCTGCAGTACCAGACCGAGAAGTTCCTGGCCGAGAACGGCGACAAGATCCCCGAGGACAAGAAGGACGAGCTGGGCGCTGCCCTGACCGACCTGCGCTCCGCCCTGGGTGGTTCCGACATCGCCGCGATCAAGACCGCGCAGGAGAACGTCGCGCGGATCTCGCAGGAGGTCGGCGGTGCGCTCTATGCCCAGCAGGCCGAGAACGCGGCCGGTGCCGAGGGTCAGCCCGGTGCCGAGGGTGCCGGTGCCACCGGCGCGAGCCCGAGCAACGACGACGACGTCGTCGACGCCGAGATCGTGGACGAGGACACCGACAAGAAGTGATCGGCCGGCCGGCCGGGGAGTCCGTCGTGGGCCCCCCGGCCGGCCCGCACCCACCGTCGACAGCCACCCCAGGGGAGCAGATGAGCGAGCAGAACGGTCCGGCCCCCGAGGTCGACCAGCCCGATGCCGTGACCGCCGAGGTCGTGGACGAACCCACCGCACCCGCCACCGGCCAGGTGCCGGGCGAGGACGACGACCCGGCCGCCCGCCAGCTGGCGGAGCGCACCGAGGACCTGCAGCGGGTCACCGCTGAGTACGCCAACTACCGGCGGCGGGTCGACCGCGACCGGGTGACCGTCGTGGACCAGGCGGCCGAGCGGTTCGCCGGTCAGCTGATCCCGGTCGTCGACGACATCGAGCGGGCCCGTGAGCACGGCGACCTGACCGGTGCGTTCAAGGTCGTCGCCGACCGCGTGCTCGGGCTGCTCGACGGCCTGGGCGTGACCACCTTCGGCGCGCCGGGCGACCCGTTCGACCCGGCCCTGCACGAGGCGGTCCTGCACGACACGTCCGCCGACGTGCAGGTGCCCACCGCGACCACAGTGCTGCGGCCCGGGTTCCGGCGCGGTGACCGCGTGCTGCGCACGGCGATGGTCGGCGTGACCGACCCCGAGCAGCCGGCACCGGCCGCGCCGGTGACGGCCGAGGACACCCCGGCCGGCTGACCGGCTCCACCGCGGTCGGGGCGACCTCGCGTCGCCCCGACCGCACCCGAACGATCCCGTCCGTCCACCGGACGCACACCGAGCAGGAGGGGGGCGCCCGATGAGCACCCGGGACTTCATCGAGAAGGACTACTACGCCGCGCTGGGCGTCGCCAAGGACGCCGACGCCGCCGCGATCAAGAAGGCCTACCGGGCGCTGGCCCGCGACCTGCACCCGGACAAGAACCCCGGGAACGCGCAGGCCGAGGCCAAGTTCAAGGAGGCCTCCGAGGCCTACGGCGTCCTCTCGGACACCCAGAAGCGCAAGGAGTACGACGAGGCCCGCCGGCTGTTCGGCAGCGGCGGGTTCCGTCCCGGCGGCGCCGGCGGCGGCTTCCCCTCGGCCGGCGGCTACCCCTCCGGTGGTGGCGCGGGGCAGCCCTTCGACCTCGGTGACCTGTTCGGCGCGGCCGGCGGCCAGGCCGGCGCCGGCACCCGTGGCGGTGGCCTCGGCGACCTCTTCGGCGGGTTGTTCGGCGGCGGGGCGAGCGCTCCCGGCGGCACCCGCAGCAGGCAGCAGGCCGCGTCCGGCCCCGCGCGCGGGCAGGACGTCGAGACCGAGGCCACCCTCGCCTTCGACGAGGCCGTGCTGGGCGTGACGGTGCCGCTGCGCATGCAGAGCCCCGGGTCGTGCCCCACCTGCCACGGCACCGGCGCCAAGCCCGGCACCGCGCCGCACGCCTGCCCGGTCTGCGGCGGCGCGGGCGTGACCAGCCGCAGCCAGGGCGCGTTCGCGTTCTCCGAGCCGTGCCGCGAGTGCCGGGGCAGCGGCTCGGTCGTCGACGACCCCTGCGCCACCTGCAAGGGCAGCGGGATCACCGACCAGGTGCGCACCATCACCGTGCGCATCCCGGCCGGCGTCAAGGACGGCCAGCGCATCCGGCTGGCCGGCAAGGGTGCTCCCGGTCGCCGCGGTGGTCCGGCCGGCGACCTGTTCGTCGTCGTCCACGTGACCGGCAGCGAGCTGTTCGGCCGCAGCGGCGACGACCTCACCCTCGACGTCCCCATCACCTTCGCCGAGGCCGCCCTGGGCACCACGCTCACGGTGCCCACCCTCGACGGCACGGTCTCGCTCAAGGTGCCGCCGGGCACCTCGGGCGGGCGCACCTTCCGGGTCCGCGGCCGCGGCGTGCACGGCAAGTCCCGCACCGGTGACCTGCTGGTCACGGTGACCATCGCGGTGCCCGGGTCGCTGAGCCCCGAGGCGCGGGCCGCGGTCGAGGCGCTGGCCGCCCAGCTCGACGAGGACCCCCGCCCCGAGGTGACCGCCGCCGTGCGCACCGGAGGGGGTGCATGAGGTGACCGACCCCCGGTCCGTGGCCGACGACGCCCCGGTCTTCGTCATCTCGGTGGCCGCCCAGCTGGCCGGCATGCACGCCCAGACGCTGCGCCAGTACGACCGGCTCGGCCTGGTGAGCCCTGGCCGCACGGCCGGCGGCGGCCGCCGGTACAGCCCCCGGGACGTCGCCCTGCTGCGCGAGGTGCAGCGGTTGAGCCAGGAGGACGGCGTCAACCTGGCCGGCATCAAGCGGATCATCGAGCTCGAGTCGCAGGTCGAGGCTCTGCAGGACCGGGTGCGCGAGCTGCTGGCCGAGGTCGAGGTCGCCCAGCACCGGGCCCTGGCGGCCGAGTCCGCGTTCCGGCCCGACTTCGGCCACCCCTCCCCGGGCACCGCCCTGGTGGTCTGGCGGCCGCGCGGCCCGCGGAGCAGCCGGTGACCCCCGGGAACCCCGACGGGTCCCCGCACGTCGAGGAGCACGTGAGCACCGCGACGACCACCGCCGACCCCGCCGCGCACGAGGCGCACGTCCAGCTCGAGCGCGAGATCGCCCTGCTGCTCCGCCGGGCCCGCGCGATCCAGGGCCGGCTGGCCGGTGAGCTGCACAGCGGGCTGGACGGCGCCGCCTACGGGCTGCTGGTCCTGCTCGACGACGCCGGCCCGCTGCGCGCCAGCGACGTCGTCGTCCGGCTGGGGCTGGACAAGTCCACGGTCAGCCGGCAGGTCGCGTCCCTGGTGGACGCCGGGCTGGTCGACCGGGTCGCCGACCCCGACGACGGCCGTGCGCAGGTGCTGTCCACCTCGGCCGAGGGCCACCGGCGGCTGTCCGAGATCCGCGACGCGCGGCGGGCCCGCTGGGAGGCCGACCTGGCCGACTGGCCCACCGACGACGTCGCCGCGCTCGGGTCGCTGCTCGGCCGGCTGAACCGGCTGGGCGAGGCCCGCGAGGCCCAGATGGGCACGCCCACCCAGGGCTGAAGCTCTCCACCGGCACCCGACGGCCGCGTCCCCTGCAGGGGACGCGGCCGTTCTGCGTGCTGGTGAGGCAGGTCTCCCGGTATCAGGTTGCAGACAACAACCAACTGCGTGAAGATGGTTGGGGTCTACAAGCAACCCCCTGGAGGTCCCCGTGCAGATCGCGCAGAGCACCGCCGACCGGCTGACCTCCGGTCTGAGCCAGCTCATCCGCACCGGCCGCCACCTGTCGCAGTCCGCGGCGCACGAGCTCTACGGCGACCTGCCCGGCTTCGGCTGGGCCCTGCTGGCCCCGCTCGAGCGGGACGGCGAGCAGCGCTGCAGCGCACTGGCGGCCGGGCTCGGCGTGGACGGGTCGGTGGCCAGCCGGCAGATCGCGGCCCTGGAGAAGGACGGCTACGTCGTCCGCCGGCCCGATCCGCTGGACGGCCGGGCGAGCCTGATCGGCCTCAGCGAGACCGGGGCCGCCGCCCTCGCCCGGACCCGCGCGGTCCGCTCCGGCTGGGCCGCAGCCGCCCTCGCCGGGTGGACCGACGAGGAGGCCGACACCCTCTGCGGCCTGCTCGAACGCCTCACCGCCGACCTCTCGCTCGGGCGACCGCCCCGGACGCCGGCCCCCGCATGAGCCCCGGCGCAGCACCCGCAACCTCGCCCACCACACACCCAGGAGTCCCCCGCATGGCCAGCACCACCGCCGAGCTCGCCCCGGCGCAGCAACAGGGTCGGATGACCCACCGGGAGATCCTGGAGGCCCTCTCCGGCCTCCTGCTCGCCCTCTTCGTGGCGTTCCTGTCCTCCACGGTGGTCTCCAACGCCCTGCCGACGATCATCACCGACCTGCGCGGCAGCCAGAGCCAGTACACCTGGGTGGTCACGGCGACCCTGCTGGCCAGCACGGCGTCCACCCCGATCTGGGGCAAGCTCGCCGACCTGATGAGCAAGAAGCTGCTCATCCAGATCGCCATCGTCGTGTTCGTCGTCGGGTCGATGCTGGCCGGCCTCGCGCAGTCGGTGCCCACGCTGATCGGCTGGCGCGTGCTGCAGGGCCTGGGCCTGGGTGGCCTGCAGGCCCTGGTGCAGATCGCGATGGCCGCGATGATCAGCCCCCGCGAGCGCGGCCGGTATTCCGGTCTGCTCGGCGGCGTCATGGCCGTGGCGACCGTCGGCGGCCCGCTGATCGGTGGCCTGCTGGTCGACACCAGCTGGTTGGGCTGGCGCTGGTGCTTCTTCGTCGGCGTGCCGTTCGCCGTCGTCGCCCTGGTCCTGCTGCAGCGCACGCTGCACCTGCCCACCATCAAGCGCCAGGTGACCATCGACTACCTGGGTGCCGCCTTCCTGACCGCCGGTGTCTCCCTGCTGCTGATCTGGGTCACCCTGGCCGGCGACACCTTCGCCTGGATGTCGCTGGAGACCCTGCTGATGGTCGGTGGTGGCGTGCTCGCCGTCGTCGCGTTCGTCGTCACCGAGATGCGGGCCAAGGAGCCCATCGTCCCGCTGCGCCTGTTCCGCGACCGCACGACGTCGCTGGCGATCATCGCCAGCGTCGCGGTCGGCGTGGCGCTGTTCGGCTCGACGGTCTTCCTCGGCCAGTACCTGCAGATCTCGCGCGGCTACTCGCCCACCGCGGCCGGGCTGCTCACCATCCCGATGGTCGGCGGGCTGCTGGTCTCCTCGACCGTGTCGGGGATCCTGATCTCCCGGTACGGGAAGTGGAAGGCCTACCTCGTGACGGGGTCGGTCCTGGTCGCCACCGGGTTCGGCCTGCTCTCGACGATCGACCACACCACGAACATGGTGCTGCTCGGGGTCTTCCTCGCCGTCCTGGGCCTGGGCATCGGCATGACCATGCAGAACCTGGTCCTCGCCGTGCAGAACACCGTGGCCGCCACCGACCTGGGGGCCGCGAGCTCCGCCGTCGCGTTCTTCCGCAGCCTGGGCGGCACGATCGGCGTCTCGGTGCTGGGCGCCGTCCTCAGCGCCCGGGTGACCACCCTGATCACCGACGGCCTGCCCGCCGGTGCGGCCGGCCAGGCCGGGTCCGGGGACGTCGGGCTGGCCACGCTGAACGACGCCCCGCCGGCGATCCAGGACCTGATCCGGGTCTCCTACGGCGACGCCACCGGGCGGATCTTCCTGATCGCGGCGCTGCTGTCGGTCATCACGGTGGTCGCGGTCGTGTTCATCCACGAGGTGGCGCTGCGCACCGAGAGCGGCGACCAGCGGGTCGCCCAGCAGTCCGCCGACGGCGGCGAGGTCGCGCCCGACGTCCCGGCGGGCAGCACCGCGGCCGTCGACCAGCAGCTGGCCGGTCGGCACGCCGTCGGCGGGGTCGAGGGCCCGGCCGAGCCGGTGCGGGTGACCGCCTTCGTGGGCGACGAGCTCGAGGAGCACGGTCGGCACGAGACGCTGGCCGACCGGGTGCACGCCGGCCGCTGACACCGCACGCGACGAGGGCACCCTTCCCCGCGGGGAGGGTGCCCTCGTCGTGTCCGGGTCAGGAACCGCCCGAGCTGGCGTCCGCGCTGCCCGAGGACGACGTCACGCCGGACCCCGCGGAGATGCCGGAGTCGGTGGACGACGAGGTCGTGGAGTCGGAGGACGACGTGGACCCGGTGCTCGTCGACGTCGTCCCCGCGTCGGTGGTGGCGGACTCGGCGGTGGAGGTGCTGCCGGTGTCCGCGAGGGCGATGGTCGTCGCGCTGGTGCCGACCAGGACGGCGGTGGCGACGCCGGCGGTGGCCAGCCGCAGCCGCAGCGTCCCGCGCCGACGGGCTTCCAGGGGGCTCTCGGGTTCCATGCCGAGCACGCTCCTCCCGGCGTCCGTGCGGGGGCTGTGCGCCGCCCGTGGATGCACGAAGGGCCCCTCCCGCACGGGGAGGGGCCCAGGTGACGTGCTGGAACGGCCTGACCCTGCGGCCAGGTCCTCGCTCAGGAGACGAGCGCGGCGTCCAGGGTGATCTCGACGCCGGTGAGGGCCTTGCTGATCGGGCAGCCGGCCTTGGCGGCCTCGGCGGCCTTCGTGAAGCCGGCCTCGTCGAGGCCGTCGACCTCGCCGCGGACGGTGAGCTTGATGCCGGTGAGCTTGAAGCCGCCGTCGCCGGAGTCCGGGCCGAGCGAGACGTCGGCGGAGACCTCGAGGGACTCGGGGGTGCCGCCGGCCTGGGCGATCAGGGCGGACAGCTGCATGGCGTAGCACGAGGTGTGCGCCGCGGCGACGAGCTCCTCGGGGGAGGTGGCCCCGCCGGCGTCGTCGGCCGCGCGCTTCGGGAAGGAGACCTCGAAGGTGCCCTGCTTGGAGCTGGTCAGCTCGACCTGGCCGGACCCGTTCTCGAGGGTGCCGTTCCAGGCGGTGCGTGCGGTGCGGGTGGGCATCGGTGCTCCTTCGTCGTCGCGGGCAGCCGACGATCGGCCACCCATTCGATCGTGCACAACCGATCAGGCCGGTGCGGTGTTCCCGTCGGCGGCGACCCGGTCGGTGAGCGTGCGGAGCTCGGCCTTGAGGTGGTCGAACTCGGCGATCGTCAGACCCAGTGCCCCGATCATCTCGTCCGACACCTGCAGCGCCTGCGACTGCAGGGCCTTGCCCTCGGCGGTGAGCTGGATGGAGACCGACCGCTCGTCGTCGACGCGCCGGTGCCGGGTGACCAGGCCCGCGGTGGTGAGCCGCTTGAGCAGGGGCGACAGCGTGCCCGAGTCCAGCGCCAACCGGCTGCCGAGCTGACCCACGGTCTGTCCGTCGGTCTCCCAGAGCAGCATCATGACCAGGTACTGCGGATAGGTGAGGCCCATCCGGTCCAGCATCGGGCGGTAACGAGCGGTGACGGCTCGCGACGCTGCGTACAGAGCGAAGCAGAGTTGGTCGTCCAGCTCGACGCTGGGTGACGGCGTGTCGGACATGAGGAGAGCCTAAGGGGCGGAGGCCAACCATGTGACGCCCACCCGTTCCGAGACCACCGCGTAGGTTGAGCGGAACAGACTCAACCTCGTGCTCGTTGGACCGCACGACACCCACCCGTACGAGAGGACACCGCCCCGACCATGGACAAGCTGACCACCCGTTCGCAGGAGGCCATCGCCGCTGCCCAGCGGCTGGCGGTCGACCGCGGCCAGGCCGCGCTGGAGCCGTTGCACCTCCTGCTGGCCCTGCTGGACCAGACCGACGGGATCACCGGTCCGCTGCTGCAGGCCACCGGCGCGATCCCCGGTGAGGTGCGCGCCAAGGCCGACGCCGCGCTGCGCCGGCTGCCGAGCGTCTCGGGCTCGACGGTGGCCGCGCCGTCCCCGTCGCGGGACTTCCTGCGGGTGGTCAACGCCGCCGGCGAGCAGGCCACCGCGCTGGGCGACGAGTTCGTCTCCACCGAGCACCTGCTGGTCGGGCTGGCCGCCGTGGGCGGCGAGGCCGGGTCGGTGCTGACCGGTGCCGGGGCGACCGACGACGCGCTGCTGGCTGCCTTCCGCACGGTGCGCGGGTCCCGCAAGGTCACCTCGGCCGACCCCGAGGGCACGTTCAAGGCGCTGGAGAAGTACGCCGTCGACCTCACCGAGCGCGCCCGCGACGGCAAGATGGACCCGGTCATCGGCCGGGACACCGAGATCCGCCGCGTCGTCCAGGTGCTCTCGCGTAGGACCAAGAACAACCCGGTGCTGATCGGCGAGCCCGGCGTCGGCAAGACCGCCATCGTCGAGGGCCTGGCCCAGCGCATGGTCGCCGGCGACGTCCCCGAGAGCCTGAAGGGCAAGCGGCTCATGTCGCTGGACCTCTCGGCGATGGTGGCCGGCGCCAAGTTCCGGGGGGAGTTCGAGGAGCGGCTCAAGGCCGTGCTGCAGGAGATCACCGACTCCGACGGCGAGGTCGTCACCTTCATCGACGAGCTGCACACGATCGTGGGCGCCGGCGCCAGCGGCGACTCCGCGATGGACGCCGGCAACATGATCAAGCCGATGCTGGCCCGCGGCGAGCTGCGCATGGTCGGCGCCACGACGCTCGACGAGTTCCGCGAGCACATCGAGAAGGACCCGGCCCTGGAGCGCCGCTTCCAGCAGGTGTTCGTCGGCGAGCCCACGGTCGAGGACACCATCGGGATCCTGCGCGGGCTCAAGGAGCGCTACGAGGTGCACCACGGCGTGCGCATCACCGACGCCGCGATCGTCTCGGCCGCCACGCTGTCCGACCGCTACGTCACCGCCCGCTTCCTGCCCGACAAGGCCATCGACCTGGTCGACGAGGCCGCCAGCCGGCTGCGCATGGAGATCGACAGCCGCCCGGTCGAGGTCGACGAGGTCGAGCGCGTCGTCCGCCGGCTGGAGATCGAGGAGATGGCGCTGGCCAAGGAGGAGGACGAGGGCTCCCGGGCCCGGCTGGTCGCCCTCCGCGAGGACCTCGCCGACCGGCGCGAGCTGCTCGACGAGCTGACCGCCCGCTGGCAGCATGACAAGGGCGCCATCGACCGGATCCGGGAGACCAAGGAGCGGCTCGAGACGGTGCGCCAGGAGGCCGAGCGCGCCGAGCGGGACGGCGACCTCGCCCGGGTCGCCGAGCTGCGCTACGGCCAGCTGCCGGCCCTGGAGAAGGCGCTGGCCGACGCGTCGGCGAGCACGGGGGAGGCCTCGATGCTCAAGGAGGAGGTCGGCCCCGACGACATCGCCGAGGTCGTGCAGGCCTGGACCGGCATCCCCGCCGGCCGGCTGCTCGAGGGCGAGACCGCCAAGCTGCTGCGCATGGAGGAGGTCCTCGCCGGCCGGGTCGTCGGCCAGCCCGAGGCCGTCCGTGCGGTGGCCGACGCTGTCCGCCGGGCCCGCTCCGGGGTCGCCGACCCCGACCGGCCCACCGGTTCCTTCCTCTTCCTGGGCCCCACCGGCGTCGGCAAGACCGAGCTGGCCAAGGCGCTGGCCGAGTTCCTGTTCGACGACGAGCGGGCGATGGTCCGCATCGACATGAGCGAGTACTCCGAGAAGCACTCGGTCGCCCGGCTGGTCGGGGCACCCCCCGGCTACGTCGGCTACGAGGCCGGCGGTCAGCTGACCGAGGCGGTGCGGCGTCGTCCGTACACGATCGTGCTGCTGGACGAGGTCGAGAAGGCCCACCCCGACGTCTTCGACGTGCTGCTGCAGGTGCTCGACGACGGCCGGCTGACCGACGGGCAGGGCCGCACCGTCGACTTCCGCAACACGATCCTGGTGCTGACCTCCAACCTGGGCTCGCAGGTCATCGCCGACCAGTCGATCCCCGCCGAGGCCAAGCGCCGGGCGGTGGACGAGGTGGTGCGGTCGCACTTCAAGCCCGAGTTCCTCAACCGGCTCGACGACGTCGTCGTCTTCCGCCCGCTCGGCACCGACGAGCTGACCGGCATCGTCGACATCCAGGTCGCCGTCCTGGCCCGCCGGCTGGCCGCGCGCCGGCTCACCCTCGAGGTGTCCGCCGCGGCCCGCGAGTGGCTGGCCATGAACGGGTTCGACCCGGTCTACGGGGCCCGGCCGCTGCGCCGGCTCGTGCAGTCGGCGATCGGCGACCAGCTGGCCCGCGCGCTGCTGGCCGGCGACGTCCGGGACGGCGACACCGTGCTGGTCGACGTGGCCGGGGAGCTGGCCGATGGTCTCACCGTGCGGCGGTCGGGGGCGGCCTCCACCGAGGAGCCACCCGGAGCCCCCCGGGAGCTGACGGCCTGACCGCGGTGCCCGCCGGTGTGCCCGGCCGGCGGGCACACCGGCGCGTCCCGGGTCGCCTGCACCGGCGATGCCCGTCATGATCTTCCCGCCCGGGTGTGCCGGGGCCGATCGAGGAGGACGCATGACGTCAGGACAGGGACACCCCGGCGACTGGGGCCAGCCCGGACAAGGGCAGCCCCCGCAGGGTCAGCAGCCGGGCTACGGCCAGCAGCCCGGCTACGGCCAGCAGCAGCCCGGCTACGGCCAGCAGCCCGGCTACGGCCAGCAGCAGCCCGGCTACGGGCAGGGCGGCTACCCCTCGGCCCCGCAGGCCGGCTGGGGCACCCCCGGCCAGGTGCCGGCGCGGCCGAAGAACGTCACCAACGGCGTCTACGCCTTCGTGGCCGCCACGGTCGTCGGCCTGATCGGCTCGATCATCACGTTCGCGAGCCTGGACACGATCCTGGACAACGCCTACCGGGACGCCGGCATCGACCCGAACTCGGTCGACGCCTCGCTGTCGGGGGTCAGCTCGGGAGCGGCGAGCGCCGGGGCCGTCGTCGGGCTGATCTTCTTCGCCGCCTACTGCGCGATCATCTGGTTCGCCTACCAGGGCAAGAACTGGGCGCGGATCACGCTGTTCGTGCTGGGTGGGCTGAGCCTGGTCTCCGGGCTGTTCGGCATCGGGGGCACCGGGATCGCCATCCTGACGATCGTCAGCATCCTGCAGCTGCTGCTCATCGCCGCGGGCATCTTCTTCCTGGCCCAGAAGGACTCCAGCGCCTGGTACGCGGCCAACAAGGGTCGCTGAGCCGAGCGCGGGCCCCGTCGTCCCCCGGGACGGCGGGGCCCGTCGTGCTCGTCAGCCCGTCGCCGGGAGCCAGTCGCGGGTGGTCCTGGCCAGCAGGCTGGCGACCGAGGCCACGCAGAGCACGAGCACCAGCAGGGTCAGCACGGTCGTGCCGCCGGCCTGCAGGGTCGACAGCAGGGTGCGCAGCCCGAGGAAGAGCGCGGCACCGACCGCCAGCCACCGGCCCCACGACCGCCGGCGGAGCAGGGCCAGCGCGCCGACCCCGGCGGCCAGGCCCAGCACGAGGTAGAGCACCTGACCGAGCACCAGCGACCGGGTGATCGCGGCCCGGTCCAGGTCCGGCTGCGCGGCCAGGAAGCGGTCGACGACGGCGTCCTGGCCGACGAGGCCGAGCACCGCGCTGGCCACGAGCAGCACCGCCAGGGCCAGCAGGGCACCGACGGCGACGCGGACCGACGGGGGAGCGGGCGCGGGCTCGGTCACCACCCCACCCTGGCACGGGCCCGCACACTGGTGGGGTGAACCCCCCGGCCCTGGACCACGAGGCCGCGAACCACGAGGCCGCGCAGCGCGAACCCCGGGTCGTGGGCACCGGTCGCGCGACAGCTGCCCTGACCGGCGTGCTGTCCGCCGCGGTCGCCCTCGGCGTCGGCGAGCTCGCCGCCGGCGTGGTCGGGTCGTCGTCCAGCCCGGTGGTCGCGGTGTCCGACGCAGCGGTGCGGGCCACGCCCGAGGGGCTGAAGGAGTTCGCGATCGCCACCTTCGGGGCGGCCGACAAGGCGGTGCTGGTCGGCGGCGTGCTGGTCGTCGTCCTGCTGTGGGCGGTCGGGACCGGGCTGGCGGCGCGCCGCCGGCCGGCCGCCGGGGTCGTCGCGGTGGGCCTGTTCGGCCTCCTCGGGGCGGTCGCGGCGGTCACCGGCCCGACCGGGTCGCCGCTGGACGCCGTCCCCTCGGTGCTGGCCGGCATCGCCGGGGTCGGGGTGCTCCTCGCGCTGCTGCCACGGCTGCAGGCCCTGGCCGCCGGGCCGGACCCGGGCCGGCGCGGGGTGCTGCTGGCCGGGGGTGCGGCCCTGGGTGCCGCCGTGGTCGCCGGCGGGGGCGGGCTGGTGCTGCAGCGCCGGTTCGCGGTGGCCGACGCCCGCGAGGACCTCGTGCTGCCCGACCCGACCGACCCGGCTCCCGCACTGCCCGACGGCGCGGACCTGGCCGGTGCCGTGGACGGCCTGACCCCGCTGCTGACCTCGGCCGACGACTTCTACCGGGTGGACACCGCGATCAGCGTGCCCCAGCTGGACCCCAGCACGTGGGCGCTGAGCGTGACCGGGATGGTCGACCGGCCCGGGTCGATCACGCTGGCGCAGCTGTTCGCCCGCCCCGACGTCGTCGAGCGGGACATCACGCTGACCTGCGTCTCGAACGAGGTCGGCGGCACGCTGGCCGGCAGCGCGCGCTGGTTGGGTGTGCCGCTGGGTCCGCTGCTGCGGGAGTTCGGGGTGCAGTCCGGTGCCGACCAGCTGCTGTGCCGCTCGAGCGACGGCATGACCATCGGGACGCCGACCCGCGCCGCGCTGGAGGTCCCCGACGCGATGCTGGCCTTCGGCATGAACGGCGCGCCGCTGCCGGTCGAGCACGGCTTCCCGGTGCGGATGGTCGTGCCCGGGCTGTACGGCTACGTGTCGGCCTGCAAGTGGCTGACCGGGATCGAGGCGACCACGTTCGACGCGCAGGACGCCTACTGGGTGCAGCGCGGCTGGGCGGCCGAGGGGCCGATCAGGATCGCCTCCCGGATCGACACCCCGGTCAGCGACGCCGCCGCCGGCACCGTGGTCGTGGCCGGGGTCGCCTGGGCCCAGGGCACCGGGATCGACCTGGTCGAGGTCCGGGTGGACGACGGCGAGTGGCGGCGGGCGGAGCTCGCACCCGAGGCCACGGTGGACCTGTGGCGGCAGTGGTACCTGCCGGTGCAGCTGCGCAGCGGCGAGCACCAGGTCTCGGTGCGGGCCACCGACGCGGACGGACGACGGCAGCCCGAGGAGCAGGCGCCGCCGTTCCCCTCCGGCGCGACGGGCTGGCACACCATCACGGTGGACGTGGCCTGATGCCCGACACTGGACCCATGACCAGCACCCGCCTCGCTCGCGGCGCCCTGATCGCGGCCACCGTCGTCCTGCTCGGCACCGGCTGCTCCTCCGACTCCGGCGACAGCACCGCGGCCGCCACCTCGACGGCCGCGACGACGTCCGCCGAGGCCACCGACACCGGCCCCGTCGGTGCGGGCTGCGCGCAGCTGACCGCCGACCCCGCCCTGCTGAGCACGGCGGCCACCCAGCCGGTCGCCACGGCCGCAGCCGGCACCCCGTTGCTGACCACCCTGGCGTCGGTGGTGGGCTCGGCCAACCTGACCGCCGCGCTCGACGCCCAGACCGACATCACGGTGATCGCCCCGGCGAACTCGGCCTTCGACGCCGTCCCCGCCGACCAGATCAACGCCCTGGTCGCGGATCTGCCCCGGCTCACCTCGGTGCTGCAGCACCACGTGATCAGCGGCCGGCTGGCCCCCGACCAGCTGGTCGGCGACCACACCACGCTGCTGGGCGACACGCTCACCGTCGGGGGCACCGCCGACGCCCCGACCGTGTCGGCCGACCAGACGCTGCTCGGCACGGCCGACGCGACGCTGGTCTGCGGCAACGTGCAGACCGCCAACGCCACGGTCTACATCGTCGACCAGGTGCTCAGCCCGGAGGCGTGATCGACCCGGGCGGGATCAGTTCCGCCGGGCGATCGCGCCCGACAGCACCGTGGCGAACGCCGTCCACGCCGCGTACGGGACCAGGGCGGCCGCGGCCGGCCGGCTGACCCGGTCGGCCCGGCGCACCAGGTCGACCGTGGAGGCGGTCAGCGCCGCGGACTCCAGCGTCGCCAGCCACGGCCGGTGCGCCCGGAAGAAGATCGGCGTCCAGGCCGTGTTCAGCGCCAGGTTGGTCGCGTAGGCGCGGGCGAAGTCGTGCCGCTGCTGCGCGTCGGCCTTCACCAGCACCTCGCCGCCGGCCCAGGCGATGCCGGTGTAGAGCGCGCTCCACACGATGCCGAAGGCCTGCGGCGGCGGGTAGAAGGAGGGCTTGTCGAGCCGGGCGAACCAGCGGCTGCCCGGGTCGGTGGCCAGGCCGCCGACCACGGCGGAGCCGACGGCCAGTGCTGCGGCGGCGACCCGGTCCGAGGAGATCGTCATGCCGCGATCGTCGTCCTCAGTAGGGTCGGCCGCATGACGGCGACCACCCCGCACCCCGACCGGACCCGGCTGCAGGAGCTGATCACCGACCTGGCCGTGGTGCACGGGAAGGTCACGCTGTCCTCGGGGCGCGAGGCCGACTGGTACATCGACCTGCGCCGGCTGACGCTGCACCACGAGGGTGCGCCGCTGGTCGGGCGCGTGATGCGCCAGCTGACCGCCGACCTGCGCTACGACGTCGTCGGCGGGCTGACCCTGGGTGCCGACCCCGTGGCGACGGCGATGCTGCACGCGGCCGGCGACGGCGAGGGGTTCCTGGACGCCTGCGTGGTGCGCAAGCAGGGCAAGGCGCACGGGCTGCAGCGCCGCATCGAGGGCCCCGAGGTCGCCGGGCGGAGGGTGCTCGTGGTCGAGGACGTGTCGACCACCGGCGGCAGCCCGCTGACCGCCGCCGAGGCGCTGGTCGAGGCCGGTGCCGAGGTCGTGGCGATCGCGGTCATCGTCGACCGGGGCGCCCGCGCGGCCGTCGAGGCCGCCGGCTACGAGTACCGCGCCGCCTTCTCCCTCGAAGACCTCGGCCTTCAGTCCGGCTGATCCGGCCGCGTCGCAGGGGCCCGCCGCGAGCTCGCGAGTGGTGGGGGGCGACGGGGTCCTTCTGCTCGGCCTGGCGTAGCCGGTGGGCGCTGGCGTCGAGGTCAGGCGGGGCGGCCCGAGCGGCGGTTGCGGACGACCTCGATCACCACGGGCACCAGCGAGAGCGCGACGATGCCCAGGATGAACAGCTCGACGTGGTCGCGGACGACGGCGACCTGACCCAGCCAGTAGCCCAGCAGGGTCACCCCGCCGGCCCACAGCACCCCGCCGATGACCGACCACACGGCGTAGCGGCGGAAGTCCATCAGCGAGGCCCCGGCCATCACCGTGGCGAAGGTGCGGATGATCGGCACGAAGCGGGCCAGCAGGATCGTCCGGTTGCCGTTGCGGTCGAAGAACTCCTGCGACTTGTGCACGTACTCGGCCTTGAAGAGGCGGCTGTCGGGCCGGTTGAACACGGCCGGGCCGACCCGCCGGCCGATCCAGTAGCCCACCAGGTTCCCGACGATCGCGGCCAGCGGCAGCACGACGAGCAGCACCCACAGCGGCACCGTGAACACCCCGCCGGCCACCAGCAGCCCGGCGGTGAACAGCAGCGAGTCGCCGGGCAGGAAGAACCCGACGAGCAGCCCGCACTCGGCGAACAGGATCACCGCGATCCCGATCAGCCCGAAGGTGTTGATGAGGTGCTCGGGGTCCAGGAAGGAACTCACGGGCGGGGACCGTACGTGCGCGGGCTGTGAGAACCCTGGACGAGCTGGGGCGTGTCGGTGCCAGGTCGTACCGTGGTCACGTGACCGCCACCACAGCGACGACGACGTCGCCGACCGCGTCCACGCCCGCCTGGTTGGCCGAGCTCACCGAGGCGCTGGGCGCCGGCAGCGTGCTCACCGACCCCGACGTGACCGCCGCCTACGCCCGCGACCAGGCGATGCTGGCCCACGCCGGCACCCCGGCGGCCGTCGTGCTGCCGCGCACCACCGCCGAGGTGTCCGCGGTCATGCGGATCGCGAGCGCCCACGGCGTGCCCGTCGTCCCGCGGGGTGCCGGGTCGGGGCTGGCCGGTGCCGCCAACGCGGTCGACGGCGCGATCACGCTGGTCATGACCCGCATGGACGCCGTGCTCGAGGTGTCCACCGCCGACCGGCTGGCCGTCGTCCAACCGGGGGTGGTGAACAAGGCCCTGCGCGACGAGGTGGCCCGGCACGGCCTGTTCTACCCGCCCGACCCCAGCTCGTACGACTGGTGCACGATCGGCGGCAACCTGGCCAACAACTCCGGCGGCCTGTGCTGCGTGAAGTACGGCGTGACCACCGACTACGTGCTCGGGCTCGAGGTGGTGCTGGCCGACGGGCGGGTGCTGCGCACCGGGCGGCGCACCGTCAAGGGCGTGGCCGGGTACGACCTCGCCAAGCTGTTCGTCGGGTCCGAGGGCACCCTCGGCGTGATCACCGAGGCCACCCTCTCGCTGCGGCCGGCCCCGCAGACCCCCGTCACCCTCGTCGCCACGTTCTCCACCACCGCGCAGACCGGGCAGGTCGTCGAGGCCGCGGTGAGCTGCGGCGTCGTCCCCAGCCTGTTCGAGGTGATGGACCAGACCTGCATCCGGGCCGTCGACGACATGCTCAAGGCCGACCTCGACCGCGACGCGCACGCCCTGCTGGTCGCCCAGTCCGACGCCGGGGGCGAGGCGGCGCTGGCCGAGATGGAGGTGCTGGCGCAGCTGTGCCGCGACGCCGGCTGCGACCTGGTGCACGTCACCGACGACGCCGCCGAGGGCGACCTGCTGCTGGCCGCCCGCCGCATGGCGCTGCCCGCGCTCGAGGCGTTGGGCACCACGCTGATCGACGACGTCGCCGTCCCCCGGTCGCGGATCGCGGCCTTCCTCGACGGCTGCGACGCGATCGCCCGCGACCGCGGCCTGGTCATCGGGGTGGTCGGGCACGCCGGCGACGGCAACATGCACCCGACGATGTGCTTCGACCCCACCGACGACGACCACCGCGCCCGGGCCTTCGCCGCCTTCGACGACGTCCTCGAGCTGGGCCTGTCGCTGGGCGGCACGATCACCGGCGAGCACGGCGTCGGCAACCTCAAGACCGGCTGGCTCGAGCGCGAGATCGGCCCCGTCGGCCTCGACGTGCACCGCTCCGTCAAGCGTGCGCTCGACCCCGACGGCCTGCTCAACCCCGGGAAGATGTTCAGCGCGGGCTGATCGCGGGCACCGGGGCCCTGTGTCGAAGCAACGGCTGGTGGTCATCGGGGGCGATGCGGGCGGGATGTCGGCGGCGGCGCAGGCGCGCCGGCTCGACGAGGAGCTCGAGATCGTGGTCCTGGAGCAGGGGCGGGACACCTCGTACTCGGCCTGCGGGATCCCGTACTGGATCGGCGGTCTGGTCGACTCCCGCGAGGACCTCGTGGCCCGCACCCCGGCCGAGCACCGCGAGCGCGGGCTCGTCGTCCACACCTGCACCCGGGCGACCGGCATCGACCTCGAGGCCGGCCGGGTGACCAGCCACGACGGCCGCACCTTCGACTACGACACCCTGCTGGTGGCCACCGGGGGTCGGCCCACCCGGCCGCCGATCGACGGCCTGGACGCACCCGGGGTGTTCGGCGTGCACCGCCTCGACGACGGCGACGCGATCCGGGCCTGGATCGCCGACCTGCCCGCCGGGGCCCCCGCGGTGGTGATGGGTGGGGGCTACATCGGTCTGGAGATGGCCGAGATGCTGCAGACCCGGGGGCTGGACGTCACCGTCGTGCTGGCCGACCCGCTGCCGATGGGCCTGCTGGACGCCGACATGGGCGAGCGGGTGTGCGCCGCGATGCGGGAGCAGGGCATGACGGTGCACACCGACCAGGCCGTGCGCGAGGTGCTGCTGGACGACGCCGGCACGGCCCGCGGCGTGCGCACCGACCAGGGTTCCTACGAGGCGCGGGTCGTCGTCCTCGGGCTCGGCATGGGGCCCGAGGCCCGGCTGGCCGCCGACGCCGGTCTCGGCATCGGGGTGACCGGGGGGATCGACGTCGACGCCACCATGCGCAGCCGCACCCACGACAACGCCTTCGCCGCCGGCGACTGCGTGCAGACCTACCACCGGCTCACCGGCGAACCGGCCCACGTCGCGCTGGGCACCCACGCCAACAAGCAGGGCCGGGTCGCCGGCTCGGTGATCGCCGGCCGGCCCGCCCGGTTCGCCGGCGTGCTGGGCACCGCGCTGACCAAGGTGGGCGGCCTCGAGATCGGCCGCACCGGGCTGTGCACCACGCAGGCCGAGGCCGCCGGCTTCGCGTTCCGGCACGAGACGATCGAGGCCACCACCCGGGCCGGGTACTACCCCGGGGCCGAGGACCTCGCGGTGAAGCTGATCGCCGAGGAGGGCTCCGGTCGCCTGCTCGGTGCGCAGGTCGTGGGCGGTGCCGGTGCGGGCAAGCGCATCGACGTCCTGGCCACCGCGATCTGGGCGGGCATGACCGCCGACGAGCTGGCCGGGTCCGACATCTCCTACGCGCCGCCGTTCTCCCCGACCTACGACGCGGTCTCGGTCGCGGCGCGGGTGGTCAGCCGCACCGAGCGGGGCTGACGCTCAGGCCGCCGTCCACCCGGGGTCGCCCGGCTGCAGCGCGGGCGCCGTGCGTGGTCGACGCGGCGTCGTGCGCACCAGGAGCCAGGCGCCGCCGGCCGACACGGCCACGGCCAGCAGCTGCAGCCACGCACCCCGGACGACCTCCGGCGGGTAGACCACGAGGAGGGCCAGCGTGGCCAGGTGCGCGGCTGCTGCGGCGTACGCCGCGACAGCCGCGGTGATCGCCGCGCCCCGACGGGCCACCCAGGTCAGCAGCACGAGCAGGGCCGTGGGGACGGCGAAGACCACGGCGAGGATCGCGACGGTCTCGGTGTAGGCGGCGTCCCCGTCCGCGTAGGGCCGGGCGGCCTGGTCGGCGGCGTCCTGGAGGGCGACCACGGCCACGGTGGCCAGCATGCCGAGGAGGACGACGGTGACCACCCACCGAGCCCACCGGGCGCCCGGTACGGCGGCCAGCCCGAACAGGGGTGCGGCGACCAGACCCGCGAAGGTGACCACGACGGCCAAGGACAGCAGCGGCAGCGGCACCAGGTCGGTGCCGACGAGGCCGGTGCCGGTGACCGACCGCGGTGCGCCGTCGGGGCCGCGGACGACCGCCCAGGGCGTGATCCCACCCAGTCCGGCACCGAGGACGAAGCCGGTCACCAGGAAGAACCAGGCCAGCAGTGGGCCCCACCACGGCGGGGAGCTGCGGGGCGGCGGCCCGGTCGGCGGCGTCCAGGCGGGGGCCGCCGCACCGGGCCCGGGCGGGGGCGGGCCGTCCGGGGACCAGGGCCGAGGTGCAGTCATGCGGGGAGATGGTGCCCGATGCCCACGTCGCCCGCTGTCGTCGTCCCCCGTCCGGGCGGGATACTTGCCGGCGAGCAGGACCACCTCGATCGACAGGAGCGTCACCGTGCCCATCGCGACCCCCGAGGTCTACGCCGACATGATCAGCCGGGCGAAGGAGGGCGGCTTCGCCTACCCGGCCATCAACTGCACCTCGTCGGAGACGGTCAACGCCGCGCTGCGCGGGTTCGCCGAGGCCGGCAGCGACGGCATCATCCAGTTCTCCACCGGCGGCGCGGAGTTCATCTCCGGCACCCGGGTCAAGGACATGGTCGTCGGCGCCAGCGCGCTGGCCGAGTACGCGCACGTCGTCGCGAAGCAGTACCCGGTGCAGGTCGCGCTGCACACCGACCACTGCCAGAAGGAGAAGCTGGACTCCTACGTCCGGCCGCTCATCGCGCTCTCGCAGGAGCGGGTCGACCGGGGCGAGAACCCGCTGTTCCAGTCGCACATGTGGGACGGCTCGGCCATCGACCTGGACGAGAACCTGTCGATCGCCGAGGAGCTGATCGCCAAGACCTCCGCGGCCAAGATCGTGCTGGAGCTCGAGATCGGCGTCGTCGGCGGCGAGGAGGACGGCGTCTCCCACGACATCAACGACAAGCTCTACACCGCCCCCGGCGACTTCGTGCAGACGGCGAAGACCCTGGGTCTGGGCGAGAAGGGCGTCTACCTGCTGGCCGCCACGTTCGGCAACGTGCACGGGGTCTACAAGCCGGGCAACGTGCAGCTGCGCCCCGAGATCCTCAAGGAGGGCCAGGAGGTCGTCGTCGCCGAGCTGGGCCTCGAGGCCGGCAGCAAGCCGTTCAACCTGGTCTTCCACGGCGGGTCGGGCTCGTCGCAGGAGGAGATCCGCGAGGCCCTCTCCTACGGCGTGGTGAAGATGAACGTCGACACCGACACCCAGTACGCCTTCACCCGGCCCATCGCCGGGCACATGTTCAGCAACTACGACGGCGTGCTCAAGGTCGACGGCGAGGTCGGCAACAAGAAGGTCTACGACCCGCGCACCTACATGAAGGCCGCCGAGCTCGGCATGGCCGCGCGCGTGCAGACCGCCTGCGAGGACCTGCTGTCGGCCGGGAAGTCCCAGGCGTGACCCACGCGCACCGGGACCTGCTGGGCCCCCCGCCCGAGACGCTGCTGCCCGAGACCCCCGAGGCGTCGGCGGCGCTGGCCGCCGGCACCCCGGCCGCCGAGGTCGCCGCCGCGCACCCCACGGTCAGCGCCGCCTGGGCCGCGCTGGCCGAGGAGGCCTTGGCCGGCGGCCGGACGATCGAGGCCTACGCCTATGCCCGCACCGGCTACCACCGCGGCCTGGACGCCCTGCGCCGCAACGGCTGGAAGGGCTTCGGCCCGGTGCCGTGGCGGCACGCCCCCAACCAGGGTTTCCTGCGCTGCGTCACCGAGCTGGCCAAGGCCAGCGAGGCCATCGGCGAGACGGCCGAGACCCAGCGGCTGACCGAGCTCCTGCGCGACTGCGACCCCTCGCTGGCGGCGTAGCACCGCGGCGCAGCCGCTGGTCCCACCCACGTCGTCCCGGGCATCCTCCCGCCCTGCGGGGCCACCGGATCCCGGGACGACGTGGGTGGGCGGGGGCTCGGGCGGGAGGGTGCCCGGCGTGGCACGATCCGACGGTGAGCAGCGTGGCTCCACCCGCAGGGGACGGCTCTCCCGTCCTCGACCACCGGCGCAGCCCGGTGCGGGGTGCCCCGAGGAGAGGAACACCGTGAGCACCGACAACGTCCGCTGGTTCGCCGATCTGGGCATGGGTGATCTGGAGGAGGTGGGGGGCAAGAACTCCTCGCTGGGGGAGATGATCTCCAACCTCGCGGATGCGGGGGTGAAGGTCCCCGACGGGTTCGCGACGACGTCGTCGGCGTACCGGTCGTTCCTGGGTGACACCGGTCTGGCGGAGCGGATCACCGAGAAGCTGGGCTCGCTGGACGTGGATGACGTGCGCGCGTTGTCGGCGGCGGGGAAGGAGATCCGCGGCTGGATGGTCGACCAGCCCTTCCCTGAGGCGTTGGAGGCCGACATCCGGGCCGCCTACGAGCAGCTGGCCTCCGATGCGGAGTTGTCGTTCGCGGTGCGGTCCAGCGCGACCGCCGAGGACCTGCCCGACGCCAGCTTCGCCGGGCAGCAGGAGACCTTCCTGAACGTGCGGGGCATCGAGAGCATCCTGACCGCGATCCGCGAGGTGTACGCGTCGCTGTACAACGACCGGGCGATCGCCTACCGGGTGCACCACGGCTTCGACCACGACGCGGTCGCGCTGAGCGCCGGTGTGCAGCGGATGGTGCGGTCGGACATCGGCTCGTCCGGCGTCATGTTCACCATGGACACCGAGTCCGGTTTCCCGGATGCGGTGTTCATCACCAGCGCGTTCGGCCTGGGTGAGGGTGTGGTGCAGGGTGCGGTGAACCCGGATGAGTTCTACGTCTACAAGCCCGCGCTCAAGGCCGGGAAGGCCGCCGTCCTCAAGCGGGGGGTGGGCGCGAAGGCGACCAAGATGGTCTACACCGACGACGCGACCGTCGGCCGGACGACGGAGTTCGTGGACGTCGACGACGCGCAGCGCCGCACCTTGTCCCTCACCGACGACGAGGTGCTGACCCTGGCCCGCTACGCGGTGACCATCGAGGAGCACTACGGGCGTCCGATGGACATCGAGTGGGGCAAGGACGGTCTGGACGGGCAGCTGTACGTGCTGCAGGCCCGGCCCGAGACGGTGGTGTCCCGCGCTGGCAGCACGCTGGAGCGGTACAAGCTGACCGGCACCGGTGAGGTGGTGGTGGAGGGTCGGGCGATCGGGCAGAAGATCGGCGCCGGCGCAGTCAAGATCCTCACCGACATCGAGCAGATGGCCGACTTCGCCCGCGGTGATGTGCTGGTCGCGGACATGACCGACCCGGACTGGGAGCCGATCATGAAGCGCGCGTCGGCGATCGTCACCAACCGCGGCGGGCGGACGTGCCACGCGGCGATCATCGCCCGCGAACTGGGCATCCCCGCCGTGGTCGGCACCGGTGATGCCACCCGCACCCTGACCGACGGGCAGGAGGTGACGGTCTCCTGCGCCGAGGGCGACGTCGGCAACGTCTACGAGGGGTTGGTCGACTTCGAGGTCACCGAGACCCGGCTGGACGCGATGCCCGACATCCCCACCAAGATCATGATGAATGTGGGGAC
>NZ_FNIR01000003.1 GCF_900103975.1 Klenkia soli
CGAGGTCGCCGCCGCCCGCTGGAGCCTGCGCATGCGCGTGGACCTGGCCGACCTCGACCACTTCGGCCCGCTGGCGAACCCACCGAGTGACCCGACGACAGCCGTCGCACCAACCGAGAACCCACCAGCCGACGACTCGTCCCACGTCTTACCGATGCCCGACGACGCGGCCCAGATCGATGGCACCGGTCTGACCGGTGGGTCGGGGATCGGGTCCATCGGTGGGCTGACGGTGTCTCCGGTGGCGGTCGCCGAGTTGCTGGCCCGCTACGAGGCGCTGCTGGTCACCGCACCCCGCGGGCGGGTCGACGGCGGGCAGGTGTGGTTCGAGATCGTCGATGCCACCGGTCGGCTGCGCGCCCTCACCTCACCCGCCCAGGCCCGCGCCGCCCTCCGTCGCGGCAGCGGACTCGGTCCGCCCGCAGCCGTCGACCGGTACAGCCCCAGCGCCGAGCAGGTCCGCTTCGTCAAGGCCCGCGACCAGCACTGCCGGTTCCCTGGCTGCCACCGGCCCGCCGAGTACGTCGACCTCGACCACGTCACCGCCCACGACCACGACGACCCGGCGGCCGGTGGACCGACGTGCGTGACGAACCTGGTGTGCCTGTGCCGCCGGCACCACCGGCTCAAGACCCACGCACCCGGCTGGCACTTCGCCATGGACCCCGACGGCACGCTGCACGTCACCCCACCCGGCGGACGCACCCGCACCACCCGACCCGACCGCATCGCCGAGGTCGACATGTCGACACCCAGCCACCTCGACACCCTCACCGACCTCCTGGGCCCCACCCCGAAGCGCTACCGCTCACCCACCCCGGAGGAACGCGCCACACGGCGCGCCGCCGCCGAACGCGCTCGGCTCACCGCCGAGATCGAAGCGGAACTTGCTGCCGCGACGTGCCGCTCCGCCGCGGAGCGAGGGGCCGGCAAGGTCGTGGAGGACGAGAACGCCCCGGATCCGGACCCGGACACCACCTCTGCGGACGGAGACCGGCCGCCGTTCTGACCACCCCGGCAGGCGGGGGCCAGACCCGGAGTGCCATCCGCATCGCTGCACGCGCACGTACGCGGACGGCCGGCGTCAGTGGAGGGCGAGATCCGGTGCGGTGCGCCGCCAGGCGGTGAAGGAGACGGTCAGGCCGGCGCGGGTGGGGGCGCAGCAGTACGGGCCGGCGGCCAGCTGCAGCGCCGGGTCCACGTGCGCGACCCGCACCAGCCGGAACTCCTCGTCGTCGGCTCGGGCCCGGACGGTCACCGCGTCGCCGTCCCGGCTGGCCCGCACCGTGACGATCCGCCCCACCCAGTCCGGCACGGGCGCGACAGACCAGTCCGACGTGCCGTGGGTGACGACGCACCCGAGCTGCGGCACCCCGTCCGAGACCTCGACGCCGGCCTTCACCCACTCCGACGCCGAGGCGCGCAGCAGCACCCCGGCCTGGTCGAACTGCTCGGTGAAGTCCAGGCGGAAGCTCACCTCGACGGCGTCCCGTGCGCCGAAGGGGGCCAGCAGACCGTGCGCGTCGTCGTGCACGAAGCCGTAGGAGGTGTGCCGCCAGGCGTCGCTGCCCTCGACCGCGGTCACCCGCAGGCCGCCCTCCTGCTCGACCGCCGCGGGCGGCGTCGTCCAGCTCGCCTCGGCCAGCAGTGCGGGATCGATCACCCGTCCATCATGTCCGGCGCCTCATGCCGCGCGCACCGACAGGCCGCCGTCGACCGGCAGCAGCACCCCGGTGACGTAGCGCGACTCGTCCGAGGCCAGGAACAGCGCCGCGTCGGCGACGTCCTGCGCGGTTCCCATCCGGCCCGTCGGGCTGTGCGCGTCCCGGTCGGCCCGCACCTGCTCGACCGACGAGTCGCCGGCCAGCTGCTGGTACACCAGCGGCGTGTCGATCAGCCCGGCCAGCACGGCGTTGACCCGCACCCCGCGGTCGGCGTACTGCAGCGCCAGGCTCCGGGTCAGCTGGTTGACCCCGGCCTTCGCCGCCGCGTACCCGGGGTACGGGTAGCCGGTCCACCGGATGGACGCCGTCGACGACACGTTGACCATCGACCCGCCCCGCTCCAGCAGGTGCGGCAGCGTCGCCTGGGCCGCGAGGAAGACGCTGTCCAGGTTCAGCGCCAGCGTCCGGTGCCAGTCGGCCAGGGTGAGCTCGTCCACCCCGCCCAACCGGGTCGCCCCCACGGTGTTCTGCACGACGTCCAACCTCCCGCAGTGGTCCACCGCCTCGCCCACCACCCGGTGCACCTGCTCCGGGTCGGTCACGTCGGCGACCAGCGCCACCGCCGTCCCGCCGTCGGCCGTGATGGCCGCGACCGTGCGGTCGGCCGCGGCGTCGTCCACGTCGACGACGACCACCTGGGCGCCGTGCCGGGCGAACGTCCGCGCGGTGGTCGCCCCGATCGAGCTGACCCCGGCCGGGCCCCCGGTGTTCAAGCCGCCGCCGAAGACGATCGCGGCCTTCCCGGACAGCCGCCGGTCAGCCACGCGGGCCCGGCGTCCCGGCGACGAAGTCCAGCAGCACCTGCGCGAAGTGCTGGGGGCCCTCGAAGAACGGGAAGTGCGACCCGCCCTCGTCCGCCGTGAACGTGCGCAGCTGCGCCCCGGGGATGTGCGCCGCCGTCCACTCCTGGGACGCCGGCGCCACGTGGCTCACGTCGCCGGCGACCACCAGCGTGGGGACGTCGATCCGCGGCAGCACGTCGCGCCAGTCCTGCATCGCGTGGTCCAGCAGCAGCCGGGCGCCCCACGGCCCGGGCATGCGCAGGTTCTCCCCGAACAGGAACGCCATGTCCTCCTCGGGCAGCACGTCGGACAGCATCGAGGCCAGGAACGCCCGCCGCGTCTCGGTCGCGTCGGCCGCGCCCACGGCGCCGACGAAACCCTCGGTGCTCGGGAAGTCCAGGATCGCCCCGGCCGCGGCGCCCTCCTCGGCGGTCATCCACGGCAGGACGACGCAGGCGCTGGGCTGGTCGACCACGACCAGGGAGTCCAGCGCCCCGGTGCCCCGGGAGTCGATGAGGCTCCAGGCGACGGAGGCCCCCATCGAGTGCCCGACGAGGTCGTACGAGGTCAGCCCGAGGTGCTCGACGAGCTCGGCCAGGTCGGCGGCCAACCGGGCCACCCGGGCGCCGTGGTCCGGCTTGCCGGACTCCCCGTGCCCCCGCTGGTCGTAGCTGACCACCCGGTGGTGCTCGGCGAGGGCGGGGGTGACCCGGTCCCAGGTGGAACGGGACTGCGACCAGCCGTGCACCAGGACGAGGGTGCGGCCGCTGGCGGTGGGCCCGGAGTCCCGGTAGTCGAGGTCGGTGCCGTCGGCGGTGGTGAACGTGCTCATGGTCGCCATCCTCGACCGGTTATGACCGGCACCACCATGGCCCGGGAGAGCAGAGCGGTGGTCCAGGTTGCTCGCTGCGTCGGAGTCAGCCCATGAGCGCGGCCACGGCCAGCCCCAGGTGCAGCCGGAGCCGGGTGGCGCCGTCGTCCAGGTCGGCGCCGGTCACCTCGCGGACGCGGTCGAGCCGGTAGTGCAGCGTCGTCCGGTGCACGTGCAGGGCGTCGGCCGCGGCGGGCGCGTTGCCGCCGGCGTCCAGCCAGGCCGCCAGGGTCGTGGTGAGCCGGCCCTGCGGGTCGGCGGCCCGGAGCGCCACCAGCTCGGGGGGCAGCGCGGTCGCGTCCCACTCGTCGGCCGGCACCCGGAGCAGGACGGCGTGCACCCCCAGCGTGGTGCCGTCGACCACGGGACCCGGGGCGAGCCGGGGCGCCGCGCGGGTGGCCAGCTCGGCGAACCGGTACGAGGTCCGGGCCTCGGCGAGCCCCGTGACGGCCGGCCCCGTGCCGGCCACGCAGCCGAACCGCCCGGCGGCCACCGCTTCGGCCTCGGCCACCGCCCGGGCAGCGAGCTCGGCGACGACGGCGTCGTCCAGGGGGCCGGTGGTGATCAGCACCCCGGTGCCGCCGGCCGGGCCGGCGGTGGCCAGCACCGTCGTCCCGGGCCGTGACCCCAGCGTGGCGAGCCCGCGCCGGGCCGCGGCCTGCGCCTGCTCCGCGTCGTCGGCGGCCACACCGCGCAGCGCCAGCACGACGGCGCGCACGTGCCGATCGGCCGGCACCGTCCCGGCCAGCTCCGCGATCGCCCGCCCCCGGCCGACCGGGTCGGTCGACAGCAGAGCAGCCACGGCGACCTCCCGGGCACGCGTTGCGGCGTCGGCGGCGTGCCGGTCCGCGGCGAGGACGGCGGCCAGCTCCTGCGCCGCCGAGTCGATCAGCCCGGTCTCGGCGTTGCCCAACGCCGTCCGGGCATCGATCACCATGAGCAGGCCCAGCAGCTCACCGCGCCAGCGCAGCGGCACGCACCACCGCGGGTGCATGCCGATGCCCGGCTGCGCCGGGATCCAGCCGGCCCGCGGCCACCCGGCCACCCCGGCGCCCAGCACGTGCGCCACCGCTGCGCTGCCCGCGTCCCGCTGCAGGACCGCCCGCACCCGGACGTCGTCCTCGTCGCCGAAGTGCCGGCTGGTGGCCACCAGGCGGACCTCCGGGTCGTCGACGACGACGGAGCGCTGCAGCTGCTCGGCGAGGGAGTCCACCAGCTGCTGCAGCCGGTCGGAGGGCACGCGCGGATCCTAGGGCCCGTCGGGTGGGACACCGTCGTCCTCGGGGGCGTCGGCGTCCGCCCACGACCGGACGACCGCGACGTCGAGCGGGAAGTCCACGGGGAAGCCGCCGAACAGCAACCGGCCGGCCTCGACGGCGGACGCGCGGACGGCGCTCACCACGTCGTCGGCGAGCCCGACGGGGGTGTGCACCACCACCTCGTCGTGCAGGAAGAACACCAGGTGCGGCCGGTCGGTGAGGCCGCCCTCGCCGATCCGCCACAACCGGTTGCGCAGGTCGGCCAGCCAGCACGACGCCCACTCGGCACCGGTGCCCTGCACGACGAAGTTGCGGGTGAACCGGCCCCACGCCCGCCGCCGGGCATCGGCGGCCCGGCCGGCAGCGGCGTCGTCGGACCCCCCGCCGAACGCCCCCGGGCGCGGCGACCCCCGGCCGAGCAGCGTGGTCACCACCTCGCCGCGCTCACCGGCCCGGGCCGCCTGCTCGACCAGCCCGACGGCGGCCGGGTAGGCGCGGGTGAGCCGGGGCAGCATGGCCCCGCTCTCGCCGCGGGTGCCGCCGTACATCGCGCCGAGGATGCCCAGCTTGGCCTGGCTGCGGGTCTCGACGGCACCGCTGTCGACCATCCCCTGGTACAGGTCGCGGGCCCGGGCCGCCTCGGCCATCGCGGTGTCCCGGCTCATGCCGGCCAGCACCCGGGGCTCGAGCTGCGCGACGTCGGCCACCACGAACCGCCAGCCCTCGTCGGCGACGGCGGCCGGCCGCAGCTGCACCGGCGCGCTGAGCGCACCGCCGCCCGAGGCCGCCCAGCGTCCGGTGACCACCCCGCCGGGCACGAACACCGGCCGGAACCGGCCGTCGCGCACCCAGGTGTCCAGCCACGCCCACCCGTTCGCCTGCATCAGCCGCAGCAGCTTCTTGTAGCGCAGCAGCGGTTCGATGCCCGGGTGCTCGAGCTCGGCCAAGGTCCACTGCCGGGTGTCGGTGACCGCCAGCCCGGCGGCCTGCAGCGAGGCCAGCAACCCGGTGGGGGAGTCGGGGTTCATCGCCGGTTGGCCGAACGCGGCCCGGATCTCGGGCAGCAACCGCTCGAGCTCGGCGGGGCGCTGACCGGCCACCGGACGCGGGCCCAGCAGGTCGGTCAGCAACCGGTCGTGGACGTCGGCCCGCCACGGCATGCCGGCGTGCTGCATCTCCGCGGCGACCAGACCCGCGGCCGACTCGGCGGCCACCAGCAGCCCCAGCCGCGCGCGCTCGGCACTCGCGGCCAGCGTCGCCTGCTGCCGGGCCAGCTCGGCCGCCGGGTCGAGGAGGTCGGCGGGGTCGGCGAGGGCGAACAGCGCCGGCTCGGACGCCGTCACGGGCGCCAGGGCGTCCCACCCCTCGGTGTCGGGCCCGGTCAGCAGCCCCTGGTCGGCGTGCGGGGACCGGCGCAGGACGGCGTGGGCCAGCCGCAGGTCGGTGCACCGCTCGACCCGGACCCCGGCGGCCAGCAGCTCCGGGTACCAGCGGGTGGTGTCGTCCCACACCCAGCGCGGCCGGTCGACCTCCCGCGCCACGACCCAGGCGGCGAGCTCACCGCGCGGGAGGACGGTCACCCCGGCGTCGGCGTGGGCCTCGACGTCGTCCCCCCGACGCACGAGGAGGACCGGTCGCAGCACCGGGCCAGTGTCGTCCAGGGGTACGACGACGACGCGGTGCACAGCGAGGCCACAGGTGTCGCTGCCCGCGCGCAGGGCGCGGTGCCGCACCGTCGTCCCGACACCGCACGCGGGAGAAGGAGACACATGCGCAGCGACCGGACACCGACCTACGAGGGCCGCCCCCTGGCCCGGCCCGACGAGGAGGTCGTCGACCAGGGCCTGCAGTTCGACCTGGGCACGCTGGTGACCCGCCGCCGGGTGCTGGGGTTCCTCGGGGTCGGCGCGGCCACCGTCGGCCTGGCCGCCTGCGGCGGCACCTCCAGCACCTCCACGGCGGCGTCCGCCACGGCCACCTCCGCGGCCGGCACGACGACCGGTGCCGCGGCGACGTCGAGCGGGGAGATCCCCGAGGAGACCGCCGGGCCGTACCCGGGCGACGGGTCGAACGGGGCGAACGTGCTGACCGAGAGCGGCATCGTCCGCTCCGACATCCGCAGCAGCTTCGGCTCGGCGTCGGGCACCGCCGAGGGCGTGCCGATGACCCTCACGCTGATCGTGCAGGACCTGGCGAACGGCGTGCCGTTCGAGGGCGCCGCCGTCTACGTCTGGCACTGCGACCGGGACGGGAACTACTCCCTCTACTCCCAGGGCATCACCGAGGAGAACTACCTGCGCGGGGTCCAGGTGGCCGACGCCGACGGGCAGGTCACCTTCACCAGCATCTTCCCGGCCTGCTACTCCGGCCGCTGGCCGCACATCCACTTCGAGGTCTACCCGGACGTCGACTCGATCACCGACTCGACCGCCGCGATCGCCACGTCGCAGGTCGCCCTGCTGCAGGACGTCTGCGAGACCGTCTACGCGACCAGCGGCTACGAGCAGTCGGTGACCAACCTCGGCCAGATCAGCCTGGCCACCGACAACGTGTTCTCCGACGGGTCGGAGCTGGAGACCCCGACCATCACCGGCGACGTGTCCGCGGGCTTGGCCGTGGCCATGGACGTCGGGGTGGACACCACCACCGCGGCCGGTGGCGGCGGTTCGGCCCCGGCCGGCGGCGGTGGTGGTGGTGCGGGTGGCCCCGGCGGTGGCGGCACCCCGCCGTCCGGTGCCCCCGGTGGTGCACCGCCGACGAGCTAGGTGGCGATGTCCGGGTAGGGCTGGGTCACGTGGTCCAGCGCCCGGGCGTACGCCAGCTGGTACTCCATCGGCCCGTGGTCGCGCTCGAAGAGGGCGATGAACAGCGTCAGCGTGAGGAACGGGTGCGCTCCCATGCCGAACAGGGCCACGTGGTCGTGCTCGGCCAGTGCTCGGCGCTCCTCGTCGGTGAACGCCAGCCAGGTGGTCTGCTCGGCCGGGATGCAGTTCAGCAGCGACCCGGCCAGGTTCGCCTCCCACCAGGCGACCAGCTCGACGGGGTCCTCGCGGTACCGCTCGGTGAGCTCGGGGTCGCGGTCCACCGAGTAGAGGAACTTGTCGACCAGGTACTTGCTCACGATGTCTCCTCCGCCCGACCCGGAACCCGACCTCCGGGGTACCAGGTGAAGTAGGCCTCCATGGTGTGGAACAGGTCCACCGTCTCCACGAAGTCCGCCGGCACGCCGTCGCCGGCCGCGCCCATCATCAGCATGAAGTCCATGAACCCGTGGGTGGCGTTCCCCGGCGCGTGCAGGCTGTCCAGGCTGACCTCGGCCAGGCAGCCCTCGATGTCACCGGAGGCGATCCAGTCGACGGCCTTGCGGTCGAACACGGGATCCGGGCCGGTGGGGCCGAACTGGCGGGGCCCGCCCAGCTCCAGCGACAGGTGCCCGGTGCCGATGATCGCCACCCGCAGGTCGGACTCCCACGACTCGACCATCTCGCGGATCGCCCGGCCGAGCGCCACGAACCGGCGGGGCTGGGGGAGCGGCGGGGCGAAGATGTTGGTGTAGACCGGCACGATCGGCAGGTCGGCCTCGGGCCGCAGCGTGATGATCGGGCAGGTGATGCTGTGGTCGATCCGCAGCTCGTTGGAGAAGGCCAGGTCGAAGTCCCGGTCCAGGCCGTCGCGCAGCAGGTGCGCCGCGAGCTCCTCCTGCCCGGTCAACCGCATCCGCGGCAGCCCGAACTCCCGCTCCTCGTTGTGCCAGTTGGCGTCGAAGAACGGCGCCTTGCCGACCAGGAACTGCGGCATGTTGTCCAGCCACAGCTGGTGGAAGTGGTCGCTGCCGACCATCACCAGGACGTCGGGCCGGGCCGCGGTCAGCGTCTCCCGGAACGACTCGATCTTGGCGATCCACTCGGCCGCGAACGGCGGCCGCTCGGCCTCGGGCATGGTCGAGGTCTTGTAGTAGAACGGGTGGTGGGTGGACGCGACGACGGCGCAGACCTCAGCCACGGGGGCCCCTCTCGTACGGGTCGGGGTCGACCGAGCGGTTGTTCAGGTCGACGGACAGGAAGACGTCGTTGGCCACGGGGTGCCGCAGCTCCTCGGCCAACTGGCCGATCAGCCCGGCGGTGCGGGCCAGCAGGGCGAACCCGCGCAGCAGCTCCAGCGGCAGGCCCAGGTCGGCCAGCGCCGCGCCGCAGACGCCGGCGCCGTTGAGCGGCAGGGTCTTGCCGAGCACCTGGGGGTGCACCCGGCCGATGGCGGCGAACAGCGACAGGTGCGGGCCGACCAGGCCCTCCTCGGTCGCGATCTCGAACAGCCGGGGGGTGCGCGGGTCGCCGTCCTTGTGCACGTGGTGGCCCAGGCCCGGCACGAACCGTCTCGCCTCGCGCTCGCGCTGCACTGTGGCCAGCGCGAGGGCGTCCCAACCGGCGTCGTCGGTGGGCAGCTCGTCGGCCGCGACCAGGACGTCGTCCAGGAACCGGCCGCAGTCCTCGGTGACGCCGAGGAACCGGGAGCCGCCGCCCAGCAGGCCGGCGGCCAGCGCACCCTGCACGGAGTCCGGGGCGGAGAGGTAGGTCAGCCGGGTGACGATCGCCGTGGGGGTGAAGCCGTGGTCGGCCAGCGCGGCCAGCACGGCCTCGAACACCCGGGTCTCGCCGGGGGAGGGCCGGCGCTGGGTGGCCAGCCAGAACGCCAGCTCGCCGAACCCGACGGTGCCCATGACGTCGCGGGCCAGGTCGGTGCCCAGCAAGGTGATCGTGTCGCGGGTGGAGGCGCCCAGCGCCGTCTCGTACCGCCGCGATTCGGTCATGCCGGCCCCGCCAGCCAGGTGCGGATCTCGTCGCCGTGCTCGTCCAGCCCGGGCGGGGGGAGCCGGTAGGAGGCGGCCGTGGCCGAGAAGGTGATCGGGTTGCGGATGGAGGGGATGCCGCCGACCCGGACGACGGGGTCCAGCCCCACCTCCTCGGCGAAGGCGACCCCGGCGTCGACGGTGTTGATCGGCCCGCACGGCACCCCGGCGGCGATGATCTCGCGGAACCACTCCTGCTTGCCCTTGCGCGCGAGCTGCTCCACCAGCAGTGGTCGGAGCTCGTCGCGGTTCGCGGTGCGGTCCTCGTTGCGGGCGAACCGGGGGTCGTCGGCGAGCTCGGGGACGCCGAGCACCTCGACCAGCTTGCGGAACTGGCCGTTGTTGCCGGCGGTGATGATCAGCTCGCCGTCGGCGCACTGCAGCGGCTCGTAGGGGAACAGCGACGGGTGGCTGTTGCCCATGCGGAAGGGCACCGTCTCGCCGGCCACGGCGGCCGACGTCTGGTTGACCATGCCGCTCAGCGCGGAGGACAGCAGGTTGACCTCGACGTGCTGCCCGACGCCGGTCTCGTGCCGCAGGTTCAGCGCGGACAGGACCCCGATGGTGGCGTGCAGCCCCGCCATCACGTCGAACACCGCGACGCCGGCGCGGTAGGGCTCGCCGTCGGTGGGCCCGGTGAGGCTCATCAGGCCGGAGATGGCCTGCACGATCAGGTCGTAGCCGGGCAGCGCGGCGCCGCCCGGGCCGCTGCCGAAGCCGGAGATCGAGGCGTAGACGATCCGCGGGTTCGTGGCGGCGACGGTGTCGTAGTCCAGGCCGAAGCGGGCCAGGCCGCCGGGCTTGAAGTTCTCCACCACGACGTCGGCGCGGCGGGCCAGCTCCTGCGCGGCGGCCACGTCGGTGGGGTCCTTGAGGTCCAGGGCGACCGAGCGCTTGTTCCGGTTCACGCCCAGGTAGTAGGTGGCGACGTCGTCGCGCACGGGCGGCGCCCAGGTGCGGGTGTCGTCGCCGCCGGGGCCCTCGACCTTGACCACCTCTGCACCCAGGTCGGCCAGCAGCATCGTGGCGTAGGGGCCGGCCAGGATGCGGGAGAAGTCGGCGACCAGGAGGCCGGCGAGCGGGCCGGACGGCGCGGGATCGGTCATCAGGGGGGTGGCACTCCTCGGTCTGCTCGGACAGCTGTCCGTGGTGATCGGCATCGCAGTCTCACCACGCGAGGACCGGGCTGTCAACCGACCGCACGGACCTCTTGACAGGTGGTGCGCGTCACGACCAAGGTGGCGCAGACCGTTCTGCGGACACCTGTCCGCTGCATTCCCGAGGAGACGATGATGTCCACCCCCGACGCCCGGCCCGTGGTCCTCCGCGGCGGCACCGTGCTGACCATGGACGACGCGCACACCGTCCTCCCGCAGGGCGACGTCCTCGTGGTGGACGGGAAGGTCGCCGCGGTCGGTGCGCACCTCGACGTCCCCGAGGGCACCCAGGAGGTCGACGCCACCGGCGGCGTCGTCATGCCCGGGATGGTCGACACCCACCGGCACATGTGGCAGACCGCGATGCGCGGCTACGGCGCCGACTGGACCCTCACCCAGTACTTCGTCTGGTACTACCTCGAGCACGGCAAGACCTTCCGCCCCGAGGACGTGCACGCCGGCAACCTGCTGAGCGCGTGGGAGGGCCTGGAGGCCGGCGTCACCACCACGGTCGACTGGAGCCACGGGCTGCAGAGCGTCGACCACGCCGAGGCCGCCGCCGACGCCCTGCTCGCCGTCCCCGGCCGGTTCGTCCTGGCCTACGGCAACATCCAGGCCGGGCCCTGGGAGTGGACCGCCGACCCGGCCGTGCAGGCGTTCCTGGAGCGGCGCGCCGACGAGGGCAGGCTCGGCCTGCAGCTGGCCTTCGACGTCACCGGCGACCCGGCGTTCCCGGAGAAGGCCGCCTTCGAGGTCGCCCGCGAGCTCGGCCTGCCGGTGACCACGCACGCCGGGGTGTGGGGCGCGACGTCCGACGCCTCGATCCAGCTCATGCACGACGCCGGGTTCATGACCCCCGAGACGGTCTACGTGCACGCCGCCTCGCTGAGCACCGACAGCTACCAGCGGATCGCCGCCACCGGCGGTTCGGTCTCGGTGTCCACCGAGAGCGAGCAGAGCGCCGGGCAGGGCTACCCGCCCACCTGGCAGGTGCGCAAGCACGGCATCCCGGTGTCGCTGTCGATGGACACCAGCGTGTGGTGGTCGGCCGACCTGTTCTCCGCCATGCGCACCACGCTGGGCGCCGACCGCTCGCGCGAGCACCTCGAGGCCCACGTCGAGGGCAACACCGTCACCCAGGTCCACCTGCGGGCCGAGCAGGTCGTCGACTGGGCCACCCGCGGCGGCGCCCGCGCGCTGGGCCGCGACGACCTGGGCTCGCTCGAGCCGGGCAAGACCGCCGACGTCGTGCTGATCAAGAACGACTCCTCGCCGGTGTCGTTCCCGCTGCTGAACCCCTACGGCCACGTGGCCTTCCAGGCCCAGCGCGGCGACGTGCACACCGTGCTGGTCGGCGGCCGGGTCGTGAAGAGCGAGGGCCGGCTCGTGGGCTACGACGGCACCGCGGTGCGGTCGGCCGTCGAGAGCACCGTCGAGCACCTGCGCGGGGCCATGGGCGAGGAGACGTGGCAGGCCGGCATGAACCCGGCGATGCCCGAGGACGGCGACGACGTGCTCGACAATCCCTACACCTACACCGACTACAAGAGCGAGGACACCCACGGCGCCCGGGGCTCGCTGTTCGGCGACTGATGGCCGGCCGCGGGCGTGGGCCGGACTTCGTCGAAGCGCTGGCCCGCGGGCTGGAGGTGCTCACCGCGTTCACCGCCGACCGCCCGACGATGACGCTGAGCCAGGTGGCCGCCGCCACCGACCTGGCCCGGCCCACCGCCCGCCGGCTGCTGCTCACCCTGGAGGAGCTCGGCTACGTGGCGGCCGGGCCGAGCCGCTACGCGCTCACCCCCAAGGTGCTCGACCTCGGCATGGCCTACGTGGGCTCGTTGGGGCTGTGGGACATCGCCCGGCCGCACCTGGAGGCGCTGGTCGCGCGCACGGGGGAGTCCTCGTCGATGGCGCAGCTGGACGGGTCGGACATCGTCTACGTCGCCCGGGTCGCCGTCCCGAAGCTGATCACGCTCCGGGTCGAGATCGGCACCCGCTTCCCGGCGGTGCAGACCTCCCAGGGCAAGGTGCTGCTCGCCGCCCTGGTGCCCGACGAGCTGGCCGCGGTGCTGGCCGAGCCGTCGCGGTCGGGGTTGCCCCGGTACATCGGCCGGACGACGGAGCAGCTGCACGACGAGCTGACCGAGGTGCGGGCGCGCGGCTGGGCGCTGGCCGACGAGGAGCTGGCGCCCGGCGTGCGGTCGGTCGCCGTCCCGGTGCGCGACGGCACGGGCACGGTGCGCGCGGCCGCCAACGTCACGGTGCACGCCGCCGAGACCAGCCGGGAGACCCTGCTGGAGGACCACCTGCCGCTGCTGCTGCGTGCGGCGGGCCAGATCAGCGGCGACTGGGCGGCGTGGCAGCGCCGGCCGCACGTGGAGGTGGCCGCCCGCCCGCGCACCGCCTGAACCCCGGCGCGCCCCGCGTCCCGGCGGGAGAAGGTGTCGCGGTGGACAGCTCCCCGCCCCGCCCGGTACCCACCCGCGGCCCCGGCTCCACCACCGACGACGAGGGCCGGCCCACGGTCGTCGGCAACCGCACCGAGGCGTTCACCGCGATGGCGGAGGCCCGCGCGGCGGGCAGCATGGTCCTGCTGCCGCGCATGCTCACCGGGCAGGACCGGCGCTCCACGTGCGGCAGACCATCCGCGAGGACCACGAGAACCGGATCGTCACCCGGGCCGCCGACGCGCAGGCCAAGTTCGACGAGATGGCCCGCTCCACCTACAGCTTCTTCCGCGGCTCCTGCCTGCTGTTCTACCGCGACATGGTCGGCGAGGACGGCTGGATGCCGACCGTGCTGACCCTCGGCGACGTGCACCCGGGCAACTTCGGGGTCATGCCCAACGCCGACGACGTCCCCGTGTTCGGGGTGAACGACTTCGACGAGGCCTTCTACGCGCCCTTCACCTGGGACCTCAAGCGCGGTGTCGTCGGCTTCCTGCTCGGGGCGGAGGAGGACGGCGGCCTGTCGGCCTCGAAGCAGGACCGCGTGGTCCGGGCGTTCCTGGACGGCTACGTCGACGCCACCCACCGGTACGCCGGTGAGCTCGACGTGACGGCCGGGCAGATGGGCCTGGCCGACGCCCCGCCGATCGTGCGGGCGGTGCTGCAGCGGTCGGCGGACCGCTCCCGCTCGCGCTGGCTGGCGAAGAAGTACCTGGACGAGGCCGGCCGGGGGTTCCGCGCGTCGACGAAGCTGGAGCCGCTGACCAGCCGGGTGCCGGAGTTCCAGGCCGCGGTGCACCGCTACGTCGAGGTCAACGAGCTGGTCCCGCCGGCCCGGGCCGGGCAGATGCGGGTCAAGGACGTCTGCGCCCGGCACGGCCAGGGCGTGGCCTCCCTCGGTCTGCAGCGCTACTACGTGCTCGTCGAGGGCCCGGCCGGCGACGCGACCGACGACCTGGTGCTGGAGTTCAAGCAGGCCCGTCGCTCGGCGCTGCGCGGCCTGGTGCCGCCCTCGGAGTTCGAGCTGGTCGGGGAGGCCGAGCGGGTGAGCCACGCCCAGCGGGTGCAGCTGGTCGGCGGCGACGCCTTCTTCGGCGCGGTCGACCTGGACGGCACCAGCTTCATGGTCCGCGAGCGGTCCCCGTACAAGGACGAGGTCGAGCTGACCGAGCTGTCCGCGGCGGGGTGGCGGGAGTACGCGCACACCTGCGGCGCCGTCCTCGCCCAGGCGCACGCGCTGTCGGACGAGGCCGGCCTGGTCGACCACGACGTCGAGCCCGACGTGGTGGCCGCGATGGGTCCGCGCGAGCTCTTCGTCGACGACCTGGTGCAGTTCGCCCACGAGACCGCCGACCGGGTGCGCCGCGACCACGCGCACTTCCGGACCGACCACGCCCTGCACGCCTTCGCCCAGGTCGACCGCGTCTACCGCTGAGCGACCCCGGTGTCGGCGGCGACCTGGTCGAGGAACCGCCGCACCCGCAGCGGGTCCTGGCCGCGCTCCCAGCCCAGGGTGGAGGGGCGCTGCGCCCGGTCGTGCCAGAAGTGCGGCGAGCGGGACGCCGGCCGGGTGGCCAGCAGCCACACGGTGGTGTCCGCACCGTCGGCCGGGGTGCGCAGCAGGGGGCCCATGAGCGCGCCGAACCCGGGGATGGACGCCGTGACCCCGTCGGTGGCGACCCAGCCGGGGTGGGTCGAGTACACGTGCCGGCCGGGCAGCCGGCGGGCCCACTCGGCGGCCAGCACCACCTGCATGCGCTTGGTGCGGGCGTAGGCGCGCACGCCGCTGTACTCGCCGTCGGTGAACTCGAGGTCGTCGTCGCGCAGACCCGCGCCGTACATGCCGCCCGAGGACATCCACACCACGGCGGCGTCGGGTGCGAGGACGTCGGCCAGCAGCGCGGTCATCAGGTGCGGACCCAGCACGTGGACGGCCAGGGTCAGCTCGTGGCCCTGCGCGGTCTCCGAGCGCTCGGGCGGCAGCGCGCCGGCGTTGTGCACCAGCCCGTGCAGCGTGCCCACCCGCTCGGTGAACCCCTGCGCCCAGCTGCGGACGGCGTCCAGGTCGCCCACGTCGCACACCTCGGCCACCACCTCGGCGCCCGGGGTCTCGGCGACCAGCCGGGCCACCAGGTCGTCGGTCTTCGTGCGGTTGCGGCCCAGCACGTGCACCGTCGCCCCGAGCTCGAGCAGGCCCTCGGCGATCGCCGTGCCGATGCCCGAGGTGGCGCCGGTGACCAGCACCCGGCGTCCGGCCATCGACCCCGGTGCCGGGTCGGCCGGCCACCACCGCTGCCGCAGCGCCGGCCCGAGTCGGCTGTAGCCGGGCACCACCGAACGGTCGAGGAAGGCGTCGGCCAGGCGGGTCAGGGTGGGCATGCCGATCATGGTCGCTCAGCCGGGCAGGGGTCGCAGCGTGCACAGCTGGGCCACCCGGCCCACCGGGCCGGCCTCGTCGTGCAGCACGGTGGCGGTCAGGCCGTGCCCGCCCGGGCCCCAGCTCACCGAGGTGTCCATGCCGACCCAGGCCCCGACCGGTGCACGGAACAGGTGCGCGGTCAGCTCGACGTTCGGGTAGAACCAGCCCCGCCGCTCGGGGCCCTGCACCAGGCCGTTGGCGGTGTCGGCCAGCAGCAGGAACCGGGTGAGGTCGCCGACGTCCTCGCCGTCCAGCAGTTCCTGGCGGGACCGCAGCCAGGCCTGCGCGCGCCCCTGACCGGCGTCGCGGTGCCGCACCTCCAGCGAGGCGATGTAGCCCCCGGGCCAACCGACGCTCATGTCCCACGGCGTCAGCTCGTCGCGGCCGGGCAGCGCCGGCTCCGCGGTGCCGGCGACCGCGGCGGTGTCGGACCCGGCCAGCCGCCACGCCCGCGCCCGGACGACGTCGCGGCCGGCCCACGACACGGTCGCCTCGACCAGCTCGATCGTGCGGCCCGGCCGCACGGTGCGCACCGCGACGTCGACCTCGTCGATGCCGATCGTGCCGAGGATGTCCACGCCCAGCCGCTGCACCGGCGCCCCGCCCGCGGCCCGCTGCAGGCAGTGCGCCACCAGGCCCACGGTGGGCGCGATGTGCTGCTCGGCCGGGTTCCAGCCGCCCCCGGTGTGCTCGGTCGCGCGGAACCGCCCGCCGCCGTCCGGGGTGCTGGTCAACCGCTCGAAGTACGCCACACCGCCCGATCCTGCCCGGGCCCGCGGCAGGGCCACACTGGGGCCCGTGACCACCGTCCCCGCCCTGGGCATCGCCGAGGTGGCCGAGCGCACCGGCCTCACCACCCACACCCTCCGGTACTACGAGCGCGACGGGCTGCTGCTGGGCGAGGTCGACCGCGACGCCGGGGGCCGGCGGCGCTACACCGACCGCGACCTCGAGTGGATCGCGATGGTCACCCGGCTGCGGGCCACCGGCATGCCGATCCGCGACGTGCGGCGCTACGCGGCGCTGGTGCGGTCCGGCGCGGGCTCCGAGGCCGAGCGCCTCCAGCTGCTGCGCGCCCACCGGGCCCGGGTCCAGGCCGAGCTGGACGCCACCGCGGCCCACCTGGCCGCCATCGACCACAAGATCGGGCTGTACGAGGGGACCGTGTGACCTCGAGTTGACTTCGAGTGCGCTCGAAGGAGTTCGCTGGTCCCCATGACCGCACCGCTGACCACCCGCACCCTCGGCTCCGGCCCCGCCGCCCTCACCGTCTCGACGATGGGTCTGGGCTGCATGGGCATGAGCGAGTTCTACGGCGCCCCCGACGAGCAGTCCGGGCTGGACACCATCGCCCGCGCGCTCGACCTCGGCGTCACCTTCCTGGACACCGCCGACATGTACGGGCCCTTCACCAACGAGAAGCTGGTCGGGCGGGCGATCGCCGGCCGCCGCGACGACGTGCAGCTGGCCACCAAGTTCGGCAACAAGCGCGGCGAGGACGGTTCGCGGCTGGGCATCGACGGCTCGCCGGACTACGTGCGCTCGGCCTGCGACGCCTCGCTGCAGCGGCTGGGCGTCGAGACCATCGACCTGTACTACCAGCACCGGGTCGACCCCACGGTGCCGATCGAGGACACCGTCGGTGCCATGGCCGAGCTGGTCGCGGCCGGCAAGGTGCGCTTCCTGGGGTTGAGCGAGGCCTCGTCCGAGACGATCCGCCGGGCGCACGCCGTCCACCCGATCACCGCCGTGCAGACCGAGTACTCGCTGTTCACCCGCGACCTCGAGGACGACGTCCTGCCGGTGCTCCGTGAGCTGGGCATCGGCCTGGTGCCCTACTCGCCGCTGGGCCGCGGCCTGCTCACCGGTGCCGTGACGCAGACCCCGGACCAGGGCGACAGCCGGGCCAGCGGGTACTTCCCCCGCTTCCAGGGCGAGGCGCTGGCGGCCAACCTGGTGCTGGTCGAGCGGGTGCGCGAGCTGGCCGCCGAGATCGGCTGCACCCCGGGGCAGCTCGCGCTGGCCTGGGTGCTGGCCCAGGGGGAGGACGTCGTCCCCATCCCCGGCACCAAGCGGGTGCGGTACCTGGAGGAGAACGTCGCCGCGGCCGGCGTCGACCTGGACGACGCCGCGCTGGCCCGGCTGTCGGCGGCCGTCCCGCGGGATGCCGTGCAGGGTGAGCGCTACGGGGACATGAGCTCGATCGACCGCTGAGCCGGTCCGGCGGGTGCCCGAGGTGTGCATTTCCCTCCCACGGGTACCCGCCGTCACCCCCCTCGGTGCCCATCAGGACTAGAATGTCGGAGGCCGATGCGTCAGGCGCCCGGCCCCGACCACCCGTCCCTCACCGTGGGCGGCCTGTGCCGCCCATCCGTGGGCGGCCTCTCCGCCAGGACCTCGTGTCCTCGCGACGCCGCACGACATCCTCAGGAGAGGCGAGATGAGCACGACAGTCGCCGACAGCACCACCAAGACCCCTCGCAAGAAGGCCGCCGCGGGCGCCCGCAAGGCCCGGTCCGCCGACGGCGAGTCGGTGCAGATCGCCCCGGCGCCCGATGCCGACGCCGAGCTCGACGACGACACCGACGTCGCGGACGAGCCGGCCGTCCCGGCTGCCGCCTCGACGTCCTTCGAGTGGGACGAGGAGGAGTCGCTCGCCCTGCAGAAGGCCCGCAAGGACGCCGAGCTGGCCACCTCGACCGACGCCGTCCGCGCCTACCTCAAGCTGATCGGCCGCGTCGCGCTGCTGACCGCCGAGCAGGAGGTCGACCTCGCCCGCCGCGTCGAGGCCGGGCTCTACGCCGCGCACAAGCTCGCCGAGAGCGACGCGAAGTTCACGCCCACCATGCGCCGCGACCTCAACTGGGTCGTCCGCGACGGCGAGCGCGCCAAGACCCACCTGCTCGAGGCCAACCTCCGCCTGGTCGTGTCGCTGGCCAAGCGGTACACCGGCCGCGGCATGGCCTTCCTGGACCTGATCCAGGAGGGCAACCTGGGCCTGATCCGTGCGGTCGAGAAGTTCGACTACACCAAGGGCTTCAAGTTCTCGACCTACGCCACGTGGTGGATCCGCCAGGCGATCACCCGCGCCATGGCCGACCAGGCGCGCACCATCCGCATCCCGGTGCACATGGTCGAGGTCATCAACAAGCTGGGCCGCATCCAGCGCGAGCTGCTCCAGGAGCTGGGCCGAGAGGCCACCCCGGAGGAGCTGGCCAAGGAGATGGACATCACCCCGGACAAGGTGCTGGAGATC
The DNA here is from genome assembly GCF_900103975.1 of Klenkia soli. GTDB lineage: Bacteria > Actinomycetota > Actinomycetes > Mycobacteriales > Geodermatophilaceae > Klenkia > Klenkia soli. Next base: position 18,765 of record NZ_FNIR01000003.1, read on the forward strand.
CAGCAGTACGCCCGGGAGCCCATCTCGCTGGACCAGACCATCGGCGACGAGGGCGACAGCCAGCTCGGCGACTTCATCGAGGACTCCGAGGCCGTCGTGGCCGTCGAGGCCGTGTCCTACGGCTTCATGCAGGAGCAGCTGACCTCGGTGCTGCAGACGCTGAGCGAGCGCGAGGCCGGCGTCGTCCGGCTGCGCTTCGGCCTCAGCGACGGCACCCCGCGGACGCTGGACGAGATCGGCCAGGTCTACGGCGTGACCCGCGAGCGGATCCGGCAGATCGAGTCCAAGACGATGTCGAAGCTGCGCCACCCGTCGCGCTCGCAGGTCCTGCGCGACTACCTCGACTGACAGAAGGACCCCCTCGCCCCCCACCACTCGCGAGCTCGCGGCGGGCCCCTACGAGGGGGCCGCCGCGGGTTCCGGTGCGGCCGCCAGCAAGATCACCGCCGCCACGGCGGCCGACACGGCGCAGATCGCCCACACGGTGAGGTAGCCCGCCAGCGGCGCGGCGCCGGCCGCCGGGTCGTCGATGCTGCCGGTGCTCGCCAGCGCGACAGCGAACACCGCCGAGGCGATCGCCCCGCCCACGGTCTTGGTGCTGTTGGTCATCCCGGCGGCGAACCCGGTGCGGTCGGCCGGTGCGGCGGCCACCGCGGCTGCGGGGAGCGCCGCGACCAGCAGGCCCGACCCGACGCCGGCGACGGCCATGTTGGTCAGCGCCTGGGCGGCGGTGTCGTGGAAGGGCAGCCAGAGGGCGTACCCGACGGCGACCAGCGCGGCACCGGCGGCAATGGCCGGCCGGGGCCCCAGCAGCCGGGCGGCCAGCGGCAGCAGCAGCGCGCCGGTGAGCAGGGTGAGCACGTACAAGCCGATCAGCACCGACACGAACGAGGCCTCGGCGCCCAGCCCGTACCCGGTCACCGCGGGGTCGGCGCGTGCGTAGGTCGACAGCGGGATCTGCGCCCCGAGCACCGAGATGCCCGACAGGAACGCGGTGGCCTGCACCGGCCACTGCGCCCGGGCGACCAGCACCGGGACGTCGACCAGCGGCTCGGGCTGCCGGGCCTCGACGTGCACGAGCAGCCACCCGGTCGCCAGGCCGGCCAGCACGAGCAGCCAGGGCAGCGGTGATCCCGGGCCCAGCAGCCGGACGGCGACCAGCCCGCCCATCACCAGCAGCAACGCCGTGGTCAGCAGCCCGAGCCCGGGCAGGTCGAGGCGCCCCGGTGCCCGGGCGGGGTCGGGCTCGATGCCGAACCACACCACGGCGGCGCACGCGGTGACCACGACGGCGGGCAGCGACAGCAGCACCGGCACCGGCAGCGCGGTGACGAGCGCACCGCTGGTCAGCGCCCCGGCCAGCACGCCCAGCTGCAGGAACGCGACCAGCACCCCGGCGGCGCGGCGGGTGCGGCGGTCGTCGGCCGCGGCGCGGCGGTGCACGATCGCCACCTCGAGCGGCAGCCACACCACGTAGGCGCCCTGCAGCGCCGAGCCGACCACGAACACGCCGAACCCGGCCGCCCCGGTGGTCGGCGCCAGCGCCATCACCCAGGTGCCGGCCGCGGTGACCAGCGTGGAGGCCAGCAGGACCCGGCGGTGGCCGTGCAGGTCGGCCAACCGGGCCAGCACCGGGACCAGCAGCGCCGAGGCCACCAGCTGGGCGGCCTCGAACCAGTTCACGTCGCCGTCGCCGATGCCCAGCGCGCGGGCCACGTCGGTGAACACCGGGGTGTAGAAGCCCTGCAGCACACCGCTGGCCACCTCGACCACCGCCAGCGCGCCGACGACGGCGAACAGCGTCTGCGCGGGCACCACGAGCTTGGCGGTGGTCATGCCGGCAGCTCCTCGACCAGGCGGCGGTACCAGGCGACCCCGGCCAGCAGGTCGGCGACGCCGATCCGCTCGTCGGCGGCGTGGATGGTGGCCCGCTGCTCCTTGGTCATCCGGAACGGGGTGAACCGGTAGACCCGCTCGCACAGACCGGTGAAGAACCGGGCGTCGGTGGCGGCCATCATCACGTACGGGGTGGGCACGGCGTCGGGGAACAGCTCGCCGGTGATGCGCTCGAGCAGGGCGAACGCCTCGTCGTGCCACGGCGAGACCGGGCTGGGCTCGTTGCGCTCGACCACCTCGACGCGGATGCCGGGCCCGACCGTGCGCCGCACGTGCTCCAGCACGCCGTCGACGGTGTCGCCGACCATGACCCGCAGGTTCACCCCGGCGCGGGCGGAGGAGGCGATGACGTTCAGGGCGGGGGAGCCCGAGAGCGTGGTGACCGCGACCGTCGTCCGCACCATGGCGGCGGCCTCGGCGCCGGCGGACCGCAGCACCCGGGTGAGCACCGGGGCGAGCCGGTCGGCGCGGCTCAGCACCGGCCGCAGCGGCGCGGGCAGGTGCGGGCCCACGCGGCGCAGCAGCTCGAGTGTTGGGGCCGGCGCCCGCAGGGGGAGCGGTGCCCGCTCGAGGGCGGTGATCGCCGCGGCCACCCGGGCGGTCGGGCCGTTCCTGGCCGGGGTCGACGCGTGCCCGCCGGCGCCCTCGGCGACCAGCTCGACCGACGTCACGCCCTTCTCGGTCACCCCGACCACGGCCAGCGGCGCCGACACCAGCGGGAAGGCGTCGGCGGCGACCGCGCCGCCCTCGTCGAGCACGAACCACGGCGCCACCCCGCGGCGGCGCAGCTCGGCGACGGCGTCGGCGGCCGTCGTCCCCGAGACCTCCTCGGTCGAGCCGAAGGACAGCCACACGTCGCGGGCGGGCACGTAGCCCTCGGCCAGCAGCGACTCGACGGCCGAGCAGATGCCCACCACCGCGCCCTTGTCGTCGAGGGTGCCGCGCCCCCAGACCGCGCCGTCGTGGATCTCCCCGCCGAAGGGCGGGTGGGTCCAGGCGCCCTCGACCGGGACGACGTCCAGGTGCGCCATGAGGACGACGGCGCCCTCGGCGCGGCGGCCCGGCCACCGGACGAGCAGGGCGTGCGGCTCGATCTCCACGCGCTCCAGCTCGTGCACGCGGGGGAAGTGCTCGGCCAGCGCGGCGCGCAGGGCGACGAACGGGGCGGGATCGGTGCGGGCCGGGTCGCGCTCGGCCACGGTGGGCCGCCGGACGAGGTCCTGCAGCGCCCGGACCGCGGGGTGGTTCTCGCTCACGAGCGGATGCTGTCACGGGGGTGCGACATCACGTGACGAATGCGCCGCGATTCCTTGGCTCCGGCTGTGCGGGTGGCTACCGTGGCGGAGTCGCCCCGCAGGGGCGGCGCCGTCGAGTCGCCCGCAGGGGCGAGCCGGGGACCCATCGCAGTTCTGGGGTGCATCCCGCTGCTGGTCGATCGTGGACCGGCAGGGGGTAGGGCGACTTCCCGCCCGAACCCGTCAGCTAACTCGGTAGGCGGCCACTGGAAGAAGTTGGAGAGCCGCCGGATGGCGACCCCCCGTGCGCGGCACCACCGCGCCCCCACCCGCCGGCAGCGCCCGGCCCTGTACCTCGGCGTCACCGCCGCCGGCGCCGTCCTCGCCCACGTGCTGGTCGGAGCCGCCCCCGCGGCCCCGGTCGAGGCGACCGAGCCGGTGAGCGTCGCCGCGGAGCTGGGCCTGACCGCCCAGACGACCCCGGACATGAGCCAGCTCGCCGACCTGGCGGCCAGCCGCAGCTCGCGCGAGGACCAGCAGGCCGCTGCCGCCTCGGTGCAGGCCGCGGCCGACCAGGCCGCGCTCGACCAGCAGGCCGCCGAGGCCGCCGCAGCGGAGGCCGCTGCTGCCGAGGCGGCGGCAGCCGAGGCCGCCGCCGCGTCCGCGGCGGAGTCGTCGGCCGCGGTGTCGGCCTCCACCGCGGCGGTCGCCGGCACCGCGCGGATCACCAACAGCGCCGGTCCGGTGTCCTCCCGGGTGCAGGCCGCGGCCGACGCCGTGGTCAGCAACGTGCCCGGGGCCGACTCGATCACCCTCGGCGGCACCCGGCCCAGCGCGGCCGACCCCGACGGCCACCCCTCGGGCAACGCGCTGGACTACATGGTGCTGACCGACGAGGCGCTGGGCGACGCGATCGTGCAGTACCACCGCGACCACTGGTCGGAGCTCGGCGTGGAGTACCTCATCTGGGAGCAGCGGATGCTGTCCTCGCCGAACGGTTCCTGGGTGACGATGGAGGACCGCGGCGGCACGACGGCCAACCACTACGACCACGTGCACGTCAACTACCGGTAAGGACCCGGCCGTTACGTCCCGCAGTAGGTGACGTAGGTGCCGGCGGGGCCGGGGGCGGCGTAGCGGTCCTGGCCCGGGCGCTCGTCGAACGGGTGGCGGAGGACGTCGACCAGCTGGTCCATCGGGGCGAGGTCACCGGCGGTCGCGGCTTCCAGGGCCTCCTGGACCAGGTGGTTGCGCGGGACGTACACCGGGTTGACCCGCTCCATCGCGTCGGCGTCCGGGCCGGTGGCCAGCCAGCGCGTCGTCCAGGCGTCGAACGCGGCGAGGTCCAGCACCAGGTCACGAGCCGGCTGCACGTCGCCCCGCGCGGCCGTGCTCAGCGCCCGGAAGAACCCGGTGTGGTCGGGGTGGTTCGCGTCGAGCAGCGCCTGCAGGTCGGTGGCGAGGGCGGGGTCGGCGTCCTCGGCCAGGCCGAGCTTGGCCCGCATGCCCGCCGTCCACGCCGCCTCGTAGCGGGGCAGGAAGGTCTCCAGGACGGCGACCGCGGCGGGGATGCCCTGCTCGGGGTCCTCGTGGACCAGGGGCAGCAGCGCCTCGGCGAACCGCGCCAGGTTCCACTGCGCAGCCAGCGGCTGGTTGCCGTAGCGGTAGCGGCCGCCGGAGTCGATCGAGCTGAACACCGTGTCGGCGTCGTGGGCGTCCAGGAAGGCGCACGGGCCGTAGTCGATCGTCTCGCCGGAGATCGTCATGTTGTCGGTGTTCATCACCCCGTGCACGAACCCGACCAGCATCCACCGGGCCAGCAGCTCGGCCTGGACGCCGACCACGTGGTCGTAGAGCGCCAGGGCCGGCACCTCGGCGTCGGCCGCGGCGGGCACGTGCAGGGCGATGGCGTGGTCGGCCAACCGGCGCAGCAGGTCGACGTCCTCGGCGGCCCGGGCGAGCTGGAACGAGCCGACCCGCAGGTGGCTGGCCGCGGTGCGGGCCAGCACGGCGCCGGGCTGCGGGGTCTCGCGGTGCACCACCCGCCCGGTGCCGACGACGGCCAGCGACCGGGTGGTGGGGATGCCCAGCGCGTGCATCGCGGTGCCGACCACGAACTCGCGCAGCATCGGCCCGACCACGGCCAGGCCGTCGCCGCCGCGTGACCACGGGGTGCGGCCCGAGCCCTTGAGGTGCAGGTCGACGCCGGCGAGGTCGCCCAGCAGCAGCGCCCGCCCGTCGCCCAGGCGCGGGCTGTAGTTGCCGAACTGGTGGCCGGCGTACCCCTGCGCGACCGGCCGGGCGCCGTCCGGCACCCGGGTACCGGTGAGGAACCCCAGGCCGGACGGCGAGCGCAGCCACGCCGGGTCCAGCCCGAGCCCCGCGGCGACCTCGTCGTCCAGGGCGAGCAGCTGCGGATCCGGCGTCCCCTCGGCCTGCCAGGGCACGGACAGCTCGGGCAGGGCGTCGAGGAACCGGTGGCCGAGGTGGACGGCGGTCTGGGTGCTGCTCACCCCGGCGACGGTACGACGCTCAGGCCGCGGACGGCTTGAGCTGCACCTTCTGCCACCCCTCGGCCTTGTCCCGGAACTGCAGGTAGGCGTTCGGTGCCTCGGCGAGCGGCAGCCGGTGCGTGGCGAAGGTGTCGACGCCCAGCGGGTCGTCGTCGGTGAGCAGCGGCATGATCTCCGGGATCCACTTCTTCACGTTGCACTGGCCCATGTGCAGGGCGATCTGCTTGTCGAAGAGCGTCAGCATCGGGATCGGGTCGGCCGCTCCGCCGTACACGCCCGACAGCGAGATGGTGCCTCCGCGCCGCACGACGTCGATGGCCGAGTAGAGCGCGTTCAGCCGGTCCACCCCGGCCGCCTTCTGGATCGGCGCGGCGATCGCCGAGGGCAGCAGACCGGCGGCCTTCTGCACGAACGTGGTCACCGGCGAGCCGTGCGCCTCCATGCCGACGGCGTCGAGCACGGAGTCCGGGCCGCGGCCGTCGGTCATGTCGCGGATGGCGTCGCCCAGGTCGTCGGCGTGGTCGCGCAGGTCGACCACCTCGACCCCGCGGGCCGCGGCGCGGGCCAACCGGTCGGGCACCAGGTCGACGCCGATCACGCGGTAGCCCTTGTGCAGACCGATGCGGGCGGCGAAGTCGCCGACCGGGCCGAGGCCGAGCACGACCAGGGTGCCGCCGTCGGGCACCTGGGCGTAGGCCACGCCCTGCCACGCGGTGGGCAGGATGTCCGAGAGGTAGGCGAACCGGTCGTCCGCGGGCCCCTCCGGAAGCTTGACGTGGGTGAACTGGGCCTGCGGCACGCGCAGGAAATCGGCCTGCCCACCGGGGACGGCGCCGTACATGCTCGAGAAGCCGAACAGCGCGGCGCCCGAGCCCTGGTCGCGCACCTGCGTGGTCTCGCACTGGGTGTAGAGGCCGCGCGCGCACATCCAGCAGTGGCCGCAGGAGATCTGGAACGGGATGGAGACGCGGTCACCGACCCGCAGGTCGCCGGTCTCGGCGCCGACCTCGACGACCTCGCCCATGGTCTCGTGGCCCATCACGTCGCCGACGCTCATGAACGGGGCCAGCGGCTCGATCAGGTGCAGGTCGGAGCCGCAGATGTTGGTCGTGGTGACGCGGATGATCGCGTCGGTGGGCTGCTGGATGGTCGGGTCGGGGACCTCGTCCACCCGGACCTCGCCCTTGCCGTGCCAGGTCACTGCCTTCATGGGGTTCTCCTCGGGAGTCGTGCGCATGCACCGCACCCGTGGTCTCCAGGTCGGAAGGACCGTCGTCTCCTCCCCATGCGGGAGGGAGGCCGAAACCGCCGCGGCCATGCGGGCAACTCCCAGACGGCGCACAGCCGACGCTGGGGCGGGCGGGGGAGGGTGAGGGCCCTGACCGATCCGAGGAGTCGTCGTGTTCGCTCTGCTGGCCACCGTCCTGCTGCTGTTCCAGATCGTGCTGATCGCCCGGGTGGTGGTCGACTGGGTCGGCGTGCTCTCCCCGGCGGGCGGTGCCCGCATCGGCGGCGCCCGCCGCCTGGTGCACCGGGTGACCGAGCCGGTGATCGCCCCGGTCCGCCGCGTGCTCCCGCCGCTGCGCCTGGGCGGGGTGGGCATCGACCTGGCGTTCACCGTGGTCTTCTTGGGCGTCGTCGTCCTGCGTGCTCTGCTGCTCTCGGTCTAGCCGGTGAACAGGGCGACCTCGTCGGGGGTCACCGTGAACGGGTTGGCCCAGTCCGACGTCGCCCCGGTGATTGGGGCGGCGTCGGTCACCACGGTGCACGGGGTGCCCGGGTAGATCGCCAGCACCCGGGTGGACGACGTCAGCTCCTCGGTGTGCTCGAGCAGCTCGCCCCGGCGCAACCGGCTGGTGGTGCGGGTGCCGGCGAGCTCCTCGCCGACCGCGGCCACCCAGCGCGCACCGTCGAGGTCGAAGGCGATCGAGGCCACCCGCTGCCCGGGCGGTGCGGGCTCGCAGGCGGCGAACTCGGCGAGGGCCTCGTACAGCCGCTCGGCCTGGTCGGGGTCCTCGGCGCGCGGCAGGAAGAAGGCGGGCACGGGTCGCAGTGTGCTGGGCGGGTCCGACAACGCGTCGTCGGGTCGTGGTCGTGACTCCCAGGTCCCGGTGGCCCCACCTGCACCAGCGATGGTTGTGCACAACCCACTGAGCGGCCTACGGTCCGCGAGCCCTGCGTTGGACGTCGACGCACCCCGCACCGGAGGACCCGTGCCCATCCGCATGCGCATGCTGCTCACCGCCCTCACCGCACCGGCCCTCGCCGTGGTGGTGGGCAGCGCCGTCCCGGCCCAGGCTGCTCCGATCAGCTACACCGCGACCTTCCACGCGGAGGCGCAGGTGACGCTGCCCGACGGACGGTCGGCCGAGCTGATCGTCGACCGGTACGTGGGCAGCAGCGCCGCCACCACCTTCACCGAGGTGGAGGTGGACGTGGCGTGCGCGTCGGCCCGCGACTGCCCGAACGGCGGGGTGGGGGTCCTCGACCTCGCGGGGAACGAGGCCCGCTTCGCCCCGGGCCTGGGCCGCATGACGCTGGCCCAGGTCTCGATGACCGTCTACGGCTGGACCGGGCGGAACCCGACTCAGCAGACCGAGACCCCCATCACCGTCAGTGCCGTGCTCACGGCCAACGGGCCGCTGACCGCCTCGGTCAACCGGGGCACCTCGTGCGCCGACCCCACCGCGACGCAGTGCCGGTCGATCGACACCTCCGCCACGCGGTCCGCGACCGCGGTCCTCACCATCGACGGTGTCGGGCACACCGGTACCGGGTCGATGTCCTCCGGGCGCACCCTGTCGGTGGTCGCCCACCGCTGAGGTCGAGGGTCAGCCGGCCAGGTCGGCCAGGAGGTCGAGCTGGGTCTGCCAGACCGGGGACGACGGGTCGATGAGCACGAAGTGGTCGCCGTCGACCTCCGTGAGGGTGGCGTCGGCGCCCGCCGCGGTCGCCGACGCGACGTAGGACTGCGACTGCGACAGCGGCACGTTGCCGTCGGATCGCCCGTGGATGCAGCGCACCGGCACGGCGAGCGGGATCTGCTGGAGCGGGTCGACCGAGGCGTCGGGCGGGCCGCCGACGAAGTCCTGCACGGCACCGCCGCCCAGGGACGCCTCCGCGGCGGCGCGGAGGTCGAGCACGCCGGCCTGGGAGACCACACCGGTCAGCGGGACCGTCGCCGAGGACCGCCCGGCGGCCCACACCGCCAGGTGCCCCCCGGCGGAGTGGCCCAGCCCGAGGACGGTGGTGAGGTCCAGGTCGGTGCCGCCGAGGGCGTCGACGCCGGCCGAGACGTCCTCCAGCGTGGCGGGCACCCCGCCGCCGTTGCCGACCCGGCGGTACTCCAGGTTCCAGGCCGCCCAGCCCTCGGCGGCGAGCGCGTCGGCCAACGGCGTGCCGAGGGTGGCGTCGTACTGGGCGCGCCAGAACCCGCCGTGCACCACCACGACGACACCGCGCGGGGTGCCGGCGGGCCGGTGCAGGTCGGCCCACTGGCTCGGGTCGGAGCCGTAGGCGATGCGGGTCACGCCCCCGGCGGCGGGCGGGGGCGGTGAGGAGCAACCGGTGGTCACGGCGCCGAGTGTGCCCCAGGCGGCCAGCTGCAGCAGGGTCCGTCGATGCACCTCGGGTGTTCGCAGCGTGGCACCCCTCCGGACGTCGCCGTCCTCACTAGCCTGCCCACATCATGGTCCGCGGGCTGGTCGTCGTCGTGCTGCTCTGCCTGGCCGGGTGCGGCGGCACCGAGCTCGGGGGTGGCCGCCCCGTCGACGAGGTGTTCCCCGACGCGGCGCTGGCCGCATGCGTCGTGCAGGCCACCGGCGTGCCCTCGGCGACGTCCCTGGTCACCCCGCAGACCCTCGCCGACGTCACCACGCTGACCTGCGACGGCGGGCAGTCCGCCGACCCCATCCGGTCGCTGGCCGGGATCGACCAGCTGACCGGGCTGACGAACCTGGACGCCCCGCGCAACGAGATCGCCGACCTCGCCCCGCTGGCCGGGTCGGGGGTCTCCACCCTCACCCTGACCGACAACGCCGTCACCGACCTCTCGCCGCTCGAGGGCCTGGAGCTGTTCGACCTGGGGTTGTCGCAGAACCCCATCTCCGACCTCGGTCCGCTCGCCGGCACGACCACCCTGCGCGCCCTCGGGGTGGCCGGTGCGCAGCTGACGGACATCTCGGCGCTGGCGGGGAAGGACGGGCTGGCCGAGCTGGACCTGTCCGACAACGCGATCACCGACGTGTCGCCGCTGGCCGGCCTGCCGACCCTGGACACCCTCCGGCTGTCCCGCAACGCCGTCGTCGACCCCGCACCGCTGGGCACGGTGCCGACGCTGCTGGTGCTGGACCTGTTCGGCAACCAGGTCGCCGACGTGACCGGGCTGGCCGCCGCCCCGCTGCTGCAGGAGCTGCAGCTGGGCGCCAACCCGGTGACCGACCTGACCCCGCTGGTGGGCATCGGTAGTCTGGTGAACCTGGGCCTGGACGAGACCGACGGCTCCCGCCTGACCGGCATCGACGAACTGCGCGCGGCCGGGGTGTCGGTGAACGGGCTGGCCTGACCGATCTGCCGGTTCCCGGCGGCGCTCCACCGGTACCTGCCACGCACGGCAGCCACCCGGTGCGACGCAGCACCCCCGGGGCCGAGCGCTGTGTACGCGGGGATCACCCCGTCACGAGGAGGAGCACGTGGCTCGACCAGGCCAGCGCCGGGACGGTGCTCGGCGCACCGCCGGGCGGCACGGGCAGCGTGCCCGCAGCACGGACATCGTGGGCGAGCTCGCCCGCGCCGTCCGCGACGTCGAGGCGGCCGCGAAGCGCGGCCGGATCACCCCGACGACGCGGGCCACCTTCCAGGCCGTCGCCCTGCTGCTGCGCGAGGAACGCGCCCGGGTGCGGACGGCGGCCCTCAGCGACAGCCAGCGCGGCGAGCAGCTCAAGCGCCTCGAGGGCATCGCCACGATCCTGGCCACCACCGCCGTGCGCGACGCCGGCCTGCTGGCGCTGCTGGGCGACGAGGCAGTGGTCTCCGACGCCGCCCGCCGCATCGCGCGGGAGATCAAGAGCGCCCTCGGGGTCGAACCGGAGCCCGAGGAGGAGGCCCCGGCAGTGGTCACCGCGCCGGCCGAGGCGCCGCGCCGCGTCGTCCCCCAGTCGGTCATCTCGCGGCAGCTGGCCAACCCCTTCCTGGCCCCGGACTACTCCGCCGCCGCCACCCTGCGCGGTCCGCGCGCCGGCCGGTTGGCCGGCTGGGAGCTGATGGGCCCGCTGCTGGCCTCCTTCGAGCGGGCCAGCGGGGGCGCCCCGGCCTGCATGCCGCTGCCGTTCCCGACCCAGCGGTTCACCCCCGCCGGGCTGGAGCTCATGCCGCACCAGGGCCAGCTGGTCGCCTCGGTCGTCGAGGGGCACCGCAGCTTCCTGCTCGCCGACGAGCCAGGGCTGGGCAAGACCGCGCAGGCGCTGCTGGCCGCCGAGGCGGCGTCGGCCTACCCGCTGCTGGTCGTCGTCCCCAACGTGGTCAAGACCAACTGGGCCCGCGAGGCCGCCGTCTGGACGCCGCACCGCCCGGCGACCGTCGTCCAGGGCGACGGGGACGGCGTCGACGGGTTCGCCGACATCGTCGTCGTCAACTACGAGGTGCTCGACCGGCACCGCGGGTGGCTCGGCGAGTTCGGGTTCCGCGGCATGGTGGTCGACGAGGCGCACTTCATCAAGAACGTCACCTCGCAGCGCTCGCAGCACGTGCTCGCGCTGTCCGAGAGCCTGCGGCTGCGCACGGCGAAGCCGCTGCTGATGGCCCTGACCGGCACGCCGCTGATCAACGACGTCGACGACTTCCGGGCCATCTGGCGCTTCCTGGGCTGGGTCGACGACACCAAGCCGCTGGCCGAGCTGACCGAGCGGTTGGAGGACACCCACCTGGTGCCGGCCGACCGCGAGTTCTACGAGGCCGCCCGCCGCGCGGTGATCGACATGGGCATCGTCCGGCGCCGCAAGGTCGACGTCGCCGCGGACATCCCGGCCCGCCGGATCGCCGACCTGCCCGTCGAGCTGGACGGCGCCGTGGGCCGCTCGATCCGGGCCGCCGAGCGCGAGCTGGCCCAGCGCATGGTCGCCCAGTACCGGCAGGCGATGGCCTACCGCGACGTCACCGACGACGAGCTGGACCTCGACCTGGTGCGGCGGGTCGCCAAGTCCGAGCTCAAGGACGCGATGACCCGGCAGACCGGGGAGAACGTGTTCTCGATGATGCGCCGGATCGGCGAGGCCAAGGCCGAGCTGGCCGCCGACTACGCCGCCCAGCTGGCCCGCAGCGCCGGCAAGGTGGTCTTCTTCGCCAAGCACATCGCGGTCATGGACGCCGCCGAGGCCTCGTTCGAGAAGGCCGGGGTGCGGTTCTCCTCGATCCGGGGCGACCAGACGCCGTCGGCCCGGCAGAAGCAGGTCGACGCGTTCGTCAACGACCCCGAGGTCCAGGTCGCCGTCTGCTCGCTGACCGCCGCCGGGGTCGGCCTGAACCTGCAGGTCGCCTCGAACGTGGTCCTGGCCGAGCTGTCGTGGACCGACGCCGAGCAGACCCAGGCCATCGACCGCAGCCACCGCATCGGGCAGACCGAGCCGGTCACCGCGTGGCGGATCATCGCCGCGCAGACCATCGACTCCCGGATCGCGGAGCTGATCGGCAGCAAGGCCGGCCTGGCCGCGCGGGCGCTGGACGGCTCGGACGAGGAGGTCGTCGCCACCGGCGACGTCCAGCTCGAGGCGCTGGTGTCCCTGCTCGTGGACGCGCTGGCTCAGCCCAGCTGACGGGTGCGGAGGAATCCGCGCTCGTCGTGCTGCTGCACCGTGCCGGTTCGGGCGAAGTCCGCCCACACCTGCCGGAGCTGCCGGCCGCGCTGCTCGACGTCGGCCCAGTCGGCGCCGGCGATCAGCGGTGCGTCGCGCCAGGCGGCCTCGTCGGTGAACAGCAGCGGCAGGTCGACGCAGTGGGCGGCGCGGTACGGCCCTGGTGCGCCCCAGCTCAACCGGTAGGGCGCGGCCCGCCCACCGGCGGCGGCGTGCCGGCGGGCGAAGGAGCGGACGGCGGCGCCGTAGACCCGCCAGCTGGCGACGGCCACCGCGGCGCGGGCCAGCAGCGGGACCCGGAGGACGGCGGCCCACCGCGGCGGCAGCGCCGGCAGGAACAGCGCGACCTCCCGGCTGGTGCTGCCGATCAGCAGGTCGACGTGCGGGGCGGCAGCGGTCCACGCCGCGGCCAGGTCCTCCTCGGCCGGCAGCGGGGCACGGCCGTAGCGGGTGCCGAAGGGCATGGCCGCCACCAGGCCGAACGGTGCGGCAGCCGCTTCGACCCCGGCCTCGGCGGCCAGGACCTCGGTCAGCGGCGTGGCGGCGTCCAGGTCACCGGCCGCGTCGTCCATGGCGGCCTGCATCCGCGCCCGGCCGCGGCTGATGCCCAGCGGGGCGCTCTGCACGACCGCGCGCCGGAAGAGCCCGCGGGCTCCCTCGGCGATCATCAGGTGGGCGACGGCGTCCCCGCCGGCGGAGTGGCCGAACACCGTCACGCACCCGGGGTCACCGCCGAACCCGACGATCGCGCGCCGTACCCACCGCAATGCTTCGAGCTGGTCGAGCAGGCCCAGGTTCGCCGTCCGGGCGCCGCCGTCGCCGAGGTAGCCCAGCAGCCCCAGCCGGTAGGTCACCGACACCACCACGACCCGCTGCTCGCGGACCAGGGCGCGCGGGTCGAACACGGGGGAGTCACCGGCCCCGGCCCGGTAGGAGCCGCCGTGCAGGAAAACCATGACCGGCGCGTCCACGGCGTCGGCCGGGGCGGTCACCGACAGCCGCAGGCAGTCCTCGTCGACGACGAGGTCGCCGATCGCGTCGACCAGCAGGTCGTCCAGCAGCGGGGTGGGGTTCTGCGGGCAGGCGGGGGAGAGGTGGGTGGCGTCGACCGGCTCGTCGTGCACCGGCTCGGCGACCGGGGCGCGGAACCGCTCGGCCCGCGCGTACCGGATGCCGGTCGCGCGCACCAGGTCGCCCTCGCGCCGCGCGGTGAACACCCCGGCCGGCGTCCCGACGTCCACCAGTTCGTCCCCGAGCACCCCTGCACGCTACGCAGACGCCTACTGGAGGGTGGCGCGCAGCCGGGCGATCGCCCGGATGACCTCGTCGCGGTTGCCGGCTCGCTTCATCCAGGTGGGGAGCTTCGTCGACAACCCGCCGGACCGGTCGCGCAGGGTCGCGGTCACGTACGCCCGGAGGTAGTCCAGGTGCTCCTCGTTGCGGGCCCACAGCACGCGGCCGCCGCAGCACTCGGTGACGAGCCACAGCGGGACGCCGAACCGGGCCTCGCGGGTGGGGAGCAGGGAGGTCCTCGCGGGTGGGCGTCCGGTCACGGGATCGACCCACACCCCGGCCCGCCGGACGAGGACGACATCCCGTCCGTCCACCGTCACGTGCAGGTCCTGGCCGGACCAGACCCGGCGCAGCGTGCAGGCCTCGCACCGCAATCGCGCGCCGCCCTCCGCGTCCTCGGCCACTGCCCGGTTGCCGCAACGCGGGCAGATGACCAGCACCGGGTCCTGCCACTCCAGCGTGGCGGGCTCGCGGAACCGTGCTGCGTCCGGACGAGGCCGATCGCGGGTGGTCTCCTGCCCGCCGGCGCCCATGACCGGAGTATCCCGGGCCGACGGCCCGCGACCCTGCCGGGGCACGCTGCTGGACCCCCACCCCTAGCCTCGATGGCATGGCGTGGGAGACGGGGCGGTTCGCCGACATCAGCGTTCGCACGGTGGAACAGGTGCGATCGCAGGGCGACCTGGCCGACGTCGTGCGGTGCATGCGGGCCGACCTCCAGGGCTCCGGCCAGCGGGAGTGGGAGAACGCCACTCTCGACCGGTTCCTCGATGCGCTCGCCGCGGTGGCCGAGGGTCGCACCGAGGTGGGCAAGCCGACCTGGTCGACCGTGGCCGAGCTGCTCGTCGCGGCCACGGGGTACGAGTGACCTCCGACGAGCGGGCAGTCCGGGGACTCGACGTCCGCGCGCCGGACGGTGAGCTGCTCGAGCGCGGACGCCGGCTCACCTTCCGCGACGCACGTCCGTGGGTGCGCCGCCAGTCGGCCCTGGTCGGGGTGTGGAACTGCGGCACGCCCGTGGCCTGGGCGGTCGGCGATGCCCGCAGGGCCCTGGTCGATCGGATCCGCGCCAGCGAGGGCGGTGACTGCAACATCGGCGGTGACGTCCTGCTGTTCCGGTTGGCCGACGGACGCCGGGCCGTGGTGGTCGACCGGACCTGAGGGTCGACAGCTGGGTGGGGGTCAACCCCGCCGACGGCCAGCCGGGTCGGCGAGGGCCGCGGAGTACTGACCGGCGTCGAAGGTGAACGACCCGAAGCCGCTGTAGTCGCGGTCCGGCCGGTGCGGTTGGTCGAAGGAGTCCCACATGACCTGGTGCCCGACCGTGCGGATCCGGGTGCGGAGTGGCCAGCACGCAGCCTGCCCGCACTCGCACCCCAGCACCGTCGTCCGCCGCCGGCCCCGGCGCGTCGGGCGCCAGAGGGCGGGGTCGAAGTCCTCTCCCCGGGCGAGGCCGGCGTAGGAACCCGGGAGGTCATACCCACGGCTGGTCTCGAAGGCGCCGACAAGATCGACCAGCGAGACGCCGTCCACGACGGGGACCACCGCGACGAACGGACCGTCGACGTGGTTGCGGAGCCCGAGGACGTTCACCGCCACGACCACCACCGTCGAGGGGGTCGGCGCACCTCGCGGGGCAGGGCCGCCAGTGAGATCTCTGCGTGGTCCAGTTCCCGCTCGTCGGACTTGCGATCGAACCGCATGGCCGACGGCAGTTCATCCAGCACGATGTCGTCGTCGTACCCGGTGACCCAGCGGAAGTCCGACCAGGTGACCTCCCCGGCGTCGACCTGGAGGGCGGCCGTGAGCACGCCGCATTCCGGGTCGGCGCACTCCTGGCAGACCAGCAAGGGCACCCGACCGGGACCGGCGAGGTCGTCGACTGCCCGGCCGCGGAAGACGTCGAGGGGCGACCGCCCGCCACGGAGCCAGAACCCGGACAGGATGGTGGCCCCCTCGCGACCAGTCAGGGTCTGGATCGGAACGCCGTCGATGACGATGTCCAGCTGGTGCACTTCGCCGTGGGAGGTGTGCACCACGGCAGGCCTCAGCCGCAGGCTCGACCGACGTCCATCCATCCGACCAGTACCGGAAACCTCGTCCTCAGCCACCTGCGCGCGTCCTCCGCCACCGGCATCGACGGCTGAGGATGCACATGGGTCGTCGGAGCTGATCCACGTCGTGGGTGCCGAAGAACTGATGGCTGCGGACCTCCAGCTCGATCAGGTCGCCGTCCGGGTCCTCCAGGATCACGACCTCATCCTCCAGCGCAACGCCGGTCGGCGAACCCACTGGGTCGACTGCCCACTGCGGACCTAGCGGCACATTGTGGAACAATCGCCTGCGTGGGAGCCGTCGTCGCCGTCCTGCTGGCCGCGGTCTGCTTCGGCACGACCGGCACCGCGCAGGCCCTGCTCGACGTCGACGCCGCACCGGTGGTCGTCGGGCTGGCCCGCATCGCCCTCGGCGGCGGGCTGCTGGCGGCGTTCGCGCTGCGCGGCGCACGCACCGGGTCCGCCCGGGGCACCGGGCTGCTGGCCCGGGTGCCGACCGGGTGGGTGGTCGCCGGGGGAGCGGCCGGGGTGCTCGGCTACCAGCCGGCATTCTTCGCCGGGACGGCGACCGGCGGCGTCGCCATCGGGACCGTCGTCGCCCTCGGCTCGGCGCCGGTGGTCACCGGGCTGCTCGACGCCGGCCTGCGCGGGCGGCGGGCCGAGCGCCGCTGGTGGGCCGCCACCGGGCTGGCCGTCGTCGGACTGGTCCTGGTGGCGGGGGGCTCGGGCGGTCCGCTGCACGGCGGCGTGATGTGGTCGGTCGTCGCCGGAGCCTGCTACGCGGTGTACGCCGTGGCGGTGAAGGAGCTGCTGGACCGGGGTTGGGCGACCGGGCCCGCGGTCGGCGCGGTGTTCGGGGCGGCGGCCGGCGTGGCGGTGCCGGTGCTGCTGGTCGTGGGCGTCGGTGACCTGATGACGCGCGACGGGCTGGTGCTCGTGCTCTGGCTCGGGGTGATCACCACCACCGTGGCCTACCTGCTGTTCGGCTACGGCCTGGCCCGGCTGCCGGCGACCACCGCGGCCACGCTGACCCTGGCCGAACCGCTGTGCGCAGCCCTGCTGGGGGTGGGTCTGCTGGGTGAGCGACTCGACGCCGCGGCCACCGCCGGGGTCGTCGTCCTGGGGTTGGGCATCGGCGTCCTCACCGTCCGCCGGCGCACCCGGGCAGGTGTGCGTGCCGCGGCGGCGTGAAGCCGGGCCGGGCCCGACCGCGGTGGCCCGGCTCGCCGACGACCTCCGCAGGCAGGTGCTCACCGGCGAGCTGCCCGCCGGCCACCCGCTCCGGGAGGAGGAGCTCGCCGCCGTCACCGGGGCCTCGCGGCACACCGTGCGGGCGGCCCTCGCCCGGTTGGCCGACGAACGGTTGCTGGTCGCCGAGCCCTACCGCGGCGTGCGGGTGACCACCTTCGCCGACGCCGACGTCGTGGCCCTGCAGCAGCTCCGCGGTGCGTTGGAGGGCGAGGCGGTGCGGCTGCTGTGCGAGGCGTACGGGACGTCCTGGCCGGCGGCGGTGCTGGCGCCGGCCAGGAATGCCGTTGCCGCCTTGGCCGCCCTGCCCGGCGACGACTGGCCCGCCGTGGCCGCCGCGCACGCCGCGGTGCACTCCGCGCTGGTGGCGGCGGCCGCCAGCCCGCGGATCGCCGAGGCGTACGCCCGGTTGCACTCGGAGGTCCTGCTGCTGCTGGTGCACGTGCGGCCGGCCTACGACGTCGCGCTGCTGGCCGCCGAGCACCTCGCCCACCTGGACGACGTGCAGCGCCACGGGCCGGTGGCCGTCCGCGCGCACCTGGACCGCAGCACCGCCCTGCTCCTGGCCGCCCGCCGCTGACCGCGTGGTCATCGGCACCCGTGGGCGGGTCCTCAGCCGCCCACGTGCATCGTCCGCCGTCGATGTCGGTGGCGGAGGATGCACGGTGGTCGTCGGACCTGATCCAGGCCGAGGCGCCGAGGTCAGCCGACGGCCGCGTCGCGCAGCTGGTCGAGCACCGCGCGCACGGCCGGCTGGGTCGCGGCGGGACGGCGGACGGCGGCCACGATCCGGCGCACGGACGGCGGCTCCAGCGGCCGGGTGACGACGTCGAACCGGGCGTCCACCGCCAGCGAGGGCAGCAGCGCCACCGAGCGGCCGGCCTCGACGTGCTGCAGCGCGATCAGGTAGTTCGACAGCCGGCAGACCACCCGCGGCTCGAACCCGGCCTCGCGGCAGCGGCGGGTGGTCAGGTCGGACATGTAGGAGCCGGGCAGGTCCAGCGTCCACCGCTCGTCGGCGCAGGCGGCGAGGTCCAGGCGGTCGGCGGCCGCGGCGGGGTGCCCGGCGGGCAGCACGGCCACGACCTCGTCGGTGCCCAGCGGCAGCAGGTCGACCGCCGGGCCGAGCTCGGTGCCGGCGAGGTCGGTGGTGGTGACGATGACGTCGACCTCCCCGCGGCGCAGGGCCGGCATGCTCTCGTGCGGTTCGAGCTCGAGGACGACGACCTCGACGCCGGGGTGCCGGACCGCGACGGCCTCGGCGGTGGGGACGGCGAGGGCGTGCACCGCGCTCTGGAACACCGCCAGCCGCACCGTGCCGACCGGCTGGTCGCCCAGCCCGCGCAGCTCGGCCTCGACCTGGTCCATCGCGGCCAGCACGTCGCGGGCCCGGTCGGCGAGCACCTGCCCGGCCGCGGTGATCCGCACCCGTCGTCCTGATCGCTCGACCAGCGCGGTGCCGGTCTCGCGCTCGAGGACGGCGAGCTGCTGGGAGACCGCGGACGGGCTCAGGGTCGCCCGCTGCGCCACCGCGCGCACGGTGCCGTGCTCCTGCAGCTCGACGAGCAGGCGCAGCCGCCAGGGGTTCAGCACCGGATCAGTGTGAAGCACGACTGCACAGCAGCGGTGGGAAGTCGTGCTGGACCTTCGCAACCCGCACCCGCAGGCTGGTCCCGTGGACGACGCGCGCAACCTCATCCGGTACCTGGGCAAGGGCAGCTTCACCCCCGAGCTGATCGCCTCCGCGGAGGGCAGCTGGGTGACCACGGAGTCCGGCCGCCGGCTGCTGGACTTCACCTCGGGCCAGATGAGCGCGATCCTCGGGCACTCCCACCCCGACGTCGTCGCCACGGTCCGCGACCAGGTCGGCCGGTTGGACCACCTGTTCAGCGGCATGCTCAGCCGGCCGGTCGTCGAGCTCGCCGAGCGGCTGGCCGCCTCGCTGCCCGACCCGCTGGAGAAGGTCCTGCTGCTGACCACCGGTGCGGAGTCCAACGAGGCCGCGCTGCGGCTGGCCAAGCTGGTCACCGGTGGCCACGAGGTGGTGGCCTTCTCCGGCTCCTGGCACGGCATGACCGGCGCCGCGGCGGCCGCGACCTACAGCGCCGGCCGCAAGGGCTACGGCCCCGCTGCCCCGGGCAACTTCGCCATCCCCACGCCGCACTCCTACCGGCCCGACGTGGTCACCGCCGACGGCGAGCTGGACTGGGCCCGGCAGCTGGACCTCGCCTTCGCCATGGTCGACGCGCAGTCCACCGGCAACCTGGCCGCCTGCATCGTCGAGCCGATCCTGAGCTCGGGCGGCATCATCGAGCCCCCGCCGGGCTACCTGGCCGCCCTGCAGCGCAAGTGCCGCGAGCGCGGCATGCTGCTGATCCTGGACGAGGCGCAGACCGGGCTGTGCCGCACCGGCACCTGGTACGCCTTCGAGCGCGACGGCGTGGTGCCCGACATCATCACGCTGTCCAAGACCCTGGGCGCCGGGCTGCCGTTGGCCGCCGTCGTCACCACCGCCGAGATCGAGGCCGCCGCCCACGAGCGGGGCTTCCTGTTCCTCACCACCCACGTCTCGGACCCGCTGGTCGCCGCGGTCGGGACGACGGTGCTCGACGTGCTGGAGCGGGATTCCCTCGACGCCCGGGCCGCCGAGCTCGGGGCGCGGCTGAAGGGCGGGCTGCACACGCTGGCCGAGCAGCACGAGGTGATCGGCGACGTCCGAGGGCGCGGGCTGCTGGTGGGCCTCGAGCTGGTGGTCGACCGGGCCACCAAGCAGGGTTCCGACGTCCTCGGTGCCGAGGTCACCCGCCGCTGCTACGAGCTGGGCCTGCACATGAACGTCGTGCAGCTGCCGGGCATGGCCGGGGTGTTCCGGATCGCGCCCCCGCTGACCGCCACCGACGCCGAGGTCGACGAGGGCCTGGCGATCCTGGACCAGGCGCTGCGCGACGCCGTGAAGGCGGTGCTCTGATCCGGTGGGGCCCGTCGGGGGTCAGCTGCGCAGGCCCCGCCGGTGGACGGCGACGGCGCGGCCGAGCAGGCCCGCGGTGAGCACCGCGGCGGCCGTGACCACCGAGGTCGGGGGCAGCAAGGCGGCGAGCACCAGGCACAGCACCCCGCCCAGCAGGGGGACGACCCGCGGCGGCCGGGCCCCGGCGGGGAGGGTCCAGGCCGCGGCGTTCGCGACGGCGTAGTAGAGCAGCACCCCGAACGACGACGCCCCCACCACGGCGGTCAGGTCACCGATCAGGACGAGGGCGCAGACCGCCACCGCCAGCACAAGCTCGCCGACGACCGGGGTCGACCGGACCGGGTGCACGCGGGCCAACGGGGCGGGCAGGTCGTGGTTGCGGGCCATGGCCAGCGCCGTCCGGGTCACCCCGGCCACCAGGCCGAGCAGCGCGCCGCACGCGGCGGTGACCGCCCCGGCCGCGGCGACCCAGGCCAGCCCCGGCACCGGCCCGGCGCGGACGGCGTCGGCCAGCGGGGCGGTGGAACCGGCCAGCCGCTGCGGGCCCAGCACCGCCAGCACAGCCACCCCGACGACGGTGTAGACCACCACGGCCGATCCCAGCGCCGCGGTGACCGCCCGCGGGATGGTGCGGGCCGGTTCGCGGACCTCCTCGGCGAGGGTCGCGATCCGGGCGTAGCCGGCGAAGGCGAAGAACAGCAACCCGGCGGCGGTCAACACGCCCGCGGGCGCCTCCGCCGTCGTCCCGCCGTCCGGGCTGCCCGCCGCGGGCAGCGACGCCCCGAGGACGACGGTCAGTGCGGTGAGGGTCAGGGCCAGCAGCACCCGGGTGGCGCGAGCGGTGCGGGTGATGCCGGCGCCGTCGACGGCGACCACGAGCAGCACCGCCCCGACCGCCACGGCACGGGCTTGCTCGGGCCAGAGGTAGCTGCCGACGGTGAGCGCCATCGCGGCGCAGGAGGCGGTCTTGCCGACGACGAAGGCCCACCCGGCCAGGAATCCCCAGCCGGCACCGAGCCGGTCGCGGCCGAACGCGTAGGCGCCGCCGGACACGGGCAACGCGACGGCCAGCGCCGCGGTGCTGGTGGCGTTGCACCAGGCGGCGACCGCCGCGACGGCCAGCCCGAGCAGCAGCCACCACCCGGCGGCCGCGGCGGCGGGCGCCCAGACGGCGAAGACCCCGGCGCCGAGCATCGACCCCAGCCCGATGGCCACGGCGTCCCGCGTGGTCAGCCGACGGACGAGGCCGCCACCCGTGGTCGCCGCTGCGGTCACCGGTCCATGGTGGCAGGGCCCCGGTCCCGCGTCAGGACGCCGGGAGGACCGGGAGCTCCAGCCGCGACGGGTGGTCGGCGTCGTGCAGCACCTCGAACCGGCACTGCCGTCCGCCGCTGGCCGTCGCGAACGGTGCGCCGGTGCCGCTGTTCCGCGCGAACCGCGGGAACGCCCCACCGGCCACGTGCACCCGTAGCCGGTGACCGGCGCGGAACCGGTAGGCGGTCGGGAACAGCTCGACCTCCACGACGAGGACGCCGTCCTCGCCCCGGGTGACGTCGTCGGCCGGGACGGTGCGCGGGTCCAGGCGGCGGATGCCGTCGACCACGTTGCGGGACACCCCGGCGGGGTCGACGTCGCACAGCCGGACGACGAGGTCGGCGTGCTCCAGCGAGAGCCGCAGGTGCACCCTCGCCCGCACCGGGCCGACGACGTCGAGGTCCGCGGGCAGCTCCGGGCCGGTGAAGACCAGGACGTCGTCCCGGGCCTCGACCGCGGCCTGGTCGGCCTGCTTGCCCGGGCCCTGCAGCAGCGGCCCGCCCGCGGTGGGCGTCGGGTCGGCCGGGTCGTGGACGAACGAGCTGGGCGCGACGTCGGCGGCCTCCGCGGCGCCCAGCCCGCCGCCGGCGCGCAGGTGGTGGTGCTCGGTCGTGGTCCCCGGCGGTGGCCAGCAGGGGAACTCCAGCCAGGTGCCGGCCTGCTGCAGGTGCAGCCGGACCGGCGCGCCGCGGGGTGCCCGGCCGCCGCGCAGGTGGTGGTCCAGCCAGCGCACGTCGGTGCGGACGATCTCCCGCAGCTCGCCGGGCTCGCCGTGGATCCAGGGGCCGACGGTCAGCCGGACCGGGACACCGGCGTCCTGCAGGCGGACGACGTCGCGCAGCTGCTCGGCGACGAAGAGGTCCCACCAGCCGGTGACCATGTTCGCCGGCGGGAACGAGGAGAGGTCGGCCTCCTGGTGGTCGGCGGTGGCCCAGAACGGGTCGCCGGGTTCGGCGTGGCCGGTGAAGTCGCGCCAGAACGGGACGGGGGCGCCACCCGCGGCGGTGTCGGCGGCCTGCAGCGGCTGCCCGCGCAGCGCCCGCGTGACCTTCGCCCGGCCCCACGGGGTGGGCAGCGGGAGCCCGCCGGCCTCCTGGGCGCCGATCTGCACCGACCAGCGCAGCGCGTTCTCGGCGCCGGGGGCCCCGCCGTCGTAGAAGGCGCTGGTGATGCGGGCGGCGGTGATGTGCGGGCTGACGGCGACCAGCGGCGGGTCGGCGTAGGGCGCGACCGCCCACTGGGTGTGCCCGAAGTAGCTGCCGCCGGTCATCGCGACCCGGCCGTCGCACCAGGGCTGCTCGCGCACCCAGGCGAGGGTGGCCAGGCCGTCCTCGTGCTCGGTGGTGAACGGCCGGAACTGCCCGCCCGACCCGTAGGTGCCGCGGGTGGACTGCACGAAGACCTGGAACCCCTGCCGGGCGTAGGGCGCGGCGAAGGCGTGCGCGAACAGGCCCGCCCGCCCGTAGGGCAGCCGGATGAGCACCACCGGCAGCGGGCCCGCGACGTCGGGCCGGTAGTGGTCGCCGAGCAGGGTGATCCCGTCGGGCATGGGGACGGCGAGGTCCCGGTGCACGGTGTAGGCGCGTGACCGCAGCGGCACCCCCAGCGCCGCGTCCACGACCGCTCCGCCGAGCTTGCCCAGCACGCCCACGTCGTCGTCCTCCCCGCCCTCGACAGCGGCGCCGACGACTGCGCGCCATCCTGCGCCGCCTCGGTGCGCCACGCAGCGCTGGGTCAGCCTCCGGTGTGGTCGAACAGCGGTGGGTCGGCGGTGCGCAGGTCGGGGAGTGGGTCGCCGCGGGTGTCGGTCAACGGCCCGATGAGGATCTCGGTGCCGTCGGGGCGGAAGGTGCGCCACCGGCCCTGATCGTGGTCGAACTCGATGGTGAAGCCGTGGTGGACCTGGGTGTGGTGGCGCTCGCACAGCAGGGCGGTGTTCTCCAGGCTGGTGGCCCCGCCGTCGATCCAGTGCACCAGATGATGGGCGTCGCACATCCACGCCGGGTTGTGACAACCGGTGAACACGCACCCACCGTCCCGGACCTCGGCCGCGCGCCGGATGTGGGCCGGGACCAGGCGCTGGGCCCGGCCGACGTCGACCGGCAGGGAGTCCGGGCCGAGCACGATGCGGGCGATGTCGGCGTCGCAGG
Organism: Klenkia soli; assembly: GCF_900103975.1. Classification (GTDB taxonomy): domain Bacteria; phylum Actinomycetota; class Actinomycetes; order Mycobacteriales; family Geodermatophilaceae; genus Klenkia; species Klenkia soli. Next base: position 42,284 of record NZ_FNIR01000003.1, read on the forward strand.
CGGCCTGCCGCGCAACCAGGGAGGACACGGTCACCCCGGAGCCGAGCGTGGTGGCGGCGGCGGCGCCGGTGGGGTCCAGGAAGTCCTCGAGGTGGATGAGGGCGGTGAGCTGGGGCCGCACCTTGCGCAGCACGGGGAGGTCACCGAGGGCCAGGTGCAGGTCGGCGAGCTGCACGAGGGCGTCGGCGCTGCGTTGGTCGCGGGTGCGTAGGTCGCCTTCGCAGCGGCCGGCGGCGGCGATGGCTTCCAGGGCGGCTTCGACCTTCTCCCCGCCGGCGGCGTCGAGGGATCCGCGCAGGGTGCGGGAGCCGTCGGCGCGGCGGGTGATCCGCAGGAACCGGCCTTCGGTGGGGTCGACCGGTGGTGGTCCGTCGGGGTCGATGGTGTCGGCGATCCGCTGGCACACCTGCGGCAATGTCCGCGGGTGGTCGCCGGTGATCGTGTCGGTCACGACCTGGTCCATGGCGGCCAGGTCGACCCCGGCGGCGGCGCCGGTGGCCCACACGTCCTCGGTCAGGATCCGCCCCACCACTCCGAGCTGCCCGGCGGTGACGGCGCCGGCGGCTGCGGCGGCGCCCAGGACCGGCATGCGCTCGAGCAGCCGCCCGGCCGCGAGCACGGCGGCGGCTTCGGGTCCGGTGGCCCCGACGTGGCCGCGCAGCCAGGGCCGCATCCCGGTCAGCCCGTCGGCGGCAGCGGCTTCGTGGGTCTCGGCGCGGGCGACGACCCGGGCGAGCTCTGCGGTGACGAGGTTCTGCACCCGCGTCAGTCCACGGGCCCGGTCCAGCAGCTGCGCCGAGGACGCCCCACCCAGCTCGGCGCCAGCGGCCACCAGCAACGCATCGATCACAGCGGCGACGTCGTCCGGCGGGGGCTCGGGCCGGCGTGCGGCAGCCATCGGGGATGGAGACGGCGATGGGTCGGCACCGAGCGCACCGGGCGGCAGCGGCTCGGGCACCCACCCGGTTGGTGTGACCCGAGGGGGCGTCTCGGACTCCAGACCCATGACACCTCCTCTCCCGTTTTCGAACACCTGATCGAAGAATACCGGCAACACATCCGGGGAGCAAGGTTGAAGCGCAGGTCAAACGCGTGACGAGGTCGTTGCACCGAGTAGACGTAGTGCTGACGAGTCCCTGTCGGAGCGACCGACGGACCGCCGTCGCCGGCTTCGTCGGGGCACTGCGCCCACTGCGCCCACTGCGGTCGCGGCGTCGCTGCGGTGGAGGTCGACGGCCGGCATGTCGCCTGCGCTGGACGGGCCGGTCGGCTCGGCTAGCGTGCGGGCATGGCGAGCCCCGCGGACCAGGCCGATCGACGACCCGGCTTCGGCCCTGGCAGCCGAGGCGTCTGGTGCAGCGACGCCGGGCCCGGCGCCGCCCGCCGGCTGGGGCTGGCCGGGTTCGACTGGGTCGCCCTGGACATGCAGCACGGCACCTACGGCCGTGCCGAGCTGCTGGCCGTGGCCCGCAGCTGGCACGGGGCGCCGGCCGACCTCGTCGTCCGGGTGCCGTCGTCGGAGTTCACCGGCATCGGGCTCGCGCTGGACGCCGGCGCGGCGGCCGTCGTCGTCCCTCAGGTCGACAGCCCGGCGGAGGCCCGCGCGGCGGTGGAGGCGGCCAGCTACCCGCCGCGGGGCCGGCGCAGCGCCGGCCCGCTCGCGCCGACGTGGGGCGAGGCACCCACCGACGGGCCCCTGTGCGCCGTGATGGTCGAGTCGGCCGCGGCGTTGGACCGGGTCGAGGAGATCGCGGCGGTCGAGGGCGTGGGTCTGCTGTTCGTCGGGCCCAACGACCTCTCGCTGACCCTGGGCAGCACGGTCGACGCCCTGCTCGACGACACCTCGCCGGACTCGGCGCTGGACCGGATCCTGGCCGCGGGCCGGGCGGCCGGCGTCCCGGTCGGCGCCTACGGGGGTGACCCCGCCACCGCCGCCCGGTTCGCCGCCCGCGGCATCGACTGCCTGGCCGTCGCCACCGACGTCTGGATCACCACCGCCGGTGCCGCCCGGGCCCTGGCCTGAGCGACGTCAGCGGTCGGGGTCGACCACCAGCTCCACCTCGACCTCGTCGCCGGCGCCCCGGCCGGTGCGCTTGCGGGTCTCGGCGTTGAACGACACCAGGTACCGGCCGCCCATCACCCCGATGGTCGTCGGGTAGGTGTAGCCGCCGTCGATCGTCACGACGACCGGCACCCGCTTGCCGCGCCCGAACGCCAGGACGACGTCCTCGGGGACGACGATGCCGACGTTGTTGCCGCCGGTGGCCTCCAGCGTGGTGCGGAAGACGGTCACGCCGGTGCCCCGTGCGGCTGGGCGATGCGCACGTGGTTGCCGAACGGGTCGCGCAGCCCGAAGTCGGTGCCGTAGGGCTGGACGACGGTCTCCTCGTCGATGTCCACCCCGGCTGCCTTGAGCCGGGCGTGCTCGGCGACGGCGTCGTCGGTGGTGAAGAACAGGTGCCCGCCGGCCGAGCCCTTGCTCACCAGCTCGCGGACGGTCTCGGCGGTGTCGTCGCTCATGGACGGCGGGGCGGGCAGCTCGAGCAGGACCGAGCGGGTGGGGTCGCCCGGCACCCGGACGGTGAGCCAACGCATGGGGCCGAACTGGAGGTCGTCGGCGACCTCCATGCCCAGCGTGCCCACGTAGAAGTCGAGGGCCTGCTGCTGGTCGAGGACGTAGACGGAGGAGATGGTCAGCTGCTTCAGCACGCCGCAGACGTTAGGGGGCGACGGCCGCCTGCGGCTTCTCCGTTCCTGCGGTGTTCGGGCGCAGCCAGGCCATGGCGAAGCAGCTGGGCACCGCGCCCAGCGGGCCGCGGGCGCGGTGCCGGGACGGCGACTCGCCGACGACGGCCGAGAAGGTGCGGCTGAAGGTGCCCAGGCTGGTGAACCCCACCGCCAGGCAGACGTCGGTGACGCTCAGCTCCGTCGACCGCAGCAGCACCATCGCCCGCTCCACCCGGCGGCGCTGCAGGTACCGGTGCGGGCTCTCGCCGAACACCTGGCGGAAGGTGCGGGCGAAGTGCGCGGGGGACACGTGCGCCACCCGGGCGACCGCGGCCACGTCCAGCGGCTCGGCGTAGCGGCGGTCCATGAGGTCCTTGGCCCGCAGCATGCGCCGGTTGACGTCCTCGGCCGCGGCACCCACCCGGCGATCCCACCACGGGGGCCGGCCCGGCTCGTAGGCTGGCCCGGTGACCGGCGCAGCGGCAGACCTGGACGGGCCGCGCGTGCGACCACCGGTGCACCGCTGGCTCTGGTACGCCCTGGGCGGCGGGTTGCCGGCCCGGCACCGCAGCTGGGTGCTGCACGACACCACCACCGGCAGCTGGGGTGCCCGGCACGTGGCCCGCAGCCTGGTGCAGATGGCCATCCCCAGCGCGCTCGTGCTGGCGTTCGTGCCGTCGGGCTGGGCGCTGCGGCTGGCCGTGGTCGGCGGCGGGGTCTTCCTCGGGATGATCTTCTCGCTGGCCTACATGGCCGAGACCACCGAGCACCGGGTCATCAAGGCCGGCTACCGACCGGGCACCGCGGTGTCGATGCGCGAGCGGGCCAGCATCGTGGCGCAGCGGCGCGAGAGCGAGCGCAAGCGGGCCGCCGCGGCCAAGCGGGCGGCCCGCTACCGCGAGCGCACCGGCGGCTGAGCGCACGCGGTTACCGTGGGCCTCCCATGCCTGAAGGTGACACGATCTACCGCCTCGCCCGACGGCTCGGCGTCCTCACGGGCACCCAGGTGCAGCGCAGCGACTTCCGGGTGCCGCGGCACGCCACCGCCGACCTGAGCGGCGCGACGGTCCTCGGGACGACGCCGCGCGGCAAGCACCTGCTCACCCGGTTCGACCACGCCGGCCAGGCCCTGACCCTGCACACCCACCTGCGCATGGACGGCGAGTGGAGCATCGTCGGCGCCGGCAAGATGCTGCCGCGCCGGCTCATGGGCGACGCCCGGCTGGTGCTGGCCACCACCGGGGCCACCGCGATCGCGCTGCGCATGCCGGTGGTCGAGCTGCTGCCGACCAGCGCCGAGGAGGCCGTCGTCGGCCACCTGGGCCCCGACCTGCTCGACGACACCCGCCCGGTGGCCGAGGTCGTCGCCGAGGCCACGGCGAACCTGGAGTCCCAGCCCGACCGGGCGCTGGTGTCCGCGCTGCTGGACCAGCGGCTGGTGCTGGGCCTGGGCAACGTGTGGGTCAACGAGCTGTCGTTCCTGCGCGGTCACCTGCCGCTCACCCCGATCAGCGAGGTGGACGTCGGTGCGCTGGTGCGGCTGGCCGCGCGGGCGATGCGGTTCGCGGTGCAGCCCGGCGGGCCCGGGCGGGTGACCACCGGCAACACCCGACCCGGGCAGCGCTACTACGTGTACGGCCGCACGGGCGAGCCCTGCCGCCGCTGCGGCACGAAGCTGGAGTTCTCCCCGGAGGTCCCGAACGACCCGGAGGTGCGCCACACCTGGTGGTGCCCCCGCTGCCAGGTCTGACGCGCGGCGACCCCCTCGCCCGGGGGCGCGGACCGGCCGTGTGGGTCAATGGTCGGGAGCACGAGGACGACGAGGGGGGCGTGGTGGTCGACCGGGAACGCCTGACCCCGCAGCAGCACGCGGCGGCCGCGGCGTCCTGGTCCCGGGAGAGCCCGGTGCCGGGTCCGCACCGCACCGACCGGCTGGTCCTGCTGCTGGACACGCTGCGTGGGCTGAGCGCCGTGCGGCGGCAGGTGCGCACGTTCCTCGCCTCGGGGCTGGCCGACGACGCCGGGGACGCCGGGGAGGACGCCGTCGAGCGCGCCGTGCTGGTCATCGACGAGCTCACCTCGAACGCGCTGCGGCACGGCCGCTCGCCGTCCCGGTTGCAGGTGTGCGACGACCAGGACCGGTGGATCGTGGTGGTGGGCGACGCGGCCCCCGAGCGTCTGCCCACCCCGGCGGTGGACCGTCCCGCGGGCGAGGGCGGGTACGGCCTGCACGTGGTCTCGGACCTCAGCACCGCGCACGGCGTGCACTACGAGGTGGACCAGAAGCTGGTGTGGGCCTGCCTGGAGAAGCCGGCCCCCTGACCGTGGTCAGTTCGGGAACCGCCGGCGGCTCGTGACGGGGGGCTCGGGCTCGGGGCGCAGGCCCTTCAGGTACCCGGCCTGCACCCAGGTGTCGATCACGGCCGGCCCGAGGTCGCGGGGGACCGAGTAGGTGACCCGGCCCCACCACTGCCCCCGGTCGTCCTGCCGCCAGCCCAGCAGGACCGCCGGGTAGGCACCCTCGGGCTGCCCGGGCATCCCGGCGACCCAGCAGTGCCGGGCAGGCCCGCCGTCGCGGTCGGGGAGGACAGCCATGCCGACAGCATGACACCCACTCGAACACCTGTGCGAGCCGGTGTCAGGTGCGCCGGCGGCCGTACGGGGTGCCGCCGGTGATGACGGCGGCCATCGTGGCCGGCTCGAACAGCGCCGCCGGCCCGAGGTCGGGGGCGCTCACCTCGTCGAGCCGGGCCCGGGCAGCGGCGGGGAGCTCGACGTCGGCGGCGGCCAGGTTCGCCGCGACCTGGTCCGGGGTGCGGGCGCCGACGAGCACCGAGTCCACGCCCGGGCGCCCCAGCACCCACGCGAGGGCGACCTGGGCCGGGGTGAGCCCCAGATCGCCGGCGACCGCGCGGACGACGTCGACGACTGCGCGGTTGACGGCGGTGTCCTTGCTGCTGCCGAACGGGTTGGGGCCCGAGAGGCGTCCGCCGGCCCCGCCGTCCCGGTACTTGCCGGACAGGAGACCGCCGGCGAGCGGGCTCCACGGCACGATGCCCAGCCCCAGCTCGCGAGCTGCGCGCACGTGCTCGACCTCGATCGACCGGGCCACCAGTGAGTACTCCAGCTGCAGGGCCACCGGTCCGGGCACGCCGTGGGCCGCGGCCAGCGTGGCGACCTGGGTGGCGAACCACGCGGGGACGTCCGACAGCCCCCAGTGGGCGACCTTCCCGGCGCGGACCAGGTCGGTCATGGTCGACAGCACCTCCTCGGCGGGGGTGACGTCGTCCCAGACGTGCAACCAGTACAGGTCGACCGCGTCCGTGCCCAGTCGGCCCAGCGAGCCCTCGAGCGAGCGGACGGCGTGGCGCCGGCCGGCCCCGCCGGCCAGCGGCCCGCCGCCGGCGTTGAACCCGTACTTGGTCGCCAGGACGACCCGGTCCCGCCGCCCGCCGCGGGCCAGGAGGCGGCCGAGGATCTCCTCGCTGCGCCCGCCCGAGTAGACGTCGGCGGTGTCGACGGCGTTGCCGCCGGCGTCGAGGTAGCGGTCCAGGACGGCGGCCGAGGTGGTCTCGTCCGAGCCCCAGGCGTCGTTGCCGATCGTCATGGCGCCGAGGGTGAACGGGCTGACCAGCAGCCCGGACCGGCCCAGCGTGCGCAGCTCCACCGGGTCAGCCCACCCGTGCGGCGAGGATGCCGCCGTCGACGTCCAGCGTGGTGCCGTGCACGAACGCGGCCTCGTCGGTGCACAACCAGCGGACGGCGAACGCCACGTCGACCGGGCGCACGGGCCGACCGGCGACGGTCGCGGCCGTCATCTGCTCCAGGACGGCGGCCGCCTCGGCGTTGCCCGGGGTCGCCGTGGCGCCGGGGGCGACCGTGTTCACCCGCACGCCGCGCGGCCCGTACTCCGCGGACCACGCCCGGGTCAGCTGCTCGAGCGCGGCCTTGGTGGCGGTGTACATCGCGCCGAACGGGCTGCCCACCCGGGCCATCCACGAGCCGATGTCCACCACGACGCCGTCGCCGCGCTCGGCCATCGCCGGGGCGAGGGCGCCGACCAGCACGTGCGGGGCGCGGACATTCACCGCGAGCAGTGCCTCGAGGTCGTCGTCGGCGAGGTCCTCGGTGGCCGACACCGGGTAGACGCCGGCGTTGTTGACCAGGGCGTCCAGCCGACCGCCGAGCAGGTCGACGGCCCGGGCGGCGGTGGCGCGGAGCTCGGCGGGCGGGGCGGCCAGGTCGGCGACGAGGGTGCGGGCGGCGCCGCCCGCCGTGGTGATCGCGGCGGCGACGGCCTCGGCGCGGGCGGCGTCGCGGCCGCTGACCAGCACGGTGGCACCGGAGGCGGCCAGCACGTGGGCGACCGCCTCGCCGATGCCGCTGGTGGAGCCGGTGACCCAGGCGGTGCGGCCGGCGAGTCGGTCGTCGCGGGGGAGTGCCGTCAGGACGTCGTGGTTGGACTGCATGGTCCAGTTGTAGCAGGAGTGGACCGAGCGGTCCAACCGGGTACGGTGGTGCGCGTGGCGGAGCTGACCGAGCGGGGACGACGCACCCGGCAGCGCATCGTCGAGGAGACCGGGCGGCAGATCCTGGCCGCGGGCATCGGGGGCACCAGCCTCGACGACGTCCGCGCGGCGACGCTGACCAGCAAGTCGCAGCTGTTCCACTACTTCCCCGGCGGCAAGTCCGAGCTGGTCCGCGCGGTGGCCGAGTGGGAGGGCGCCGAGCTGCTGGCCGCCCAGGAGCCGCACGTGCACGACCTCTCCACCCGCTCGTCGTGGGAGGCCTGGCGCGCGGCGCTGGTCGACTACTACATCGGGCAGGGCCGGTGGGCGTGCCCGATCGGCTCGCTGGCCACCGAGGCCGCCGCCCGCGACCCCGAGCTGGCCGCCGTCGTGGCCGGCGCGTTCGGCGCGTGGGCCGACCTGCTCACCGCCGGGGTGCGGCGCATGCAGGAGGCCGGCGCCGTCCGCACCGGTGCCGACCCGCGCCGCATCGCCGCCGCGATCCTCTCGGCGATCCAGGGCGGGCTGGTGCTCAGCCAGCCGCTGCACGACCCCTGGCCGCTGGAGGCCGCCCTCGACCAGGCGCTGCACGCCCTCGACGCCCCGGCCTGATCCGCGCTGCGCCGAGGGCGGGGGCGGCGCAGGGTGGGGGCATGAGCTCCTCCTCCCCCGTCGTGGTGGTCACCGGTGCGAACGGACTCGTGGGCGCCGCGGTCTGCCGGGCGCTGGCCGAGCGGTCCGCGCAGGTGCGGGCCGTCGTCCGCCGTCCGGGCACCGCGCCGGTACTGGCCGGCGTCGTCGAGCACGTCGGCGACGCCGCGGACGTGCTCGCCGGTGCCGACGCCCTGGTCACCACGGTCCACCCGATGGGCTCCGCGCGGGAGGTCCAGCACGAGGTCGGCGTCGAGGGCACGGCGCGGTTGGCCCGGGCGGCCCGTGACGCCGGGGTGGCCCGGCTGGTGCACGTCTCGACCGCCGGGGTCCTCGACCGCGCGCCCGGCCTGGGCGACCTGGCCGAGGACGCCGCGCTGCTGCCGCCGGGCAGCGGCGACTACCCCGACACGAAGAACGCCGCGGACGCCGCGCTGGCCGAGGTCGAGGGGTTGACCACCGTCCTGGTGCGGCCACCGGCGATCGCCGGGGCCGGTGCCACCTCGGTGTGGAACACGCTGCGACCCCGGGCCTTCCGCGAGGGCGACCGCAGCGTGAACCCGGCGAAGAGCTGGGCCTGGGTGCACGTCGACGACCTCGCGGCGCTGCTGGCCGACGTGGCCGTCGGCGCCGTGGCCACGTCCGACGACCCGGAGCAGGGCCCGGTCGCCGGCGGTACGACGCCGGTGCACGTGGCGGGGGAGCCGGCGACGTGGGGGGACTACCTGAGCGCGGTCGGCGAGGCCCTCGGCATCGAGCCGGACTGGACCGACGAGCCGGTCTGGACCGGGCAGCTGGTCACCGCCCGGGCCCGCCGCTGGGGCTGGAGCCCGCAGGTCGGCCTGCCCCAGGCCCTCGCCGAGCTGCGGGCAGGGCTCGCAGGCGAGGGCTGAGGCAGCCGCTCAGCCGCCCAGCCGGGCGACCCAGTCGGCCGGCACCCGGTCGGCCGGGCCCGGCACCGACTGGTCGTCGGGGTGGCTCGTCGGGGCGGCGAGCTCGGGCCCGGCGACGGCGTCCTGGGTGCGGAAGTCGTAGAACCAGTCCTCGCCCGGCTCGAAGCTGGCGATGACCGGGTGACCGGCCTCCTCCGCGTGCGCGGTCGCGTGCTTGCCGAGCGAGTCGTCGCAGCAGCCCACGTGCCCGCACTGCGCGCAGCGGCGCAGGTGGAACCACCACGAGGAGCTGGCCTCGCACTCGACGCAGCCGGGGCCGCTGGGCGGGACGGACGGGTCGATGCCGGTGGGTGCGGTCACGCCGCCACCCTGGCACCACCGACCGGTCGGGCGCACCTCGTGGCGGGTGGTCAGACCTCGATGCGGGCGCCGAGCACCACGGTGCGGTCCCGGGGGAGCTCGAAGGACCGGGCGACGTCCGTGGTCAGGTGCGCGGTCGCGGTGAACACCGCCCGCCGCCAGCGCGGCAGGTCGTGGCGGCCGCGGTGCCGGCCGGGGGCGCGGCTGACGTCGATGGTGGACAGGAACCACGAGGCGTCGGCGACGTCCACGTCGACGTCGGCCCGCCCGAGGGCCTCGGCCAGCGCAGTCGGGACGTCGGTGCGCTGCCGGTAGCCGAAGTGCAGCGTCACCAGCACCACCGAGCCGTCGCTGCCCTCGGGCACGGCGACCCGGCCGACCTCGTCCTCGACCACCCAGGGGGTGGGGGCGGTGGTCAACGAGACGATGAGCACCCGCTCGTGCAGCGCGTGCAGGTGCTCGACGGTGGAGCGCATCGCCAACGGTGCGGTCGGTTCGGCGTCGGTGGCGGCCCGGTTCAAGTAGACCGCCGTGCCGGGCACCCGCACGACCGGTGCGCCGGGGTCGCACACCTCGTGCAGCAGGTCCGCCAGCGGACCTTCCTGCTCCTGGCGGCGAGCGGTGACGAGCCGGCGCCCGCGGGCCCAGGTGGTCATCACCGTGACCAGCACGACGGCGATGACCAGCGGCACCCACGCCCCGTGTGCCAGCTTCGTGAGGTTGGCCGCGAGGAACCCGAGCATGACCAGCCCGACGAACGCGGCCCCGGCCAGCACCGCCGGGCGCGGCCAGCCCCACCGGTGCACGGCCAGCACCGAGACCAGCACGATCGTCACCAGCACGGTGCAGGTCACGGCCATGCCGTAGGCGAACGCCAGCGCCGCCGAGCTGCCGAAGGCCAGCACCAGCAGGACGACCGCGACCATCAGGGCGTAGTTGACGAACGGCACGTAGACCTGGCCGATCGTGTGCGCCGACGTGTGCACGATCCGCAGCCGCGGCAGGTAGCCCAGCTGCACCGCCTGCCGGACGACGGAGAACGCCCCGGTGATCACCGCCTGCGAGGCGATCACGGTGGCGAGGGTGGCCAGCACCACCAGCGGGACCAGCGCCCAGCTCGGCACCACGCGGAAGAACGGGGCGGTGATCGGACCGTCGGGGGAGAGGTCGCCGACCACCAGGGCGCCCTGGCCGAAGTAGGAGAGCATGCAGGCGGGGTAGACCAGGAACAGCCAGGCCCGGGTGATCGGCGCACGGCCGAAGTGGCCCAGGTCGGCGTAGAGCGCCTCGGCCCCGGTGATGACCAGGACCACGGCGGCGAGGGCGAAGAAGGCGGTGCCGGGCCGGTTGAGGAAGAAGCCGACCGCGTAGGTGGGCGACAGCGCCCGCAGCACACCGGGCTCCTGCACCACCCGGCTCAACCCGGCCAGCCCGATGGTGAGGAACCACAGCACCATCACCGGCCCGAACGCCGCCCCGACCTTGGCGGTGCCGAACCGCTGGACGGCGAACAGCGCCACCACGATCACCAGCACGGCCGGGACGACGAACCCGCCGAGCCCCGGGTCGACCACGGTCACGCCCTCGACCGCGGACAGCACCGAGATGGCGGGGGTGATCATGCTGTCGGCCAGGAACAGCGCGGCCCCGGCGATGCCGGCCAGCGCCAGCCGCCGGACCACCCGCGCCGGCAGCCGCCGTCCGTCCCGGCCCGGGCGGCCGACCAGGGTGATCAGCGACATGATGCCGCCCTCGCCGTGGTTGTCGGCCCGGAGCACGACGCCGACGTAGAGCCCGGTGACCACCACGGTGGCCGACCAGAAGATCAGCGACAGCAGACCCAGCAGGTTGGGCTCGGTCAGCGGCACCGGGTGCGGGTCGTCGGGGCTGAAGAGGGTCTGCAGGGTGTAGATCGGGCTGGTGCCGATGTCGCCGAACACGACGCCGAGGGCGCCCAGGGTGAGCGCGGCCCGGGTGGGCGTCCCGGTGCCGGGCCGCACCCGGCCCCGGCCGGTCGGCCCGTCGGCGGGCGGGGCGGGGGTGGTCAGCTCGCTCACGCCGCGACAGTGAACACCGTCGTCCTGTGCCGCGTGCGCGACCGGCTCAGGGTTCGTCGACCTCGGTGTCCGCGTGCGCCGGGACGACGGCCGGGAGCGGGTGCAGGGGCACCTGGCCGCCGGCCTGGGCCTCGCGGAAGCCGTCGACGTCGGGGAACAGCACGCTGCGCCGCCGGTCGAGGCCGGCGAGGTGGGTGCGGAGGGCCGGCTTGAGCCGGGCCGGGACCACCAGGGCGCAGAACGGCAGCCGACGCGGGCGGCCCGGCTGCCGGGCGCCCTCGGCGAACAGGGCGGCCAGCCGCTCCCGCCCCGGTGGTGGACCGAGCCGCAGGGGCAGCCCGTCGATCCCGCCCGCCGGCCCGGTCGCCGGCACCGCGCCGGACAGGAACAGGCCCTCCTGGGCCTGCGTGCGGGCGTCGGGCACCGCGGGCCTGAGGAGGAAGGGTTGCCCGTCGAGCGCCGACCGGCGCAGCGCGTGCCGCAGCGACCGGTCGGCGGGCTCGGGCACCGGCCGGTGCTCCGGGTAGGTCGGCGACGACGTGACGTCGAAGGACAGCAGGACGCCGGGCTGCTCGTCGTCCTGGCAGGCGAACCACAGCGCGGTCATCGGGTTGCCGGTGACGTCGAGCAGCCGGGTGGGCAGGCCGTGGCGTCGGAGGTGGGCCAGCAGGCCCAGGTCGGTGGCCAGGGGACCGCAGCCGTCGGCCAGCCCCCACGAGCGGGCCCGGGCCAGCAGCGCCACCTCGTGCTGGCGGACCAGCACCTCGTCGGGCAGCGGTTCGCCCTCGTCCACGACCAGCGACCGCAGGAGCGAGGACCGCACGCGCAGCCGGCTGCTGGGGCAGCCCCGCCAGACGTACCGCCGGTCGGCCGCCAGCGTCACGACCCGGGAGACCGCCCGGAACACCTCGTCCACGGACTCGACGCGGTGGCCGCGTCCGCTGCGGACCCACGCGGGGTCGACCTGTTCGGGCACGGGCGCAGTGTGCCGGGCACCACCGACATCCCGGCACCACCGACATCCCGGCCCGACATCCCGGCCCGGCGGTGCGGCTCGGTCAGGGGCGCGCGGCGACCGCGTCGAGCGCGGCGAGCTGGTCGGCGTCGAGGTCGACCTCGGCGACGGCCAGGTTCTCCTCGAGGTGGGCCAGCGACGACGTGCCGGGGATGAGCAGCACGTTCGGGCTGTGCGCCAGCAGCCAGGCCAGCCCGACCTGGGCCGGGGTGGCCCCGACCTGCCCGGCGACCTGCTGCACGACGGGGGAGTCGACGACCTTCGGCATGCCGGGGAACGCCGAGCCCAGCGGGAAGTAGGGCGCGTAGGTCACCCCGTGCCGGGCGCAGAGCTCGAGGACGTCCTCGTCGTCGCGGGCCAGCAGGCTGTAGGCGTTCTGCACGGTGACGATGCCGGCGTCGGCGATGGCCTGCTCGACCTGGGCACGGCTGGCGGTGGAGATGCCGATGCCGGCGATGAGGCCCTCGTCGCGCATCGTGACCATCGCGGCGAGCTGGTCGGCGAGGTCGACGTGCTGGTCGTCGGGCCCGTCGTCGCCCTCGTGCAGGCGCAGGTTCACCGCGGCCAGCCGGTCGGTGCCCAGCGCGCGGAGGTTGGCCTCGACGTCCTCGCGGAGCTGCTCGGGGCGTTGGGCGGGGAGCCAGTTGCCCTCGGCGTCACGACGCGCGCCGACCTTGGAGACGAGCGCGAGGTCGGCCGGGTAGGGGTGCAGCGCCGCGTGGATCAGCTCGTTGGCGACGTCGGGGCCGTAGAACTGCGCGGTGTCGATGTGGTTGACCCCCGCCTCGACGGCCCGGCGGAGGACGGCGATCGCGGCGTCGCGGTCCTTCGGGGGGCCCATGACGCCGGGGCCGGGCAGCTGCATGGCGCCGTAGCCGATCCGCCGGACCCGGTAGCCGGCCAGGTCGACGGTGTCCGGGGCGTGGGGGGAGCTGGTGGTCATGCCTCCACCCTCGCACCGTGCGCGGGTCGCCGCCCGGCCGCCTGGGCCTGGATCCCGGCGAGGAGCAGGTCCAGCCCGGAGCGGAAGACGTCCTCGTCGTCGTGGCGGGCGAACTCGTCGGCCACGTGGTGGGCGAAGGGGTAGTGGCCGGGGTCCAGCGCCCGCCACCGGTCGGCGTAGAGCTCGAGGAACGCGGCCGGCTCCAGGCCGCTGTCGAGGAACTCCTTGGGCGGCGGCTGCGCCATGTCGGCCGCGATCCCGACGATGTAGCTGACCAGCGACGACGCGGCGTGGAACCGCTGCTTGGGGGTGAGGTCCAGCCGCATGAGCTGCTGGCCGATCCGGTCGAACATCAGCATCGAGTTCGGCTGCAGGCCGGTGTTGCGCAGCATGTACGAGCCGAACCACGGGCGGCGGCGCATCTCGTCGAACAGGGCGAGCGACAGCGCACGCAGGTTCGCGACCGGGTCGGGGCCCTCGCCGAGGTCGGCGGTGTGCTCGAGCAGGTGGCCCATGACCTCGTCGGTGGCCCGGTCGAGCAGCTCGTCGCGGTTGGCCACGTACCAGTAGATGCTCGCCGCGCCGCCGCCGAGCCGGGCCGCGAGGGCCCGGAAGGTGAGGGCCGGTTCGCCGCCCTCGTCGAGCAGTGCCACCGCCTCGCCGAGCACGGTCTCCAACGAGTGGGCCATCCGGCGGCGCTCGGCCCCGGGGCGTGCAGGACGCGCGGGTGCGGCGGATCGGTCGCTCATGCTTGCACTCTATCGAACGCCGTTCTATTGTCTCGAACAGCGTTCGACCATCGAACGCTGTTCGATGACTCCGGAGGTGCCCATGACCACCACGAACGCCCCCGGGCAGACCACCGCGGCACCGACCTACGGGTCGCTGCGCGCCGCTGCCCTCCCGCTCGCCGCCCTCTGCCTGGCCTTCTTCGTCGAGATGGTCGACAACACCCTGCTCACCATCGCCCTGCCGACCATCGGCCGGGACCTCGGCAGCGGCACCACCGCCCTGCAGTGGGTCACCGGGGCCTACTCGCTGACCTTCGGCGGCATGCTGCTCACCGCCGGCTCGGCCGCCGACCGGCTCGGGCGCCGGCGGGTGCTGCTCACCGGGCTCGGCGCCTTCGGCGTCATCAGCCTCGCCGTCGTGCTCGTCTCCACGGCCGGCGAGCTGATCGCGCTGCGCGCCGCCCTCGGGCTGGCCGCCGCCGCGATGGCCCCGGTGACCATGTCGCTGATCTTCCGGCTGTTCGACGACGAGAAGCTGCGCATGCGCGCCATCACCGTCGTGATGGTCGTCGGCATGTCGGGCTTCGTGCTGGGCCCGCTGCTGGGCGGCACCGCCCTGGCCCACGTGAGCTGGACCTGGCTGCTGCTGGTCAACGCGCCGATCGCGCTGATCGCCTGGATCGGCGTCCGGGTCGGCGTGCCCGCCGACCGGCGGGAGGACCTGACGAGCGACCCGCTGGACCTGCCCGGCGCCGTCCTGACCATCGCGGCCATCGGGTTGGGCTGCTACGCGCTCACCAGCGGCGTCGAGCACGGCTGGCTGTCGCCGATCACGCTGGCCGCGGCGCTGGGCGCCGTCGTCGCCGGCACCTGGTTCGTCCGGCACGAGCGCACCACCGAGTTCCCGATGCTCGACCTGGGCCTGTTCTCGACCGGCCCGGCGCGCGGTGCGGCGATCACCCAGATGGCCGCCTCGATCACGATGGCCAGCGTCATGTTCGGGCTGATCCTGCACTTCCAGTACGCCTACGGCTGGAGCCCGGTGAAGGCCGGGTTGGCCAACCTGCCGCTGATCCTCACGATGCTCGCCGCCACCCCGGTCGCCGAGCACCTGGCCTCCCGGTTCGGCCACCGCATCGCCTGCCTGGTCGGCGCCGGCCTGCTCGTGGCCTCGCTGCTGGGCATGGCGTGGGGTGTCGAGCACGGCTACGCCGCCATCGCGGTCTCGATGGTCGTGCTGACCACCGGGCTGCGCACCATCATGACGATCTGCGCTGTGGCCCTGGTCGAGGCGATGCCCGCCAACCGCACGTCGATGGGCGCCGCGCTCAACGACACCGCCCAGGAGGTCGGCAGCAGCCTGGGCACCGCGGTGGTCGGCACGATGATCGCCGCCCTGGTCACCTCGACGCTGCCCGCCGGGGTCTGGACGTCGGACCTCGTGCAGTCGTTCTTCAGCGGCGAGCGGACCACCTACCTGGTGCTGGCCGGCGTGGTCGGCGTCGTGGCCACCTACGGCGCCCTCTCCCTCACCGACTCGCGCGCTACCGACGACCACTGACGGCCCACCGGGACCCGGCCCGGGACGACGCGGCCCAGGGCCGGGCGTAGCTTCCGGCCATGACCTCGTTCAGCCCCGAGCTCCAGCGCGTCCTGGACACCGTGCCCGCCGCCGACGTCGACACGTCGACCGTCCCGGTCCCCGCCGACGGCGTCGAGCTGCAGGGCTACCTCGCCGCCCCGGCGGGCGTCGAGGGCCGGCGGCCCGGGGTGCTGGTGCTGCACGACTGGTCGGGCATGACCGACCACGTGCGGGTGCGCGCGCAGATGCTGGCGCGGCTGGGCCACGTCGCGCTGGCCGGCGACGTCTTCGGCACCGCCGAGCAGCCCGCCTCGACCGAGGAGTCGATGGCGCTGGTCGGCCGGTTCTACGGTGACGTGGAGCTGTTCCGGGCCCGCGTGCAGGCCAACCTCGACGCGCTGCGCGCCGACCCCCGGGTGGACCCGTCGCGGATCGTGGTCATGGGCTACTGCTTCGGCGGCAGCGGGGCCCTGGAGGCCGCGCGCGCCGGTGCCGACGTCCGCGGGGTCGTGTCCTTCCACGGCGGGCTCGGCACGTCGGCCCCGGCCGAGCCGGGCAGCGTGACCGCCTCGGTGCTGGTGCTCACCGGCGCCGACGACCCGATGGTGCCGCCCTCGGCCGTCGAGGCCCTGGAGGACGAGCTGCGGACGGCGGGCGCCCCCGACTGGCAGGTGGTCACCTACAGCGGCGCGCTGCACGCCTTCGCCGTTCCGGGGGTCGACGCGGCCGAGCAGGGCGCGGCCTACCAGGACACCGCCGACCGCCGCTCGTGGCGGGCCCTGCAGGACTTCCTCGCCGAGGTCGTCCCGGTCTGAGGCCCGGTCCTTCGTCGACCGGTTCGCCGGCATCCTGCCCGGGCCCGCCGACCCGGGGTGACCGCGCCGGTCAGGCCGGGCCGGTGACCGCCGCGGCGTGCTCCTCGGCCCATCGCGCCAGGGCCAGCAGCGGCCCGCCCGCGAAGCTCGCACCGGTGGCGGTCAGCCGGTAGGCCCGGTCGACCTGCTCGACCAGACCGCGGGCGCGCAGCCGGGCCAACGACTGGTGCAGCACCTTGTCCCCGACCCCGCCGAGCTCGGCGCGCAGCTCGACCCGACGGCGCGGGCCGGCGCGCAGGGCGGTGAGCACGACGGCGTCCCAGCTGTGCGCGATCAGGTCGACGCCGAGCCGCACGTGGCAGTCCGCGGTGCTCAGCGGTTGCACGGCAGCCCCCGGGTGGGTCCGGATGCCTACCGAGCGGTAGGCATCCCGAGCTTAGCGTCGGGGACCCACCACTCCACGGGAGGACCAGCGATGTCGACCACACCGTCCACGACCGGCTCCGACGACGGCCCCGGCGACCGACCCGTCGTCGTCCTCGGGGCGACCGGGCAGCAGGGCGGCGCGGTGGTGCGGGCGCTGCGCGAGCGGGGCCGCGCCGTCCGGGCGGTCGTGCGGGACCCGGCCGGCGCCCGGGCCCGGACGCTGGCGGCGGGAGGGGTCGAGGTGGTGCCCGGGGACCTGGACGACGCGGCGTCGCTGCGGTCGGCCATGACCGGCGCGCACGGGGTGTTCAGCGTCCAGCCGAGCTCGGGCCAGGCCGGGTCGGGCGTCACCGACGAGGACGAGGTCCGGTTCGGGCTGGCCGTCGCCGACGCCGCGCAGGCGGCCGGCGTGGCGCACCTGGTGTACAGCTCGGCCAACGCCGTGGGGCCGGTGCCGACCGGGGTGGGGCACGTCGACACCAAGGCCCGGATCGAGGAGCACGTCCGCGCACTGCCGACCCCCAGCACGGTCATCCGGCCGGCGGCCTTCATGGAGATCCTGCTGCTCCCGGGGTCCGGGCTGCCCGACGGCCGGTTCTCGTTCCTGGCGCGTCCCGACCAGGCCATGCAGTTCATCGCCGCACGCGACGTCGGCCGGGTGGTCGCGCAGGTGCTCGCCGCCCCCTCCCGCTGGGCCGGCCGGACGGTCGAGCTCGCCGGTGACGCCCTGACCGGGGACGCCCTCGCCGCCGTCCTGGCCGGGCACCTCGGTCGACCCGTCGAGTACCGGCGGATCCCGGACGACGTGCTCGCCCGCGAGCGGCTCCTGGGTCGGCTGGCCGCACTCGTGGACGACGGCCGGTTGGCCGGCCGCGCGGACCTCGACGCGCTGCGGGCCGACTTCCCGTTCCTGCTGCGGTTCGACGACTGGCTGGCCGGACCCGGCTCCGCTCTCCTCGACGCAGCCCTGCGCCCGACCAGCGGCGGCGTCTCGCTGCGGTGAGCGGTCCCGCCGGACCCCGTCAGCCGTGGTCCGGGGCGGTGGCGTACTCCTCGTCGGTGACCGGGGTCAGCCAGTGGACGACGGCGTGGTCGTCGTCGGCCTCGTTGATGGCCAGGTGCACCATCAGCCGGTCGGAGGCGGCGCCGTGCCAGTGCTCCTCGTCGGCCTCGAACAGCACGCGGTCGCCCGGGCGGATGACCTCGACGGGGCCGCCACGACGCTGGCACAGGCCCACGCCCTCGGTGACGAAGACGGTCTGGGACAGCGGGTGGCGGTGCCAGTGGGTGCGCGCGCCGGGCATGAAGTGGACCAGGTTCGCGGTGATCCGTGAGGGGGCCGGGGCGGCGGCGACGGCGTCGATGTAGACGTCGCCGGTGAACCAGTCGGCGGGGCCCTTCGCGGTGGCGGTGGAGCTGCGGGTGATCTGCACGGGATGTCCTGTTCTCGGGGTGGTCAGCGGGCGGGTGCGGCCTCGGTGGGCAGCGCGTCCTGGGTCGCGGCCCAGGACGCCAGCAGCTTCAGCGCGTCGGCGGTCGGCGTGCCTGCGGCTGCGGTGTAGACGTTGAGCTGCAGGCCCGGTGCCGACGGCAGCTCCATGGACTCGAAGTCCAGGTCGAGCTGGCCGACGACGGGGTGCCGCAACCGCTTGCTGCCGGAGCGGTGGAACTGGACGTCCTGCGAGGCCCAGCGGCGGCGGAAGGTCTCCGAGCGGGTCGACAGCTCCCCGACCAGGGCGATGAGGTCGGGGTCGTGCGGGTTGCGGCCGGCCTCCATCCGCAGCATGGCGGCCGCGTCGCGGGCGACGCGGTCGTAGTCGACGAAGAAGTCGGGCGCAGCCGGGTCGAGGTAGACGAACCGGGTGGTGTTGGCCGGGCGTCGCCCGTCGGCCAGGACGGGGGCGTAGAGGGCGCGGGCCAGGGTGTTCATGGCCAGGATGTCGTGGCGGCCGTTGCGCACCCAGGCCGGGGCGTCGGTCATCGCGTCCAGCACCTGCTGCACACCGGGTCGGACACCGTTCGGGGCGGTGCGGCGGCGCCGGGCGCTGCCCGGGCCGCTGGCCACGGCCAACGCGGCCAGGTGTGCGCGTTCGGCCTCGTCCAGGCGCAGGGCGTCGCCCAGGCCGTCGAGCACCGACTCTGAGGCGCCGGCGAGGCTGCCGCGCTCCATGCGCACGTAGTAGTCCACCGAGACCCCGGCCAGCATCGCCACCTCCTCGCGGCGCAGGCCCTTGACCCGCCGGTTGCCGCCGTAGGCCGGCAACCCGGCCTCGGCGGGGGACAGCCGGGCGCGGCGGGTCGTGAGGAAGTCGCGGATCTCGGCGTGCAGGTCGGTGGAGCCCATGGCGTCCACGGTAGGCAGCACCAGCGCGGCCAGGGGGGCCCTGTCAGTACCGGGATCGACCGTGGCTGCCGCACCCGCGGGATCGGGGGTGCAGTGGTCCGGTGCCCTCCTCGACCAAGCCGGCCGCCGTGCTGGCCATCATCCTGACCAGCTACTTCATGATCCTGCTGGACAACTCGGTGATCTTCACCGGACTGCCCGCCATCCGCGCCGGCCTGGACCTGTCGGCGACCCAGCTGTCCTGGGTGCAGGACGCCTACGTGCTGGTGTTCGGCGGTCTGCTGCTGCTCGCCGCCCGCGCCGGGGACGTCCTGGGCCGACGGCGGCTGTTCGTCGCCGGCCTGGTGGTGTTCGGGGCGGCGTCGCTGCTGATCGGGCTGTCCCCGAACGGGGCATGGATGATCGCCGCCCGGGCCGTGCAGGGGGTGGGCGCGGCGATCGTGGCCCCGACCTCGCTGGCGCTGCTGACCGCCTCCTTCGACGGGGAGGCCCGCACCCGCGCGGTGGCCTGGTACGCCGCCACCGCCGGCATCGGGGCCAGCCTGGGCCTGCTCGTCGGCGGCGCGCTGACCGAGTGGGTGTCCTGGCGGGCGGCGTTCCTGGTCAACGTCCCGATCGCGGTCGCGATGGTCGTCGGTGCCCGGAGGGTGCTGGTCGAGACCCCGCGGCAGCACGGCCGCCCCGACGTCGTCGGGGCCCTGACCGCCACGCTGGGCATGGGTGGGCTGGTGTTCGCGATCATCGAGTCCGCCGTGACGGGGTGGACCTCACCGCGCGTGCTGCTCCCGGCGGCGGTCGGCGTGGCTCTGCTGGTCGCCCTGGTGGTGACCGAGTCCCGGGTGGCTCAGCCGATCATGCCGCTGC
Source organism: Klenkia soli (assembly GCF_900103975.1). Classification (GTDB taxonomy): domain Bacteria; phylum Actinomycetota; class Actinomycetes; order Mycobacteriales; family Geodermatophilaceae; genus Klenkia; species Klenkia soli. The sequence continues at coordinate 62,200 of NZ_FNIR01000003.1, forward strand.
GGCTGTTCGCCGACCGCGAGCGGTCGGGCGCCTACGCCGTCCGCATGCTCTACCTGGGCGCGATGATGGGGTTCTTCTTCTTCGGCACCCAGCTGATGCAGGACGGGCTGGGGTTCACCGCGCTGCAGGCCGGGCTGGGGTTCCTGCCCATGTCCGCGGTGAACTTCGCCGTCGCCCTGGCCATCCCGAGGCTGCGCACCCGGGTCGGTGACGGGGTGCTGCTGACCGCGGGGACGGCGCTGACCCTGGCCGGCATGGTCTGGTTCTCCCGCGCCGGGATCACCGACCCCTACCTGTCCGCGATCGCGTTGCCCATGGTGCTGATCGGCGCCGGGCAGGGCCTGGTGTTCGCCCCGCTGACCTCGGCGGCCCTCGCCCGGGTCTCCGGTGCCGATGCGGGTGCGGCGTCCGGGTTGCTGAACACCGCCCACCAGCTGGGCTCGGCGCTGGGCCTGGCGGTGCTGTCCGCGGTGGCGGCGACCGCCGGCGCAGGGCGCACCGGCACCGCCGCCGTCGCCGCCCGGGTGGAGGGCGCGCTCGCCGGTTCCGCCGTCCTGCTCGCACTCGCGTTGGTCGTGGTGTCCGTCGTGCTGCTGCCCCGGCGCGCCACCACCACGACCCCGTCGTCGTCCGGGCGGAGCGGCCGGGAGCCCGTCGTCGCCGGTCGCTGAGGGGTACTGGCAGTACCGGTCCGGACGTGCCCTGGCAGCGCCTCGCGACCCGGGGGACCGTGGTGGGCATGACCGTCCCCACCTTGACCCTGAACAACGGCGTCACCCTCCCGGCCCTGGGCCTGGGCGTGTTCCAGACCCCTCCGCAGGAGACCCGCGACGCGGTCACCGCGGCCCTGGCCGCCGGCTACCGGCACATCGACACCGCTGCCGCGTACGGCAACGAGCGGGAGGTCGGCGAGGCCATCGCCGCCGCCGACCTGGACCGCGCCGAGGTGTTCGTCGAGACCAAGATCTGGATCAGCGACTTCGGGCACGAGGAGACGCTGCACAGCTTCGACAAGAGCGCCGGCAAGCTCGGCGTCGACCAGATCGACCTGCTGATCCTGCACCAGGCGCTGCCCTCGGAGTTCGAGAAGACCCTCGGCGCCTACCGCGCGCTGGAGGAGCTGCTGGCCGACGGGAAGGTGCGGGCGATCGGCGTCAGCAACTTCATGGTCGAGCACCTCACCCAGCTGCTGGACCGCACCGACGTCGTGCCGGCGGTCAACCAGATCGAGGTGCACCCGTTCTTCCAGCAGCGGGAGGTGCAGGACGTCGGCCGCGAGCACGGCATCCTGACCCAGGCGTGGTCCCCGATCGGCGGCATCACCCACTACCGCGACAGCGGCCACGCCAGTGCGCTCACCGACCCGACGATCGTCGGGATCGGCGAGGCGCACGGCAAGAGCGCTGCCCAGGTCATGCTGCGGTGGGGCCTGCAGCAGGGCCGCCAGGTGATCCCCAAGTCGACCAAGCCCGAGCGCATCGCCCAGAACATCGACGTGTTCGACTTCGAGCTGACCGCCGACGAGCTGGCCGCGATCGACGCCCTGGAGACCGGCCAGCGCGGCGGACCCGCCCCCGAGCAGGTCACCCTCGAGGCCTTCGGCCGCGACATCCCCGAGGCGTGACGGCTCCCGGCGGACCCCGCCTGCCGCTCGACGGAGGGACGACGATGCCCGCCCTCGGGCTCGGCGTCGGGGCGATCGAGAGCGAGCCGGGTCAGGCCGCGGCGTCGGTCGAGGCGGGCCTGCGGGTCGGGTTCCGACTGGTCGACACCGCGGCCGTCTACGGCAACGAGGCCGAGGTCGCCGAGGGCATCGCCGCCTCCGGGGTGCCCCGCAGCGAGGTCTTCCTGACCACCAAGCTGTGGATCACCGACTACGGGTACGACTCGGCGCTGCGGGCCTTCGACGCCAGCGTGGCGCGGTTGCGCACCGACCACGTCGACCTGTACCTGCTGCACCAGCCGCTGCCCACGGACTTCGACACCACGGTGGCCGCCTACCGGGCGTGCGAGCGGCTGCTGGCCGAGGGGCGGGTGGGGGCGATCGGCATCTGCAACGCCTCGGCCGCCCACCTTGCTGCCCTGGCCGAGCGGACGACGGTGACGCCGGCGGTGAACCAGGTCGAGCTGCACCCGTACTTCGCGCAGCCCGAGCTGCGCCGGGTGCACGCGGCGGCGGGCATCGTGACCCAGGCGTGGTCGCCCATCGGGGGCGTGTCGAGCTGGGGTCCGCAGGGCGGCAGCCGGCCCGGACCGCTGGCCGACCCCGTCGTCCTCGGCATCGCCGCGGAGCTGGGCCGAACACCTGCCCAGGTGCTGCTGCGCTGGCACCTGCAGCGCGGGGACGCCGCGGTCACGAAGTCCTTCCGGGCCGAGCGGGTGCGCGAGAACCACGACGTGTTCGGGTTCGAGCTCGGCCCGCAGCACGTCACCGCGATCGACGCCCTGGACACCGGCGTCCGCGGCGGCCGCGATCCCGAGACGGTCACCCGCTGACGACGACGGGGCCCGGTGCCACCGGCACCGGGCCCCGTCGCGTGCGGGTCAGGGCTGCAGCAGCACCTTGATCGCGCGCCGTTCGTCCATCGCGGCGTAGGCCTCGGCCACCTGCTCCAGCGGGAGCGTCAGGTCGAAGACCCGACCGGGGTCGATCTCCCGGCGCCACACCAGGTCCAGCAGGTGCGGGAGGTAGGCGCGCACCGGGGCGACGCCCCCGCGGATGCCCTTGTTGGCCCAGAACAGCTCCTCGGTGGGCAGGTCACCGTGCGGCACCCCGACCAGGCCGATCATCCCGCCGGGACGGGCGGCCGCGACGGCCTGGGCGCGGGCCTCCTCGGTGCCGACGCACTCCAGCACGCAGTCCGCGCCGATGCCGTCGGTCAGCTCCCGCACCTGTGCCAGGCCCTCCTCGCCGCGCTCGGCGACGACGTGGGTGGCGCCGAACTCCCGGGCGATGGCCTGCCGGTCGGCGTGCCGGCTCATCGCGATGATCGTGGTGGCGCCCAGCTGCGCGGCGGCGAGCACCCCGGACAGGCCGACGGCGCCGTCCCCGACCACGACCACGCTGGAGCCGGCCTGCACTCCGGCGGAGACGGCGGCGTGCCAGCCGGTGCACATCACGTCCGAGAGCGCCAGCAGGCTGGGGACCAGGTCGGCGTCGGGCTGGCCGGGGGTGGCCAGCAGGGTGCCGTCGGCGTGGGGGATGCGGATGCGCTCGGCCTGGCAGCCGTCGTAGCCGCCGCCGTGCTGGCAGTTGGCGTGCTGGCCGTGCCGGCACACCGCGCAGGTGCCGTCCGAGTGCAGGAATCCGCCGACGACGAAGTCGCCGACGGACACGGTGGTGACCGCGTCGCCGACGGCCTCGACGACGCCGACGTACTCGTGGCCGATCGGGGTGGGGTGGGGGACGTCGGCGATGCCGCGGTAGCGCCACAGGTCCGAGCCGCAGACGCAGGCGGCGACGGTCCGGATGACGGCGTCGGTGGGTTCGATGACGGTGGGGTCGGGACGGTCCTCGATGCGGACGTCCCCCGACCCGTGGATGACGGCTCCTCGCATGCGTCCATTCCACCCCGGCGGCCGCAGCCGGGGGAGGGCCTGCCAGTACCCCCGAGCTCGGTGGTCAGCGGCTCCGGTCGACGGCGGTGGCCAGGAGCTGGGCCGCGGTGGTCAGCTGGTCGGGGGTGTGGGCCGCGTAGCCGAGGACGAGGCCCGGTGGGCCCGGGGTGCGGCGGTGCCAGCTGAGCGCGTGCACACGCAGGCCGAGCTGGGCGGCGTGGTCGGCGATCGCCGTGTCGTCGGGGTGGTCCAGGGTGACGGTGAGGTGGAGGCCGGCGGCGATGCCCCCGATCGACGCGTGCGGGAGGTGGGCGGCCAGGGCGGCGACGAGCGCGTCGCGGCGGGCCCGGTTGCGTCGGCGGACGCCGCGCAGGTGACCCTCGAGGGTGCCGTCGGCGAGCAGCGTGGCCAGGGTGAGCTGGGGGAGGACGGGGCTGCCGAGGTCGCTGGCGTGCTTGGCCTCGAGCAGGTCCGCGAGCAGGTGGGCCGGCGGGATCGCCCAGCCGAGCCGCAGGGCGGGGGCGAGGGTCTTGGACATCGAGCCGGTGTGCAGGACGTGGTCGGGGGCGGCCGGCTGCAGTGCCGGGGTGGGCTGCCGGTCGTAGCGGTGCTCGGCGTCGTAGTCGTCCTCGATCACCAGGCGGTCCCCGTGCCGGGCCCAGTCCAGGAGTTCGCGGCGGCGGTGCGGGGCGAGCAGCACCCCGGTGGGGAACTGGTGGGCGGGGGTCACCAGCACGACGGAGGTGTCCGTGGCGCCGAGGCGGTCGACGCGGAGCCCGTCGTCGTCCACGGGCACGGGCACCGGGTCCAGCTGCCAGTGCTGCAGCTCGTCGGCGGCGCCACCGCTCCCGGGGTCCTCGACGCCGATGCTCGTGTGCCCGCGGCGGCGCAGGGTCAGCGCGGTGAGCGCCAGGGTCTGGGCGACGCCGCCGACCACGACGAGCTCGTCGGGCGTCGTCCGCACGCCCCGGGTGCGGGCCAGCCAGTCGGCGAGGGCGTGCCGCAGGCGGGGGTGGCCGGCGGGGTCGCCGTAGCCCAGGTCGGCCGACCCCAGGCCGGCCAGCACGGCGCGCTCCGCACGCAGCCAGGCCGCCCGGGGGAACGCGCCCAGGTCGGTCCGGCCCGGGGTGAGGTCGAGGGTGATCGCGGGGTCCGGCGGGAGCGGGAAGCGGCGCCGCCCGACGGCCCGGGACGACGTGCGCCTCGTCCGAGCCGGTGCCGGGGCGGCCAGCGGGGCGGTGCGCGTGCCGTCCCCGACGCGGGCGGTGGTGAGCCCCTGCTCCGCGAGCCGCTGGTAGCACTCGACGACCGTGCCCCGGGCGATGCCCAGCTCGTCGGCGAGGGTGCGGCTGGAGGGGAGCAGGGTGCCGGGGGACAGCTGACCGGTGGTGATCGCCGTCCGCAGCCGGTGGGTGAGCCAGTCGGTGGTGCCGCGTGGCGGTGCCTGGCCGATGTCCAGCTGGAGGAAGTCCGACCCGGCCACGTCCCCACCCCTCGGTCGATTGGTCCATCTGGACGGCGACCGATTGGTCCTGGTGGTCGGTCCACTGCTGTCTGCATGGTGGGCCGGTGACCACGCCCGGGCAAGACCTCGATGTCCGCCGCACCGCCGGAGCAGTGCTGGGTGGGTGCACGGCCATGGTCTTCGTCGGGGGCTCGGCGGCGGTGTCCGCGCTGCTCGTGGGCTCTCCGTCGTCCACCGTCCAGGCGCTGCGCTACGCCCTGGCCGCCGCCGTGCTGGCCGGGCTCGCCCGGGTGAGCCGCCGCCGGGTGCTGCGGCCCCGCGGCCGCGAGTGGGCGTGGCTGGCCGGGGTAGCGGTCGCGGGGCTGGTCGTGTTCAACGTCGCCCTCGTCCACGGGGCCCGGCACGCCGAGCCGGCGGTGTTCGGGGTGGCGGTGGCCAGCGTGCCGCTAGTGCTGGCGCTGCTGGGACCCCTTCTGGACGGCCGGACGACGGGTGGGGCCGTGTGGCTGGCCGCCGGGCTGGTGACGGCCGGCGCGGTGCTGGTGGTCGGGTTCGGTCGCGCGGATGCGGTCGGGGTGGCCTGGGCGGTCGTGGTGCTGGTCTGCGAGGCCGCGTTCACGCTGCTCGCCGTCCCGGTCCTGGGCCGGCTCGGTCCGTGGGGGGTCTCGGTGCACACCACCTGGATGGCGGCCGCCGCCTTCGGCGTGCTCGGTGTGGTCACCGAGGGCCCCCTCGCGCTGAACCGGCTGGGGTGGCCCGAGCTCGCGGCGGGCGCCTACCTGTCCCTCGGGGTCACCGCGCTGGCCTTCGTCTGCTGGTACGGGGCGGTGGCCCGGTTGGGTGCCGGGCGCGCCGGCCTGCTGACCGGCATCGCTCCCGTCGCCGCGGCCGCCGTCGGGGTGGCCCTCGGCGAACCGTGGCCGGGGCCGGCGGTGTGGGTGGGCATCCTCGTCGTCGCGACCGGGCTCGTCGTCGGCCTGGCGCGTCCGGCGGACGACGCGCTCACGGGGGCCACCGCAGCCCCGGTCGAGGTCGCCCGCTGAATCGTGGTCCGTCGACCGGAGCCGGGGGCTCGAGGCCGGCGCGGACGCCGGGGGCGCGTGCGGTAGGACGGTCCCGTGGGGCACGGCGTGGCTGCCCCTCTCGCCGGGAGGGGTGGCATGGAGTCGTACGACGTCGTCGTGGTCGGTGTGGGCTCGATGGGCGGGGCCACCTGCCGGACGCTGGCCGGCCGTGGTATGCGGGTGCTGGGCCTGGAGACCTTCACCCCGGGGCACGACCAGGGCTCCGCGCACGGCGGCACCCGCATCATCCGGCAGTCCTACTTCGAGGACCCGGCCTACGTCCCGCTGCTGCGTCGGGCGTACGCCGGGTTCCGCGAACTCGAGGAGGAGTCAGGCCGTTCGCTGGTGCGGACGTGCGGCGGGATCTACATCGGCGACCCGTCGTCGCCGACCTTCGCCGGGTCACGTGCGGCTGCCGTCGAGCACGGGCTCGCCCACGAGGTGCTCACCGCGGTGGAGGTCCGCGAACGGTTCCCCACGATGGACCCGGCCGACGACGCGATGGCCGTGTACGAGGCCGAGGCCGGCTACGTGCGGCCCGAGGAGACCGTCGTCGCCCAGGCGGAGGTGGCCGCGCGGTCCGGGGCGGACCTGCGGTTCGGCGAGCGGGTGCGGTCGTGGTCGGTGACCCCCGGCGGCGGGGTCGAGGTGGTCACCGACCAGGGTCGGTACGGCGCCGACCGCCTGGTGGTCACCCCGGGTGCGTGGGCGCCCCAGCTGCTCGGGTCGCTGCGGCTGCCGCTGCGGGTCGAGCGCATGGTCTTCCACTGGTTCACCCCGGACACCGGCGCCGTCCCGCTGGTGGCCTGGGACCAGGACCGGCACCCGGTCTACGTCGAGCAGACCCACGGCAACGAGCAGATCTACGGCTTCCCCATGACCGACGGGCCGTCGGGAGGGTTCAAGCTCGGGTTCTTCCGGGTGGGGACGCCGACCGACCCCGACGCGGTCGACCGGGTGGTCCGCGAGGAGGAGAACGACGCTGTCCTGGCCCGCGCCCGGCAGCTCTCCCCGCACCTGGGCCGACCGGTGGTGCAGGCCAAGACCTGCCTGTACACCATCACCCCCGACGAGCACTTCGTCGTCGGACGCCACCCCGAGCACGAGCAGGTGTCCATCGGCTGCGGCTTCAGCGGGCATGGGTTCAAGTTCGTCCCGGTGATGGGGGAGATCCTGGCCGACCTGGCCCAGCACGGCACGACGCCCCACCCGATCGGCCTCTTCGACCCCACCCGTGCGGCGCTGCGCCCGGCTCCTGGGTGACGCGTCCCGGCCCGACCGGGTACCGGGCCGCTCACGAAGGATGCAGCAGCCCGAGCAGCGTGGTTCTCGACGGCACGAGGCGGGCGCGGGCCTCCTCCTCGCCGAGCCCGTCGAGGGCGCTCCGCAGGTGGTCCCGGTGCTCCTCGAGGAGCTCGTCGAGGCGGGTCGCAGATCTGTCGTCCAGTCGGTGGTGGACACGGGGTGTCTCTTATCAGCGGTCGGGGGCGGTGGCCGACCCGTCGTCGAAGGCGGCGCGGGCGTGCGCCATGGCGGCGGCGTGGTCGTCGATCCATCCGAGCAGGGCGTCGACCGGTGTGCGGAGGGTCTTGCCCAGGGGCGTGATGCGGTACTCGACGGCCACGGGGCGGGTGCTGAGCACCGTCCGTTCGACGATGCCGTTGCGCTCCAGCCGGCGGAGGGTGGCTGCCAGCGGCTTCTGCGTGATCGGCGGGATGTCGCGCCGGAGCTCGTTGAAGCGCTCGGGCTGCTCGCACAGCCGCTCCAGCACGGCCACCGACCACGAGTCCAGCAGCTGGTCGAGCAGGGCACGGTGCGCGGTCAGGTCGCTGATCGGCCGAGGTGCCGGTGCCGGGTCAGCGGTCAGGGCACACCCTGCGGATCACCGTGGCCGAGGTCGGCGACGGCAGCTCCGCGCTGCGCCGCCTGCGGCTGGGCACCCGGGTGCTGGTAGTGGGCCCCTGCGGGCGGCTGTCGGAGCGGGCCCGCACGAGCCGCCGGGTCGCCGGGTCGACCGGAGCACCCCGATCGAGGACACCGTCGGAGCCCTTGCCGAGCTGGTCGCCGAGGGCAAGGTGCTGCACATCGGCCTGTCCTAGGCCTTTCCGGAGACCATCCGCCGTGCCCACTCCGTGCACCCGGTCGCCGCGCTGCAGACGGAGTACTCGCCGTCGACCCGCGACCCCGAGGTCGAGCTGCTGCCGCTGCCGGTTTCTGGGATCGGGTTCGTGCCGTACTCGCCGCTGGGCCACGGGTTCCTGACCGGTCAGCTCACCTCGCCGGCCGACATCCCCGACGACGACTGGCGCAAGACCAACCCGCGCTTCGTCGGGGAGGCCTTCGAGGCCAACCTGCGGCTGGTCGACGAGGTCCGCGCCGTCGGCGCCGAGGTCGACACCACCCCGGCCCAGGTCGCACTGGCCTGGCTGCTGGCCCAGGGCGAGGACGTCGCCCCGATCCCCGGCACCCGCCGGGTGGCCCGGGTGGAGGAGAACACCGCCGCCGACGGCGTCGTCCTCACCGCCGACCAGCTCGCCCGGCTCGACGCCCTCACCCCGGCCACCGGCGAGCGGCACAACGAGGCGAACGTGGCCAGCATGGACCGCTGAGCTGCACGTCTGCAGGGGCGTCCGGTCACCCCTGGGCGAACTCGACGGCAGTCAGCCTGGGGCCGGCCGCCCAGGATCAGCGGACGTCGACGGGGGTGAGCGTGCCGAGCCGGGCCTCGAGCACCGCACCGAGGTCCAGCAGCCCGGCCTCGTCGAAGCGCCGGCCGAGCACCTGCACGCCGACGGGCAGTCCGCCGGCGGTCCCGGTCGGCGCGGCGAGGGCGGGGAAGCCCAGGAGGGGGATCGCCATCTGCGACCACTGCGCCGCAGCCTGCCTGCGCGACTCGTCGTGGCCGGTGAGGTCGGCATCCTGGCGGAAGGCCTGCTCGGTGGACACCGGCATCACCAGGTAGGGCAACCCGTCCATCAGACCGGCCAGCCGGGTGATCAGGGAGCTCCTGCGGGCGTAGCCCATCATGTAGTCCTCGGTGCTGGGGGCAGTGCCCCACCAGTCCGCTGCTACGGCGTAGACGCCGTCCATCGCGGTGCGCAGGCCGGCACCGCCCAGGGCGTCCATCATCGGCCGGATCAGCCGGATCTCCTCGATGGCCAGCAGGTACCAGAGCCGGTAGGCCTCGGCGAGCAGGGGCACCTCGACGTCCTCGACGGTGTAGCCGCCGTCCCGCAGCGCGGCTGCGGCGTCGTCCAGCGCTCGGTCCACCTCGGGGGTGGGGTCGGCGACCCCGACGCTGCGGACCAGGCCGATGCGGCGCGGCCGACGGGCCGGGGTCGGGGTGGCCCCGTGGGCCTGGAAGGCATCCCGGCTGTCGGCGCCGAGCATCGCGGCGTAGGCCAGCCGCAGGTCCTCGTTGCAGCGGGCCAGCGGGCCCTCGACGGCGAACAGGGTGGCCGACAGCGGGAAGTCCATCCCGTCGGTGCCGGAGGAGGCCAGCCGCCCGGTGGTGGGGCGCAGGCCGGTGAGCCCGCAGGCGAAGGACGGGTAGCGGATCGAGCCGCCGATGTCGTTGCCGTGCGCCACCGGCACCATCCCGCTGGCCACCGCCGCGGCGGCGCCGCCGCTGGACCCGCCCGGGGTCCGGTCGGCGTCCCAGGGGTTCAGCGTCCGGCCGTGCAGCTCGTTGTCGGTCACCCACCGGAACGAGAACGCCGGCACGTTGCTGCGGCCCACCAGCACCGCGCCGGCCCGTCGCAGGGCGGCCGTGCTCGCCGCGTCGGTGGTGGCCACGTGGTCGGCGTGCGCGACGACGCCGCCGGTGTTGGGGTGGCCCACCTCGTCGGTGTTGTCCTTGATCGAGACCGGGACGCCGTGCAGCGGACCCAGGTGCCGGCCGTGGGCCACCATCTGGTCGGCGACGTCCGCCGAGGCCAGGGCCTCCTCCGCCGAGACCTCGACCAGGGCGTTCAGCACCGGGTTGACCGCCTCGATCCGCTCCAGGCAGCTGGTCACCGCCTCCCGCGAGGTGATCGTGCGGTCGGCGATGCCGCGGGCGAGGTCGGCGGCGGACCACTGCCAGAGCGGGGTCGTCTCGGGACGGGGCTGGTCCATGGTGGTCTCCTCGGGCGGGCGACGGGCGTCCGCTCCATCCCACGGGGTGTCCCGACGAGGTGGGCCTGGCGATCTGTCACGGGGACGGCGACACTTCCGACGATCTGCAACCCGTCCGGCGGCACGGTCCCTCCTTGGATGGAGCCAGAACGTGGGCCGTAGGTGGTCCGCCTCCTCGACGAGCGGAGACCCCATGAAGTCGTCAGTCCCGACCACCCGATCCACCCCCCGCCGGCGGGGCCTGGCGGTCGCCGCCGTGGCGACGGTGGCGACGCTGGCCGCCTGCTCCTCGCCGTCCTCGGGCGGGGGAGCCGGCAGCGCCTTCGACGCCAAGATCACCACCGACGTCCCGGCGCCGACCACCGACGTCGCCGAGGTGACCTGGAACCTGGCCACCGGCGAGCCGCCGACGCTGGACCCGGCGCAGTCGGCCCTGGAGAACATCAGCACCGTCGTCGGGAACGTCTGCGAGGGCCTGTTCACCTACGACGCCGACTACGGGTTGCAGCCGGCGCTGGCCGAGTCCGTCGACCACCCGGACGACCTGACCTACGTGTTCACCCTCCGCCAGGGCGTCACCTTCTGGGACGGCGCGCCGGTCACCGCCGAGGACGTCGTCTACAGCATCGACCGGGTGCTGGACCCGGCCAACGCCTCGCCGTGGGCCGCGTGGGCGATCAACCTGCAGTCGGTCGCCGTCACCTCGCCCGACACCGTCACGGTCACGCTGAACCGGCCCGACCCGCTGGTCGAGGGCGTGTTCGCGCTGCCGGCGTTCGTGGTGGTCGAGAAGGCGTACGCCGAGCAGGCCGGCGCCGCGTTCGGCACGGCCGGGGGCGGGCTGATGTGCACCGGGCCCTACGAGCTGGACAGCTGGACCCAGGGCCAGGACATCGTGCTGACCCGCAACCCGGACTGGTGGAACACCGACGTGACCCCGCGGGTGGACAAGGCGACCTTCACCTTCGTCACCGACCCCTCGGCGCAGATCGCCTCGCTGCGCAGCGGCGAGACCGACGGCCAGTGGATCATCCCGACCTCGGCCTACGACCAGCTGTCGGAGTCCGGCGACCTGCTGTTCGGCGAGAGCCTGCAGACGTCCTTCATCAGCGTCACCGACCTCACCGGGCCGCTGGGCGACCCCGAGGCCCGCGAGGCGCTGCGGGAAGCCGTGGACTACCAGGGCATCAGCCAGTCCGTGTACCGCGGCACGGCGCAGCCGTTGAAGGCCCTGGTCCCGCCGTCGGCGTACGGCTACTCGACCGACACCTACGAGGCGGCCTACGACGCGCTGCCCGAGCCGGCCCAGGACCTCGACCGGGTCGCCGAGATCACCGCGGACGACGAGGCCGCGACGCAGCCGGTCACGCTGGCCTACCTGGCGGCCTCCGACGAGGACACCCGTTCGGCCACCGCCATCGCCGACGCCGCCAACCAGGGCGGCATGGACGTGCAGCTCAAGCCGCTGTCGCCGCCGGAGTTCGGGGCCTTCTTCACCTCGCCGGACTCCCGGCAGGGTGTCGACGCGCTGCTCTCGACCGGCTACCTGGACACCCCGGAACCGCTGACCTACTACCAGTTCTTCGCCACCGGGTCCTTCTACAACTTCGGGGGCTGGAGCAACGCCGACTACGACGCCCTCATCGCGCAGGCGCAGACCACCACCGACGACGACGAGCGGGCCGACCTGGTCACCCGGGCGCAGGCGATCATCCTGGACGCCGGCGTGGTCATGCCGGTGGTGCAGCCCGACACCTCGGTCTACCACGGCAGCGACCTGACCGGTCTGGTCCCGCGGCAGAGCTACTTCTACACGCCCTGGCTGACCCAGCTCGGCGGCGTCTGAGCCCGGCCACCAGAGCGGGAGGGGGTGATGACGGTGCGCGCAGGGACGACCCGATGGGTGCTGGGCCGGCTGGCCGGGGCATCGGGGACGGTGGTCGTCGCCTCGGTGGTGGTCTACGCAGCCCTCCAGCTGGTGCCCGGCGATCCGCTGGCCACCCTCACCGGCGGCAAGCGGCTCACCGAGAGCCAGCTGGACGTGCTGCGGCAGACCTACGGCCTGGACAAGGGGTTCGTGGCCGGCTACCTGGACTGGGCGGGCCACGTCGCCCGGTTCGACCTGGGCACCTCCTCGGTCTACCAGGACAGCGTGAACTCCCTGCTGGCCAGCCGGCTGCCGGTCTCGCTCGCGCTCATCGGCTACGCCGCGGTGGTCACCGTCGTCCTCGGGCTCGGCGTCGCGGTGGTCTCGGCGGTCGCCGGCCGACGGACGGCGACCCTGGCCACCGTCCTCACCAGCGGCGCCGCGGCCACCCCGCCGTTCGTGGCGGTGATCGTGCTGCTGGCGGTGTTCTCCGTCGGTCTGGGCTGGTTCCCGGTGACCGGGGCCGGCAGCGGGTTCCTGGACCGGGTCTGGCACCTGACCCTGCCTGCCGTCGCCATGGCGATCGCGGCGTTCGGCGTGCTGGCCCGGGTCGGCCAGGCGGCCTTCGCCGACCAGCTGCGCCGCGAGCACGTCGAGGTGGCCCGCAGCCGGGGCGTGGGGCGGGCGGCGGTGCTCCGGCGGCACGTGGTGCGGAACTCGCTCGGGCCGGTGGTCACGGTCGTCGGGCTGCTGCTGGCGAGCCTGTTCGTGGGCACCGCGGTGGTCGAGACCGCCTTCGGCATCAACGGCATCGGGGCCTTCCTGGTCAGCTCGGTGTCCCGGCAGGACTTCCCGGTGGTGCAGGCCGTGTCGCTGCTCGCCGTCGTCGTGTTCGTCGTGATCAGCACGGCCGTCGACCTGCTGCTGCCGGTCCTGGACCCCCAGCTGCGGCCGGCGGTGACCCGGTGACCCTCACCGTCCCCGCGCTGCGCGCCCGCCGGGTGCGGCGGAACCGCCGCGGCCCGGTGGCCGTCGTCGGCGCCGCCGTCTTCCTGGCAGTGGTGGTGGTCGCCGCGGTCGCGGCGCCCCTGCTCGCGCCCTACTCGCCGGACGCGACCAGCCTGCTGGACTCGCTGCTGCCGCCCGGGTCGCCCGGGCACCTGCTGGGCACCGACTCGACCGGCCGCGACGTGCTCTCGCGGTTGCTGTACGGCGCCCGGCTGTCGCTGCTGGCCCCGCTCGGGGTCGTGCTGGCCTCCACCGTGCTGGGGGTGGCCGTCGGGCTGGTCGCTGCCCGAGGTCCGCGCTGGGCCGACCTCCTGCTGTCCCGCACCATGGACATCGCGTTCGCCTTCCCCAGCCTGCTGCTCGCGATGCTCGCCGTCGCGGTGTTCGGGGCCGGTCTCGCCGCCCCGATGGTGGCGCTGTCGATCGCCTACACGCCCTTCGTCGGCCGGGTGGTGCGCAGCCTCGCGGTGCAGGAGGGCTCCCGGGCCTACGTGGAGAGCTACGCCGTGATGGGCTTCAGCACCACCTGGGTGACGCTGCGGCACCTGCTGCCCAACCTGGCACCGGCGCTCGCCGCGCAGGCCGCGCTCGCCTTCGGGTACGCGCTGATCGACCTGGCCACGCTGTCCTTCCTGGGCCTGGGTGTGCGGCCGCCGGAGTCGGACTGGGGCTCGATGATCGCCCAGGCGCAGCCCGCGATCCTGCAGGGTCTGCCGGCCAGCGCGATCGTCCCCGGCGTCACGGTCCTGCTGACCGTGATCGCGGTCAACCTGCTCGGGGAGCACCTCGGCAGCTCCGTCGGCCGCACCGATCGGGAGCGCGCATGACCACCACCGTCGACCCGCGGCCGGTCCTGGAGGTCGAGGGCCTGTCGCTGTCCGTGCCCGGGCACGACGGTCCGGTGCCGCTGCTGGCCGACGTCGGGCTCGTCGTCCGGCCCGGGGAGACCGTCGGGTTGGTGGGGGAGTCCGGTTCGGGCAAGTCCCTCACCATCCGGACCGCGCTGGGCCTGACCCCGCGCCGGGCGCGGACCGCCGGGCGGGTCACGGTCGACGGGCTCGACGTGCTGTCCGCCGGACGGGGCGAGCTCCGCGAGCTGCGGCGGCACACCGCGGCCATGGTGTTCCAGGACCCACGGGCCTCGGTCAACGGCTCCCGCACCATCGGCGCGCACCTGGTCGAGGGGCTGCGGGCCGGCGGTGTCGACCGTCGGCAGGCACGAGCCCGCGCCGTCGAGCTGCTGGAGCGGGTCGGCATCCGGGAACCGGCGCGGGCGATGCGCCGGCACCCCGGGGAGTTCTCCGGCGGCATGCTGCAGCGGGTGGTCATCGCCGGCGCGCTGTCGACCAACCCCCGTCTGCTGCTGGCCGACGAGCCGACCACCGCGCTGGACGTGACCACCCAGGCCGAGGTCGTCTCCCTGCTGACCTCGATGCAGGCGGAGGCCGGCATGGGCATGGTCTTCGTGACCCACGACCTCACCCTGGCCGCCGCGGTCTGCGACCGGGTGGTGGTGATGTACGCCGGCCGGGTCGTCGAGGTCGCCGCCGGGGACGAGCTCTTCCGGTCCCCGGCCCACCCGTACACCGCGGCCCTGCTCGACGCCCACCCCGGACTGCACGGCCCCCGGGCGGCGCTGCGGGCCGTCCCCGGGCGGCCGCTGGCGCTGGCCGAGACGCCGTCGGGCTGCTCGTTCCGGGACCGCTGCACCGAGGCGGACGACGCGTGCGCCGAGGAGGTGCCGGCGCTGCGCCGGCACGGCGGGTCCGACGCGGCCTGCCTGCGACCGGGACGGGAGGCGTGGGCATGAGCGGCACGGAGACGGGCCCGGTGCTGCAGGTAACCGGGTTGCGGAAGACCTACGGCTCGGCCGTCGCCATCGACGGCGTGGACTTCACCCTCGAGCGGGGTGGCTCGCTGGGGATCGTGGGGGAGTCCGGCTCGGGCAAGACGACGACCGCGCGGATCCTGGTCGGCCTGGAGCGGGCGACCGCCGGTCAGGTGCTGCTGGACGGCGAGGACGTCACCACGCCCTCCCGCCGCGACCGACGTCGTCGCGCCCGCAGCATCCAGATGATCTTCCAGGACCCCTACCTGTCCTTCGACCCGCGGCTGACCGTCGAGGAGTCGATCGCCGAACCGCTGCGCCTGCACGGGCACGGCGACCGGGCCCGCATCCGCGCGACCGTGGCCACGCTCTGCGACCAGGTCGGGCTCAGCACCCGCAACGCCGCCGCGCTGCCCCGCGACCTCTCCGGCGGGCAGCGCCAGCGGGCCGCGATCGCCCGCGCGCTGGGCATCGAGCCCCGGGTGCTGGTGCTGGACGAGGCCGTCGCGGCCCTCGACGTCTCCATCCAGGCGCAGGTGCTCACCCTGCTGGACCGGATCCGCCGCGACACCGGGGTGTCCTACGTGTTCGTCAGCCACGACCTCGCCGTCGTCCGGTACGCCACCGACACCGTGCTGGTGATGCGGCACGGCGCGGTGGTGGAGGAGGGCGGGACCGAGCAGGTGCTCAGCGCTCCGCGGCACCCCTACACGCAGCTGCTGCTGGCGTCGGTCCCGGCGCCGGGCTGGGACCCGGCGGCGGTCGCCGCGGCCAACCGGGCCCTGGCACCCGCCGACCGCGGCTGACCCCACCACGCAGAGGAGCACCGTGCAGATCGACGTCCTGACCCCCGGCCCCGTCCCGGCCGACGCGACCGAGGTCGCCGTCCCCATGCGGGACGGCGTGCAGCTGGCCGCCGACCTGTACCGCGCCGGGCCCGGCGCGCACCCCGTCGTCGTCGTACGGCTGCCCTACGACAAGGACGGCGAGTACTGCCACATGGCCGAGGTGGCGCGGCACGCGAACGCCAGGGGCTACACGGTGCTGGTGCAGGACGTCCGCGGGAAGTTCCGCTCCGGCGGGGTCACCGAGTTCGGCGTGCACGAGGTGGACGACGGTCACGACACCGTCGCCTGGACCGCCGACCAGCCGTGGTGCGACGGCCGGGTGCTGGCCTGGGGAGACTCCTACTTCGGGATGACCACGCTCGCGGCTGCGGCGGCCGGGCACCCCGCGCTGCGGGCGATCGCCCCCCGGCTGACCGGCACGCTGCTGTCCCGGGAGGTGGTGCACCCCGGCGGCCTCCCGGACGTCGAGGCCACGGCGCGGACGCTGTACCTCTCCTCCTGGTACCTGGACCGCGACGCCTACGAGTGGCCGGTGGACTGGACCGTCCGGCCGCTCCGCGCACCCTTCGACGCGTTCTTCGCGGCCGTCGGACGACGGTCGGCCGGCTACGACGCCGAGCGCGGCCGCACCGGCGTCGTCTTCGCCGGGCCCTCGATCGAGCAGCTGCTCGCGGCACCGCCGGTGCCCGTGCTGTTCACCGTCGGGCTGTTCGACAACTGCGCGCACTACTCCTGGCACGACCTCCGCCGCCTGCTGGCCGACCCCGCCTGGGCCCCGGCGGTCCGGATCCGGCTGGATGCCCTCGACCACGAGAACAACCACGTCGACGACCCGGCCGGGGCCGACTTCGACGTCGCCCGGGTGCTCGACCCCGCGCTGGACTTCTTCGACGACGTGCTGGGCGGCGGCCCGCTCGCCACCCCGCGGGTCCGGTACGAGGTCGTGCACGGGCCGACGCTGACCGCGGATGCGTGGCCGCCGGCCGACACCGAGCCCCGACGGCTCTGGCTGGCCCGGGGCGGCGCCGGGCCGTCGCTGCAGGAGCACCCCGGTCTGCCGGCCGAGCTGTCCTGGCGGCACGACCCGGAACACCTGGTGCCCTCTGCCGCGCCGGACCCGTTCGCCCGCCTCGTGCTGCACCCCGACCTGGCCGCCGTCGCGGTGCGGCCCGACGTGCTGCACCTGCCCGGCGAGCCGGTGCGCGAGCCGGTGGACCTGGTCGGCCCGGCCCGGCTGGAGGTCGCGCTGGCGACGACGTCGGTCAGCACCGACCTGTTCGCGCGGCTGCTGGACGTCGCCCCGGACGGCAGCCATGCGCTGCTCATGAAGACCCAGGTCCACCTCGCCGGTGACCGCTCCGAGGGGCCGGTGCAGCTGGACCTGCTGTCCCTGTCCCACCGGCTGCGGCCGGGGCACCGGATCGCCGTCCAGCTCATGAGCAGCGACGTCCCCGACTACGTGCCCGACCCGGGTGACGGCTCCGACCCCTGGGAGGCGACCACGTCGCTGCCCTCGGCCCAGACCGTGCTGCTGGGCGATCCCGGCGGCAGCGTCCTGCACCTCACCGTCCGCACCCCGCTGATCGACGACACCCAGGAGACCCCGTGACGCAGCGCCCCGAACCCCGGCTCACCTTCGCCTTCGAGGCGAAGGTCGAGATCGCCCCGTCCCTCCGGATCGGCCGGGGGGAGCACGAGGAGGTCTGGTTCACCCCGATCACCGGCGGCACCGTCGAGGGTCCCCGGCTCACCGGTCGCGTGCTGCCGTACGGCGGCGACTGGTCGACCACCCGCGCGGGGGAGACCACCCTGGACGCCCGCTACCTGCTCGAGGCATCCGACGGCGCCGTCATCGACATCCTCAACGTGGGGTTCTGGCGCGCCGACCCCGAGGTCGACGCCCGGGTCGAGGCCGGCGAGGACGTCGACGAGTCCGAGTACTACTACCGGACCTCGCCCCGGTTCCAGACCGACGCCGCCGTCCACGCCTGGCTGACCCGGTCGGTGTTCGTGGGCATGGCCCGGGGCGAGGAGGGCAAGGTCTGCATCCGGTTCTTCGAGCTGGCCTGACGGCCCAGCACCTCGTCGGCCACCACTGCGGTGTGCAGCGACACCCGGATGTCGGGGTCGTCGAGGTGCACGCCCAGCACGCGCTCAACCTTCGCCAGCCGGTCGTAGAACGCCGGCCGGGACACGTGCAGGCTGGCGGCGGCCTCGGACTTGCTGCCCGGGTACCGCACCAGCGCCCGGACGGCGTCCAGCAGGCAGGTGCCCCACCGGGCGTCGTGCTCGCGCAGGGGGTCGAGCTCGCGGGACACGAAGTGCAGCAGCCGGTCGTCCTCGGCCAGCATCGACAGCAGCCCGCGCAGGTGCACGTCCTGCATCCGGTGCACCCCGCTGCCAGTCGGCGCCGGCCCGAGGGAGTCGACCACGTGCTGGGACTCCCCGAGCGTGCGGGCCACCCCGCCGGCCGAGCTGGTGACCTGACCGGCACCGACGACGACGTCGTGCCGGCGCAGCACCCGGGCGGCCAGCGCGTCGACCACGGGGTCGGCGTCGGCACCCGGGTCGATCGACAGCAGCGCCCGGACCTGCCCGTCGAGGACGGCCACCAGCGCAGGCACCCGTTCCTCGGCGGCCGCGTGCACCAGTGCGGCGAGCACCGTGGCGACGTCGTCGGCCCGCAGCGGGTCGCCGCCCGCGCGGGCCACCGGGCGGGCGGTGACCCCGACGAGGGTGCGCCGGGTCAGCGGCACCCCGATCAGCTCGCACCGACGGACCAGGTCCGGCGCGGTCGGGTCGACCGACAGCCCCGCCAGCAGCTCGGCGTGGGTCCTGCGCACCATGCTGTCCCGGCGCCGGTCGTGCAGGCTGTGCACCGTCAGCGCGGCGGCCGCGCGTTCGAGGGCGGCGACCGCGCAGGCGGCCGGCTGCTGAGGGCTGTGCAGCACGAGCCGCCCCCAGGCGCGGTCGGCGCGGCCCACGCGGGTGAGCAGCCAGCCGGCGGCGGGGTCCCAGGTGGTCCGGGCCTCCAGGGGGCACGCCCGGGATCGGCTGTGCCAGTCGGCCAGGTGGGTGGCGGTGTCCCCGGGGCCGAGCCGGTAGTCCAGCAACCGGTGATGGGCGTCCTCCAGGACGACGGTGCACCCGACCAGCTGCAGGACGGCGTCCAGCACCTGGTCGGGGCCGGCCTCGGCGAGGCTGAGGTCGGTGAAGGCGTCGTGCACCCGCTGGACGGCCCGCAGCTCGGTGAGTTGCCCGTGCACCAGCCGCTCGCCCACGGCTTGGGCGACGGCGGCGAACCGGACCTCCCGCCGCAGCGCGACCAGCGGCAGGGCGAGCTCATCGCACATGTCGACCAGGGCCGGTGGCACGATGGTCCACCGGCGGCCCAGCTCGATGACGAGGCCGGCGGCGTCGCTGGCCTCCAGCCCGCGGACGAAGAGCTCGAGGTCCGTGCAGGACTCGGGCAGCGCGATGCCCGTGCTGAGCACCAGGTCACCTCCGCGCAGCAGCGGACCGACGTCGGCTAGCTCGGTGGTGTGCACCCAGTGCACGAGGCGACCGAGCCCGGCGCGACCGGCGACCACGACCGGGTCACCGGACCGCAGGGCAGCCATGTCCAGTGCCGTGGCCACGGTGAGCCCCGGACCGGTCGGTGCGACGTGCGGAGGAGCGGCGGGCAGGAGGGCGGTCACGTGGGTCTCCTCACGGGTTGGTCACCGGCAGTCCACCGTCACGCAACTGTGTTGTCAACGCTGTTGACGAAGTAATGTGCCGGCAACGTCCCGTGTTGTGAGGAGCAGGTCAGGTGCCAGCACCAGCCAGGAGCAGGGCGGTGGGCGAGCGAACCCTGAGCCCGGAGGCGATCGTGGGGCAGGCGCTGCAGATCATCGAGCGCGACGGTGCTCCGGCCCTGACCCTGCGCAAGCTCGGCGCAGAGCTCGGGGTCGACGCGACGGCCTTCTACCGGCACTTCCGGGACAAGGACGACCTGCTGCTGGCCTGCATGGACCGCGCCGAGATGCTCGCTTGGGAGGCCGTCCGCGAGGTGCCGCCGGGGGCGACCTGGCAGCAGACCCTGCTGGCAGTCGCCGACGTCACGTGGACCATGGCGACCACCTACCCGGCCGTCTACGCGGCCACCTTCGCCCGGACCACGGGTGGTCCGGGCGAACGACGGATGGTCGAGTTCCTGCTGCGCACGCTCAGCTCGGCGGGGCTGGACCGGGCGAGCACGGTGCTGTCCTACCGGGCCTTCGTCGAAGTGCTGCTCAGCCTCAGCGGCGCCAACGCGACCATCGCCCGGCTCGGCCCGGAGGTGGCCACGAAGGACGCAGAGGCCTGGGCCCGGATCCACGCGACCGCGCCGTCGGAGGAGCTGCCGGTGGCCCGGGCGCACGCCGTCGAGCTCGCGGGCGTGACCAGCCGGGAGGTCTTCGACTTCGCCGTCGGCGCGGTCATCGACCGCATCGCGGCGAGCACCGGTGCCCGCGCCGACTGATCCTGGCGCCGGCCGGACCTACCGTCGGGTCTCGGTCACCGTCCAGGTGCTGTCGGCGCGCGGTCGTGCGAGCCGGTGCCGCGATACGTCGTTGTAGTTCGCTGCCAGCCATGTGCGCAGGTCAGGCGGCGGTCAAGACCTGCGACACCGACCCCGTCTGTTCCATCCCTCAACTCGGGCGTGGGTGATCTCGCGGACCGGCGGCTGCCTTCGCGGCGTCCTGAGATCGGTCAGCTGACCACGATCGGTATCACCGGAGTGCCACGAGCGGGCCGAACAAGCCGCTGAGCTGGGGTTTGAAGTGTCCGAGGGGGGACTTGAACTCAGGAGGTCCGGCAGGGATCTGGATGCCCTGTGGTGGTCTGAGCTGCGGTTTCGGCACGTCAGCTGAATGGAGAGCCGGCATCCACGTACGTCAAGGTGCTCCCTGATACCTGACCGGAAGTATCAAGATCAGTATCACAAAGGGTGGTGTCGACGAGTGCATCGAGGGCTCCATCGGTTTACCGGCCGACGGCGCCCCCCGTCCGCACCGCCTCCAGCACTGCGACGACGTCGCTGGTGACGTCGTCGACGGGGCCCTCGGCGACGACCCGGGTCAGCAATCCCTGCGCCGCGTACCAGTCGGACACGGGCCGCGTCTGCGTCTCGTAGACGGTCAACCGGTGGCGGACGGTGTCCGGGTCGTCGTCCTCCCGTCGGGACGGCCGACCGTCGACGAGCACGACCCGGGTGGACAGCCTGCGCACCAGTTCCTGGGTGTCGACGAGGAGCTCGACCACGCTGGTGAGGGCCAGGTCGGTCTTGGCCAGGAGCGCCCGGAGCTGCTCGGCCTGGGGGACGGTGCGCGGGAAGCCGTCGAGCACGAACCCGTCGCCGGCGTCGGGCGAGGCCAGCCTGTCGCGGACCATGGCCACGGTGAGCTCGTCCGGCACCAGGTCGCCCGCGTCCACGCACGCCCGGGCACGGCGACCGAGCTCGGTGCCACCGCTGACGTGGTCCCTGAACACGTCGCCGGTGGAGATCGCCGGCACGCCGAGGTGGCGGGCAACGACCTGGGCCTGGGTGCCCTTGCCGGCACCAGGGGGACCGAGCAGCACGACCCGCATCAGGTGGACACCTCGTCGAGTCGCCGGTGGACGGACTTGTAGGTCACGTACTGCGCCAGCCCTTCGATGCCGTACTCGACGCCGAGGCCGGAGTCGTGCCGTCCGCCGAAGGGGGCCGCGTGGTTGGAGGCGAAGAAGTTGATGCCGACGGACCCGGAATCGATGCGCTCGGCGACCGACTGCGCAACGGCGGAGTCGCGGCCGAACACGATGCCGCCGAGGCCGAAGTCGCTGTCGTTGGCCAGGGCGACCGCCTCGTCGACGTCGCCGTAGCGCAGCACCGTCACCACCGGCCCGAACACCTCCTCGCGGGCGATCGCCATGGTGGGGGTGACGTCGGCCAGCACGGTCGGCTGGACGAACCACCCTGGGACGCCCTCGACCGGAGCGCCGCCGAGGACCACCCGGGCGCCGTCGGCGCGGGCGCGGTCCAGGTGTGCCAGGACCGCGTCGAACTGGGCCCTCGAGGCCATCGGCCCGAAGACGGTGTCCTCGTCGAGCGGGTCGCCCTGCGGGGCGGCGGCGACCGTGCGGGCAACCATGTCGACCACCTCGTCGTAGCGCTCCGCGGGGGCCAGGATGCGGGTGGAGATGTAGCAGGTCTGCCCGGTGTTGCGCAGGCAGCTGCGGATCAGCACGCCCGCGACGGCGTCCAGGTCGGCGTCGGGCAGGACGACCGCTGCGGACTTGCCGCCCAGTTCCAGGGTCACCGGACGCAGCAGTTCGCCGCAGGTCGCGGCAATGCGTCGGCCGACGGGGGTCGAGCCGGTGAAGGCGACCTTCGCCGTCCGCGGATGGCGCACGAGGTGGTCGCCCGCCTCCCCGCCGCCGGTGACCAGGTTGACCACCCCGGGCGGGGCTCCCGCGGCTGCGAGGGCCTCGACCACGAACCGGATCGACAGCGAGGTGCTCGGTGCCGGCTTGAGCACCGCGGTGCAGCCCGCGAGCAGTGCCGGGGCCAGCTTGACGACCATGAGGTTGATCGGGAAGTTCCACGGCGCGATGAGCACGCAGGGCCCGACCGGGTCGCGGCGGACGACGGTCTCCGCTCCGCCGGCGGGGAAGGGCCGCACGTCGTCCTGGGCGAGCCAGGGTGCGAGACCGGCGACGTGCCGCAGGATGCCGGCGGCGTTGGCCGCCGCGCCGCGGGTCTCGCTGATGGGCGACCCGTTCTCCCGCGTGGTCGTCAGCGCGAGCTGCTCGGCGGACGCCTCGAGGTGGTCGGCGGCCCGGCGAAGCAGCTCGGCCCGCTGGGCGGGGGTGGTGGCCGGCCACGGCCCGGAGGTGAAGGCCCGGTGGGCGGCCTGCAGCGCGGTGTCGACGTCCGCCGGCGAGCAGTCCGGTGCCGAGCCCCAGTGCTCCCCGGTGGCGGGGTCGACCTGCGGGAGCCGGGCCGACGAGCTGGACGGCACCCAGCGCCCGTCGACGTACAGGTCGTCGACGTGGGTCCACCGGGTGGCGGGGCGGGTGCGGGCAGGGGTCCGGGCAAGGGTCATCGCGCGGTGCCGACCGGGACGGGCGCCGGCTGGGTGACGGCCTTGAGCTGCACGGCCGGGTCCGCGGCCGCCACGAACGGGATGGCCAGGCCCTTGGAGAGGGCGGCCTTGACCGCGAGGAAGTCCAGCGGGGAGTTGATGCAGTCAGCGGCGAGCAGCCGCTCGCCGCGGTAGTAGAGGACCGACTGCTTCCCCTTGCCCGCGTCGCGGCGCACCAGCGTGCGGTCGTGCCCGGTCGACAGCCCGGCGATCTGCAGCTTGACGGCTCCCTGGTTGGACCAGAACCAGGGGATGCCGGCGTACTCCTCCCGGCGGCCGGTGATCGCGTAGGCGGCGACCTTGGCCTGCTCGATGGCGTTGTTGACGCTCTCGAAGCGCACCCGGTCGCCGGGTGGTGCCCCCGGCATGGGGTTGGGCTGGTTGGCGCAGTCCCCGATGGCCATGGTGTGCCCGTCGGAGGCCACCGCCGTCTCGTCGACGAGGACGCCGTCGGCGCAGTTGAGCCCGATCGACTCGGCCAACCCGGTGTTGGGCACGACGCCGACGCCGACGAGCACCAGGTCGGCGGGCAGCACCCGGCCGTCGGCGAGCTCGACGCCGCCGACGTGGTCACTGCGTGCGGTGATGCGACGGACCGAGGTCCCCAGCAGGACCTCGATGCCGGTGGACCGGTGGTGCTCCAGCAGGTGGGCCGAGGTCTGCTCACCGACCGCACGCGCGACGAGCCGGGGAGCGGCCTCCACCAGGGTCACCGAGCGGCCCAGGGTGGTCAGCGACGCGGCGGCCTCGATGCCGATGAAGCCGCCGCCGATGACCACGACGTCGCGCACGTCGGGCAGCCGGGCCTTGAGCTCGAGCGCGTCGTCGGCGTTGCGGAGGTACAGCACGCCGGGCAGGTCGGTGCCCTCCATGACCAGCCGGCGGGGGCGGGCCCCGACGGCGAGGGCGAGCCGGTCGAAGGCGAACTGCGCGCCGGACATCGAGTGCGCGACTCCGGAACCGTCGTCGGCCTTGTCGACCCGGATGACCCGTTCGCCCTTCACCAGGTCGATGCCGTGCTCGGGCCAGTAGGAGTCGCTGCGGAACAGCAGCGACTCCGAGGTCACCGTGCCCTGCAGCCACTCCTTGGACAGCGCCGGGCGCTGGTAGGGCCGGTGCCGCTCGTCGCCGAGCAGGGTGATCGGCCCCTCGTGGCCGAGGGCGCGCAGCGAGGTCGCCAGCGACACCCCGGCCTGCGAGGAGCCGACGACGAGCAGACCGCTCACCGGGTCAGACCTGCGTGGCGGGTGTCGTGACGTGCAGGTCCTGGCCGTCGACGACCCGGATCTGGCAGGACAGCCGGGAGGTGTCCTCCCGGTCCACGGCGGTGCCGTAGAGCATCTCGTCCTCCATGTCCGACACCGGGGGCAACGTCGCGAGGTCCTCCTCGTCGACGAACACGTGGCAGGTGGCGCAGGACAACGACCCGCCGCACTCGGCGACGATGCCGGGGACCCCGTTGCGCACGGCGGTCTCCATGACGGAGTCGCCCGGGGTGGCCTGGACGTCGCGGGTCTGGCCGTCGGCGTCGGTGTAGGTGATCGTGGGCACGGGTGCCTCCTCAGATGAACTGGCGGCCGCCGTCGACGACGACGGTCTGGCCGGTGATGAAGCCGGCGTCGGGGCCGGCGAGGAACAGGGCGGCGCCGACGACGTCCTCGGGCTGGCTGGCGCGCCGGAGCGCACCGCGGGACACCCCGTAGGTCTCGGCGTCGGGCATCACCGAGAGGCTGGCCTCGGTGAGGGTGAACCCGGGCGCGATGGCGTTGACCGTGATGGACCGGCGGCCCAGCTCCTTGGCCATCACCCGGGTCAGGGCGATGACGCCGCCCTTGGAGGCGACGTAGTGCGCCCACTGCTCCGAGCCGCTGTAGACCGTCGCCGAGGCCAGGTTGACCACCCGGCCGCCCTCGGGCAGGTGCGGGCTCAACGCCCGCACCATCAGCCAGGGGCCCTTGAGGTTGACCGCCATGACCCGGTCCCACTCGTCGGGGTCGATCTCCTCGACCGGGGCGCGGCGCAGGGTGGCGTAGACGGCGGCGTTGTTGACCAGGACGTCGACCACCCCGCCGCCGAAGTCGGCCACCGCGGCCGCCACCTCGGCGGCCGAGGCGGGGTCGGTGACGTCCAGCCGGCCGTGCCAGGCCGCCGCGCCGCGCCCGCGGACCAGGTCGGCGGTCTCGGCCACGCCCTCGGCCTGCACGTCGGCCACCGCGACCCGGTAGCCGCGGTCGGCGAAGCCGAGCGCGAAGGCCCGGCCGAGCCCGCCGGCCGCGCCGGTCACGAGGACCGTGCGGCCGGCGGCCCCGGTGTCGGGGGAGCTCACCCGGTCAGCCCTCCAGGATCTCGACGCGGCCGGTGCCGCCGTCGACGCGCAGGAGCTGCCCGGTGCGGATCGTCGTCGTCCCGCTGCCGGTGCCGGTGACGGCGGGCAGGCCGTACTCCCGGCAGACGATCGCCGCGTGGCTCATCATCCCGCCGATGTCGGTGACCGCCGCGCCGATCTTGCCGAAGATCGGTCCCCAGGACGGCGCGGTGATCGTCGCGACGAGGATCTCGCCCTCCTCCACCTCGCCGAGCTGATCGGCGCGGTGCACCACCCGCGCCCGGCCCTCGGCGACGCCGGGGGAGGCGGCCATGCCGGTGATGCCGCCGCTGGCGTCCTCGTCGCCGGCCAGCCACTGCTGCACCTGCTCGGTGGTGATGCCCCACAGCATCTGGGTGAAGGGCTCGGTGATCTCGGCGGGCGGGGTGTTCAGCGCCGGGGCCGGGCGCTGGGTCTCAAGCGCGTCGAAGATCACCCGGCGGCGCTCGATCTCCGCCGGCCAGTAGTGCGGGCCGGTCGAGCGGACGCCGACGGCCCAGCCGCTGATCAGGTCGAACAGCGCCTCGCGGACCTCCCCGCGGTCCAGGTAGAGCATGTCGGCGTTCTCCGCCCAGAACCCGGCCTGCACGAACAGGTCCGACAGCTCGCGGGTCTTGCGCCAGAAGACGCCCATCGTCCAGTGCTCGATGTAGAAGTTGTGGTTCTCGACGTAGGGGTAGGCGGTGGCGGCCAGACCGCGCTTGGCGTCGAAGGTGGCCAGCTCGTCGCCGTCGAGCAGCTCGCGGTACTCCTCGACGATGCGCTCCTTCTCCGCCACCAGGGCGTCGACGGGCCGCATGATCTCCTGCCCGTCCTCGACGCGCCGGATGTAGTCGGCGACGTAGCCCAGCGGGATGTCCAGGTGCTCGCTCCAGTACTTGTCGTGACCGTAGAACCCGTTGCCGACGGTGAAGTTGAACCACGGGTCCTGGGCGGCGGTCCACGCGTCCAGCCACTCCTCGCCGCGCGGGAGGGCCGCGACCGCGGACAGGGTGCCCTCGACGTCGGCGGTGTCGGCGAAGGCGGCCTGCAGGCCGAGCTCCACGGCCAGCAGCGAGAGCTTCTTGAGCTCGTCGTCGGGCCGGAACAGCTCCATGTCCACGCCCTGCACCATCCGGGCGATCGCCAGGTCGGGGATGCCGGGGAAGACCTGCTTGGCGTAGGTGAAGAAGTCCAGGTAGGCCAGGTAGCCCAGGTTGAGGAACTCGAAGTGGTACTGCCAGTTCTGGTAGCACAGCTGGATCAGCCGGTCGAAGTTCGCGATCAGCACCTCGGACCCGTCCAGGCCCTTGCCCGAGTGGATGTCGGCCAGCGGCACCATGTCCGGCAGCGCGGGGAACGACAGCCCCTCCATCTCGTCGATCGTGTCGCGCACCTTGACCCGCCACTCGTCGAGCAGGCTGTCCCAGTTCTGGAAGTAGTGGCCGACGCGCTGCTCGAACTCCGGCACCCGGCCCGGGATCTCCTCAGGCGGCACCGGGACCGGGCTCATGTAGAGGTAGCCCAGGTGGATCTTGTAGTCGATGCCGTTGGCCGGCGGGATGAGCAGGTGCCGGGTGTTGTACTGGCTCAACGTCTTGCAGGCGAACTCCGCGCCGATCGTCTCGTAGGGCTTGAACGCCGTGGGCCAGTGCTGGCTGTCGCAGAACCAGAACCGCTCGTCGCTGTCGGGCGTGTTGGCAAACAGCAGGTTGTACGGGAACAGCGCGTCCCAGCCCTCGGCGCCCTCGGGGACGGTGAGCTCCGACGGGCTGGGGAAGGACTTCAGCGCCGGGGCGGCGGCGGGCTCGGCGGCCGCGGAGGGGGTGGGCTCGGTGACGGTCATGACGCACTCCTGGTGGTGAAGCCGGCGGTGATCGCCGAGAGGTTGATGGCGGTCGGTGCTGCCGCGGGTGCGGCCGGGGCGGGGCGGGTCGGTGCGGCGTTGCTGTGCACGGTCTCGGGGCGGGACTGCAGGAGCAGGAGGTCCTGCCCGGCCGGGAGGTCGGCGTCCAGGGCCCACTCGACGTCCTGCGGGCAGCGGTAGTGCCGCTCGGCCCGCTTGGCCATCGCCGCGACGGCGAGGACCTCGGCGTCGGTGAGGCACCGGCGTGCGCGGCGGTCGGGGTCGACGTCCCGCTCGACCAGCCGGCGGCCGTCGGTGTCCGGGACCAGCTCGGCGTGCTTGGCGCCGACGGTCTCCGAGACGATCGACAGCATCACCTTGTCGACCAGCAGGTTGTCCGGGGTGACCTGGCCGCTGACCACCATCTCGCCGACGCCCCAGGAGGCGTCGATGGTGATCTTCGAGCGGTCGCCGGTGGTGGGGTTCATGGTGATCGCGACGCCGGCCGCCCGGGCGTTGACCATCTTCTGCACGGCCACGGCCATCGACAAGCCGTCGTCGGCGATGCCGTTGCGGAGCCGGTAGAGGATGGCCCGGCTGGTGTACAGCGAGCCCCAGCAGGACCGGATGTGCTGGCCGACGGCGTCGAAGCCGTGCAGCCACAGGTAGGTGTCCTGCTGGCCGGCGAAGCTGGCGCCCGGCAGGTCCTCCGCGGTCGCCGAGGACCGCACGGCCACCGCGACGGGCTCGGCGAAGGCGGCCTGCAGCTGCTCGAAGGCCGCCTGCACGTCGGCCCGCACGTCATCGGGCACCGGGGTGGTGCAGACAAGCTCCTGGATGGCGGTCGAGGCCTCGTCGACGGAGCGCACGTCTGCCGGGTCCAGCCCGGCCAGCCGGGTGCGGATCTCCGCCCCGATGCCGGAGCGGTCCAGGAAGGTGTCGTAGGCCGCTGTGGTGACGGCGAAGCCGGGCGGGACGGGCATCCCGGCGGCGGTCATCGAGACCAGGGAGGCGCACTTCCCGCCGAGCAGCTCGAGCACCGGTTCGGTGGGGTCGTCGAAGAACTGGACGTAGGGGGACGGGGGGCGGGGCACGGGTGTTCTCCTCATTCGCCGTTGACGAGGTCGAGCAGGGTGAGCGCGTTGTCCTTGAGGACGCCGGGCAGGACCGATTCCTTGACGCCGAGGGTGCGGAAGTCCTCGATCCAGCGTTCGGGGCTGATCAGCGGGTAGTCGCTGCCGAAGAGCACCTTCTTCCTCAGCTGCCCGCCGATGGCCCGGACCAGCTCGGGCGGGAAGTACTTCGGTGACCACCCGGACAGGTCGATGTGCACGTTGGACTTGTGGGTGGCCATGGAGATGGCCTCGCCCTGCCAGGGCACCGACGGGTGCGCCAGGATCACCGTCAGGTGCGGGAAGTCCGCGGCGACGTCGTCGAGCAGCAGGGGCTGGGAGTAGCGCAGCTTGATGCCGGCACCCCCGGGCAGGCCCGCGCCGATGCCGTTCTGGCCGGTGTGGAACAGGGCCGGCACCCCGAGGGACTGCAGCTCCTCCCACAGCGGGTAGAAGCGCGTGTCGTCGGGGCTGAAGGCCTGCAGGCTGGGGTGGAACTTGAACCCGCGCACCCCCGACTCCAGCACCAGCCGGCGGGCCTGCTCGACGGCGGCGGTCCCGCGGTGGGGGTCCACCGAGCCGAAGGGGATGAGCACGTCGGCGTGCTCGGCGCACCGGGCGGCGATGTCCTCGCTGGACAGGGCGGGGTGCCCGGTCGCCGTCGCGGCGTCGATGGTGAAGACCACCGCCGCCATGCCGGCGGCCCGGTACCGGGCGGCCAGGTCTTCGACGGTGGGCACCCGGTTGTCGCTGGACCGGAAGTAGGCCGCCGAGGCGTCCATGAGGTCCTGGGACAGCGACAGGCAGCCCGCGTCGTCCTGCTCGACGTGCACGTGGACGTCGAGGGCGCTGATGGCGTCCGGATCGATGGCCGGGCGGTAGACGGTCACCGGGTGCTGCCTGCGGTCTGCACGGCCAGGGCACGGGCCCGGGCGAGGTCGAGGAAGGGGGTCAGGGCGGTGGCGTCGGCGAGGGCGTCGCGGCTGACGACGCTGTCGGCCGGCGCGCCCTGCAGGATCCGTTTGACCGGCAGCTCGAGCTTCTTGCCGGTGAGGGTGCGCGGGACGGCGGGCACCACCGTCACCTGATCGGGGACGTGCCGGGGCGAGAGCGCCGACCGCAGGGCCGAGGTGATGGTGGCGCGCAGCTCCTCGTCCAGGGCCCTGCCGGGGGCGGTGACCACGTAGAGGATCAGCTCCCCGGTCCCGCCCGCCGGGTCCTCGAGGTGGACGACGAGGGAGTCCTCGACGCCGTCGAGCTCCTCGACCACGCGGTAGAACTCCGCGGTGCCCAGGCGGACGCCGCCGCGGTTGAGGGTGGCGTCGGAACGGCCGGCGACGGAGCAGCTGCCGTCGGCGTGGAACAGGACCCAGTCGCCGTGGCGCCAGGTGCCGGGGTAGGTGTCGAAGTAGGTGGCGCGGTACCGGCTGCCGTCCTCGTCGCCCCAGAAGCCGACCGGCATGGAGGGCATGGGCGCGGTGATGACCAGCTCACCGAGCTCGTCGACCAGCGGCCGCCCGTCGGGATCGAAGGCGTGGGCGTCGACGCCCAGGCAGCGGCCGGAGATCTCCCCGGCCAGGACCGGCAGCAGCGGGTTGCCCTGCACGATCCCCGAGCAGACATCCGTGCCGCCCGAGCCGACGACGAGGAGCACGTCGGGCCCCAGCTGGTCCAGTAGCCAGACCGAGCCCTCCGGCGGGAGCGGGGCGCCGGCCGACCCGACCACGCGCACCGCCAGCCGGCCGGCGTCGAGGGTCAGCCCGGCGGCGCGGCAGGCCATCACGAAGCCGGGGCTGGCACCCATGACGGTGGCCCGGGTCTCCTCCGCCAGCCGCCACTGCCACCCGAGGTCGGGGTGCGTCGGGTTCCCGTCGACCACCACGATCGACGCCCCGACCAGGAGCGAGGAGACGAGGGAGTTCCACATCATCCAGGCGGTCGTGGTGAACCACAGCATGCGGTCACCCGGACCCATGTCCCAGGACAGGGCGTGGTTCTTCAGATGCTCGACCAGGACCCCGCCGTGCCCGTGCACGATGGCCTTGGGTGCGCCGGTGGTGCCCGAGGAGAACAGCACGACGAGCGGGTGGTCGAACGGGACCGGGGCGAAGTCCGGGGTGGCCCCCTCCTGCTCGGCGAGCAGACCGGGCCACGACAGGGCCGCGGGCACCCGCCAGTCCCCGTACTCGATGTCCACGACGTGCCGCACGGTCGGCAGCGCGGCCGCCACCTCGGCGACCTGCTCGGTGCGGGGCACGTCGCGCGCCCCGTACCGGTAGCCCCCGGCGACGAGCAGGACGACCGGTTCGACCTGGGCGAGCCGGTCGACCACGCTGCGCGGGCCGAACTCGCTCGCGCAGGCGGCCCAGACCGCCCCCAGGCTGGCCGTGGCCAGGAACGCCACCACTGCCTCGGGCACGTTGGGCAGGTAGGCGGCCACCCGGTCACCGGCCCGCACCCCGAGCTGCACCAGCGCGGCCCGCGCCCGCGCGACCTGGTCGGCCAGCTCGCCCGCGGTGAGGTCGACGTCGGGCCGGGTCTGCGACCGGCCGAGGACGACGGCCCGGTCGGGGTCGGCGTCGTGCCGCAGCGCGTGCTCCGCGTAGTTGAGCGTCGCGCCGGTGAACCAGCGGGCGCCGGGCATCGACCGGTCGGCGAGCACCTGCTCGTAGGGGTGGTGGGCCCGCACGTCGAAGTGCTCCCACACGGCGGACCAGAACCCTTCAAGGTCGCCGACCGACCACGCGTGCAGCTCTGCGTGGGTGCCCAGGCGCACCCCGCGGTGCTCGTCCAGCCAGCGCAGGAACGCGCCCACGCGGCTGCGGTCCAGGACGTCCGTGGGGGGAGTGCGCAGCACCTGGCCGGTGCGGACCGGGGTCGGGTGGGGGCTCACCTCACGCCCCCACCCGGTCGGCGGGCAGGGCGGTCGGGGCGTTCACCGGGTCGCTGGCCGTTGCGTCGGCCAGCAGCATGCGGGCGCTGAGCTCGGAGAGCGCGTCGACGACGAGGTCGGGCATCTGGTCGGCCGCGATCTCGCCGACGGGGACGCGGCCGTGCACGCCGGTGGTCACCAGGACCCCCACGCCACCGGCGCGGCGGGCCATCGAGACCTCCAGCCGCAGGTCGTCCCCGGCGACCAGGACGTCGGCCGGCGCGACGCCCAAGCGCCGCGCGGCCACGAGCATGGCGGTGTCGGAGGGCTTGCCGAGCACTTCGTACTCGGTGTCGGTCACGTAGGACAGGCCCTGGGCGATGAACCCGCCGACCCCGGCCATGGGCTTGCTGGCCGAGGCGAAGCGCCGGGCATCGCTGGCGACCAGCATCGGGGCGCCGTTCCAGATGGCCTCGGCCGCCGCCTGCAACCGGTCACGGGTGAACCCGACGTCCCAGCCGACGAGCACGGCCGCGGCGTCGGTGGGCCGGTCGGGGTCGGCCAGCACCACCCCGGCGGCCGCGACGACGTCGACCAGGCCCGGGCCGGCGAAGACCAGCACCGGCTGGTCCCCGTAGCGCTCGGCGAGCACCTCGGCGGCGACCACCGCCGGGGTCAGGACCTCGTCGTCGGCCAGGTCGAAGCCCTGCAGCCGCAGCCCGGCGGCGATGTCGGCCGGGACCTGGCTGCTGCCGTTGGTGAAGGCCACCACCGGTCGCCCGGTGGCGCGGATGGCGGCGACGGCGTCCACGGCCCCGGGCAGCGCCCGGCCGCCGTGGCCACCGGGCTTGTCCCCGAGGACGAGGCAGCCGTCGATGTCGAAGACCACCCCGCGCACGGCGCGCAGCCGGTCGGGCAGGTCGGGCGCTGGGACGTGCCCGTTGCGGTGCTGGTCGGGTGCTGTGGTCATCGCGCCTGTCCTCCTCCAGGTGCGCCGCGGCGCAGGCTGATGCGTTCGTGGCCGAGGGTGATGTCGAGGGAGCGCCAGTGCGGCAGCTCGGACGCCGCCCGGACGAAGTCCAGGCCGGAGGTCACCGGCTGCCGGTCCGGCTGCCAGGCGGGGGCGGGCCCGGCGGCGGCCATCACGTCGAGCTGGTCGGCGGGCAGCACCGTGCGCAGCAGGACCTCGCGATCGGGGACGTCGTCGCGGCCCAGCTGGCGGGCGACCGTGGAGCGCAGCTCGGCCACGGTGGGCTCGGCCTGCGGCCGGTCCAGCTCGCGGGTGCGGGGCAGGTCGGCGGCCCGCTGCGCGACGTCGGGGTCGACCGGGCCGGGCGGCGTCCCGAAGTGGCCCAGCAGGTAGCGCAGCACCTCGTCGGGCATCCGCGACCAGCGGTCCTCGCCGTGCTGGGCGGCCAGCACGTTGAGCACGGCCTGGGTGCCGATGAACTGGCTGTAGGGCGTGACCATGATCGGCCAGCCGAGCGCCTCGCGGACCTGCCCGACCTCCTCGAGCACGTGCGGCAGGAGGTCGGCCTGGCCGCGCTCGGCCAGCTGCCGGCGCAGCGTGCCCATCATCCCGCCGGGGATCTGGTGCTGCTGGTAGGCCAGGTCGAGCTCGGTGGGCCGGCCCGGTGGCAGGTCCTGCACCTGCGCGATCCGGTCGACCACCGCGGCGGCGCGACGGAGGGCCGCGGTGTCCACGTCGGTGTCGATGCCGACCGCGGCCAGGTTGTCGACCAACCGCAGGGCGTCGGGCTGGCTGGTGCCGTTCGCCAGCGCGCCGAGGGCGGTGTGCAGCACGTCCACGCCGTGCTGGGCGGCCACCACGTACACCAGCGGCGCGAGCCCGGTGGTGCAGTGGCTGTGCAGCTCCAGCACGCCGTCGCCGACGGCGGCCCGCAGCTCGGGGATGAGCTGAGCGGTGCGCTCGGGGGTGAGCAGGCCGCCGGGGTCCTTGAGGTACACCCGGTCGATCAGCGGGTCGGCGGCCAGCACCTTCGCGGCGGCGGCGTAGAGGGAGTCGTCGTGGACGGGTGACACCGTGAAGGTCACCGCGGCGACGACCTGCTCGATGCCCTCCTCCTTGGCCAGCGCGGCCACCGCGAGCGTGGCCGCGGTGTCGTTCATCGGCTCGGCGATCTGCAGCCGGCGCAGCCCCGCCTCGGCCAGCGCGCGCATCGACATCCGCATCACGCTCACCGGTGAGCGGTCCCAGGACATGAAGCGCATGCCGGTGGTGATCAGGGACAGCGGGGTGCCGGGGGTGACCGCGGCCATCCGGCTGATCCGCTCCCACGGGTCCTCGCGGTGCCAGCGCACGCCCACCGACAGGTGGGTGGAGGAGGTGAAGTCCAGCGCGTCCAGGCCGGCGGCCTCCAGGTGCGGGCCGACCGCCTCGACCATGCCGGTGGTCAGGCCGGCGGCGCCCCACAGCGACTGGTTGCCGTCCCGCAGGCTGGTGTCGAGCAACCGCACCGTGCGTCGGGCGCTCATGCCGCACCGACCGCGGTCCGGGCCCCGGCGACCTCGGGCCACACCCGGTCCAACCACTGGGTGGTGACCCCGCCGCGGCGGACGTCGGGCTGGGCGACCAGCCAGTCCAGGAAGTCCAGCGTGGTGGCGATGCCGTCGACCCGGGCGTTGCCGAGCGCGGCGGCCATGGCGTCCAGGGCCGCAGTGCGGTCGTGGGCCCGGACGACGAGCTTGCCCAGCAGGCTGTCGTAGAAGGGCGGGAAGAGGTACCCGTCGGTGGTGTGGGTGTCGACCCGGATTCCGGGTCCGGCCGGCCAGACCACCGCGGTGATGCGGCCGGGCGAGGGGCGGAAGCCCACCCACGCGTCCTCGGCGGTGACCCGGCACTCGACCACGTGCCCGTGCGGCTCGGGCAGCGACTCGGGCAGACCGGTGGGAAGGCCCGCGGCGAGCAGCAGCTGCGCGGCGACCAGGTCGATGCCGAACAGCTCCTCGGTGACCGGGTGCTCGACCTGGATGCGGCCGTTGACCTCGAGGAAGACCACCGTCGCCGGGTCGGCCCCGGCGCTGTCGTCGACCAAGAACTCCACGGTGCCCGCGCCGGTGTAGCGCAGGTGGCGGGCCAGACGTGCGGCGCTGTCGTGCAGCAGCGCACGGGTCGCGGGGGACAGCCCCGGCGCCGGGGCCTCCTCCAGCACCTTCTGGTGACGTCGCTGCACGGAGCAGTCCCGGTCCCCGGCGACCAGGACGCCGCCCTCGCCGTCGCCGAAGACCTGCACCTCGACGTGCCGGGCGTCGGCGTAGTAGCGCTCCAGGTACAGCGCGCCGTCCCCGAACCCGGCGCGGGCCTCCGCGGCGGCCAGGTCGAAGGTCCGGTCCAGGTCGGCCGGCTCCCGAACGAGGTGGATGCCGCGACCGCCACCGCCGTGCACCGCCTTGAGCAGGGCGGGGTAGCCGATCCGGTCGGCGGCGGCGTGCGCCGCGGCCAGGTCGGCGACGTCCTCGGCGGGGGACACCGGGACGTCGGCGGCGATGGCCTCCCGGCGGGCGGAGGACTTGTCCCCGACCGCGCGCAGGGTCTCGGGCCGGGGACCGGCGAACGCGATGCCCTCCTCGGCCAGCAGCTCACCCAGTTCGGGCTTCTCGCTGCAGAACCCGTAACCGGGGTGCACGACGTCGGCCCCGACGGAGACGGCGGCCTGGGCCAGCAGCTCAGGCCGCAGGTAGGACCGGCCCGGGTCGGCCGGACCGATGCAGACGGCGCGGTCGGCCAGCCGCGCGGCGAGGCTGTCGCGGTCGGCCGCGCTGACCGCGACGACGACCTCGAAGCCCAGGCGGCGGCAGGCCCGGACCACGCGCACAGCGATCTCGCCGCGGTTGGCCACCAGCACGCGGGTCATGCCGGCTCCACCCGCAGCAGCACCGCGCCGTGCTCGACCATGGACCCCTCGACCACGCAGACCTCGGCGACCCGGCCGGCGACCCCGGCGGACACGTTGGTCATGAGCTTCATGACCTCGAGGACCGCGACGGTGGTGTCGGCCTGCACGGTGTCGCCGACCGCGACGAAGGGCGCGGCGTCCGGCGCGGGGCGCAGGTAGGCGACGCCCAGCATGGGCGCGGTGACCTCGACCAGGTGCGAGGTGTCGGCGGGGGCCGGGACGGCGGCGACCGGGCCGACGGCGGCCGGAGCGGCGGCCGCGGGGGCGGCAGCGGGAGCGGGGTCCGCCGCGGGTGCCACGGGTGCGGCCGGGGCCGGGGTGGGGGCGCCCGGCGCGGTCGGCAGCGCCGTGCGCGACACCCGGACGGTGACGCCGTCCAGGGTGATCTCGGCGTCGGCGAACCCTGACCCGTCCAGGCGGGTGACCAGCTCCAGGACGTCCTCCCAGCAGACCTGCTGGGTCGTGCCGGACGTCGGTCCGTTGTCCCTGCTCACGCGGCTCCTCCGGTGCGGGGGGTGATCGGCCTCACGACGAGACTGTGACGGGAGCTACGCTCGCCGCCCAGCAGTCTTCTCATCTGTTGAAAAGCGAGTCCGCGACATGGTCGTCCGCAGTGCACCCGGTGAGTCGGTGGCCTTCCGTGCGCTGCGGCTGCTGGACGCGTTCGACGAGCAGCACCGGGTGCTGTCGATGTCGGAGGTGGCGCGGCGGGCCGGCGTCCCCGTGGCCACGGCGCACCGCCGGCTGCAGGACCTGGTGGACGGTCGCCTGGTCGCCCGGCGTCCCGACGGCAGGTTCGAGGTCGGTGCGCGCATGTGGCACCTGGGTCAGCTGTCGCGTCCCACCGCGCTGCGCGAGACGGCGCTGCCGCACCTGCAGGACCTGGTGGCGTTCACCGGCCACACGGCGCACGTGGCCGTGCTGGACGGGATCGGCGCGCTCGTCGTCGACCGGATCTCCGGTTCCCGGACCCTGCCCACCCGGCACCAGCCCGGTGGCCGGTTGGAGCTGCACTGCACGGCCGTGGGCAAGGCGCTGCTGGCCTTCGCCGACGAGCAGCTGGTGGCGCAGGCCCTGCAGATGTTGGCGCCGGTGACCCCCTACACGATCACCGACCCCCGGGTGATGCGCACGCAGCTCGCCGAGATCCGGCGCACGCGTCTGGCGCCCAGCCGGCAGGAGCACCGGGTGTCGACCACGGGCCTGGGCGTACCGGTGTTCAGCGGCCGGCACGTGGTGGCCGCGGTGGGGCTGGTCGCACCGCTGGACGCGTCCCTGCGCACCGCCGTCGAGCCGCTGCAGCGCTGCGCGGCCGCGATCGGTGCGGCCATCGTCGACCGGGAGCGCCGCCTGGACGGCGACTGACACCCCCGGTCGACGCGGTCAGGCCTGCAGCGCCGGCTCCGCGGCCGCCGGGGCCGAGGGCGCGGTGACCACCGCGTCGGCGTCGAGCCCGTGGTCGGCGGCGATGGTCCGCCAGCAGTTGAGGCTGTTGCCCCGGCCGATCCCCGAGCCCGAGTGCATCGACGACGAGCAGTTGTAGAGGTTGGGCAGCACGGTGCGGTAGCCCGACAGCTCGGGGACGGGCCGGAACCGGCCCTGCTGGCTGGCCATCGTGGAGCCCTGGCTGTAGCCGCCCTCGTGCATGTCGGGGTGGGTCGCCAGCACGTCGCGCGGGGTGGTGATCCGGACGGACTCGATGTTGTCAGCGGTCATGTTCGGGGCGTACCGCGGCCAGGACTCCCGCAGCAGGGCCTCGGTGTCGCGCTCGATGCGCTGCCAGGCCTCCCGGTCGAAGAACCGCAGCGGGGCGCAGAACTCCTCCACACCCACCAGGTGCCGGCCCTGCGGCGCCCGGCCCGGGTCCCACAGCGTGTCGGTGCTGCTGAGGGCGAAGAACCGGCTGGAGTGCCCGCGGGTCATGATCTCGGCCTGGTAGCGGGTGGCCAGCCAGTCGGGGTCCTTGGGGCCCCAGTACAGCCGGGGCTGCGGCCCGATCGCCGGGTCGCCGGTGAACGCGGCGTAGTCCGGGGGCTCGTGCACGGCCACGTTGATCCACAGCAGCTGGCCGCGGTCGTAGTGCACGTTAGCCAGCCGGTTGCGGGTGCGCCGGGAGAGCGCCACGTCGGGGGTCAGGTCGAGCAGCGTCTGCGGCAGGCCGACGGCGCTGACGACCACGTCGGCGGCCACGGTGTCCCCGGACGCCAGCCGCACCCCGGAGGCTCGGCCGTCGCGGACGAGGACCTGGGCGACGGCGTCGTGGGTGTGGTACTCCACGCCGCGCCGGCGTCCGGCCGCGACCAGGGCGTCGGTGATGGCCTGGGTGCCGCCGATCGCCACCGCAGCCGGCTCCAGGGAGAGGGTCAGGGCCAGCACGTGCACCAGCCCCTGCAGGCCGGGCACGTCGTCCCCGTAGCATCCGGTTGACGTGGTCGCCGCGCGCAGGAACAGGGTGCGCAGCTCGTCGGACTCGAAGAAGTCGTAGGCCAGCTGCTTGACCGTCATGAACTGGTGGACCGGTTCGAGCAGGCCGCCGTCGACCAGCAGCTGCTCGAGGGCGTCGGGGGTGCCCCACGCCGGGGGGGTGGTGTAGCGGTGCCGGCCGAAGGCGCTCTTCCAGCTCGCGGCGTAGGCCTCGTGGATGCGCAGGTAGGTGTCGGCGTCGGCGTCGGAGAAGCGGCGGATGGCTTCCTCGGTCCGGCGCACCCCCTCCGGCCAGGGCTCCTGGGTGCCGTAGGCGTCCACGACCTTGTAGGCCGACCAGCCGACGAAGGAGGACCCGTCGTCGAAGACCATCGCCTCGTTGCCCTCGGGGAACTCGTACCGCAGGCCTTCCTCGTACAGGTCGAAGTCCTTGTAGGCCGGGTGGGAGTAGAACCGGGTCCAGTGCGAGTAGTTGTTCATCCGGTAGCCCCGCAGCGGGCCGCTGCCGGATCTGGCCGACCCGCCCAGCCGCCCGCTGCCCTCGAACACCGCGACCGAGAGCCCGGCGCGCGCCAGGTAGGGGGCGATGATCGTCGCGTGGTGCCCTCCGCCCACGACGACCGCGTCGTACCTCGCTGAGACCGTCACGTGGTCCTCCTGCCGGGCTACCGCCCGTCGTCGGTGCATGTGACAGGTGACACTGCGGCACCGACCGGTCCCGCGCCCCGCTGCTCTTCCGCATTGCGGAAGACGGGTGCGGGACCGGCGGCGTCCGTGCGATGCACTGACCGGGTGCTGCCCCGACTGCTGCCCGACCGCAACGACCTCGGCCACGCCCTGCCCGACGGCGTGGTGCCCCCGCTCGGGCCCGACGTCGGCCTCCCCGGCATGCGGCCGGCCGACGAGGCGGTCTGGGACCTGGCCCTGCCTTACCTGCGGCACCGCGACAACGACGTCCACACCATCTACGCCTACGGGCTGGCGCGGGCCCTGCTGGAGGCCCACCCGGAGGCCGACCCCGACGTCGTCCTCCCCGGGATCATCCTGCACGACAGCGGGTGGTCCACCGTGCCGATCCCCGAGATCATGGCCGCGCTGGCACCGGGCACCTGGTCCAGCAGCGCCGAGTCCTTCGCCACGGTGCGCAGGCACGAGGTGGAGGGCGCCCGGATCTCCCGGGAGGTGCTGGGCCGCCTCGACGTCCCCGCCGTCCGGGTGGACACCATCTGCGCCATCATCGACGGCCACGACACCCGGAAGGAGGCGACCAGCATCGAGGACGCCATCCTCAAGGACGCCGACCGGCTGTGGCGGGTCACCCCTCGCGGGGTCGACACGATCATGGACTGGTTCGGGTTGACCCGGGAGGAGTCGTTGGCCATCAATGCCAGCCGCGTCCACGGCCACCTGTTCACCGCCGAAGCCCGGTCGATGGCGTGGGCGCTGAGCGCCGTGGGCTGGGTGGACACCAGCCCGCAGCGACGTGCCCTCGACTGAGCGGCCGCGCCGGCCCCGACCGGCGCGCACCGCGGTGGTGAAGGCGATGGACGTGCTGTCGGCCTTCGAGGGGGGCCGGGCCTCCTTCGGGCTGACCGAGCTCGCCCGCCATGCCGGGCTGCCCCTCACCACGACCCACCGCATCGTGGCCGACCTGCTGGTCGCCGATGTGCTGCGCCGCGAACCGGACGGGCAGCTGCGCCTGGGCCGCCGGCTGTGGAAGGTCGCCCAGAACGCCGGCCGCGAGGTGCGCGAGAGCGCCCGCCCGCACCTGGCCGAGCTGTTCCGGCAGACCGGCCGGCCGGCGCAGCTGGCCATCCGCGACGCCGGGCACTCGCTGCTCATCGACGTCGTCCACGGCCCGGCGCAGGCCGGCTCGCCCAGCCGGCCGGGTACCCGGATGCCCCTGCACGCCTGCGCCACCGGCAAGGTCATGCTCGCCTTCGAGGAACCCTGGATCCGGTCGGGCTACCTGACCGGCACGCTGGCCGCCCCCACGCGGGCGACCCAGGTCGACTCCGGCGCCCTCGACGACCAGCTGGCCGTCGTCCGGCGGGAAGGGTTCGCCCTCAGCGTGGAGGAGGCGCGGGTCGGGACCGCCGCCCTCGCCGTCCCGGTCGTCGTCGGCACCGGCTACGCGGTGGCGGCGGTGGGTCTGGTCGCGGCCGCACCGGACGCCCGGCGGCTCCGGGAGCACCTCCCGGTGCTGCGCCACGCGGCCGCGGCCATGGCGGTGGACGCGGTCCGCTGGCCGCACGCCCGTGCGGTGGTCGCCGCGTTCGAGGCCCAGCCCGAGGTCTGATTCCGCATCGCGGAAGGACGGCGCACGGGGCGCGCATGGCGCCGGTCACACTCCGTCCATGGCCGTCACCACCGGGTGCCCCGTCGCCCACCAGGGCTACGAGCCCTTCGCACAGCAGGACCCGTTCCCTGCCTACGCGCGGCTGCGCGAGGCCGAGCCGGTCTTCCGCGACGAGCGCACCGGGTACTGGGTGATCAGCCGGTACCGCGACGTGCGGGCGGTGTTCGGTGACTGGGAGTCCTTCAGCAGCGCCAACGCGCAGCGCCCGGTCACCCCGCGGGCACCGGCGGCGCAGGCGGTGCTCGACGAGGGCGGGTTCACCGCGTACTCCGGTCTGTCGGCCCGGGTGCCCCCGGACCACACCCGCATCCGCAAGGCCGCCGGTGCGGCCTTCACGCCACGGCGCTACAAGGCGCTGGAGTCAACCATCGCCGGTCACGTCGACGCCCTGCTGGACGAGATGACCGCCGGCCCGGCGACCGGGGCGGACTTCGTCGAGGCCTTCGCCAACCACCTACCCGTGCTGTCCATCCTCAGCCTGCTCGGCGTGGACACCGAGCACCGGGTCGACGACTTCAAGCAGTGGTCGCTGTCGCGGTCGCTGATGACCTGGGGGAACCTGACCGAGCAGGAGCAGGTCCCGCACGCCCGGCACCTGGTCGACTACTGGGACGCCTGCCAGGAGCTCGTCGCGCAGGCGCACGCCACCTCGCCGGACAGCCTGGTCGGCGACCTGGTCCGTGCCCAGGAGACCACCCCGGACAACGCGCTGACCGACCACGAGATCGCCTCGGTCTGCTACAGCCTGCTGTTCGCCGGCCACGAGACGACCACCACCCTGCTCGGCAACGCCGCCCGCATGCTGCTCACCCACCGCGACCAGTGGGACCGGCTGGTGGCCGACCCGTCGCTGGCCGACGGCGCGATCGAGGAGGTGCTGCGGACCAGCCCCTCCATCGTCGCCTGGCGACGGTTGGCCATCCGCGACGCCGAGGTCGCCGGCACGCCGATCCCGGAGGGCGCCGAGCTGCTCCTGCTGATGGGGTCGGCCAACCGCGACCCCGAGCAGTTCTCCGACCCGGACACCTTTGACATCACCCGGACCAACGCCCGCGAGCACCTCGCGTTCGGCTACGGGATCCACTTCTGCCTGGGCAACAAGCTGGCCAAGCTGCAGTCCGGCATCGCGCTGCGGGAGATCGCCCGGCGGCTGCCCGGTCTCCGGCTGGCCGTCGCGCCCGACGAGGTCGAGTTCCCCGACAGCATCTCCATGCGGGCGCCGGTCGCCGTCCCGGTCTCCTGGTGAGCCGGGAGACCCTCCGCACCCCACCGGTCGACGGGTTCCGCCTCGCCGTCGACGTGCACGGGGCGGCGTCGAAGGAGCGGACCGTCGTGCTGCTGCACGGCTGGCCCGGTGACCGGACGGACTACCGGTCGGTCGTCCCGCTGCTCGAGGGGCGGGCACGTCTGGTGGTCCCCGACCTGCGCGGGTTCGGCGACTCCGACCGGCACGCCGTCGCGCCGGTCGAGGGGTACTCGGCGCAGGCGCAGGTGCGCAGCGTGCTGGGTCTGCTGGACCACCTGGGGGTGCCGTCGGCCTGGTTCGTCGGGTACGACATCGGCAGCCGCCTCGTGCAGCACCTGCTGTCCACCGCGCCCGGGCGGGTGCTCGGCGCGGTGCTGACGCCGCCCCTGCCCGGCGCCGCCGAGCGGATGCTGGCGCCCGCGGTGCAGCGGGAGTTCTGGTACCAGACCCTGCACCGGCTGCCGCTGTCCGACGACCTCCTCGACGGGCACCCGGACGCCGTCCGGGCCTACCTCGGCCACATCTGGCAGCACTGGTCCGGCGAGGGCTTCGACCTCCCGGGCGCCGACCTCGACCGCCTCGTCGACCGCTACGGCCGGCCGGGGGCCTTCTCCGCCTCGGTCGGCTGGTACCGCTCCCGCGTCGGCAGCGCGGCCGGCGCCGGCGCCGAGACCGGGCCCGCGCCCGAGGACCGCGTGCAGGTGCCCGTCGAGGTGGTGTGGCCTGGTCAGGACCCGCTGTTCCCGGCCGAGTGGTCCGACCGGCTGGGGGAGTGGTACTCCGACGTCGCGCTCACCCACGTGCCGGCTTCCGGCCACTTCGTCCCGCTCGAGGCGCCCGACGCGGTGGCCGACGCCGTCCTCCGGTTGTGGGAGCGGGCAGGATCGTGACCATGCGCGGCGCAGTCATCCACGGTCCCGGTGACGTCCGGCTGGAGAACCGGCCCGACCCGGCCGTCACCGCACCCACCGACGCCGTCGTCCGCACCGTCGCCACGTGCGTGTGCGGGTCCGACCTCTGGAAGTACCGGGGCATCGCCGCGGTGCCCGCACCGCGACCGATCGGGCACGAGTACGTCGGCGTGGTCGAGGCCGTGGGCGATGCCGTCACCACGGTCGCGCCCGGCGACTTCGTCGTCGGCGGTTTCCTGCACTCGGACGGCACCTGTTCCGTCTGCCGTCACGGTCAGCAGGCGAACTGCCTGCACGGGGGCGGTTACGACGGCTGCCAGGCCGAGGTGATCCGGGTCCCGAACGCCGACGGCACGCTGCTGGCCACCCCCGGCCAGCCCGACGACGACCTCGTGCCGAGCCTGCTGGCGCTGTCCGACGTCATGTGCACCGGCTGGCACGCCGCCGTCTGCGCGGGCGTGCAGGCCGGGAGCTCGGTCGTGGTGGTCGGGGACGGCGCGGTCGGCCTGTCCGGCGTGCTGGCCGCCGCCCAGCTCGGTGCGACAACGATCGTCGCGATGAGCCGGCACGCCGACCGGCAGGCCCTCGCCCGCGAGTTCGGTGCCACCCACGTCGTCGCCGAGCGGGGCGCCGACGGCCTGGCCGCCGTCCGGGAGCTCACCGACGGCATCGGTGCCGACTGCGTCCTGGAGTGCGTCGGCACGGAGGAGGCCCGGGCCCAGGCCGTGGCCTGCGCCCGTCCGGGCGGCATGGTCGGCCTGGTCGGGGTGCCGCACGGGGACCTGCCCACCGAGGAGATGTTCTGGGCGAACAAGGGCGTGCGGGGCGGGCCGGCGCCCGTCCGTGCGTACCTGCCGCACCTGCTGGACCTGGTGTGGCGGCGGGAGATCGACCCCGGGCGGGTCTTCGACCTGGCCCTGCCGCTGGCGGAGGTCGCCGAGGCCTACGCGGCGATGGACGAGCGGCGGGCCATCAAGGTCCTGCTGCGTCCCTGACCGGCCGGGGCCAGGCGGCCGTCGTACCTGAGCTCATCGGACCTCTGCTCGTGCGCCGCCGGGGGACGTCGGCCCTCGCCGTCATCGCGCACCTACCCGCTCGGATCCGCGGGAGCAGTCCTGGGCTCGTTGGTGAGTGTGCGAGGGGGGACTTCAGGTCCCCGCTGCAAGGCCCTCCTGATCTCGCGCGTGAACGGCACGAGCAGCGAAGGCAGTCGTACGAGCCTGCGCCGAACGACGTCGTCGCAGCCGTCGGCCAGCCATACGTACAGGTCAGGTGGCTGTCAGGACGCACTTGATCGAGCCCGTCCGTCTCATCCCACGACGGTGGGCGTGGGTGATCTCGCTGATCGTGGAGCTGGCTCGACAGCGAGCTGAAGACGGCCCTCAGAGCAAGATTGGTATCACCGGGGTATCACGAGACGGTGGCGCAGGCGCCTGAGCTGGGCTTTTGAGTGTCCGAGGGGGGACTTGAACTCAGGAGGTCCGTCGGGCATCTAAAGACGTTGCGGGGCTCTGAGCTGCACGTTCGGCGTATCCGGGGGATATGGAACCAGCATCTAGATGTACTGACCGGGGACGTTGGTCGAGTGGGTGTGATCGCCCGGTTGGAGTGATGGCGCGGGAGGGCCTAAGACGAGTCCTGGATGCCTGCACCCAAGCCTGCTGAGTTCCGCCGTCGAGCGGTGGAGCTGGCCCGGCTGCGCGAGAAGCCGATCCGCGAGATCGCCCACGACCTGGGCATCGCCGAGTCGTGCCTGCGCCGCTGGATGAAGGTCGATGACGTCGATGCCGGCCGCACCGAGGGCACCACCACCGACGAGCACGCCGAACTGGTCCGGCTCCGCCGGGAGCTGCGGGTGGCGAAGATGGAGATCGAGATCCTCAAGCGAGCCTCGGCTACTTCGCCCGCGAGGTGCTGCCAGACCCAAAATAGCGTT
This sequence comes from Klenkia soli, assembly GCF_900103975.1. GTDB lineage: Bacteria > Actinomycetota > Actinomycetes > Mycobacteriales > Geodermatophilaceae > Klenkia > Klenkia soli. Next base: position 106,069 of record NZ_FNIR01000003.1, read on the forward strand.
CCGGCTGGTCAGCGAGCTGGCCGCAGACGGGTGCCCGTCGCGGTGACCTGCCGGGTGCTGGGTGTGTCCCGGTCGGGGTTCTACGAGTGGCTGGGCCGGCCACCGTCGGCGCGGGCGGTCGCCGACGCCGAGCTGACCACCACGATCAGCCAGATCCATGCCGGCTCGAGGGCGACCTACGGGGCGCCGCGGGTGCACGCCGAACTGCGCCTGGGACTGGGCCAGGCGTGCGGCCGCAAGCGGGTCGCCCGGCTCATGCGCGCCGCCGGCCTGGTCGGGGTGTGCCACCGGCGCAAGCACCGCCGCGTAGGGCCGCTGCCGGCCGTTCACGAGGACCTGGTGCGCCGCCAGTTCACCGCCGATGGCCCCGACAGACTGTGGGCCACCGACATCACCGAGCACCCCACCGCCGAGGGCAAGGTCTACTGCGCGGCGGTCATCGACGCCTACTCCCGCGTGATCGTGGGCTGGTCGGTCGCCGATCACATGCGCACCGAGCTGGTCGTCGACGCCTTGGAGATAGCCCGCTGGCGACGCAAGCCCACGGCCGGGGCGATCGTGCACTCCGATCGCGGATCCCAGTACACGTCCTGGATCTTCGGCCACCGACTCCGCGCAGCCGGGCTGCTCGGCTCGATGGGCCGGGTCGCCTCCAGCGTGGACAACACCATGATCGAGAGCTTCTGGTCGACCATGCAGCGCGAGCTGCTCGACCGCCACCACTGGTCCACCCGCGCCGAACTCGGGTCGGCGATCTTCGAGTGGATCGAAGGCTTCTAGAACTCCCGCCGACGCCACTCAGCCCTCGGCTACCGCAGCCCCGCCGAGTACGAAGCACTTCACACCGCCGCCCTCACCGCGGCATGATCACCACACCCGATCTGTCCGGGAAACCGGGTCAAGCTCCGGAGCGTCGACGCGACGTGCTGAGAGGTGGTTCCAGTCGAGCACTAGGACACCGGCTACAGGTATGGCGATTAGTCAGGAACGGCGTCGCTCCCTACGCAGGAGGGAGCGCAGAGTCTCGGCGTTCGCGTAGCCGACCCGTAGCGCGATCTCGGCGGAGGTGAGGTCCGTGGTTGCTGAGAGGTGCCGAGCTCGTTCGATGCGAAGCCGTTGGACGAAGCCGAGCGGAGTGAGGTTGAGCGCCGCACGGACTCGTCGTTCGAGGGTGCGCCGGCTGGTGCCGAGCGACTGCGCGATGAACGCGACGTTGAACGGTTCGTCCAGGCGGGCGCGCACGAAGCGTTCGAACTCGACGACGATCGGGTCCTCGTGCCGGAGATGTTCGTAGGCGACGAAGGCCGCCTGCGACGGACGCTCGTCGATGATGAGGAGCTTGGCGACATGTTGCGCCAGGTCGGGGCTGATCGATCGCACGAGTGAGAGCGCGAGGTCGATGTGGGCGAACGCGGCGCCAGCGGTGACGAGGTTCCCGTCGACCACGACCATGGTGTCGAGATCGAGGGCGACGGTCGGATAGCGCTTCAGGAACTCCGGCCCCAGGAACCAGCTGGTCGTCGCCCGCCGATGATGCATCCGTCCGGTCTCGGCGACAGCGAACACGCCGGTGCACGCCGCGGCGATCCGGGTGGTCGCGTCGTCGAGGCGCCCGAGCGAGGCGATGACCGAACGAGCATCTCGGCTCTGGAGGGCCTCGTTGGTAGCGGCGGCCGTGAGGGTTCCAAGCGCAGGGACGACGACCACGTCGAACTCTGCGGACTCCGACAGCGGGTGGTCCACCGACAGGGTCATCGATGCCGTCGTGGTCACTCTCCGTTTCGGTCCGAGGATGGCGAGTTCGATCGGGTCGATCCGCGGGTCGACATCGCCGCGGGCTCCATCGGCCACCCGCACGATGTCGATGACCGACGCGACAGCCGAACCGAAGCAGCCGTCGATCGCGATCAGTCCGATGCGCATGGCGCGAACAATAGCAATACTGCCGTTTACGCCACTTCTCACATGCCCTTGCTCGTCATAGGCTGAACTCGCTTCACCAAGAAACCTCGACACCTAGGAGAACCCCTCATGTCCACACCCGCATCACTTCCGTATGCCTTCGTCGCCAAGATCGTCGCGGCCGATGGACAGCACGACGCGCTCGCCGATCTGCTCGCCGGCGCTGTCGCGCTCGCCAACGAAGAAGTAGGAACGATTGTCTGGTTCGCGGTCAGGACCCACGCCGACACCTTCTGGATCTTCGATGCATTCCCCGACGAGGCCGCTCGCGACGCCCACGCAAACGGCGCCATCGTCGCAGCCCTGATGGCCAACCAGCACCTCCTCGGCGCAGCACCCGAGATCCTGTCGGCCGACGTCCTCGCGTCCAAGCTCCCGTAGTCCGCCAACGCACGAGACGATCGCGCCCCGCCGAGCCGTCGCCAGGTCGCGACGCAACGCCACGCTGCGTTGCCGAGCGGTGCGAGGCCTATCGGCACACGGACAGGATGCCGGCCGCGAGCACGTCGGCGGCCCGTTGGGTCAGCGTCCGGCCGAGGCGGCGCAGCTCGACCAGGACGGCCGGCACGCCGGAGCGCAGCGATGCGATCAGCGCGGTCATCGCGGCCTTGCCGCGGGCCCAGTCGACGTCACGGTAGGCGGTGATCATCTTCTGGTAGATGGACCAGGTGGCCTCGACTTCGACGTGGTCATCGCCGGCGAACAGCGCGGTCAGCCGCTGCCGTTGGCGTGCGGTGAGCAGGTCGGCGCCGGTGCGCCGGGCGCGGTAGAGCGGGTCGGTCGCGCGGCCGCGGTGCTCATGCAGATCCTGCTGGACCCGGCGACGGCAGCGGTCCAGGGCGTCGCCGGTGAGCCGGACGACGTGGAAGGGGTCCATCACCGGCACCGCCTCGGGCAGTTCCTCGGCGGTGGCGGTCTTGAAGCCGCTGAACCCGTCCATCGCCACGACCTCCACCCGGTCACGCCAGGCCTTCGGTCGGTCGGCGAGCCAGGTCTTGAACACCTGCTTGGAGCGGCCTTCGACCGTGTCCAACAGCCGCGCGGGTCCGGTGCCGGCGCGGACGGCGGTGAGGTCGATGATCACGGTGACGTACTTGTCGCCGCGGCGGGTGTGCCGCCAGACGTGCTCATCGACCCCGAGGGTGGTGACGCCGTCGAAGCGGGAGGGGTCGTCGATCAGCACCCGCCTGCCCTCAGCGAGCACGGCGTCGTTCGCCGTCGCCCAGGCCACCCCGAGCCCTTCGGCGACTCGGGCGACGGTCAGGTGCTGGGTCACGATGACGACCAGCCCCCACCGCAGGACGGCGCGGGACAGCTTCGCCCTCGGCGCGGCCGCCCGGTGGTGTCCTGCCGCCAGACATGTTCGCAGTCGGCGCACCGGTATCGGCACACGGTGACCAGCAGCGTCGTGGGCCGCCAGCCCATCGGCTCTGGCTGCGAACGGGAAGGTGTTCGACCAGGCGCCACCACAGTGCGGCCGCGGGCAGCTCGTCCGGCAGCGGGTTCGTGGAGACGGCCTCGACCAGCGAGGAGCCGTCCGGATCGTCCATGCGCCGGTCGACGAGCCGCTCGAGGAGGACGGGCCAGAAGGGGTCGGCGGTGAGTTCGGGGGCTGCGTCGCGCAGCTGGGCGGCCCATCGGACGGCGCCCGTGGTCGCTTCGCTCACGCACCGGGGGACCCGGTCGTCGAGTCTCTGCTGTGCGGCGAGGTCGGCCGCGGTGCTGCTGGGGGCGCCGGTGGGTCGTGGGTCTGTCCGTTCGACGCTGACAGCTGCCCGCCAGACCGCAAGGTCGCGGACTAGTGCCCTGACCACTCGGACAGGGGCGAAGCGGCGGGTAGTTGTCCACAGGCCGGCGCGGCGCCGAGGCGGGTCCACAGGTCAGGACAGAAAGCCCTGCTCAGAGGCGGGTGGGTCGAGAATTGATCTTGTCCGACAACGCCGCCGCTTTACCGAGGAGCCCGTCATTACCAGCACCGCCGCCAACCCCACCGCGACGCCGTCCGCCCGCGAACTGATCGAGGTCGACCCGGCCACCCTGCTCGTCGACCTCAACGTCCGCCACGACGCGCGCCTGGACCCCGACTTCTGCGCCAGCATCACCGAGCACGGCGTCCTGGTCCCCGTCGTCGCCGTCCGCACCGCCGACGGGGGCTGCGGGTCCAGTATGGCCACCGCCGCACCCTGGCCGCCGTCCAGACCGGCCGGGCTACCGTGCCGGTCGGGGTCGCGGCCGACGAGGCGTGCGGCGACGCCGCGACGGTGGAGCGGCTGGTCACCCAGTGGGCGGAGAACGAGCACCGGGTCGGGCTGACCACTGCCGAGCGCGCCGATGTCATCGGGCAGCTGGCGGCCTTCGGCGTCACGCCCACCCAGATCGCCCGCCGCACCCGCGCCACCACGACTGAGGTCACCGCCGCCCTGGCCGTGCACGGCTCGGAGCTGGCCCGCGCCGCTTCGGCCCGGTACGCGTTCCTCGACCTCACCCAGGCCGCCGTCGTGGCCGAGTTCGACACCGACCCCGAAGCGGTCAAGGCCCTCGTCGTCGGCGCGCGGGAGGGCCGGTTCGACCACGTCGCACAGCGACTGCGCGCCAGATCGGCATCCACGCCCACCAGGACCTGTCCCTGTCGGTGGCCAACTCCGTCGTCGCCGTCGAGGAGGGTGTGCGCCTAGTCGACGCCTCCCTGGCCGGGCACGGCGCCGGTGCGGGAAACGCCCCGATCGAGCCGTTCATCGCGGTGGCCAACCTGCAGGGCTGGACCCACCGCTGCGACCTGTTCGCCCTGCAGGACGCCGCCGACGACATCGTCCGCCCCCTGCAACACCGCCCCGTCCAGGCCGACCGGGAGACCCTCACCCTGGGCTACGCCGGGGTCTACTCCAGCTTCCTGCGACACGCCGAGGCGGCGTCTGCCCGCTGCGGCATCGACGTTCGGAGTCTTCTCCTGGAGGTCGGCAAGCGCGGTCTCGTCGGCGGCCAGGAGGACATGATCGTCGACATCGCTCTCGACCTGCAGACCAAGGCGCGCTGACCACGATGGCCAGCGGCGGGGCATCAAGTCCTGTACCTGATGCCCCGCCACCTTGCTGATGACGGCTTGCTCGGCCGCAGAGCTCGACCTCAGCTGATGGAGGTCAACGCCCGCCGCACCAGCTTCGGTTCCATCAGTCGGCGACCCGACGAGAGCGGTTGCCCTTGCGATGTCCGTGAGCACCACCTGCACAGCTCGGCGGCCCATCTCGGCGTACGGCTGACGCACCGTCGTCAGTTCGGGATCGACCATCCAGGCCGATAGAGGCGGTCCCCGTTGCCGAGAGGACCTCCTCCGCGTCGTGGTGGGCCGCGCATCGAGGTTCGGCTCAGCGGTCGGTGCGGTAGCGGGTGAGCTTGTCCTCGTCGACTTCGATGCCGGTGCCGGGGCCGCTGCGCACGGCCATCCGACCGTCGACGATGACCAGCGGCTCGGTGAGCAGGTCGTCGGCGAGGTCGAGCCAGTTGGACAGCTCGGCTGACAGCAGCGAGGTGCTGCGCCGTGATGCCCCGAAGGCCAGTGCGCAGGCCGAGCCGATCGAGCCGTCGACCTGGTTGCCGACGGCGACCGGGACGCCGAGGCCCTCGCAGAGCCCGGCGACCTGGGTGGAGTCGGTGAACCCGGTGCGGGCGGTCTTGATGCTGACCATGGTCGCCGAGCCGCCGAGCACCTCGCGGGTGACGTCGGCGGCGGTGGGGGCGCTCTCGTCGGCGACGTAGGGCACCGGGCAGCGCTGCACCAACCAGCGCCGGGCGAGGACGTCGTCTGCGGGGTCGAGCTCCTCGACCCGCGACAGCCCGACGTCGTCGAGCAGGCGCAGTGCCTGTGCTGCCTCGGTCGCCGTCCAGCCGCGGTTGCCGTCGAGGTAGAGCTCGACGTCCTCGCCGAGCCCGGCGCGCAGGGCCCGGACGACGGCGACGTCGGCGTGCACCGGACGGCGGCCGACCTTCACCTTGAACGAGGTGATGCCGTAGGTGTCGCGCACCCGTTCGGCCTCGGCGACCATGGCGGCGGGGTCGTCGAAGCCGACCATGTGGCTGACCGCGAGGGAGTCGGTGAAGCCGCCGAGCAGCTCGTGCACCGGCTGGCCGCAGGTCTTGCCCCAGGCGTCCCACAGCGCCATGTCCAGCGCAGCCTTGGCCGTGGGGTTGCCGACGGTGCGGCCGACCCGGGCGCGGACCTGCTCCCGGGACAGCAGCGGCAACCCCACCACCGCGGGGGCGAACAGGCCCTCGATCGCCGCGACGATCGAGGCCTGAGTCTCGCCGTAGGTGTAGGGCCGGGGTGGCGCCTCGGCCACCCCGACCACCCCGTCGCTGGTGCGCACCCGCACCAGGACGTGGTCGGCGACCTCGACCTGCCCGCTGGCGAAGCGCACGGGCTTGGCGAAGGGGATCGAGAACGGGATGGCCTCGACCGACTCGATCCTCACGGCTCCTGCGCCGACAGGGCCGAGGGGTGCTCGGTCAGCGCCGTCACCTGCACCTGCATGTAGGGGAACAGCGGCAGCGACCACAGCAGGTCGTGCATCTCGGTGGCGTCGGCGACGTCGAACACCGAGATGTTGGAGTACTGGCCGACGACCCGCCACAGGTGCACCCACGTGCCCGCGCGCTGGAGCTCCAGCGCGCGGGCCTTCTCGGTGGCGACCAGCTCGGCCCGGACGTCGGGGTCCAGGTCGTGCGGGACCCCGACGTCCATCCGGACGTGGAACAGCATCGTCAGGCGTCCTCGAGCACGAAGTCGTAGGTGACCTCGCGGGAGCCGTCGCCGACGTCGGTGGGGTCCAGCACGAGTTCGGGCTTGACCGCCTCGGCGACGTCGGAGTCCAGGTACTCCCCGCCGGCGAAGTACAGCTGGGTGGTGACGGTGCGCCGCCCGGGCGCGCTGACCAGCAGGTGCAGGTGCGCCGGGCGCCAGGGGTGCCAGCCGGCCGCGGAGATCAGCGCGCCGGTCGGGCCGTCGGTGGGCACCTGGTAGGGCGCGGGCTGGATGGTGCGGATCTCGAAGCGGCCCTCGACATCGGCGGTGACGACCCCGCGGAGGTTGCCGGCCGGGATGTCGGGGGCGAAGCCGGAGTAGTAGCCCTGCTCGTCGGCCTGCCAGATGTCGAGCACGGCCCCGGGCACCGGGGCGCCGGTGGTGTCGGTGACCTGCCCACGGAACGCCAGGGGCGTGCCTGCCTCGTCCGGGCGGGCCGGCAAGGTGGCCGGCGTGGTCAGCTGCACCTGGCCGGGCAGGTAGTACGGGCCGAGGATCGTGCCGACGGTGCCGGTCTGCTTCCGCGCGGCGACCTCCTCGACGGCGTGCTCGACGAACACGTCGAGGAACAGCGGCCACTCCCCGCCCTCGCCGACGTCCATCAGCCACTTCTTTGCGGCCTGGAACTCGGGGTAGGTGACCTCGTGGTCGCTGATCACCTGGTGCACCGCACCCAGCAGCGCGCGGGCCAGCGCGTCGACACGGGCGGTGTCGGTCGTCAGACCCGCGCTCGAGTACTGCTCCGTCGACCGGAACGACGCGCTGGCCGACGCGCCGGAGTCCGCTGCGGTCGGGGAGGTCGGGCCGGTCTGGGTGTCGAGGGCGGCCTGGGCGACTGCCTCGTCGGTGGTGGGCATGGAGTCTCCTTCGGTGGGCTGTACGGGGATCAGTCGTGCTGGACGAAGAGGGTGGCGCCCCCGTCGGCGAAGTTGGCCAGATCAGCAGCGGCGGCCTGACCCTGAGGGGACCCGAGGCCGGTCCGGAGCTGGTCCAAGGAGTCGAAGGTCAGCTCCACGACGAGGTGGTAGGGGGCCGGGTCTTCGCCCAGGGATGCGGTGTGCAGGGCTCGGAGGCCCCGCACCCCCGGCAGCTTCTCCGCCAACGGTAGGTGGGTGGACCGGTAGTGCTCGTCGAAAGCTGCGGGATCGGCAGGGTGCCCGTAGGCGACGGTCAGGATGTGCATGGTTGTTCCTCCGCTCGTCGTGCAGGTCAATCGGATGCCGGGATGAACTTCTCCCGATGGATCAGCCGTGGTGCCATGCGACGGCGCTTGAAGGCCTTGACCCCGGCCTCGACCATGGGCGGCGGGCCGCAGAGCCAGCCAGACCACCCCCTGGCCGACTGGACGTCCTCGATGAAGCAATCGGTGGGGAAACCGGACCTATGGGTAGACCCTGGCGCGGGCTGTTCATCGGACAGGACGGGGACGAAGGTGAAGCCCGGGTGCAGCCGGGCCAACTCGGCCATCCGCTCCTCGTCGTAGAGGTCCTCGGACCCCCGCACGCCGTGGTACAGCAGCACCCGGCGGCCGGGATGGCGGGCCAGAGCGGTCCGGACCAGACCCACCAGCGGCGCCAAGCCGGTGCCACCGCCGATGAGGACCAGTGGCCCGCCTTCGTCCTCGGCGGCCGGTGGGAGGAAGAAGTCTCCTAGTGGCCCTGACACCGCGACTTCGTCACCCTCGGCGAGGCCGGCAAAGATCCACCCCTCGGTGGCCACCCCGCCCAGTACCGACCGCACGTGCAGCTCCAACACCGTGTCCTCCTCTGCGGTGTTGACCAGCGAGTACTGACGGCGCACGTTCGAGCCGGGCACGACGAGCTCGACGTACTGCCCGGCGTGGAAGCCCAATGGCTCGGGCAGGGCGAGGAGGAGCCGGCGGGTGTCTCGTGCAATCGGCTCGTTGGCCACCACGGTGGCCGTGAGGTCGCGCAGGGGGTGCGTGCTGCAGCCCGCCACGCCGCCGAGCGTCTGCACCTCGATGTCCGAGCGCAGGGTGGCCTGACACGCCAGAGCAAGCCCCTGGCCGCGCTCCTCGTGAGTGAGGGTATCCGTGGGAGAATCCCGATGATCGACTTCCCCCCGGACCACACGCACCTTGCACGTACCGCAGGTGCCCTGGTTGCACGAATTCGGCATCCATACGCCGGCGCGGAGGAAAGCGCTCAGAACCGGCTGGTCCTCTCCGCAGAGGACTTCCTGGCTGCCGATCGTCGCGGTGTGCGCCATCACACCTCCCAGGTGACCGGCAGGCTGGTGGGTCCGCGGAAGCCCCACCCCCAGAACTCGACGTCGGTCGAACTGTCCCGCTCCAGGTTGGGGATGGCCTCGAACAGTTCCTCGAGTGCGATACGCATCACGTGGTTGGCGTAGTAGATGCCTGCGCAGGCGTGGTTCCCGGCCCCGAAGGCGAGGTGTGGCAAGGGCGGGCGCCGCATGTCGAACCGCGTCGGGGCTTCGTACACACCGGTGTCGTGATTGGCCGACCCATAGGAGAGGATCACTGGCGTCCCGGCCGGGAGGTCCACCCCCGCGATGCAGACCGGCGCGGTGCTGATTCGCGCAGTGGCCGACCAGATCGGTGAGGTCCAGCGCATTCCTTCGGAGATGGCGCGCGGAATGAGCGTCGGGTCGTCGACCACGGCCTCCAGCTGGTCGGGCTCGCTGAACAGGCCCACCAGGGTGGATGCGATGCCGTGCCCGGGCTCCTGCATGGCGCCGAGCAGGTACACGTAAATCGTGGGGTAGATGTACTGCCGGTCCCGCGTGCGGCCCGGGGGCATGCCGTCGTGGAGCCAGTGCGAGATGGCCGTCTCGGCGGGCTCTGCGATCCAGTGGTCGATGAGCGGGTCCACAGCGGCCTGGATCTCGGCCCGAGCGACGTCACCCTCGATGAAGCCGTCGGGGTTGGCGAACTCCCCGTCTTCGGTCATGGAGGCGTTGGTGAACGACCGGGAAAGCTGACCGAACCAGCGGCGCAGCGTGTCCGAGGAGATGTCCGCCAGGCCGAGCAGGTCACCCAGCGAGCGGACGCTGACCGGTTCGGCGAACTGGCTGACGATGTCGGCGTGGCCATCGGTCTCGAAGGCCTCGACGTAGCGACGTGCGATGGGACGCACCAGGTCGTCGACCCACCGGTCGACCTCCACCGGCTGCAACTGGGGCTCGACCATCCCACGGAGGTCGCGGTGGATGTCACCGTTCACGCCGATGATCGCGGGGTGACCGAACGTCCGGCCACCGGCCGGGGTGATGACCGCCTCGAAGTCGGGGCTGGTCGCGATCTCCCGGCAGATCTCCGCCGTGGACGCGACGTAGGACCCCAGAACTGGCACGTAGGCCAGCGGAGCCTCCCGACGCAACCGTTCGTAGGCGGCGTACGGGTTGCGCTCCAACTCGGTCATCGTGATGTCCGCGATCCAGGCATGGTCGGGCCTGGTGGTCTCGTTGGTCGTCGTCATCGACTGGCCTCCCTCGTCTGCCTATCCCTCGGTGGGCTGACGGGAAAGTAGGTCGAGCTCGAAAGGCCGCCGACACGCATCGCGCAAGCTCAATACGGTTCGCGCGGGAGATCCAGGTCACCTCTCCGCAGGTAGGATTGCGGTATGCGCGCACGGCGCAGCGCGGCTCCCCGTGACTGGGAACGGGTGTCCAAGAGCGTTGCCGAGGCCTACTTCCCCCATGAGCTGACCGTGCCCGGAGGTCAGACCGAGAGCCGTCTGGTGCTCGAGACGGTCGATCTCGGGCCAGCCCTTGTGGGGCACGTGGGATGGGGTGCGGACGTACAGGTGGAGTGCGCCTACCCGGGCGCATATGAGATCAACATGCCCTTGACCGGCCATCTGGTCAGCCGTGGTCGGCACGGCTCCGTCACCTCGGTGCCGGGCCAAGCGACGGTTTTCCGTGCCGACACCCTGTCCCGGATCACCCACTGGGACGCCACCTGCACGGTGCTCGGCGTCAAGTTCGACAGCACGTGGCTGGACCGCGAGGCCGAGCATGTTCTGGGCACCGGGCTCGGACGAGCGTCCGCCGTGGTCCCGGAGCAGCTCGACCTGCAGTCAGGGTCCGCGCGGAGCTGGCGACAGCTGGTCGGAGGTCTCGCATCCCACTTGCGGGAGCCGGACTTGTTCGTAGGGCTGCCGGTGGTCCAGGAACAACTGGCCGGAGCGTTGTCGGCAGGCTTCTTGCTGGCCGCCTACCCGCACGCCGGACGAGGCCCGGCTGCCCGACCACGAGCGGTCGCCCGGGTGGTCGACGCGGTGCGCGCCGATCCCTCCCGGGCATGGACGGTCGCGGACATGGCTGCGCTGTCGGGCACCGGCGTCCGCCGACTCCAAGAGGGGTTCCGCGATTGGATGGGGTGCTCCCCTATGGAGCATCTGGTCGACGTCCGACTACAACGCGCCCGGGCTGACCTCGAGGGCGACCGGTCACTTCTGATCGGTGAGGTGGCTGCCCGCTGGGGTTTCTCCAGCGCGAGCCGCTTCGCGGCCGCCTATCAGCGGCGTTACGGTCAGGCCCCCTCCGCGCTACGGCGCTGACGGAGAGCTGTTGACCCAGGGCGCCGACGATGCGGCGGCCAGGACGCCGGTGCGTGGGCCCGCCCCGATGAGCAGGGCTGGCCCGTAGCTCAGACGGCGTTGGCCCGGGCCACCTCGCCCGTCCAGGGCAACGATGGTTTCAGCGGAGACGGGCGGCGTGCCGGCCATCTCCACCAGTTGTGCAGCAACCGGTGTGCAACGCGAGATGCACGACGATCGTCATGGGCGGACGACCGCGTACGCCGCGCGTCGGTGACCTGCGGAAGCCGCACCTTCGCGAACGGGTGCGGACCCCACGGGGCAAGCTGGGGGTCGAGGAATCGCAGGTTCAAATCCTGTCAGCCCGACAGATGTGATGTCGCAGGACATCCCGGACGCCCGGACCCACGGATCGTGGGTTCGGGCGTCCGTCATCTCCGGGCGGGGCCGGGTGGTCGGCCGGTGGGCTGGTAGTCGCGGGTGGGGTCGATGGTGAGCTCGCGCAGCAGTTCGCCGGTGACGGCGTCGATGACGCGTACGTGCAGGTCCTGGACGAGGTGCAGGACGTGGGTTCGGGCATGGGTTCGGCCGACGCCGATGTAGTGCAGGCGGCCGCCCAGGCGGAGGGTGACGCAGCCGGTGTGGTCGATCTTGTCGGTGCGGACGCGGTCGCGGGTGTCGCGGTCGGGGTCGGCCGAGGAGCCGGTCTTGGGTCGGGTCGTGTAGGCGGTGGCGGGGGTGGCTCGCTGCGGCAGGGACCGGTGTGGTCGGCGGGTGTTGTGAGCGTCGATGAAGGTGTCGAGCAGGGCCTGCAGGTCGGTGAGGGTGGCTGGTTGCGCTGGTTGGGCGCGTAGCCAGTTCTTCATCGTCTGCTGGAAGCGTTCGACCTTGCCGCAGGTGGTCGGGTGGTTGGGGCGGGAGTTCTTCTGGACGATGCCCAGTCGGTGAAGCTCGTGTTCGACGTGGTTGCGCCCGCCGCGGCCGCCGGCGAATCGGGTGGTGTAGACCATGCTGTTGTCGGTGAGCGTGGAGGCCGGATAGCCGTGCTGAGCTGCGGCTTGGCCGAAGGTGGTCAGCTCGATCGGGCCGGTGATCCGGGCGTGCGCGGAGACGTGCAGGGCCAGGCGGGAGTGGTGATCGAGCCAGGTGATGATCTCGGTGTCGGCGCCGGTGGTCAGCCGGTAGTGGGTGAAGTCCGATTGCCAGGTCTCGTTGGGCTGCTCGGCGGCGAAGCGGATGTAGGAGGACTTGGGTCGCTTGCCCGGTTCGGGGACGACGGCGCCGTGGGCGGTGAGGATCCGGTGAATCGTGGCTCGCGACAGCGTGACCTGGTGGTGATGGGTCAGGTGCCAGCCGATGGTGTCCGCGCCGGCGTCCAGCCCGACCTCGGCCAGCTGTTTGCGTAGCCGTGTGACGAGCTCGACCGTGTGCGGCGGGGTGGCCCGGGGCGAGGTGTGCGGTCGGCGGGAGCGGGGCTCGAACGCGGCGTCGCCCCCGTAACGGTATCCCTGGGGGTCCACTGCGGCGACCCGCACCGGGCGCAGCTGGCGGCCATTCTCGCCGAGGCCGACCAGGCCCTCTACTCGGCCAAGGCCGGCGGCCGGAACCAGGTGCGCACCACCGGTCAGCACGCGAAGCAGACGCCGATCTAGGCACACCGGCCGACGGCTCGGATGCGGCGCGAGGACAGCAACCAGTACAGCAACGCGGTCTGGACGGCGGCCTACGCGGGAGAACGTCCACGGTCGTTCTTGCCCCTGACCTCGGGAAACTGGTCGTCCGCGGATGCTGACGAACACCCCGCACGAAGCGGTTGGTCAAGGGGTGGGCTGCTGCAAGCAGTGCACGGCAGGCAAGCCCGCCGAGGCCCGGCCCGCCCCGTGCATCCGGGTGCTCGGCGCTCACCCGTCCTCCACCGACGACGACGAGACGGCCGGCTCGGACGTGCCCGAGGTCGACCCCGGCGACCTCGTCCGCGCCGTGCTCGACGCCTGGCCGCAGGAGTCGGCCACGGCCAGCGACGAGCCGGAGCCGATCGGGTCAGTCGCGGGAACGGAGGTGGCCACGGATCGCGTCGGAGACGGCGTCGGGTGCCTCTGCGCTGACCAGGTGCGACGTCCTGGGGATGGACAGGAAGGCAGCTCCCTCGATGCCGTCGGCGATCGCGCGGACCATGGGCAGCGGTGTGGCTGGGTCCTCTGCGCCGGCGATCACCAGGGTGGGGGTGGTGATCTCGCGCAGGCGGTCTCGGATGTCGAACGCTGCGATGGCATCGCATGCGGCGGCATAGCCCTCAGGTGGCGTGTCCCGGAGCATGGCGAGCAGCCGACCTGCTTCGTCGGGGTGCTGAGCTGCGAACTCCAGGGTGAACCAGGCGCCGGTTCGTGATGGGACCAAGAACTCGGTGCCCTCCGCACGGACCTTGGCGGCCCGGAGAGGCCAGGACGGTGGGTCGGCGAACCGTGCGGCCGAGGCGATGATGGTGAGGGTGGTCAGCCGGGTCGGCGCAGTCACCGCGAGGTGGAGCCCGATCGCACCGCCGATCGACACCCCGGCGTAGTGGAAGGTCGCGACGCCTAGCTGGTCGAGGAGGGCGAGGACGTCGCCACTGAGGTCAGCGATGGTGGTGGGTCCAGCGACGACGGCACTGTGGCCGTGGCCGCGCAGGTCGAACCGCACGACCCGGTACTGATCGGACAGCGCGGCGGCCTGGGCGTCGAACAGGTGCAGGTCGGTACCCAAGGAGGGGCCGAGCACCAGCACGGGTGCGTGTGCGGGTCCGTCGATGACGTGGTGCAGCGTGGCTGTGGTCATGGCTTCCTCGTCGCTGTCGGCTTCGCTGGTTGGGACGGCGCTGTTGCGTGCTCGGACGTCTGTGCGGCAGCGCTGCCGGACGCGTCGGGTAGAGGGAGCAGCGCGGCGGCCCGGGCGCTATCGAGGGTGAATCGATGCTGGTCCCACCCTTGGTCGAGTGGGGCGAAGTAGGAGAAGCGGACCTGCTTGATCTGGTATCGCCAGCCTTGAGGCGTGCGGGTGACGGTGTCCTGGTAGCGACCGGCGGCTACATGCGCGACGCCGTCGACGACACACGGCTGCCAGAGCAGGGACGTCGCGCGGGCCTCGTCCGCGCCGGCAAGCACCGTGATCTCCAGGTTGGAGACGTGGTGCCAGAAGGCGGTGAGGCCCGTGCCGGCCAGGCCGGCGAAGAACCGGACCAGATCGGATCGGCTACGGACCACCGACAGGCCGTCGAAGGTGCCGTCCGGGGTGAAGCAGTCGGCGAGCTCGTCCCACTGCCCCTGGTCGAGGTGCCGGCAGTAGCGGGCGTCGAGCTCGCGGATGGCTTCGCGGTCCTCCAGCACCGCGAGTCTGCGCTGCAGGTCGGCCATTGGGTCCGGGGAGGATGCCTGTCCCCCGGCTGGGGAGGGCGTCGGGCTCACGCCGGCTCGAGGAAGTCCAGGCCGACCGGCCCCGACCACCCGGTGCCCGGTCGTGGTGCGGCGATCGGGACGAGTACGCCTCCGCGTTCGGTGATCCGGACGCGCAGCAGCGGCCCGGGACCTGCGACGGGGCGGGTGACCCTGACGCGGTAGTGGCCGGGGGCGGGGAGGGCCGCGGTGGGGTCGATGAGGTGCAGCCGACTTCCACCGCGTCGACACGCGGCGAGCAGGCACCCCTCCAGACGGTGCGGCCGTCCGAGCATCTCGGCGGCGCCGCGCACGTCACCGGTGGCCAGCGCCCGTCGGACCCCGGTGGAGGAGCAGCGGACCCCTGCGTGCGGGTGGAGCTGGGCAGCGGTCACTGACCACCCGAGCTCGGGGCCCAGTGTGCGCAGCAGCGCCACATCACCTCGTCCTCCATGACCGAACCGGAAGTCCTCGCCGACGACGACGGACACTGCACGCAGTCCTGCGCCCAGTACGCGGCGGGCGAAAGCGTCCGCGGTCTCCCCGGCGAGCTCCCGGTCGAAGGCCAGCACGAGCACCCGGTCGATGCCGCTCTCGCGGGCCAGGTCGGCGCGCCGCTGGGGGCTGGTCAGCGACGAGGTGTCCCGTGCGGGCCCGGCGACCCGGGCGGGGTGGGGGTCGAAGGTCACGAGGACGACGGGCAGGCCCCATTGGTGGCCCTGCGCGGCTGCTGTGCGCAGCAGCTGCTGGTGACCGGTATGCACGCCGTCGAACACGCCGACGGTGGCCACGCACGGGCCCCAGTCGGCGGGGATGTCGTCCAGTCCCCACCACAGGTTCGACGACGGCACGCCGGCGCCGCGGACGGCCGGAGGGCGCTCGGTGTGGGCGGAGGTCATGGGGCCGGGTTGGCCGACAACGCCGAGGGGTGCTCGGTGAGGGCGGTGACCTGGACCGTCATGAACGGGAACAGCGGTAACGACCACAGCAGGTCGTGCATCGCGGTGGCGTCGGGGACGTCGAAGATCGAGATGTTGGAGTACTGGCCGACGACCCGCCACAGGTGGACCCAGGTGCCCTCGCGCTGCAGCTGCAGGGCGCGGGCCTTCTCGGTGGTCACGAGTTCGGTGCGCTCGTCGGGGTCGAGGTCACGGGGGATGGCGACGTCCATCCGGACGTGGAACAGCACGATGCCTCCTGGGCGTCGGTCGGCTGGGGTCAGGCCCGGGTGAACCGGGCGACCGCGGCGGGGTCGAGGTCCACGCCGAGTCCGGGGCCCTCGGGCAGGTGCAGCTGTCCATCGCTGTAGCGCAACGGTTCGGCGAGCAGCCCTTCGCTCATCAGCAGCGGGCCGAACAGCTCGCTGCCGGCTGTGACCGCGGGGGACGCGCAGGCCAGGTGCAGGGATGCGGTGGTGCCGACCGGCCCCTCGATCGAGGTCCCGCCGTGGCAGGGCACGCCGGCCGCGGCGGCGATCGAGGCGATGGCTGCGGTGCGTCGCAGGCCGCCGGACTTGGTGGTCTTGAGGCTGAACACGTCGGCTGCCCGGTTCTTGACCAGGCGGAGGGCGTCGCCGGGGGTGCGCAGACTCTCGTCGGCCATGACGGGGATGGGCAGGGCGGCGTTGATCTCGGCGAGCCACTCGAACTCTGGACCGGGCACCGGCTGCTCGATGAGCTCGACGCCGGCGTCGACGAGGTGTGGCAGCCAGCGGAGGGCGGTGGGCAGGTCCCAGCGGGCGTTGATGTCGACCCGGACGCCGGCGCTGCCGCGCAGCTTCTCGGTGATCTCGATGATGCGGGCGACGTCCTGGGCGGGCTCCTGCGCCCCCATCTTCAGCTTGAAAGAGGTGTGAAGGCCGGCGTCCAGCTTGCCCTGGGCCTCGGCCACCACCTCGCCGGCGGACTCGGTGCCCAGGGCCCAGGTGACGTCGACGGCGGTGCGGGCGAGGCCGCCCAGCAGCGTGTGCACAGGCACGCCGAGCGCGCGGGCCCAGGCGTCGTGCAGGGCGACCTCGACGGCGGCCTTGGCGTAGAGGTTGTTGGCCACGACGTCGTCCATGGCCTGCTGGGCCGCGGCGATGTCGTCGACCCGTCGGCCGAGGAGCTGGGGGGCGAGGTACTTCTCGATGATGACCTGCATGGTCTCCACCGATTCGCCGCCCCACCAGGGGCCGCCGGGGACGACGCCCTCCCCGGTCCCGACGGCGCCGCCGGCGGTGCGGATGGTCACCAGGAGCAGGGGCTGGGCGGTCATGCCGGTGCGTGCGAACCGGTGCGGGCGCACCAGGGGCACGTCGAGGACGGCGGTCTCGACGCGCTGGATTGTCAGGTCGTGCACGGTGTTCTCCTCAGCGCCGGTGCGGGCACCCGGCCGGCCGGCCGGGTGCCCGCGGGTGTTCGGGGGGGGTGCGGATCAGTTGCGCTCGAGCACGAAGTTGTAGGTGACCTCGCGGGAGCCGTCGCCGACGTCGGTGGGGTCAAGGACGAGTTCGGGCTTGACCGCCTCGGCGACGTCGGAGTCCAGGTACTCCCCGCCGGCGAAGTACAGCTGGGTGGTGACCGTGCGGTAACCCGGTGCGCTGACCAGCAGGTGCAGGTGCGCCGGGCGCCAGGGGTGCCAGCCGGCCGCGGAGATCAGCGCGCCGGTCGGGCCGTCGGTGGGCACCTGGTAGGGCGCGGGCTGAATGGTGGTGATCTCGAAGTGACCCTGGTCGTCGGCGGTGACGACACCGCGCAGGTTGCCGGCCGGGATGTCGGGGGCGAAGCCGGAGTAGTAGCCCTGCTCGTCGGCCTGCCAGATGTCGAGCACGGCCCCGGGCACCGGGGCGCCGGTGGTGTCGGTGACCTGCCCACGGAACGCCAGGGGCGTGCCGGCCTCGTCGGGACGGGCCGGCAAGGTGGCCGGCGTGGTCAGCTGCACCTGGTCGGGCAGGTAGTACGGGCCGAGGATGGTGCCGACGGTGCCGGTCTGCTTCCGCGCGGCGACCTCCTCGACGGCGTGCTCGACGAACACGTCGAGGAACAGCGGCCACTCCCCGCCCTCGCCGACGTCCATCAGCCACTTCTTTGCGGCCTGGAACTCGGGGTAGGTGACCTCGTGGTCGCTGATCACCTGGTGCACCGCACCCAGCAGGGCCCGGGCCAGCGCGTCGACACGGGCGGTGTCGCTGCCGGCGCCGTCGCCGGAGTACTGGCTGGTCGAGCGGAAGGAGGCGCTGGCCGAGGCACCGGAGTCAGCGGCCGTGGGGGAAGTGGTTAGGGGGGCGGTCGCAGGGGCGCTCTGGTCGACGGCGGCCTGCTCGACGGCGTCATGCGTGGTGGTCATGGTGGTAGCTCCAGTTCGGGGGCGGCGGGGGGTGTCAGGCAGGAGGTGCTGCTCGGACCGGGTGGTGCCGGCGGCGCGCTCAGGGCCGCCGGCACCACCCGGTGGGTCTGCAGGGAGTCAGTTCCGACGGTTGCGGAAGAAGGACACGTCGTCGTTGCCGATCAGGTCCGGCACGGTCCAGCCGTCCAGGTCGTACTCGGCGAGGCAGGCCTCGGCCAGGCCCTTCATGGCCCCGGTGGTGCCCTGCGCGTCGGCGGCGAAGAGGAGTTCGGCCTTGACGTTCTCGTGGTTGCCCGAGTAGTTGCGCTCGTACAGCTCGTGGCGGCCACCGAACTCGCTGCCCACGGCGTCCCAGAGGGCCTTCATGACCTTGACGCGGTCGACGGCGTCGTAGCCGTTGGAGCCGCGGACGTACTTGTCGAGGTAGGGCCGGACCTCGGGGGTCTTGAAGTCCATCGAGTGCGAGTTCAGGTAGATCAGTCCGCTGGCGACGTCGGACTCGATGATCTCCTTGATCCGGGGGTAGGCCTGGATCATGAGCATGCGGTAGGTCAGGCCGTAGTCCAACTTCGGCAGCAGGGCGCCGTTCTCCCAGCCGTCGGGGTTGCGGGCCATGGCGTCGGCGAGGGCGTAGAAGGTGTTGCGCCAGCCGATGACCTCACCGACCCGGGTCTGCACACCGCGGAAGTCCTTGCTGCCGGTGATCTCCAGGGCCTTGAGCAGTAGCCCGGCGATGAAGTCGATCTTCGTGGCGAGGCGGATGCAGCCATGGAAGGTAAACCGGGGAATGAACCCGGACACGGGGAAGAAGCCGTTGATCTTCTCGACGTCGCCGTAGAGGAAGACGTTCTCCCAGGGGACGAGGACCTTGTCGAAGACGAAGATGGTGTCGTTCTCGTCCATGCGGGAGGACAGCGGGTAGTCGAAGGGGCTGCCCATGACCGCGGCCTGCTGGGTGTAGGAGGTGCGGCAGATCAGCTTCACGCCCGGTGCGTCCATGGGCACCGTGCAGATGACGGCGAACTCCTTCTTCTTGATGGGGAGTCCGTAGTGGGCGATGAAGTTGTAGTTGGTGATGGCCGAGCCGGTGGCGACGACCTTGGCCCCGGACACGATCAGGCCGGCGTCGGTTTCGCGCTCCACGCGCATGAAGACGTCGCCGACCTCGTCGGGGGACATGTTCCGGTCGACCGGGGGGTTGATGATGGCGTGGTTCCAGTAGAGGACCTTCTCCTGGGACTCCTTGTACCAGCGCTTCGCGTTGTCCTCGAAGGGTGCGTAGAACTCGCTGTTGGCGCCCAGGGTGCCCAGGAAGCTGGCCTTGTAGTCAGGGCTGCGGCCCATCCAGCCGTAGCTCATCCGGGCCCAGCCCTCGATGGCGTCGCGGTCGGCGAGCAGGTCCTCCACCGAGTGCGGGCTGCGGAAGAAGGGGTGGGTGACCCCGCCGTTGCCGGTGTCGGTGGGGACGATGAGCTTCTGGTTCTGGGTCGGGTCGTGCAGAGCGTCGTAGAGCCGGGCGGTCATGCGCACCGGGTTGCGGAACGCCGGGTGGGTGGTGACGTCCTTCACCCGCTCGCCGTAGATCCAGACCTCACGGTTGTCCTTGAGGCTCTCGATGTACTCGTCACCGGTCATCGGTCGGCTGGCGGTGGGCTTGTCGAGGTCGATGGCGCCGGTGGTCGGGGCGATCGGGCGGTCTTCCTGCAGCGTCACGGTGGAACCCTTCTTCGTCGGTGGAGACGGGTGTCGGTCTTCTTGTGGGGTGGTGCTCGTGCCGAGCGCTCCCGGCCGTCTGACCGGTCGCGCTTCGTTCTCAGGGGCCAGCTGGGCAGTGGCTGGCTGATCAGGAGGCGACGCGGTCGCGGTGTGCCGGGAGGGCGGTGAAGGTGGTCGCTGCGTCGAACCAGCCACTCTCGGGGGAGTCGAGGGAGGCGCCCCAGTGCGCGCTGGTGCGAGGCTGGCCCAGCTCGCGGAACTTGCCGCCGAAGAAGAGCAGCGGGTCCCGGTCGCTGACGTCGATGTCGGTGACCTCGCCGATGACGATGAGGTGGTCGCCGCCGTCGTAGGTGCGCCACGGCTGACAGGAGATGGTGGCCGCGTTGCCGAGCAGGACCGGGCTCGTCGGCCCCTCCGCCCACTCGGGTGCGGGGTCGGCCGGTCGGCCGGCGAAGTGCCATGCCACGTCGACCTGCCCGGCGGCCAGGACGTTGACCGCGAACGGTGCGCCGTCCAAGTAGCTGCATGCCTTGGATTGACGGGTCAGCGTCACCTGGCACAGCGCCGGCTCGAGGGACACCGCCGTGAACGCGTTCACGGTGGCCCCGTGCGGCACGCCGTCCCCCTTGGCGCACGTCACCACGGTGACCCCGGTGGCGAACTTGCCGAAGGCGTTCCGGATGGCTCTGGGCTCCATTGCTCACTCCTTCCGAACGCTCTGCGTACATACCGCACGCACTGCGTCTTGGACGGGAGTGTGCCGCCGGTCACGGCGGCCGTCAAGCCCCTGCCGTTCGACGGATAGGAAAGACTGAGGGCATGGCGGTGGAAGATCCTTCGGAGCAGGTCACGACGTCGGCCGCTGTGGGGTCGGACCGGGACTACGTCCAGTCGCTGGACCGCGGTCTGGCGCTGCTGCTGGCCTTCGACGGTGAGCACCCCGACCCCACGTTGGCAGAACTGGCCCAACTGACCGGGTTCTCCCGCCCGGCTGTCCGTCGGTTCCTCATCACCCTCGAGCGACTGGGCTACGTGCGCGCCCACGGTGGTCGGTTCTCCCTCACGCCCCGCGTCCTGCTGATCGGCCAGCACTACACCGAGTCCCACGCGCTCATCGGCGTCGCGCAGCCCTACCTGCTGCAGCTGGCCGAGCGCACGGGGGAATCCGCGTCACTGGCGGTGCTGGACAACGCGGAGGTGGTCTACGTCGGTCGGGTACCGGTCCGGCGGATCATGAGCATCAATGTCCAGGTCGGCACCCGAGTCCCCGCGCACGCGACGTCGATGGGCAGGGTG
Organism: Klenkia soli; assembly: GCF_900103975.1. Classification (GTDB taxonomy): domain Bacteria; phylum Actinomycetota; class Actinomycetes; order Mycobacteriales; family Geodermatophilaceae; genus Klenkia; species Klenkia soli. The sequence goes on from NZ_FNIR01000003.1 coordinate 127,095, forward strand.
CTGCTCGCCTGGTCCCCGGCGGCGGTGGTCGACGACGTCCTCACCCGCCGCCCTCCGGTAGCCCTCACGGCCACGACCATCACCGACGGGGTCGCCCTCCGCGACGCGCTGCACCTCGTCCGCCAGCAGGGGTGGTCCATCGTCAACGAGGAACTGGAGCCCGGTCTGCTCTCGGCGTCGGCTCCCGTGCGTGACCGCAGCGGCACCGTGGTGGCCGCGCTGGCCACGTCAACCTCGACCGGACGGTCCAGCCCGGACGAGCTCGAACGCGACGTCATCCCCTTGCTCCTCGACGCCGCGGGACGGATCAGCAGCGAACTCGGATTCGGACCAGCCCCGATCAGGCAGTCGGCACACGAGGGCTTCTACTGACTCGAGTCCACAGCAGCAGAGGGTGAGCGGTCCACGGGACCCTGCTGTACAGGGCGTGGATCGACTCCGTACCAGGACGAGGATCGATCTCGCTCAGGGTGGATCGGTGGTCGTCACCGGCCTGGGAGCGGACCATCGAGAGGTTGATGCCCGCGGCGATCGCGATGTGGTCGCAGCGGACCCACTACAGCAACCGGTACAGCAACGCGGCCCGCACGGTGGCGCTCATGGACAGACGGCAGCGAACGCCGCCGCCCTTTGATCTGCGGAAACCGTACCCGGACGAACGGCGGCGGACACCCCGCGTCTAGCTGGGGGTCAAAGGGTCACCGGACCGCCCGCCCCCTTGTTCGTCGGGTACTACACGGCGACAGCGCCTTCTGAACTCGCCGACCCGGCAGTACCCACCCCCAGGTGTGCCATGAGCGGCAGTCGCGGAATGAGCAGGCGACGCCCTACGCGGAGAACGGGTAGGTCACCGTTGTTCATCGCCCGCGAGACCGTGCGGACGTCAACCCCGAGAAGATCTGCGGCTTGAGCGACGGTCACGACAGCTGCGTTGCTCTTCACCAAGTCGTCCAGGTCCATCGACGTGGTCTTCCTTCCACTGGTCGCGTCCAGCCCCGGCCTCGATCCACAAGCTTCGAGGCGACTGAGCTAGTTGCTGATGAAGGTGTCACCGGTGCCGCACTGATGACGGCTGCCCCGGGCGCGTGCCGAGCTCGCATTCAGAGGTGCGCCGGTTCCTGACACGCACGCACCTCTGCCGCCACCTCTTCCTGTGGATAGCGCCCGTTGTCCACAACTTCGAGCCCCAGAACCTGCTGGCGGGCTCCCGCACATTGCATGGGCGTGCAGCGGACGACGGTCTGCCGGAGGAAGGGAAGCAGAGGAGGAAAACGGTGGCGAGGACGAAACGACGGCAGGCAGGGGAAGGCGGGATCAGCGAGTACCGGACGTCGACCGGCACGAAATTCCTCATCAAGTACAACGCCGTCCGACCAGATGGTTCGACGAAGGTCGTGCTAAAGCGCGGGTTCGCCACCCGGCGTGAGGCGGCCAATGCACTTCGGACCGAGGTACGGAAGGTGGAAACGGGGGAATGGGTCGACCTCTCGAAGGAGACGTTGACCTCCTACCTGGACGAGTGGATTGGCGCTCAGCGGTTGGCGCCCTCGACGGAGTCGAGCTACGAGAAGAACATCCGACTCCACGTCGACAAGTACATCGGCCGGACCCCTCTCGACCGCTTGACCGCTATGTCGATCGACACGTGGATGCGCAAGCTCGAATTGTCCGGCCGGGCGGACGGCAAGGGCGGGCTGTCCGCACGGACGGTCCGTTACATCTTCACCATCCTGCGTTCCGCCCTCAGCGACGCCGTCAAGCACGGGCACCTCGCCGTCAACCCGACAGACCGCTGTAGCCCGCCCACACCCTCCCAGGCTCGGCCACCGGAGATGCTTGCGTGGACGGCCGTCGAGCTGGCGCGGTTCCTGACGTGGAGCGAGTCGTTCGACTCCGAGGCAGCGATGGCATGGCGGGTCCTCGGCTTCACCGGGATGCGTCGCGGTGAAGCACTCGCACTCCGATGGAGGGACGTCGACCTCGACGTCATGCGCGTGGCGGTCCGTCGCAGCGTGGGGTTGGTCCGGACGAAGGACAGGGGAGAGGAGCTCGTAGAAGGCCCCACCAAGACGGGCCAGTCGCGCGTCGTCGAGCTGGACGCCGGGACAGTCCAGAAGCTGCGCTTGTACAAGGCTCGCCGGTCGAGCATCTCATCGGAGCTCGTGCGGGACAGCGCGCTGGTGCTGGGTGGCCTCGACGGCTCATACCGGCACCCCGAGCGGTTCTCGCGACGCTTCAACAGCCATGTCACCCGCGCGCGCCGCGCCTTCGGCGAGGACAAGCTCCCCAGGATCCGGTTGCACGACCTTCGGCACACCCACGCGACTCTCCTGCTGGCCGACGGTGAACCCGTCAAGGTCGTGTCGGAGCGGCTCGGGCACGCCAACGCCACGATCACCCTCGGCGTGTACCAGCACGTGCACCCAGGCATGGGCCGGCAGGCCGCGGACCGGTTCGCTGCGCTGCTCGACGACCCCGAATGAGGGCCGAAGTATCAGCGGAGTATCACGGCCCGTCAATTGGGGGTAGAACGACTACGCCCGGCCTCCTGACCTGCAGGAATACCGGGGCGATGTGGTGTCCGAGGGGGGACTTTGTCCTCCTGGAGTGGGAACCGGCCCACCTGCTGCCGTCCCTGCTGGGGAGGAGCGCGGTGTGCGCGGTGTCGACGTCATTGTCGGAACGTAACTCCCCGGTCGGACACGGTGCCGGATCGTTGAGCTCTGTCACTCACTTGATGACTGCTCGCTGCCAGACTCATCGGCGTGTGGCAGGGCACCATCACCGACGACGACGACGACGACGGCGAGGCCGCGGCACGCAGGCGTCGAAGCGACATCCCGGCCCGCCGGCTCACCGCGCTGGGCCCTGACGGTGAAGCTCTTGAGGTTGTTCATGCACCCCATGAGGGGTCGTCCAACCACGAGTTCTTTCCTGTTCGAGAGATCAAGCCATGCGACTTCGACGTCTGCCCGATCTGCCTCTCGCCCGGCCCTGACACCCTCGAACACCTCCCACCGGCCGGGCTCGGCGGTGTTCCGATGACCCGGACGTGCGCGCGGTGCAACCACGGCTTCGGTCGCATCGAGGCCGAGCTGATCGACTGGCGCGATGACGCCCTCCGTCTGACCTCAGTCACCGCTGAGGGCATCGTCGGCGCTCGCCGGCTTCCGCGAATCCTGCACAGGCAGACCCCCACCGGGGAGTTCGTTCTGCTGGTCGACGGACCGCTGCACCCTGAAGCCGAACCTATGCTCCAGGGGTCGGGGTTCTCGCTGCTCATCACGCCTCCAGCGCCCCACCTGTACAAGCTCGCGGCGTTGAAGCAGGCATACCTCGCCGCCTCCCTGGATCTCACGACCATCCCGCAGACACCTGTGGCCGAAGCCGTGAGACGAGAGCTCATGGCCGCACGGAATGCGCCCTCGCGCCGGCACATCGTCTCCAGTGAGTTCGTGCGGTCGATGCCGATCATGCGCACCCACGAACATCCGCGCGGGTCGGCGGCGCTGCTAGGGGTCATCAACCAGGACGACGGGCGGGGTGCGTGGTGGATAGCGCTGGCTTCGACCATCGCGGTCCCGTGGCCGTTCCCAGACCTCCCTCCTGTCCTGTGACCAGCACCCGGTTCTGCTGCGAAGGCAGTCGTTGCTCGTTCACGTGGAGGCAGGTCCATGCCGGGTCGCCGTCCTGATGGCCACCCAGGCCGCTGCAGGTTGCGCCAGGATGAGGTGTGACTGACGGAGACACTTCGAGGTGGTCTGGACGCTTCTGGCTTGCGGACGCGCCGGAGGTCACGGCCGGTGGCTGGTTGGATGCTTCCACGCGATGGCCGACCGCGGACCTCGCTGAGGCTCTCACCTCTCCGTACCGACGAACGGAGGCCACCCAACAACCAAACGGCTCCTGGATGATCACCGCGGACAGCGCTGATGATGACGTTCAGCCAGCGACCTTCACCGTCCATGGCTTCCTCCGCGGCACTGAGGGCCGAGTCACACTGGTCGACGCTGAGAACACCGGCCGCAACATGACGTTGAACGTGCTGGCCGACCGGGGCAGTGAGCGGCTCATCGCTCGGTATGCCGTCTTGGGTGACCACCTCGATGGCCCACACGCTCGCTTCAAGCGGGTGCAGTTCCGTCTCAAGCATCTGGACGCCTGGGCTCAGCTCAGGGAGGGCTTGAGCGTCCGGTTCGCCGAGCACGGCAGTCACGCCCAGATGAACTACGCCGGAGCTGAACCCCAGACCGCGGCGACCATCACTACGCCAGGCAGCCTGACTCTCGATGCGACATTCAGACTTCCGCCACCGAGCGTGGTGGAAGTGCGATTCATCCAACGCGCATTCCTCATGTGGGAGAGCTCTGCAGACGGGCTCTCGGTTGACCAGCTATGGGCGAGAGTGCTCGACCCAGTCAGGTCATTGCTCACCATCGCGTCTGGCGACGACTGTCCGGTCACCACCATGCACGTACAGGTCGAGGGCGGCAGGTGGCTACGGGTGCTGCACCCAGGGATCGACAACTCACCGGACGAACTGCGCAGCGGACGCGACATGGTCCTCACCGCACCCGCCCTGTCCCTCAGCGACGTGGCCACGTGGCTCGACCAGGTCGACAGGCTCAGCCCGGTCCCGCAACTCGTCGCCGGTCACGTCGCCCGTGAACGAGACCAGGTGGTGGAAAGCCAGGTCCTCGAGCTGGCAGCCGCTGCCGAAGGCCTCCACCGACGGCTTGAGCCAGACGAGCGGGTCATGACCGATGAGCAGGCGCGGCAGATTCGAAGCGCATGTCTGGCGGCCGTCCCCCCAGATTCCCGTCAGATGGTCGCTAACCGCCTCGGACAACTTGCAGATCCGACGTTCCGGCAACGGCTCGCGCTCCTGGCCGACCGATTGGGGAACGCAGCTGCCGACATCACCGGTGTCACGAGTCTTTGGACCAGGTATGTCGCAGAGGCACGCAATGGCTTCGCCCACATGCTTGACCCGAGACGGGAGACCGACGTCGAGCACAGCATCGTTCTCCGTGACTCACTGCGGTGGATGCTCACCATCGTTCTCCTCGCCCAGGCTGGCGTCTCGATGGAGACGATCATGCGGCGAGTGAGCGGCCGGCAGGACTACCAGTTCTTCCTACGCAGGGCGTCGGCCTGGTTGCCGGGGGTGTATGCCGGGCGGTCGGATGAGGATGCGTGACGGACCAACTCCAGCACCGTCAGACGCCGCTTCGGCCTTCTCCTGGTTGGTCGCCTCTGTCAAGCCTCATCGTGCCGTGATGGTGTTCAACGGGACCGAGCGTGGCGCGTCTCTCCCGATCTTCGAGTTCTCGGGACTCGCAGTTGGCCACGAGGAGAGCTGGTGCATTCGAGGTCGAGACGGGCGAGAGGCCCGATTGTCCGGGACGGCGACAGCGCGCGGTCAGCGGGCACCGACGACGGCGCGGGTGCGTCGCGCGGTGGCGATGGGGGCGGCGTCCACCGCTCGCCAGTTCCTCACGGAGAAGGCGGCGACAGACACCACCGCCAATCCGGCAGCCAGCAGCAAGCCGTGACCGACGGCCGCCTCGGCGAGGGTGTCCAGCGGGTTGTCCGGCAGGAGCCCGGTTCGCTCGGCGAGCCACAGCGCGGCCAGGACGGCTGCGATCCCTGCTCCGGCCACCCGCACGCCGGGGTAGAGGCGAGTCCGACTCAGCACGAGCAGCGAAGGAATGATCAGGGCCACCACGATCAACTGGGTGATCTCGATGCCCAGGTTGAATCCCAGCAACTGCACCACCAGGGCCGATCGTGCCAGGCCCAGGTCCTGGATGACCGCGGCGAAGGCGAGGCCGTGCACCAGTCCGAAGCCGGCGGCGATGACCGTTTCACCTCCAGGGACCAGTGGCTTGATGGCGTGCACGGCCGAGGCCAGGATGCTGAGCGCGATCAAGCTCTCCACCAGAGGGCTGTTGATGTGCACGTAGCCGAGCGCTGCCAACGCGAGGGTGATCGAGTGCCCTACGGCGAAGGCCGAGACGACGTGCACGACCCGCACGCAGCTCCGGGTCAGGCCCGTCCGCCGCACCCACCGCCCACGCGCTGCTGCCAACGGCGCGGGCAGGAGCAGGGTGAGCAGGAACAGCAGATGGTCCGCACCCCCGGAGATGTGCTCGATCCCCAGATGCACGGCGGTGCTGAAGCCCGCACCGACGCCCGTCGCGCCCGAGCCGGCCGTGCTCCCGGGAGCGAACCCGTCGATGGGGAGCTCGTGGTTCTGCCAGGTGATCAGGCCCACCGTGGTGTAGTCGGCGGCGCCTTCCGTGCGCGCTGACACCAGGATCTGGTGCGACAGCAGGTGCTCGACGACGGCGTCGTAGCTGAAGGTGAAGTCAGCGGTCCGGCCGGTCGACGGGGTGAGCGTGAGCTGCAGGACCAGGTGGTCGACGCCGTCGATGGATTCGATGACGCCGCCGGAGATCTCGCTCGACCAGGCTTCCCCGTCGGCCCCCACGGCGGCCGTGTGCCGGGAGACGTACGCGCGCAGGTCGGCGAGCTCTGCGGGGACGATCGCTGCCTGCGAGGTCAAGGTGGGATCGCTCAACGCCAGTGCCAGCCGGTCCACGGGCAGCTGCAGCTCCCCGGTCACTGACCCGGACCCGACGTCGAGCAGGACCGCGGTGGTGCTCAAGGGGTGGGCAGAGGCCTGGCCGGCCCCGCCCACCCCCAGGAGCGCGAACAGGACACCGCAGGCTGCCACCACGAGGGCGCGTCGCCGGCGACGGGGGGAGCGAACTGGCCGTCGGCCCCCAAGGGCGGTGGGTGTCGCTGTCCGCATCGTCTCAGCCCGCGATGTTCGAGCTGCCGTAGTCGTTGTTCTTGTCGCGGTAGACCGAGTGGTAGTGGATGTCGGGGGTCGACTGGCTGCGGGTGTTGATGAACTCGATCCAGACGCTCGGCCCGTCGATGCGCAGGTAGCTGTTCTCGTCGGTCGGCCCGGTGTTGTTCGACCAGCCGATCGTTGTCTGGTCCAGCTCGGCGGTGTACTGCGCCATGGTCGCCTGGGCCGCCTCGGTGCTCAGGTCACCGACGTAGGCCTGCAGCACGGCAAGGACCTCCTGCTGCTGGTCGGCGTCCAGCTCGGAGACGGCCAGCCCCTCGGTCTCGGGGAACTGGCCGTTGTCCATGCCCGGGCCCATGACCAGGTCGTCGAACGTGCCCGATGTGATCTCCGCCGCTGTTCGCTGGTCGTCGGTGAGGCCGTCGAACAACGAGAAGAACGCGGTCGACTCGGCTTCGAGTGGCTCGTACTCGGTTCCGTCCGCGGTGAACGTCGTCGGCTCGGTGCCCACGAACTGCGGGGTCTGGCTGACCGAGTCCCCGTTGTAGGTCAGGTTCCGCGCCAGGTGGTGGCCGCCGAACTGGACGGTGAACGGCTCGGTCGTGGAGGGGGTGCCGTAGATGGCGATCGAGTAGTCGACCAAGGATCCGAACCCGTCGGCGCCTTGCCCGCCGAGGCTGTTGAGGTAGTCGTCGGCGGTCTGGATGTCCTGGTCCTGGGTGGCTCCTGCGGTGCTCAGTGCGGTGGTCAGGATGGCCAGCGCGGCCTGCTGCTGCTCCTCGGTGAGGTCCCCGAGGACGACGCCTTCGCGCGGTACGGCCGTCTGCGGGAAGTTGGACCACGTCGTCCGGGCCTGCGTGTCGTCGAAGTCGTAGGAGACGGTGTCGGCGGTGTCGGCGTCCAGCGTGGCCAGGAAGGCCTCCACGACCGGGACGACCGCCGCGGTGTTGGCGCTGCCTGCGCTGACGCCGTCGGTGTCGAGGTCGACGGCGGTGAAGGTCTGGCCGACCCCTCCGCCGCCCCCGCCGGGTCCACCGCCCCCCGGGCCCCCGAAACCTTCTGACGCGCTGGCACTGGCCGTGCTGGTCGAGGACGTCGAGTCACTGGAGCAGGCCGTGACGGTCATCGCGGTTGCCACGAGGGCACCGCCGGCGATCAGTGTGTACTTGCGCATGTGCGGGGCGACCTCATCAACGGGTGGACTGGTCGCTCCAGGATGTCCAGGCCGTCACCGCCTGTCGTCGTCCCGATGCAGGTTGTCTGAGCACCACGTACCGCGCCCGCAGTAGACCGCGGAGACGCCACTGGAGGGCCACGAGCCCGGCGGCCTCACGTGGGTGGATCCACGAGCCGGCACGACCGGATGCGTTGCCCTGCAACAGCGGGTCAACTGGTGGGGCTGTCGCCCGACCACGCCGCGCCGATCAGCCTTCGGACCCCCTCACGGGTCACCGGGCGGGGGTTGGCGTAAGGATTTCCGACGACGAGGTCGGCGATCCGGTCGATGTCGGCCTCGATCATCCCGAGGTCAGCGAGCGAGCGCGGTGCGCCGAGGTCGCCGGCCAGGTCCCACAGGGCGCGGGCTGGGGCGGGTCCCAGGCCGAGTGCGGTGACCGCGTCGGGGGCAGCGGGGGTGTTGTACGCGAGGGCGTGCGGGAGCACGACGGTGTGCGTGGGCGCGTGCGGCAGGTCGAGGGTGCCGCCGAGGGCGTGGCAGAGCTTGTGGTGCAGCGACATCGTGGTGGCACCCAGGACCGCCCCGCACAGCCAGGCGCCGTACTGCGCGTCGCCGCGGGCGTCGAGGTCGACCGGGTCGGCCACGATCCGGGGGAGGGCACCGAGCAGTGCACGGGCTCCCTCGGCGGCCATCAGCGACACGACCGGGGTGGCGTCGGGGGCGTACAGGCCCTCGACGGCGTGGGCGACCGCGTTGAACCCGGACGTCACGGTCATCGGCACCGGCAGGGTCAGGGTCAGCTCGGGGTCGTACACGACCGACACCGGCAGCACGCGGGGGTCGCGGCCGGTCTTCTTCACGCCGTCGGCGGTCAGCCCCCAGACCGGGGTCATCTCCGAGCCTGCGTAGGTGGTGGGCACCGCGATAACCGGCAGGCCGTGCTCGAGCGCGATGGCCTTGCCCAGCCCCACGGCCGACCCGCCGCCGACCGCGACGCAGCCGTCGGCCCCCAGCTCGGCGGCCAGGGCCTGCGCCCGGTGGGCCACCTCGACGGGGACGTGCATCCGGGCCTCGGCCAGCACCCCGGCGGACCGGTCACCCAACGCCGCGGCGACCTGGTGCCCGGTGGCCTCCTGCTCGGGGGAGCACAGCACCAGCACCCTGGTCAGCCCGAGGGCGGCGACCTCCTCGGGCAGCCGGGCCAGCGACCCGGGGCCGAACACGACCCGCATGGGCAGGGCGGCGTAGGTGAAGGCCCTCATGCCGGCAGCAGCGAGAGGTCGAAGGCGAGGGTGCGGAAAGGGTTGGCCAACCCGACCTCGGCCGCCCGGGCCGCGTCGTCGACCTCGGGGGTGTCGCGCACCAGGGAGTCCTTGACCCCGAAGACGGCGTCGGAGTCCAGGTAGGGGGAGTCGGCGACGAAGACGTGCGTGGTGACGGTGCGGTAGCCGTCGGCGGCGGCGATGAAGTGCAGGTGGGCGGGCCGGTTGGGGTGACGGCCGGTGGCGGCCAGCAGCTTCCCGACCGGGCCGTCGTCCGGGATCGGGTAGTAGCGGGGGACCACCGACCGGAACCAGAACCGGCCGTCGGCGTCGGTGGTGAAGATCCCGCGCAGGTTGCCCTGCGGCTGCAGGTCGGGCTGCTGGACGTCGTAGAAGCCGTCCTCGTTGGTCTGCCAGACGTCGACCGTCGCCCCGGCCAGGGGTGCGCCGTCGGGGCCGGTGACCTGGCCCGACACCAGGCAGGGGGTGCCCTTGCCGTCCAGGGCGATGTCGTCCCCGAGCTGCCGGACCGGGGAGGCGACCATGTGGAAGGGGCCCAGCACGGTGGACTCGGTCGCGGTGCCGCCGGTGCGGTGGTTGATGGTCTCGACCAGCATCGAGACGCCCAGGACGTCGGAGAGCAGGATGAACTCCTGCCGGGTCGGAGTGCAGGTCTGGCCGGTGTCAGTGAGGAACCCGATCGCGGTCTCCCACTCGGCCTCGGTGAGCTCGACGTCCTTGACGAAGTCGTGCAGGTGCCTCACCAACGAGGTGAGCACCTGCCGCAACCGCGGGTCAGAGGTTCCGGCGAAGCTCTCGGCGACGACCTCGGCCGAGTACTCCTCGGAGAACAGCTGGGACATGGGGCCTCCTCGGCCTCGTGGGGTCAGGGGGTCAGAGTCAGCTGCGGGGCAGCTCGACGCACGCGCCGCCCGCCTGCTCGGAGCGGTAACAGGCATCGATGAGGCGAGCCACGGCCAGTGCCTCGGACACCGGTGAGACCGGCGCCGAGCCGGCTCGGATGGCCTCGACGAAGCCCTGCATCTCGGGTCGGAAGTTCGAGATGTTCTCCAGCTCGGGCAGTTCGGAGAACTTGTTGGCCTCGGTCCGCGCGAACGGCGGGGTGAAGTGGCTCTCGGTCCACTCGGTCCAGCCGTGCCGGTAGCCGGGACGCGGCTCGTCGACGTAGACGCGCAACCGCTGCGGGAGGATGCCGATCTCGAGCATGCCGTTGGTGCCGTAGACCGAGATGCGGGAGCTCTCGAACCACTCCAGGTGGTCGTGGGTGTCGAAGCTGAACGTCATCGAGACGTCGGGGTAGTTGAGCAGCACCGCCGCGGAGTCCTCGCGGCTCGTGGCGTCGGACAGCTTGCTCGACTTGCGGACCCGGGCGTTGACGCTCTCCGGCGCACCGAACATGGACACCAGTGCGTCGAGCACGTGGCAGCCGATGATCCAGAGGGCACCACCCATGTCGGCCGGCTGGTTCAGGTGAGCGGTGAGGTGCTCACCGACGAGGGCAGCGCCGCGAGCGGAGACGGACACGACCTCGCCGATCACCCCGGCCTCGATCAGCTGTCGAGCCTCGATCACCGTCCCCGCGAGCTGCACGTTGTAGCCGACCTGCACGACCCGGTCGCTGGCTGCGCTCAACCGGGCCAGCTTCTCCAGGTCGGCCAGCCGGCCACCCCCGGGCTTCTCCACCAGCACCGCCTTGCCGGCAGCCAGAGCTCGCTCGGCGTGCGGAACCATGTCGACGCTCTTGGAGTGGACCAGCACCGCGTCGATCCCGTCGTCGCCGAGCAGGTCCTCGATCGTGGTCGGGGCCAGGTCGTACTTGTCGGTGAAGTAGGTGAGCCGGTCGTCGGTGTCGGCCGCGCAGCGGACCTCCACCCCGTCGATCTCGCGCAGGGCACGGACCCGGGAGGACGCGTGCGGGTGGGTGATGCCGAGCAGACCGACCACAACGGCGTTGGACATCGCGAAACCTCTTTTCTCGGGCGGTCGGGCAAGCCGTGCGCACCGGCACGGATCCCGGGTCGGGATCCCGCCCCGGCTGACTGATGCCGCCGAGTCGGGACGGACCGTACGACGCGATCTCGAGTTTTGGCAAACGTTTGCTGTCGGCCGTCGTCGAGCGTCGAGAAAAGCTGTGCGCGGTCCTTGACAGCGGTGGCAAACGATTGTGAGCATGCCCACTGCAAACCTTTGCCAGGCCCGCCCGGGATGACCGGGGGGCCGTCCAGCCCACCCTGCCGGCGCCAGCCGCGGAGCACGGACATAGGAGTCCACGTTGACGATCGCGAAGAAGAGCTCGGTGGTCCTGGTGGCCGCGGCCCTCACCCTCACCGGCTGCGGGAGCAGTGGGGGGAGCGGTGAGGGGGGCGATGGGTCAGCCTCCGGGCCGGTGTTCCTGCTGCTGCCGAACACCCAGACGACCCGCTTCGAGGAGCGGGATGCCCCGCTGTTCCAGCAGTTCATGGAGCAGTACTCGCCCGGCACCGAGGTGATCGTGCGCAATGCCGAAGGCGACCCGGACAAGCAGCAGGACCAGGTCAACGACGCCATCACCCAGGGCGCCTCGGCGATCGTGCTCGTGTCGGCCGACGCGAACCTCGCCTCCGGTTCGCTCGCGCTGGCGGAGCAGGCCCAGGTCCCGGTGGTCCTCTACGACCACGACGCGAAGGACGGCACCGCGGCCGCACAGGTCGTCTTCGACTCACGGGAGGTCGGCAAGGAGCAGGGGGACCGCGCCGCCGAGCTGATCTCCGCCATGCCCGACGGTGTCGTCAAGGTGGCCAGGATCAAGGGCAACCCCGGTGAGTACGGCACCGAGCAGTACCAGCTCGGCCAGGACGAAGCCCTGCAGCCGCTGATCGACAGCGGCCGGGTCGAGGTGGTCTGCGACCAGAACATCACCAACTGGGACCCGGTCGAGGGGCAGTCGTTCATGGAGGACTGCCTGACCTCCAACGACAACGACATCGACCTGGTCGTCAGCATGAACGACGGTCTGGCCGGTGCGGCCATCGCGGCCCTCACCACGCAGAACCTGCAGGGCGTGGTCCCGGTGACCGGCGGCCAGGACGCCAACGTCGAAGCGCTGCAGTACATCATCCAGGGCTACCAGGACAACACGGTCTTCAAGGACCTCAGCCAGGAGGCCGACGCCGCTGCCCAGATCGTGGCAGCCCTGGTCGCCGGCGACGAGGTCCCGGCCGACCTCATCAACGGCACCGTCGACAACGGAGCCATGGAGGTCCCCGCCGCCTTCCTGTCGGTGGAGAACGTGACGATCGACAACATCCAGGACGTCGTGGACGCCGACACCTGGACCTGGGACGAGATCTGCCAGGGCATCGAGTCGACCGACCTCTGCGCGGCCAACCTCTGACGCGGTCGGGCGGGGGCCGCACCCGGCCCCCGCCCGCAGCGAGCTCACCCCTCGCCGGTTCCGGACCCCGTCCGGCGGCGACCCACCCAGGAAGAGGAACCATGACCACCGCACAGGCGGATCACGCCTCCGCCGGCCCGACCGGCGCAGGACCGATCCTCGAGCTCCGTGGCATCAGCAAGACCTTCGGAGGCGTCCACGCCCTGGCCGACGTCGACCTCGCGATCCACCCCGGCGAAGTGGTCGGACTGGTCGGCGACAACGGAGCCGGCAAGTCGACCCTGGTCAAGACGATGTCGGGGATCCTCCGCCCCGACGGCGGGGAGATCCGGTTCAAGGGCTCCCGCGTCGAGATGGACGGCCCGAACGCCGCCAAGAAGCTGGGTATCCAGACCGTCTACCAGGACCTTGCGCTGTGCGACAACCTGGACGCCGTCCAGAACCTGTTCCTGGGCCGCGAACTCACCGGCCCCAGGTTCCTGGGCTCGCGCATCAAGCGGGCCGAGTCCGAGTCCCGTGCTCGGGAGGTCCTGCGCAAGCTGCGACTGGACAGCATCTCCTTGACCAGGCCGGTCGGGGCCATGTCCGGCGGACAGCGCCAGAACATCGCGATCGCCCGGTCCATCCTCTGGACGCCCGAGGTCGTGCTGTTCGACGAACCCACGGCTGCCCTCAGCCACACCGCCGCCGAGCAGGTCGGCAAGCTCATCCGCCAGCTGGCCGACGACGGCCTGGGGGTGCTGGTCATCTCGCACGACATCCACCAGTTCGTCGTCGAGGCCACCGACCGCATCGTGGTCATGCGGCTGGGTCGGGTGGCCGCGGAGTTCCGGTCCGCGGACGTCACCGGAGAACAGGTCGTCAACGCCATGGTCGGCGGCAACAAGGGAGTGAACTCGGCGCGATGAGCACCCACCACAGCACGCAGTCCCCGACGGCCACCGCCGTCGCCACCACGCCGGACCCGCCGGCCGATCCGGCGGCGACGCCGTCGCCGCGGCTCACGCCGCGCAGGAGGTTGGCCGAACTCCTGGCCGGCGACCTGCGGGCCCTGCCCGTTGTCGCCGGGCTGACAGTCCTGGTCCTGATCTTCTCGCTGCAGAGCCCCTTCTTCCTCTCCAGCAGGAACCTGTCCAACCTGCTCGTGCAGGCCGTCGTCACCGGGATCATCGCCCTGGGCCTGGTCTTCGTGCTGCTGCTCGGCGAGATCGACCTGTCGGTAGCCGCCATCAGCGGGGTCTGCTCGGTGCTGATGGCCAAGCTGATGGCCGAAGCGGGCATGAGCAGCGTGCTCGCCGTCGTGGTCGCCGTCGTCCTCGGCGCGGTGATCGGTGCCTTCACCGGTTCCTGGGCCACCCGCTTCCTGGTGCCGACGTTCGTCGTCACCCTGGGCCTGGGGCTGATCCTCAACGGCGTCCAGCTGCAGCTGCTCCCGCGCACCGGGCGCTACAACCTGCTCGGGACAGGCATCGAGGACATCGCCGGGTCCTACGTCACCGGCGCGGCCAGCTGGCTGCTCGTGGTCCTCGCCGTCGTGGTCGTGGCCGGGCTCAAGCTGACCCATCACCAGCGGAAGGCGTCGCACGGCATCGACTCCTCCGTGGTGAAGAACGTCGTCCTGCCCGTTGCCGTCACGGCCGTGGCAGGCGTGCTCGTCGTATCCGTGCTGGACGCCAACGCAGGCATCCCCACGCCGGTCGTCATCTTCGGCGTGCTGCTGGCCATCACCAGCTACATCCTGACCGAGACCCGGTTCGGGCTGTCGCTGTACGCCGTCGGCGGGAACGCCGAAGCGGCCCTCCGCTCGGGCATCAAGGTCAACCGGGTCAAGATCGCGGCCTTCGCCCTGGCCGGGGGCCTCGCCGCCCTGGCCGGCATCATCGCCGCGTCCCGCCTGCTCGGGGTGTCGGTGTCCTCCGGTGGCGGCATCGGCGGCGGCGCTCTGCTGCTCAACGCCATCGCCGCCGCGGTCATCGGGGGAGTGTCGCTGTTCGGTGGCAGGGGGCGGGCGTCCTCGGCCCTGCTGGGTGCGCTCATCATCGCCACCGTGGGCAACGGGCTCAACCTGCTGGGCGTCTCCACCGACGTCCAGCTGCTGGTCACCGGCGCCCTGCTGGTGCTGGCCGTCACCGTCGACCGCAGCGTCGAGCGACTTTCCGGGAGTGTTGGACGATGAGCAGTGCCCTCGACCTCGACGAGACCGCCGGCTGCGTGACCGCCGTCGGGCAGGCGAGCACCGCCTGGGCGGGCCAGATCGCCGAGGCGGTGGCCGATCTCCGTGACGGAGCGTGGGTCCTGGTCCTCGACACCGGCCCGGACGCCGGGTTGCAGGCCGACTCCTGGGTCGACCAGGTCGAGCAGCCCTCCCGGGACCTGCTGGACCAGTTGGCCCGGCGAGGACGGTCCGCCCAGCCGGGCTCGATCACCGTGCTCGTCCGGCACGGCGACCTCACCGAACCCCTGGCGGTGTCCCTCGTCGCGGCCGTCCGCGGCACGGTCGGGACGGCGGCCCTCGAGTACGCAACGCACGACATCCGGGTCAACACCGTCCTGGTGAGCGGGACGACCACCGAGCGCGACATCGCCCGCACCGTCGACTACCTCTCCGACGACGAGGCGGCCGGTTCGGTCACCGGCGCCACGTTCGACCTCGCGAACGGGACGCAGCCGAAGCCGTCGCCCGCCGAGGCGCAGCCCGTGCTCGTCACCGGAGCAGCCGGTGGACTCGGCAGGGCAGCTGCCGAGGCCTTCGTCGCGGCGGGGCGATCTGTCGTCCTCACCGACCGACCCGGCCCGGCGCTGGACGCCGTCGCCGAGGCCCTCGGTGCACCCGCGATCGCCTGCGACGTCGTCTCGCCGGAGTCCGTCGCCGCGCTGGCCGGCCACGCCGAGCTGACCGGCGGGATCTCGGCGCTCGTCGTGCACCACGGCGTCGGGGGGTCGGGGTCCCTGGCGCACATGGACCGGGCGATCCGCGATCGTTCGCTGACGGTCAACGGCACCGGCGTGTGGAACCTCGTCACCGGTCTGGACGGACTGCTGACCCTGGGCGGGCCCGGCTCGGTCGTCGTGCTGTCCAGTCAGGCCGGCCTCGGCGCGGAGCCGGGCAACGGGCCCTACTGCGCAGCCAAGTTCGCCGTCG
Source organism: Klenkia soli (assembly GCF_900103975.1). Classification (GTDB taxonomy): domain Bacteria; phylum Actinomycetota; class Actinomycetes; order Mycobacteriales; family Geodermatophilaceae; genus Klenkia; species Klenkia soli. The sequence continues at coordinate 142,890 of NZ_FNIR01000003.1, forward strand.
TCGGGCTGGTCCGCGCCCTTGCCGCACAGACCACGGGCAGCGGCGTCCGGGTGCACTCGCTGTGCCCGGGTCCAGTGGACACCCCCCTCATGCGGGAGGCCTTCGCGGCCATGGCCGACGCCGCCGGCGTCACCGCGGACGAGTACATGGCGCAGCGGCTCGCCGGGATCCCGCTGGGCCGCGTCGGCACCACCGGCCAGATCGGTGCTGCTGCCCGCTACCTGGTCGACCTGGACGCCAGCGGTGTGGTGCTGGCGTCCACCGGCGGCGCCGTCCTCACCTGACCACCCCGACCATCCACCGAGGAGCAACCGTGCAGCACATCATCACCGCCGACGTCCCCGCCGTCCTCGAGCACGACGACACCGTGGCCAGCTACTTCATGCTCCCCATGGAGTCGATGCGCGAGGCCACCCAGGGTTCGCACCTGCAGTTCGTCAACGAGTTCACCGTGGACCCGCTCAAGGCGATCGAGCCCCACTTCCACGACTCGCACGAGTTCTACTACGTGCTCTCGGGTCGGGGCACCATGCGGGTGGGCACCGACGTCTACGTCGTCACCCCCGGCGACCTGGTGCACACCCCGCCGAACGTGCCCCACTCGATCTTCGCTCACCACAGCGGTGTTCGATGCCTGGCCTTCGCGGTCAGCTTCGCGGAGAAGGGGCAGCCGGCCCACACCCCGGTGCACTTCGACGACTGGCCGCCGCCGCCTCCCACCCCCTCGACGTCCCAGGTCTCGCAGCCCTCGGAGGCCAGTAGGGTGCCGTGATGTGGACCTGCAGCTGAGCGGACGTACCGCCTACGTCACCGGCGCAGCCGGCGGCATCGGATCGGCCGTCGTCCGCTCGCTCGCTGCTGAAGGCGTCCACGTGTTCGCGGTGGACGTCGACGCCGGAGCCCTCGCTGCCATCGACAGCGAGGGCTCCGGCTCAGTCCAGGTGCACGAGGCCGACCTGTCCAGCGCCGAGGGGTGCCGTAACGCCGCTGCGGCCGGGACCGCCCACTTCCAGGGTGCCCCCGACATCCTGGTCAACAACGCCGGGGTGGGTCACATGGCCCCCTTCGAGGAGATCGACGACGAGGAGTTCGTCGCCACCTTCGAGCTCAACTTCTTCGCCGTCGTCCGCACCTGCCGCGAGCTTCTCCCGGGCATGCGGGCCGCCACGGGTGGCGGTTCGGTGGTCACCATCTCCTCCGACCTGGCCCGCCAGCCCGAGGACCTGTTCGTGCACTACGCAGCGAGCAAGGCGGCGCTGTCGAACTTCACCACGGCCATGGCGCGCAGCTACGCACCGCAGATCCGGGTGAACGAGGTCTGCCCCGGTCCGGTCTGGACGCCGATGTGGTCCCGGCCCGGGGGCTTCGTCGACACGCTGACGGCCACCCACGGGCTGTCCGGCGAGGACGCGGTCCGGGCGTTCGTCAGCGAACGGGGGATCCCGATGGGCCGGCTGGGCACCCCGGCCGAGGTCGCCGCGGCGGTGACGTTCCTGGCATCGCCGGTGAGCTCCTTCACGACAGGTGCGTCGCTCGGCGTGGACGGCGGCACCGTTCGCTCGATGTGAGGCCGGCTCGGGCAATCAGTGCTTGACCGGTGCCGTCGAGTCCCTGACGACGAGCTCGGGCGGGAGCAGGACCGGCTCGCCATCCGGTGCGCCCTCCTCGAGGACGGCCAGGGCCAGGGCCGCCGCGTGCAGGCCGAGCTCCCGGCTCGGCAACCGGACCGTGGTCAGGGCCGGGCGGAGGTGCGCGGAGAGCGGTGCGTCGTTGTAGCCGACCACGGACAGGTCACGGGGGCAGTCGAGGCCCCGTTCACGCATGGCCTCCAGGCACCCGACAGCCATGAGGTCGTTGTGGGCGAACACCGCCGTGGGCCGTCGCCCCACCGGCCCGTCGAGCAGCGCCGATGCCAGTCGGTGGCCTTCGTCGACCGTGGGCACGCCCGCGATCGCGGACCGGTCGGAGACGTCCTGCATGCCGTTCCTGCGCACAGCATCCCGGAACCCCTGAGTGCGTCCGGCGAAGGACGAGATGTCGGCCGGCCCCGGCAACTCGGCCACCAGCCGGTGCCCGAGGGCGTGCAGGTGGTCGACGGCCAGGTGGGCGCCCATCGCGTCGTCGTGGACCACCGCGGGCAGCACGAGGCCGTCGCCCAGACTGCGCACCGCGAGCACCACAGGCACGATCGCGGAGAAGTCCCGCACCACCGAGGCATCCGCGGCCCGACCGGCACTCACCACGATCGCATCGACGCGGCGGCTGACCAGGTTGTCCAGGATGCCTTCCAGGGACCCGGGCTCGTCGTGGGTCTCGGCGATCAACAGGGACATCCCCTCCGCGCGCACCCCCTCCTCGATCCCCCGCAGGAGGGGAGGCAGGAACGGGTTGGCGACATCGGCCACCACCACCCCCAGGAGTCCGCTGGCGCCCTTCCGCAGACCTCGAGCGACAGCGTTGACGCGGTAGCCCAGGGTGTCGGCGGCGGCGCGAACCCGCTCGCGGGTGACCGCGTTCACCCGGTTCTCGTTCGCGGGGTCCAGCGCCCTGGAGGCTGTGCCGACGTGCACCCCGGCCAGCTTCGCGACGTCGGTGAGGGTGCTGCGGTGGGGCTGCGAGACGGTCAATGCTCTCCTCCGTTCGCGCGTCCCCACGACCCGGCCGTCTCCCGACCGCGCGGTCGAGCCGACGGCCCGCCCTGCAGATCGTAGACACCGACCGAGCACTGGCCGAGGCTCTTGAGCACGGGGTCGGGCGTCCTCTTCTGCCTGCTCCTCTGCTCAGGAGCTCGGGGCGTGGCCACCACCAGGGGACAACCGGGCGTCACCGACGCGGTCGTCGAACGGGACGACCAGGACCGGTCGAGGACGGCGGCCCAGGCACCGGTTCGCCGTGGAGGTCAGGAACCAGCGGACCGACCGCAGAGCTGGGGCCCCGACCACGAGGAGGTCGGCGTCCTGGCCGGCCAGCACGTCTGCTGGTCGTCCGGCGACGATGCTGTGCTCCACCGGGGTCCGACGGGGTCCGGCCCCGGCCGGGACGTACCGCAGGTCCTCTGCGTCGCGGCGGGCCCGGGCCCCGGGTCGGGCCCAGCTCTGCACCGGGGGCCAGCCGCTCCTGGTGTCGACGACGGTCACGGCCCGCACCTGACCGTCGGACGCCTCCCACCGCGCCCTCCGCAGGGCTGACCGGGACCGTGCCGACCCGTCGATGCCGACGACGACCGTCCACGCCGCCGACGGAACAGCGCTGGCACCCGGCACCACCAGAACGGGGCAGACGGCGTGGCTGAGGCAGTGGGTCACCAGGGGCAGCAGGCGCCGTCGACCGGGTCGAGGTCGTCGGTCCCCACCGACGACGAGCAGGTCGGCCGTGCTGGCGAGGTGCACGAGCGCGGGTCCCGGGGCCCCGGTGGTCAGGTGGACCACCACCGGGACGTCGGACCCGCCGGGGGCCTCGGCCAGCACCCTCCCGAGCAGCAGGCGTGCGGCCGCCGCCGACCTCGAGCCAGCTGGGTCGGCAGAGTGGCTGACGAGCACGTCGAGGCGGGCGCCGTGCTGGACGGCCCAGGCGACGGCCCACCGCAGCGAGGTCCCCTGGTCGTCACGTCCCTCGGCGGCCAGGCCGACGACGGCTCTCGGCGCACCGGGGTGTCCGTCGTCGTCGTGGGGCACGGGCCATGTCATGACGACGCCTGGCCCGTGGTGGGGTCGGTCCGCGCCCACCGGTGGCAGGCGTCGAGGAGCTCGTCGAGGGTGTGGAACAGCGCCATGGCGACGTCGGGGTTGCGGTGGAGGGCCGGCCCGAGCGCTCCGGCCAGCAGGCGCCAGCCCCAGTCGCCGAGCACCGATCCGTGGGTGGGCACGGTGGTCCCGCCCGTGGTGGATGTGCGGGCACCGCGGGGGGGAACCGTGCCCCGTGCGTCGGTGCGTACGACCGGGCCCGCCGACGGCCTCGGTCCTGCCAGCATGCCGGTCATCAGGCGAACCGTTCCTCGTGGAGCTGCCCGAGCGGCAGGCCGGCGTCCCGCAGGCAGGCACGGACGGCAGCGGTGAAGCTCGGCGAGCCGCACATGTACACGTCACGGTGGGCGAGGTCGGGCACGGCGTGCAGCAGCGCGCGGGGATCGCTGAGCCACGGGTCGCCGGTGAGGACGTAGCCAAGCCGCACCCCTCGGCGGGCGGCGATGGCCTGGAGCTCCTCGGCGAAGAGCACCCCGGCCATGTCGCGGGCCCGGTACAGCAGCAGCAGGTCCTCACCCGGGGCGACGGGCAGCGACTCGAACAGGGCCCGCATCGGGGTGATGCCGACACCGCCGGCGATCAGCAGCACGTTGCGGTGCGTTCGGCGTGCGGCGGTGACCGCACCGTAGGGCCCCTCTGCCGCGATGCGGGTCCCGACCGGCAGGTGCTGCAGCTGGTGGGTGCCGTCGCCGAGTGCCTTGACCGTGAGCCGCAGGGAGGTGGCGGTGGGCGGTGCGGACAGCGAGAACGGGTGCGCGTTGCGCCAGTGGTCGCGGGTGAGGAACCGCCAGCGGAAGAACTGCCCGGACTCGGCCGCCAGTTCGTGCAGGTGCCGGCCGGTGACGTGGATGCTGACCACCCCCGGGCCCTCGGGGCGTACCTCGGCCACGCGCAGGCGGTGCCGGGTGGCCTGCTGGATCGGGGAGATGACCCGGTAGCGCAGCACGAGGGCGAAGACGTGCGTGTAGGCCAACGCCCAGCCGACCTGCAGCACCGGGTAGCCGGCCAGGTCGGGCCCGGCGAGCATGTGCCCGAAGGACAGCGCCACGGCCACGTACATCAGCAGGTGCAGGGCGTGCCAGGTCTCGTGGCGGATCCGTCGCCGCGCAGCGCGTGCCGACGCGACGCCCGCGACGACCATCAGGACGGTGCCCACCGTGGCCGCGGGCAGCCACGGCATGGCCAGGACCGTCCCCACGGCCGAGAGTGGTCCGCTCCCGGTGGCCTGGGCCCACGCGGCGGTGGCGGCGACCCCGTGCACGCCGACGAGGACGATGACGACACGCCCGAGGACGGCGTGCCACCGGGCCAGCACGTCGGCGCCGACCCCCAGCTCCAGGGCGGGGGTGCGGGCCATCAGCAGCAACAGGACCAGGACCCCGAACCCGGCGAGCATCCCGCTGACGTGGGCGACGAGCCCCAGCCCGGACACCTCGGGGCCCAGGGTGGCCAGGGCGACGGGCCAGGTGGCGACCGTCAGCGCGCCGGTGCCCGCGATGGTGAGCGCAGTGGCGCGGTCGACCACCGTTCGCCGACGCTGCGGTGCAGTCCCCGGCTGGCGGGCCGTCCCCGGCGCCAGGCCGGTTGTCATCGACGACCACCCCCGCGGCCACCCTGGCCAGCGCCACCCTGCGGTCCGGCCCCGCGTGGGGCATCGCCGCCGGTGGCTCGCTGGTCGGGTGCCTGGCCCGCCTGGCCCGCCTGGCCCGCCTGGTCCGCCTGATCGGTCTGGACGGCCGGAGCGGCGACGGGGGAGACGTCGGGTGCGCCGATGCCGAACCACAGACCCAGCGCCGTAGCGGAGGTCAGCAGCACCCCGGTGACCCAGGTCAGCGGCCGGGCAACCGCGTGATGGGCGGTCATGCCGACGCCCGCTCCGGCCCGGGGGCCTCGGCCCGGCGACCGTGGCGGGGCGCGCGCAGCTGCACCAGGAGGTGCCCGGCCAGCCCGGCTAGCCACGCCGAGGACGTCGGGAGGGCGGGCGCCAGTGGGGCACGCCGTCCGGCGGCGGTCGAGTTCATGACGACGACGGTGCCCGGTGGCGGGTCCTCGCGCGTCGTCCAGCGGCAGGCTCGTCGACCTGCTGCCGACGCGGTAGTCCGCCGCGGCCCGGGAGAACCTACTGCCGCCGCGGTAGGCGGTGTGCCTGCGGTGGGACGACGACAAGGACTGCGGATCCGAGCAGGCTCATCGGCATGACCTGGACCCCGGCAGGAGACCACCGATGAGCGCGCTGAGCACCGTCGCCGAAGCCGCGACCGCGCTCGTGGACGCTGCGGGTGACGCCGGGCTGGCCGCCGTGATGGCTGTGGAGGCGGTGCTCCCCATCCCCTCGGAGGTCGTGCTGCCCCTGGTCGGCAGCCAGGTGGCGGCGGGGCAGCTGTCCTACCCGGGCGCCGTGCTCGCCGCCACGCTGGGCTCGACGCTGGGGGCCTGGGCAATGTTCCTGGCCGGCCGGGCAGGGGGCCGCACCCGGGTGCAGCAGCTGTCACGGCTGATCGGCCTGGACGCCCGGCGCTGGGACCACCTGGAGTCCTGGTTCGACCGGCGGGGCGCCTGGGTGGTCCTGCTCGGCCGACTGGTGCCCGGGGTGCGGGTGCTGGTCAACCTGCCCGCGGGGTCGCTGGGCATGCCGACGGCGCGGTTCCTGGCGCTGACCGCTGCCGGGTCGGCGGTGTGGAACGCGGCCTGGATCGGTGCTGGGTCGACCCTCGTCACGTACTGGGACGCCGTGCTGTCCGCCGTCGCCGATGCCCGCCCGGGGACACTGCTGGCCGCGGCGGTCGGGCTGGTCGTCGTGCTGGCCCGGCAGACCCGGGCCCGCGCGGTGTTCGGGTGAGCTCGGCCGCTGCGGTACAACGGTCCACCATGTGGCCCCTGCTGACCCGGGCGAACCGTTGGGCGGCCGCGCACCCCCGCGTCGCCGACGCCGTCCTGGCCGCGTTGGCGTTGGCCGTGGCCCTGGGCGGGTTGTCCGACGGGCGGGACCGGGGCCGTGGCGGGGGAGGCCTGGACGGCCTGGACGCCGCTGGGGGAGCAGTGAGTTCCTTCTCCTCCGGGGCAGTGGCGCTGCTGGTGCTCGCCTCGGCGGTGCTGCTGGCCCGCCGCACCCACCCGGTCCCGGTGGCCGTGGTGTCGGCCGGTGCGGTGGTGGGGGCGGTGCTGATGGGCGGCGCCGACCCGCTGGTGTCCGCGCCGCTGCTGGTCGCGCTGTTCACCCTGGGCTGGTTGGCCACGCTGCGCACGACCGTGCTCACCGTCGTCGTCGCCGGCATCGGGTACGTCCTGGCCCTGGCCGCCGCGCAGGGGGTGTTCCTGGACGAGCGCGGGGACTCCCCGGCGTTGACGGTGCTCGCCCTGGGTGGGGCGGCCGCGGCCGCCGGGGTGGCGCTGCGCGGGCAGCGGTCGGCCCTGGCGGCGGCGCGGGCCCGGGCCGCGCAGGCCGAGAGCACCCGTGAGGAGGAGGCCCAGCGCCGGGTGACCGACGAGCGGCTGCGGATCGCCCGTGAGCTGCACGACGTCGTCGCCCACCACATCGCGGTGGTGAACGTGCAGGCCGGCGTCGCCAAGCACCTCATGCACCGCGACCCGCAGCAGGCCGAGCACGCCCTGACCCTGGTCCGAGAAGCGAGCAAGAGCGTGCTGACCGAGCTGACCGCCGTCGTCGGACTGCTGCGCACGGATGGCGGCGACGGACCCGCAGCCCCCGCGCCCGGGCTCGCCCGCCTCCCGGCCCTGGTCGAGGACATCCGTTCGGCCGGGCTCGCCCTGGACCAGCGGACCACTGGCGAGGCGGTCGACCTGCCCCCCGTCGCGGACCTGACTGCCTACCGCGTCGTGCAGGAGGCCCTGACCAACGCGGTGAAGTACGGCGACGGCCACGCCACCCTGGTCGTCGACCACGGGACGGGGGAGGTCACCATCGACGTCGTGAACACCTTCTCCCCCCGCCCTTCCCCGGGGACCGGCGGGCACGGCCTGATCGGCATGCGCGAGCGGGTCGACGCCGTCGGCGGCCGGTTGGACGCCGGCCCTGACGGCTCCGGTGGCTGGCGGGTGCGGGCGACGATCCCGCGGGGCACGGTGTGACCATCCGGGTGCTGCTGGCCGACGACCAGGTGCTCATCCGGTCCGGGTTCGCCGCGCTCATCGGCAGCGCCGAGGACCTCGTGGTGGTCGGGGAGGCCGGGGACGGCGCCACCGCGGTCGACCTGGCCCGGTCGCTGCGACCCGACGTCGTGCTCATGGACGTCCGGATGCCCGGCACCGACGGGCTGTCGGCCACCCGCCAGATCACCGCCGATCCCGACCTGGGTGACGTCCGCGTGGTCGTGCTGACCACCTTCGAAGCCGATGAGATCGTGCTGGACGCCCTGCGCGCCGGCGCCAGCGGGTTCCTGGGCAAGAGCGTGGAACCCGAGGAGCTGCTCGAGGCGGTCCGGGTGGTAGCCGGCGGGGACGCGCTGTTGTCGCCGCGCGCCACCCGCAGCCTCATCGCCCGGTTCCTCGCCGCCCCCGAGGACGCGGCACCCCGGGCGGGTGCGGTGCCGGTGTCGCTGGCGGGGCTGACCGACCGTGAGCGGGAGATGGTCGCCCAGGCCGCGCTCGGCCTCAGCAACGACGAGATCGCCGCCCAGCAGTTCCTGTCACCGCTGACGGTCAAGACCCACCTGAACCGGGCGATGAGCAAGCTCGACGCAAGGGACCGCGCCCAGCTGGTGGTCCTGGCCTACCAGAGCGGCCTCGTGCGCGTCGGGGACACCGGAGCCCCCTGACCCAGAGCGGGTCGCCGCCGGCCGAGGGCCTGCGGGCGCAGGAGCCACCGCCTCCGTGCGGTGTCGTCTACTGCGACGGCAGCAGGTCAGGAGCCTGCACCGGGACGACGACGGCGGGCGGTCGGACGGCGAGGCTTGAGCCGTACCCGCCCCCGGATCCCAGGAGAACTGCATGCCCACCGACCGCGACGACGTCCCCGCTCAGCAGCCGCCCGTCGGCGCCACCGTGCCCGTCGACGCCCCGACCGGCGCCGAGAGCCAGTGGACCTCCACACCGACCGCCGGCGTCGGCCCCGCCACCGGCCGCCGTGACCGCCTGCGCCGCGCACTGACGCGGCGACCCACCACCCGCCGCGGCCGCGGCCTGCTGGCCGCCCTGGCCGCGGTCGTCCTGCTGCTCCTCGGCGGCGGCGCCGGCTTCGCCATCGGCCACGGGACCGGTGGCGGCGACGGCCGCGGCGCCGCCCAGGGCGACGACCGCGGTGGAGACCGCGGGGGTTCCAACGACGGAGACCACGGCGGCCGCGGTGACCGCGACCAGGACGGGGACCAGGACGGGGATGGCAGCACGAGCTCGTCCACGACGAGCCCGTCGACCACCAGCCCCTCCACCTCGTCCCCGTCCGCCAGCGCGCCGGCCACGTCGTCCCCGACGACCTGACCGACCCACCCCTACGCAGCAGGAGCAACCGATGCACCCGTCAGGCGCTCACCCCCGCACCGGCGGGGGCGCCCGGTGACCGCCGTCGCGGCCCGCCCGGCGGCGGTCCCCACCGCACCGGGGACCGTCCCGGGGGGCCGGGCCCGCCGCGACGCCGCGGTCCGCCTGGGCTCGCTGGTCGTGCTGTGGTCCGGGCTGCTGCTGGTCAGCTACTGGTGGGCCACCGGCGGCGGGTTCCAGGCGCTGGGCTCCTGGGCCGGCGGGCTGACCTCGACCGGCCGGCTGACCGGTCTGCTGGCCTCGGACCTGCTGCTCGTGCAGCTGCTGCTCATGGCCCGGGTCCCGGTGCTCGAACGCGCCTTCGGGCAGGACCGGCTCGCCGCGCTGCACCGGCTGGTGGGGTTCAGCTCCTTCACCCTGATGGTCGCCCACATCGGCCTGATCACCTGGGGCTACGCCGCCGGCGAGCTCAGCGCCGCACCGGGGGAGCTGTGGGACCTCACCGTCACCTACCCCGGCATGCTTCTGGCCGCCGCCGGCACGCTGTGCCTGGTCATGGTGGTGGTGACCAGCGTGCGGGCGGCCCGGCGCCGGTTGCGCTACGAGTCCTGGCACCTGCTGCACCTCTACGCCTACCTGGGCGTCGGACTGGCCCTGCCGCACCAGCTGTGGACCGGGCAGGACTTCCTCGCCTCCCCGGCCCGCACCGTCTTCTGGTGGACCTCCTGGGCCGCGGCCGCCGGCGCGGTGCTCGTCTGGCGGGTGGCCCTGCCGCTGGTCCGCAGCACCCGCTCGGCGCTGCGGGTCACCTCCGTCGTCGCCGAGGGCGACGGCGTGGTGTCGGTGACCATGGCCGCCCGCCGCGGGCGGTGGGTGGACGCCGAGGCCGGCCAGTTCTTCTCCTTCCGGTTCCTGGCCGGGGCCGGCTGGACCCGGGCGCACCCCTACTCGCTGTCCGCGGCGCCCGACGGCCGCGGTCTGCGGATCACCGTCGCCGAGGTCGGCGACGGCAGCTCCGCCCTGCGCCACCTGCGGCCGGGCACCCGGGTCCTGGTCGAGGGCCCCTACGGCCGGCTCTCCGAGCGGGCCCGGACCCGCCGCCGGGTCGCCCTCATCGGTGCCGGTGTCGGTATCACCCCGCTGCGTGCCCTGGCCGAGGGCATGGCCTACGCCCCCGGCGAGGTCGCCGTCCTGCACCGCTACCGGGACCGCCCGCTGTTCCAGCGCGAGTTCGAGCAGCTCTCCCGCGACCGCGGCCTGCAGCTGTTCTGGCTGCCGGGCCACCGCCGGGCCCAGGGGTCCTGGCTGGGCCACGGGGTCGGCGACGCCGACGACCTCACCGCGCTGACCTGGTGGGTGCCCGACATCGCCGACCGCGACGTCTACGTCTGCGGTCCCCGCCCCTGGGCCGAGGACGTCGTCCGCACCGCCACGGCGGCCGGCGTCCCGGCCGACCACATCCACGTCGAGAGCTTCGGTTGGTGACCCCGTGAAGAAGATCGTCCTGTGGTGCATGAGCACCCTGACGGTGCTGGTGCTGCTCTTCGGCTACCACACCTCCACCTCCTCCCAGGCAGCCGCGACCGCGGAATCCTCCACGGTCACCCCGGTGGCCGGCTCGCTGGCCGCCACTCCCTCCACGTCGGCCTCGGCAACTGCACCGGCGGCGGCGACCCCGTCGGCAGCCGCCTCTGCGACAGCCGCGCCGGAGTCGACGACGGCCACCACGACCACCGTGACCGGCAGCGCCGCCGACACCCGCTACGGCCCGGTCCAGGTCCAGCTGACCGTCTCCGGCGGCACCATCACCGACGTCAGCGTCATCGACTACCCCAGCAGCAACGGCAAGGACCAGCAGATCAACGGCCGGGCCCTGCCGGTGCTGGTTCAGGAGACCCTGGACGCGCAGAGCGCCGACATCGACATGGTCAGCGGCGCCACCTACACCAGCGACGGCTACCTGCAGTCCCTGCAGAGCGCCCTGGACCAGGCCGGCCTGTGAACCGGACCGCGGCCGAGGCCCCAACCCGCTACGTCGAGCACGTCATGGGGATGCCGATCAGCCTGGCCCTGCGCGGCCGGCACACCACCGACCGCGCCGCCCGCGACGCCTGGGCCGAGGTGATGACCGAGCTGCGCGACGTCGACCGGGTCTTCAGCACCTACCGGGCCGACTCCGTGATCAGCCGGCTCGGGCGCGGCGAGGTCACCGTAGAGGACTGCGTGCCCGAGGTCGCCGAGGTCCTGGCGCTGGCCGCCGCCGCCGAGCACGACTCGGGTGGCGCGTTCAGCGCCTGGCTGCCCGGCCCGGACGGCGTCCGCTGGCTGGACCCCAGCGGCGTGGTCAAGGGCTGGGCCACCGAACGCGCCGCGGCCTGGTTGGCCCAGCTGCCCGACACCGACTTCTGCCTGTCCGCCGGCGGCGACCTGACCTGCCGCACCCTGGACCCCGACGGCCCGCCCTGGCGGATCGGCATCGAGCACCCGACCGACCCCGGACGGGTGCTGGCCGTCCTCCCGGTCGCCACCGGTGCCGTCGCCACCTCCGGCACCGCCCACCGCGGCGCCCACCTGGTCGACGCCCGCACCGGACTGGCCCCGACCGGCGTCGCCCAGGTGACCGTCTGGGGCGACTCGCTCACCGCCGCCGACATCGACGCCACAGCAGCCTTCGCTCTCGGCTCGGGAGCAGCCGTCTGGCTGGCCACCCGGCCGGGCCGCTCATCGTTCGTCGTCTGGGCGGACGGGTCGACCACCACCGTGGACGGCAGCGCAACGATCTGAACCCCGGCACGGCCACCGCGCCCGCACGACCACCCGGACGACAGACCCCCGGAGGAAGACGATGAGCCCTGCCCACCAGCTGGCCCCTGCCCTGCGCGACGCGCTCGCCGTGCTCGCCGCCTGCGCCGACGAGCAGGACAGCTTCGCGCTGACCCGGGACACCGTCTGGTCCACCGTCCACGACAGCAGCCCCGACGACCACGTGGCGGGCGCGCTCCGCCTGGTCACGGGGCTGGTCGGGGTGAGCACCCTGCTCCTGGACGAACTGGCCCGGTCGACCGGGCTCACCCACCAGCAGGTTCTCCACCAGCTGGGCACGTCGGTGGCCCAGGCGTGAATGGGACCCGGACCGGACCGGCCCACGCCCCCGTCAGCCGGCCCCAGCTCACCGGCACCCGGCGTCCAGGACGTACCACGCTGACGTGGGGGGTGGTGACCACCCTGCTGGCCGTTGCACTGATCACCCTGGTTCCATCCGGTTCCGGGTGGACCTGGGCGGATCCCGCGACGGAGCTGGGCTGGTACCTGGCGGGCCTGGACGACGACACGACCCGTCTCCAGCTGGTGGGCAACCTGCTGCTGCTGGTCCCGACCGCGGCGCTGGCCGCCGCCCGGTGGCCGGTGCTGCGCCGTCCCGCCGCACTGCTGCCGGCCTGTCTGGTCCTGGCGTCAGGGATCGAGACCCTGCAGTTCCTGCTGCCCCTGGGACGGGTCGTGTCCGTCGTCGACGTCGGGCTCAACACCCTCGGCGCAGTGCCCGTGCTGGTCGCAGCGGCCCTGCTGCGACCGCCGACCCGGCCTTCTCCGGGTCGGGGTGATCAGGCGTAGCCGTCGACCAGGGCACCCTTCTGCTGGTTCGACGACAGCTGGGCCGCGACCTTCGGGTTGCTGTCGAGCAGGTCCTGGATGCCGGTGCCGTCGGTCAACCGGGCCATCAGGTCCTCGGTGCTCACCCCCAGGGCGCTGGAGAGGGCCTGGATCCCGCTCTGCGCGTCGACGGCCGGCTTGTGGTGGCCGCGGCCGGCGGCACCGGGACCACCCATCGCGCCGCTGGCGATGTCGGAGGCCATGCTCTGCGGCGCGTCGGCGGGCAGCGTGGCCTGGATGGTGGCCACCAGATCGTCGTTGCTGACCCCGGCGGCCTGGGCCAGCTCGGCCATCGTCTTCCCGCTGCTCAGCTGGGCCTTGAGCGTGTCGGCGTCGATGCCCAGCAGGTCGGCGACCGCCGCGTTGGTCTTCTCCGGCCCACCGCCCGGCGGCGGTCCGGACGGGCGCTGGGTGGCGGAGGTGGCCCAGGTCGATGCCGAGGACGAGAGGGCGCTGATGCTGCTCACGGACGATGCCTCCGAGGAGTCGAGTGGTGCGGTCGCGCCGTTCATCGGCACGCCCGGACCGGTGCTCCACGGCTGGCCCCGCACTCACAGCCCGGTGACAGCAACCCACAGCTGACCGACAGTGCGGCGTCGGGAGCCAGGAACCCGCCGCGGCCGGCACGACTACAGCGAACGCAGTAGAGGCGGCCGCAAGAGCCTTCGCAGGGATGACGACCGGTGGCCGGGCCGATCCGCAGGCTGCGTGGTGTGAACCCCCGTCTCCCCACCTCAGCCATCGCCGCGAGCGCGGTCGTGCTCCTGTCCCTGGGCCTGGTCGGCTGCGGCACCGACGACTCCGGCGACACCGCGTCGACGTCCTCGCCCGCGACGACGAGCTCGTCGTCGTCCTCGGCCGCGTCCTCCGGTGACGTCGCCGCCCTCGCCGAGGCCTTCGCCGCCACCCTGGCCGACGACCAGCTCGAGGCCCTGAACCAGGACTACACGTTCGCCAACGCCAGCAACTGGTCCAATTTCCCCAATGCGCTGCTCACAGGCGGCTCCGGTGGGTTCGGAGGCGGGGGATCTGGTGCCCCCGGCGGCGCCCTGCCCAGCGGTGCACTGCCCAGCGGCGGCGCCCCCGGCGGTGGGGGTGCCGGGTCGACCAGCAGCACCGGCCGGGTCGGGCTGCAGACCGACAGCCTCACCGACGCGCAGTGGACCGCGCTGGAGGACCTGCTGCGCGCGGTCACCGGCAGCGCGGCGAACGAGGGCTTCGACGAGATCATGCAGCACCTGTCCGCCGACGACTACCTCGCCGACAACGGCGGCGGGGACGACTACGGCCGCGGCAACTACTTCATCGCCTTCCTCGGCGAGCCCAGCGACTCGGGCACCTGGGAGCTGCAGTTCGGCGGCCACCACCTGGCGGTGGCCAACACCTACGTCGACGGTGTCCTGGGTGGTGCGACGCCGTCATTCCGCGGCATCGAGCCGCTCACGACGGTCACCGAGGACGGCGTCACGGTGCAGCCCGAGCAGCAGGAGCAGGCCGCCTTCCAGGCGCTGCTGGCCTCGCTGAGCTCGGACCAGCTGGCCACCGCACAGCTGTCGCAGACGTTCGGGGACATCCTGCTCGGTCCGGGCAACGACTGGGCCTTCCCGACGACCTCGGAGGGCGTGGCCGGCTCGGAGCTGACCGACGACCAGAAGGCGCTGCTGCTGGCCGCGATCGACACCTACGTCGACGACGTGGACGACGCCGACGCGGCCACCATCCTGGCCGGTTACGAGAGCGAGCTCGACGACACCTACGTGTCGTTCTCCGGGAACAGCTCCGTGAGCGAGGTCGGGGACTACGTGCGCATCGACGGCCCGTCGGTGTGGATCGAGTTCTCGCTGCAGAACGGCATCGTGCTGCAGGGCGCGCACCCGCACGCGGTGTGGCGGGACAAGAAGACCGACTACGCCGGCCTGACCTCCTGAGATGACGGCCACCCCGGTCCGGACCCCGCGCCGGCTCCGCCGTGGGACCCGGGCCGGGGAGATCGCCCGACGGGCGCTGGGCGCCGTCCTGCTCGCCCTCGTCGGCGTGGTGCTCACCGCCGCGCCGGCGTCGGCCCACGTGGTCCCCTCCAGCGTCCTGCAGCTGGACATCCGTGCCGACGTCGTGGACGGCGACCTGCTGCTGCCGGCCGCCGACCTGGCCACCGCCAGCGGGCTCACCCTCGTCGACGCCGACGGTGCGGGGGCGGCCCTCGACACCGCCAATGCCGACGCGGTGGCCGACTACCTCACGGACCACATCGCGGTCACCTCCGACGCCGGCGCGTGGACCGTGGACGTCGGTGACGTCACCGCCACGACCACCGAGCAGTACGGCACCGGCACCTTCCCCGCCGTCACCGCCGACCTGGTGCTCACCCCGCCCGCCGGGGCCGACGTGCACGCCTTCGACCTCGACTACGACGCCGTCGTGCACCAGGTCATCACCGCCGACGTCTACGTGATCCTGCGCAGCGACGACACCGGCGCCACCGACCCGGCCGACCTGCCCGCTTCCCTGGGCGCCGTGGCCGTGGACACCGTCACCGGCACCATCCCCACTCTGCACGTCGACCTGACCGGGAACTCCCCGACCAGCACCACCGCCGGATTCCTGGGCATGCTGAGCCTCGGGATCTCCCACATCGCCGAGGGCACCGACCACCAGCTGTTCCTGCTCACCCTGCTCCTGCCGGCACCCCTGCTCGCCTCGGCTGGCCGGTGGCGCGGCACCGTTCCCGGCCGTCGAGCGGTGCGCCGCATCACCACCACCACGGCGGCGTTCACCGTCGGTCACTCGGTCACCCTGGCCCTCGGTGCGCTCGGGCTGCCGGTTCCCGGGCAGGCCGTGGAGGCCGCGATCGCGGTCAGCATCCTGGTCGCCGCCGCGCACGCCGTTCGGCCCGTATTCCCCGGGCGGGAGCCGCTGGTCGCCGGCCTGTTCGGCTTGGTGCACGGGCTGGCCTTCGCCGGCACCCTCACCGAGCTGGACCTCTCCGGCGGTGACCTGGTGCGCAGCCTGTTCGGGTTCAACATCGGCATCGAGCTGATGCAGCTGGCCGTCGTCGCCCTGGTCCTGCCCCCGCTGGTCGTCCTGGCGCGCACGCCGTTCTACGGGCGGTTGCGGGTGGGTGCCGCGGTGCTGACCGGGATCGCGGCCGGCGGGTGGCTGCTCGACCGTCTCGGCGTGGCCACCCCGCTGGCCGGTGCCGCCGACCGGCTCGGACCGGTCTCGCCCTGGCTGGCGGGGATGCTGTGGGTGCTCGCCCTCGGCACCGTGCTGCACCGCGGCACCCCGCGCAGCCACGTAGCGTTCCTGGGATGGCGGGCGGGGCGGGTCGACGGTCTGGTGGTCCCCGTCGACCCCGGGGCGTCCGCTGGTCGCAGGTGACCGTGGTCGGGGCCACGGTGCTCGCGGCCGTCGCGGGCGGGCCGCCCGATGCCGGTGCCCCGCGGCCCTGGACGGTCGCCGTCGCGGCGCTGGTGGCCGGGGCCGCCCTGCTGCTGCTCCTGCGCCGCCGGCCGGTGCTGGGAGCACTCGTCGCCCAGGCGGTGTGCACCGGTGTCCAGCTCCTCGTCGGGGGGCCCACCGGTGTGGTGATCCTCGTGCTCGTCTCCCTGCTGGTGGTGGGTTTGCGCCGGCCACTGCCGGTGGCCATCGCGCTGCTGGGCCTGTGCTGCGGTGTCTACCTGGCCGGTGACGTCCTCACCGGCGGGTTCGACAGCCGGGTGCTGGCCCCGCTGGCGTTGATGGCGGCCGTGACCGCAGCCGGACTCGCGGTGGCCGGGCAACGGGCGCTCGTGCACGCCGCGATTGAACGGGCCGCAGCGGCCGAGCGGACCCGGGAGGACGAGGCGGAGCGTCGGGTTGCCGATGAGCGGCTGCGGATCGCCCGGGAGCTGCACGACGTCGTCGCCCACCACGTCGCAGTGATGGGCGTGCAGGCCGGAGCGGCCGACCAGCTCATGGACACTGACCCTGCGCAGGCGCGTGCCGCGCTGGCCCAGGTCCGCACCGCCGGACGCACGGCGCTGGGCGAGCTGGGTGCAGTCGTCGGCCTGCTGCGTAGCCGCCCGCACCCCCGTGAGGTGGATGCCGGGGATCTCGAGGACGACCTGGCGCCGGCCGCGGCCGGCCTCGACGGCCTACCCCAGCTGCTGGACGACGTCCGCACAGCCGGTCTCCGGCTCACCGTCGTCGGTGACCCGCGCGCGGCGGCGGACGCCCTCCGCGGGACCGTGGCGGACATCGCCGCCTACCGGATCGTCCAGGAGTCCTTGACCAACGCGATGCGTCACGGCACGGGGGATGCCGAGCTTACCCTCGGCGTGACCGGGGACCAGCTCACGGTGACCACGGTGAACCCGCTGGCCGGACCGGGAACGCCACCGCACCTGGCCGGGTCCGGCCACGGGCTGCTGGGCATGCGTGAGCGCGCAGTCCTCGCCGGCGCGGAGCTCACCACGGGCCCCACGGACGCCGGCACGTTCGCGGTACGCGCCGTGTTCGCCACCGGGTTCAGGGACTCCCGGTGAGCTCGCCGATCCGCGTGCTGCTCGCCGACGACCAGCCCCTCATCCGCTCCGGGGTCGCCGCCATGCTCAGCGCCGCCCCGGACATCGTCGTCGTCGCCCAGGCCGGGAACGGCGCCGAGGCCCTCCGTCTGGCTCAGCTCCACCACCCCGACGTCGTCCTGATGGACCTGCGCATGCCGGTCCTCGACGGACTCGCCGCCACGCGTGCCATCACCGCCCAACCGTCCCTGGACCGCATCCGCATCGTCGTGCTGACCACCTTCGAGGACGACCGCAACGTGCTGCTGGCCCTGCGGGCCGGGGCCAGCGGCTTCCTGGGCAAGGGCGCCGAACCCGCCGACCTGCTGGCCGCCGTGCGGGTGGTGGCCGCCGGTGATGCCCTGCTCTCGCCCCGGGCCACCCGTGCCCTCGTGGAGGACTACGTGCTGGCCGGGGACGGCGCCCCCGACGAGGCGGAGGTCGACGCCCGGGCGGCGTTCGGGCAGTTGACCGAGCGCGAGTTGGAGTTGGTCACGTGGGTGGCGGTGGGGTCGACCAACGCCGAGATCGCCCATGCCCTGGTCCTGTCGCCCCTGACCGTCAAGACCCACGTCAACCGCGCGATGGCCAAGGTCGGGGCGCGCGACCGCGCTCAACTGGTGGTGCTGGCCTACCGGACGGGCCTGGTGCACCCACGCTCCCGACGACCACCAGCTCCTACCTGAGCGACCGTGATCGGCAAGCCGTGCTGGGTCTGCACGAGGCGTCGGGACGGGCTGGGTACGACCAGGGCCGGAGATCAGGGGAGGTGGACGCCGACGCTGCGGTCGCGGGGGGCGCCTACCGCCACGGTCCACCCCGAGGACGGCGCCTCGTCGCACGTCGCGCCGAGGCACGGTGGTGTGGCACCGCGGACCTGCCACACCACGCCAGCCGGGTCGCTGCTGGCCACGCAGCACGTCCCCGCGCTCGACCGGAGCCGGTAGGAGGCGCCGACCACGATCGGCAGGTGTGCCGCGCACCCCATGATCGACGAGGGCTCGGCGGCAAGCACCGCACACCCGCTGGCAACCGAGACCGTGTCGAGCCGTCCCGGAGACCTCAGTAGGCACCTGGCCCGTCCACAGCGGACGCCCAGGACGTACGGGCACGTTGGACGGGATCGCCACGGTGGACAGCGGAGCCGAAACTCTCCGCGGTAGCGGATGGCACGTCCCAGTCGGAGCACGTGAACCATGTCCGTACTGCTTGCAGCTCGGAGCCGCAGTTCCCGGCACGACGACCTGTCGCGGGACAGAGCTGATCACATCAGCGCTATCGCGATCAAAGCGACACCGGACAGGACCAGCACGACACCTGACGAGACCAGCGCATGACGCTCAGCTGCGGAGGTTGTCTGAACCGCTGGCTCGGTCATGGTGCGGCCAACCGACAGCAATGCAACACCGACGATGATGGTGATCACCGCCCGGAGGTCGCAGTGATGCCGACGAAGGTGTCGGCCGGCTGCTCATCGGGGGTCCCCAGCACCCGCGGCCAACCGGCGGGGACGACGACGTCCTCCGGGCGTAGGTCCTTGACGTCGCGGTGGCCCAGCCCGAGGACGGCGGAGTCGATGCCCGAGCGGAGGATGTCCAGCACGTTCTCCACGCCGGCCTGGCCGTTGGCGGCGAGACCCCACAGGTAGGCGCGGCCGATCATCGCGGCCTTGGCCCCCAGCGCGAGGGCCTTGACGACGTCGGAGCCGCGGCGGATGCCGCCGTCGGTGACGATCTCGACCTCGTGTCCGACGGCCTTGGCGATCGCCGGCAGTGCCCGGATCGGGGCGGGGGTGCCGTCGAGGTTGTTGCCGCCGTGGTTGGACACCGAGATGGCGGTGCAGCCGGCGTCGACGGCGCGGTGGGCGTCGTCGACCCGCATGACGCCCTTGAGCATGAACGGCCCGCCCCACTGCTCGCGCAGCCACGCGACGTCGTCCCAGGTCGGCAGGGGGGTGCCCATCCACTCGCCGTACGCGCCGAAGAAGGTGGGGGCGTCGCCGCCGCCGGGCGGGGCCAGGTTGGGGGTCTTGAGGTCCGGGATCTTGCCGGTCTTGGCGAACGTGTAGAGCCACTGCGGCTTGAGGGCGACCTCTGGGGCGAACTTCACGGCGGTCTTCAGGTCGATCTTCTCGGGGATGGCCGGGGAGCCCCAGTCGCGGCCGTTGGAGAACGACCAGTCCAGCGTCATGATCAGCCCGACGCAGCCCGCAGCCCGGGCGCGCTCCATCCGCTGCACGAGCACGTCGCGCGAGCCGACCCAGTACATCTGGAAGAACGTCTGCGGGCTGGCCGCGGCCACCTCCTCCACGCTCTTGGACGCGAACGAGCTCAGGCCCATCGGGATGCCCCGGGCTGCGGTCGCGCGGGCGACGGCGACCTCGCCGTCGGGGTGCACCGCCTGCACCCCGGTCGGGGAGATCATCACCGGCATCGACAGCGGCTGGCCCATCACCGTGGTCGTCAGGTCGCGCTCGCCCTGCAGCCCGGCGACGTGCGGGGCAAAACCCAGCTCGGCGTAGGCGCGGGTGTTGTCCTCGACGGTCAGGCCGCGCTCGGAGCCGGCGATGAGTGCCCCGTACACCGACTTCGGCAGGCGGCGCTTGGCCCGCCGCTGCGCCTCGGCGACGGTCTCGAACCAGGTGTTGGCCATGCGGGTTTCTCCTCGGTGACAGGAAGCGGCCGTCGACGGGTGGCACTGAGTGCCACGCTTGGCCCGCAGTTGTAATGCCTGCCACAGTCGTCGGTCAAGATGGTCGGTCGAAGAAAGCGTGTTCGAACATCCGCGGACTAAGCGCGGACCCAGGACGCCATCGAGCCACCTGGGCTGCTGTTTCTCGACCACCCCGAGGGGTGTGTAAATCTTTCAGCCCTCTGAAAAGACTTACAGAGACGGTAAGGTCGGCGGCACCGGTCCACGGCTCCAACTCGGCAACAGGAGGCATCAGTCAGTGACTGACGGCCAAAGCCCACGCAAGCGTGCCCAGACTTCTCGGGCCGGCTCGAGGCGCGTGAACATTCAGGCTGTGGCCGACGGGGCGGGCGTCTCCATCGCCACCGTCTCGCGTGTCATGAGCGGCAAGGGAGGCGTCTCCGAACCGCTGGCTGAACGAGTGAGGCGGGCAGCGGCCGAGCTGGGCTACCGCCCCAGCTTCGCAGCACAGAGTCTCGCCACCGGGGCGACCCGCATGGTGGGGATGGTCGTACCCAACCTGGCCAACCCGTACTTCTACGACGTCATCAAGGACGTCAACGTCGCCGCGGTGGCCGACGGGTACCAGCTGGCGGTTGCCGACGCCAACGAAGACCCGCGAGCCGAGACCGAGCTGAGCGAGAGTTTCCTGCACAAGCTGGACGGCCTCCTGCTCATGTCACCGCGCATGGACGTTCCAGCGCTGAGGGCCATCGCGCAGGCCACCGACCACCTGGTGCTGCTGAACCGGGTCGTGCCAGAGGTCGGCATACCCACCATCGCCATCGACTCCATGTCGGGGATGCTCGAACTCTGCGGACACCTGCACGCCCTGGGCCATCGACGAGCGGTCTACCTGGGCGGACCGGAGCACTCGTGGTCGAACACCGAACGGCTGCGAGGCATACGGCAAGCGGGATCCTTCGGGCTCGACGTGGCCGAGGTCAGCGCTGGGGGAACGATCGCAGCGGGCTACGACGGCGCGGAGAAGGCCTGGTCCACCCGACCGACCGCGATCATCTGCCACAACGACCTGGTGGCGTTCGGTGCCCTCACGCGGTTGCAGGAGCTGGGTGTTCGGGTGCCCGAGGACGTCTCGTTGACGGGGTTCGACGACATCCCCTTCGCCAGCTACGGGTCGCCAGCGCTGACCACCGTCGCCGGCCAGTCCGGTGTGGGCGCGGCGGCGTGGGGCTTGATGAAGCGTCTGTTGGCAGGGCATCCGCAGAACGAGATCAGCCTGGTCCCGGCCCATGTCGTCGTCCGGGGGTCCAGTGCCGCCCCGAGAGCAGAGCTGGTCGCGGCTGAGTAACGCTTTCACCCGCCAGTAGACCGATCCGGTGCCCGCTGCAAGACCGTAAACCCCAGGTCCGTACGGACTTGCGCGACCTCCCTCTGATGCCTTGACATGTGAACTGGCCCACTGTTAGAAAACGCTTACCGATGCCGCAGGGGTGTTGGAGGCGCGCGACGTGTCCTGGCGTCGCGACACAGACAGGTGGGATCGATGAGAGGTTCAGCGATGAGCGGGCTGGGGCGCCGCTTCGCGGCCCTGGCCGTCGCAGCGGTAGCGACCATGTCGCTGGGGGCGTGCTCGAGCACCAACTCCGGCGGCGGAACGGCCTCGGGGCAGGTCAGCGACGACGACATGATCATGGTGTCGGCGGTCCGCTCCCTGACCAACCCCTACGAAGCCGCGTGGGTCGAGGGCAGCCAGGCCTACGCCGACTCCCTCGGGATCGATCTGCAGACCATCGTCTACAACGGCGATTCGCAATCGGCACTCAGCCAGCTGCAGTCGGTGCTCGCCGGTGGCAAGACGGTGCTCCTGAACATCAACCCCAACACCACCGCCGACACCCCGGCCATCGTCAACGCGGTGCGTGCGGCCGGCGGATACGTCGTCACCCAGTGGAGCAAGCCCGAGGACATCAACCCCTGGGACGTCGGCGACAACTGGGTCGCGTACGTGACCTACAACGGTCAGGAGGAGGGCTACGACACCACCCAGACCCTCATCGACTCCATGGGCGGTAGCGGTGGCGTGATCGCTCTGCAGGGTCTGCTCGCCAACGACATCAGCCAGTCCCGCTTCGCCGGGTTCGAGCAGGCGCTCGGCGAGCAGAGCGGTGTGACCCTGCTGGACCAGCAGCCTGCCGACTTCGACCGCAACAAGGCCTACACGACCACCCAGACCCTGCTGAACCAGTACGGGGACCAGGTGACCGGCATCTGGGCAGCTACGGACTCGATGGCACTCGGCGCACTCCAGGCGGTCACCGAGGCCGGTCGTGCCGGCCAGGTCAAGATCGCGTCCGCTGCGGACGCCACGCCGGAGGGCCTGCAGGCCATCCAGGACGGGAACATGGTCGCCACCTACACCACGGACCCCTACTACAACGGGGCCATGGGCTTGGCGCTGTGCTACCAGGCCGCGACCGGCGCCCTCGACGTGGGATCGCTGCCGCACGAGGACCGTGCCTTCTACGTCTCCCAGACCCTCATCACAGCAGACAACGTCGCCGACTACGCCACCCCGCCGACCGCGGAGCAGATCGTCGACTCGGTCCAGGATCCGCTCGGCCGCAACGACGGCGCCCTGAGCTGATCTGACCTGCCGGTCCCGTCCCCGGACCGTTGCGTCCGGGGACGGGACCACCACCACCGTTCACCCACAGCTGGACACGAAGGAGCGCCGATGTCGGCGACACCGGTACACGACGTGGCGACGCTCGAGCAGCAGTCGACCGTCAGCCGTCCCAAGAACAACCGCAGGTTGTTGCTCTCCGCAGGACCCGCCGTCGCGCTCGTTGTCCTGGCGGTCGCCTTCGCCGTTCTCACCCCGGGGTTCGCCACGGTCAACAACGCGCGGGCGATCGTCGAGCAGGCGTCGATCCCGCTCGTCCTCGCCATGGGGTCCACGCTCGTGGTCCTGCTGGGAAGCGTCGACCTCTCCGTCGAGGGCGTGATGGCTGCCTGCGGCCTCACCTTCGTGTTGCTGGCCAGCAACAACCGCAACGACAACGACCTCGGCTGGCTGGCCTTCGTGATCGCCATCGGAGTGGGTGCCGTGTTCGGGGTGGTCAACGGGCTCATCCACACCCGCATACGGGTGCCGTCCTTCATGGTGACCCTCGGTACCTGGTTCATCGGTCTGGGCATGGCCACGGTGCTGTTCGGCACCACCACGCCTCAGCTGCAGGACCAGACATTCCGGGCATGGGCCGGTGGGCGATGGCTCGGGGTTCCGGTCGTCATCGTGTTCGCAGCCCTGGTCACCGTCGGCGCCTTCGTGGTGTGCCGGTACAGCAAGCTCGGTCGGTACACCTACGCCATCGGCGGGGACGAGGCGGTCAGCCGGGTGGCAGGCATCCCCGTCAACCGCTTCAAGGTCATCGTCTTCTGCCTGGCCGGCGCCCTGTCCGGGCTCGGGGGCGTGCTCGCGACCATTCGCCTGGGCGTCGGGGACGTCTCGGTCGGGTCAGGTCAACTCTTCCTGACCTTGTCCGCCGTCGTCCTGGGAGGGACCTTGCTGTCCGGCGGTCGCGGAGGCCCGCTGCACACACTGGTCGGGGTGCTGATCCTGGTCGTGCTGGGCAACGGACTGCTGCTGTCCGGCGCGAATCCCTACGTCCAACAAGCCGCCCAGGGCCTGGTCATCGTGATCGCCGTCATCGCCACCGGCTGGCCGGTGCGCGACCGTCTGCGGGTCGTCAAGTGACCGCCCCGCTGCTCGAGCTGCGCAACGTGACGAAGCGGTTCGGCGCCACGACAGCCCTCGACGACGTCAGCATCACCGTCCACCAGCACGAGGTAGTGGGCCTCATCGGCGAGAACGGTGCCGGCAAGTCGACCCTGCTCAAGATGCTCGCCGGACTGCACCGACCCGACGGGGGGCAAGTACTCCTCAGCGGCGACCCGGTCGACCTGGGCAGCCCGGCACGTGCGGCCCGCCTGGGCATCGGCGTCGTCCACCAGGAGCAATCGCTCCTTCCCAACCTCCGGGTAGCCGAGAACCTCCTCCTCGGGCACGAAGGCGACGCGCTGCGCGCCGGTTTCTTCCGGCGCAAGCGTCTCGAAGCAGCTGCCGCCGAGGCGTTGGCCACCGTGGAGTCCAAGGTGTCGCCTGCATCGCTCACGGAGGACTTGACCTTCGCCGAGCGCCAGATGGTCGAGGTTGCCCGGGCTGTCGCGAGTCGACGCCCTGGACGACCACCTCTCGTGGTGCTCGACGAGCCCACCTCGGTGCTCGAGGCAGAGGACGTGGCCGTGCTCAAGCGTCAGGTCATGGCTCTGCGGGAAGTCGGCTCGGTGATCTTCGTGTCCCACCGGCTCGACGAGGTGCTCGACTTCTCCGACCGTGTCTACGTGCTGCGGGACGGCAAGGTCGTCGGCGAGCGGACGAGCCAGGACGCCACGGAAGCCGATCTGTTCCGGATGATGATCGGTCGGGACTCGAGCGCCGGCTTCTACGACGAGGGCCGCCAGCGGCCGGCTGATCCGGACGCCGTCCCCGTGCTCTCGGTCAAGGATCTGAGTCGGAGGGGCCAGTACAGCGGGGTGTCCTTCGACATCCGTCCAGGTGAGGTCCTGGGACTCGTCGGGGTGATCGGTTCCGGGCGTGAGCAGGTGTCGCGGGCCATCTTCGGGGCCGAACCCCACGACGAAGGCTCGATCGTCCTGGACGGGCAGCCCCTGCGCCTTCGCACCCCTGCCGCGGCGGTTCGTTCAGGCATCGCGTACGTGCCGGCCGAGCGGCGTGTCGAGGGCATGGTCGGGGGAGCGACGGTCGCCGAGAACATCGCTCTCGTGCACCCGGGCAGGGGTCCGGTCGTCTTGCCCGCGCGTCGTCGGGTCGTCGCGCAGGAGTGGGCCGAGCGGTTGGACATCCGCCCCCGTGACACCGCGGCAGACATGGCCAGGCTGTCGGGCGGGAACCAGCAGAAGGCGGCGTTGGCTCGGTGGGTGCTTGCCGATGACCTGCGGCTGTTGATCCTGGATCACCCCACCCGTGGCCTGGACATCGGCGCCAAGGAGGACCTCTACAAGCTGTTCCGAGACCTCTGCGAGCGCGGAATCGGCATCTTGCTGCTGGCCGACACCCTCGACGAGGCCATCGGCATGAGCCACTCGGTGATCGTCATGAAGGACGGGCAGGTCACCGCGCGGTTCGAGAACACCGCAGTCGACGGCAAACCCCAGCCCATCCAACTCCTCGAGAAGATGATGTGAGCACCGTGGCCACCACCTCCACCCCCACACGCGAGCCCATCAGCTCGTCGAAGCCCGCGACGCCGAGGACGGCTCGACCGTGGCGGCAGTTGCTCCCCCTGGGCATCCTCGTCGCGCTCGTGCTCGCGGTCTCCCTAGCTGAACCCGCCTTCCTGCGGACCAACAGCCTGACCGTCGTCGCCAACCAGGCCATTCCCATCCTGCTGCTCGGACTGGGGCAGATGTTCGTGGTCCTCGTCGGTGGGATCGACCTGTCGTCAGCCGCGCTGGCCTCGCTGACCACGGTGCTCGTCGCCACATGGCTCCCCGGCATGGGTGGCGCGGCCCTGGTGCTGACCTTGGTCGCACTGACCGTGGTCGGGCTCATCACCGGCGCCCTGGTGGCCTGGGGACAGGTGCCGTCCTTCGTCATCTCGTTGGGTGCCCTGGGCTTCTGGGGTGCTGTCTCGCTGGTCGTCTCCGGTTCCACGACGATCTACGTCAGCCAGGGGTACGGGAGCATCAGTTGGCTGACCAACATGGGTATCGCCGGGGTCTCCTCGGCGATCATCCTGTCCGTCGCGCTGGTCGCCGTCATCTGGGCGGTCATGCGCTACACCCCTCGCGGCAACGTCTTCCACGTCGTGGGGCTGAACGAACGTGCCGCGCTGATGGCGGGCGTCCGAGCACGCTGGGTCAAGACCGCAGCGTTCGGGCTCTCCGGGCTGTTCGCCGGCCTGGCAGGGATCGTGCTCACCGCCCAACAGCAGAGCGGAGCACCACAGCTCGGGGACGCTCTCCTCCTCCCCGCCATCGCGGCCGCCGTGGTCGGCGGGTGCGCGATCACCGGGGGGATCGGTGGCCCGTGGCGCGTGCTGGTCGGGGCGCTGGTCGTGACGGTGCTGCGAGTAGGGGGCGCCGTGGCCGGTATCGACCCCAACTACCAACAGATCATCTACGGGGCCGTGGTCATCCTGGCTGTCGCGCTGACCATCGACCGGACGAGGTTGTCGATCATCAAGTAGGTCTCGGTCCGGTACGCCACGGCCCCCGATCCCGTCGTCGACGGGATCGGGGCCGCGCCGACTCACAGCTGGCGCAAGGCGGGGACGAGCTGCGCGAGGACGTCCTGGGCGTCCATGGCCCACACCTCGTCGCTGAGGACCTCGACCTCCACCGCTCCCCGGTACTCGGTCGAGGACCGCACGTCGGCCAGGAACCCGGGCAGGTCGATGCATCCCTGACCGGGCAACCCACGGCTGGAGAGCTCGCCGTGGATGGGTCCCGTCCAGTCGGAGACCTGGACGGAGAGCACCCGGTCGGCGGCTCTTCCCAGCTCGTCGTGGAGCGCCGCGTCCCACCAGAGGTGGTAGGCGTCCACGGCCAGACCGAGGGCCGCGGAGCCGATGGAGTCCAGCAGGTCGTTGGCTTCACGCACCGAGGTGATGACCGAACGCGAGGCCGCCATCATCGGGTGCATGGGCTCGACGGCCAGGTCGACGCCGGCGGACTCCGCCTGGACGGCCAGGTCGGCGAGCCCTTCGGAGACCATCTGCCGCGAGCCCTGGAGGTCTCGGCCCTGGATGCCGCCGACCACGACGACCAGGCACGCTGCGCCCAGGCTGACCGCCTCGTCCAATGCCCGAGTGTTGTCCTCCCTGACGGCGCGTCGACTGCGTGCGTCGACGGCGGTGGTGAACATCCCCGCGCGGCAGATGCTGCTCACCGCCAGGTCATGCATGCCCACGAGACGGGCAGCTGCATGGACACCGACGTCGTCGTAGGTGTCCCTCCACAGGCCCACCGCACCGAAGCCCGCTGCTGCTGCTGCAGCCAGCAACCGGGGGAGCGGCAGCGACCGCAGAGTGATGGAGTTCAGGCTGCACGTGTCCAGCTCCACCGGTCAGCTCACCCCGTGCGCGCCGAACGTGGCCGAAGCGCGGCGGGCGGCGAGTTCCGGGTCGGGAAAGGCCCCCAGATCGTTGGCGCAGCGGAACACCTCGGCCAGGTGCACCAGGCTCCGGCCGGACTCGAGGCCCCCGATCATCCGGAAGTGGTCCTGTGCGCCGCTGAGGTAGGCCAACCAGACAATGCCCGTCTTGTAGAACCTGGTCGGCGACGTGAAGATCAGGCGGTTCAGGTCCTGCGTAGGACCCAGTACCTCGCGAAACCCTGCCTCGTCACCGGCGTCGAGCCGGGCCAACGCTGCCGACGCGAACGGCGCCACTGCCGCGAAGGCCCCCAGCAGGGCGTGGCTGTGGCGCTCGCCGTCACCGGCGATCAGGTCCACGTAGGAGTAGTCGTCGCCGGTGAACAGCTTGACCCCGTCAGGCAGTCGCCGACGCAGCTCGACCTCCCGCCCGGCGTCGAGGAGGGACATCTTGATGCCTTCCACACGGTCGTGGTGTGCGGCGATGAGGTCGACCACCGTGTCGGCGGCGACGTCGAGGTCGGTGCCGCCCCAGTAGCCACGCAGAGCGGGGTCGAAGGCCTCGCCCAGCCAGTGCAGCACGACAGGGTTCTGGGCCTGCTGGATCACGCTGGAGTAGACCCGTAGGTAGTCCGCGGGTGACGCGGCGACGGCTGCCAGGTGCCGGCTGGCCATCAGCACCACCCGCCCACCGAGCTCCTCGATCGATGCCACCTGCTCCACGTAGGCGTCGATGACCTCGCTCAGGCCGGGGCGGGCATCGGCGGCGAGTTGGTCGGTCGCCACACCGACCACTACGCGTCCGTCGTGGGCTGCCGCCTCTCGCAGTGTCCGACCAGCTAGTTCACGTGCCTCTGACCACCCGAGGCCCATGCCGCGCTGGGCGGTGTCCATGGACTCGGCGACGCCGAGGCCGAGGGCGAAGAGCCGTCGCCTGGCGGCCATGGTGGCGTCCCAGTCGATGTCGACGCACCCACCCTCGGCGCTGGCCGTCCACGGCTGAGCCACGACGTGGGCAGCCGCGTAGGCCGTGCGGGACGTGGCCGGCCGAGCCGAGACGGCCAGCTCGGCCGGTGCGTTCATCGTGATCTGCCGGGTCCGGCCATCGGCAGCGGGGATGGTCACGGTGGTCATCAGAGAGATCCTCCAAGCAGGATGCTGTAATCGCTTACGACGGGCCTTGCGCCCACGTTTGAGGCGGTGTTACATGTCACACAGCTTGCAGGACGCACGAAGACGCGGTCAAGAGAAAGCACTTACAGGAGGATCTGTGAACGTCAAGGGAGCTGTCATCGACCGGGTCGGCGGCAAGTGGGCCGTCCAGGAGCTCGACCTCGTCGAGCCCGGACCGACCGAGGTCCGGATCAAGGTGATGGCGTCGGGCCTGTGCCACTCCGACGACCACCTCGTCACCGGCGACATCCCGAACCTGCTGCCCATGGTGGGCGGTCACGAGGGCTCGGGAATCGTCGAGGCGGTCGGCAGCGCCGTCACGCGGCTGGCCGTCGGAGACCACATCGCCACCGCCTACCTGCCCGCCTGCGGGGTCTGCAACTGGTGCGCGCAGGGCATGCAGTACATCTGCAACACCGGGGCCGGCATGGAGAACGGGTTCGCCGTCGATGGCTCCCCGCGCTTCCGGACCCTGGACGGAACCCCGGTAGGGGCCATGCAGCGGCTGGGCACCTTCGCGAACTACTTGGTCACCGACCAGGCCCAGGCAGTCAAGATCGACCGGGAAATCCCGTTCGACGTCGCAGCCCTGGTCTCCTGCGGGGTCGCCACCGGCTGGGGGGCGGCGGTGAACGGCGCAGGAGTCCGGCCGCGGGACACCACCCTGGTCGTGGGGGTCGGCGGGGTCGGCATGAACGCCGTCCAGGGCGCCGCGCACGCCGGTGCAGCCAACGTGATCGCCGTCGACCCCGTCTCTTTCAAGCGGGAGCAGGCCGAGGAGATGGGAGCAACCCACTCCTTCGCGTCGATCGCCGAGGCCATGCCGTTGATCCACTCGGTGACCGAGGGGCAGGGAGCGGACAACGCCGTCCTCACGGTCGGGGTCGTGGACGGCGGACTCATCGCCGAGGCCTTCGCCGCACTGCGCAAGCAGGGCACCTTGGCCGTGGTGTCCATCGGCCAGAACGAGCCCGGCATCCCGATCAGCCCACTGGAGCTGGTCGTGTACGCCAAGCAGCTGCGCGGGGTGCTCTTCGGGAACTGCAACCCCACCCGCGACATCCCCGCGCTGCTCGACTACTACCGCAGCGGCCACCTGCGCCTGGACGAGCTCATCACCCGCCGCTACGGGATGGACCAGGTCAACCAGGCATACGAGGACATGCACGCGGGTCGCAACATCCGCGGCGTCCTCGTCCACGAGCACTGAGCGGTACGCCCGCAGCGACGGCCGACATCCGAGGCAGGGGAACACCATGACCACCACCGAGCAGCAGACCCGAGCGGCCCAGCCGGCCGACGCGCCACGGGTCTACGGCCACCACATCGGCGGGCGCGAGCTCCAGCCAGCCGAGGACCTGATCCACCGCCGGGCACCGGGAACCGGTGAGGTCGTGGCCAGCTGGTCGGCCGGGACCGCAGCGGACACCGAGATGGCGATCGCAGCTGCCCGCGCCGCCTTCGACGCAGGCACCTGGAGCGGGCTGCCCGGTGTGGAGCGGGGACGCATCCTGCTGCGCGTCGCCGAGCTCATGCGGGCCGACGCCGACCGCCTCGCCCGCATCGAGGCCGACGAGTCCGGGAAACCACTGGTCCTCGCCGCCGGCGACGTCGCGGGGAGCATCGACCTGTTCGAGTACGCCGCCGCCGTGACGATGACCTCCACCGGGGAAGCCCACACCAACCTGGGGGAGGACTTCACCGCCTGGGTCGTCAGGGAGCCTGCCGGGGTGGTCGCCATGATCATCCCCTGGAACTTCCCTCTGCTGCTGCTGGCCCAGAAGCTGCCGTTCGCCCTGGGCGCGGGCTGCACCGCGGTGGTGAAACCGTCTGAGTTCACGTCGGGGACGGCGCTGGAGCTGATGCGGATCCTGCGCGAGGCAGGTGTCCCCGACGGGGTCGTGAACGTGGTCACCGGCACCGGTCCGGCGACTGGGCAGATCCTCGCGGAGAGCCAGGACGTCGACCTGCTGTCCTTCACCGGCAGCACGGCTACCGGGCAGGCAATCACCGCGGCCTCCGCCGGCAGCATCAAGCGCCTGTCCCTCGAGCTCGGCGGCAAGGCCGCGTCCATCGTGTTCGCCGACGCCGACCTCGACGACGCCCTGGACGGGGTGCTCTTCGGTGTCTTCTTCAACCAGGGCGAGTGCTGTGTGTCCGGTGCGCGGCTATTGGTCCAGGAATCCATCGCCGACGACTTCGTCGCCAAGCTGGTGTCGGCTACCCAGCGGATCGTCGTCGGCGCACCGCTCACCCCAGGCTCGGAGCTGGGCGCGATGATCAGCCCTGAGCACCTCCAGACCGTGCTGGGCCACATCCAGCGGGCCGAGGAGCAGGGGGCACGCGTGGTCGCCGGCGGCCACCGTCTCACCACAGGTGAGCTCGCCGCCGGCGACTTCGTCGCCCCGACCATCATCGACGGCGTCGCACCGGACCACGCAGCGTTCCGTGAGGAGATCTTCGGACCCGTCCTGACCGTCACCCGGTTCCGCGACCTTCCCGAAGCGGTCGATCTGGCCAATGCCACGCCCTACGGCTTGGCCGGTTCGGTGTGGACCAAGGACATCGACAAGGCCCTCGACACCGCCCGGCAGGTTCGGGTCGGGCGGATGTGGATCAACACGACCATCGACGGTGCGCCCTCGTTGCCCGCCGGGGGCATGAAGCAGAGTGGCTACGGCCGCGAGATGGGTCGGGCGGGGTTCGACGAGTTCACCGAGATCAAGACGGTCCAGGTGCGCACCGGCCCCCGGTCCCGTGTCTTCGGGGGGTGGACGGCATGAGCGTCGCCGCCGCGTCCCCGATCCGGACGACCCCCGGCCGCCGCGCCGCCCGCCCGGCCGTCTGCTCAGCCGAGGAAGCAGTCGACTCCATCCCGGTGGAAGGCGCCACCATCGCGCTCACCGGGTCCGGTGGCGGGATCCTGGAACCGGACGTCCTGCTCGACGCTCTCGAGCGCCGCTGGCTGCTGACTGCAGCACCTCGCGGGATGACCATCGTGCACGCCTTGGGGATCGGGGACCGCAAGACGCGCGGCACCAACCACCTCGCCCACGCCGGGATGGTCACCAAGGTCATCGGCGGGCACTGGACGTGGTCGCCGACGATGATCGAGCTGGTCCGGGACAACACGGTCGCCGCGCACTCCTTGCCCGCCGGCGCCATCAGCTTGCTGCTGCGGGAGATCGGGGCTCGACGACCTGGACTGATCACCCGCACTGGCCTGGGCACCTTCGTGGATCCACGCAACGGCGGCGGCCGCTTCAACGATGCCGCGCAGGACGAACTCGTCGAGCTCATCGAGCTCGACGGCGACGAGTACCTGCGCTACAAGCCGTTCCCGGTCGACGTCGCTCTGGTGCGTGGGGACACCATGGACCCGGCGGGCAACATCTCCTGCGCGCACGAGGCAGCCCAGCTGGACGTCCTGGCGGTGGCGCAGGCAGCGAAGGCCTCGGGCGGGATGGTGATCGCTCAGGTCAAGACGCTGTCGGACACCCCTCTGGACCCCCGACAGGTGCACCTACCCGCGGTGCTGGTCGACCGGGTGGTCCACGCGCCGGCCCAGCAGCAGACCTACGCCGGCGAGTACGACCCCGCGCTGTGCGGAGAAGCGCCGGCCGGCCCGCTCATCCCGGCCTCCGTCGACCCCGTCAGGCAGCTGATCGCCCGCCGGGCGGCCGCCGAGGTGCACGACGGCGACGTGCTCAACGTCGGGTTCGGGGTCTCGGCCCTGGTGGTCGACGTGCTGGCCGAGGACCGCCGCCTGGACACCATCACACTGGCCATCGAGCAGGGCCTCATCGGTGGTGTGCCGACCACCGGTGACCTGTTCGGGGCAGCCCGAGGTCCGGCGGTCATCCACGCCTCCACGACGCAGTTCGACCTCTTCGCCGGTGGCGTCCTCGACGTGTGCGCCTTGGGCATGGCACAGGTGGGCGCGGACGGTTCGGTGAACGTCAGCAGGATCGCCGGAGGAATCGTCGGCCCCGGCGGCTTCATCGACATCTCCCAGAACGCCCAGCGGGCCATCTACTGCGGCACCTTCACAGCCCGCGGCCTCGACATCGAGGTAGCAGACGGACGACTGCACATCCGCCGCGAGGGCAGCGTTCCCAAGTTCGTCGCCGAGGTGGACGAGGTGACCTACTCGGGTCCGCTGGCGGTGCAGGAGGGCCGCGAGGCCATCTACGTGACCGAACGAGCCGTCTTCACCCTGACCCCCGACGGTCTGGAACTGACCGAGGTCGCCCCCGGGGTCGACATCGAGCGCGACATCGTCGCCCACATGGGGTTCACCCCCCTCATCCGAGACCCACGACCCATGGACGCCGCGCTCTTCGCCGGCGTCGCCGCCGCGGCCGCCCGATAGGAGAAGGACATGACCGCACTCACCAGTTCCGTCCCGACCGACGTGTTCGGCGCCGACGAACGCGATGTCATCCGGCAGTTCGTCGACGAGAAGGTGCGACCCCTCGCCGAGGAGCTCGACCTCACCGAACGGTTCCCGGCCGAGATCTACGCCGAGATGGGCAAGATCGGCCTGTTCGGCATCACCGTCCCCGAGGCCCTGGGTGGGGCAGGGGCCTCGCCGTTGGACTACCTGCACGTCATGGAGGCCCTGTCCTACGGGTACTCCTCCGTGGCCGACCAGTGCGGGCTCGTGGAGATCGTCGGCTCGTTGCTCGCCGCCTTCGCCTCACCGGAGCAGCAGGCCGCCTACCTCTCGCCGCTGCTGCGGGCCGAGAAGACCTGCGCCTACGCCATGACCGAGGCCGGCTCCGGATCGGACCTGGGCAGCATCAGCACCCGGGCGGTCCGGGACGGCTCGGACTGGGTGCTGACCGGCGAGAAGATCTACATCCACAACGCCCCCGTGGCGGACTTCGCCGTGGTGCTGGCCGTCACCGATCCGGTGAAGGGCAAGCGTGGCGGGATCTCCGTGTTCATCGTCGATCTGGACGGGCAGGGAGTCACCCGCGCCTACCACGAGCACAAGATGGGCCAGCGCGCGAGCCAGGTCGGTGGTCTGGTCTTCGACGAGGCCCGCATCCCCGGGGAGGCGCTCCTCGGTGAGGAGGGACGAGCCTTCGGGTACATGATGGAGGTGCTCGCCAAGGGCAGGCTCGGCATCGCCGGGCTCAGCCTCGGCATCAGCCGGGCCGCCCTCGCCGCGGCAACCACCCAGGCCCTGGACCGCCAGCAGTTCGGCGCGCCCATCGCAGCCAACCAGGCCATCGCCTTCCCCCTGGCCACCCTCGCCACCGAACTCCGCGCAGCGGTCGCGCTGTGCACGGACGCGGCCCGGGCGCTCATCGGCGGGGACGCCCAGGCTGCAGTGCTGTGCTCGATGGCCAAGCTGTTCGCCTCCGAGGGCTGCAACCGACACGTCGACGCCGCGCTGCAGGTGTTCGGAGGCTCGGGCTTCATCCGGGGCTACGAGGTCGAGCGGCTGTACCGCGATGCGCGCATCACCCGCATCTACGAAGGCACCAGCGAGATGCAGCGCCTGATCATCAGCCGGTCCATCCTGCCGCGGCGGGCGGCGTGACGGCCCCGGGCAGGACGGCCCTCCGGCCGTCCCGAGCAGCAGACGGCGACCGCTTCCGCGGGCGCAGTGCCTTGGTGACCGGGGCCGCCGGCGGGATCGGGTCGGCGATCGCCCGAGCCCTGGCCGGCCAGGGCGCCGACGTCGTGCTGCTCGACGCGGCCGCCCACGTCGGCACCGTGGCCACCGACCTGGGCGGTCTGGCCGTGTGCGGCGACCTGACCGACCCCGCGATCACCGACGCGGCCGTCGGCCTGGCCCTAGAACGCCACGGGCGCCTCGACATGCTCGTCAACGCCGCAGGCATCCAGCTGCGAGTCCCGGGAGTCGATGTCCGCGACGAGGACTGGGAGCGGCTGCTGTCGGTCAACCTGACCGCGGCCTACCGACTGTGCCGTGCCGCCGCCCCCGCGCTCGTCCAGACCCGTGGATCGATCGTCAACATCACGTCGTTGTCCGCCGATCGAGCCGTTGCGGGAATCGTCCCCTACGGAGCGACGAAGGCCGCCCTGTCGCAACTGACCAAGGGATTGGCGGTGGAACTGGGGCCCGAGGGTGTTCGGGTCAACGCCGTGGCCCCCGGATACATCGAGACGCCGATGACGGCGGAAGTGCTCGGACAGGAGGATTTCCGGACCCGCGTCCTCGGCCGGATCCCGCTGCGGCGGCTGGCCGATGGCGATGACGTGGCCGACGCCGTCGGCTTCCTGCTGTCGGATGCGGCTCGGTACGTGACCGGTGTCGTGCTGCCCGTGGACGGCGGGTACTCCATCACGTGAGCCAGCAGCAAGGGGCACCGCACGCGGACCCACCCGTGCAGATCGGCCAGTCGGTCACCTTCGCCAAGACCGTCTCGGAATCCGACGTCTACGGTTTCGCAGGCATCACCGGGGACTTCGCCCCCAACCACGTCGACGAGTCCTTCATGGCCGGCACCCGCTACGGCGGCCGGATCGCCCACGGAGTCCTCGTGCTGGGCTACACGTCCACAGCATCGACCCAGATGGCCGCCTCCCTCGGTGGTCATGCGGTCTCCCTCGGCTATGACCGGGTGCGGTTCACCGGTGCCGTGCGCTTCGGGGACACCATCACCGTGCACTACCGCCTTGCCCACTGGGATGCCGACCGACGACGTGCGCACTCGGACATCGAGGTGCGCAACCACCACGGAGAGGTGGTCCTCGTCGCCACCCACGTTCTCGCCTTCGTGGAACCACCTGGGCCCATCGATGGGTGAGCGGCCGCTTCGGGTGGCTGTGGCGCCCGACAAGTTCAAAGGGTCGCTGTCCGCAGCGGCAGTCGCGGAAGCCATGACGCGTGGAATCCATCGCGCCGCGTCCGCCGCGGAGGTCCGCAGCATTGCGGTCGCCGACGGGGGAGAGGGCACGCTGGCCGCAGTCGCAGCGGCCGGTGCGCTCCTGGTTCCGACCAGGGTGACGGGGCCCACCGGCCGACCCGTCGACACCCACGTCGCCGTCCTGGACCGCACGGCCTACGTCGAGCTGGCCGACTGCTGCGGCCTGCAGCGTCTACCGGGCGGCAAGCTGGCCCCTCTGCGAGCGGGCACCAGGGGAGCTGGCGAGGCCGTCCTCTGCGCACTGGCCCAGGACGTCGACACCGTCGTCGTCGGAGTGGGCGGCAGCGCCTCCACCGACGGCGGGATCGGTTTCCTCGACGCGTTGGGCTTCCACCCGCACGCGCAGGACGGCGCACCACTGGCAGCGACGGTCGAGAACCTGCACCTCGTCACGGGCTTCACCGCGCATCACGTGCCCGAGCACCTCGCCTCCATCCCGCTCGTGATCGCGACGGACGTCTCCAATCCCATGATCGGCCCCGAAGGGGCGGCTCACGTCTTCGGACCCCAGAAAGGTGCCAACCCCGAACAGGTGCGTTTCCTCGAGGATCAGCTCGCGCATCTCGCCGCGGTCTACGCAGCCGAGGCAAGGGATCCGGAGTTGGCAGAGCGGCCGGGTACCGGCGCGGCCGGCGGTATCGCGGCAGCAGCAGTGGCACTGCTGGGCGCCAGCATCAAGTCCGGCGCCCAGGCTGTCCTCCAGCTCTCCCGGGCAGCCGAGACCATCGACTGGGCTGACCTGGTCTTCATCGGCGAAGGCAGCCTGGACGAGCAGACGCTCCGTGGCAAAGCCCCGAGCGAGGTAGCGGCCCTGGCGCAGGCGCACCGCACCCCGGCGTATGCCGTGGCTGGGCGGATCGACGCCCCGCTACCGGCATTGCGCGCTCGGGGCATCGCCGATCAGGTGTCGCTGGTAGAGCTCGCACGCCTCGACCAGTCAGACACCTACGCCCACGCGGAGCGGTTGATCGCGTCGGCGACAGCACAGCTGGTGGAACGCCACCGCTTCCGCTCATCCCGACAACACCTCGAGGAGATCTCGTGAACATCGTCGTTCTTGTCAAGCAGGTCCCCGACTCCGGCAGCGAGCGTGCGCTGGACAGCTCGGACAACACCGTCGCCCGCGCCAGCGCGGACAACGTCATCAACGAGATGGACGAGTACGCCGTCGAGGAGGCGCTGACGGTCAAGGAGTCGCAGGGCGGTGAGGTCACCGTGCTGACCGTCGGCCCGGCCGGCGCCACCGACGCGATCCGCAAGGCGCTGTCCATGGGCGCCGACAAGGCCGTGCACGTGACCGACGACGCGATCCACGGCTCGTGCGCGGTGCAGACCTCGGCCGTCATCGCCGCGGCGCTCTCGCAGCTCGAGTACGACCTGGTGATCTGCGGTGCCGAGTCCACCGACGGGCAGGTGTCGGTCATGCCGGCCCTGCTGTCCGAGCGCCTGGGTGTGCCGCACCTGTCCGGTGCCCGCAAGCTCACCGTCGACGGCACCTCGCTGAAGGTGGAGCGCCAGACCGATGGGGGCTTCTGGGCCCTGGAGGCGCAGACCCCGGCGATCGTGTCCACCTGGGACACCATCAACGAGCCCCGCTACCCCTCGTTCAAGGGGATCATGGCCGCCAAGAAGAAGCCGGTGACCACCCTGTCGCTGGCCGACCTGGGCGTCGACGCCGGCTCGGTGGGCCTGGCCAGCGCGACCAGCCAGGTGCTGGACTTCGCCGGCCGCCCGCCCAAGGGCGAGGGCGTGAAGGTGACCGACGAGGGCGACGGCGCCGAGAAGCTCGTCGGCTACCTGGCCGCCCAGAAGATCGTCTGACCCGGTAGCTCGAGGAAGAGAGGCAGTCATGGCTGAAGTCCTGGTCCTGGTCGAGGTCGCCCCCGACGGCTCCGGCGTCCGCAAGACCACCCTGGAGGCACTCACCGCCGCCCGCGTGCTGGGTGAGCCCTCGGCCGTCGTGCTCGGTGCCCCCGGCACCGCGGCGTCGGTCAAGGACGCCCTGGCCGAGTACGGCGCGGCCAAGGTGTACGTCGGTGAGTCCGACGACATCGATGCCTACCTGGTGGCCCCCAAGGCCGAGGTGCTGGCCCAGCTGGTGGCCGACCGCTCGCCGGCCGCCGTGGTCATCCCCTCCACCCCGGAGGGCAAGGAGATCGCCGGTCGTCTGGCGATCAAGACCGGCTCGGGGTTCCTGACCGACGTCACCGACATCGCCGCCGACGGCACGGCCACCCAGGTGGCCTTCGCCGGCGCGACGGTCGTGCACTCCAAGGTCACCACCGGCACCCCGATCTACACCCTGCGCGGCAACTCGGTCACCCCCGAGCCGGCCGCCGGTGCCGCCGAGGAGGAGACGGTCACCGTCGCCGTCTCCGATGCCGCCAAGCAGACCCGGGTGGTCGACCGGGTGGTCGAGCAGAAGTCCGACCGCCCCGAGCTGACCGAGGCCTCGATCATCGTCTCCGGTGGTCGCGGCGTGGCCTCGGCGGAGAACTTCTCCGTCATCGAGGGCCTGGCCGACTCCCTCGGTGCCGCCGTCGGCGCCTCCCGGGCCGCGGTCGACTCCGGCTTCTACCCGCACTCGTTCCAGGTGGGGCAGACCGGCAAGACCGTCTCGCCGCAGCTCTACATCGCCGTCGGCATCTCCGGGGCCATCCAGCACCGGGCCGGCATGCAGACCAGCAAGACGATCGTCGCGGTCAACAAGGACCCCGAGGCGCCGATCTTCGAGCTGGCCGACTTCGGCGTCGTCGGCGACCTGAACACCGTCGTCCCCGCCGCGACGGAGCAGATCACCGCCCGCGCTCGCGCCTGACCTGTCGGAGGTCGCTCGATGGTGTCGATGAAGAGCACGGAAGCGCGAGGTGGCCGGCACCGGGCTGGCCTGGACTGCGGTGCCGTTCTGCACTATGCCGGACAAGGGCTGGTGCCGGAGGTTGGCCAACGCGTGCCGTGTCTTCGGCACGGGTTCTGCGCCGTGGTCAGTGCGGAGCACCCCGGCGAGCGGCACCCTCCTGGCGTTCCGCGTTCTCCACGTAGAACCCATGATGAGCTGGTAGCTCATCTGGTGGACATGGGCCCGTCCTCACTGCGAGAGCTGCGCCGTCACCGCTTCACGCTGCGCTTGGTCACCGACGCTCAGCGCTGTGGCCTCGTACAGATCGATGCAGTGTCCGAAGCGGTGCGGCTCTGTACGGGTAGAGGAGTTCCTGAAGCACCTTCACTACGGTGCGAGCCGTGATGAGGGTGGCGCCGGTATGAGTACCCGGTACGGGCTGGGGGAGCCTGACCCTACGTGGGATCTGGCTGCTGGCTCAGTACTGGTCGCCTCGGAGAAGTTCCAGGCTCATCTCCAGGCCACGGCCGGAACGCACCCGCTTCCGAGGCTCTCCATCCTGACCGCGTTGTCACGGCTGGCGGACAAGCTGGGAAGGATCCAGCATCTAGACCTGCAGCAGCTCAGCTCGGATCTGGATGAGATGTTGGCGCACACCTCGGGTTGCTGCCGCCCCGATGCTGCAGATCCGGGCCCGTTCCTGGAGCTCGTGCTGGTCACCGAGCTATCTGATCTGCACAGTCAAGGTTTCCTGGGCAGGGGGCGCGCGCGGAGCACCATGAGTTTCCACCTGGCGTGGCCGGAGCGAGGACGCTGACCAAGCCGGGCGTGATGGCTGGTGCCCCCCTTCCCCGGGACAAGCGAGACCCGGGAGCACCGGGCAGGTTGCCCAGCCACAGCCTCCCCGGACCATGACGACCCACGTCACCCGGCGATCGCAAAGGCCGGTGCCCGTGACCGAGACTCGGCTGGTCGCGCTGGCCCAGCACATCGGCCCGGTGCACCC
Organism: Klenkia soli; assembly: GCF_900103975.1. GTDB lineage: Bacteria > Actinomycetota > Actinomycetes > Mycobacteriales > Geodermatophilaceae > Klenkia > Klenkia soli. Next base: position 182,016 of record NZ_FNIR01000003.1, read on the forward strand.
CCGCTCCGCAGACCGCGGGGGCCCACCTGACCCACCACGACGTGGACCTCCCGCGATCCCCTCCTGGGTGGCAGCGACCGCCGCTCAGGCCGCCGGGGTCGTCACCCCGGAGTCGGTGACCGTTCCCCGGGTGATCTTCAGCCGGCGCTGTGCCCGGCGGGCGACCCACGAGTCGTGGGTGACGACGATCAGGGTCAGACCCTGCTCGCGCCACAGCTGCTCGAGCAGCTCGATGATCTCGTCCCGGGTGGCTTCGTCCAGGTTCCCGGTCGGCTCGTCGGCGAGCAGGACCTTGGGCTTCCGGACCAGTGCCCGGGCGATGGCCACCCGCTGCTGCTGGCCACCGGACAGCTCCAGGGGGAGGTGGGCACTCCGCTCGCCCAGACCCACGGACTCCAGGGCCGCGGCTGCCCGCTCGGCCCGCTCCCGGGCGGGGACGCCGAGGGGGACCAGCGCCGTCTCGACGTTCTGCTGGGCGGTCAGCGTGGGGATCAGGTTGAAGCCCTGGAACACGATGCTGATCTCGCTGGCCCGCAGCTGGGTGAGCCTGGCGTCGGAGACCTTCGCGAGGTCGTCGCTGCCCAGCAGCACGGAGCCCGACGTGGGCCGGTCCAGGGCCCCGAGCATCTGCAGCAGGGTCGACTTGCCCCCACCGGTCGGGCCCTGGATGGCGACCATCTGGCCGTCGGGGATCGTCAGGTCGACGTTCTTGAGGGCTTCGACCTTCTTCTTACCGGTGGTGTAGGTCTTGCTGACGTCGGTGAGCGTGTACACGGTGTCTCTTCCTGTCGAGGGGGAGGTCAGTCGATGCTGCGCAGCGCGGCGGCGGGGCGGAGCCGGGAAGCGCGCCAGCCGCCGATGACGCCGGCGAGCAGCCCGCCCGCCACGGCGATGCCGACCCCGATGCCGATGAAGCCGAGATCGACGGGGGCGTGCAGCACGGTCTGGACGGTGCTGCTCACTGCCTGGCCGCCCCCGGCGCCACCGCCGGGGCCGCCGAACGCGCCGCCGTCGGGAGCACCGGCCCCGGCCGCCGACACGGCGGTCCCGCCGGTGGTGCCGGCCAGGCTGATGCCCGCGGCGTTGAGCGCGAGGATCGCGCCGAGGCCGAGGACGAGACCAGCGACGCCGCCGATCAGCCCGGTGACCAAGGACTCCACGCCCACCTGGCGGACGATCCGCCCGTTGCTCCAGCCCAGCGCCTTGAGCGTGCCGAAGTCGCGGGTCCTGCGGGTCACGCCGGAGATGGTGAACAGGACGGCGAGGGCGAAGGCCGCGGCCAGCACCGCGATGGAGAGCCACTTCCCGAGGTTCTGCACCAAGGAGGACGCCGAGGACAGCGAACCGGTGACGCTCGAGGCGAGGTCGGCCTGGGTGGTGACCGTCGCATCGGGCAGGGCCGTGCTGATGGCCGCGGCCGCAGCGGAGACGGTGTCCGCGCTCTCGGCCTGGACGTAGACGTTCGTGACCTGGTCGGTCAGCCCGGACAGGGTCTGGGCGACGCTGATCGGCAGGTAGACGTCGGACAACGTGGTGGCCGAGTCGTCGCTGGAGAGGATGCCGACCACCTCGACGGGGGTGCCGGTCAGGGTGATGGTGCTGCCCACGGCGAGGGTCGCGCTGTCGGCGTAGCTCTGCGAGATCAGGGCGACGTCGGCGGTCGCGTCGGCGGTGGTGAAACCGCGGCCGTCGGCGACGGTCGCACCGGCCAGCGGGCCCAGCGCGGTGGCGCCCGGGGTGATGCCCTCGACGCTGAAGCTGTCGACGTCGAAGTTGCCGCCGCCGAATCCGCCCCCGCCCTGCCCGTCTGCCTGTCCGTCGGCCTGTCCGTCGGCCTCGCCTCCCGTGGCGCCCCCGGTCGGGGGAGCAGCCTGCGCGGTGCCTGCGTCCGGCAGCTGGCCGCTGAAGGTCTGGTCGTTCAGCACGAGGGTGGCCGTGGCGTCGGAGACCCCGTCGGCCCCGGTGATGGTCGCCAGCACGTCGCTGCTCATGGCCGTCGTGCCCCGACCGACGGTCAGCTGGTCGCTGGCGACGGTCGTCGACCCGTCGGTGCCGGTGGTGCCCGCTCCGCTGCCGAAGGAGAACTGACCCCGGCCGCCGTCTGCGCCGGGCTGGGCGGCCTGGGTCACGGTGATGTCGGTGCCGACCCCGTAGACGGAGTCCAGGACGTCCGCCTGGGCGTTCTTGACGCCGGCGGATGCCGCGTTCACGACGAGCACGAGCGCGATGGCCAGCGCCAGACCCACGGCGACGATAACGGTCTGCCGCATCCGCCCCCTGAGCTCTCGTCGTACGTAGGTCAGCAGCATGGATCTCCTCGAGACGGCGACCGGCCCCGGGGCCGGTCAGACAGGTGATGCCCCGCGGACCCCTCGGTCGGCGGGCACAGAATGGGTCTGCCGCCATCGTCCGGAGGGACATGTGACTGGGCCAAGAGCTGGTCAGCACCGAGCCTGTGAGTCGGCGCCGTCAGGGGACAGGGTGATCGCTCCCCGGACAGGAGCAGTCGTCCCGCCGGCGCATGGTGGGCCGGGACCGCGGACCGCGTCGAGACGTCCCGGAGACCTCAGTGGGCCCTTGGCCCGTCCACAGCGGACGCGTAGGACACACGGGCACGGTGATCGGCATGACCGCAATCGCCTCCCGCCCGGCGGAGATGGACCCCATCTCGCGTGACCAGCTGACCCGACCGGACGGCAGTCCCCTGCGGGTTCTGGTCGTGGACGACGAGCCCTCCATCCGGGAGCTGCTCGGCCTTGCTCTCCGGTACGAGGGCTGGGACGTCGCGACCGCCGCCGACGGCGCCGATGCGGTCCGTACGGCCCGGGAGACCCGGCCGGACGCGGTCCTGCTGGACATGATGATGCCGGGGATGGACGGCCTGGAGGTCCTGCGGCACCTGCGCGCCGATCTCCCGCACATACCGGTGATCTTCCTGACGGCGAAGGACGCCGTGGAGGACCGCATCGCCGGTCTCACCGCCGGCGGTGACGACTACGTCACCAAGCCCTTCGTCCTGGAGGAGGTGGCGGCCCGGCTGCACGGCCTGGTGCGCCGCACTCTGCGTGGTCCCGACGACGGTCTGCTCGTCGTCGGGGACCTGGTGCTGGACGAGGAGGCGCACGAGGTCACCCGCGGCGGTGACGCCGTCGTCCTGACCGCAACCGAGTTCAAGTTGCTGCGGTACCTGATGAGCAACCCTGGGCGCGTCCTGTCCAAGGCCCTGATCCTCGACCGCGTCTGGCACCACGACTTCGGCGGGCAGGGCAACGTCGCCGAGCTCTACATCTCCTACCTGCGCCGAAAGATCGACGCCGGCCGTGCCCCGATGATCCACACGTTGCGCGGCGCCGGGTACGTGCTCAAGCCCAGTCGCTCCTCATGACCCCGGTGACCCCACCTGCCGCCGTCAGGAGACGCCGTCTCCTCGCCGCCGTGGCCCCATTGCTCGTCCTGGCCGGAGCCATGACGATCCCGGCCCTGGGAGGAGCGGGGGACTCCCTGGACACCGCAGCCGCAATCGGCGCGTCGACGCCCAGCTCCGGTCCCGGCAGTGCGGTGAGCGTCCAGGACGGTGGGACAACCGCAGACCCGACCGCTGCAGCGGCCGTCCTGACCGAGGTCGAGGACATCGCCGCCGCCGCGGGAGGGACCATCGAGGTCACCGTCCTGGACGCCGACGGGAAGGCCCTGCTGTCCTCTGCCGACGCGTCGACGCCGGTGTACACCGCGTCACTGGTGAAGCTGCTGGTGGTGCACCAGATCCTCCTGCAGGCCGAGACCGGGACCCTGGTCCTCACGTCTGCGGACCTGCAGCTCATGCAGGCGGCGATCGAGGCCTCCGACGACGACGCGATGAACCAGCTGTGGGTCGACTTCGACGGTGATGCACTGGTCGACTCGGCCGTGGAGACCTTCGGCCTGACCGGGACCGCTCCGCCCGCCGACGCCGGGCAGTGGGGGCAAACCACGACCACCGCGGCCGACTACGCGACGGTGCTGGCCACCTACGCCGACACGCTGACCGACGCGGACGGGGACCTGCTCACCGGCTGGCTGCAGTCCACCACCTCCACGGCCGCGGACGGGTTCGACCAGGACTTCGGCCTGCTGTCCCTGGATCTCGACCAGGTCGCAGCGAAGCAGGGGTGGATGTGCTGCCTGGACGACACGCGGTGGCTGCACTCCACCGGTGTCCTCGCCGACGGCACCGTGCTCGTCCTGCTCGGCACGTTCCCGGAGTCGACCAGCTGGGCCCAGGCGGGAGAGGCGCTCGACGCAGCTGCAGCCGCCACGATCGGCGGCACCTAATGCCGGACGAGGACGTCCGCGTCCCCTGCGCCGACGTCATCACCTTCCTCCCGCAGGTGTCCGAGCAGCGCTGACCATCACCGGCGCGCGGAGGCCGTTGACGAAACAAGGCGACGAAGCCCGTCAGGCAATGCGTTCAGTGCGCTCCTGGCGACGAGTCCGAGATGCGCGGGGCGACGACGGTGACCCCAGGCTCGGGTGTCACCGTCGCTGCCACACGGCCAGGGTCGCCTGCATCGCGTCTTCCATGGTGTCCAGCGTGCCGATCAGCATGGCGGGGTTGTCCGGTAGTGGTGTCAGACCCAACGTTTGGCACCAGTACGCCGCGATCTTGTTCTGCGTCGCAGTCCATGCCCTTTGCTCGCTTGGGCTCAGTTCGCGGTCGGGGTCGGCCAGGAACGGTGTGCGATCGCGTGGTGCGGCCTTGGTCAGCATCAGCGTTCCTGCGTCGGGCGCGAGCAACTGCACCGACCTCGCCGACGCCCAAGCTCCGACACCCCAGCCTCGGACCTGCGGGATGACCTCTGCGACTCGCAGCACCAGAAGGCGGTCAATCCAGTCTTGGTCAGTGAGGTCGTAGCAGACCTGGGTCAATACGTCGTCGCGGCCGGCGATCGGCTCGACGACGTCCAGGAGGTCTTGAGCGATCGCATCGGCCGCCTCGAGCAGATCGGAAGTGTCATCCAGGTCCAGACGCCGCATCCACCGGTCCAGCTCCCCGACCACCAGCTTCATGGTGTCCTCGTCGTGGATCGGGTCCGAGCCTCGCCAGCCGGAACCGTCGGTCGGCAGGTCCTCGCGAACCCCGCCGTCGACGTACCAGGCCGCGTAGATCGACCCCTCCCAGACCTGCCAGCCGAACTCGTCGGCTTCGCTGCCCTCGCGACTCTCGGCACGCGTGGTCAGAACGAGCTCGAGGAAGTCCGGGCGCCGCCACGGTCGTACACGGTCATCGCCGTCCGGACCGTTGGGCTGCTGCGTCATCATTGGCCTTCCGTCTGCGACACCGCCATCTAACGGCCCCCGACCTCCTGTGCGACATGAGACTGCCTCGCGCCTCAGCCCCAATCGTGTGGTGTCGATGATGGGCAGCGGCTCGCAGCCGCTGGCACCCACGGCTCTTGACCGCCATCTTCGATCGTTCGTCGCAAATGCGCCGGACACCCGTTGCATGGCGAACGAGCGCCGGGCGCGCAACAACCTGTTGCGCTATTTCCCCACAGCTTGTGGGGGAATAGCGGTTCTTGCGCGGACGCCTCAGCACCCCCCGGTTGGCCTACACCGCGAGCGACCGCTAGCCGCTCACACGCTCATCAGAACAGCTAGCTCCGGATGCTGAGCAGAGTGCCGTCGCGGTACGCGGTGGCGTAGATGAAATGGTCGCCGGCCGCGGTGACCAATCCCGTATCGGGATTGGCGGCATCGGTGGGCGCCAGGTGGAGGTGGGCCAGCTCCAGGAGCGCAGCCCGCATGGCGGCCAGCGACACCGGCATGTAGAGGCAGACGTTCAGCATCTCGGTGGTGACGACGATGGCGTCCGCCCCGTCCACCGCGAGAACCACCTCCGCGCCGTCCGGGGTCATCCTCGGAGTCAGTGTCGCCCGTCGCCCGCCGTGTTCGACCGTCGCAGCGAGCGCGCCCAGGTCGACGAACCGGATGAGTTGGATCTCGCCTTCGAGGAGTCGGTGACGGGTCTCGCCAGGCAGGGGGTAGCTGGACGTTGACCACAAGCGGTGGGATGACCGGTGCCTGACCTCTGACAGGAAGGTCATGACGGGGATGTCCGCGTGGGGTTGGCGCGGCATGGCGGCAGCGATTGCGTCTGGTGGTGTTTGCAGGGTGCAGGCGAGCAGTCTGTCGTTGGCGGCGAAGTCGTGGATCGCGACGGCACCCTCGGTCGCGCAACAGCGCTCGAGGAGGCTGGCAACAGACGCGAAGTCCGGATCGGGTAGGTCGAAGTTGAACGCCTGCAGCACGGTCCCGTCTGTGTTTTCCAGCCGGCTCGTGGTCAGGTAGGTCTCGGCGGACTCGCCGCGCTCCCGCTGCCGCGCCAATCGTCCCCAGGATGATGTCCGCGTCGGCATGGTTGTGTTCTTGCACTCCAGCACCACCACGCCTTGCGGGGAGACGCCGACGAGGTCGCCGACCCCGATGAGCGTGGTCAGGTCCGCGATGATCGGGATCAGACCGGCGGATCTCATGTCCGCAGCGCATTCGAAGGCGAAGTCCAGATTGGCACCCTGGGCGGTCAACGACGGTGGCTTGCCGGGGTGCTTCGACAGCGTCCGGATCGTGTGGGGCTCGACCAGCCGGTGCACGAGCCCATCGGCGAGGACCCGGAGGAGACGGCGGTGCCGCTTCAAGTCATCCGGCGAGGTGCCGGTACCCCCTGACTCCGCCGCGATGATCTCGTCGGCCAGCCGCCGCTGCCAGGTCAGCACGTCGCCTTCGCCGGGCAGACAGGCCAGGTCCAGCATCAGTCTCCGGCGAATCGCGCCCAACCCGATGTCGTCGATCATGGTCGACTCGGCGGGGACTCGCCTCGGAGCAGGGCCCGCCCGGCGGCCAGCTGGGCATGGATCATCGGGGCCGTGATGGGGATGGACGCCTCGCCCCGTCGTCTGACGATGCTGATGAAGGTGCCCTCGGCCCGGCCGTCGACGATCGCGCCGTGCACAAGGAAGGGCTTGAGCTCCTCGGGCTGCGGTGGGACCTCGATCAGCATCACCATCCCGCCCTCGATGGGCACCTGCTCGACCGCCAACCCGAACACCGGCGGGAAGATGCGCTCGTCGCACACCTGCTGGTACCGACGGTCCATGCCGGCCTGAAGGGGTACCGCGGTGACCTTGCGGATGATCTCCCCGCCCGGGACAGCCTTCGTCGTCATCCCCACCACGACGACTCCACCATCCTCAGCGTTGGCGAAACGGGCCACCGACTGCGCCAGCGCGATGCGACCGGCGGTGCCGGTGAGGTCGTAGTGCTGGCTCTTGACGTCCAGCCAGTGACCTTCCGGTTGGCCCACCAGAGCGCGCAGCTGCCCACCACGCACTAATCCTGCGACCGACTCCCGCGTCAGCGAGCCCGCTGACGCGGCTTCCAGCAGCATCAACACCTCCGAGCCGAGGTCGAACAAGTCCCGCAGGCTGCGGCCCCTGGTGGGACATCGGAGGGCAAGACGCCAGATCCACGGCTTGGTAGCCGAGTACGGGTCCACCGCCCAGGCCGCGACGACGAAGCCAGATCGAGCCAGCACCGGCTCGACGAGGGCGACGTGGGCAGCCGGTGCCCCCTCGTCCTCGTACAAGTCGGACTGGTAGGTGATGTCCACCACGAGCTGATTCCCCTCGAGTGAGAAGGACACCGGCTCGACCGGAGCGCCGTCCTCGGCCATCCACTCCTCGTCGGTCGCCGTGATCAGCACCCGGTCCGTGTAGGCGTCCTCAGATGCGAGTCGGCGAAGCAGCCTCTGCAGATCGGTGGCATGGCTGCCTGCCAGGTCATCGGGATGGATCACGACGGCCTCATCCGAATGCTCCCGGCGTCGGTCGCCGAACCAGAACACCCGGCCCTCCCTGTCCGCACGGACGGTGGAGACGCGCCGAGACTTACCCTTCGAGGCCACGCAGCCAGTCTCGTCACCGACCTGACCTAGCGGCCACCCCTTCACCAGAACGGCGCCTGGCGTCGTCGAACAGAAGGAGGTGAGGCCATGACAAGAACCCTGACCTGAATGGGCGACCGACCAAACCCGCCCCGGGCGGTCAGCACCACGGATCCATGTTGTCGCCGTAGGCGACGAGCGGTGCGCAGCACCGCCATCGGTCGGCGTAACAGAGCGTAGAAGGCAGCGCTGCAGATCCCGGGCCAGTACTGGCATGTAGGGCGCACGGCGTGGTGGTGCGGCCCGTCACGCGTGGTCGGCCGGACACGGACCCTTGCGCCGTTGCTGCGGTCCAGGACCTGTCGGACTGGCCCCGACCGAGGCCATCACGCCACCCGCCAGGAGTTCGACATGCGCTCGAAGCAGCCCCGGATCGACCTGATCCATGAGCAGACGAAGAAGGTCTACGGGCACGTGCTCGTCAAGGAGAAGGCACGTCGACATGCGCAGCCCTTCACGATGGTCTTCTGCGACGCGATGCTGGCGCTGCTGAGCACCGAGGGCAGACGCGACGAGTCCGACAGCAGGTTCACCCTCGTCCACATGAGAGTCCTGCTCTACCTCCTGGCGAGCGTTCAGTACTTGAACTGCGTCCAGAGGTTCGTCACCGAGATCGCCGACGACCTCGGCCATGATCGGAGCACTGTGAGTCGGGCACTGGACGTGCTCGCCGAACGGGAGCTGATCCGCAGAGAGGGACAAGGAACCGGTCGGCCCACCGTGTTCCACCTGCACCCCACCCTGGCGTTCAGGGGGAAGGCTGGTCAACGAGCGGCTGTGCTCCGCGAGCGGTGGCCAGAGCTCCGACTTCCGGCTGTGATCGATCAGTTCCCTCGTAGGTTCCCGGACATGGGCCAGCCGTAGTGCTTGGGATGGCTGCGCTTGGAGCGGGGCCGCGGACTGTCAGCTTCATGTGCAACATCCCCGCGGGCGGCGCCCCGGCCCTGAGCGGCCAGAGAGACGCCGCCACGGGTTCAGACGTCCTGGTGGCCGTTGCCGAGGCGATTCATGCGGCGGATGCCGACGAGTGGACAGTCCTCGAGGCATGGGTTCATGCAGTCACGACGGTCACGGTCGCAGCTCTCGCAGCAGTCCCCGAGGAGTTCCACGACCTGTTGTGAACAGCTGGCGCAGCGGCGGACCCCTCCGCGCCGTCGGGAAGCCACCTGCAGTCAGGACGGCAGCTTGTCCGGTGCGGGTGGTGTGCCTGGGCCGGCGAACTGGACCGAATAGAACGGCCCGTACCGCCCGGGCTCGATGCTGACCACCACGGCCGGGTAGCGGTGGCCGCCCTCATCAAGCAACTCGAGACTGGCGCCGACCGACAGCTCAAGCCCGTCGAGGTCCACCGCGTGGAGATCAACGCGGCCCAGTTGTCGTTCCACCGGTCCGAGCTCGCGCGAGACGGTCAGCATCGTCACCTCCTCGCTCGACGTGCAGCCAACGAGCCTGGTGCACCGCCCTGCGGTGATGTCGGTCCTGACTCGTTCTCCCGTCCACGCTAGCGGCGGCGTGCAAGCTGCATGCGCTCACCCGACGACCCCACGCTTTCTGCGGCGGTGGGCCATGACGCAAGCCGGTGCCGTGGGGTGGAACGCGACCGGGCCGCGCGGGGCCAGCCCGGCCGGTAGGTCAGCTCGTACTCAGCTGCTAAGGCAGATCGACGACCTGGCCGGTGAGGTCGTCGAAGACCTGCCAGACCCAGCCATCCGTCGAACTCCGCGGTTCCTGGGCTCGTATGTCGCCACTGGCAGAGCACTCGAGAAGTCGTTGGCGCTCGGCTCCCTGTTTCGCCGGCAGGGACCACGGCCAACCGTCACGCCGATGCCCATCAGGCCTCGGGGATCGATGCAGTCTCGTTCGCCTGCCCATACGGACCACTCGTCATGGCCTCGCGCTTTCGCGCATCCGCCGTAGCGCCACTCGCGGACGACCCGTCGGTCGGCACAGGGTCCGCAGACCTGTACTGCCAGGCGAGTGACAACCCGCTCCGGGCGCAGCTGAAACCCCCGAAGCTGTTGCGCAGGTGAGCTTCCTGGTCGGCGGCGGGCAGGTCGAGCAGCTCGCGGACGGCGGCCTCGAAACGGTCGTACTCGGTCATGTGGCTACGGCTTGGCGCCGTGGCCACATGACCGAATGGGTTACGACTCGACGGTGGGTGCCGTGGCTGCCCGGTATGCGGCACTGACCGACTGGGGCAGGCGACCGTTGTCGGCGACGAGCAGACCGCGTTCTCGAGCCCACCGGCGGATCAGGCCGGCTTCGGTCGTCCGGGTCACCCGGCGGCACTGCTCGTCGTGCACAGTGCGGTGGCGGCCCGTCTTGCGGATGCTGCCGGGTCCTCCGCCCTCATCGATCGTGCACTGCGGGGAGCGGCAAACCGCGTACTCGACCTTTCTGCTGGTGATCCGCCTGCTCTCAGCGTTCGTGCAGCCGCTTCCGTGCCAGGTGCGGCGGCCGCGGCCTTCCTGCCGGATGCTCCCGGGGCCGCCACCCTGGTCGATGGTGCAGAGGGCGTAGGCGCATCGGGTGTGCGTTCCCGACGTCCTGCCGGCCCGACACAGGTCGTCATGCCACACCGGCCCGCGGTGGTCGTCCCACATCCATGTTGCGCCGGGTCCGAACCCGACGTCCTTCCGGCAGTCGAGTGCCGCGCACGGCTCGGTGCGCCCGGTTCGGCGAACTTGGGCGTCGGACCAGGCGACGTAGCTGTGCGGGAAGCGGATTCGGCGGGCCGCCGTGAACATGGGGTGGTCTGGGGGAGTTGCGGCTCGGGTGCAGTGCCGGCAGATGACCATGGCGCCGAGTGCGAGGACCTCGACAGCGGGGACCAGGACGGTGGCGAAGCGCTCTGCACAGTCGTCGAAGGGGCACAACTGCAGGCCGATTCGCTTGCGGTCGGGATCGAGTGATCCGACGGTACGGCCCTTCCAGCCGGTGGGATGCCCGGTGGTGGGCACGCGACGCAAGGCGGGCGGGTAGCTCGACTGGCCCTTGATCAGCGCGGCGGACGCGTCCAGGACGCGCCGGTGTCGGCGGTCGAGAGGGTCGAGGACAGCAGCGAGAGCGTCTGCGCGGACGCCGGCGGCACGATCCGCAGCCGAGGCGACGATGGTCAGCTGATCGAGGCGGCGGTCGACGTTCAAATCGAACGACCAGACGGTGCCCTGTCCAGTGCGCCGACCCGAGGGCTTCAGCGCGCCAGTGAAGACCGCCTGCACATGGTCGGTGAAGGGTGTGCGACGACTGCTCTTCACGCCGGTGGCGTAGTCCCACAGGATCCGCGTGGTCTCCGGGATGGGGCAGTCGACGGCGGCCGCGAGCAAGGCGTCGTCCGGGAACCGACCGGTTTCGCGAAGGTGGTGTGTGATCGCCCGGCTGACGTCTTGGCGGCTGCTGCCTGCGGCCGGGATGTCGTCGATGGGCTGACCCTCGCGCATCCGGCGCGCGGCCATCTCTGCGGGGCGGGAGGTCGTCGTCTTGCCACCGCGGCCGCGGAGGTTGTCGACCGGCACACGGATGCCTTCGATGGTGACCGTCTCGCCCGACGTCGTCGCCAGGAGCACGTCCGCCACCAGGTCCCACTGCAGCTCGTCCGTACCCGGCTCGAAGCGGGCTCCGTGGGGAAGCGTGATGCGGAGAGCGTCCAGGAAGGTCGCCGGGGCGGCGCCGGTGGCATAGCAGCCTCGGAGTCCGACGACGAGGTCGCGGGGGTCGCTTGCGTCCAGGTTGGGCAGTGAGGACGCGACGGATGTGGGCACGGGAGCGTCGAGGAAGGTACGGAGCGCCTGCCGCTGGACCCGGTAGCTGGACCACTGCTCGCTTGCTGTCTCGATGGCAGACTCCAGCTGCGGGTCGTCCTCCTCGAGTCCCTCCCCGCGCAGAGCGGACACCGTTCGGTCGTAGCCCTTCGCCAGCCGTTGAGTCTCTGCCAGACGCTCGGTCAGCTGCCGGGCCCGCTCGGCGTGCTCAGCAGCGGGGTCCGAGGCGTGGGCTTCGGCAGCGAGTCCGGGGGAGAGGACGGTCCGGTGGTGATCGAGGGTGAGGCCTTGGTCGAGCAGGCTGCGGACGCCGGCGGAGATGAGGTCCGCGACGGCTGCAGTGACATCCTGTCCACGGAAGTTCGCCAGCGGGACGGTGGTCTTCCGGTTGATCCCCCCGTTCCTGCCAGGGGGGCCGGTCTCCTGGTGGACCTCGATGTTGGGGCCGGCCGACGCGGTGGTGGCGTGGCTCCGGGTGAACAGGCGGGGCCCGCGCTCGTCCCCGTCCAGGCGCCACGTCGAGAAGAGGGTCGCGGCAACACTGCCTGCACGTGGTCCGCCCCGCGTGCGCTGGCTTGACTGCTCGGCGAGCGGTGCGGCGCCGGTGGCGGGCTGGCGCGGTCGTTTGCCGGCGTCGTCCACGCCGCGCACTGCCAGCAACCGGTTCCAGCCGTCGCGCTCCTCTTCGTCGCTGAGTCCGGTGATCCATCCCCGGCGCGGTTCGCCGTCTGGTCCGGTGACTGTTGGCTTGGGGAACGGGAGGCGGAAGGCGATGGAGCCGAGTCGGTCTGGTTGCCCGTCGGCGTCGAGACCTTCCCATCGGCGGGTGAGCACGTGCCCGGACCCGACCCGGAAATGGTTGTCGGTGACCCCGACGAACTCGACCTCGAGTTCGCCGTCTCGGTAAGCCTCCAGCTTGCGGCCGACGAAGAACCGCTTGGCGGCTGAATCGCCGAGCTGGTCGACCGGGACGTCCAGAGTCTTCGGGTCTCCTGAAGTGACCCCACATGCCGCCAGCTCGGTGAGTATCTGGTTGTTGGTGAGGCTGAGGTCCAGTCCGGTCTGGAACAGCCTCGCCACCGAGGTGATGTGCTTGTCGTCGACGTCCAGGCGATGGCAGTCCGGCGCATCCTCGGCAGGCACGCGGCGCCCGCCGAGGGGGACCATGCCATCGCGGTAAGGGAAGAAGCCCAACCGTGCCTTATTCAGCCGGCCGACGAACCGCCGCTGACGGCCGATGACCGACTCCACCTCGGAGCCGTAGGCGAGGAACATCCACATCATCCGGGCGTGTGGGCCGTCGGCCGGATCGATGTGCAGGTCCTTGGCCTCGAAGGCTGCCCGCTCTCGTGCGGCCACGTCGTAGACGTCGTTCGCTGAGGACATCGTGCGGACGAACCGGGTGGGGTCGAAAGCGTGCACGAGGCTTGGGTGTTCCCCGTCGTCGTACTCACCCGCGTCTCGGCGAGCCATGAAGTCCGGGTCGGCGAGCCCGTGGAAGGCGGGGTCGGCGATGGACTCGCAGACGTGACGGGTGAAGGCGTTGCCGTTCTCCTCGTCCATGCCGGCTGCCGTCGATGCGTAGCAGATGAACCGGCTGCTCCCGATGACGACGCTGATCCCAAGGAAGTCGTTGCGGCCTGCCCGGGTGAGGACCTTGAGGCCGTGCTGTTCCTGCCATCGGAGACGGTGCCTGCGGCCCGTTTCGCTGGATGCCTTCATCATCTCGACCTTGAAGTCGCCGAGGAAGGTCTTCACATCTGGGAGGTGGCTGTACTGCTTGAGCACCTCGAGCTGGTTGGCGCTGCCCTTCTCGTCACCCTTGCCACTGACGCGCAGGATGAAGATGCGGAAGATCGTCTTGCCGACGGTGCGAGCGTGACTGCTGTTCATGGGTCCCTCCGGAGCGTGGTCTGACCGAGACCGTGCTGGCCCGACCGGCCAGCGCAGTCGTCCCGGTCCGATGACCACTCCGCGCGCCAACCCGCCAACCGAGCATCCGGTTCGAGAGTTGGCGCCCTGAGCCGTACGACTGGGGACTGCGGCTGACAGGCAACGGCTTGCTCTGCGGACGCACCCAAACCGGCAGCGAGACGGCCACAGGCTCCGCGCGAGGGCCTCCTTGCGCATCCGAAGCGGCTCCGGACCAGTCGTCAGGTCAACCACGACGACCAAGGAGACGCACGTGACCACTGCCCAAGAGACCCTCCTCAACGCCCTGGGCGAAGAGCTGAACGTCTGGGTCTTCATCCGTGACCGCCTGCGGACCCATCAGTACGAGATGCGCTGGACAAGGCCCTGGACACTCGCCCGCTTGGCCGCCATGTACGGCGTCCATGTCGCGGAGCGGGAGCTGAAGTCCTGTGAGCAACGCATCCGTGAGCACTACGACGCTGTCCGGCAAACCGTCGAGGGGTCCCCGGACATCGACGTTGCTCAGATCGTCGTCAGTGATGACTCCACGACTGCCGACTCGATTGCCGACCAACGCAGCGACGGAACGGTCGATGTCAGCCGGGACGCACCCGGGCACACGAGGAGCACGCATGTCTGACCGGAAAGCCACCATCACGAAGTCCCAGCGGGCTTTGCACGCCGCGGCGGTCAGCCGCGGCCGGGTCCGTGTCCGCGGTCAGGTAGACCGGCGAGGTGACGGCTACAGCGGCACCTATCGCAACGTCTGGCTGATCGTGGATGCAGGCGGTGCGTTCATCCGGATCACCGCGTCTCCCTCGAGCCCACTCGGGGCGGCGCCCGTCGGCGGCACCGTCGAGCTGACAACCCGCCTGACCGGCAACGTGGATCTCGGAACGGTCGCCGCAGGGAACATCTACCGCGGCGAACGAGCGCAGGTCATCGACCTGAACGTCCCCTGATTCGGGCCTGACGGGGTGGAAGACCTCGGCTCTCACGGCCTCTGGCCATCGAGTAACACAGGCGGACCTTCAGCAGTTCGTCATGACTGCATCGCGGGTCCCGGGCTTGACATCTTGTGGCCCGGGGCCCGCGTTGTCCGGCGGGGACGGTCGTGAAGAGCTCGGACGGCGTCACAGCAACTCCCCAGGCGGGCCCCTCGACGGCGTGACGCACGTCTCTGGTTTGCCTACGATCATCACGCACCGGTTCCACGACGACCGGTGGCCTCAACCCGCCGTTCAGCGACCGTCGGCGAGGTCGTCGACAGGTCGGGCGGGACGGGGGAGTGCGTGAGCGAGTACGACCAGTGGCTGCTGGACGGTGACGTCGAGGCCGGCCTACGGCTGCTGCGCCGGATCACCGCACAAGCCCTCCGCACCGGCCCCTTCCCGCCGCCGCAGGGCTACGACCGGTGGAGCGACGACGCAGTCGACGAGCTGCTGGTGGAGATGATCGTCAAGAAGGGCGGCACCGCGTTCCTGCTCGACGCCTTGGCGTCGGTCGACAACCAAGGCTCCGCGGAGCGGTACCTGCTGGCGACGGTGCAGAACTTCCAGAAGGACCAGGCGAAGGCCACCGAGCACGGCAAGCTGCGTGAGCGCCTGAAGAACGTGCTCGGCAAGGACTCCCGGTTCATGTTCGTCACCAGCCCCCACGACGGCTGGCGGCTGGTCGACGGCCCCGCGCAGTGGTGGCAGGGCGACATCGCGGACCTGCACCGCACCGCCCTGCAGGTCCGCGGGGTGTCCATCCCCTCGTGGAACACCGCCGGCCCCACCGCTGGTCCAGCTCGGCACGCCCTCACCACCGTGGCCGTCGCGGTGCTCACCGACGTCAACGGCACCGTGCGGGCCGAGGACCTGGCCCAGATCCTGCTGGAGCGGTTCCGCCACGAGATCGCTCCGGAGTCCGTCGGCGAGCTGTTCCTCTCGGACGACGATGAGCAGATCGGGCGCACCGACGAAAAGCTCGAGCACGCACTCACGGGGATCAGCGCCGAAGAGCTGTGGGCGCGGCTCACCAGCGAGCAGCGTGCCATCGTGCCCTACCTGATCACGCCGGGCGACGCCGCCCCATTACTCGGCATCGGTCCGAAGGAGGCAGCCGCACGCCGGGCTCAGGTCTTCGAGCTGGTGCGGCTGGCGACCGTCGACGACCCCCGCGCTGACGAGGTGGTGATGGCCTTGCTCGACATCGCGTCGCCGTCGGCCGGGCCGGCCGAAGGGATGGCTCGTCTGTCCCGGGAGGAACCGACCGACATCGAAGGGAGGATGAGCTCGTGACCGAAGTCGAGGGCACTTCAGCTGCCCGGTTACGAGCAGCTTTGACCGCAGCGGCGCTTCCTGCGGCGGTGCGACGAGCTTGGACAGATCAACCGCCGACCCCCGCGCCAGGGCAGATCTGGCGGGCCCGATGGGGATCGGTCACCCTGTTGCTGCTCGTCTTGGAGGCCTCACGTCGCTCCGTGCGGGCCGTCCCGATCAGCCTGGACGCTAGTGCCGCCGACGACAGCGCAGCCATCTTGAGCCCGGAGAGCAGCGATCTCGCCTGCTCGCTGGTCGTATGGCTGGACGACGCCACGTCGCTCCCGCTGCGCGTCCTGGACCGCTACCTCGGATCACTGACTGTCGACGCCGGAGAACTGGACGCGGCCGAACGCGGCCAGCCGGTGCTCACCCACGCCGATGAGCGCGCCGTGCAGCGGGCGCGGCTACAGGACATCCTCGACGTCTTCGTCGCCGCCCGCTGGGCTCCGGAGGGTGCCGGCAACCTCAAGGAGCTCCTGGGCGCCGCCGACGTCAAGGAGCTCGCGCAGGCGCTGCAAGAGCCCCCTCGCACCGTTATCGCGCTTCGCCGCGGCAGGGCGTCGCTCAGCCCCGAGCAGGCCGAGCGCCTGGCACCGGTCATCCACCTACCGGTCGAGACGTTGCTGGCGGCCAACCCGTCGCTGCCGGAGGACCTCGTCGCCGATTTGGACCATCCGGCCTACCGGGCCAAGGTGGTCGCCCTCGCGGAGCGTCGCAACGTCGACGAGACCGAGGCGTGGCTGACCGCAGGCTTCGCCGTGGCCGCCGTGGCGCACCGGCAGACAGAAGGCGAGAAGCCCGCGTGGACCGACCGGCTCGACCGCTACTTCGCGCTGGTGCTCGATGAGCCTTGAGATTCCCGTGCGCCGCGACACCGTCCGTCGGCAGGCGGAGGCGATGCTCACCGTTCTCGACAGCCTCCTGCCCGGCCACCGCGACGCGCTCGGTCGGGATCCCGTCGAGGTTCTGCGCACCTGGCCGGAGGTCGATTATCGGGAGGTGCCGCCGGCCGAGACCGGCAGCCGATGCAGCGTCGCCGGCGCCTACTACGGCTCCGAGGATCCACCCCTGCTCACGGTGGCCGACGCCACCAGCCCCGGACGCCGGGCGTTCACCGCGCTGCACGAGCTCGGTCACCACCTCCAGCAGTCCGATCCCGACCTCGCCGAGACCGTCGACCTGCACGAGGCCGCCGCCGATCAGTTCGAGGACGCCGCCTGCGACGCCTTCGCCGCCGACGTAATCCTCTCCGAGGAGCTCGTCACCCGTCATCTGCCCGCGGGCACGCCGACCGCCGACAACGTCGTGGCCCTGCGCCGCGGCTCCACCGCCTCCCGCGCCGCCGTCTGCGTCCGCGCCGCGCAGCATCTGAGCTCACCGGGCCATGTGCTGCTCCTCGACGCGGAGGGCACCGTCCAGTTCGCCGCCTCGCATCTCATGCCCCGGCCCGGCCGCGGCAGCGACCAGAGCTCGGCCGAGGTCATCCGCCACGCCCTCGGCAACCCCACGGGACAGGGCCGGTCGCGCGGCCGTACCCGCCTCCTGTACCGCAACGGCATCCAGGGGGACGAGCTTTACGCCCAGGCGGCACCGATGGACGGCTACCTCCTCGTCGTCGCCGTCACCGACCACGCCCCCTGGGAGACCGGGTTCACCCTGCCGATCGCGCAGAACGGCCCCGCGGCCGCCTGGCGGATCTGCGTCCGCCCCGAGTGCGGCGAGGAGTTCCGGACCTTCGAGGGCCCGTGCGCTCGCTGTGGCAACCACACCTGCACGAAGTGCGGCCGCTGCGCCTGCGCCCCCGCCGTGAAGGAACGGGACTGCACCCGCTGCGGCCTCCGCCTGCCCGCACGGCTCTTCGACGGCGCCGCCAACCGCTGCCGCGACTGCTCCTGAACTTCCTGACCACGATCGCCCTCTCCGGCCGAGATGGCTCGTCTGTCCCAGGTGAGGCCCCATGGCCCACCGCCGCGCAGCACCGACCTGCGCGGAGGGACACGACAGTCGGCACGAGAGGACACACAACTGATGAGTGACAAGCCCCCCACCCTGGAGCAGCTGCTCACCCAGGCCCGGAGCCGCATCCAGATCACCGAGGAGGAGATCAAGGAGGCCCGGCGGCGCCGCGAGCTCATCGCCCGCGCGCTGCGCAAGGCGTTCCCCGGCTCCCGGGTCTACTTCAACGGCAGCCTCGCCCACGGCGACGCCCTGACCCCGCTGACCGACATCGACCTCGGCATCGTCATCGCCGAGGCCAAGGACACCCACGGCCCCGGCACGAAGGGTCCGCGTGACCTGATGGACCGCGCCGCCGACGCGATCCGGGACGCGCTCGGCGAGGAGTTCCCCAAGCTCACCGTGACCGTCGAAGGCTGCACCCGCGCGGTGCTCGTCCGCTTCGGCGACCCCGTACACGCCGGCGAGAAGGACTTCACCGCCGACGTCATCTGCGCCATCGACAGCGCGGACGCCCTGGGCCTGTTCATCCCGAAGGCGCCCGGCTGGTCCCGCTCGGACCCCGAGACACACACCCGGATGGTGCGCCAGGCGATCGAGGACACCCGCGTCGCGTTCGCGCACATCGTCCGCCTGCTCAAGCATTGGAACCGCAGCAACGGCATGCCCCTGGTTAGCTGGAACATCAAGGCCCTCGCGCTGGGCTGCATCACCGCCCCCACGACGCAGCTGGCCGGCCTGTCGGAGTGGTTCACCCACGCCGCCGACGAGCTGGACAAGGGCCTCACCGAGGACCCGGCGCGGGTCGCCGAGAAGCCGATCAAGCTGGGCAAGGACTGGACGCGCACCCAGGTCGTCACCGCCCTCCGCGACGCCGGCAAGCGCCTCGACGAGGCCGCCCGCCTCGAGCGCGACCTCTACCCCCTGCTCGCCCACGACGAGCTGGCCAAGCTCTTCGATGACGAGGAGATGCTGCCGCGCCCGGACCAGGACGCTGTACGGGCCGAGGAAGCTCGCCGGATCCAGCGCAGCCGCAACGGCGCCCCCGCCACCGGCACCGGTGCCGGTGCCGGCCGCCCCCGGGTCCCGGTCCGGAGCTGGGCTCCGTGACGGTGTCCATCCACGGCCTCCTGTGGACCCAGCAGCCCGACCTCTCCTGGTACGGCCTGCAGCCGTGGTGGCAGCGATGGCTGGAGGCCGGCGCCCGTGCTGAGCACGGCGCTGACCTCCAGCTGGACCTCGACCTCGACCGGATCACCTACCGGCTGCCGCTCGAGGTCCGGGGCCGCCGGGACCCCGTCGACCTCCAGATCGAGTTCCACCGCTGGCCCCGGTATGACTGCTACGACCTGCTGCCGGAGGAGTACCCCCGAGTGTTCGCCGCTCCGGGGGCGACCTCCCCGCATCGGATGCCCACCGACGACGCGCTCTGCCTCTACTTCCCCGACTCCCCGCCCTGGCGTCGGTGGCGACCGGTCGACGGGCTGCTGGCGCTGATCGACCTGGCCCGCGACCACGTCTTCTTCGAGGACTACTGGCGCGCCACGGGCGGTCAGCGTGGAGGGACCTGGCTGGGTGACGAGGCGCCGCACGGTTTTCCGGAGGTGGCGGCATGAGCCCGGCCCTCTTCGCGGCCGCCGCCGGCAAGGCGCAGCAGTCCGATCCCGGCTTCTGGGAGGGGCTCACCGCGGGCGACGTCGCCACCTTCACCGGCGCGATCGCCACCATCATCGTGGGGATCGTCGCCGCTTTCGTCGCGGTCAGGGCGTACAAGACCCAGCAGCGGGAGACCCGGCGACAGGAGAAGGCGAAGCTCTACGCCGAGGCGGTGCGCGCGGTTGAGGACTACATGGAGGCGCCGTACCGCATCATGCGGAAGGACGGCTCGGCCGAGGCCCGCCGCGAGATCACCCAGCACATCAGTGACGTGAAGTCCCGGATCAGCTACTACACCGGGTTGCTGGCCATCCATGGCACCACGGACGTGTGCGCCGCCTACGCGACGTTCGTCACCGCGGCGCAGCGGGAGGCCGGGCAACAGATGACCGCCGCCTGGGACGTCAAGCCGGTCAAGAAGGACAAGGACGTCCCTCTCCGCACCGCGCCGCTGCCGAGGGCCGCCACCGACGCCGCCCGCACGAGCCTCGTGACGATCCTGAAGGCCGACCTCGAGTCGAAGTAGCCGTCCGCAGCATGCGCGTCACTTCCAGCGATGAGGCTGGGGGATGTCCAGAACCTCCTCGGCATCGACGCGGTCAGGCTGCTGTCACGGCTGGCGGAACCGGTGCCAGCGCTTCCGATCGCCTGCCCACCACGCCACGATGTCTACGGCCCGGAGCAGGGAGATCGGAGGGTCGACGGCGAGTCCGACCACCTCGTCGAAGAACCCGCGGTCCGCCTCGATGTCTGCTCGGATGGCATCGGAGAACACCAGGTAGAAGTCACCCCACGAACGACCGTCGACGGGTGCAATGCGTGGTGTGGCACCGAACTGGAAGACCTTCTCGACGTTGCCGTCCCACAGCGGAATCAGGTGCGGACGCTTTCGGTGCAGCACCTTGGACAGGATTGTGCCGCGAGAGCCCGGAATCCCACGTCGGTCGAGCAACGTGAACATGCGGCGCACGCTGTCACGTTCGTCGTCGGTCGCGTTGAACACCGAGGCGTCCGGCCGGATGGTGTGCAGGCACTCTTGCAGCTGCAGGCGCACCGCCTGCAGGCTCTCGTACACGCTCAGCTTGAAGTGCTGCACGTTCAGCAAGGGCGGGGCTAGCAGGTCGGCGTCGGTCAGCGGCCCCAGTGCTCGTTCTGACTCGTACCGCTCGTAGGCCGGGTAGCCCCAGCCCGATCCGTCCGTGAGGTACCTCTGCGCGTGGTCGAACGCCTCGTCCCGAGGCACCCGGATCCCGCCCACCCGCACCGTCTCCACGGCCGGCAGCCTGACACAGCCACAGCCTGATCGGCCCTGGAACATGTGAGATGCAACGCCTCCAGGACTTCGCCGGTTGCGCCGATGCAACGACATGGCTGCCTTCGAGTACGACGATCCGATTCGGGTGGAGGTTGGCGACGACTTCGTGGCTTTGGCGAAGAGCCGCGGCCTCGGGGGTCCCGAGATGCCCCGGGTCTTCGAGGCCTACATCCGCAGGGGCGTCAAGCCGGCGACCTTGGCGATCATCACCAATCCCGACGCCAGCCCAGAAGCCGTTGGCTGCGCCGTGCGGTATGCGTGGTTTCGCCACCCCTGTCAGTGCGGCGGAGGCCACGACTTCGGCAACAGCTACTGGACTGACGTGGTCGAGAAACTGACCGCCGTCCACGTCGACCTCGACGACTTCTGGGCCCGGGTCAGGCCCGAGGACATCACGACGTCGACGCGAGCTGAAGGCTGAGATCCTCTCTGTGTGATCCGCGCCGGTGATCGACGAGCCCGAACCGGCCCTTGCGTGGCCGCAGGACCGGGGGCAGTTCGCCAGCATCGAGGCCGCGGTGCGGCTGCCGGAACACCGTCCGGACGTCGAGGACGGCGTCGGGCTCGGCGCCGGCGAGTGGACCCAGGCGGCCACGCGCCCGGCGAGAGCAGCTGTCCGCGCCGTGATGACGACCTGGGCGGAGGGAGGCCTGTGGCTACCTGTCTTCTGCGCTGTTGATCAGCGCTCGCAGGGAGGGCACGCAACCCTCGTCCAGGAGACCACGAGACAAGGCATCGTCGACCGCCGCTGCCAGCCGCGAAGGCAGGACCCGTCCGCGGGCCGCCACCAGGGCGGCCGCAACCGTCATGGTCGGTATGCCTTCCACCGTTGTCACCTCCTCGGGCGCCAGCCGCCGACGCTCGACCAAGACGGTCGGTGGAAGGGCGGCTCGACTGCGGCCGGCATGGACGACCCTGATCTGTCGCGGGTTGACCAGGGCCAAGTCGTGGATGGCCAGCACGGACTCATCGGCGATGACTGCGCCCGTGCCGACCAGGGCGACAGCCTCGGCGTATTCCGACATGGGAGTGGGGGGCACCTCCAACATGCGGTACACGCCGTAACCCGACCGAGACAACGCTCCTCGACCGGCCAACTGGCGGAGAGCCACTGGAGGGACGCCCAGCGCAGAGGCGTCTGCGGTCGTGATGACGCCATGAGTGTCGAATGCACGCCAGCGCAGCATTGCCCGGTAAGTGGAGTCCGCACGGGGCATGGCGGAAGCGTAGTGACTTCATGCTGGTTCGGACACCAAGTACGGCTCGCTTTTCGGTTCTCGCCGCTGCCCGCTACCGCGGGCAGCGGTCCACGTGCAGCGGCCGGGGTGCGCGCCGCCATCGCCGAGGGCAATCGAGGCTTGGAGTGCGGCAAGGGCATTCCTGGCAAGTGAGCTAGACCGGACTGTCGGTCCTGGCACCCTTCCGTACGTTGCAGAGCCAGTGCGCCAGCTGCGTGTTCGCCCGGCTGTGGGTGCCTCCGGCGACCAGCGGAACGACGTGGTCGAGGCTCGCCGAGGCGGGATCCGGCCAGCGCAGTTCGCGATCGACGTTCCGATCGCACAGTCGGCAGAGCCACCCGTCCCGCTCGAAGACCTCGACTGGGTCGAACCGTTCGACCGTCGCCTCCTGCAGGCGGACTCGGCGGGAGTGCCGTGCAGTCGCAGACGACACGCGCCGTCGCTTGTCGGCCAGTGCGGTCCGGGCCACGGTCCAGAGGACTCGGGGGTGCTTGGAGGCAACGCGACGCACACCGGCGCCTCCCAGGTGAACTCCCGACCGTCCGGTGTGACGTCGCTGATGAACTCCGTCACCCACTCCAGGACCCGGCCCTGCACCTCGAACGGACCGTGTCGCTGACCCCCGGTTGGGTCGAACTCGCCCAGGAGCATGCGCTCGGGTCGGCCGTCACGGGTAGCTGCCTGCAGTAGGTGGTGGCCGGAGCTGTGCTCGGCGACGAAGAACCCGTGGGGCGCGTACTCAGGTACCCGCGGTAGCTCGTCAACTCGGATCCAGCCGTAGACCGTGACCTCGCCGTCGCGTTCCACGGCATCGCCGGGTCGAGGAGTGGACCCATCGAAGTCGTACCGGAGTCCGCTGGCCGCCGGCACCGAGAGCGTTCGGAACACGCGCGGCGCAGGGTCCGTCCGCGGATCTGGCATCGGCGCCGGGCGGGGAATGGCGAGGTCGCCACCCTTCTTGATCAGCCGATTGAGCTGCCGACCCAGGTTGCTGTTGCATCTCTGCCCGCAGACGTGGCGATCGCGGTGCGTCCAGTGAGCGTTGGCCGGTACGGGGCTCGTGCATTTCACGCACGCCTCACCGCCAACCGCGCGGCCGTCCGGGTGCCGCAGAAGGGCGTCACGCCACTGCCAGTAGCCATGCGGCTCGGCGTCGTGGGAGGCAGCGGGTGGCACAAGCGAAACCCTATCGACCGGATACTGCTCAGGGGTTCCTTGCAGGCTCGATGTGGCAGCGGAGCCTCCATGGCGAGGACGCGGGTCGCTATGCAGCGCGTACGGAGTGGGCTGAGCCGATGAGGGCACCGTGACCGATTGGGACGCGATGATCGAGCTCAGCGCCTTCCCGGCGCAGGGTTCGTCGCCCGCACATCACAAACCTTCAAGCCTGGCGTCCCTGTTCTGCGGTCAAGGTAGCGGCGCGGCGCAGCAGTGCCGGGGAGATGTCGAAGCCGCCCGGCCATACGACGGTGCCGGCGTCGGGGTCGACGGTCAGCTGGGCGAACACCGACGGGTCGCGAATAGGGGTACCGGCCGCGCCGGTCAGGTAGGGCTCGACATCAACCTCGCCGATTGCGCCGTCGGCCCACCACAGCCGCACCACATACCCATCCACTACCTCGGCGCTCGTGATGTCCACGAAACCGTTCTCGGCCGTCGATGTGTTCACCAGCTCCAGCAACAGCAGGCCCTCGCGGACGGCCTGGACTCGCGTCCATGCCCAAGCCACCGCCGTCCCGGCCAGCACCAGAGCGCCGACCGCCGGCGCACCGGTTGGTGGAACGCTTGCCCACACGACCCCGGGCTCGTCGGATTCAAGGTTCAGATCGGCGGGGATGAACGGTCCTCGGCCTACCGGCCAGACGTGGACCCGGTCGTCGGCGTCGACCTCCACCACGCGAACGAGCACTGGTTCCGACGCATCGCCGGCCACCAGGTATGCACCTGGCCGCAGCCGTCCCCGGTCGAGCGCTTCGTCCGCGAACGCCCACGGCAGGCCCCTCTCGGAGGAGGACTGGATGTCCAAGGGCAAGTCGATGACCACCTGTGGCGAGGGCTGCGTCGCAGCCGGCACGGGCCCGAGCGGGTTCTCGTCCTCGGAGGGGTCGCTCATGAACGGATCGTAGGTAGCAATCGGAGCGGGTTGCTGACGCCCGCAGGGACCTACCTCGCGCCCACACCAGCTAGGGCACGCCAGAACGACACCGGAAGCGACACCCGGAATGGAGCCCGCCGACCGCCTTCTGAACCCCGACGGTGGACACGAACAGCATGATCGTTCCACTGATCATCGTCCGAGGTGCGTCGCACGCTTGCTCCGTGACCGAGAAGAAGCAAACAGTCAGTCAGCGCAAGAAGTCGACGTCGTACGGGGAGTGGCAGCACTTCGCCGGGATGCTCGAGGGCATCGCGGTAGCGAGGGACGCCCTCCTCTTCCAGTACGAGGTCATCGCTGACCCCTACCACCCCAGCCGGGCACCGTTGTGGGAGGCCATCGTGACCATGGACGGCCTGCTACAGCAGGGCGCCGAAGAGCTCCGCAGTCGGGAGGTGCGCTGGCCCCGGTTGAAGAACCCGTTCCCCCGGACTCGGCCGGTCGAGGACACCCTGTGACCAGGCCCTGCAGTCGCTGACTCGCCCATAACGGAGCGGGCGGGCCTGGTCGACGACGAACCTGGCCACTCGCTCCAGGGCCTGGGCCTCCAGCGCCGTGGGCTTGACCCAGCTGTTCAGGTGGATCGAGGGTCGGCACCAGGTGCCGTCATCACCTGTTGGCCACGGCCCAGGCGCTTGGAGATTGGGCGCTCACGAGCGATCAGAACAGGGACGGTTGATCGGCTTGCATGACGGCCGCCGTCATCTCCGCCACCAGCCGGTGCAGAAGATCAACCGTCAGCTGGTCGTCCAGGGGCTCGTCCCCGCGCTGGCTCTCCTCCAAGCGGCGCCGGAACACTTGCAGGGCACTGGACAAGCCCTCTCGGCGGCCGGCTCGCCACAACGCCGGCGAACTGTCACCGAACGCGGTCTCCGGATGCGACGTCATCGCCTTGATCTGGTCCTCCATCTCATCGTCCAGTTCGAGGATGACGGTCTCGACCCAGCTCGCATCGCCTGACCGCTGGGTCTGGCCGGCGCGCGATGTGAGGTTCTGACGTACGCCGCGGACGGCGACGAGCCAACCGTCGAGCCAGCTTCCGGCAACAAGGTCGCCGGGGTCGTTCGATGCGTGCACCGGTCAATCGTGGCGGATCATCGTTGTCCATTGGACGAGGCACACGGCACATCTCGTACTCGCAGCTGTCGGTTTTGATGCCCACTTCGAACGTGCAGCACCGATGTGAGCCCGCCCGCGGAGGGCGGGGACCACACCACGGCGGTCGGTTCACCAGCCATTGTTCGCCGGTACACGGACGGGCAGGGCTGCCCAAGTCGGCCAGTCATCGTTGCCCCCGTAGGTAGCGCGAGCGCATCCCGTTCCTGCTGGCGCAGGAACGGGATGCGGGCCACCGCTGAAGCCATCAGAGGACGGCGGAAGGCGTTTGCTGGCGCACTTGGTCGTGCAAGGCCGAGTCCTCGTCCCAGTACTCCACCTGCCTGTTGCGGAAAGCCACCTCTTCCTCCTCGGTCAGCTCCTCCGGGAACCCTTCCGCGTCTGGTTCCAATCCGAACCGGCCGACGCCGCGGTGGATGCGGTAGGAGCTGAAATCGGCGTGGATGTGGTCCCGGATGAAGTCACGGGGACGACGCAAGACGCCGACGGAAAGCGCATGCCTCGGCTCGGTGTGCAGCTCGATGTAGAGGTGCCATCCGGGTGCGAGCTCGGTGGTGTAGTAGAAGTCCTCTTCGTCGTCGGTGACGAGCAGGATCCCGTCCTTCTCGTCGCGGGTGAGTTGCCGCTTGAGGCCAAAGAGGAAATCCGGGGTGCACTCGCTGAGTTCCATGGTCGTCCTGTTCCGAGGCGGTCGTCTGGGCTCGAGCCACCGTGCGGGTCCAAGCCCGGGCTGCACTCATCTGTTGGCCTGTTCGTGAAGTCAGCTCCGCGCCCGATACCGGGCGTGTGCCGAGAGCACTGGCGGTCGTGAGCCGGGTGCTTCGCGGCGGGGCTGCATCAGTGACCCAGAGGGACGACCTCCCTTTCGCTGCCGATGTACCTGGGCAAGCACCGTCGACAGACCTTGTCGGTCGTGGACCTCGTGAGGACCCTTGCGCTGAAGGCCGCCGGCCCCGGACACCGAGCGCAGGTGCCGTAGGGCGCCAGGTGCGGCAACCCGCAGGTGTCTGCCAGAGCGCCGATTCCTATCCGTTGCATGGTCTCGTACAAGCCGTGCGACGAGTCCTGTCCTGCAAAGGCGGCCAACTGTGCGCCGAGTCGACGAACATCCTCCGACAGGTCGTCTACATCAGGCATGTGCCAGAGGTCTCTGACATCCCCGGTCCAGTCGCCGTGCAGAACCAACTGGACGACTTGAACCGCGCGAAGCTTCGATGACACCGTGCGTTGGAGCCAGAGCGTCGTGATGTGCTCCTCGACGAGCATGACGGCTACGGCCCTTTCCGGTGGCCCATCGGTCCAGTAGATCTCGATGCCCCCCTGCGCCGACGTCACATGGAAGGAGCACCCCGGGAAGTTCGCATCCAGCGCGGTACAGGCGCGCTGACGATCTGCCCGTGCCGCTGAGGGCTTGACCGGCAACATCCGGACCCAGTCCTCCAGGTTGGTGCTCGGCGGCAAGCGCACGCACCTGCCATCAGCTCGGACGAAGACGGGCCATCCAAGCTCGCGATGGGTGCACTCGCACCATTCCAGCTCCCGAGCTCCCCTCGGACGTATGCGAGCGGCGTGCCCGGGGTCGATGTCTCGGAGCTGGACAAGGGTGCCCAGCGCGGGTCGTTCAGGACGGTGGCTCGGGGTTGTGGTCATGGGCAGATCTGTCCGCGATGTACCGGGATCGGCAATCATCTCCGGGCGCCGGGGCTCTGAATCGTTAGTTCGGCTGGCGGCGGGCCCGGTACGCGATCAGCGGTCCGACGGTTCGGCAGAGCTCTGAGTTGCGCGGGGACCGCGCCGCGGCTGTCCTCGACCGGTAGCGGCAGCCTGGCGCTCTCGAAGCCGCGCCGCGGCCCTCGTGGCGGGCTACAGGACCAGTAGGCGGTGGCGCAGGAGGGTTAGGAGTCGAGGAGTTCGAGTTCGACCTCGGGGTTGGCCGCACTGACCGTCAGCATGAGCGCTCGGGCCGGGACCACGCCGTCGCCTGACACCATGACGGTGTCCCCGGGGTGCAACTCGCGGCGGATCGTGGCCTTCACCCGGGTGGAGAACCGGCGGGCGCGCCCGACCGACGAGTAGTCCACGAAGATCTCTTGCACAGCCGGCACCTCCCTCGACGCCAGGGTGGCATCCACGGGGACGCCTCGGCCACCGCGACCGGGGCACGGCTGCGGCCACACCCGCCCCTCCAGCACGGCGAGCCGAGGTCAGGTTCGGGGCCCGTCGGCCGCTTCGTAGGCCGCTGCCAACTCCAGCAGCGCAGGCCGCGCTTGCTCGGGGAGTCTCTGCGCACCGGCGCGCAGGGCCTCCACCGTGGCGGCCGAGTCGTACGCCTGGCGTCGCCAGTGCGGGATCCAGGTCGCATCACGGGCGGTGCCGGTCAGCTCGGTCAGCATGTTGCGAGTCCCTCGGGCCGGCACCGGCTCCAGCACGCCGAGGACCAGGGGGACGTAGGAGTCGATGAGCCCGATCTGGCCGCCGTAGGTCAGCAGCATCCCGCGGGCCACCCCGAGGCGGTAGTCAGCGGTGAAGACGTCCAGGGACGCGCTCTCGGCCGCCGGCGCCACCCCCACCAACCTGGCGTTGCCATACCCGCCTGCCGCCTGCCGGCCGAACGCGACGCCGATGGCCTGCTGCACATCCTCTGGCTGGCCGGGCAGAAGGACATCGTCGAAGTACTTCTGCAGCTTGACCCGCGAGGTCCCGTCGGTGAGCGAGTCCAGGAGGAAGTCGGGGTAGCGGGCCAGGACGTGACCCAGCCGTCGCAGCGCCCAGCGACACCACAGCATCGTGGCGGCGAGGACGACTTCGACCATCTCGTCGTCGATGTCGGCTACCTGCGCGCGGCCGTGCCCGACCCCGACGTCGTTACGCACCTCGGCCACCGAGATCACCATCTTCTGCGCGCTGCTGGCGATGTCTCGAATGGCGCGGTGGCCGCTCACATCCTTTCCCGCGGCGCGCTGCAGAGCCGCCTGGGCCGAGCCCACCAACTTCGGCACGCCGGCCTCGTCCTCCACCGAGGACCCGGTCGCGTCGCACACGACCCTCGCGATGGACTCGACAAGCTCCTTCGTCGCCCCCACCGCGCCGGGCCGGTCATCGGCCGTGGCGGCGAACTGGAGTCGACCGCGGTAATAGTCGATGGCCTTCCACGCCTCGTCGCCGATGTGGTCTGGGCGCTTCAGGTCGAAGTTCACCGCATCATTCTGGGCGGCGCGTCCGGCCGTTTGGCACGTGCAAAGCTCGGCGGCAGCACGGTGTGGCGCGGCGCAATCCGTGGCGCCTGGTCACCCTTGTCGCGGCGTCATTTCCCTGTAGCGCGCGACTTTCGTGCCGATCACCTGCAACTGCTCAGCGTCAGCCGCAGGTCGTTGCCGAACGGGAAAAGGAGCCGGCCTGGCCGCATGCAGCCAGGCCGGCCCCGGTGGCGAGGAGCGCTAGAACCCCGACCGTCGCGGGCGGAACGACGGTGAAGCGACCTACCTAGCCGCCTCGTCCGGCCCGGCGCCGGGCTCGAACAGCTGTTCCTTGAGCTTGGCCAGCTCGTCCAGCCGCTCCTTGAGATAGTGATCGGTGGTGCTGCCGCCGTCGTGGGCCAGGTGCAGCTTGGCCATCTGCTGGTCAGCGGCGCGATAGATGATGCGGGCCGAGGTGTGCCGGATGTCGTGGGGGCGGAGTTCGACGCGTTCGGTCCAGGGCAGGTGTCGGCGGACCCGGGTGAACAGCCTCTCGATGCGCTTGCGGGTGATCGGGTGCACCGTGCGGGACACGAAGTTGCCCTCGGCGTCGAAGGTGTCCTCGGGCCGGCCGTAGAACACCGGGTCGGCGTCGGTCAGGTTCGGGATCCCGTGGCGGCGTTCGACCTCGGTCGCGCCGGCAGGGGCGGCGACCCGTGGACCGCGGGCGACGGCGTGGCCGAGCAGGTCGGCCATGTGGGTGGAGGTTGTCGGCCGCTTGCGCCAGGTCTTCTTCTTCTGGTCCCAGTAGCCGATCTGGCGGCTCTCCACCTCCAAGCCTCCACATGTCAGACCGAGCAGCGCGCCGCGGCGGACACCCTGGATCACCAGGTGCCGCAGGATGAGCCCGTCGAGGATCGCGTCCTGACCGGTGCTGACCGCCACGTCGTAGACCTCCATGAACTCCTCGGTGCTCAGGGACCGGGCGGCGGCTTCCTGGCGGGGGAGGAGCTTGACCTTCAGCGCCGGGTTGGCCGAGGTGCGGTTCTCATCGACCAGCCAGGTGAACATCCACCGGCAGGCTTGGATGAACTGCTCGTGCGCGCCGCGGCCGTCGGCGTGCAGCAGCTGCCGTCCGGTGGCCAGGCGGGCGGCGTTGCGGGCCACGGTGCGCTTGAGTCCTCGGCGCTGCAGCCACCAGGCTCCCTCGGCGATGGTCTGGCGGGTGACGGCGGTGACGTCAAGGTCTGCGGCTCCTCGGTAGCGGTCGGAGCAGGCGAGGTCGCGGTGGTCGTC
Organism: Klenkia soli; assembly: GCF_900103975.1. Lineage (GTDB taxonomy): Bacteria > Actinomycetota > Actinomycetes > Mycobacteriales > Geodermatophilaceae > Klenkia > Klenkia soli. The sequence continues at coordinate 211,886 of NZ_FNIR01000003.1, forward strand.
GGGCACGGTGCAGGTGTCTGCGTGCTGACCGGCCGCGCAGGGGCAGGCGCCGGTGGAGCAGGTGGTGCACGGGCAGGGGCACAGGTCGGGCAGTCCGTCGACGAGCACCTGCAGGTAGGGGCCCCACGTCTTCAGGCTGGCGGGCAGCTCGCGGCGCATGGCGGCCGTGGCGTCGGCAACAGCGGTGCGGATGGTGTTGACGGCCTGGCGGGGTGCGCCGAGCATCCCGTCGATGTCGGCGGCGCTGAACCCCTGGGCGAGCAGGGTGGCCCGCATGGCTTCCCGCGGGTCGGGGGCCGGGCTGGGGGCAGGAACAGACACGAGGAACTCCAGTACGAGAGGTGGGGCCGGCGGTGGCCGGCTCGGGGGACCGTGCGGGTCAGCCGACGATGTGCAGTCGCGGCGAGGGCGTCCTCGCGCTCGCGGTCGCGGCGGTCGTTTCGTCGGTGGATGCCTCGCTGCGCGGTGCGGCGTCGGTCAGATCGGTGGCACCGGTCGCGGCATGAGTCGTGCGGCGCAGACCGGCGATGGCTGCCTTGATTGGGGAGTCCATGTGCCCGGCGGCCACGACCGTCACCGTGCGGGCCTCCAGATCCAGCTGGGCGAGGACGTCGGCACCGTCGCCGATGCCGACCTCCCGCCGCAGCGCGGCGGTCAGGGTGAGCCGGCCGCGGGCATCCATCGGCTGCGGAGCGGCGGAGAACCCGTGCCGCGGGGAACCAGTCGACCCGGGCAGGAAGACGGTCACCACGGCGCCGTCACGCTCGACCGGCAGCCGGCCCGCCTGGTCGGGCTCCACCGGCAGCTGCAGGCGACCCTTGCTGTCCAGGGCCCGGATGAGCACCTGGCTACGCAACGGTGCCTGCGCCGCCGGGAGCGCCCACATGCCGGAGAAATCCACACCGGGACGTCCGGTCTCAGTCGCGGTGGTGGCGGCGGTGGTGATGGTCAGCGCGTCGCCGGGCAGCCGCTCGGAGGCACCGCCCAGCAGCGCACCCAGCCCGGCCCAGGACGCCGGCAAGCCAGCAGGTGCAGCGGCCGAGCCGGTCGCCCGGGACGAGACCGCAGCGCTGCGCGGGGCGACAGGGGCAGTGCGTCGGCGGGCCGGGGAGGTCAGGGGCGGAGCTGCGTTGGGCATGGACGGACCCGTGCCGGGGCTCCGACGTTGTGCATTCGCCGCGAGAAGTTTCTGCAGCGCCGCCTGATCGGCCGACGCCGTCGCTGCGGCGTCGCGACGCGGAGGCGGGGAAGCCGATTGGGGGCCCCGACCCGCTGGGGAGGGATCGAGTACGCCGGGATGAATGCCGTGCAACGAGGGCTCCGGCACCGTGTTCCGGGCGGAGCCCGGAACACGGTCATCAGATCGGGGCGTGGGCCCATCTGGCTGGAAAGGGTGGGTCAGTTCCCACTGAGGAGTGTCCGAGGGGGGACTTGAACCCCCACGCCCGATAAAGGGCACTAGCACCTCAAGCTAGCGCGTCTGCCATTCCGCCACCCGGACAGGTGGACCAGCGCACTGCGGCGCGGCCACGGGGAAGCATACGGGACCCCGATCGCCGTCCAGGCACCCCCCAGGAGCTGCGCGAGTCGGCCGGGATGCTTGCCCGGTGGGAGGATCGGGCGCATGGCCGAGACGACTGCACCCGAACCGCTCGCCCGCGCCCAGGCCGAGGTCGCCGACCTGCTGAGCGAGCTGATCCGCATCGACTCGACCAACACCGGCGACACCACCACGAGCAAGGGCGAGCGGCAGGCCGCCGAGTGGGTGGCCGGCAAGCTCGACGAGGTCGGCATCGACTCGGTCATCCACGAGTCCGAGAAGGGCCGCGCCAGCCTCGTCGCCCGCATCCCCGGCGCCGACCGCGAGCGGCCGGGTCTGCTGGTCCACGGGCACCTCGACGTCGTCCCCGCCGACGCGAGCGAGTGGACCGTCGACCCGTTCTCGGGCGAGCAGCGCGACGGCTACGTCTGGGGCCGCGGCGCGGTCGACATGAAGGACATGGACTGCATGACCCTCGCGCTCGTGCGCGACTGGGCCCGCACCGGCGTCGTCCCCCCGCGGGACATCGTGCTGGCGTTCGTCGCCGACGAGGAGGCCGGCGGCAAGTACGGCGCGCACTACCTGGTCGACCACCACGCCGACCTGTTCGAGAACGTCTCCGAGGCGATCAGCGAGGTGGGCGGGTTCAGCCTCACCGTCCGCGACGACCTGCGGCTCTACCTGATCCAGACCGCCGAGAAGGGGCTGGCCTGGATGCGGCTCACCGCCGCCGGGCGTCCCGGGCACGGCTCGTTCGTGCACGACGACAACGCCGTCACCCGGCTGTCGGCCGCCGTGGCCCGCATCGGCTCGACCCGGCTGCCCACCGTGCTGACCCCGCCGATGAAGCAGTTCATCGAGGAGGTCTCCGACGCCTACGGCATCGAGATCGACCCCGACTCACCCGACGAGGCGCTGTCCCGCCTGGGCTCGATCAGCCGCATGATCGGCGCCGCGCTCCGCAACACGGTCAACCCCACGATGGTGGACGCCGGCTACAAGGCCAACGTCATCCCCGGCACCGCCAGCGCCACCATCGACGGCCGATTCCTGTACGGCCAGGAGGAGGCGTTCGAGGCCCAGATCGACGAGCTGCTGGGCGAGGGCGTCACCCGCGACTACATCCACCACGACCAGGCCGTGGAGACCACGTTCGACGGTCCGCTGATCGAGCAGATGGTCGCCGCCCTGAAGGCGGAGGACGACGGCGCCCGCCCGGTGCCGTTCACGATGAGCGGCGGCACCGACGCCAAGAGCTTCGAGACCCTGGGCATGCGCTGCTTCGGGTTCTCCCCGCTGCGGCTGCCGGCCGACCTGGACTTCGCCGGCCTGTTCCACGGCATCGACGAGCGCGTGCCGGTCGAGAGCCTGCAGTTCGGCATCCGCGTGCTCGATCGGTTCCTGAAGGCCAGCTAGTGGACCCGCTCGCCGCCTTCCTCGTCGGCCAGCTGACCACCGACGGGTTCGTCCCGGTCACGGTCCTGCGGGTCACCCAGGGCCGGGTGCCCACTCGCGGGTCGGCGCAGGCGCTGGGGGTGGGCGGCAGGCGGCTGTGGCTGGCGCACGCCCAGCTGTTCGGCCAGCCCACCCTGGCCAGCGTCCCGCTGACGAAGGTCACCGGGGTCGACGTCCGGACCGTCCGGCGGCTGACCGGTACCCGGCGCGAGCTGTCGGCCTGGGTCGACGGCAACACCCTGCGGTTCACCGTGGTCGACGACGAACCGACGACGGCGGCGTTCGTGGCCGCCGTCCGGGCCGGGGGCGGTCAGCCGACGACGACGCCCGGCTGAGGCGCCAGCACCGCGCGGGCCCGGCCGGCGTCCTTGCCCGCGTACAGCGCGGCGTCGGCGCGGGCGAGGGTGTCCGCCGCGGACTCACCGCGGCACCACTGCGCGATGCCGACCGTCGCGGTCTGCCCGAACGGGACGGCCGCGATGATCCGCTCGGCCACCGTCCGGGCCTCCTCGTCGGAGCAGTCGGGCAGGGCGACGACGAACTCCTCGCCGCCCCAGCGCGCGATCAGGTCGCCGTCCCGCAGGCAGCCGGTGGCGGCCTCGGCGAACTCGCGGAGCAGGACGTCGCCCGCGGCGTGGCCGAACGTGTCGTTGTAGGCCTTGAAGTGGTCGAGGTCGAGCAGCAGCAGGGTCAGCGGCAGCCGGTTGCGCTGGGCCCGGGACACCTCGACCCCGGACATCTCGTCCCACCGCCGGCGGTTGGCCAGGCCGGTGAGCTGGTCGCGGGCGGCGGCCCGGGCGAGCTCGTCGAGGTGGTTGCCGCGCTCGATGGCGCGGGCCGCCTCGTTGCCGAGCACGGCCAGGACGCCGCGGGTGGTGGCGCAGAAGACGTCGACCGGCTGGCGCCACATGATGCCGATGAGGGCCACGACCCTGTCCTCGCCCAGGATCGCGGGCTGCCACGCTGCCGACGCGATGTCGAGGTGCTCGACGACGGCCGAGCTGACCCCGGGTTCGACGGCGACGTCGCTGGCGAAGCAGGGCTCTCCGTCACGGAAGATCCGGGCGGTCATCGACGAGGCCGGGTCGGTGCTGAAGGCCAGCGGCGGCAGATCCAGCCCGTCCACGGCGGTGGACACCAGGTGCCCCTCGCCGTCGGGCTCGATCAGATAGGCCCCGTCGGCGCCGACGGCCTCGCGCACCGCGGCGCAGACCGCCGCCCGGGGGTCCTCGGCCATGAGCACCATGCGCGACGCGCGGGCCAGCACCTCGACCTGGCGGTGCCGTTCCTGCGAGTACTCGGCGGCATCGCGGAGCCGGTCCACCAGCACCAGTCGCTCGTCGCGGTTCAGCGCCAGCGCCAAGCCCAGTGCCGCGCCGAGGGCGACGTAGGCCTGCACGATGCCGGCCCGGACCAGGACGTCGTCCACGGCGGCGAAGGGCCCCTCGCCCTGCAGCGTGTAGACGACCGCCACCACGCTGACCGAGGTGGTGCGCAACGCGGTCAGCCCGGTGTCGAAGCGCAGCGCGACCCACGCGGTGAGCGCGAAGAGCGGGAAGGCGATCGGGTAGTCCGGCATCCAGTGGAAGACCGCCACGTTGCCGAGCACCGACGCCACGACCGCGAGGCCCAGCTCGCACGCCCGCCACCCGCGTGGCACGTCGAAGGGCAGCATCCCCTCGACCGGCGCCCCGCGTCGGCCGACCAGGAGCTGCCGTGCCCGGAGTCCGAGTGCTACGACCACGAGGACGGCGGCACCGTTCCGGGTCTGCCACACGACGAGGCCCAGCGCGGACCAGCTGGCGTCGCCCAGGGCCAGCGCGAGGGTGCCGGCCACCGCGCCGGCGGTGGTGGCCAAGCCGGTGGCCAGCAGCAGGCCGGTCAGGTCACGCATGTCCAGCAGCAGCGGGCAGGTCCTCGCCGCGGAGGCCGACAGCCGTCGGTAGAGCAGGACGAACAGCCCCGCCTGGCCCAGGTTCACGGCGGCGAGCGATGCGGCGACGAGCGGCTCGGCACCGGTGAGCAGGTCGGTGAGCAGCACGACGGCGGCCAGCAGGGCGCAGTCCAGCGCGAAGGTGCGGCGGCCGTGCTGCAGCAGCAGCCACAGGGCGCCGACGCCGGCGGCCGGCCAGACGAGGTTCACGCCGGTCCCGTCGACGACGGTGAGCCGGCCGATCACCGCGGCGACGGCGAAGAGCAGCGCGAAGGCCGTGGTGCGCGCCAGGTCTGCTGGGCCGACCGCGGTTCCCGGGATGCGTGCAGTGGTCACGACTACCCATCGGCCCCCGCCGCCTCCGCATGCAGTCCGCCCACCCCTACGGGTGACCGTCGCCACGTCGTGCTTCGATGCCGGGCATGAGCGCGCAGACTCCCCGGCCCGGCTCCGTCGCACTGATCACCGGCGGGAGCGGTGGCTTCGGCCGGGCGCTGGCCGCCCGGCTGCGCGACGCCGACGTCCGGGTGGTCCTGGCCGACCTGGACTCGCCCCGCAACAGGTCGGTGGCCGAGGAGCTGGGGGTGGGGTTCGCCGTCCTCGACGTGACCGACCACGCCGCCAACCAGGCCGTGGTCGCGGCCGTCGAGGCCGAGCACGGCCGGCTGGACGCCGCCTTCCTCAACGCCGGCATCGCCGGGTCGGGCACCACCGACGCCCTGGACGTCGAGGAGTACCTGCGGGTGGTCGGCATCGACCTGCACGGCGTGGTCTACGGCACGGACGCCGCCCGGCCGGCCCTGCGCCGGGCCGGTGGCGGATCGGTCGTGGTCACCGCGTCGCTGGCCGGGTTGTCGCCGATGCCGACCGACCAGGCCTACTCCGTGGCGAAGGCCGGCGCGGTCGCCTTCGTCCGCTCGATCGCCCCGGTGCTGCACGCCGAGGGCACCACGATCTCGGCGATCTGCCCCGGCTTCGCCGACACCGCGATCATCGACCCGCTGCGCGAGCACTTCGCCGCCGCCGACTTCCCCGTGCTCACCGCCGACGAGGTCGCCGCCGCGATGCACCAGGCCTGGACGTCGGCCGACCCGGGCGCGGCCTACGTCGTCCAGCCGGGGGTGGGCGCGGTGCCCTACCGGTTCAAGGGCGTGCCCGCCGCGAAGACCGCCGCGGGGGAGTCCGCCCGCATCCCCACCCAGCTGATGGGCCCGCTGTGACCGCGTCTGGCAAGGTCGGGGTCATGCGTGCATGGCGTGTCCACTCCCTCGGCGACCCCGCAGACGTGCTCACCCTCGACGAGGTCCCCGAGCCCGAACCCGGCCCCGGCCAGGTGAAGGTCAAGGTGCTCGCCGCGGCGTTGAACTTCCCCGACATCCTCATGGCGCAGGGCACCTACCAGGAGAAGCCCCCGCTGCCGTTCACCCCCGGCCTGGAGCTGTGCGGGCAGCTGCCCGACGGGCGCCGGGTGCTCGGCTCGCCGTCCGGGGGGCCCGGTGCGCTGGCCGAGTACGCCCTGATGGACGAGGCGTTCGCCTGGCCCGTGCCCGACGGCATGAGCGACGAGCAGGCCGCGGCGCTCTACATCACCTACCAGACCGGCTACGTCGGCCTGCACCGTCGCGCCGCCCTGCAGGCCGGGGAGTGGCTGCTCGTGCACGCCGGCGCGGGCGGCGTGGGGACGGCGGCCATCCAGCTGGGCAAGGCCGCGGGGGCGACGGTCATCGCCACCGCCGGCGGGGCCCGCAAGACCGCGATCTGCGCCGAGCTCGGTGCCGACCACGTGATCGACTACACCGCCGAGGACTTCGTCGCCCGGGTCAAGGAGATCACCGGCGGCCACGGCGCGGACGTCGTCTACGACCCGGTCGGCGGCGACGTGTTCGACGGCTCGACCAAGTGCATCGCGTTCGAGGGCCGGATCGTCGTCGTCGGGTTCACCTCGGGGCGGATCCCGGCCGCGAAGGCCAACCACCTGCTGGTGAAGAACTACTCGGTGCTGGGCCTGCACTGGGGGCTGTACCGGTCCAAGGACCCCGGCCGCATCGCCGACGTGCACGACGCCCTGTGCGCGCTGTTCGCCGAGGGCAAGATCGACCCGGTCATCGGCCAGACCCTGCCGCTGGACCAGGCGAAGACCGCCCTGGCCGCCCTCGGCGACCGCGGCACCGTCGGCAAGGTCATCCTCACCCCGTAAGGGCCGTCACACCGCCGGGCGTGGTAGGTAGCTGAGGCGCGCCCGGCGGCGCATCATCACGCGGCGGGTGCCGTCGGCGAACAGCTGGAGCCGGTCGAGCTCCCAGCCGCCGACGTCGGACTGCAGGCTCATCATCTGCGCCGCCGCGGACCGGCCCGTGCCGGACGGGATCCGCAGCGGGGCGTACTCCCACTCACCGGTGATCGACACCCGACCGATGGTGCCAGCCGTTCGCCCACCGGTCACCTCGCGGTCAGGTGCGGGCGTCGACCAGCTGCAGCTGCCCGGTCTCCCGGCTGCCCACGAACACCCGCCCGGTGGTCGGGTCGACGGCGACGGTGTTGGGCTGGCGCACGGTCGGGAACCGGGCAACCTCGGTGAGTTCGTCGCCGGCGGTGGAGAGCCCGACGACCTCGTTGGTGGCGGTGAGCGTCACCCAGACCACCTGGTCGGTGCTGTCGTAGGCCAGGCCGTACGGGTTGCCGTCGAGCTCGTAGGTCGACTGCAGCTCGAGCGGGTCCGAGCCGTAGACCAGCAGCGCGTCGCCCCGGGTGTCGGCGACCAGGAACCGGCCCCGGCCGTCGGCGACCACGTGGGTGGGTCCGTCGCCGGCGTCCAGCACGGTCTGCAGCTCGCCGGCCGCGACGTCGTAGGTGGTGATCGTGAACGCCCCGACGTCCACCACCCCGGCGACGTCCCCCACGGTGGCCACCCCGCCGGGCTGGGTCTGGCTGTCGAAGGTCCGGGTGACCTCGCCGTCGGTGACCACCGACAGCGTGCCGCCCTTCTCGTCGCCGACCAGGATCTGCCCGCTGGCCACCTGGGCGGCGTCGTGCGGGTAGTCGCCGACCGCCGTCTCGGTCACCTCGCCCCCGGGGAGCGCGACCTGGACCAGCGTGTTCGAGTCCTCCGCCGGCACCAGCACGGGTCCGCCGGGTGCGGCCAGCTGCAGGTGGCGCGCGTGCCCGGGCAGCATGATCTCCGCCTGCGTGACGCCGTCGACGTCGGTCAGCACCAGGCGGTTCGGGTCCCGCACGGCGACGGCGAGCAGGCCGGTGACCGGGTCGAAGACCATCCCCTCGGCATCGGGGTCCAGGTCGACCACCGTCCCGGCCGGGTCGGTGGTGAGCTCGGGGGAGTCGGCCGGCTCGGCGGCCTTCGCCGGCTCCGCGGCGGCCGGGGCGGCGTCACCCGAGGAGCACCCTGCCAGGACGAGGGCGACGGCGAGGGAGCAGGGCAGCAGGACGGCGGCGGTGCGGCGCATCGCTCCACCGTGCGGGATCGACGCAGGCCGCGCAGAACGGGGTGGCCGGACATCCTGCACGGTGGGCGGCCGGTGCCCGGTGCGGCCACCGTCAGGGATGTCGGGCCACCCCTGGTCACGCGGCGGGCAGCAGGTCGAGCATCCGGTCCACCGCGGTCGACCAGGGGAAGTCGGCCGCCCGGGCGCGGGCGGCCCGCCGGCGGACCTCGACCGGGACGGCGAGCACCTGCTCGACGGCGTCGGCGAACGATCCCGCGTCGTCGGCGGCCGCGGCCCCGTGCTGCCCACCGGTGACCAGTTCCCGCAGCGCCGAGCTCGTCGAGGCCACGACCGGGGTGCCGCAGGCCAGCGCCTCGAGCCCGGCCAGCCCGAACGTCTCGTGCGGGCCGGGCGCGAGGGCGACGTCGGCACTGGCCAGCAGGGTGGCGAGTTCGCCGCGGTCGGCGACGTGGCCCAGCCAGCGCACCGGCTGCCCCGCCGTGGCGGTCCGCAGCCTCGGGGCCAGCGGTCCGTCACCGACGACGACCAGCGTCGCGCGCACCCCGCGCCGCCGCAGCTCGACGAGGGTGTCCAGCGAACGCTGCGGGTGCTTCTCGGTCGAGAGCCGGCCGCAGTGCACCAGCAGGACGTCGGAGCGGTCCAGCAGCTCGGTCCGCAGCCGGGTGTCGAACCGGTCGGGGGCGAAGGTGCGCAGGTCGACCCCCGGCGGCACCTGGGCGACCGGGTGGCCCAGCCGGGCGAACTCCTCGGCGGCGAAGTCGGTGCTGCAGACCACCAGGTCGTGGCCCGCGGCCGTGCGCCGGTTGGCCGCGTCGGCCACCCGGCGGGCGGCGGCCGGCGGCAGCAGCCACTGGGTGAGGAGCCGGTCCAGCCGCTCGTGGGCCAGCACCAGGGTGGGCACGCCGCGCTCGGCTGCCCACCGGCCCAGCCCGCGCAGCGTCGTCCGGTCCGACACCTCGATCCGCTCGGGGGAGAGCTGCTCGAGCAGCCGCCGCACCCGCCACGGGTCCATCACCCGGTAGCCGCCGGTCCCCGGGACCCGGGGCGCGGCGAGCGTCAGCCGGGTGACGGTGCCCGGGGCCACGTCGGCCGGGTCGCCGTCGGTCCGGGACCCGGGGACGACGACCGCGACCGCGTGGCCCCGGTGCTCGTAGCCCAGCGCGAGCCGGTCGACCGCTGTCCGCAGTCCGCCGGAGGTGGGGTGGTGCAGGTTGGCGACGAGCACGATGCGCACCCGTGCACGGTCGCCCGCCCACCTGGCCGGTGCATGACGGCGGGATGGCGGTTGGCTGACCCTCTCGTGAGGGTCAGCCTGGTCAGCGGGAGTAGTGCTCCACGACCAGCTGCTCCTCGCACTGCACCGGGATCTCCGCGCGCTGCGGCCGGCGGACGACGAAGCAGGTCAGCTCGGCCAGCCGGACGTCGAGGTACTTCGGCGCCTCGGCGTGGGCACCGGAGGCCGCGACCTGGAAGGGCTGCTTGGGCCGGCTGCGCTCGGCGATCGCGACGACGTCCCCGGGCTCGACCCGGTAGCTGGGCCGGTCCACCCGCCGGCCGTTGACCGTGACGTGGTGGTGGGTGATGTTCTGCCGGGCCTGGTAGATGGTGCGGGCGAATCCGGCGCGCAGCACGGTGGCGTCCAGCCGCGACTCCAGGTCCAGCAGCAGCGCCTCGCCGGTCTTGGCACCGGTGTTGCGGCCCTGCTTGCGGGCCCGGTCGAAGGCCAGCCGCAGCTGGGTCTCGCTGACGTCGTACTGCGCGCGCAGCCGCTGCTTCTCCAGCAACCGGGTCTTGTAGTCGCTGGTGCCCTTCCGCTTGCGGCCGTGCTCGCCCGGCGGGTACGGACGGCGCTCGAAGTACTTCACGCACTTCGGCGTCAGCGGCATGCCCAGGGCGCGGGACAGACGCACCTTCGGTCGGGGGGTGTTCACGGGGCCTCCTCGTTTAAGTTAGCCTCACCTTACTCACACCGAAGACGAGGACCCACGATGACGTCGACCACCCCGCCCGCCGTCCGACCCACCGCCGCCGAGCGCGCCCGCAGCGTGGCCTGCCGCCCCTCGGCCGCCGTGTGCGCCGCGGGTGTGTCCGGGTCGCGGGTGCTCGCCCACGCCACCACCCGGGCCGGTCAGGTGTTCCTCGTCGTCGCCGAGGACGGCGAGCTCGCCGCCGCCGTCCGCACCGCGCCCGAGGGCGACCTGCCCGCGCTGCTGATGGTCACCGACCACGCCCCGGTCCCGCTGCGCGACCAGGTCCGGGCCCAGCTGTGGCTGTCGGGCTGGCTCACCCCGGTGCGGGCGGAGGACCAGCGCGAGGTGGCCCTGGCCTTCGCCGACGTCCAGCCCGCCGGCGCGCTGCTCGACGTCGGCGCGACCGCCACCCTGCTCCGCCTGGACCTCGCCGAGGTCGTGCTCGGCGAGGGCGGCAGCACCGTCGAGCTGACCCCCGAGGACTACGCCGCCGCCGAGCCCGACCCGCTGGTCGGGGTCGAGACCGCTGCCTTGCAGCACCTGGACGCCGACCACCCCGGCGAGCTGGCCCTGCTCCGCTCACGCATCCCCGGCGCCTGGTTGGCCGACGCCGACGTCGTCCGGCCGCTCGGCCTGGACCGCAGCGGGTTCCGGCTGCGGATCGAGTCCGAGCGCGGGCACCGCGACGTCCGGGTGCCCTTCGACGCGCCGGTCAGCTCGGAGGCCGAGCTGGGTCCGGCGGTGCACCGCCTCCTGTGCGCGGCCCGGCGCTGCTGCCGCCAGGGCTGAGCTCCACCCACCGGTCCGGCGCCAGGGCGGCGAGGAACCGGTGGTCGTGGCTGACGGCCACCAGCGCCCCCCGGTAGCCCTCGAGGGCCGACGTCAGCTGGGCGACACCCACCAGGTCCAGGTTGTTGGTCGGCTCGTCGAGCAGCAGCAGCTGCGGCGCCGGCTCGGCGAACAGGGTGGCGGCCAGCGTGGCCCGCAACCGCTCCCCGCCCGACAGCGCGCCCACCGGCAGCGCGGCGCGGTCGCCGCGGAACAGGAACCGGGCCAGCAGCGTCCGCCGCTCCGCCTCCGGCCGCTCGGGCGCCGCCGCGGCCAGGGCGTCGGCGACCGTCGTCGCCGGGTCGAGCAGGTCCAGCCGCTGCGACAGGTAGGCCACCCGGCCCGCGGTGCGGCGCACCGTGCCGGCGTCGGGCTCGAGGTCCCCGGCCAGCACCCGCAGCAGCGTGGACTTGCCGCTGCCGTTGGGCCCGGTGAGCGCCACCCGCTCGGGGCCGCGCAGCTCGAGGTCGATCCCGACGCCGAACAGCTCGCGCACCCGCACGCCGACCGCCTCGACCACCGTCCGGCCCGCCGGCACCTCGGTACCGGGCAGGTCCAGCACGATCCGCTGGTCGGCCCGCACCCCCTGCTCGGCGCGGTCCAGCCGCTCGCGGGCGCGGTCCACCCGGTCGCCGTGCGTGCCGTCGGCGCGGCCGGCCGACTCCTGCGCCCGCCGCTTCCGCGCCCCCAGCAGGATCGTGGGGATCCCGGCGTCCGGGGCCCGCCGCGCCGCACTGCCCGCCCGCCGCTCGGCCCGCTCCCGGGCCTCCTGCTTCTCCTTCTTCTCCCGCCGCAGCGCCTGCTCGGCGGTCTGCACCTCCCGGGCCACGGCCTCCTGCTCCGCGGCCACCGCGGCCTCCCAGGCGCTGAAGGGGCCCGAGGTCGTGCGCAACCCACCGCCGTCGAGCTCGGCGATGCGGTCCACCCGCTCCAGCAGCTCGCGGTCGTGGCTGGCCACCACCAGCGTGCCCGGGAAGCCGTCGACCACGTCGTACAACCGGGCCCGGGCCGCGCCGTCCAGGTTGTTGGTCGGCTCGTCGAGCAGCAGGACGTCGGGCCGGCGGAGCAGCTGCCCGGCCAGCCCGACGGTCACCACCTGCCCGCCCGAGAGCGTGTCGAGCCGGCGGGTCAGGGCGACGTCGTCCAGCCCCAGGCGTCCGAGGACGGCGGTGGCGCGCTCCTCGACGTCCCAGTCGTCGCCGACGGTGTCGAGCAGCTCCACGTCGCCGGCCTCCACCGCGGCGATGGCGGCGAGCACGGGCGCGACGCCGAGCACCTCGGCGACGGTGGCGTCGGCGATGAACGGGAGGTCCTGCGGCAGGTACCCGAGGACGCCGTCCACGGTGGCCGAGCCGGCGTCGGGGGTCAGCTCGCCGGCGACCAGCCGCAGCAGCGTGGACTTGCCGGCGCCGTTGGGGGCGACCAGCCCGGTGCGGCCGGGGCCGATCGTCGCGGTGACCCCGTCGAGCACCGGGGTGCCGTCGGGCCAGGAGAAGGAGAGCGCGGAGAGGGTGATGGGCACGGGAGGACCTCGCGGGGACGCCGGGGGAGTGGGCGGGGGCGAGGTGTCACAGCACGTGGTCGATGCTGCCGCACCCAGGCGCGCGCCGCACCCGGTTTTCCACTGCCCCCTCCGGATGGGCGGGTGCGCGGCCGAGGCGTCAGGCGAGGTGGTCGCGGAGGAGCTGGGCCAGGCGGGTGCGCCGGGGCTTCACGTCGACCTCGCGCACCGCCCGCGCCAGAGCGGCGCCGCTGGCGTGCACGATCGACAGGTGCCGCTGCGCGCGGGTCAGCGCGGTGTAGACCAGCGGTCGGGACAGCATCCCGCCGGCCTCGGGGGGCAGGACGACGACCACCCCGGGCCACTCCGACCCCTGCGCGCGGTGCACGGTGATCGCCCAGCCGTGCTTGAGGTCGCCCAGCGCGGAGGTCGGCACGGTGCACGGCCCCGAGCTGAAGTCCACCGACAGCGTGCCGTCGCCGGTGCCGGTGACCACGCCGACCTCGCCGTTGGCGAACCCGACCGGCTCGAGGTCGAGGTGGTTGGCGGTGGCCACGACCCGGTCGCCGACGTCGAAGCCCCACACCGTGCCGTCACCGGGGTTGAGCTGCGCCTTCAGCGCCTTGTTCAGCTCGATCGTGCCGGCCGGCCCGCGGTGCACCGGGGTGACCACCTGCACCGTGGCGGGGTCCAGCGACAACGCCCGGGGGATGGAGTCGGTGACCAGCTGCACCACGCGGCGGGCGGCCTCGGCGCTGCCCTGCGCCGGCACGATCACCACCTCGCGGTCGGGCGACTCCACCTGCACCAGCTCCCCGCCGCGCACCCCGGTGGCCAGCTTGGCGATGGCACCGCCCGCGGCCTGCCTGTGCAGGATGGTCAGCTCGGTGACCGGCACGACCCCGGAGTCGATCAGGTCGCCCAGCACGTGGCCGGGGCCGATGGAGGGCAGCTGCGCCGGGTCGCCGACCAGCAGCAGGTGGGTGCCGTCGCCGCACGCCTCGAGCAGCGCCGCGGTCAGCTCGACGTCGAGCATCGAGGCCTCGTCGACGACCACGACGTCGGCGTCCAGCGGCCACTCCTCGTTGCGGGCGAACCCGCCGGTCATGCCCTGCGCGCCCAGCAGCCGGTGCACGGTGGTGGCCGGGTGGTCGGTGAGCTCCTCCAGCCGCTTGGCCGCGCGCCCGGTGGGGGCGGCGAGGGCCACCTCGACGTCGTGGGTCTGCAGCAGCTTCACGACGCTGGCCACCGTGCGGCTCTTGCCGGTGCCCGGGCCGCCGGTCAGCAGCGAGACCCCGGCGGCGAGCACCTGGGTCACGGCGTCCTTCTGGGCGGGGTCCAGCCCCTTCGCCACGGACCTCACCGAGCCGGGGCTCGCGACCGGCTCGGCGGTGGCGGCCAGCCGGGCGATGCCCTCGGCGACGGCGTCCTCGGCCATGCCGTAGCGGGCCAGGCTGAGCGTGCGCAGCGACGGGTCGGGTTCGTCGTCGGACTCGTCGTCGAAGGGCGGTTCGTGCTCGAGCACGTCGCCGCTCTCGATCGCCGCGACCACGGCGGCGGCGACGTCGTCGATGCCCTCGGCGCGCAGCGCCGCGAGCACCTGGTCGATCGGCAGCACGGTGTGGCCGTCGCGGGTGGCGGTGCGCAGGGTCAGCGCGACCAGTGCCCGGCCGCGCCGGCTGTCCTGCCGGTCGGCCCCCTTGAGGACGGCGATGGCGAGCCGGTCGGCGTCGGCGAGGGAGACCTGGTTGAGCAGCAGCAACCGCCACGGGTCGTCGCGCAGCCGGCGGCCGGCGTCGGGCCCCAGCACCTCGCCCACGCCGGCGGCCAGCTTGGCGGCGATGCCGGCGCCGACCAGCAGCTCGACGACCTCGTAGGCCGGGGCCGCCGAGAGGAAGGAGGAGAACAGCCGCTCGGCGCGCTGCCGGCCCACCCGGGGCAGCTTCACCAGGTTGTCGGCGGTGACGTCGTCGGGGCGCTGGATGCCGGCGCCGGGCAGCTCGGCGGCCGCGCGCTTGCCCAGCCCGGGCCAGAGCCCGGCGGCGGTGAAGGCGGCGAAGACGGGGTCCGGGGAGGTCATCCGGGACGGCGGTCGGGGTAGCTCGTGTGCGGCGAGGACACCTCGTCCAGGGCGAACCGGATCGCCGCGGGCAGGCTGACCTCCTCGGCGTCCAGGCTGACCTGCAGCTGCGCGGCGGTGCGCGCGCCGACCACGGGGGCGACGACGCCGGGCCGGTCGCGCAGCCAGGCCAGCGCCACGGCCAGCGGCACCGTGTGCAGGCCCTGGGCGGCGGTGCAGACGGCCTCCACCACGCGGTCGGCGTCCTTGGAGCGCAGGCCGTCGACGAAGCCCGACCACTGCGCCGAGGCCCCGCGGCTGTCGCTGGGGGTGGTGTGCCGGTACTTGCCGGTGAGCAGCCCGCGGCCCAGCGGCGACCACGGGAGCAGGCCGATGCCCAGCGCCTCGGCGGCCGGCACGACCTCGCGCTCGATGCCGCGCTGCAGCAGCGAGTACTCCATCTGGCTGCTGACGATCGGCGCCCGACCGGGCCAGGCGCGCTGGTGGGTGGCGGCCTGCGCGGTCTGCCAGCCGGTGAAGTTGCTCACCCCGACGTACCGGGTGCGGCCGCTGCTGACCGCGGTGTCCAGCGCGGCGAGGGTCTCGTCGAGCGGGGTGTGCTCGTCCCAGGAGTGCAGCTGCCACAGGTCGACGTGGTCCAGGCCCAGGCGCTCGAGCGAGGCGTCGAGGGCCGCCAGCAGGTGCCCGCGGGAGGCGCCCCGGCCCATCGCGCCGCTGCGCGTGCGGCCCACGGCCTTGGTCGCCACCAACACGTCCTCCCGGGGGACGACGTCCGAGAGCAGCCGGCCCAGGGTGCGCTCGGACTCGCCGTCGACGTAGACGTCGGCGGTGTCCACCAGCGTGCCGCCGGCGTCGACGAAGGCGGTGAGCTGCATCGCAGCCTCGTCCTCGTCGGTGTCCTTGCCCCAGGTCATCGTGCCCAGCGCGAGCCGGGAGACCACCAGGCCGCTGCGCCCCAACGCCCGCTGTTCCACGAGGGGTCAACCTACCGGGAGCTGCCAGGGCCGGACCGTAGGCTGCCGCCCCGTGGGTTGGGTAGAAGCAGTCGTCCTCGGGTTGGTGCAGGGACTCACGGAGTTCCTGCCCATCTCCTCCAGCGCGCACCTGCGGGTGGTCGGCGCCGTCTTCGGCTGGGACGACCCGGGGGCCGCGTTCACCGCGATCACTCAGATCGGCACCGAGATCGCGGTGCTCCTCTACTTCCGGCACGACATCTGGAACATCATCCGCACCTGGGTGCTGTCGCTGGCCCGCAAGGAGCTGCGCAGCGAACCCGACGCCCGCATGGGCTGGCTGATCATCATCGGCTCGATCCCGATCGTCGTCCTGGGGCTGCTGTTCCAGGACCAGATCGAGACGACGTTCCGCGACCTGCGGATCATCGCCATCGCGCTGGTCGTGTTCTCCCTGGTCCTGTACTTCGCCGACCGGATCGGCACCAAGCAGCGGCAGCTGGCCGACCTCACCGTCGGGCACGGCGTCCTGTACGGGCTGGCGCAGGCCGCCGCGCTGATCCCCGGCGTCTCGCGGTCCGGCGGCACGATCACCATGGGCCTGTTCCTGGGCTACTCCCGGGCGGCCGCGGCGCGCTACTCGTTCCTGCTGGCCATCCCCGCCGTCCTGGGGTCGGGGTTCTTCCAGGCCTACGAGTCGCTGGGCAGCGGCATCGAGTGGGGCCCGACGATCGTCGCGACCGTCATCGCGTTCGGCGTCGGGTTCGCCGTGATCGCCTGGCTGCTGCGCTACCTGGAGCGCGGCACCTTCACCCCGTTCGTCGTCTACCGGATCGTGCTGGGCCTGCTCCTGCTCGCGCTGGTCGGCGCCGGCGTGCTGACGCCCTAACCTCGGGGGCATGACCACCGTCATCCTCCTGCGCCACGGCCGGACCACCGCGAACGCGTCCGGCCTGCTCGCCGGCTGGACCCCCGGGGTGCAGCTGGACGAGAAGGGGCAGGAGCAGGTGGCCGCCGTCGGCGCACGCCTCGCGCCGGTTCCGCTCGCCGCCGTCGTCTCCAGCCCGCTGGAGCGCTGCCAGCAGACCGCCGGCGCCGTGCTGGCCGGGCGCGAGCTCGAGCTGCAGACCGACGACCGGCTGGGGGAGTGCCGCTACGGCGACTGGACCGGCAAGCCGATCAAGGACCTCCTGAAGGAACCGCTGTGGAAGGTCGTGCAGCAGCACCCCTCCGCCGCGGTGTTCCCCGGCCCCGAGGGCGAGGGGCTCGCGCAGACCCAGGCCCGCGCCGTCGCCGCCGTGCGCGAGTGGAACGCCCGGCTGGGCCCCGACGCCGTCTGGCTCGCCTGCACCCACGGCGACGTGATCAAGGCCATCCTGGCCGACGCCTACGGCATGCACCTGGACTCCTTCCAGCGCATCGTCGCCGACCCCGCCTCGATCTCGGTGGTCAGCTACACCGAGACGCGGCCGTTCGTGCTGCGGGTCAACGACTCCGGCGGTGACGTCAGCGGGCTGATCCCGCCGAAGAAGAAGGCCCGCCGCTCCCGCAAGGCCTCCTCCGACGCCGTCGTGGGCGGGGGCGCCGGCCCCGCCGGCGCGTAACCTCGTCGCCGTGCCACGCCAGGTCTTCCTCTTCGAACGCCCCGTCCGCTTCGTCGCCGGCACCGTCGGCCAGCCCGGTGACCGCACCTTCTACCTGCAGGCCGCCGACCAGGCCGGCCGCGTGGTCAGCGTCGCCCTCGAGAAGTCGCAGGTCGAGGTGCTCGCCGAGCGCATGAGCGAGCTGCTGGACGAGATCGCCACCCGCGCCACCACCGTCGTCCCCCCGGACGCCGACGTCGACGACCTGGACCCGCTGACCGCCCCGGTCGACGAGGAGTTCCGGGTCGCGGCCATGGGGCTGGCCTGGGACGGCGAGCAGCAGGCCGTCGTCGTCGAGGCCGTGGCCGCCGGTGAGGAGCCGATCGACGAGGACGCAATCCTCTCCGACGCCGACGAGGGCCCCGACGCCCTCCGGGTGGTCATCACCCCCGCAGCCGCCCGCGGCTTCGTCGCCCGGGCCCGCCGGGTCGTCTCCGCCGGCCGCCCGGCCTGCCCGCTGTGCTCCATGCCGCTGGACCCGGCCGGGCACGTCTGCCCGCGGCAGAACGGGTACCGGCGCTGACCGAGCCCGAGGGCCGCACGGGCGACGAGCTCGTGGACGCCTTCCTCGACGGTGACCTCGACGACCTGGTGGACGACGGGGCCGACGACGAGGAGTACGAGGACGACGAGTCCGGGGACGGCGAGACCCGCGAGGTGGAGGGCCTGGCCTTCGACCACGGCGACCGCCGCTCCCCGCGGGACGACGCCGAGGCCCGCACCCTGCTGCTGGACGGCGAGCTGGACCTCGAGGGCCGGCTGCTCGACGCCTCGAACGTCACGCTGATCGGGGCCATCCGCACCGACGATCTGGCGGGGGAGTGCGTCTACAAGCCGGTGCGCGGCGAGCGCCCGCTGTGGGACTTCCCCGACGGCACCCTGGCCGGCCGCGAGATCAGCGCCTACCTGGTCTCCGAGGCCACGGGCTGGCGGGTCGTGCCGCCGACGGTGCTGCGCGACGGGCCGTTCGGCAGCGGCATGGTGCAGCTGTGGCAGCACATCGACCCCACGGTCGAGATGACCACGTTCGTGCGCCGCGACGTCCCCGAGCTGCGCCGGATGGCCGTCTTCGACGCGGTGGTCAACAACGCCGACCGCAAGGGCGGCCACATGATCCCGGTGGCCGGTGGCCACGTGTACGGCGTTGACCACGGCATCTGCTTCTCCGCCGACCCCAAGCTGCGCACCCTGCTGTGGCGCTGGGCGGGGCAGCCGCTCACCGACGAGGCGCTGGAGGTGCTGGAGCGGCTGCAGGACCAGCTGCGCGGCGACCTCGGCGAGCAGCTGCACGAGCACCTCACGCGCACCGAGGTCCGCCGCACCCAGCAGCGGGTCGCCGACCTGCTGCGCAGCGGCCGGCACCCCGAGCCCAGCGGTGACTGGCCCGCCCTGCCCTGGCCGCCCTTCTAGCCGGTGGCGGCCTGCTCCAGCGCCTCGAGCGACTGGTCCAGGAACGTGCGCGGGAACGCGGGCAGCCCGCCGATCTCGTCGCGGACGGCCTGCGGCGTGGCGCTCCAGTCGTAGGTGAGCGTCACCGCGGTCCCGTCGCCCTCCGGCGCCAGCTCGTACCGCCACGTCCACCCGCCGGTGCCCAGCTCGCCGGCGTCGTCCACCTGGCCCGGCTCCCAGGCAATCACCCGGTCGGGTTCGAACGCGACGACCCGGTTGTGCATCACGTAGGGCTTCCCGCTGCTCGGGAACGCCATGTGCATGCCGAACACCTGACCCACCGCGGTGATCGGGGCCGGGTCGAGGGCGTCCCGCACCCAGTTGCCGGGCTCGGTCTCCCGGTGCCGGGTCGGGTCGGCGAGCACGGCGAACACCGCCTGTGGCGTGGCGGGGACGATCCGGCTGACCACGAACCGCTCCTCGGCGCTCATGCCTGGGCCGCCGGTGCGCCGTACAGCCGGGCGACGTCGGGGGAGTCCAGCCAGCCCGCGTAGGTCTCGCCGACCGGCCAGCCCTCGGGGTGGTCCTGCCAGGGCTCCTGGCGTCCCCACGGGAGGAGGTCGACGAGGGGGAAGGTGTGGCTGAGCTGCTCGACGCCGCGGCCGGACGTCGTCCACGTGCGGAAGACCTGGTCCCCGCGCCGGAGGAGCACGTTGACTCCGAACCCGCCGCCGGCCGGGGCGCCCAGGTCGGCCCCGAACGGGCTGTCGGCCGTGGAGTACCAGGTCAGCCGGTTGCCCACCTTCTCCCGGTAGGCGAGCGCCTGGTCGATCGGGCCCGGGGTGACGACGACGAAGCGGGCGTCGTAGCCGTGCAGGAATCCGGTGCCCCGGAACTGCGAGGTGAAGCTGGTGCAGCCGCCGCACTGCCACTGGGCGCCCGGGTGCCACATGTGGTGGTAGGTGATCAGCTGCGCGGCGCCCTCGAACACGTCGACCAGCCGGACCGGTCCGTCGGCCCCGACCAGGGTGTACTCGGGCAGCGCGACCATCGGCAGGCGGCGCCGCTGCGCCGCGATGGCGTCGAGCTCGCGGGTGGCCGCCTTCTCGCGGGCCCGCAGCTGGTCGAGCTGCGCCTGCCACTGCGCTGCGTCGACCACCTCGGGCCACGCGGTGGGGGTGCTGGACACGGTGCCTCCTCGTCGAGGGATGGGTGCGCGGCTCCCACGCTGGACCCGCTCGGCGTGCGCGGTCAAGGGCACCGGTCCGCACCGGGTGCTCACCGGCCCGGCCACCTGTCGGACACCGCCCGTAGGCTTCCGACGTGCTGAGCTGGCCCGCCCCCCTCCTGCCCTCCCTCCCCGGGAACGGCCCCGCCCTGCGGTTGCACGACACCGCACGCGCCGAGGTCGTGGCGACCAGCCCGGGCCCCACCGCGCGCATGTACGTCTGCGGCATCACGCCCTACGACGCCACGCACCTCGGCCACGCCGCCACCTACCTGGCCTTCGACCTGGTCAACCGGCTGTGGCGCGACCTCGGCCACGCCGTGCACTACGTGCAGAACGTCACCGACGTCGACGACCCGCTGTTCGAGCGGGCGAATCGCGACGGCGAGGACTGGATCGTGCTCGGCATGCGCGAGACCGCGCTGTTCCGCGAGGACATGACCGCGCTGCGCGTGCTGCCGCCCGAGGACTACGTCGGGGCCGTCGAGGCCATCCCGCAGATCGTCGCCCACGTCGAGGAGCTGCAGGCCGCGGGCCTGGCCTACACGCTCGACGACGGCACCGGCGACGTCTACCACGACATCGCGCAGGCGCCGGGCTTCGGCGGCGAGAGCGGCTACGACGAGCCGACCATGCTGCGGCTGTCCGTCGAGCGCGGTGGCGACCCCGACCGGCCGGGCAAGCGCAACGCGCTCGACCCGCTGCTGTGGCGCGGTGCCCGCGAGGGCGAGCCCTCCTGGGCCGGCCCGCAGGGCGTCGCCGGGCGCCCGGGGTGGCACGTCGAGTGTGCCTCGATCGCGCTGGGCACGATCGGCATGGGCTTCGACGTCCAGGCCGGCGGCAGCGACCTGGTCTTCCCGCACCACGAGTTCTCCGCCGTCCACGCCGAGGCGCTCACCGGCACCAAGCCCTTCGCCCAGGCCTACGTGCACGCGGCGATGATCGGCCTCGACGGCGAGAAGATGAGCAAGAGCCGGGGCAACCTGGTGTTCGTCTCCCGGCTGCGCGGCGACGGCGTCGATCCCATGGCGATCCGGCTGGCCCTGCTGAGCGGGCACTACCGCACCGACCGCGCCTGGACCCCCGACCTGCTCACCGCCGCCGAGCGTCGGCTGGCCACCTGGCGCGAGGCGGTCACCCGGCAGTCCGGTGCGTGCGCGGCCGAGGTGCTCATCGCCGTCCGCAAGCGGTTGGCCGACGACCTCGACTCACCCGGCGCGATCGCCGCGGTCGACGCCTGGGCCCTGGCCACCCTGGGCGGCGGCGACACCGCCGAGCAGGACGAGGGCGCCCCCGACGTCGTCCGCGACGCCGTCGACGCACTGCTCGGCGTGGCGCTGTAGGCGCGGTGAGCACCTCCTTCCGGCTCACCGACCGGGCCGCCCGCGAGCAGGCCGAGCAGTCGCTCGCCCCGGGGGCCGCGCGGTCCACGGCGTCCCGCGGCCGGGTGCGGCCCGAGCCCGAGGACCCGCTGCGCACGGCCTACGAGCGCGACCGCGACCGGATCCTGCACGCCAAGGCGTTCCGCCGGCTCAAGCACAAGACGCAGGTCTTCCTGCACCCGGACGGCGACCACTTCGTCACCCGGCTCACCCACACCCTGCAGGTCACCCAGGTCGCCCGGTCGCTCGCCGCCGCGCTGGGGCTGAACGAGACCCTCGCCGAGGCGATCGCCCTGGGCCACGACGTCGGGCACTCACCCTTCGGCCACATCGGCGAGGACGCCCTGGAGCCCTACGTCCCCGGCGGCTGGCACCACGCCGCCCAGGGCGTGCGCATCGTCGAGGTGCTCGAGGACCTCAACCTCACCTGGGAGGTCCGCGACGGCATCCGCGCGCACAGCTGGAAGATCGACCCGCCGCCGACCACCCGCGAAGCCGAGTGCGTGCGGTACGCCGACCGCATCGGCTACCTGTCGCACGACGCCCTGGACGCCGTCCGGGCCGGCGTGCTGCGGCCCGGCGACCTACCCGCCCGGGCCCGGGCGGTCTTCGGCGAGCCCGGCAGCCAGATGGTGGGTGCGATGATCGACGCCGTGGTGGCCGGCAGCCTGGCCGACGGCGGGCGCGTGGTCATGGAGCCCGACGCGCTGGAGGCCATGCACGAGCTGCGGGCGTTCATGTTCGAGCGGGTCTACGGCTCCGAGGTCGCCGCCGGGCAGAAGCACGTAGCGGTCGGGGTGATCCGCCGGCTGGTCGAGCACTACCTGGAGCACCCCGAGCAGATCCCGGCCAGCTACCGCGACCCGGCCGCCGGCACGATGACCCAGGTCGTCGACCACGTCACCGGCATGACCGACCGCTACGCCCTCACCACCCACGACCGCCTCTTCGACGCCGACGCGAGCCTGCGGATGACGCCCCTCCTCTAGCGCTCGCGGCGCTTGAGGTAGCGCTCGAACTCGCGGGCGATCTGGTCGCCGTCAGCCTGGCTGAGGTCGCTCTCCGTGGCCCGCTCCTCGAGGGAGCGGACGTACTCGACGACCTCGTCGTCGTCGGCGGCCATCTCGTCGACCTGCTTGACCCACTGCTCGGCCTGCTCGGGCAGGGCGCCCATCGGCACGGTGAGCTCGAGGACCTCCTCGACCCGGTGCAGCAGCGCGACGGTGGCCCGCGGGGACGGCGGCTGGGACACGTAGTGCGGGACGGCGGCCCAGAAGCTCACCGCGGGCAGCCCGGCCTGGACGCAGGCGTCCTGGAACACCCCGAGGATGCCGGTCGGCCCCTCGTAGGTCGAGGTCTCCAGGCCCCACTTCTGGGCCGACTCGGTGTCGTAGGCCGAGCCCGAGACCGGGGTGGGCCGGGTGTGCGGGGTGTCGGCCAGCAGGGCCCCCAGGGCCACCACCGTGGACACCTGCAGCTCCTGCAGGATCGCGATCAGCTCGGCGCAGAACCCGCGCCACCGCATGTTGGGCTCGATGCCGCGCACCAGGACGACGTCGCGGTCGCCGCCCGCGGGCGTGCGGGCCACCGAGATGCGGGTGGTGGGCCACTCGATCCGGCGGCTGACGCCGTCCTTGAGGGAGACCTGCGGGCGGTTGACCTGGAAGTCGTAGTAGTCCTCGGGGTCCAGGGCGGCCAGCGGCTCGGCGTCCCAGATGAGCTCCAGGTGCTCCAGCGCGCCGGTCGCGGCGTCCCCCGCGTCGTTCCACCCCTCGAAGGCCACCACGACGACGGGGTCGGTGAGCCGGGGCAGGTCGGACGGAGTCGGGTCGATCACCCGACCGAGCCTACGTCGCCCGCGCGGTGTGCCCCCGGCACCGCGGCCCGACGTGCGACCATGGGGTGATCCGGTCGCACCGTGGAGCCCCGCAACGCAGCCGACTCGCCCCGCCGGCGAGCCGCACCCGTTGACCCGTGAGGTACCCGTGCCGCAGTCACCCGACGTCCGTCCCGACGCCACCGAGCAGCTTCGCGAGCTGCTCAGGCAGCGCATCCTCGTGCTCGACGGCGCGATGGGCACCGCGATCCAGCGCGACCGCCCCGACGAGGCCGGCTACCGGGGCGAGCGCTTCGCCGACTGGCCCAGCGACGTCCAGGGCAACAACGACCTGCTCAGCCTCACCGCGCCGGACATCATCCGGGGCATCCACGACGAGTACCTGGCCGCGGGTGCCGACCTGCTCGAGACGAACACGTTCAACGCGACGTCGATCTCGCTGTCGGACTACGGCATGTCCGACCTGGCCTACGAGCTGAACGTGGCCAGCGCCCGGTTGGCCCGGGAGGCCGCCGACGCGGTCGGCACGCCGGAGAAGCCGCGGTTCGTGGTCGGCGCGATCGGCCCGACCAGCCGGACGGCGTCCATCAGCCCCGACGTCAACGACCCGGGCGCGCGCAACGTCAGCTACGACGAGCTCGTCGAGGCCTACCGGGTGCAGGCCGACGGGCTGGTCGACGGCGGGGCCGACGTCCTCCTGGTCGAGACGATCTTCGACACCCTGAACGCCAAGGCGGCGATCTTCGCGCTGGAGTCGCTGTTCGAGGACCGCGGCCGCCGCTGGCCGGTGATGATCTCCGGGACGATCACCGATGCCTCGGGGCGCACGCTCTCGGGGCAGGTCACCGAGGCGTTCTGGAACTCGGTGCGGCACGTCCGACCGCTGCTGGTGGGGCTGAATTGCGCGCTCGGCGCGGCCGAGATGCGGCCCTACATCGCCGAGCTGGCGCGGGTGGCCGACACCTTCGTCTCCTGCTACCCCAACGCCGGCCTGCCCAACGCGTTCGGCGAGTACGACGAGGCCCCCGACGAGACCGCCGCGGTGCTGCGCGAGTTCGCCGACGCCGGGTTCGTCAACCTGGTCGGCGGCTGCTGCGGCACCACGCCCGCCCACATCGCCGCGATCGCCGGGGTCGTCGAGGGCCTGGCGCCGCGCACCCCGGCCGTCATGGAGCCGGCGCTGCGGCTGAGCGGGCTGGAGCCGCTGACCGTCGTCCCCGAGTCGTTGTTCGTCAACGTCGGCGAGCGCACCAACATCACCGGGTCGGCCCGCTTCCGGAACCTGGTCAAGGCCGGCGACTACCCGGCCGCCCTCGCCGTGGCCCGCCAGCAGGTCGAGGCCGGCGCGCAGGTCATCGACGTGAACATGGACGAGGGCATGATCGACGGCGTCGCGGCCATGGACCGCTTCGTCAAGCTGATCGCCGCCGAGCCCGACATCAGCCGGGTGCCCACGATGGTCGACTCCTCGAAGTGGGAGGTCATCGAGGCCGGCCTCAAGTGCGTGCAGGGCAAGAGCATCGTGAACTCCATCTCGCTGAAGAACGGCGAGGCCGAGTTCGTGCACCAGGCCCGGTTGTGCCGCAAGCACGGCGCGGCGGTGGTCGTCATGGCCTTCGACGAGGACGGCCAGGCCGACAGCCTGGAGCGGCGGAAGCAGATCTGCCGCCGGGCCTACGACATCCTGGTCGACCAGGTCGGCTTCCCGGCCGAGGACATCATCTTCGACCCGAACGTCTTCGCCGTGGCCACCGGCATCGAGGAGCACGCCACCTACGGGCAGGACTTCATCGAGGCCACCCGCTGGATCAAGCAGAACCTGCCCGGTGCGCTGGTCTCCGGCGGTGTCTCGAACGTCTCGTTCAGCTTCCGCGGCAACAACAAGGTCCGCGAGGCCATCCACGCCGTCTTCCTGTTCCACGCGATCCGGGCCGGCATGGACATGGGCATCGTCAACGCCGGCGCCCTCGAGGTCTACGACGAGGTGCCCGCGGAGCTGCGCGAGCGCATCGAGGACGTCGTGCTGAACCGGCGGCCCGACTCCACCGAGCGGCTGCTGGAGATCGCCGGGGACTACGCCGGCGACGGCAGCGTGAAGGAGGTGGCCACCGAGGAGTGGCGGTCGCTCCCGGTGGGGGAGCGCATCACCCACGCGCTGGTCAAGGGCATCGACGAGTTCGCCGAGACCGACACCGAGGAGCTCCGGCTGGAGATCGCCGCCCGCGGCGGCCGGCCGATCGAGGTCATCGAGGGGCCGCTGATGGCCGGCATGAACGTGGTCGGCGACCTGTTCGGCGCCGGCAAGATGTTCCTGCCGCAGGTGGTCAAGAGCGCCCGGGTGATGAAGAAGGCCGTGGCGCACCTGATCCCGCACATCGAGGCCGAGAAGCAGCCCGGGGACGCCGCGCGGTCCAACGGCACCGTCGTGATGGCCACCGTGAAGGGCGACGTGCACGACATCGGCAAGAACATCGTCGGCGTCGTCCTGCAGTGCAACAACTACGACGTCGTCGACCTCGGTGTCATGGTTCCGGCGCAGAAGATCCTGGACGCGGCCAAGGAGCACGGCGCCGACGTGATCGGGCTGTCCGGCCTGATCACGCCGTCGCTGGACGAGATGGTCGGGTTCGCCGCCGAGATGGAGCGGCAGGGCTTCGACATCCCGCTGATGATCGGCGGGGCCACGACCTCGCGGGCGCACACCGCCGTCAAGGTCGACCAGCGGTACCACGGGCCGGTGATCTGGGTGAAGGACGCCTCCCGGTCCGTGCCCGTGGTGGCCGCCCTGCTCTCCGACGAGCAGCGGCCCGGGCTGCTGGAGCTCACCGAGGCCGACTACGACGCCCTCCGCGAGCGGCACGCCGCCCGCGAGGACACCCGCTCGCTGCTGCCGCTGGCCGCCGCCCGGGCCGCGGCGCCCGCGCTCGACTGGTCGGACTACCGGCCGCCCCGCCCGCGGCTGCTGGCCCGGCAGGCGCCCGACGCGTGCCGAGGCCCGTCCTGCGACCACCGCGGCGGGCACGTCACCCAGTTCACGAAGGTCTTCACCGACTACCCGCTGGCCGAGCTGCGCGACTACATCGACTGGCAGCCGTTCTTCAACGCGTGGGAGATGCGCGGGCGGTTCCCCGACATCCTCAACAACCCGGCGACGGGGGAGGCCGCCCGGCGGCTCTACGACGACGCCAACGCGATGCTCGACCGGCTGGTCGAGGAGAAGTGGCTGCGCGCCGCCGGGGTGTTCGGCCTCTTCCCGGCCGACCGGGTCGACGGCGTGGAGGACATCACCGTCTACGCCGACGACGACCGCACCGAGGTCGCGGCGACCTTCCACCACCTGCGCCAGCAGGGCGAGGGCCGCGACGGCTCGGCCCGCAAGTCCCTGGCCGACTTCGTCGCCCCGGCCTCGACCGGGCTGCGTGACCACGTCGGCGCCTTCGCCGTCACCGCCGGGCTGGGGTCGGCCGAGAAGGTCGCCGAGTTCAAGGCAGACCTGGACGACTACTCGGCGATCATGCTGGAGTCCCTGGCCGACCGGCTGGCCGAGGCGTTCGCGGAGCGGCTGCACGAGCGGGTGCGCACCGAGTTCTGGGGCTACGCCCCCGACGAGGACCTGGACGGCGACGCCCTGCTGGCCGAGAAGTACCGCGGCATCCGGCCGGCGCCGGGCTACCCGGCCTGCCCCGAGCACACCGAGAAGCAGACCATCTGGCAGCTCCTGGACGTCGAGGCCACCGTCGGCATCGAGCTGACGGAGTCCATGGCCATGTGGCCGGGCGCCGCGGTCAGCGGGCTGTACTTCTCCCACCCGCAGTCGCAGTACTTCGTGCTCGGCCGGGTCGGCCGCGACCAGGTCAGCGACTACGCCGACCGCAAGGGCTGGACCGTGGCCGAGGCCGAGAAGTGGCTCTCGCCGAACCTGGGCTACCGGACGGAGGACGAATGAGAGCCGTGCTGTTCGACATGGACGGGACGTTGCTGGCGACCGAGCAGTACTGGGACGAGGCACTGGTCGAGCTCGGCGCCGGCTGGGGGAAGACGGTGGGGCCCGATGCCCTCGCGGCGACCGCCGGGGTCGACCTGGACGGCGCGATGGCCATCGTCCGGGCCGCCGTCGGCGTGAGCCGGACGCCCGAGGAGTCCGCGGCCGACCACACCTGGGTGGTCGACCGGGTCGAGCAGCTCATGGCCGAGGCGGTCACCTGGCAGCCCGGCGCCCGTGAGCTGCTGCTCGCCTGCCACGCGGACGACGTGAGGACAGCGCTGGTCACCACGACGCCCCGGGCCCTGGTCACCCACGTGCTGGGGCACCTGCGGGCCGACCTGGGGGTCGAACCGTTCGAGGTGGTGGTGTGCGGGGACGAGGTGCCTGCCCGCAAGCCCGACCCGTCGCCCTACCTCCAGGCCATGGCGGCCCTGGACCTCGGGCCCGCGGACTGCGTGGTGGTGGAGGACTCCCTCACCGGCAGCCGGGCGGGTCTGGACGCGGGCTGCCGGGTGCTGGGCGTGCCGGCCGGCCAGGTGCTCCCGGCCGAGGCCGGCCTGACCGTCGCCGAGGGCCTCGAGGGCGTGACCCCGGCCGTGCTGGCCGACCTGCCCCACCCCGTGCGCACCTGACCCCCCGTGCCGGCACCGGCGCAGCGGCCCGTGCGGTCGGTCAGCCCGCGGCGGTCATCGGGAGCGTCGTGCGCCAGCCGGCGGCCGCGGCGGCCTCGGCCGGGAACGGCGGGGGAGTGCCGCCGAAGGACGGGCAGAACGCCTGGTGGTCGCACCAGCTGCACAGCTTGCTGCGGTTGGGTCGGAAGTCACCGGTCTCGACGGCCCGCCCGATCGCCGCCCAGATCGCCTGCAGCGTGCGCTCGAAGCGCAGCAGCTCGGCCTCGTCGGGGCCGTAGGTCAGGACGTCGCCGTCCTTCAGGTAGATCAGCTTCAGCTGGGCGGCCACGACCCCGCGGGTGCGCCACAGCACCAGGGCGTAGAACTTCATCTGGAACAGCGCCTTGGCCTCGAAGGCCTCCCGTGGCATGCCGCCGGTCTTGTAGTCGACCACCCGGAGCGCACCGTTGCGGGCCACGTCGAGCCGGTCGACGTAGCCTCGCAGCAGCAACCCGTCGGGCAGGGTGACCTCGACCAACTCCTCCCGGCCCTCGGGCTGGATGCGGGTGGGGTCCTCGAGCCGGAAGTAGGTCTCGACCAGGGCACCGGCGGACTCGAGCCAGCCGGCCAGCTCGGTCTCGCCCGTGTCGGCGGCCTCGAACAGCTCGGCGACCCCGGGCTCCTCGCGCAGCTCGGCCCACGCCGGGTCGACCAGCTCGCGCGCGGCAGCCACGGTGCGCTGGTCGGCCGGGAGGTCGTACAGCTTCTCCAGCACCGCGTGCACCAGCGTGCCCCGGACGGCGGCCCGGGACTTCTTCTCGGGCAACCGGTCGATGGTGCGGAACCGGTAGAGCAACGGGCAGCTCTTGAAGTCCGCCGCCCGCGACGGGGACAGCGAGGGCCGGCGGGGCGTGGTGTCGGCCGCCGTCGTCCGCTGGTCGGCCGGGTCGGCCGACGGATCGGTGACGTCCAGCGCGAGCTCCGTCGTCGTCATGCCCGCCACGGTAGGTGCGGGGTCCGACAGAACTGCGCTCCGTAGGCTCGGCGTCCGTGGAACCCCAGCCGGACGTGCACGTCCCCGAGCCCCTCACCGCCCCCGGCACCCCGGCCGAGCCCGTCGACGGCGCGTTCGTCGTCGGCGACCGCGTCCAGCTGACCGACCCCAAGGGCAACCGGCACACCGTCGTCCTCGAACCGGGCAAGCAGTTCCACACCCACCGCGGTGCGATCGAGCACGACGCCCTGATCGGCGCCCCCGAGGGGTCGGTCGTGCACTCGACCAACAACACCGGGTACCTGGCGTTCCGGTTCCTGCTGGCGGACTTCGTGCTGTCGATGCCCCGCGGTGCGCAGGTCATCTACCCCAAGGACTCCGCCCAGATCGTCGGCTTCGGCGACATCGGCCCGGGCATGCGGGTGCTCGAGGCCGGGGCCGGCTCGGGCGCGCTGTCGATCTCGCTGCTGCGGGCGGTGGGCGGTACCGGCACCCTGACCAGCTACGAGCGCCGCGAGGACTTCGCCGAGGTCGCCCGCGGCAACGTGGCCTCCTTCCTCGGCGAGGTGCCCGACAACTGGTCGCTGCGGCTGGGCGACCTCGACCAGCACCCGGCCGAGGAGACCGTCGACCGGGTGGTGCTGGACATGCTGGAGCCCTGGGCCGTGCTGCCCACCGTCGCAGCGGCGCTGCGGCCCGGCGGTGTGCTCATCGGCTACGTGGCGACCACCACCCAGCTGTCGACCTACGTCGAGGCGTTGCGGGCGCAGGCCTGCTGGACCGAGCCGTACCCGTGGGAGTCGATGATCCGGCCCTGGCACGCCGAGGGCCTCGCCGTCCGGCCCGAGCACCGCATGGTGGCCCACACGGCGTTCCTGGTCACCTGCCGGCGGCTCGCCGAGGGTGCGGTCGCCCCGCTGCGGGCGCGCAAGGTACGCCGCTTCTGAGCGCCCGGCGGGCACGAGTGACGAGGTGTTGCACGCCTGTCACGCAGCGGCCCCGCGGTGCGGGCGTTCTGTCGTACGGCGTGGATACAGTGGCGGCTCGGCAGCCCCTGACGTGTGCGGAGGTGCGTGGTGGGTTCTCTCGGGCCTGATGAGTTCCGAGCGCGACGTGAGCGTGACGTCGCCTCCCTGGTGAGCCAGATCAGCTACCTCGAGGAGGAGATCGGCCTCCTGCGGCGCAAGGTGTCCGACAGCCCCCGGCAGGTGCGCGCGCTCGAGGAGCGGGTGGCCGAGGCCGAGGGCCGGGTGGCCTTCCTGTCCGAGCGCAACGACAAGCTCACCGACACCCTGCGGGGCGCGCGCGACCAGCTCGTGCAGCTCAAGGAGGAGATCGACCGCCTCGGGCAGCCGCCGTCGGGCTACGGCGTGTTCCTGGGCCGGTTCGACGACGGCACGGTCGACGTGTTCACCGGCGGCCGCAAGCTGCGGGTCTCGGTCTCCCCGGCGGTCGACGGCGAGGGCCTGCAGTACGGCCAGGAGCTGATGCTCAACGAGGCCATGAACGTGGTCGAGGCCCGCGGCTTCGAGCGGTCCGGCGACGTCGTCACCCTCAAGGAGCTGCTGGAGCCGATCGAGGGTCAGCCCGCCCGCGCGCTCGTCGTCGGGAACACCGACGAGGAGCGCGTGGTCCAGCTCGCCGACTCCCTGACGGGTCAGAAGCTGCGCAGCGGGGACTCGCTGCTGCTGGAGAGCCGCTCCGGGTTCGTCTACGAGCGCATCCCGAAGAGCGAGGTCGAGGAGCTGATCCTCGAGGAGGTCCCCGACATCGACTACGGCGACATCGGTGGCCTGTCGCGGCAGATCGAGCAGATCCGCGACGCCGTCGAGATGCCGTTCCTGCACAAGGACCTCTTCAAGACCTACGAGCTGCGCCCGCCGAAGGGCATCCTGCTCTACGGTCCGCCCGGCTGCGGCAAGACGCTGATCGCCAAGGCGGTGGCCAACTCGCTGGCCAAGCAGATCGCCGTGGCCCACGGGGCCGAGGAGGCCACCCGCGCGCGGTCCTACTTCCTCAACATCAAGGGCCCCGAGCTGCTCAACAAGTACGTCGGCGAGACCGAGCGGCACATCCGGCTGGTGTTCCAGCGCGCCCGCGAGAAGGCCAGCGAGGGCGCTCCGGTCATCGTGTTCTTCGACGAGATGGACTCCATCTTCCGCACCCGCGGCACCGGCGTCAGCTCCGACGTCGAGTCCACGATCGTGCCGCAGCTGCTCAGCGAGATCGACGGCGTCGAGGGCCTCGAGAACGTCATCGTCATCGGCGCCTCCAACCGCGAGGACATGATCGACCCGGCGATCCTGCGGCCGGGCCGGCTCGACGTGAAGATCAAGATCGAGCGCCCCGACGCCGAGGCGGCCCGGGACATCTTCACCAAGTACCTGACGACGACGCTGCCGATCCACACCGACGACCTGGCCGAGCACGGCGGCAGCCGCGAGGCCACCATCGCCGGGATGATCCAGTCGACGGTGGAGCGCATGTACACCGAGAGCGAGGAGAACCGCTTCCTCGAGGTGACCTACGCCAACGGCGACAAGGAGGTCCTGTACTTCAAGGACTTCAACTCCGGCGCCATGCTCCAGAACATCGTCGACCGGGCCAAGAAGATGGCCATCAAGGACCACCTGGAGACCGGCGGGCACGGCCTGCGGGTGGGCCACCTGATGGCGGCGTGCGTCGACGAGTTCAAGGAGAACGAGGACCTCCCCAACACCACCAACCCCGACGACTGGGCGCGGATCTCGGGCAAGAAGGGCGAGCGGATCGTGTACATCCGCACGCTGATCAGCGGCAAGGGCAACGAGACCGGTCGGGCGATCGACACCGCCACCAACACCGGTCAGTACCTGTAGACCGGTGCTGGGTCCGGCTCGGGGGGCGGTGTTGGCGTTCGGCGCCGCCCTCCTGCTGGTCGGGTGCACCTCGACCGTGGACGGCACGGCGTCCCCGGCGCCGGTGGTCGCGCCCACGCCGGGCGACGACCCGCTGGTCGACGCGCCCGCCGTCGGCACGTGCCACGACATCGAGACCACCTACTCGCCGCTCGAGGTCCCGCCCGTCGTCCCCTGCGACGCCGAGCACACGGGTGAGACCGCGGTCGTGCAGGACACCGGCCTGGCGCTGGAGGCCGCCTACCCCACCGAGGACGGAATCGACGAGGGCTACCTGGGCGACGTCTGGGACGAGGTCTGCGGGTACGACCTCGTCCAGGACTACCTGCAGGGGCAGGTCGGCGACCAGGCCTACGCCAGCTACACGCAGGTGCTCCCGACGCAGGAGCAGTGGGCGGCCGGTGCCCGGTGGGTGGCCTGCGACATCACCTACGGCTACGGCCAGCCCGAGCCGGCCCCGGGCCGCATGGCCGGTGCACTGCGGTCGGGCGAGACCGCCCCCTACCGCGCGTGCCTCGACGGCGATGCCCAGGTCAGCGATGTCGTCGCCTGCTCCGACGACCACTGGGCCGAGCAGATCAGCGGCTCGCCCGACATCGCCGAGGGCACCCCGTTCCCGGCCGACCAGGCGGCCCGGGCGCCGATCGCCGCGCAGTGCCTGCCGGCCGCGGTCGACTACCTGGACGGCCCGCTCCCCGCGGACGTCACCGTCGACATCACCACCGAGGACCCCGACGACTGGGCCGGCTTCCCGTTCGCCACCTGCGTGCTGGTCCCCACCGCGGGCGGTACGACCGACACGAGTTTCCGCGATCAATAGGCTGGCGGCATGAGCGTGCGGCGGGTCATGGGCACCGAGTTGGAGTACGGCATCTCGGTGCCGGGGCAGCCGGGGGCCAACCCGACGACGTTGTCCAGCCAGGTGGTCAACGCGTGGGCCCCGGCGGAGGCGGCCGCGCGGCGCCGCCCCCGGTGGGACTTCGAGGAGGAGAACCCGCTGCGCGACGCCCGGGGGTTCGACCTCTCGCCGGCCCGGGCACTGGACCACAACGACCCCGACGAGGACCCGGGCATGGCCAACGTCGTGCTCACCAACGGCGCCCGGCTCTACGTGGACCACGCCCACCCCGAGTACTCCACGCCCGAGGTGACCAGCCCGCGGGACATCGTGCTGTGGGACAAGGCGGGGGAGCGGGTGATGGCCGAGGCCTCGATCCGCGCCGCGCGGGTGCCCGGCGCCGTCCCCATCCAGCTGTACAAGAACAACACCGACGGCAAGGGCCAGTCCTACGGGGCGCACGAGAACTACCTCATGGACCGCCGCACCCCGTTCCTGGACATCATCAAGGGCCTGGTGCCCTTCTTCGTCACCCGGCAGGTGTTCGCCGGGGCCGGCCGGGTCGGCATCGGCCACGACGGCCGCGCACAGGGTTTCCAGCTCTCGCAGCGCGCCGACTTCTTCGAGGTCGAGGTCGGTCTCGAGACCACGCTGAAGCGGCCGATCATCAACACCCGCGACGAGCCGCACGCCAACCCCGACGAGTACCGCCGGCTGCACGTGATCATCGGTGACGCGAACCTCGCCGAGTGGTCGACCTACCTGAAGGTCGGCACCACGTCGCTGGTGCTGGCGATGATCGAGGCCAAGGCGCTGACCTCGGACCTCGCGATCGAGGAGCCCGTGGCCGAGCTGCAGGCGGTCAGCCACGACCCGTCGCTGACCCACCGGGTCCGGCTGCGCGACGGCCGCCGGCTGACCGCGCTCGAGGTGCAGCAGGACTTCCTCGCCCAGGCGCGGGCCTTCGTGGCCCGCACCGGGGACGACGACCCCCAGACCCACGACGTGCTGGCCAAGTGGGGCCAGGTGCTCGACGACCTCGCGGTCGACCCGATGCGGTGCGCCGACCGGCTGGACTGGCCGGCCAAGCTGCGGCTGCTCGAGGGCTACCGGAAGCGCGACGGCCTCGAGTGGGGCGATGCCCGGTTGGCCCTGGTCGACCTGCAGTACTCCGACATCCGGCCCGACAAGGGCCTGTACCAGCGGCTGGTGGCCCGAGGTGCGATGCAGCGGCTGGTCACCGAGGACGAGGTGACGGCGGCGATGACCAGCCCGCCGGCGGACACCCGGGCCTACTTCCGCGGCGAGTGCCTGCGGCGCTACCCGGCTCAGGTCGCCGCCGCGTCGTGGGACTCCGTGGTGTTCGACCTCGGGCGGGAGAACCTCGTGCGCGTGCCGACGATGGAGCCGCTGCGCGGCACCCGGGAGCACGTGGGGGCGCTCTTCGACCGCGTGGGCAGCGCCCAGGAGCTGGTCGACACCATCACCGGGAACTGACCGTGGCGTCGCCGGAGCCCCCCGCCCCGCGCCGCGCCCGCCGGTCCACGACGCGCACGGTGCGGCCCGAGGACGTCGGAGCGCTGGTGCGGGTGCTGTCGGCGCTGCAGGTGCACCTGCTGTCGGGTGATCTGCCGCCGCAGCTGACGACGTCGCTGTCGGGCCACCTGACCACCGCCGGCCTGCTGGCCCCCGGGGCCACCCCGGCCGACCTCCTGCTGGCCCTGGACGACCTGGCGGGCCGGCTGCGCTCCGGCGGGGCACCGGTGGAGGTGTCGGGGGAGACCCGGCACCTGGTCGGCTTCCCCACCCGGGAGCAGGCCGACGCCTTCGTGCTGGGGGTCACCCGCCGCGCCGGGGACGAGGTCGAGGGTCCGGTGGCCGCCGAGGTCGGCCGCTGGGTCGGCGACGTGCGGTGGCAGGTGACCGTGCGGGTGACCGAGCGGCCGATGACGCCGGCGTTCGACGCCCGGATCGCCTGGTTGCACGCCCTCGCCGATGCCCACGCCGGCCACCTCGGCGGTTGGGAAGCCTGAGCGGTTCCTGTCACACCCTCCGGGTAGCTTGCGCAGCAGGGCACCACACGCACTCGAGCTGGAGGATCAGATGGCCACCAGGGACACCGGCGGGCAGCAGAAGGCGACCCGGTCGCGCGAGGAGACCGAGGAGGTCGAGGCCTCGGTCGACGCCGAGGGCACCGAGCGCCGCGAGCAGATGAGCTCCGACGTCGACGACATCCTCGACGAGATCGACGGGGTGCTCGAGTCCAACGCCGAGGAGTTCGTGAAATCCTACGTTCAGAAAGGCGGAGAGTAGTCGTTCCGTCGCTCTAGGTATTCACCGTGAAGACTTGCCCATCGTGCAGGCAGGAGCTGCATCGCAGCGCCTTCGGCAGCAACAAGGCAAGACCAGACGGACTGTCCTTCTACTGCCGCGCGTGCAACCGAGACCGCAACAGACGGTGGTACAGGGCTTCCCGGAGCCGGGGTGGCCACGAGGTGCGGGACCTGTCGTGGGTGCCGGCGGGTCATCGATGGTGCCCGACCTGCAAGCAGGCGGTGCCCGAGGCTGACTACAGCCGGAATGCTGCGGTCCCGTCGGGATTCGGAGCCGAGTGCCGCCCGTGCCGGAGGACGAGCCAGAACGAGGCCTACTCCATCCGGAAGTACGGCCTGACCCGAGCCGCCGTCGCGCTGATGCGGGAGGAGCAGGCTGACCGCTGCGCCATCTGCGGCGACGTCGGAGCAGGTCACCTCGATCACGCACACGACTCCGGGGTCGTCCGAGCGCTGCTGTGCAGCCGGTGCAACATGGGTCTTGGCCTTTTCCTCGAGGACCGCAGGCGCCTGCTGGCCGCCGTCGCCTATCTGGAGAAGCACGCCGTCGGTGCATCGCCCGGAGCCCCACCCCCGGCGGCGGGCTGCAGCACGACGCCGCGACTAGGGTCGGATCGAGCAGAACGCCGGGGCCTGCGCCCCGGCCGACGCAGGACCGATCGGGTCGCCCACGACCAGATCGGACAGCAGCGGTCCGGCCCCGACGGGCCGGCGGAGGAGGCGCACGGGTGAGCGAGCAGATCGCCGGACGGAGCGGGTTCACCCCCGCCTACCTGGACCGGGTGGGGTCCTCCTTCACCGACTTCCTCGGCGCCACCGCGCCCGACCTGCTGCCCGGTCGCCGGCCGGTGCCGGCGGTGCCGATGGGCGAGATGGCCCCGCACGGCACCACGATCGTCGCGGCCACCTTCGACGGCGGTGTGCTGATGGGCGGTGACCGGCGGGCCACCATGGGCAACCTGATCTCCAGCCGGGACATCGAGAAGGTCTACGCCGCCGACTCCTGGTCGGTCATCGGCATCGCGGGCGCCGCCGGCATCGCGATCGAGATGGTCCGGCTCTACCAGGTCGAGCTCGAGCACTACGAGAAGATCGAGGGGATGACGCTGTCCCTCGACGGCAAGGCCAACCGGCTGGCCGCGATGATCCGCGGCAACCTCGGCGCCGCGATGCAGGGCCTGGCCGTCGTCCCGCTATTCGCCGGCTACGACCTCGACGCCGCCGAGGGCACCAGCCCCGGCCGCATCTTCAGCTACGACGTCACCGGCGGGAACTACGAGGAGCGCGGCTACGCCTCGGTGGGCTCCGGCTCGCTGTTCGCCCGCAGCTCCCTGAAGAAGACCTGGCGCCCCGGCCTGTCCGCCGACGCCGCCACCCGCAGCCTGGTCGAGGCGCTCTACGACGCCGCCGACGACGACTCCGCCACCGGCGGGCCCGACAGCGTCCGCCGGCTCTACCCGATCCTGTACCGGATCGACGCCGAGGGGGCCGCCCGGCTGCCCGACGCCGAGGTGGCCGAGATCGCCGCGTCGATCACCGCCGACCGGTCCGCCGGCTCCGCGAACCGGGAGGCCTGAGCCATGACCATGCCCTACTACGCCTCGGCCGAGCAGGTCATGCGCGACCGCTCCGAGTACGCCCGCAAGGGCATCTCCCGCGGTCGCAGCGTCGCCGTCCTCACCTGTGCCGACGGCGTCCTGCTCATCGCCGAGAACCCCAGCTCCACGCTGCACAAGGTCGGCGAGATCTACGACCGGATCGGCTTCGCCGCCGTCGGCCGGTACTCCGAGTTCGAGAGCCTGCGGGTGGCCGGCGTCCGGCTGGCCGACGTCCGCGGGTACTCCTACAACCGCCGGGACGTCACCGGCCGGGTGGTCGCCAACGCCTACGCGCAGACCCTCGGCTCCATCTTCACCGAGCAGATGAAGCCCTTCGAGGTCGAGCTGTGCGTCGCCGAGGTCGGCACCACGCCCGAGGCCGACCAGCTCTACCGGCTGACCTTCGACGGGTCCGTGGTCGACGAGCCCGACTTCGTGGTCATGGGCGGTCAGGCCGAGGCGGTCTCCACGCACCTGCGTGAGCACTTCCGCCCCGGGCTGCCGCTGCGCGAGGCCCTGGCGGTCGGCGTCGCGGCGCTCTCGGCGGTCAGCGCCTCCACCCAGGCCAACGGCGGGGCGCACACCACCCTCCCCGCCGAGCAGGTCGAGGTCGCCGTCCTCGACCGAGCACGCCCCAAGCGCACCTT
Organism: Klenkia soli; assembly: GCF_900103975.1. GTDB lineage: Bacteria > Actinomycetota > Actinomycetes > Mycobacteriales > Geodermatophilaceae > Klenkia > Klenkia soli. The sequence goes on from NZ_FNIR01000003.1 coordinate 248,989, forward strand.
CCGCCGGATCACCGGGGCCGCGCTGCGCGCGCTGCTCGCACCCGCCGAGGCATCCGCTGCTGCTCCCGCCGAGGCCACCGGGGCAGCGGCCGACGAGACCGAGCCGGCCGCGCACCTGCCCAGCGCCCCCGCTCCGGGCACGCCGCCCGGCCTGGGCGACCCCGCGGCCCCGGACACCGCAGGCGGCACCTCGCCGGCGCACGACCCGGCGCAGGACACCGGAACGGCTCCGGCCACGGACGACCCCCAGCCCGGCGCACCGGCCTAGGCTCGAACCGTGAACCGCAGGATCTTCGGCATCGAGACCGAGTACGGCGTGACGTGCACCTTCGAGGGCCAGCGCCGGCTCTCGCCCGACGAGGTCGCGCGCTACCTGTTCCGCCGGGTGGTCTCGTGGGGGCGCAGCTCGAACGTGTTCCTCCGCAACGGCGCGCGGCTCTACCTGGACGTCGGCAGCCACCCCGAGTACGCCACGGCGGAATGCGACGACCTCACCGAGCTCGTCGTCCACGACAAGGCCGGTGAACGGATCCTGGAGGGTCTGCTGGTCGACGCCGAGCAGCGGTTGGCCGACGAGGGCGTCGCGGGCGACATCTACCTGTTCAAGAACAACACCGACTCCGCCGGCAACAGCTATGGCTGCCACGAGAACTACCTGGTCGGCCGACAAGGCGAGTTCTCCCGCCTCGCCGACGTGCTGATCCCGTTCCTGGTGACCCGGCAGATCGTCTGCGGCGCCGGCAAGGTGCTGCAGACCCCTCGCGGCGCCGTCTACTGCGTCAGCCAGCGGGCCGAGCACATCTGGGAGGGCGTCTCGTCGGCGACCACCCGCTCCCGACCGATCATCAACACCCGCGACGAGCCGCACGCCGACGCCGAGCGCTACCGCCGGTTGCACGTGATCGTCGGCGACTCCAACATGAGCGAGACCACCACGCTGCTCAAGGTGGCGATCACCGACCTCGTGCTGCGGATGATCGAGGACGGCGTCCCCATCCGGGACATGACACTGGAGAACCCGATCCGGGCGATCCGCGAGATCAGCCACGACCTCACCGGCCGGCGCAGGGTGCGGCTGTCCAACGGCCGCGAGATGTCGGCCCTGCAGATCCAGACCGAGTACCACGACCGGGCCGCCGAGTACGTCGACCGCGAGGGCCTGGGCCCGGTGCACCGGCAGATGCTCGAGCTGTGGGGCCGCACCCTCAAGGCCGTCGACACCGGCGACCACTCCCTCATCGACCGCGAGGTCGACTGGGCGATCAAGCAGTCGCTGATCGAGCGGTACCGGGCCAAGCACGACCTGTCGCTGTCGGCGCCCCGCATCGCCCAGCTGGACCTCGCCTACCACGACATCCGCCGCGGCCGGGGCCTGTACTACCTGCTGGAGCGGGCCGGGCAGGTCGACCGGATCACCCACGACCCGCGGGTGTTCGAGGCCAAGAACGTGCCGCCGCAGACCACCCGGGCCAAGCTGCGCGGTGAGTTCATCCGCAAGGCCCAGGAGAAGCGCCGCGACTTCACCGTCGACTGGGTGCACCTCAAGCTCAACGACCAGGCCCAGCGCACCGTGCTGTGCAAGGACCCGTTCAAGTCCGTCGACGAGCGCGTGGACAAGCTGATCAACTCGATGTGAGGCAGGGTCGGCGTCGTGGCCACCGTGGACGACCGCTCGGCGCAGCTGCTGGCCGGCCCGCGCGGGCGTCGGCTCTGCCTGCACCTCGCGGTGGCCGGATCGCTCTGGCCCCCGCGCGGCACCACCGACCCACGCGATGCGCTGCGCCGAGCCGTCGCGGGCCTCGGCGGTGCCGCACCTCCGCCGGAGCTGCTGTGGGCGGGCCTCGTCGCCGCAGTGGACAGCGGACGCTACTGGCAGGGACCCGAGGACGCCGACGCCCTGCTGGCCGACCCGGGGACGGCCGCCGTGCTGCGTCCGGTCGCCGACGCCGTCGCGGCCGACCAGCGCGTCGGGTGGTGGTGGGAGGACCTCGACCGCGCCACGCAGACGTCGATCAGCTGGCCCGGCGCCGACGACGCGCCGGCGACCGCGCCGTCCACCGGTGACCGCGCACGGGCTCGGCGCTGGTCCTCCTCCCTGGTCGCAGAGGAGGACCGTGCGGCCCGGGGGAGACCCGCGGACCCGACGGCTGCGTGGTCGGGGTCCTGGTGGTCCGCGCCCTGCCTCAGCGGTCTGCCGCACACGTCACGGACCAGGACCGCGTCCGTGCGGGTCGGGGCCGCGCTCGTGTCGCCGGTGCCCACCCCGGTCGGCCTGCACCTCGTCGAGGACGAGATGGGCTGGCCCACCGCCCGTACCTGGCCGGTCCGCGCGCGGGACGGCGCCCGGGTCCTCAAGATCCGCGGTCCCCAGGACTGGGTAGACCTGGTGGCCCGCCACCCCCTGCCGGCGACCGCGTCCCGCCGGCACGACTGGTACAGCTGCACCGGACGCACGGGGGAGTGGCTGGTCCCCGACTGGGGCTCCGTCGCCGACGAGGTGGACGCGGTGCACGTCTCGGTGGGCGCCTGGTCGGCGACGGCCGGGCGGGCCCTCGACGTGCCCGGCAGCACCGCGGCGACGGTGCTCGCGGGGTGGGACCCCGATGCCACGTGGTGGCTGACCGACTGCGTCGAGTCGGGTGACCCGACCGACTGGGTCCGCACCGACGAGGACCCGCCGGACCGGTGGGTCCCCGCCTGAGCCTCAGGCCAGCCGGGCGGCGTGCCGACCGGCGCAGGCCGCGGCCAGGAAGTAGGCGTGGTCGGCGTCCAGCCCCCGGCCCATCGTCGACAGCCCGACCGGCAGGGCGCGCAGCGCGTCGTCCAGACCCTCGACCTCGACCTCGACCACAGGGTTGCGGTCGGGTTGGCCGGCGAGGTCCTCGGCCACCTGCACGGCCAGCTCGTCGGACAGACCGGAGGCGGGGACCGGCAGCACGACCCCACCCATCGCCACACGCCCGAAGGCCGTCAGCGAGTGGTGGGAGACCCCCCGGTGCCGCGGGCGCGGGTCGGCGTCGGAGATACGCAGCGCACCGACCGCCTGCCCACCCAGCACGTGGACCGCGTTGCAGGCGTCACCGGCAGCCACCCCCGAGAACCCCCACGGCGTCCCCGTACCCAGGTTGCCCGGCCCCTGGGCGACCACCGCCACGTCGGCGGACAGCACGTGGCGGGCGGCCAGCAGACCGGTGTGCACGGTGACCGCCTCGAGGTCGCCGCCGAACGCCTGGCCCACGGTGACCACCCCGGCCAGCGACGCGGCCAGGCCGTCCAGGGTGCGCGAGAACGCCGCCGGCAGCGCACCGCCGTCGGTCATCACGTAGGCCACCCGCAGGCCGGGAGCGGTGGCCAGCACCCCGGCCAGCACCGCCGGCAGCGCCGAGTGCAGGTCGGCCACCACCACCGGCATGCCCCCGACGTCCTCGGCCTCGACGATCACCGCGTGGTGCGGCGTCTCCTGCTCATCCACGCCCTGCACCGTGACCTGCAGCCCGGTGTACCGGCCCTTGACCAGGTGACCGGGGCCGGTCGGGTCGGCCGGCAACCGGTCGGGGAACGCGACCACCAGCGCGTAGCCGCCGGTGCCCAGCCGCTGCGCCCAGGCGGTGGTGTTCAGCAGCACCGCGTCACCCACCTCGGGCGTGCCCACCACCGAGGGGTGGGCCAGGGCGCGGAGCTCGCCGTCGCCGGGCACCTCGACCTGCAGCTCGAGCGAGTCGCGCCAGGTGCGGCCCAGGGCCAGCACCGTGCCGCGCCGCCAACGGATCCGGGACTCGGGGCTGGTCACCCGGCCCAACCTAGGCGACGCACTAGCCTGGCCCACGTGTCGGCCAAGCGTGCGGAGAGACTGGTCAACCTGGTCTTCGCGCTGCTGGGCACCCGGCAGTTCGTGACCGCCGAGCGGATCCGCAGCACCGTGCCCGGCTACGAGCAGGCCGACGGCACCGAGCGCGCCGACGAGGCCTTCAAGCGCATGTTCGAGCGCGACAAGACCGACCTGCGCGAGCTCGGCGTCCCGCTCGAGACCGGCCGCACCAGCATGTTCGACACCGACGACGGCTACCGGATCGCCCGCTCCGCCTACGAGCTGCCCGAGATCACCCTCACCGGTGACGAGGCCGCGGCGGTCGGCCTGGCCCTGCGGCTGTGGCAGTCCGCGCAGCTGGGCGGTGCCGCCCAGGGCGCCCTGGTCAAGCTGCGCGCCGCCGGGGTCGACGTCGACGGCGCCGGCGCGCTGCCGCTGCAGCCCCGGCTGGACGGCGGCGAGCCCGCCTTCGACGCCTGCTACACCGCCGCCCGCGACCGCCGGCTGCTGACCTTCACCTATACCCGCCCCGACGAGGACACCGGCGTCCGCCGCCGGGTGCACCCGTGGGGCGTCGTGTCCTGGCACGGCCGCTGGTACCTGGTCGGGCACGACCTGGACCGCGACGGCACGCGGGTGTTCCGGCTCTCCCGGGTGACCGGCACGGCCCGGGCGGCCGGGCCGTCCGACGCGTTCACCCCGCCCGACGACCTCGACCTCGCCGCCGTCGTCGCCCGGCAGGTGGGCCGGCCCGAGCACGTCGCCGTCCTCCTCGTCCGGCCCGGCACCGCCGTCGGGCTGCGCCGCCGGGCCGCCGACCTCGGCCCGGCCCCGGACGGCGACGACCGGCTCGAGCTGCGGACGACGGAGCTCTGGGCCCTCGCCGACGAGATCGCCGCGCACGGCCCCGACGTCCTGGTCGAGTCCCCGCCCGAGCTGCGGTCGGCCGTGGTCGAGCGGCTGACCCGGTTGGCGGCGTCGGCATGAGCGCGCCGACGACCGACCGGATGACCCGGCTGCTGGCCCTGCTGCCCTACCTGGAGGCCCGGCCCGGCGGCGTGCTGCTGGCTGACGCCGCCCGCGACTTCGCCATCACCGAGGCGCAGCTGCAGAAGGACCTCGAGCTGCTGTGGGTGTGCGGGTTGCCCGGCCACGGGCCCGGCGACCTGGTCGACCTGTCGTTCGAGGGCGACCGGGTGCGGGTCACCGACACCGCCGGGCTGGTCCGACCGCTGCGGCTGGCCACCGACGAGGCCGTCGCCCTGGTCGTCGCGCTGCGCGCCCTGCTCGAGCTGCCCGGGTTGGCCGAGACCGACGCCGTGAGCCGCGCGTTGGTCAAGGTGTCGGCCGCGGCGGGGGAGCCGGTGGACCTCGCCGGGGCGGTCACGGTGAGCATCGACGCCCGCGAGCAGACCCTCGCCGTCGTCCGGCAGGCCCTGCAGGCCCACCGCGCGCTGCACCTGCACTACTACGTGCCCAGCCGCGACCAGCGCACCGAGCGCACGGTCGACCCGATGCGCCTGCTGCTGGTCGACGGGCACTGGTACCTGGAGGCCTGGTGCCGGCTGGCGGTGGGCACCCGGCTGTTCCGGTTGGACCGGGTGGACGACGTCGCGGTGCTCGACGAACCCTCCGCGCCCCCCGAGCAGGCGCAGCCGCGCGACCTCGACGACGGCCTCTACCAACCCGGCGCCGACCAGCCGCTGGTCCGCCTCCGGCTGGACCGCAGCGCCCGCTGGGTGGCCGACTACTTCCCGGTCGAGGAGGTCGTCGCGGTGGACGACCCGCCCGGCGGCCTGGCCGTCTCGGTGCGCACCGCCGACCCGGCCTGGGCCCGCCGGCTGGTGGCCTCCCTCGGGGGTGCGGCCCGGGTGGACGACCCGCCCGAGCTCGCCGACGAGATCGCCGCCGACGCCCGCGCCGCGCTCCTGCGCTACAGCGACTGACCAGGCTGCGCACAGCAGGGGCGTGGGTGGTCCCGGCTAGGGTCGGCCCCGTGCTGCTGCTGATCGTGCTGGGCGTCGTCGTCGTGCTGGCCCTCGTCGTCCTGGGAGCCCTCGGCTTCGGCCTGCTCGGCGCGGTCGGTCGACTGACCCGCGAGATGGCCGCCCTGCAGCGCGACGTCGCCCCGGTGGCGGCCCAGCTGCAGGCCTCGCTGGCCGAGGCGGCAGCCAAGCGCGGGCAGCCCACCGACGCGTAACCTCGGACCCGGCCCCACACCCCACGGAGGACCCGATGAGTCTCGGCCCGCTCGAGATCGGCCTGATCATCCTGGCCATCCTGCTGCTGTTCGGCTACAAGAAGCTGCCCGACGCGTCCCGGTCGCTCGGCCGGTCGATGCGCATCTTCAAGGGCGAGATGAAGGGCATGAAGGACGACGACGTCCGCGCCAAGGACCCCGCGACCACCAGCCGCGGTGAGCTCGCACCCCCCGTGCCGCCGGTGACCCCGGACTACGAGGCCGAGGCCCGCGCGGCCGAGGCCCGGGCCGCCGAGGCGCGCGCCCGCGCCGACGCCAGCCGCACGGGGACCACCCCCGTCGACGGCACCCGCTGATCCCGCCCGGCACCGGGTCGTGAGCACCGCCGAGGCCAGCCGACCGCGCATCGGGCGGCGGAAGCGACCGCCGCGCGACGACGCGGCGACGATGTCGCTCATCGCGCACCTCAAGGAGCTGCGCAACCGCATCGGCATCGCGCTGCTCTTCGTGCTCATCGCCACGGCGATCGCGTTCTGGTGGTACGACCACGGCCTCGGCCAGTTCATCCGGGCGCCGTACTGCTCCATCCCGGCCGACAACCGGGCCCTGGACACCGGGAACAGCAGCGACGACTGCCGCCTGCTGGTCACCGACGTCTTCGGTGGGGCCCTGATCCGGCTGAAGATCGCGTTCATCGCCGGCATCGTGCTGTCGGCCCCGTTCTGGCTCTGGCAGATTTGGGCCTTCCTCACCCCGGGGCTGAAGACGCACGAGAAGCGCTACGGCGTCGGGTTCGTGGTCGCCTCGAGCACCCTGTTCGCCCTCGGGGCCGTGCTGGCCTACATCTCCCTCAAGGCCGGGCTCACCCTGCTGCTCGGGCTGGCCGGGGACAACGTGGCCATCGCCCTGACGGCGCAGGACTACATCGGGTTCGTCATCTCGATCCTGCTGGCGTTCGGCGTCTCCTTCGAGGTCCCGCTCATCGCGGTGGCCCTCAACCTCATCGGGGTGCTGTCCTACGCCGTCCTGGCGAAGTCCCGCCGGTGGATCTTCTTCCTGACCATCGTGTTCGCGGCGTTCATCACGCCCACCCAGGACCCGTTCACGATGCTGCTGATGGCGCTGCCGATGTGCGTGCTGTTCGAGGTGGCCATCCAGATCGCCCGGGTGGTCGACAAGCGCCGGGCCCGCCGCGACGGCACGGCCGGGTTCGCCGACCTGGACGACGACGAGGCCTCGCCGCTGGATGTCCGCCCGTCGGTGCTGGACGACCCGGACCGCTGACCGGTGGAGGTCGCGCTGCTGGTCAACACCGCTGCCGGCCGCGGCCGGGCCCGTGCCGCCGCGGACGCCGCCACCGCCCGGTTGGCGGCGGGCGGGGTGCGGGTGCGCCCGCTGGTCGCCGCGGACCGGTCGGCCGCCGAGGCGGCGGTCCGGGCGGTGCGCGCGGACGTCGACGCCGTGGTCGCCCTCGGCGGTGACGGGGTGGTCCACGCCGCCGTCCAGGGGCTGGCCGGCACCGGCACCCCGCTGGCGGTGCTGCCCGCCGGTACCGGCAACGACCTCGCGCTGGCCCTGGGCATCCCGGCCGACCCGCTGGCGGCCGCCGACGCCGCGGCCGCCGACCTGCGCGCAGCCGCGGCGACCGGCATCGACCTCGTCCGGAGCAGCTCGGCGGCGGGGGAGCGGTGGTGGGCCACCGTGCTGTGCTGCGGGTTCGACTCCGCCGTCAGCGACCGGGTCAACCGGCTGCGCTGGCCGCGCGGACCCCGCCGCTACGACCTGGCCATCGCCGTCGAGCTGGCCCGGCTGCGCTCGCGCCGGGTGCGGCTGACCCTCGACGGCGTCGCCGCCGACCGGGAGGTCACGCTGGTCGCGGTCGGCAACACGCCGTTCTACGGCGGTGGGCTGCGGATCTGCCCCGATGCCGACCCCGCCGACGGGTGGCTGGACGTCACCGTGGTGGGCCCGGTGAGCCGCCGCGAGCTGGTGCGCACCCGTCCCCGGTTGGCCGCCGGCACCCACGTCGCGCACCCCGCGGTCGAGGTGCTGCGCGCCCGGGAGGTGCTGGTCGAGAGCACCGAGGCGTTGACGACCTGGGCGGACGGCGAACCGGTCGGCCCGTTGCCGCAGCGCTGCACCGTCGTCCCCGGGGCGCTCTCGGTCCTCGGCGCCGGGCGGCGCGCGGCCTCGTAACGTGGGGGCATGCTCGACACCGGCGACCTCAGCCCCGCCGAGCGGTACGCGGCCTCCCGGCGCCGCGGACGCTTCCCCCTGCTCTCGGACTTCGTGCTGGACCTCGGCTTCACCCTGGACCCGTTCCAGCAGGAGGCCTGCGAGGCGCTCGAGGGCGGGTCGGGCGTGCTGGTCTGCGCCCCGACCGGTGCCGGCAAGACGGTGGTCGGCGAGTTCGCGGTGCACAAGGCGTTGGCCGAGGGCCGCAAGGCGTTCTACACGACGCCGATCAAGGCGTTGTCCAACCAGAAGTTCGCCGACCTGGTCGACCGCTACGGCCCGGAGCAGGTCGGCCTGCTGACCGGCGACAACGCGGTCAACGGCGATGCGCCGGTGGTGGTGATGACCACCGAGGTGCTGCGCAACATGCTCTACGCCGACTCCCCGGCGCTGCGCGGGCTGGGGTACGTCGTCATGGACGAGGTGCACTACCTGGCCGACCGGTTCCGCGGGGCGGTGTGGGAGGAGGTGATCATCCACCTCCCGGACGACGTCGCCCTGGTCTCGCTGTCGGCGACGGTCAGCAACGCCGAGGAGTTCGCCGACTGGCTGGTCACGGTGCGCGGCGACACCGCCGTGGTGGTCAGCGAGGTGCGGCCCATCCCGCTGTGGCAGCACATGCTGGTCGGCGGTCGGGTGTTCGACCTGTTCGCGCTGCGGCCGGGGGCCCACCTGGCGGGCGAGGTCGAGCTGTCCAGCCGGCAGCGCGGCGCGGCCGTCGTCGACCCCGAGCTGGTCCGGTACGTGAAGGAGCAGGAGCGCCGGCTGGACTCCTGGCACGGCGGGGCCACCCGGCGCAGCAAGGAGCGCTACGAGCACCGCCCGCGGTACACCCCGCCGGGCCGGTCCGAGGTGCTCACCCGGCTCGACGCCGCCGGCCTGCTGCCGGCGATCACCTTCGTGTTCAGCCGCAAGGGCTGCGACGCCGCGGTCGAGCAGTGCCTGCGTGCCGGGCTCCGGCTCACCGACGAGGCCGAGCGGGCCGCGGTCGCCGAGGTGGTCGACCGGCACACCGGCTCGCTGCACGAGGCCGACCTGCAGGTGCTCGGGTTCTGGGAGTGGCGGGAGGGCCTGCTGGCCGGGCTCGCCGCCCACCACGCCGGCCTGGTGCCGGCGTTCAAGGAGGCCGTGGAGGAGTGCTTCGTGCGCGGTCTGGTGAAGGCGGTGTTCGCGACCGAGACCCTGGCGCTGGGCATCAACATGCCGGCCCGCACCGTCGTCCTCGAGAAGCTCACCAAGTGGAACGGCGAGGCCCACGTCGACGTGACGCCGGGGGAGTACACCCAGCTGACCGGTCGGGCCGGCCGTCGCGGCATCGACGTCGAGGGCCACGCCGCCGTCGTGTGGGCACCCGGTGTCGACCCGGCGGCGGTCGCCGGGCTCGCCAGCACCCGCACGTACCCGCTGCGGTCGTCGTTCCGGCCCAGCTACAACATGGCCGTCAACCTGGTCGGCTCCCACGGCCGGGAGCGCGCCCGCGAGCTGCTGGCGTCCTCCTTCGCGCAGTTCCAGGCCGACCGGTCGGTCGTGGGCCTGGCCCGCCAGGCCGCGCGCAACGAGGAGGACGCCGGCCGACTGGAGGCCGCGGTCCCGTCCGGCAAGGGGGACGTCGCCGGCTACGCGCAGCTGCGTGCGGAGATCTCCGACCGGGAGAAGGAGCTGGCGCGGGACACCCAGGCCCGCCGCCGCCGGGAGGCCGCCGAGACGCTGCTGGCCCTGCGGCCCGGCGACGTCATCCGGGTGCCCTCGGGCCGGCGCCAGGGGCTGGCCGTCGTCCTCGACCCCGGCATCACCGAGCTCGCCGACCCCCGGCCGCTGGTGCTGACCGAGGACAAGTGGGCCGGTCGGCTGGGCCCGCTGGACTTCCCGAGCCCGGTCGACGCGCTGGCCCGGCTCCGGGTGCCCAAGAACTTCAACCACCGCAGCCCGCACGCCCGCAGGGACCTCGCCGCGGTCCTGCGCGACACCCGCACCGAGCTGGGCCTGGGCGCGCGCAAGACCTCGGTCCGGTCCGGGGCCGACGACGACCCGGTGCTGGTGGACCTGCGGCACGCCCTGCGCCGGCACCCCGTCCACCAGCTCCCCGACCGCGAGGAGCTGGTCCGCACCGCGCAGACCTGGCTGCGGGCCCGGCGGGACGCCGAGCGCGTGCGCGGCCAGGTGGCCGAGCGCACCGGCTCGCTGGCCAGGCAGTTCGACCGCACCTGCGACGTCCTCGAGCAGCTGGGCTACCTGCGGCCCGACGCGCCCTCGGCCGCCGACGAGCACAGCCCCGGCCCGCACCCGGCCGCCGAGGCGCCCGTGGTGACCACGGCCGGGCGGCAGCTGTCCCGGATCTGGTCGGAGGCCGACCTGCTCACCGCCGAGTGCCTGCGCGCCGGGGTCTTCACCGGCCTCGACGCCCCGGGGCTCGCCGCCTGCGCCTCCGCGCTGGTGTTCGAGGCCCGGCGGGACTCACCCAGCCAGCCCCCCGTGCCGGCCGGGCCGGTGTCGGCGGCGCTGGTGGCCATGCGCCGCGTGCACGCCGAGCTGCACGCGGTCGAGACCGACCACGGCGTCCGGCCCGGCCGGGACCTGGACCTGGGGTTCGTCCGGGCCGCGTACCGGTGGGCCGAGGGCCAGTCGCTGGACCGGGTGCTGGCCGAGGCCGAGCAGGCGGGCACCGAGCTGTCCGGCGGGGACTTCGTGCGGTGGGCCCGGCAGCTGGTGGACCTGCTCGACCAGCTGGCCAAGGTCACCGACGGGGCGCTGTCCCGCACCGCGCGGTCGGCGGTGGAGCGGGTCCGCCGCGGCGTGGTCGCGGTGGCCGTCAGCGGGTGATCGCACCGGGCGCCGCTCCGGGGGCGGCTCGCCCGGTGCCGGCGCCCGGCGTGGTGGAGAATCGGCGCGGCCCGCTGCCGGCGCCCTCCGGGGACCGGCCCGCCTCGACGAGGGAGCGTTCATGTCCAACCCGCCGCAGGGTGGCGACCACCAGGACCCCGACCGCACGCCGGACCAGGCGAGCGACGGCCACGACGGGGCCCCGGGCACCGACAGCACGCGGCTGATCCCGCTCCGCCAGCCCGAGGGCAGCAGCGGGTCGAGCAGCTCGGGGTGGGGTCAGCAGTCCGGCGAGCAGGGGTCGGCGGCACCGTCGTGGGGCCAGCCCTCCGCGAGCCAGGAGCAGCAGCCCGCCGCGGGTCAGCCGCACGACCAGCAGAGCGGCTCCGCCGGCTGGGGCCAGCAGGGCCAGCCGGGCCCCGCCCAGCAGCCGGGCCAGCCGGGTGCCGGCCAGCAGCCGGGTCAGGGCGGGTACGGCCAGCAGTACGGCCAGTCGGGGTCGAGCGGCTACGGCCAGCAGCAGTACGGCCAGCAGCCGGGGCAGCCGGGCCAGGGCCAGTCGGGCGCCGGCCAGCAGCCGGGTCAGGGCGGGTACGGCCAGCAGGGCCAGGGCCAGCAGGGCCAGGGCCAGCAGGGCCAGGGCCAGCAGGGCCAGGGCCAGCAGGGCCAGGGCCAGCAGGGCCAGGGCCAGCAGGGGTACGGCCAGCAGGGGTACGGCCAGCAGGGGTACGGCCAGCAGGGGTACGGCCAGCAGGGGTACGGCCAGCAGGGGTACGGCCAGCCGGGCCAGGGCCAGCAGGGGTACGGGCAGCAGGGGCAGAACCAGCCGGGTCAGGGCGGGTACGGCCAGCAGTACGGCCAGTCGGGGTCGAGCGGCTACGGCCAGCAGCAGTACGGCCAGCAGCCGGGCCAGTTCGGCCAGGGCGGTGCGGGGCAGCCCGGGCAGTTCGGGCAGCCGGGCGGCAGCTCGCAGTACGGCCCGGGTGGCTTCGGCCAGCCCGCCACGCCGGCCAAGCCCAAGCGCACCGGCCTCGTCGTGGGTCTCGTCGTCCTCGGCCTGCTGGTCATCGCGGCGGCGATCGTGCTGCCGATCGTCCTCGGGTCGAAGACGTTGGACCCCCAGGCGGTGCAGCGGGACGTCGCGAGCCAGTTCGAGGAGCGCGAGAACGTGTCGTTGGACCTCACCTGCGACCAGGACATGGAGGTGGAGACCGACGCCACCTACACCTGCACCGGCACCACCGGTGACGACGAGGACGTCACCATCACCATCCGCATCACCGACGACGACGGCGCCTACGAGTGGTCCGAATGACCGCAGGACCCGGCCGCTGCTACCAGGCGAGGGCGGCGGAGAGCCTGGCCACCGACGTCTGCAGGCCGTAGCGGCGGGTGAGCTCGGCCAGCGCGTCGGGGTCGGCGGGGACCCGGGGGAGGCCCCCGTCGACCGGCGGCAGGTCGATGTCCTTCACCACCTCGACGACGGCCGGTGCGACGTCCAGGTAGGCGGCCGAGTCGTGCAGCTTGCGCAGCACCGACGCCGTCAGGGGCGCCTTCGGCACCGCGGTGCGGGCCGCGGCCTCGCGGATGCCGGCCAGCGACCCGAAGGCGGTGATCAGGGCAGCGGCGGTCTTCTCGCCGACCCCCTTGACCCCGGGCAGACCGTCGCTGGGGTCGCCGCGCAGCACCGCGAAGTCCGCGTACGCCCGCCCCGGGACCCCGTACTTCTCGGCGACGGCCGCCTCGTCGACGAGGTCCAGGTCGCCGATGCCGCCCCGCGCCGTGTAGAGGACCCGCACGCCGCGGGCGTCGTCCACGAGCTGGAACAGGTCGCGGTCGCCGGTCACGATGTCGACCGGCCCCTGGGCGCGGGTCGCCAGGGTGCCGATGACGTCGTCGGCCTCGTACCCGGGGGCACCGACCCGGGCCAGCCCGACGGCGGCCAGCACCTCGACGAGCACCGGCACCTGCGGGCCCAGCTCGTCGGGCACCTCCTCGCCGCCGTCGGGGGACTGCCGGTGGGCCTTGTACGACGGCACCGCGTCGGTGCGGAACGCCGGCCGCCAGTCGTCGTCCCAGCAGGCGACGAACCGGTCGGGCCCGTGGGCGACGATCAACCGGGCGGACATGTCGAGGAACCCGCGGACGGCGTTGATCGGCCGCCCGTCGGGTGCGGTCACGGTCATCGGCACCCCGTAGAAGGCGCGGAAGTACAGGCTCGCGGCGTCCAGGAGCATCGTCGTCACGTCCGGGACGGTAACGGCCGGGCCGCCGGACGGGGAGGTCCCGGCACCTAGCCCGGGATGGGGCGGGCCACCACCACCAGGGAGTCCGTCCGCAGCGCGTTGGCAGAGGACAGCGGACTGCGCAGGACCTGGGTCACCGCCAGGCCGGCGCGGGCGGCGAGGACCGCGTGGGACCGGGGGGTGAAGTGCCAGATGTGCTCGGCGGGCTTCAGCGTCCACCACCGGCTCCCCAGCAGCCGGGCCGGGACCGAGGCGACTGAGGGCGTGGACAGGACCACCACCCCGTCGTCGGCGACCAGAGCGCGGACCGCGCGCAGGAACGCCAGCGGGTCGGGTACGTGCTCCAGGGTGTCCCAGGCGCACACGACGTCCACGCCCGGGGTGATCGGGGCCTCGGTGAGCGGGCCGTTGAACACGTCGAGCCCGAGGTCGCGGCGGGCGTGCTCGGCCGCGGTGCGGCTCAGCTCCACCCCCGACGTCGTCCACCCCGCCGACCGCGCCGCGTCGAGGAACAGGCCGTAGGCGGCCCCCACCTCGAGCAGCCTGCCGCCCGGGCCGCGCCCGCGGACCCGGTCGATCAGCCGCAGCCGACCGCCGGTCCAGATGCGGGGGAGCACGGTGGCCGGGGAGAACCGACCTCCGCTGCCGTCGATGCGCCCCTCGAAGTAGCCGGCGTCGTCGTAGAGCCGCTGCAGCGCGTCGGGGCGCAGCCGAGGACTGGTGAAGACCAGGTCGCAGGTGGGGCACCGCACCACCCCGAAGATCCCCACGGTCCGGGTGCGCCGTCCGGAGACGCCGCACAGGCAGCAGACGACCTCCTCGGTGTCCGCTGCGGACCACCCGACGGGGCGGGCTGCGGGGGTCCGGGTCGGGGTCATGACGTCCTCTCCACGACGCACACCATGCTGCACCCGCCGTCCTCGTGCTGCGACGACCCTGACGACGACGCCTACGTCATGGCATCGGAGCCCGGCTCGACCACCGGGGCGGACCACTAGTCTGCGGCTGTGCCCACCCACAGCGACCCCGAGCAGCACGGTGGCACCGCCACCGTGCAGCGGTTGGCGGGTGCCCGGGCGGTCGCCGACGAGCTGGGGCTGGACGCCGTCGTGGTCACCCCCGGGTCGGACCTGCGGTACCTGTGCGGCTACGTCGCCCACGCCATGGAGCGCCTGACGGCCCTCGTGGTGCCCCGCCGGGGCGAGCCGCTGCTGGTCGTGCCGCGCCTCGAGGCGCCGATGGTGGCTGCCTCGCCGGCCGGTGCCCTCGAGCTGGAGCTGCTGGCCTGGGACGAGACCGACGACCCGTTCGCCCTGGTCGCCGCTGCTCTGCAGGAGCGGCTGGGTGGCCACGCGGGTGTGCTCGCGGTCGGGGCACGCACCTGGGCCGAGCACGCGCTCGGCCTGCAGCGGGCGGTGCCGGGCGCCCGCCTGGAGCTGGCCACCCCGGTGCTGGACCGGCTGCGCATCGTCAAGTCCGCCGACGAGGTCGCCGAGCTGGCCGCGGCCGCGGCCGCGATCGACCGGGTGCACGCGCGCATGGGTGAGTGGTTGCGCGTGGGCCGCACCGAGGCCGAGGTCGGTGCAGACATCGCGGCGGCGATCGTCGCCGAGGGCCACGTCGCGGTCGACTTCGTCATCGTCGGGTCCGGGCCCAACGGCGCCAGCCCGCACCACGAGCTGTCCGACCGGGTGGTGGTGGCCGGCGACCTGGTCGTGGTCGACATCGGCGGCGAGCTGCCCAGCGGCTACCGCTCCGACTGCACCCGCACCTACGCCGTCGGCGGCGCGCCCGACGCCGAGACCGCCGAGTGGTACGCGGTGCTGCAGCGCGCCCAGGCCACCGCGTGCGCCGCCGTCCGGCCCGGGGTGACCGCCGAGCAGGTCGACGCCGCGGCCCGCGACGTCATCACCGCGGCCGGCTGGGGCGAGGCGTTCCTGCACCGCACCGGGCACGGCATCGGCCTGGACACCCACGAGGCGCCCTACGTCGTGGCGGGCAACGCGGTCGAGCTGGTGCCGGGCATGGCGTTCTCCGTCGAGCCGGGCATCTACCTGGCCGGCCGGCACGGCGCCCGGATCGAGGACATCGTCGTCTGCACCGAGGACGGCGTCCGACTGCTGAACGAAGGACCCCGTGACCTCGTCGAACTCCCGGGCTGACCCCGTGGCCGAACCGCTGGACAAGATCGAGCCGCGCACCGACGTCGACCGCGCCCTGCTCGCCGCCCTGGCCCGCGACGGGCGGGCCAGCTACACCGAGCTGGCCACGCAGGTCGGGCTGTCGGTCTCCGCGGTGCACCAGCGCGTCCGCAGGCTCGAGCAGCGCGGGGTCATCACCGGGTACTCGGCCCGGGTCGACGCCAAGGCGGTGGGGCTGCCGATGGTGGCGTTCGTGTCGATCACCCCCATCGACGTGGCCCAGCCCGACGACGCGCCGGCCCGGCTGGCGCACCTGACCGCGATCGAGGCCTGCCACTCGGTGGCTGGTCCCGACAGCTACATGCTCAAGGTGCGGGTGGCCTCGCCCGACGCGCTCGAGGGCCTGCTCGCCGAGATCCGGGCCGCCGCGAACGTCACCACCCGCACCACCGTCGTGCTCACCACCTTCTACGAGGACCGCCCGCCGGTGTGAGCCCCGACGACCTCACCGCCCTCTACGCCGACTGGTCGGCCGGCGACCTGACCGCGCTGGTCGACCGGCTGCACCCGCAGGTGGACTGGCCCGAGCCCTGGTCGGGCGGGCGGGTGCTCGGGAGGGCTGGGGTGGCCGAGCACCTGGCGCAGCAGGCCCGGGACGTGCGGTTCACCGTCGTGCCCCGGCAGCTGGTCGACACCGGCCGCGGGTGGGCGGTGACGGTGCACCAGGTCGTCCGGGACGCCGACGGCGACCTGCTCTCGGACACCACCGTGCTGCACACCCTCACGGTGGACGACGACCTCGTCCGCCGGCTGGACGTCGGCGAACCGCCGCCCTGAGCGGGTTCGTCCACACCCCGGCCCGGCGCGTCGACAAGCTGGCCGAACGTGTGTTCGACTGAGTGCATGCGATGGGATGCCCAGCGGCTGGACCTGGTGGAGCCCGAGGTCCTGCCCGGCCTGCCGACCGTGGCCGGGCTGCTGCGCAGCCTGCAGGTGCCCGAGTTCCCCGGCCTGACCCTGCACGAGGTCCGCGCCAAGTCCGCGCTGAACAAGGTCCCCGAGAACTCGGCGATGCCGTTCGCCTACACGGTCAACACGTTCCGGGGCTGCTCCCATGCGTGCGTTTACTGCCTCTCGGGCGACACGTCGGTGCTGATGGCCGACGGACGCACCCGCCGCATCGCCGACCTGCAGGTGGGGGACCAGATCATCGGGACGGAGGTCGTCGGTTCCTACCGCCGCTACGTCGCCACCGAGGTCCTCGCGCACTGGAACACCCGGAAGCCCGGCTACCGGGTCACGCTGCACGACGGGACCGAGCTGGTGACCAGCGGCGACCACCGGTTCCTCACCGGCCGCGGGTGGAAGCACGTCACCGGCACCACCGCCGGCGCGGACCGGCGTCCGCACCTGACGACCAATGACTCCATGCTCGGCTTCGGGCGCACCACCGAGACACCCAAGGCCACGGACGAGTACCGCCGGGGGTACCTGACCGGCATGGTCCGAGGCGACGCGAACCTGAAGCGGTACGAGATCACGAACCCCGACGGGCGCCACCGCGTCGTGCACCGGTTCCGCCTCGCCCTGGCCGATGTCGAGGCTCTGGACCGCTCCCAGCAGATGCTGGAGGAGGAGGGCATCCGCACCGACCGCTTCGAGTTCAGCCCCCAGACCGACGTCCGGCAGGCCATGACTGCCATCCGCACCCAGCGCCGCAACGACTTCGAGCAGATCACCCGGCTCGTCGCCTGGCCCGATCGGCCCGGTGAGGAGTGGCGACGGGGATTCCTGGCCGGGATCTTCGACGCCGAGGGTTCGCGCAGCACGCACGTCGTGCGGATCGCGAACTGCGACGACGAGATGCTGCGGCACACCCAGGAAGCCTTTGCCTCGTTCGGCTTCGACGTGGTCCGCGAGGACAGACGCCGGGTGAACGGGCTGCGCTACATCCGTCTCCGCGGTGGTCTGCCGGAGCACATGCGTTTCATCCACCTCGTCGACCCCGCCGTCCGTCGCAAGTGCGCCGTCGCCGGGATCGCCATCAAGAGCAGTGCCGATCTGCGGGTCGCTTCCGTCGAACCGATCGGGCTCGAGCTGCCCATGTACGACATCACCACGGGCACCGGAGACTTCATCGCCAACGGCGTCGTGAGCCACAACTGCTTCGCCCGGAAAACCCACGAGTGGCTGGAGCTGGACAGCGGCGCGGACTTCGACCAGGAGATCGTCGTCAAGACCAACATCGCCGAGGTGCTGCGGCGCGAGCTGGGCCGGGCGTCGTGGAAGCGCGAGCACGTCGCGCTGGGCACCAACACCGACCCCTACCAGCGGGCCGAGGGCCGGTACCGGCTGATGCCCGGGGTGATCGAGGCGCTGGCCCGCTCGGGCACCCCGTTCTCGATCCTGACCAAGGGCACGCTGGCCCGTCGCGACCTGCCGCTGCTGGCCGCCGCGAGCAAGGACGTCCCGATCGGCATGGGCGTCTCCCTGGCGATCTGGGACGACGACCTGCACCGCTCCCTCGAACCGGGCGTGCCCACGCCGAAGGCCCGGCTCGAGCTGGTGCGGCAGATCGCCGACGCCGGCCTGCCGTGCGGGGTGTTCCTGGCCCCGGTGCTGCCGGGCCTCACCGACCAGCGCGAACACCTGGAGAAGGCGATCGCGGCGGTGGCCGAGGCCGGCGCCACGGGGGTCACCGTCGTGCCGCTGCACCTGCGGCCCGGGGCCCGCGAGTGGTTCACCAGCTGGCTGGCCCGTGAGCACCCGCGGCTGGTCAGCCGGTACAAGTCCTTGTACGGCCGCGGCGCGTACCTGCCGGCCGAGTACCGCGACTGGCTCTCCGCACGGGTGGCCCCGCTGCTGGCCGCGCACGGGCTCGACCGGCACAGCGGGGGAGCGGCCCGCGGCATCGGCGGTCTCCCCGGCGACGAGTCGGCCTCCTTCCCGTTCGGCTCCCTCCCGGGCCCGGCCGCCGTCCCCGCACCGCGCGACGAGCCCGAGCAGCTGGCGCTGTGCTGAGCCCCGGGCCTGCCCTCACCTGCGCCGGTTAGGGTCCGGCCCATGTACACGGCCAGTTGGCGCGACGTCGTCCGCCGCGACCTCTTCGGACCCTCCCCGGACCCCCGCGACCGGCCCTACCGGCTGGTGATCCGGCTGGCCCTGGTCGTGTTCGAGCTCTTCGGCTTCCGGTTCGACGTCCGCGGCGCCGAGCACGTGCCCGCGACCGGTGGCGCGGTGATCGCCAGCAACCACGTCAGCTACTTCGACTTCACCTACCTCGGGCTGGGCGCGCTGCCCCAGCACCGGCTGGTGCGGTTCATGGCCAAGGCCTCGGTGTTCGGCAACGGGTTCGCCGGGCCGTTCATGCGGGCCATGCAGCACATCCCGGTCGACCGCACCGCCGGCGCGGCCGCCTTCGACGAGGCGGTCCGGGCGCTGAAGGACGGCCAGGTCGTCGGGGTCTTCCCCGAGGCGACCATCTCCAGCTCCTTCACCGTCAAGGAGCTCAAGGCCGGCGCGGCCCGCATGGCCGTGCAGGCCGGGGTGCCGATCATCCCGGCGGCCGTCTGGGGCGGGCACCGGATCGCCACCAAGAACCACAAGGTGGTGCTGCGCCGCGGGGTGCCCGTGACCGTCGTCCTGGGGGAGCCGATCGTGCCCGCGCCGGGGGAGAAGGCGCAGGCCGTCCTGCGCCGCACCCGGGCCGCGATGGAGGAGCTGCTGGACCAGGCCCAGCGCAGCTACCCCGATGCCCCGGCCGGGGACGACGACCGCTGGTGGCAGCCCGCCCACCTCGGCGGCACCGCCCCCACCCCCGAGGAGGCGCACGAGCTGGACATCCACGACGTCCGCGGCACCGCCGTCAAGGTGCAGCGCACCCCGCTGCAGAAGGTCCGCTACCTGCTGGGCCCGCTGGTCAGTCGACGACGTCGGGGGCGATGAGCCGGAACGCCTCGCAGTCCACGCCGTACCAGCGGGTGGTGCGGCCCAGCGGACTCATGCCCAGCCGGGTGCAGACCGCGACCGACCGCTCGTTGCCCGGGCGCACGACGGCGTAGACCTCGGGCAGGCCGTCCTCGAAGGCGTGCTGCACCACCGCGGCCGCGGCCTCGGTGGCGTAGCCGTGGCCCCAGCTGTCGGGGTGCAGGTGCCAGCCCACCTCGAACTCGCCCACCCCGTTGGGCAACGGCTTGAACAGCAGCGTGCCCGCCACCGGCCCACCGGACAGCGGCTGCACCGCCCAGCACCCGGCCCGCCGGTCTGCCTGGTGCACCTGCTCCCAGCGCTCGACCAGGGCGGCCACCCCACCCGAGGGCGGGCCCGACAGCCAGCGCAGCACCTCGGGCCGGGAGTAGAGGTCGGCCAGCCGCGCGAGGTCGTCGTCCGACGTCGTCCAGGACCGGATCAGCAGCCGGTCGGTCCGCAGCAGCTCCACCCGACCTGCCTACCCCAGATCAGCCCAGCTGCGCGACCGAGGCCTGCCGGGAGGCCGCCGCCGAGGCCTCGGCGGCCACCGGGTCGACGGCCCGGTCGGCCCACCAGCGCCGCCCCGACCCGGGCAGCGAGTGGATCGGGTCGTAGTAGGTGTAGCGGCGGTCCAGGGCGCCCTCGTCGGTGCGCTCGATGCCGGTCCGGTAGTTCTTGGTCCAGTAGCTGATGCCGCGCTCGCGGTCGTACTCGGCGACCTGGTGCACCCACCGCTTGCCGACGTAGGGCACGTCGCAGACGATCCGCGGGGTGGCGAAGCCGGGCAGGTAGCCCATCAGGTCGTGCTGCAGGGTCTGCCCCTGCGACAGCGGCACCCGCCAGTGCTCGGCCGACGGGATCATGTCGCACATGTAGAAGTAGTAGGGCGTGACGCCGGCGCCGTCGAGCAGCGCGAAGCACAGGTCCAGCAGCTGGGTCGCGGTGTCGTTGACCCCGTGCAGCAGCACGCCCTGGTTGCGCACGTCGCGCACGCCGGCGGCCAGCATCGCCTGCGCGGCCTCGGCGACCAGGGGGGTCACCGACTGCGCGGCGTTGACGTGCGTGTGCACGGCGAGGGACACCCCGCGGGCGCGGGCCGTCGAGGCCAGCCGGGTCATGCCGGCCACGACGTCGTCCTGCAGCCAGTGCTGCGGCATCCCCATCAGCGCCTTGGTGGCCAGCCGGATGTCCCGCACCGACTCGACCTCCAGCAGGCCCGAGACGAAGGCCTCCAGGTTCCTGAACGGCAGGTTGGCGACGTCGCCGCCGGAGACCACGACGTCGCGCACACCGGGGGTGCGGCGCAGGTAGGCCAGCATCTCGGCCTGCCGGTCGACCGGCTTGAGGTCGAACTTCAGCTTGGTGACCGCCGGGGTGGAGTTGCCTACCAGGTCCATGCGGGTGCAGTGCCCGCAGTACTGGGGGCAGGTGGGCAGCAGCTCGGCCAGCACCTTCGTGGGGTAGCGGTGGGTCAGGCCCTCGACGGCCCACATCTCGTGCTCGTGCAGCGAGTCCCGCGCCGCGTACGGGTGGCTGGCGGCCGCCCCGGCCAACCGGTCCGACGCCACCGGCAGCATGTAGCGGCGCACCGGGTCGGCCAGCATCGCCGCGGTGGTGGGCACGGCCGTCGGCACCATCGTGTTGAGCATCTGCGGGGGCAGCAGCAGCGACATCGTCGCCCGCCCGGCCTGGTCGGCCTCGACGTCGGCGTAGAAGGACTCGTCGAGCAGGTCGCCGTAGACCCCGCGCAGCTGGCGCAGGTTCTTCACGCAGTTCACCCGCTGCCACTGCGCGCTGCGCCACTGCTCGACGGTGACGTCGGCGAAGCCCGGCAGGCGCCGCCAGTCGGGCTCGACCAGCGCGCGGGCGGTGTACTCGTAGGGCTGCTCCAGCACGACGACCTCCTGCGGCGACCGGCGCTTCCGACCGCGACATCGACACCATACGGGAGATCGTTCGGTGAAACGTGACTTTCGCGATACGTTCTGCACCCACGACCGACGAGGAGGACACCCGGTGACGACGGCGGCAGAGCGAGCGCTCGGGGTGCACCGGGTGCTGGAGCCGGTCGGGGTGCTGCCCCAGGCCGCCCGCCGGCTGGACCCCCACGCCCCCACGGGCCCGGACGAGGTGCGCATCGACGTCGAGCGGCTGAACCTCGACGCGGCCTCCTTCCGGCAGCTCACCGAGGCCCACGGCGGCGACGGCGCGGCGGTGCGCGACGCGGTGCTGGCGATCGTCGCCGAGCGCGGCAAGATGCAGAACCCGGTGACCGGCTCGGGCGGAATGCTCATCGGGCGGGTCGCGGAGGTGGGGGAGGAGTCCCCGCTGGGTCTCGCCGTCGGCCAGCGCGTGGCCACCCTGGTGTCGCTGACCCTCACCCCGCTGACGATCACCGACGGGCTGGCCGGCTGGGACGGCCGCGGCGAACAGGTGCCCGCCCGCGGCTCCGCCGTCCTGTTCGCCCGGTCGATCGCCGCCGTCCTGCCCGACGACCTGCCCGAGGTCGTCGCGCTGGCCCTGCTCGACGTCTGCGGGGCCCCCGCGGCGACCGAGCGGGTCGTCCGGCGGGGGTCCTCGGTGGCCGTGCTGGGCGCGGCGGGCAAGTCCGGCTGCCTGTCCGTGGCCGCCGCCCGCGACGCCCACGCCCGGCGGGTGGTCGGCGTCGTCCGCGACGAGCGCGAGGCCGCGGCGCTGCGGGCGGCCGACCTCGCCCACGACGTCGTGGTCGCCGACGCCACCGACCCGCTGGCCGTCGCCGCTGCGCTCGGCGAGCCGGTGGACGTGACCGTGGTCTGCGTCGACGTGCCCGGCGCCGAGCACGGGGCGGTCCTCGCGACGGCCGACGGGGGCACCGTGGTCTTCTTCTCGATGGCCACCTCCTTCCCGGCGGCGGCCCTGGGCGCCGAGGGGATGGCAGCGGACGTGACGATGCTGATCGGGAACGGCTACACGCCGGGGCACGCCGCCCTGGCCCTGGACCTGTACCGCCGCAACGCCGGGGTGCGCGCCCTGGTCGACCCCCGCGTGCAGGCGTGAACGTGCTGATCGCCGATGTCACCGTCGGCGACGCCCGGGGTCGGGCGGTGCACGTCGTCGACGGCGCGGTCGCCTGGGCCGGGCCCGCCGCCGACGCCCCCGCGGCCGACCGCACGCTGGACGGCGGGGGAGCCCTGCTCACCCCGGCCTTCGTCGACGCCCACGTGCACGCCACCGGCACCGGCCTGGCGCTGACCGGGCTGTCGCTGCACGGGGCCGACAGCCTCCGCTCCGCGCTGGTCGCCGTCGCCGCGCAGGTGGCCGCCCAGCCCACCGGCACGGTGCTGGGCACCGGCTGGGACGAGACCACCTGGCCCGAGGGCCGGGCGATCACCCGGCACGACCTGGACGCCGTCGTCGGCGACCGGGCCGTCTACCTGGCCCGGGTCGACGTGCACTCGGCCACCGTCTCCACGGCCCTGCTCGACCGGGTGCCGGGCATCACCGACCTGCTCGGCTTCTCCGCCGACGGCCAGCTGCGGCTGGACGCCCACCACGCCGCCCGGCAGGCCGCCTTCGGCGCGGTCAGCCCGGCCCAGCGGACGGCGGCCCAGCGCAGCACCCTGGACGCCGCGGCCGACCTGGGCATCGGCTGCCTGCACGAGATGGCCGGCCCCGAGGTCTCCAGCGCCGACGACCTCGCCGCCCTGCTCGAGCTCTCGCGCAGCACCCCCGGCCCGCTCGTGCTGGGCTGGTGGGGCGAGCTGGCCGAGCGCGGCGGCCTGGACGTCGTGCGCGAGCTGGGGCTGGCCGGCGCCGGGGGCGACCTGTTCTGCGACGGCGCGTTCGGCTCGCACACCGCCGCCCTGTCGGAGCCCTACACCGACCGGCCGGAGACCGCGGGCAGCATGCGGTTCGAGCTCGGCCAGGTCGTCGAGCACGTGCGGGCCTGCACCCTGGCCGGCGTCCAGGCCGGGTTCCACGTCATCGGCGACGCCGCCGTCGACCAGGTGCTCGCCGCGGTCGCCGCGGTGGCCGACGAGCTGGGCCGCGACGCCGTCCGGGCCTGCCGGCACCGGCTGGAGCACGTGGAGATGGTCGGCCCCGACGCGATCGCCGGCATGGCCCGGTTCGGCATGGTGGCCAGCGTGCAGCCGGCCTTCGACGCCGCCTGGGGCGGGGACGGCGGCATGTACGCCGAGCGCCTGGGCGTCGAGCGGGCCCTGGGCTGCAACCCGTTGGCCGACCTCTCGGACGGCGGGGTGGCCATCGCGCTGGGCTCCGACGCCCCGGTCACCGCCCTGGACCCGTGGGGCGGGGTGCACGCCGCGGTGGACCACCGCACCCCCGGCGCCGGCCTGCGGCCCTTCGACGCCTACGACGCGGCCACCCACGGCGGCTGGCACGCCGCCCGCGCGGAGCACCGCGACGGCCCGCTGGGCATCGGCGCCCCGGCGCACCTGGCGCTGTGGGCCACCGACCTGACGCTGTCCGGGGTGCTCGCCGAGCGCGCCCGGCCCACCTGCCGCGGCCTGCTGGTGGCCGGCGAGCTCGTGCGGGGCGACGCGTGAGCGCCCGGTTGACGCTGGACGCCGGGCTGGTCACCCGGGCCCGGGAGCTCGCCGCGCTCGCCGCGCAGCCGGTCATCGACCTGGCCGGGCAGCACACCACGGTGTCCGTCGAGCGGGCCGTGCTGCGGCTGGCCGGGCTGGAGGGCACCGACCCGGTCACCGGCGAGGGCGAGATCCCCTGGGTCAACCGCGTGGTGGACGTCGTCCGCGAACAGGTGGGCCTCGAGCACGGCGTGGCGCTGCCGGTGTGGCACGCCATCGCCTCCGGGGGAGCGGGCAGCCTGCAGGAGGTCGCCGAGCAGGTCGGGGCCGGCACCGCACGCTTCGAGGTGCCCACCGGCGGCGCCGAGGAGCGGGCCCGGGAGGCCGCGCTGGCCGCCGTCGGCGCCGGGTTGTCCCGCGTGGACGGCGCCCGCCGGCGGCGGGAGGAGCTGGTGGCCACCCACGGCGACCCGCCCCGCCGTCCCTGGATCTACCTGATCGTGGCCACCGGCGACATCTACGAGGACATCCCGCAGGCGCAGGCCGCCGCGCGCGCCGGGGCCGACGTCATCGCCGTCATCCGCTCGACCGGGCAGTCGCTGCTGGACTACGTGCCCGAGGGCGCCACCCGCACCGGGTACGCCGGCACCTACGCCACCCAGGAGAACTTCCGGCTCATGCGGGCCGCCCTCGACGAGGTCAGCGCCGAGCTGGGCCGCTACGTGCGGCTGACCAACTACGCCTCGGGGCTGTGCATGCCCGAGATCGCCGCACTGGCCGGGCTCGAGCGGCTGGACATGATGCTCAACGACGCGATGTACGGGATCCTCTTCCGCGACATCAACCCGATCCGCACCTTCGTCGACCAGCGGTTCAGCCGCATGGTGCACGCCCGCGCCGGCATCATCATCAACACCGGCGAGGACAACTACCTCACCACCGCCGACGCCGTCGACGAGGCGCACACCGTCACGGTCAGCCAGCTGCTCAACGAGCGGTTCGCCCGCGAGGCCGGGCTCGAGGACTGGCAGCTGGGCCTGGGCCACGCGTTCGAGATCAACCCGACGGTGCCGGGGTCGTTCCGGCTGGAGCTGGCGCACGCGATGCTGGCCCGCTCGCTGTTCCCCGACGCCCCGCTGAAGTGGATGCCGCCCACCAAGCACATGACCGGCGACGTGTTCGGCGGCTACCTGCTCGACGGGTTCTTCAACCTGGCCGGCATGCTCACCGACCAGTCGATCCTGCTGGTCGGCATGATGACCGAGGCCGTCGTCACCCCGTGGCTCTCCGACCGGGACCTCGCGCTGCGCAACGTCCGCTACGTGCTGGACGCCGCCGGGGGACTGGGGGAGGATTTCAGCCCCCCGCCGGGCGGGTTCATCGACACCCGCGCGCACACCGTGCTCGGCGAGGCGGTCGACCTGCTCGAGCGGATCACCGCCGACGGCCTGCTGCCCTCGATCGCCCAGGGCACCTTCGGCATCACCAAGCGCCCGGCCGACCGCGGCAAGGGCCTGGACGGCGTGGTCGTGAAGGCCCCGGGCCACCTGGACCCGGCCACCGAGTTGATGGAGGCAGCGCTGTGAGCATCGTGCGCCCCTACGGCGACACCACCGGCGACGGCATGGTGCAGACGTCGTTCACCCTGCCCGTCCCGCCCGGGCCGAAGGCCGAGGGCGCCGCCCTCCAGCTGGCCGGCAAGATGGGCATCCACCCGGCGATGGTCGTGCACAGCCACGGCATCGGCACCGGCTTCACCTTCTTCGTCGTCTACGGCTCGGTGACCCACCTGGTCGACCTGGACGCCGTCGAGGTCGAGGAGCGCGACTACCCGCTGCTGAGCCCCACCGAGGTCAACGGAGCCATCAAGACCCGGCTGCACCGCAAGCTGGTGGTCATGGGTGCCTGCATCGGCACCGACGCGCACACCGTCGGCATCGACGCGATCCTCAACCTCAAGGGCTTCGCGGGGGAGAAGGGCCTGGAGTACTACCGGGAGATGGACGTCGCCAACCTCGGCGCCCAGGTCACCGTGCCCGAGCTGGTGGGGCAGGCCCGGGCCGCCCGCGCCGACGCCGTCCTGGTCAGCCAGGTCGTCACCCAGAAGGACGCGCACCTGCGCAACACCCGCGAGCTGGCCGGTGCGTTCCGCGAGGCGATGGGGGAGTCCCGCCCCCTGCTCGTGGTCGGCGGCCCCCGCTTCGACCCGGCGATGGCCCGCGACCTCGGCGTCGACAAGGTCTTCGGCCGCGGCACCACCCCCGGCGAGGTGGCCTCCTACCTCGTCTCCGCCCTCCTCCCGGAAGAGGTCGCCGCATGAGCACCGTCGGTCTGGTCGTCACCCACCGCCGGTACGTGCCGTACGCCCACGCCCACTACGGCGGTTCGCTGGTCGACGGCGCGTACACCCTGGGCCTGTTCGGCGACGTCGCCACCGAGGTGGCGATCGTCGGGGACGGCGACGAGGGCCTGCTCGCCGGCTACTCCGAGGTGCGCTTCCTCGCCCCGGTGCAGGCCGGTGACGTGCTGGAGGCCTCGTGCGAGGTCACCCGGGTGGGCACCCGCTCCCGCACCCTGCGCTGCTGGGCCGACGTCGTCGCCCGCGCGGTGCCCGAGCGCGGGGCCTCCGCGGCCGCGGTGCTCGACCCGCCGCTGCGGGTGGTGGAGGCGACCGCCACCCTGGTCGTCCCCCTCGCCGGCACCACTGAGCGTGAGTGACACGTAACGATCAGGTAACGGCCTGCCGCAGGTGTCCCGATGCCCTGTGCGTGGGGGGCCGGGCTCCCTAGGGTTCCCCCGTCGCACCTCAGCGATCCCGCCGCGGTCTGCAGCACGGCCGTCGACCGGACGGGACCGCCGGGCGGCACCCCGCGCCACCAGACAACGGCGGGACCGGAGGCAGCCAGTCCCCGGACCGCCGGCCCGAAGGCCGGGGTGCCGCCATCGGCGGGCCGATCCGGAGCCCGCCCAGGCCGGGATGGGATG
Organism: Klenkia soli; assembly: GCF_900103975.1. Classification (GTDB taxonomy): domain Bacteria; phylum Actinomycetota; class Actinomycetes; order Mycobacteriales; family Geodermatophilaceae; genus Klenkia; species Klenkia soli. Next base: position 275,925 of record NZ_FNIR01000003.1, read on the forward strand.
CTCGGCGGGTGACCGCGACCGCACCGGTGGACCACGACGTGCCCGCCGACGACCCGCCCGCCACCCGTCGCGGACTCGGGCTGCTGGGCCGCACGCTGCTGGCCGCGGTCGGCGGGATCGCGCTGTTCTTCGCCTTCCCGGGCTGGGACCTGTCCGCGCTGGCCGTGCTGGGCCCCGCCGCGCTCTCGCTCGCCACCCGCGGCGTGCGGTTCCGCACCGGCCTGTGGCTGGGCCTGGTCCACGGGCTGGCCTTCTTCCTGCCGCTGCTGTCCTGGACGGGCATCTACGTCGGCTCGTTCCCCTGGTTGGCCCTCGCGGTCACCGAGTCCCTGTACGTCGCGCTGCTGGGCGGCGCCCTGGCCGCCACGGCGCGACTGCGGGGCTGGCCGCTGTGGGCCGCCGCGCTGTGGGTCGGCGACGAGGCGCTGCGCGGGCGGTGGCCGCTGGGTGGGTTCCCCTGGGGACGACTGGGGTTCAGCCAGGCCGAGGGCCCCTTCACCGCGTTCGCCGCCTACGGCGGGGTGCCGCTGGTGAGCTTCGCCGTCGCCCTGACCGGCACGCTGCTGGCCGCGGCCGGTCTCGGCCTGGCCCGGGCCTGGCGGGACAGCTCGGTCGAGGAGCGGCGGTCGAGGTCGCTGCGCACCGCTGCACTGGCCGTCGTCGGCACGCTCGCCGTCCCAGCCCTGGGCACCGCCGCCGCGCTGCCGCTGGCCGGGGGTTCGCTGACCGAGGGTGGCCCCACCCGCACCGTCGCCGTCGTGCAGGGCAACGTGCCGCGGGCCGGGTTGGACTTCAACGAGCAGCGCCGCGCCGTGCTGGACAACCACGTGTCCGAGACGCAGGCGCTGGCCGCCCGGGTGGCCGCCGGCGACGCCGCCCAGCCGGACCTGGTGATCTGGCCGGAGAACAGCTCCGACATCGACCCCTACCTCAACGACGACGCCGCCGCCGCGATCGACCGCGCGGCCCAGGCCATCGGCGCCCCGATCCTGGTGGGCGCCGTGGTCAGCGGCCCGGGCCGGTTCATCAGCAACACCGCCATCGTCTGGGACCCCGAGACCGGCCCGGGGGAGACCTACGTCAAGCGGCACCCGGTCCCGCTGGCCGAGTACGTGCCGGCCCGGTCGTTCTTCCGCTTCTTCAGCGAGAAGGTCGACCTGGTGCGGGCGGACTTCCGCGCCGGCACCGAGGTCGGCACCCTGGACATGGCGGGCACGACCGTCGGCGACGTCATCTGCTTCGAGGTCGCCTACGACGGCCTGGTGCAGGACGTCGTCGACGGCGGCGCCACGATGATCGTCGTCCAGACCAACAACGCCACGTTCGGGTTCACCGACGAGAGCCCGCAGCAGCTGGCCATGGGGCGGCTGCGCGCCGTGGAGTTCGGGCGCTCGGTGGTCATGGCCTCGACCAGCGGCATCAGCGCGATCATCGCCCCCGACGGGTCGCTGGTGCGCAGCTCGGACCTGTTCACCCCGGCCGCCTTCGTCGAGGACATCGCCCAGCGCGACGGCATGACCGTCGCCGCCCGGCTCGGGGTCTGGCCCGAGGTCGCCCTCACCGCCCTGGGGGTCGGCGCGTTCCTGGCCGTGGTGGCGGGCGGTGTCCGCGCGCGGCGAGCAGCCCGGTGACCGCCCCGGCCGACGGGGTGCTGGTCGTCGTCCCCACGTACTGCGAGATCGAGAGCCTCGAGGCCGTCCTGGCCCGGTTGCACGCCGCCGTGCCCACCGCGCACGCGCTGGTGGTGGACGATGGGTCACCCGACGGCACCGGCCAGCTGGCCGACCGGTTGGCCGCGGCCGACGAGCGGGTGCACGTGCTGCACCGCACCACCAAGGCCGGGCTCGGACCGGCCTACGTCGCCGGGTTCCGCTGGGCCCGTGAGCACGCCTGGCCGGTCGTGGTCGAGATGGACGCCGACGGCTCGCACCCGCCCGAGCAGCTGCCCGACCTGCTGGCCGCCCTCGCCGACGCCGACCTCGTGCTCGGGTCGCGCTACGTGCCCGGTGGGCGGGTCGAGAACTGGCCGGCGCACCGGCTGGCGATCTCCCGCATCGGCAACCTCTACACCCGGCGAGCGCTGCGCCTGCAGCTGACCGACGCCACGGGCGGTTTCCGGGCCGCCCGGGCCGAGCTGCTGGCCCGGCTGCCCTTCGACGAGGTGGCCAGCCAGGGCTACTGCTTCCAGGTCGACTGGGCCTGGCGGGCGGTCCGGAGCGGGGCCCGGGTGGTCGAGGTGCCGATCACGTTCAGCGAGCGCACAGCCGGCAGGAGCAAGATGAGCTCCTCGATCGTTGGGGAGGCACTGGCCCGGGTGACCTGGTGGGGTGTGCTGGACCGGATGGCCGATCGGCTGCCCGGACGCGTGCCCCGACCCGTGCCGGCCCGAAGACGAACCGGAGGACGACGATGACGAGCCGACTGCGCACCGCGCTGGGCCTGGGTGCCCTGGCCGAGGTGGTGGTCTTCATCGCCCTGGGCGCGACCATCGGCTGGGGCTGGACCATCCTGGCCGCGCTGGTGACCAGCGCCCTGGGCTGGGTGCTGCTGGCCAAGCAGGGCACGAAGACCCTGACCGAGCTGCGTCTGCGGGCGCAGGAGCACCGCGCGCCGGGCACGGCCCTCGGCGACGCCGGGCTGGTCGCCGCCGGTGGTGCGCTGATGATCCTGCCGGGGTTCATCGGCGACGTGCTGGGGCTGCTGTGCCTGCTGCCGGGCACCCGCAAGCTGCCCCGAGCCCTGATCGCCCGGGTCGTGCTGAGCCGCCTGCCCGACCGCGCTCGGGGCCCGGTGCGGGTGCAGAGCACGCGCCCGGCCCAGGTCGACCCCGAGCCGGTGAAGCACCCCGCCGTCGTCGAAGGCACCGTCGTCGAGCGCTGACCACGCAGAAGGGCCCCGCCGGAGTGGTCCGGCGGGGCCCTTCTGCGTCGTTCAGCTGACCTTGGTGCGGCGGCTCTTCAGCACGTCGAGGCGCTCGGCGAGCACCTCTTCCAGGTCGGCCTCGGAGCGGCGCTCGAGCAGCATGTCCCAGTGGGTTCGCGGCGGCTTGACCTTCTTGGGGGCCGGCTCGGCGCCGCCCACCAGCTTGGCGGCCGTGCCGTCGTACTTGCACTCCCAGGTGTCGGGGAGCTCGGCGTCGTCGGCGAAGGGCACCGTGACGATGTGGTTCTGCTCGCAGCGGTACTCGGCGTACTGCCGGTCGATCGGCGCGGTGTTGCGCTCGGTCTCGTAGCTGACGCTGCCCAGTCGGCTGCCTCGCAGGGAACGCTCGCCCATGGCACACCGTCCTCTCGTGCTCGTGGTGGTCCGTGCTCTGCGTGATCCAGGGCCCCATCGGCAGGACCGCGCCACCGCCGCAGGGCGGACGGTGGGTGGTCACCCGGAGGGGCTGTGCGGATCAACGACGGAAGTCGGACGGAGATTCCGTCTCGTCAGTCGCTCATCATCGCACGGACACCTCGTCGTCGGCCAGCTGCTGCCCGGACAGCGCCAGCTGACCCGGTCCGGTGGGGGTGGGACCGAGCTGGCCGCGCACGTGGTGGCGCCGGCAGAGCACCTGGTAGCGGGTGTCGTCGACCGACCCGCTCGGCACGGTGTCGGCGACCACCACGGTCTCGCCCACCCGCACCATCGCGCCGTCGACCACCCGGGCGTTGAGCAGACCCGGTGCCCCGCACCAGCAGAGCACCTCCACCTGGATGCGCTGCACGGTGTCGGCCAGCTCGAACAGCCGGCGGGTGCCCGGGAACAGCTGCGCGCGGAAGTCGGTGGTCAACCCGAACGCGTAGACGTCGACGTGGGACTCGTCGACCAGCTCGGCCAGCTGCTCGACCTGCCGGTCGGTCAGGAACTGCGCCTCGTCCACGACGACGTAGTCGACCCGGTGGCCGCCGGCCCACCGGTCCCGCACCAGCAACCGGACGTCGGTGCCGGCGTCCACCTCGACGGCCTCGCGGGACAGCCCCACGCGGCTGCTGATCCGCGGCGACCGGGACCGGTCGCCCTGGGTCAGCCGGAGCCCCTGGCGACCCTGCCGGCTCTGGTTGTGGTCGACCTGCAGGGCCAGCGTCGACTTCCCGCAGTCCATGGGGCCGTGGAAGAACGTCAGGTGCGCCGGCGCCGCGTGCCGCCGCCGGTCACCCGACGCCGGGACGACGGACGGGGGCTGGCTCACAGCTTCTCCGGCGGGGTGTTGCCGGCCTCGACGACGGCCCGGCGCATCGGCAGCCGCGCCAGCAGCACGAAGCCGGCGACGAAGAACACCACGAGGCTGATGATGGCCAGCCGGTAGGAGCCGGTGAACTGGTAGGTCAGCCCGAACGCCAGCGGGCCCAGCCAGCTGGTGCCGCGGTCGCTGATCTCGTAGAAGCCGTAGTACTCGGCCTCCTTGCCGGCCGGGATGAGGTGGCTGAACAGCGACCGGGACAGCGCCTGGGTGCCGCCCTGCACCAGCCCGATCACCGCGGCGAGGGCGTAGAACTGCACGGCCGCACCGGTCTGCAGGAAGAAGGCGGCCACCAGCACCGCCGTCCAGGCCACCAGGCAGGCCAGGACCGTGCGGGTGGCGCCGTACCGGGCCGCGACCCGACCCAGGCCCAGCGCGCCGGCGATGGCGACCACCTGGACCATGAGGATGGCGCCGGTGAGCACCGACTGGTCCAGCTCGAGCTCCTCGGTGGCGTAGACCGCCGAGAGCGAGATGACGGTCTGCACGCCGTCGTTGAACAGCAGGTAGGCGCCCAGGAACCACAGGGTCAGCGGGAAGGCCCGCATCTCCTTGAGCGTCGCCGCCAGCTGCCGGAACCCGCTGCCGGTGCGGCCCTCGGCCACGGCCACCGGCCGGTTGCGCAACCGGGAGACCGTGAACACGGTGAACGCGCCCCACCACAGGCCGGCCGTGGCCAGGCAGATCCGCACCGCCTCGCCCTCGGTCAGGCCCAGCGAGTCGTGCGCGAGGAACAGGCCCAGGTGGACGGCGAGCAGCAGCGCCCCGCCGACGTACCCGACGGCCCAGCCGCGGCTGGAGACCTTGTCGCGCTCGTCGGGTGCGGCCAGGTCGGGCAGCCAGGAGTAGTAGACGACGGTGGCCGCACCGAAGGCGATGTTGGCGACGACGAACAGCGCGGCACCGAGGAGGTAACGGCCGTCGGCGACGAAGAACAACCCGGTGCAGGCCGCCGCGCCGAGGAACGCGAAACCGGCCAGCAGCTCGCGGCGCCGTCCGGTCCGGTCGGCGATCGCCCCGGTCACCGGCAGGACGACGACCTGGGCCACGACGGAGAACGACAGCACGAAGGAGAACCAGCTGCCCGGGTCGATGCCCAGGAAGCCGAGCCTGCCGTCGGCGCCGGCTGCGTCACGGGCAACCGACGTCAGGTAGGGCCCCAGGAAGACCGTGGTGACGCTGGTGTTGAACACCGACATCGCCCAGTCGTAGGAGTACCAGCCGGTGCGCTCGCGGCGCAGTGCCCGGTCGGGGGTGCTGGTGGTGCCCTGGGCTGCGCTCACCGGCGCAGGGTGCCAGCCGGGGGCAGGGGTGGTCCAGCACCGGGGACGTCGGCGGGCACGCGTCCTCCCGGGAAGGCCGCCTGCGCCTTCACCGGCCGGGTGGGGTCGACGAAGGCGATCCGGTCGGCGGGTTCGCCGGCGCGCAGCGGCACCAGGCCGCGGGTGATGGCGGCCATGATGCGGGTGCGGGCCCGGTTGGCGTCGCCGGTGCGCCCGGGCGCGAGGTCGTCGAGGGGGACCGGCGCCCCGACGTGCACCCGCAGCGCCGGCTGCCGCCAGGCCGCCGACAGCGCGGTGCGCAGCTTGCCCCAGTCGTTGGCGTACTGCAGCACCTCGTGGGCGCCCCACTGGCTGACCGGGATCACCGGCACCCGGGTCTGCAGGGCCAACCGGGCCAGGCCGGTGCGGCCGCGCTCGGGCCAGCCGTCGGCGGTCAACCCCACCCGGCCCTCGGGGTAGACCAGCACCTGCCCGCCGTGCTCGAGGGCGACCAACACCACCCGCATGGCGTGCGCGGCGACGTCGGTGCCCCGGTCGACCCGGATGCCGCCGGCGCGCTCGAGCACGGGCCCGGCGACGGGGGCCTTCATGATCCCGCCGGTGGCCAGGAACCGGGGGACGACGCCCACCCGGTGCAGCGCGGCGGCCACGGTGAACGTGTCGTAGTCGCCGATGTGGTTCGCGGCCAGGATCAGCGGCCCCCCGCGCAGGTGCTCGGGGATCGACCCGGTGACCACGACCCGGCCGAACAGCGACACGGCCGGCGAGACGGTGGTCAGCAGGAAGCGCCACAGCCACCACGGTGGTCGGGCGGCGATCGCCAGCTCGCGGCCGAACCACTCCGGGTCGGTGTCGACGACGGAGGCCTCCAGGTCGGCCGGCAGCGGCGGGGTGGCCGGCCGCCAGGCGCGCAGCCGCTCCCTCATGCCGGAGCCCAGACCCCGCGGCGGGTGTACACCTCGCGGAGCATGGTCGGCCGGTCGGTGAGGATGCCGTCGACCCCGAGGTCCAGCAGCCGGTCCACCTCGTCGGGGTCGTCGACGGTCCACACGTGCACCTGCAGGCTGCGCTCGTGGGCGGCGGCGAGGAACCGCTCGTCGACCAGCGGGCGCCCGCCGAGGTGCAGCGGGACCTGCGCGCAGCCGGCCTGGATGCGCACGAGGCCGGCTGCCCGGGGGGAGTAGGACGACAGACGCAGCGCCGCCACGCCCTTGGGGCCCAGCGAGGTGCACAGCTCCGGTCCGAGCAGCCGCCGTGCCGCCGCCACCCGCGCGTCGGAGAACGAGGCCAGGCAGATCCGGTCCAGGGTGCCGGTGCGGCGGATCAGCGCCGCCAGGGGAGCGAGGACGCCGGCGGTCTTCACGTCGATGTTGAACCGGACGTCGGGCCAGGCCGTGAGCAGCTCCTCGAGCGGGAGGACCGGCTCGCGGCCACCGATGAGCGCGTGCCGGACCTCGCTCCAGGGGAGCGCGTCGATGCGCCCCACGCGGTCGGTGACCCGGTCCAGGACGGCGTCGTGGAAGGCCACCAGCACGCCGTCGGCGGTCGCCCGCACGTCGGTCTCGAGGTAGCGGTAGCCCAGGTCGACGCAGGCCTGGAACGCAGGACGGGTGTTCTCGACGTGCTCGATGGCCCCGCCGCGGTGCGCCATGGCCAGCGGCACGGGCCCGTCGAGGAACGGGAAGCGCTGCACGGGCACGGCGTCACGCTATGGGCGGGCGCCCGACGCGCGGCTGCCGGGGGTCCCACGGGCGTGTCCGGCCCCTGTGCGGGCGCTGCACGTCTACCTTCTCGGTCGTGGTGGCAGAGCAGGTCCCGGTGCGCGACATCCCCGCGCACGACGTCCCGACGACGGGGGCGTCGACCCGGCGATCCCGGCGCCGTCCGGCCGAGGCCGAGGAACGCCGCTGCGGCTGGTGCCGCAACGTGCTGCCCGTGCAGGAGTCGGTGGGCCGCCCGCGGCTGTACTGCGGCCAGGCCTGCCGGCAGCGTGCCTACGAGCAGCGGTCGGCGACGGCGAAGGCGGGGCTCTCGCCGGACGTGGTGCTGGTGACCCGCACCGAGCTGGACGGGCTGCAGGACCGCCTCTTCCAGCTGCGCTGCGCCCTGGAGGACGTGCAGACGCTGCTCACGGAGAAGCCGACCAAGCCCGAGCTGGAGCGGGCGTTGTCGGAGCTGGTGCGCTCGACGGGTCGGCTGGACAAGCTGTGGCTGTCCGGGCGGTCGGCGGGCTGAGCCGCCGACCGGCCCCGGGCGGGTCAGTCGACCGGTTCGCCGTTCTCGATCCCGGCGTCGCCGGCGGGGTCCTGGTTGCCGTGGTTGTAGACGCTGCCCTGGCTGACCGAGGCCGGGTCGTTGCCGGAGGTGTTCGTCGAGGAGTCCTTCGACGTGCCGGTGCGCTGGTCCAGACCGTCGGTGTCGCTGCACCCGGTGAGGGCGGCCCCGCCACCGAGGAGGGTCAGGGCGGTGAGGGCGACGACGACCGGGCGGCGGATCTGCATGCCCGGAGCCTAGGCGACACGGCGGTCGCGCGAGCACCCGACACCCGGCCCCGGTCTGGCACCATCCGGCCGTGCCCGACACCTACACCGTGACCCGCGAGGTCCTGGTCGCCGCGCCGCCCGCGGCCGTCCACGAGCTGCTCGTCGACTTCCGCCGGTGGCGCGAGTGGTCGCCGTTCGAGGACCTCGACCCCGGCATGCAGCGCCGCTACGAGGGCTCCGACGTCGGCAGCACCTACGCCTGGTCGGGCTCGACGAAGGCCGGCACGGGCCGCATGGAGCTCGTCGTCGCGGACCCCGACCGGGTGGTGGTCCATCAGCAGAACCACAAGCCGTTCCGGACCACCAGCACGACGACTTTCACGCTCGTCCCGGTCGACGGCGCGACCCGGGTGACCTGGTCGGGCTCGGGTACGCAGACCGGGTTGCTGCGCCTGGTGGGTCGGGTCGTGCCGATGGAGAAGGTGCTGGGGCCGGTGTTCGAGAAGGGTCTGGCCCGGCTGCGCGAGCGGGCCGAGGGTCGGCGCTCGTAGCCGGCGACCCCGACACCCTGCTCATTGCGTCACAGTGATGCAATGACGGGAAGCTGGTCGTCGCGACCCGGGGGAGAGTGCACCATCCCACCGGCGTCCGCATCGGGTCGGTCGTGCGAGTTGCGTCAGCCTGACGGAATCGAGCAGGTCGGGGAGATGTGGGCAGGGACGCCGACCGCGGGGCGATCGGCTGCACCCGGTGCGGCAGCGCAGCCGCGCTCGGCAGCGCGGACCGGGTGGGCGCCTCGTCGGCTGCGTTGCGAGCCGGTCCGGAGGTGCCAGATCCTGCTCGTCGCCGGCGTCGTCGGGACGGCCGATCCACCTGCTGGTCCACCGCTGCATCGTCTGCGCCGATAATCGACATTATGTCAGGTGGGACTTCTCGGCCGGGATTTCGTCGATCCCCGCACACCTGACCGCGAGGTCCCGGATGCTCCGCTGGGCAGGCCGGCCTCAGGAGCCGGCGAAGTCGTGCTGGCGCCAGGCCTCGTAGGCGGCGACCGCCGCGGTGTTGGACAGGTTGAGCGAGCGGCGGCCGGCCAGCATCGGCAACCGCACCCGGTCGGTCACCCGCGGGTGCGCCAGGACGTCGGCGGCCAACCCGGTGGGCTCCGGGCCGAAGAGCAGCACGTCCCCCGGTCCGTAGGCGACGTCGGTGTACCGGGTGGTCCCGCCTGCGGTGAACGCGAACACCCGCGCGCCCGGGACGGTGGACAGGAATTCCCCCAGGCCGGCGTGGACGGTCACGGAGGCCAGGTCGTGGTAGTCCAGGCCGGCTCGCCGCAGCTTGGCGTCGGACAGGTCGAAGCCCAGCGGTTCGACCAGGTGGAGGTGCGCGCCCGTGGCGGCCACCATGCGGATCGCGTTGCCGGTGTTCGGCGGGATCCGCGGCTCGTGGAACGCGATGTGGAACACGTCAGCTCCCGTAGTGGTAGCGGCAGGCCGCTACGCGGACCTCGCCGTCGACGACCCGGTAGACCAGCCGGTGCTCGTCGGTGATCCGGCGGGACCAGTAGCCGGAGAACCCGTGCTTGAGCGGTTCGGGCTTGCCGATCCCGCCGGAGTTGCCGGTGCGGGCCACGTCGGCCAGCAGGACGTTGATCCGCTTGAGGACCCGCCGGTCCTGGCTCTGCCACCAGAGGTAGTCGGCCCAGGCGTCGTCGGAGAAGACGAAGGTCACGGGGCTTCGGCGAGCTGCTGCGTACTCCCCCGGCCGCGCTCGAGCGCGTCGATCGACCCCAGCAGGCGTCGCGCGTTCTCCGGGCTGCGCAGCAGGTAGGCGGTCTCCTTCAAGGACTCGTAGTCCTCGAGCGCGACCATGACCACGGGCTCGTGCCCGGCCCGGGTGATGACGACCTCCTCGCGGTCGTCGACGACCGCGTCGAGCGTCTGCGCGTAGTTCGCCCGCGACTCGGAGTAGCTGATGGTCCGCATGTCGGCACTCCTTCGATGGACGTACAGAAAAGTGTACGCCCTCTCTCGGCATTGGTGGAGCAGGGTGATCACGGCCGACCGACCACCATGAGCACTGCGTCGACCTCGTTCTCGCCCCACCGCTGGCGCGCGGTGCCGATCTCCTGCCAGCCCAGTCGCCGGTAGAAGGCGCGGGCGTCCGCCGCCGGATCGACCAGCAGGACCGGGCTCAGCGCCGACCGGGCCGCGGACCGGCCGGCGGCATCCATGAGTGCCCGCCCGGCCCCGCGCACCGTGCCGTCGGTGACCAGGCGGGACACCACGGCGAGGTCCTCGACCCGGACGCCGGTCGCGGCCGACCACCGGTGCGCGGCCTGCAGCTCCCCCGGGTCGTCGTCCGGCCCGTGGGCGGCAGGGTGCAGCGCCACGTGCCCGACGACCCGGCCGGCGTGCTCGGCGACGAGTCCGACGAGCTCGGTCGGCGTCGCCAGCCAGTCGGCCCGGACGACCTCGCTGCGCCTCGGGTAGCCGTGGGTGGCGTGGCTGCGCCGGAGGATCGACAGCAGGGCCGGGAGATCCGACTCGAGCCGCGGCCGGACGACGACCTCGGTCACATGTCGGCGGCAAGGCCGCGGTAGGTGCCCCACCAGGGGTCGAGGTCGCGGCGGGTGTCGACGCCGGTGGCCTGCTCCCCCGCCGGCGCCAGCAGGCCGGCGGCGACCAGTCCGGCACGCAGCGCCTCGACCTCGGTGTCGTCGAGCTCGGCCAGCGGCTGCCGGACCCGGCGGTCGCCCAGCACCCCGAGCAGCTGCAGCGCGGCCTTGGCGGTGGTGGCGCCGTAGTTGGGCACGCCCATGATCGCGTCGAACGCCGGCAGCAACCGGGTGTGCGCGTCGAGGGCAACGGCGTGCTCCCCTGCCAGGAAGGCGTCGATCATGGTGCGCAGCGGCTGCCCGGCGGCGTGCGCCACCACGCTGACCAGACCGACCGCGCCGTAGGCCAGGTACCCCAAGGTCAGCGCGTCGTCCCCGCAGTAGACCTCGTAGCCCAGCGCCGTGAGCCGCGCGGCCTGGGCGGGGTTGCCGGTGGCGTCCTTGACGGCGACGACGGTGTCCAGCTCGAGCGCGGCCCGGTAGGTGTCCAGCGCGATCGACGACCCGGTGCGGCTCGGGACGTCGTAGAGCATCACCGGGATGTCGCTGACCGCGGCGACCGTGCGGATGTGCCCCAGGATGCCGTTCTGGCTGGGCTTGTTGTAGTAGGGCGTGACGACCAGCAGGCCGTCGGCGCCGATGCGCGCGGCCTGCTCGGCGATCTCGACCGAGTGCGCCGTGCTGTTGGTGCCGACGCCGGCGATCACCGACGCCCGGTCCCCCACCGCCTCGCGGACGGCGGCCAGGATCTCGCCGTCCTCGGGCACCGTGGTGGTGGGGGCCTCCCCCGTCGTCCCGGACACCACGACGCCGTCGCTGCCGGTGTCGACCACGTGGGCGGCGATGCGCGCGGTGGCCTCGAGGTCGACCCCGCCCGCCTCGTCGAAGGCGGTGGCGATGGCGGTGATCAGTCGGCCGAACCGGGGCGGGGAGCTCACCGCGGCAGCGTAGCCAGCGCCCGGACGGACTCAGCCGCGGTGCTGGGCGATGTTCACGACCGTGCCGTCGGGGGCACGGACGAAGAAGCGGCGCACCCCCCACGGCTCGGTGGTCAGCGGGTGCACGATCTCGTACCCGGCGGCCTGCGCCTCGGCGAAGGCGGCGTCGACGTCGTCGGTCTTCACCGTCAGCGCGGAGTCGACGGGCGCCGTGGCGTCGCGGGTGACCAGCTGCACGTGCGCGCCGGTGTCGGGGTCGGTGTACCGGGCCACCCAGCCCAGGCTGAACTCCTGCTGGCGCAGGCCCAGGTAGCCCGCCCAGAAGCCCTCGGCGGCCGCGATGTCGTCGACGCGCAGGTTCGTGGTGATGCCGACGGTGCGCACGACGGTCAGCCGGAGAAGGCTACGTCGGCGGCGGGGACGACCGCGGCGGTGCGGCCCGGGGCCGACTGGAAGCCCCAGTAGAGGTTGGTGTGGGAGATGACGTCGCCGGGTGGCGGGGCGCCGTAGGCGGTGAGGTCCTCGGTGGTGTGCGCGTCGCCGACCAGGGTGACGTCGTAGCCGCGGGTGAAGGCGCCGTGGATGGTCGACCGGATGCACGCGTCGGTCTGCGCGCCGGTGACCACCAGCCGGCCCACCCCGGCCTCGGCCAGCACCTGCTCGAGGTCGGTGGCCTCGAAGGAGTCGCCGTGCTCCTTGGCGACCAGGGCCTCGCCGTCGGCACGCTGCAGCCGCGGCACGTACTGCCACTGCTCGCTGCCCACCGGCAGCTCCTCCGAGGAGTGCTGCACCCAGACGACCGGGACCTGCTCGCCGCGGGCGCGGGCGACGAGGCCCTCGATGCGGCCGACGACGGCTGCGGTGTCGTGGGACTCGGCCATCACCCCGTTCTGCACGTCGATCACCAGCAGGGCGGTGTTCGGGCGGTCGGTCAGCGTGGTCATGACGTCTCCTCGGTGTCGGTGGTGCTCGCACCGTAGGACCGGGCACCGACAGTTCTCCACGGGTCGGACCGAGTAGTTCTGCCCTGGGGCGACGTCCCCGTCGTCGGCAGGGTCGTGCCCGTGACCCCGTACCAGCGCGCCGCCGCCGTCAGCTCCGCTCCCCGGACCACCGCCACCGCGTCCGCCCCCGTGCCGCTGCGCCGGTGGCCACGGGTGGGTGACCGGGTCGGTCAGGTGGTCCTGCAGTCGTCGGTGGCCGTCGTCCTCGCCGCGATGGTCGTCAACCGGCTCGGCGCCGTCCCCCTCGGCGGCGGGGCGCCGGCGGGGTCGGTGCGCACGTGGCAGCTGGACGCCCTGGCGCTGGTGCTGCTGGGCGCCCTGGGCGTCGGGCACTCGCTGCTGCGCCGCGGTCGCCCGGGGCGGTGGTCGGTCGCGGCGCTCGCGCTGCTGCTGCCGGCCGTGGTCGTGCTGGCGCCGGGCTGGGGCTGATCAGCCGGCGGCGGCGTCGTGCTCCTCGACGAGCTTGCGGTAGCCCGCGGCCGCCTTGGCCCGACCCGGGATCACCGGAGGGGCTGCACTGCGCACCTGCTCCATGACCCGACGGGTGAGGGCCACGGCGGACTCCCCCTCGCGGGCGGGGACCGGCGGCAGGAACTCGACGCGGATCCGCGGCCGACGCGGGAAGCGCACGACGTCGGTCTGCCCCGTGACGCGCACCCCCAGCACCGTGGTGCCGGGCACCGACAGGGCCAGCCGGCCGGCGCCGGACAGATAGCGCATGGCGCGCCCGCGCGAGACGGTGCCCTCGGGGAAGATGCCGATGCACCCGCCGCCGGCCAGCACGTCCACGGCCGCGGCGAGGGCGTTCTTGTCGCCCCGGCCACGGGCGATCGGGATCTGGCCCATGCCGTCGAGCACCTTGCCCACCACGGCGTTCTTCCACAGCGAGTCCTTGGCCAGCGCCCGCAGGTGCCGGCGGCGGACGGCGGCGATGCCCAGGATGACCGGATCCCACGCGCTGTCGTGGTTGGCCATGAGCACCGTCGGCCCCTCGGCCGGCAGGTGCTCCAGACCGGTGACCTGCAACCTGCCCCACCAACGGACGGCCGGGGTGCCGACGGCCATCACGAGCCGGTAGACCGGCGGCGGCGTCGTGGACGGGGTGGTCACGGGGGCCTCCTCGGGATCGCCCGGGGGCCGGGCGGCCGGGTCAGTGTGCCCGACGCCCGGGCCCGTCGCCGGGTCGGGTCAGCCCTCGACGACGACGTCGTCACCACGCCGGACGGCGCGTCGCACGCGCAGCGGCACCACCCGGCCCAGGAGCCGGATCAGCCCGGTGTAGCCGGGGGTGGGGCCGTGGTAGCCGAGGAAGCCGCGGGGGCCGGAGACCATGGCCCCGCTGCGCACGTCGTAGCGGGAACCGTGCCACGGGCAGACGAGGCAGCCGTCGGCGTCGACCGACCCCTGGGACAGGTCGGCGAGCTGGTGCCGGCAGCGGCGGGATACCGCGAACGGCTCCCCACCGGCCATCCCCACGGCGGAGGACCCGGCCCGGAGCACGGCGCCGGCGGTCAGGTCGGCGGCGGGGACGGTGGGTCGATCGGGAGTGGTCATGCCCGGGCCTACCCGGTCGCGACCAGGCTCAGCCTCATCTCCCCCGGCGCGTGCGCACCGACGTGCACAGTCCGGTGTGGTCGGCTGGGCGGCGATGAGCGAGATCTGGGACCGCGTCACCGCGACCTCTCCCCCGTTGCCCCTCCCCTGGCTGGTCGCCACCGCCGTCGTGGCCCTGGTGCTGGTCGGGCAGCGGGACGCCTGGCGGGTGACCCGCAACGCCGTGACGATCGCGCACGAGGGCGCCCACGGGGTGGCCGCGCTGCTGACCGGTCGCCGGCTGGCCGGCATCCGGTTGCACTCGGACACCTCGGGGGTGACGGTCTCCCGTGGCCGGCCCCGCGGACCGGGCATGGTCGTCACGGCGCTGGCCGGCTACGTCGGCCCGGGCCTGCTCGGGCTCGGGACCGCGGCGCTGCTGGCGGCCGGCCACGCGATCGGTGCGCTGTGGGCGCTGCTGGTCCTGCTGGCGCTGCTGCTGCTGCAGATCCGCAACTTCTTCGGGCTGTGGTCGGTGCTGGTCACCGGTGCGCTGGTGTTCGCCGCGACCTGGTGGCTGCCGGTGCAGTGGCAGTCGGCGTTCGCGCACGTGGTGGTGTGGTTCCTCCTGCTGGCCGCGCCGCGCACGGTGTGGGAGCTGCAGGCGAAGCGGCGCCGTGGCCCCACCCCGGACAGCGACGCCGACCAGCTGGCCCGGCTCACCGGCCTGCCGGGCCTGTGCTGGGTCGGGGTGTTCCTGCTGGTCGACGTCGGTGCGCTCGTGCTCGCCGTCCGGTGGCTACTGCCCTGAGGGGCGCCCTCGCCGCCGGGGTGCGCAGTGCGCCGGCTGGTGGACCGGGGCGACCTCGGGGGCCGGCGGGACGTCGAGCACCAGCTCGGCGCCCGTGACGGTGACCGTCTCGCCGTGGTGGCCGATCTCCAGGGGTTCGCCGTCCATGAGCTGGTAGACCGCCTGCTCCTGGGTGATCCGGACCCGCAGGCACCGGCCCCGGTAGACCACCCGGAACCCCAGCCCGGTGAGCTGCGGGGGCAGCCGGGGGGCGAAGGTCAGCCGGCCGTCGTGGTCGCGCATGCCGCCGAACCCGGCCACGGCGACCGTCCAGCCACCGGCCAGCGAGGCGATGTGCAGGCCGTGCCCGGAGTTGCCGTGCAGGTTCTGCAGGTCGGTCAGCGCCGCCTCGCCCCAGTAGTCGTAGGCCAGCTGCAGGTGCCCGCACTCGGCGGCCACCACGGCCTGCTGCGCGGCCGACAGGGAGGAGTCCCGCACCGTGCGGGCCTCGTAGTAGGCGAAGTCGGCGACCTTCTGCTCCTGGGTGAAGGCGTCCCCGCGCAGGTGCAGGGCCATGACCAGGTCGGCCTGCTTGACCACCTGCTTGCGGTAGATCTCGAAGTAGGGGTAGTGCAGGAGCAACGGGTACTTCTCGGGCGGGGTGCCCTCGAAGTCCCATTCCTGGTGCCGGGTGAAGCCCTCGCTGGTCATGTGCACGCCGAGCTCGTCGTCGAACGGGATGCGCATCTTCTCCGCGGCCTCGGTCCAGACGGCGAGCTCGTCGTCGGTGACCTGCAGGCGGCCGGCGACCCCAGGCTGGCGGCCCACGGCGGCGACGGCCTCGCGCAGGTTCCGCTGCGCCATCAGGTTCGTGTAGACGTTGTTGTCGACCACGGCGGTGTACTCGTCGGGACCGGTCACGCCGTCGATGCGGAAGCCCCGGCCGTCATCCAGGTGGCCGAGCGAGGCCCACAGCCGGGCGGTCTCGACCAGCATCTCGGTGCCGTGGTCGGCGTCGAAGGTCTCGTCGTGCGTGGCGTGCCAGTACCGGACGACGGCGTCGGCGATGTCGGCGTTGACGTGGAAGGCCGCGGTGCCGGCCGGCCAGTAGCCGCTGGTCTCCTCGCCCCGGATCGTGCGCCACGGGAAGGCCGCGCCCCGCTGGCCCAGCACGGCGGCGCGCTCGCGGGCCAGCTCGAGGGTCGACCAGCGCCAGATGAGCGCGTCGCGCACCGCCTCGGGTGCGGTGTAGGTGAGCACCGGCAGCACGTAGGTCTCGGTGTCCCAGAAGGCGTGCCCGTCGTAGCCGGGACCGGTCAGGCCCTTGGCCGGGATGGGCTGCCGCTCGGCGCGGAGCCCGGCCTGCAGGACGTGGAACATGCCCACCCGCACGGCCTGCTGCAGCTCGTCGTCGCCCTCGATGGTCACGTCGGCCTGCGCCCAGTGCCCGTCCAGCAGCTCACGCTGCTCGGCGGCCAACCGGTCCCAGCCGGCCAGCTTGGCGACGCTGAGCGCACCCTCCACCTGGTCGCGGACGGCGGCCGAGGACCGGCGGGAGGACCACCCGTAGGCCAGGTACTTGACCATCCGCAGCTTCTCCCCCGCCGGCAGCCGGGCCGCGAGGGTGTAGCGGGCGAGGTCCGCGGAGACCTCGAGGTCCTCGCTGGCGCTGTCGGGGATCAGCACGTCGTGGTCCATGCCGGCGGCCATGCGCAGCCGGGAGGTCTTCGTCTGGTGCACCAGGACGGCGTGCCGGCCGCGGCCGGTGTGCAGCTCGGACTGCAGCGGCTTGCGCAGCGCGGCGGCGGCGCGGGGGTCGTCGGAGCCGGAGTTCTCGATCACCTCGTTGGCCAGCAGGTCGGACTGGATGGCCACGTAGAGGTCGCCGCCGTCGTCGGTGCAGCGGACCTCGTAGCGGATGGCGGCGATCGCGCGGCGGGTCAGCGAGACCAGCCGGGTGCTGAGCACCTCGACCGTGCGGCCGTTGGGCGAGCGCCACTGCGTGCAGCGGCGCAGCACGCCGGCCCGGAGGTCGAGGGTGCGCTCGTGCGAGATGATCTGCCCGTAGTCCAGGTCCAGCGGGGAGTCGCCCACCAGCAGCCGGATCAGCTTGCCGTCGGTCACGTTGACGACGGTCTGCCCCTCCTCGGGGAAGCCGTAGCCGGCCTCGGCGTAGGGCAGCGGCCGCTCCTCGAAGTAGCCGTTCAGGTAGGTGCCCGGGACGACGGAGGGCTCGCCCTCCTCGAGGGTCCCGCGCATGCCGATGTGCCCGTTGGCCAGCGCGAAGACCGACTCGTTGACCCCGAGGCTGTCGTGGTCGATGGACGTCTCGGTGAGCGCCCACGGCTCGATCGGGAAGTGGGTCCGGCCCTCCGTCACAGGAGCTCGGCCAGGTCGGTGACGACGACGTCCGCACCGTGCTCGCGCAGCTGCTCGGCCTGCCCCACGCGGTCCACGCCCACGACGTGGCCGAAGTGCCCGGCCTTCCCCGCGGCGATCCCGGACTGGGCGTCCTCGAACACCGCGGCCTCCCCCGGCTCCAGGCCCAGCGCGCGGGCACCGGCCAGGAAGGTGTCCGGGGCGGGCTTGCCGCGGTAGCCCTCGCGGGCGGTGACGACGCCGTCGATGCGGGCGTCGACCAGGTCGGCGAACCCGCCGGCGGCGATCACCTTCTCGCCGTTGGCCGAGGCGGTCACGACGGCCACCGGCAGGCCGGCGTCCTTCACGGCACGCAGGTAGCGGACCGATCCCGCGTAGACGGTCACGCCGTGCTCGTCGATCTCGGCCTGGACCAGGTCGTTCTTGCGCGTGGCGACGCCCTGCACGGTCTGCGCGTCGGGGCCGTCGTCCGCGGAGCCCTCGGGCAGCTCGACGTCCCGGGAGGCAAGGAAGTCCCGGACGCCGTCGGCGCGCGGCTTGCCGTCGACGTAGCGCTGGTAGTCCTCGTCGCTGAACTCCCGGGCGCCCGGGTCGCGGTCACGGAGGAACTCGTCGAAGGTCCGCTTCCAGGCCGCCTGGTGCACGGTCGCGGTCTGCGTGAGCACGCCGTCGAGGTCGAAGAGGCAGCCACGGATGGTCTCGGGTAGTCCCAGCACGTGCGGAACGGTACGGCCGGTCACCGGCGATCACCTGCCGAGCGGGCCACGCCTCCTCCTCCTAGGTTGGGTGCGACCGAGTTGTCGAGCCGGAGGAGCACCCGATGTCCCGTCCCACCCCGCCGAACCCCTACGACTTCCTGCCGCAGGTGCCCGAGTTCGCGGTGACCAGCACCGACGTCCGCGACGGCCAGCCGATGGACCGTGAGCAGGTCAGCGGCAAGATGGGTCTGGACGGCGACGACCGGTCGCCGCAGCTGTCCTGGTCGGAGTTCCCCGAGGGCACCAAGGGCTTCGCCGTCACCGTGTACGACCCCGACGCCCCCACGGCCAGCGGCTTCTGGCACTGGGCCGTCACCGGCATCCCGGCCTCGGTCACCGAGCTGCCGTCGGGCGCCGCGGACGGCGGGTTGCCCGAGGGCGCCGTCCAGCTCCGCAACGACGCCGGGTTCGCCGGCTTCGTCGGCGCCGCTCCCCCGGCCGGGCACGGACCGCACCGGTACTACGTGGTGGTGCACGCCCTCGACACCGACGACCTCGGGGTGCCGGCCGAGGGCTCGTGTGCCTTCCTGGGCTTCAACCTCTTCAGCCACACCCTGGCCCGCGCGACCCTGGTGCCCACCTACGAGGTCTCCTGACCCGAGGGTTCCGGCGTGCCCGCGACCGGGTAGTGCACGACTCATGGGCCGGTGGGGCGGACGCTCGATGACGGTGGCTGCGGTGCTGGTCGCCGGCCTGCTCGTCGAGGCCGACGCGGCGAGCGCCGCCCCCGCCGTCCCGGCACCCACCCCGGTGCTGACCGCACCCGCCGTCCCGGGCCGGACTGCTGCCGTCGTCCCGCCGGCCACGGTCGCCCTGGCCGCCTTCGGCGGCACGGGGTCGCTGGTGGCGCTGGTCGGCCCGTCGCCGCGGCCGGTCTCGTCCAGCGCGGGGCACCGGGGGACGGCGGCCCCGTCGACCGCCGGTGACGTGGACGCGCCCGTCCCCACCGCGTCGCTGGTCAAGCTGTACCTGGCCGAGGGCATCCTGAGCGCGGCCCGCACGGCGGGCACCGTCGTGCCCGAGCTCGACCTGGCCCGCATCACCGCGATGTTGACGACGTCGGACGACACCGCCGCGTCCGAGCTGTGGGTGGCCCACGACGGCCCTGCGGTGGTCGTCGACGTCGCGGCCCGCTACGGGCTGCGGGCCACCGCTCCCCCGACGCCGGACCCGGGTGCCTGGGGGTCGGCGACGACGTCGGCGGCCGACCTCGCGACGTTCCTGGCCGACCTGCCCGACCGCGCGCACCCCGACGACGCCGACCTCCTGCTCGAGCTGCTCGCGCAGGCCACGCCGGTCGGGGCCGACGGGTTCGACCAGTCCTTCGGGCTGCTGGGCCCGACCCGGTCCGCCGACGTCGCCGCCAAGCAGGGCTGGATGTGCTGCGTGGCGGGTCAGCGCTACCTGCACTCCGTCGGGCTGCAGGACGGGCGGGTCGTCGTGCTGCTGGCCAGCTTCCCCGCCGACGTCGACTGGTCGGTGGCCCGGGCCGCGGTCGACGCGGCGGCCACCGCGATCAGTCGCTGACGCGCTCGGCGACCAGGGTGGTGCCGATGCGGGCGAACCCGACCCGTTCGTAGACCCGGGCGACGTCGTCGTCACCGGCGGCCAGGAAGACCGTCGTCACCGACTCCCGGGCGTGCTCGACCAGGGCCGACGCGAGACCGGCGCCCAGGCCGCGACCGCGGAACCGGGGCAGCGTGGCGACCCCGGCGATCTCGCTCGTGCCGGTGCCGTCGACGTCCACGGGCTGGTGCGAACCGACGGCCACGGGGTCGCCGTCCTCGACCGCGATCATCATGACCGTGCGCCCGTCGGCGATCCGCTCGCGCAGCACGCTGGTGGGCTGCGGTGGGTCGACCAGCCGGTCGGGCGCAGCACCCGGCGAGGAGGAGATGGGCCCGGCGGTGGCCCCCGCCGGGGTGGCGAACGCCAGCTGGGCCAACCGCTGGTAGGTGGCCAGCTGGGGGTCGTCGGCGCCGACCAGGTAGAAGCGGACCCCCTCGGGGAGGGTGACCTCGACGTCGTCGACGGCCACCAGCAGCGGCAGCTCGTCGACGCTCAGCCCGGCGGCCCGGGCGGCGTGGCCCAGCCCCGGGTTGCGCTCGGCGAACCACTCGAGGGCCTCGGGCATGCCGGAGGCCCGTTGCAGCGCGAGGGCGTCCTCGACGTCGGTGGGGCCGACCGGACCGCCACCGGGGTGCGGGCGGGCGGGGTAGGGCCACTCCGCCGAGCCGACCGGGACGTCGAGCCCGCCGACCCGCCGCACCGGGGTCTCCGGGAGCGGGGAGAGGGCGAAGTACTGCTCGATGCGGTCGAGCAGACCCGGTCGCGTCGGCACACCCGAACCCTAGACGCGCACCGGCGGACGTACCCGGCGGTGGGGCTGCGGGCCACCCGGGCGAGGTGGGTGGGGGTGCCGACGGCACCATGGTCGCCGTGACGGTCGCCCCGCGGAGCCATCCCTCGCCGTACGCGGCCTTCGACCGTGGTCAGTGGCGGGCCCTCGCCGAGGGCCAGGACCTGCCCCTGGACGCCGAGCAGCTGGCCCGGCTGGCGACCCTCGGCGACCGGATCGACCTCGACGAGGTGCGCACCGTCTACCTGCCGCTGGCCCGGTTGCTGGCCCTGCAGGTGGCCGCCAGCCGGCGGCTCTGGACGGTGCAGTCGGAGTTCCTCGGCACCAGCACCGCGAAGGTGCCGTACGTGATCGCGGTCGCCGGTAGCGTCGCGGTCGGCAAGAGCACCACAGCGCGCCTGCTGCAGGCCCTGCTCGCCGCCCAGCCGGACACCCCGCGGGTCGACCTGGTGACCACCGACGGGTTCCTGCACCCGAACGCGGTGCTGGAGTCCCGCGGCCAGCTGGGGCGCAAGGGCTTCCCCGAGACCTACGACCGCCGGGCCCTGCTCCGGTTCCTGGCCGACGTCAAGGGCGGGCGGGGGTCGGTGACCGCGCCGCTCTACTCCCACCAGTCCTACGACGTGCTGCCCGACCAGGTGCAGGTGGTCGACCGGCCCGACGTGCTCGTGCTGGAGGGCCTCAACGTGCTGCAGGCCGGCAACCGGGCCGACGGGCAGGTGCCCGAGGTGTTCCTGTCGGACTTCTTCGACTTCTCCGTCTACGTCGACGCCGGCGAGCACGACGTCGAGCAGTGGTACGTCGAGCGGTTCCACGCCCTGCGCCGGACGGCGTTCCAGGACGAGGAGGCCTACTTCCACCGCTTCGCCGACCTGACCGACGCCGAGGCCACCGAGACCGCCCGCGGGATCTGGGCGGCGGTGAACGGGCCGAACCTGCGCACCAACATCGCGCCCACCCGCTCGCGGGCCCGGCTGGTGCTGCAGAAGGCGGCCGACCACTCGGTCAAGCGGGTGCTGCTCCGCAAGCTGTGAGCGGTCAGTCGGGCAGATGGGCCCGACCGGCGTCGTCCAGCGGCCAGGCGGGGTTGTGCGCGACCTCCCAGCGGTGGCCGTCGGGGTCGGCGAACACCCCGTTGTAGCCGCCCCAGAAGGTGGCCGACCCCGGGCGGAGCACCGAACCACCCGCGGCCGCGGCCTCGGTGAGGACGGCGTCGACCTCGGCCGGTGACCCCACGTTGTGGGCCACCGTGATGCCGCCCCACCCGCCGGCGTCGTCGGGCACCTCGGAGTCCTCGGCCAGCAGGGCGCGCGACCACAGGCCCAGGTGGGTGCCGGTGCCCTGCAGGAACGCGACCTCCTCCTGGGACTGGCTGGACTCGCGCCAGCCCATCGCCGCGTAGAACGCCCGGGCCCGGGGCAGGTCGGCGACGCCGAGGGTGATGAGGGTGATGACCGGTCTCATGCCCCGACCCTGGCACGGGGCACCGACGGTTTCGAGGCATCCTGTCGTCCGTGGACTGGGAGCAGCAGGTGGCGCAGGTGTGGGCCGGGGACGTCGACGCCCCCGGCTTCGTGGACCGGATGGCCGCGCTGGCGGAGATCTGCCCCGCCGGGGACGGTTCGGGCCTGTTCGAGCTCGCCGGCGCCCACGACTCGACAGGTCATCCCGAGGAGGCGGTCCCCCGCTACGAGGAGGCGCTGCGGCGCGGGCTCACCGGGGTGCGGCGGCGGGAGGCCGCCGTCCAGCTGGCCAGCTCCTACCGGAACCTGGGCCGCCCGGCGGACGGCGCGCAGCTGCTGCGGGCAGAGCTGGAGCGCACGTCGGACGACCTGGACGACGCCGTCCGGGCGTTCCTCGCGCTGTGCCTGGCCGACGCCGGGCGGGAGCGCGAGGCGCTGGGGGTCGCCCTCGGCGCGCTGGCACCGCACGTGCCCCGCTACCGGCGTTCGCTGGCCGCCTACGCCGAGGAGCTGGCCCGGTAGAGGTCGCGCAGCACGGTGATCTCGGCGCCGTGGTGGATCAGCTCCCGGTTGAGGTGCAGCACCAGGTGGGCGAAGGGTGCCTGGGCGTCGATCGGGGTGGCCTGGCTGCGGCCGACCGTCCAGAGCTCGTCGGCGGTGAGCGCGCCGACGTCGCGCTGCCACGCCTCCACCGCCTCCTGCAGCGCGGCGACGCCTGCCGCGGCGGTCGGGTGGGCCAGGACCATGTCGTCCCGCCGTCTGGTGTGCCCGCCGAAGGTCCACTCCCAGCGCTCGGTGTAGGCCTCGACCAGGTGCGCCACCAGCCAGGCGATGGTGCGCGGGCCGGGGTCGTCGGGGCCGTCGGGCCACTCGACGACCCACTCCCCCGCACCCACCTTGCGGCGGCTGGTCTTGCCGCGCGGTGCGATCGAGAGCGCCCAGGGCGCCGGCTTCCAGAGGTACTCGTCGTCGGGGAGGTCCTGCAGGTGCTGGTGCAGGTCGAGCCAGGAGAAGCCCAGCTGGCCGGTGACCAGCGACGACACGTCCGGGCGGGTGAGCACGTCCCAGTCGAACTCCGGTGATCCGTAGGCCATGCCCCACCTTGGCACCGAAGCGTGCGGAGGTCGACGGTGTCGTACCCCGGGTGCACGGTGGAGTCGTCCCCCGACGTCCCCGAGGAGCTGCCGTGATCGTCCCGACCGTCCGACAGGTGGTGCTCGACGGCACCGACGTCCGCGCCCTGGCCGAGTTCTACCGTCAGCTGCTGGGCTACGGCTACCGCCCGGGGGACGAACCGCCCGCCGAGGGACCCGACGAGCTGGAGTGGCTGGTGCTGCGCAGTCCCGGCGGTGAACCGCAGCTCGCCTTCCAGCAGGTGGCGAGGCTGACGCCGACCACCTGGCCCGCGGACGACGTCCCGATGCAGCTGCACCTGGACTGCTCCGTCCCCGACGTCGAGAGCCTCCAGGAGGTGCTGCACACCGCGCTCGAGCTCGGTGCCGAGCTGCGGTTCGACCGCAGCGACGACCCCGCGGAGCCGCTGTACGTGTTCGCCGACCCGGCCGGCCACCCCTTCTGCGTCTTCGTCGCCGCGCCCGGCTGATCCGGTCAGCGGGGCAGCCGCGTCCCCCGGTCTCGCTGCCCCGTTCCGGGGTTCCCGCCCTCCGGACCGCCCCGGAGAGGGCAGAAACCCCGTACCCGAGCTGCACCGCTCGGCCCGCCCCGCAGAAGACCCACCGCCCTGCTGAGCCGGCAGCCGCGCGCAGGAGACTGTCGGCATGAGCTCCACCGACGACGCAGCGAGCACCCCGACCGTCCCCGACGCCACCCGGCGCGCGCCGCACGACCAGGCGTTCGGGTCCTGGGTGCAGACGACGCTGGCCGACGGGTGGGACCCCGAGCCGGAGGCCCCGCATCCCGCGCACCCGGGAGCCGCTGCCGCCGCTGCTGCGCACCGCGCCCGCCTGCTGGCCGCGCTGCCGGGACGCGCCGTCGTCGTCCAGTCCGGGACGGCACCGGTGCGGGCCAACGACACGGTGTACGGCTTCCGGCCGGCCAGCGCCTACACCTGGCTCACCGGGGACCAGGCCGAAGGCGCCGTCCTCCTCCTGGCCCCCGACGGCACCGCGACGATCTACCTCCCCCCGTCGGCCGGGCCCGGCACGCTCACCTACGTCACCGACCGTCGCGAGGGCGCCCTCTGGGTCGGCGGAGTCCCCTCGGCCGCCGGCACCGCCGCGCGGCTCCAGGTCGACGCGAGGCCCCGCACCGAGCTCGCCGCCGCACTCCGCGCCGCCGGTGAGGTCCGGGTGCTCGGCGGCATCGACCCCGACCTCGGCCCCGGTGACCCCGAGCTGGCGACCACGCTGGCCCGGCTGCGTGCGGTCAAGGACGACTGGGAGGTCGAGCGCCTCGCCGAGGCCTGTGCCGCCACGGCGCGGGGGTTCGCCGACGTCGTGCGCGAGCTCCCGGGCCTGCTGGCCGGCGACGGGCGGCGCGGCGAGCGGTGGCTCGAGGGCACCTTCTGGCGCCGGGCCCGGCTGGAGGGCAACGACGTCGGCTACTCCTCGATCGTCGCGGCCGGCAGCCACGGCACCTCCCTGCACTGGGCCCCCGTGGACGGCGACATCCGCGCGGGCCAGCTGCTGCTCGCGGACATGGGCGTGGAGACCACCTCGCTCTACACCGCCGACGTCACGCGCACCTTCCCCGTCGACGGCACCTGGACGCCGGTGCAGCGGCGCGTGCACGGCGCGGTGCGGGAGGCCCACCGAGCCGGCATCTCCGAGGTTCGCGCCGGCCGGCCCTTCCTCGCCGCCCACCACGCCGCGCAGTGGGTGCTCGCCGACCACCTGCACCGGTGGGGCCTGATCACCTGGACCGCGGACGACGCCCTGCACGAGGACCTCGCCCGCCCCGGCGCCGGCGCCCACCGCCGGTACACCCTCCACTCCACCAGCCACCTGCTCGGCCTGGACGTGCACGACTGCGCGGCGCTCGACGGCTCCGAGTACCTGGCCACCGTGCTCGAGCCCGGGCACTCCCTCACCGTCGAACCCGGCCTCTACTTCCAGGTCAACGACCGCACCGTGCCCGACGAGCTGCGCGGCGTCGCCGTCCGCCTCGAGGACGACCTCGTGGTCACCGACGGCGCGGCCCGGGTGCTGTCCGACGCCCTGCCCACCGACGCCGACGAGCTCACCGCGTGGATGGCCGACGCGCAGGCTCAGCCCCTCGGCCGGTAGCGCTGCTCCGGGCGGCCGGTGGTGCCGTAGCGCAACTCCAGCTCCAGCCGGCCGTCGGCGTCCAGCGCCGACAGGTGCCGCTGCGCCGTCGCGCGGGACACCCCGGTCGCCTCGGCCAGCTCGGCGGCCGACCGGGGCTCCCCGGCCGCCCGCAGCGCCTGCAGCAGCAGGTCACGGGTCGCGCTGGCCGCCGGCCGCGGCGCCGCCCCCTCGCCGCGCAGGGCGTGCAGTGCGGCGTCGACGGTGTCCTGGTCGACCTCGGGGACGTCGTCGACCACCCGCCGGTAGCGGGCGTAGGAGCGCAACCGCGCCTGCAGCACCCGCTCCGGGAACGGCTTCACCAGGTAGGCCAGCGCCCCGGCCCGCACCGCGGCGCGGAACGTCGGCGGCTCGGTCGCCGCCGACAGCACGAACGCGTCGCACCCCAGCTCGGGGAGCAACCCGATCCCGGACCCGTCGGGCAGGTAGACGTCGACCAGCGCCAGGTCGAACGGCGGCGCCCCGGATGCCCGGCGCGCCCCGACGGCGGTTCGGGCGGCGTCCCGGCTGCCGGCCCGCCCGGCGACGGCAAACCCCGGGACGGCGGCCACCGCCCGCGCGTGCAGCTCGGCGACCCGGAAGTCGTCGTCCACCACGAGCACCAGCAGATCGCTCACGTCTCCTCCTCCAGCACCCCGGGCAGCCGCACCACGAACACCGCGCCGCCGAGCCCGCCGTCCCCACCGGCCGACCCCAGCACCGCGGAACCACCCCGCGCGCGGGCCACCTGGCGGACCAGGCCGAGCCCGATGCCGCCCTCCCCGGAGGGGCGGGTGGTCACGCCGGTCTCGAACACCCGGTCACCCAGCTCGGGTGGCACGCCGGGGCCGTTGTCGGCCACCGCGACCACCAGGGCGTCGCCGTCCTCGACCAGGTCGACCTCGGCCACCCCGTCGGGCCGGCCGGCCAGCGCGGTGACCGCGTTGTCCACCAGGTTGCCCAGCACGGTGGTGACGTCGACCGGGTCCACCAGCCGGCGGCCGACGGCGACCGAGCCCAGCCGCAGCTGCACCCCGCCCTCCCGGGCGTGCGCCGCCTTGGCCGCCAGGAACGCCTGCAGGTACGGGTCGGCGACGGTGTCCAGGCCCTCGACCGCTGCGCCGAGCGGGCCGGTGCCGAGCAGCTCGTGCACGTAGTCGGCCGCCTCGGTGGTCAAGCCGGTGTCGAGCAGGCCGGACACCAGGTGCAGCCGGTTGGCGAACTCGTGCCGCTGCGCGCGCAGCACGGTGCCGGCCTCGGCGACGGCGTCCAGCTGGCGGGTGAGCAGCTCGACGTCGGTGCGGTCGCGCAGCGTCAGCACCACGCCCAGGTCGCGGCCGTCGCGGCTCACCCGGCGGGCCGAGCACAGCAGCGCCCGGTCCCCCAGCACGGTCAGCGACGGGGCCGGGTCGGGGTCGGCCACCAGCGAGCGCAACCCGGCCGGCCAGTCGTCGGTGGCGTCGCCCCGCGCCACCGGGCGGCCCAGCAACCGCACCGCCTCCTCGTTGGCCAGCACGACCCGACCGTCCGGCCCGACCGCGACCACGCCGTCCCCGATCCCCCGCAGCACCGCCTCGTGCCCCTGCAGCAGCCCGCCCAGCTCCTCGGGCTGCACGCCGTGGGTGAGCCGCCGCAGCCGGCGGGCCAGCAGCACCGCACCGGCCACGCCGCCCAGCAGCGCGAGGACGGCGGTGCCGGCGGCCAGCAGGATCGCGTCCCGCGCCAGCCGGTCCACCTCGGCCACCGCCACCCCGACGCTGACCTCGCCCACCACGCGGTCGGACCCCGGGGCACGCACCGGCACCTTGGCCCGGGCGGCCTCGCCGAGCGTGCCGGAGTCCTCCTCGACGACCTCTCCCCCGGCCAGCGGGATCGAGGGGTCGCTGCTGACCAGCAGACCCAGGCGGTCCGGGCTGGGATGGGCCAGCCGGAGCCCGCGGTCGTCGGTGACCACGACGAACAGGGCACCGGTGCGCAGCCGGGCGTCCTCGGCCGCCACCTGCACCGCGCCGTCGACCAGGGCGGCCCGGTCGGCGTCGGTGCTGGGTGCGGGCGCGTCGCTGGCAGCCTCGGCGCCGGCCCGGACGACGTCGTCCTCGGCGACGCTGCGGGCGATGGCGAGCGCGAGCCGGCCGGCGTCGTCGGTGACCTGCCGCTGCAGCACCCAGGCCGAGCCGCCGAACGCGACGACCAGGACGGCGACCACGAGGAGGACGAGCACGGCCAGCGTCTGGCGGGTGAACGACCAGCGCCGCGGGTGCACGAGCGGAGGCTACCCGTGGGGTGAGCAGAACGCGCAGAAGTAGTTCTTCGCGGACAACGGATCAGTTCGCGAGCAACCCCGGGTGACCCGCACCACGCCCATAACGTCCGTCACACCCCAGCGGGCCCGATCGGGGCCGGCGCACCAGCAGACGGAGCAACGATGCTTGTACTACTCGGATTCGGCATGGTCGCCGTGTTCATGGCGCTCATCCTGACCAAGCGGCTGTCCCCCGTGGTCGCGCTGATCCTGGTCCCGGTGACCTTCGCGGTCATCGCCGGCGCCGGCCTGGACGTCGGGGACGCGGTCAAGGAGCAGATCGGCGGCTTCGCCACGACGGCCGCCCTGCTGTTCTTCGCGATCATCTACTTCGGCCTGATGATCGACGTCGGCCTCTTCGACCCGCTGATCAAGGGCATCCTCAAGCTCTGCGGCGACGACCCCGTGCGGGTGGTCATCGGCACCGCCCTGCTGGCCGGCGTCGTCTCGCTGGACGGCGACGGCTCGACCACCTTCATCATCACCGTCTCGGCGATGCTGCCCATCTACCTGCGCATGGGCCTGTCGCCGGTCACCCTGACCGTCGCGGCGAACCTGGCCAACGGCGTGTTCAACATCCTGCCCTGGGGCGGGCCCACCATCCGCGCCGCCACGGCCCTGGACGTCTCCCCCACCGAGCTGTTCAACCCGATGGTGCCCAGCATGGTCGCCGGGTTCGCCATGGTCCTCGTGCTGTCGGTCCTCATGGGTCTGGGCGAGCGTCGCCGGCTGGCCAAGAAGGGCATCTCGCTCACCCAGGTGCGCGAGCAGGAGCTGGCCGGGGTCGGCGCGTTCGTCACCGGCGGGCCCGGCGGCGGACGTCGTCCCGTCGAGCGACCCACCGGCGGTGCCGGGGACGGCGGCCACACCCCCGACGACACCCCCGACGAGCCGGTCATCGCCGGCCTGGACCCGAACCGCGCCTCGCTGCGCCCGAAGCTGCTGTGGTTCAACGCCTCCCTGACCGTGGCGCTGCTGGTGCTGCTGGGCATGGACGTCGTCCCGCTGTTCTTCGTGTTCATGCTCTTCGCCGCCCTGGCCCTGGTCGTGAACTTCCCGAGCCCCGCGGAGCAGGCCGAGCGGATCAAGGAGCACAGCTCGAGCATCGTGGCGGTCGTGGCCATGGTCTTCGCCGCCGCGGTGCTGGTCGCCGTGCTGTCCGCCACCGGCATGGACACCGCGATGGCCAGCTGGATCGTCGACGTCGTCCCCGAGAGCTGGGGCCCGTACTTCGCCACGATCACCGCGGTGCTGTCGATGCCGCTGACGTTCTTCCTGACCAACGACGCCTTCTACTTCGGCGTGCTGCCGATCCTGTCGGAGGCCGCGGCCAACTACGGGATCACCCCGCTGGAGATGGCCCGGGCCTCGATCATCGGCCAGCCGGTGCACATGACCTCGCCGCTGGTCCCCGCGATGCTGCTGCTGATCTCGCTGGCCAAGGTCGACCTGGCCGACCACCACAAGAAGGTCATCTGGCGGGCCGCCCTGTGCTCGCTGTCCATGCTCGCCGTGGCGCTGCTCGTCGGCGTCGTCCCCTTCCACGCCTGAGGAACCGCGCCATGACCGCACCCGTCGTCACCGCACCCGTCGTGATCGCCGTCAACGACCGTCCCGAGGGCAGCGCCGCCCTCACCTGGGGTCTGAAGCGGGCCGCCCGCCTGCAGACCACCGCCGTGCTGGTGCCCAGCACCGGGGACACCCCCAGCGCCCCGGTGCACCTGTCGGTCGCCACCCGCGAGCTGGTCGAGTCGGCCACCGCGGCCGCCGGGGTCGACTACGTGCTGCACGAGCAGCCCGAGGACGTCGCCCAGGCGCTGATCAACCTGTCGGAGGACGCCGACATGGTGGTGCTGCCCGTGCGCCGCCGCTCGGTGACCATGAAGTTCCTGCTGGGCAGCAACGCGATGCGGGTCATCGCCGAGGCGCACTGCCCGGTCGTGACGGTGAAGTCGCCCGGCTGACCCCCGCACCACCACCCCGGCATGGGAGCCCATGCACCCGCTCTGGAGCGCCGGAACCGGGTGCACGGGCTCCCATGCCGGGGTGGGTGGGCGCGGCTACGCCTGGGCGACGACCTCGCGGTCGACGCCGGCGGTCTCGGTCTCGCCGACGCCCTCGGGGTCGGCATCGGCCTTCGGGACCGCGGTCGGCTCGACGTCCTCGAAGGCCTCCGGGGACGGGCACGAGCACACCAGGTTGCGGTCGCCGTAGGCCCCGTCGATGCGACGCACCGGCGCCAGGTAGTACCGGCCCACCAGCGACGGCAGCGGGTGCACCGCGGTCTCCCGGGAGTAGGGCTTGGCCCAGTCGCGGGCCAGCATCGCCAACGTGTGCGGGGCGTTGCGCAGCGGGTTGTCGGTGGCGTCGAACTCGCCCGACTCGACCTTGGCGATCTCGCCGCGGATGGCGACCATCGCGTCGACGAACCGGTCGAGCTCGCCGAGGTCCTCGCTCTCGGTCGGCTCGACCATCAGCGTGCCGTTGACCGGGAAGCTCATGGTCGGGGCGTGGAAGCCGTAGTCGACCAGCCGCTTGGCGACGTCGTCGTTGGTCACGCCGGTCGCCTTGGTGATGCCGCGGATGTCCAGGATGCACTCGTGGGCCACCAGCCCGTGCGCGCCGGTGTAGAGCACCGGGTAGTGCTCGCGCAGCCGCGCGGCCACGTAGTTGGCGGCCAGGATCGCGTGCTCGGTGGCCGACCGCAGACCGTCGGGGCCCATGAGCCGCAGGTAGGCCCACGAGATCGGCAGGATGCCGGCCGACCCGAAAGGCGCGCCGGCGACGGCCGGGCCCTGGCCCCCGGTCTCGACCAGCGGGTGCCCCGGCAGGAAGGGCACCAGGTGCTCGGCGACGCCGATCGGACCGACCCCCGGCCCGCCGCCGCCGTGCGGGATGCAGAACGTCTTGTGCAGGTTCAGGTGGCTGACGTCGGAGCCGAACCGCCCGGGACGGGCCAGGCCGACCAGCGCGTTGAGGTTCGCGCCGTCGACGTAGACCTGGCCGCCGGCGTCGTGCACCGCGGCGCAGATGTCGCCGACCGCGGTCTCGAACACCCCGTGCGTCGAGGGGTAGGTGATCATCAGCGCGGCCAGCCGGTCGGCGTGCTGCTCGACCTTGGCCCGCAGATCGGCGACGTCGACGTTGCCCTGGTCGTCGCACGCGACGACGACCACGCGCATGCCGGCCATCACCGCCGAGGCGGCGTTCGTGCCGTGCGCGGACGACGGGATCAGGCACACGTCGCGCTGCTCGTCGCCCCGTGCGTGGTGGTAGCCGCGGATGGCCAGCAGCCCGGCGAACTCGCCCTGCGAGCCGGCGTTGGGCTGCACGCTGACCGCGGCGTACCCGGTGATCTCGGCCAGCCCGGTGCACAGCTCGTCGATCAGCTGCGCGTAGCCGCGGGCCTGCTCGACCGGGGCGAACGGGTGCAGGCCGGCGAACTCCGGCCAGGTGATGGCGGCCATCTCGGTGGCGGCGTTGAGCTTCATCGTGCAGGAGCCCAGCGGGATCATCGTGCGGTCCAGCGCGAGGTCCTTGTCGCTGAGCGAGCGCAGGTAGCGCAGCATCGCGGTCTCGCTGCGGTGGGCGTGGAAGACCGGGTGGGTCAGGTAGGGCGTCGCGCGGCGGACGCCGGCCGGCAGCGCGTCCGCGACGTCGTCCAGACCGCCCGGCTCGACCCCGAACGCGGAGGCCACGTCGCGCAGGGTGGCCACGGTGGTGGTCTCGTCGCAGGCGACGGCGACGGTGTCTGCGTCCACCTGCCGCAGGTTGATCCGGCGCTCGGCCGCCGCGGCGACCACCTCGGCCGCCCGGCCGGGGACCGCGGCCAGCACGGTGTCGAAGAAGTGCTCGTGGACGACGTCCACCCCACCGGCCCGCAGCCAGCTCGCCAGCGTCGTGGCCGACCGGTGGGTGCGGGCCGCGATCGACGCCAGGCCCTCGGGCCCGTGGTAGACCGCGTAGGCGCCGGCGATGACGGCCAGCAGCACCTGCGCGGTGCAGATGTTGCTGGTCGCCTTCTCCCGGCGGATGTGCTGCTCGCGGGTCTGCAGGGCCAGCCGGTAGGCGACGTCGCCGTCGGCGTCCACCGAGACCCCGACCAGCCGGCCGGGCAGCTGCCGGGCCAGGCCCTCGCGCACCGCCAGGTAGCCGGCGTGCGGCCCGCCGTAACCCATGGGGACGCCGAAGCGCTGCGTGGTGCCGCAGGCCACGTCGGCACCCCACTCCCCCGGTGCCTCCACCAGGGTCAGCGCCAGCAGGTCGGCGGCGACGACCACCGCGGCGCCGGCCTCGTGCGCGGCGGCAGCGAGGGCCCGGTGGTCGCGCACGGCGCCCGACGCGCCCGGGTAGGCCAGCAGCACGCCGAAGGCCGCGGGGACGTCGGCCGGCCAGCCCGCGGACAAGTCGGCCACGTGCAGGGTGATGCCCAACGGCTCGGCCCGGGTCTGCAGCACCGCGAGGGTCTGCGGCAGGGTGTCGGCGTCGACCACGAACACCGAGTCCGGCTTGGCCCGACCGGCCCGACGGACCAGGGTCATCGCCTCGGCCGCGGCGGTCGACTCGTCCAGCATCGAGGCACCGGCCACCGGCAACCCGGTCAGGTCGGCCACGGTGGTCTGGAAGTTGATCAGCGCCTCGAGCCGGCCCTGGCTGATCTCGGGCTGGTAGGGCGTGTACGCGGTGTACCAGGCGGGGTTCTCCAGGATGGTGCGCTGGATGACCGCCGGGGTGGTGGTGCCCGAGTAGCCCAGGCCGATCATCGAGGTGAAGACCTGGTTCGCCGCGGCCCGCTCCCGCAGGGCCGCCAGCACCTCGGCCTCGCCCTGTGCGGCGGGGAGGTCGAGCTCGGCGCGGTCGCGGACGACCTCCGGCACGGCCGCGTCGACCAGGGCCGATAGCGTCGGCTGACCGACCGCGGCCAGCATGCGGGCCACGTCGTCGGGCCGGGGACCGATGTGCCGGGCGGCGAAGGCCCCCTGCGGCTGGAGATCGGCCAGGGAAGGGAGGAAGGGGTCGACCACGACCCCGAACGTACCCGCTGCGCGTTACGCGGAGGCGCGCCGACGGCGGCGGGCGGAGAGCTCGTCGTCGGCGTCGACCGGACCGCCGTCCAGGCGCTCGGCAGGGAGCTCGGCGAGCTCACCGGTCAGCTCGCGCAGCGCGCCGGAGACCGCGATGCCGAACACGCCCTGGCCACCGGCCAGCAGGTCGACGACCTCCTCGGCGGAGGTGCACTCGTACACCGTGGCGCCGTCGGACAGCAGGGTCACGTTCGCGAGGTCCTTGACCCCGCGGGTGCGCAGGTGGTCGACGGCCTTGCGGATGTTCTGCAGCGAGACCCCGGTGTCCAGCAGCCGCTTGACGACCTTGAGCACGAGGATGTCGCGGAAGCTGTAGAGGCGCTGGGTGCCCGACCCGGTGGCGGTGCGCACGGACGGGGCGACGAGACCTGTTCTCGCCCAGTAGTCCAACTGCCGATAGGTGATGCCAGAGGCCGCACACGCGGTGGGGCCGCGGTAGCCGAAGGCCTCGCTGTCGGCCTCGTCGTAGGAGGGAGCACCCACTGCCGCGTCGGTGAACAGCTGGCCCTGGTTGCCGTCGCCCACGTCAGCGTCCTCCTCGTCGTGCGGCCCGATCCGGAGACCCGGCCGGCGCCCCGCGCAGCCACCGAGCTGGACGCTCGGAGTTGCACCGGGGTGATTCGTCGAAGGTAGGCCCGGGCGGTAGGCCGGTCAACCGCGACCGGCGGCGTGTCGAGCAGCTCACCCCGGAGGGTGACCTGACCGTGACCTGCGATGGGCTCGGTGTCACGGACCGCTCACTCAGGGTGTCTGGTCGGACTCCGACGAGGGCCCGAAGAAGTCGTCGGGGCTGACCTGGTCGAGGAACTCGCGGAATTTCTCGACCTCGTCCTCCTGCTCGTCCGGGATCTCGATGCCGACCTCGTCCAGCAGGGCCTCGGCGCCGTAGATCGGGGCGCCGGTGCGCACGGCGAGCGCGACGGCGTCGGACGGCCGGGCGCTGACGGTCCGCTCGTCGCCGAAGACCAGCTCGGCCAGGTAGATGCCGTCCTTCATCTCGGTGATGTGCACGGCCTCCAGGCTCGCGCCCAGGGTGGTGACCACCTCGCGCAGCAGGTCGTGGGTCATCGGCCGCGCCGGCCGGACCCCCTGCTGCTCGAAGGCGATGGCGGCGGCCTCGACCGCGCCGATCCAGATCGGCAGGTAGCGCTCGCCCTGCGTCTCCTTCAGCAGCAGGATGGGCTGGTTGCCGGGCAGCTCGACCCGGACACCGACCACTCTGAGCTCCTGCACGTTGGGCCTCCCCCGGTCGGTGCTGGACCGGCCCCGCGGGCCGGACGGTCGATCACAACGTACGCCGGGGATCAGACCCCGGCGTCGGGCCCGAGGACCTCGCGGAGCCGAGCCTCCAGCAGCGCGGTGTGCAGCTGGGCGGACAGCGCACCCAGGTCGCGCAGCTGCTCGGTGGCCCGGGTGTGCGCGTCCTCGGAGCGGGCCAGCAGCACCGGGGCCACGACCTGCTCGACCAGCGCGGCCTCGCGCTCGGCGCTGGTGCGGTAGACCCGCAGGTGCCGGGGCTCGATGCCGTGCCGGGCCAGTCCGCCGGCCGCCCGGGCGACGGCCAGCGCGGACGCCGGGAACCGGCCGTCGGCGCCGGGGCTGAGCAGGCCGTACTGCACGCAGTCGGCCAGCTGGGCGTCGTCGAGGTCGGCGGCGGCGGCGAGCTCGGCCGCCGTCATCGGCTCGCCCTGCTCGGAGGCCGCGGCCGGCACCGGTGCCGGCGCCGGGACCTCGGGGCGGACCGGGAGCGTCGCCGGGGTCTCACCCCGGTCGAGCGCGTCCAGCTGCTCCTTGATCACCCGCAGCGGCAGGTACTGGTCGCGCTGGGCGGCCAGCACGAAGCGCAGCCGGTCGGTGTCGGCGGTGGAGAACTTGCGGTAGCCCGACGGCGTGCGCTGCGGGTGGACCAGGTCCTCGCCCTCGAGGTAACGGATCTTGGAGATCGTCACGTCGGGGAACTCGTCGCGCAGGTCGGCGAGCACCTCGCCGATGGTGAACCGGGGCCGGCTGTCGCCCGCACCCGGCCCGGACGCCGGCTCAGGTGCTCCGGACCGGGCCGCCGCGGTCACGACGAGACGGGGTCGCCGGTGCGCGGGCCGGTGAGGTAGACCAGCCGGAACTTGCCGATCTGGACCTCGTCGCCACCGGCCAGCGACGCCACGTCGACCGGCTCGCGGTTGACGTAGGTGCCGTTGAGGCTGCCGACGTCGTGCACGGTGAAGCCACCGCCCTCACGGTGGAACTCCACGTGCCGGCGGCTGACGGTCACGTCGTCGAGGAAGATGTCGCTGTCGGGGTGCCGACCGGCGGTGGTGACCTCCTGGTCGAGCAGGAAGCGGCTGCCCGCGTTCGGGCCGCGCTTGACCACGAGCAGGGCCGAGCCCGCGGGCAGGGACTCCACGGCGCCGGCGTGGGCGTCCAGGGGCGTCTCGCCGGTGGCCGGGGCCTCGCCGGAGTCCTCGCCGCCGACCTTGGGGATCACGCTGGTGGACTCGCCCACCCGCTCCGGGGAGAGGGCCGAGCCGCACTGCGCGCAGAAGCGACTGCCCTCGGGGTTCTGGTGTCCACAGCGAGTGCAGTGCACGGTGTCTCCTCCGGTGAGCAGGCGGCACCGCCGCGGACTGCGTGTGCAGGCCGCGGCCGGCCGGCGGACGACGGACCGGATGGTCCGTCGTGGGTCGGCCGCCGCGTCAGCGGGCGGGCCGGGGTCATGGAACCAGTCGGCCGACCCGAGGGTCAACCGGACGTCGAGGCTGAGGGTGGGTCCGTCGCGGCGCTGGTGGGCACCGCCCCGGATCACTCCCGACGAGCATAGTGATCGCCGCACGCGGGGCACCCGGGGGTGGGCACCCGCCGCGGCTCAGCCCTGGTCGACCAGGGCCTGGTAGGCCTGGGCGTCCAGCAGCTCGGCGGTGGGGTCGTCGGTGTCGCCGGTGACCTCGATCTCCAGCAGCCAGCCCTCGCCGTAGGGGTCGGAGTTCACCGTCTCGGGCGCCTCGCCCAGGGCGGTGTTGACCGCCGACACGGTGCCGGCCAGCGGGGCGTACACGTCGGACACGCTCTTGGTCGACTCGACCTCGCCGATCGGGTTGCCCACGGTCAGCTCGTCGCCGACCTCGGGCAGCTGGACGAAGACGATGTCGCCGAGGGCGTCCTGGGCGTGGTCGGTGATGCCGATGCGCACCACCGTCGCCGCGCCCGCGGAGCCCTGTACCTGGGCCCACTCGTGCTGGTCGGTGTAGCGGCGGTCGTCGGGCGTGCTCATGCTCGTCCTTCTCTCAGTTGCCGTCGGGTTCTGCGTACTGGGGGTCGTCGAGGGGGCGCAGGGCGTCGACGACCACCTCGTCGGACTGGACGATGCGGACGTCGCCGCCCACCCGCCGGACGGTGGCGCTCACCCCGCCCGGGATGTCCATCGCCGTGGCCAGCACCTGCGGGTCGCCGATCACGACGACGACGTAGGGCGCGGTGATGCCCTGCCCGTCGATGCTCA
Source organism: Klenkia soli (assembly GCF_900103975.1). Classification (GTDB taxonomy): domain Bacteria; phylum Actinomycetota; class Actinomycetes; order Mycobacteriales; family Geodermatophilaceae; genus Klenkia; species Klenkia soli. The sequence goes on from NZ_FNIR01000003.1 coordinate 311,899, forward strand.
GCGCACCGTCGGACCCCGTCACCGCGCTGCTGACCCCGATCCGGACGTCGTCGACCTGCATCGTCTCGGCGCCGGCCCCGCGCAGCTCCTGGATCGTGTTGAGCAGGATGGCTGCCGAGACCTTGCCCTCCGGGTCGGTGATCGTCATGGTCAGCCCCTGGCCCTGCGCGGCCAGGCTGCCGTTGAGGATGCCCAGCTCGGTGGCCCGCTGCTGGGCCTCGGCCAGCGCCGCCGCGGCCTGGCTGTCGGTGTCGCTGAGCTGCTCGAGCGCGGTGCGCTGCTCGGCGATCTGCTGGCGCAGCCGGTTCTCGCGGGCGTTGAGGTTGTCGAGGATGGTGACGAGGTCCTCCTCGCGGGCGCCGGTGTAGGTCTGGTCGCTGTCGGTGCTGCGCACCTGGACGGCGAAGGCGAAACCGAGCAGCAGGGTGAGCACCCCGATCAGGGCGGCGGCCAGCCGGTCGCGCCGCCCGTGCCGGATGAGGTGCCACACCGAGGGAGCCGGCTCCGCCGGGGTGGTCCCCGCGGTGGGGGGCGTGTCGGCAGCGGGCGTCTCGGCAGCGGGCGTCTCGGCAGCGGCCGTCTCGGCAGGAGTCGTGGCGGCGGGCTCGTCGGCCGGGGTGTCCTCGCGCGCGGTGGGGGTGTCGTCGGCCATCGGTCGCCTCCTCAGGCCCGGAAGAGGTGCCGGCGGATGGCGGCGGCGTTGCCGAAGATCCGGATGCCCAGGACCACGACCACCGCGGTCGACAGCTGCGCGCCGACCCCCAGCTGGTCACCGAGGAACACGATCAGGGCGGCGACGACGACGTTGGACACGAAGGACACCACGAAGACCTTGGCGTCGAAGATCCCGTCGAAGCGGGCCCGGATGCCGCCGAACACGGCGTCCAGCGCGGCGACGACCGCGATCGGCAGGTAGGGCTGCAGCCAGACCGGGACGCTGGGGTCCAGCAGCAGGCCGAGCACCACGCCCACCGCGAGGCCGAGGATGGGGATCACCGGGTCAGTCTCCGTCGTCCGTGGTGCTGCCGGCAGCCGGGGTGCCGTCGTCCGGCGTGCCGCCGGTGGGCGCGACCTCGACCGGCCGGGCCGAGCGCAGCTCGGTGCTCCCGGCCCCGGGCAGGCTGAGGTCGTCGCTGCGGACGAAGTCGAACACCCAGTCGTAGGTCAGCTGCAGCCCCACCAGGTAGCGGGCCTCGGGCGAGGTGAGGAACCCGTTGTTGAGCGCATCGGGGTCGCCGATCGCCTGGACCTCGTACGGGCTGGTCACGGGCCGGAGGTCGACCAGGATCGCGCCGCCGGCCTGCCGGATGGTGGTGGTGGGGCCCAGCCGTTGGCCGTCGACGCTGATCGCCTCGGCACCGGCGGCCCACAGCGAGTTGACCAGCAGCTGCAGGTCGCGGTCGAGCACCTGGTCCACCTCGTCGTCGGTGGTGCCGGTGGCCACCGGGTCGTCGTCGGCCGAGGGCAGCGCGTTGCCCAGGTGGACGACCAGGCCGGGCCCGGACACCGGCACGGCGGCGGCGCCGGCCTCCTGCGCGGCGAGGTCGTCGAGGGCCTGCTGGCCCTCGGTGGTGGCCGACAGCGCCTGCTCGCGCGCGGTGCCGACGTCGGTCTGCAGCTGCGCGAGGCCGGCCACCAGGTCGTCGGTGACCGCCGACTCGCGGTCGATGTCGGCGATCAGCGCCGTGCGCCGTTCCTCGCGTGCCGGTGACGCCGCGGAGGCCTCGCTGTAGGTGAGCGCGGCCAGCAGGCCGGCCAGCACCATGACCACCGCGACCAGCGCCTGCCACCCCCGCTGGGTGCGCCGGGGCCGCTCGCGACCGGCCGCCCGGGCCGCCGCGGCCTGGGCGTAGGCCGGGTCGACGGTCTCGGCCAGCACCTGGTCCAGCAGCGAGGCGCCCAGCGACCGGGTGCGGGAGGTCTGCTGCGCCTGGTTCACCGCTCGGCCCGGCTCTGCCGCACCAGGCCGACGGCCTGCACGACGTAGAGGACGGCGGAGACCAGGTAGAGCGCCCCGCCCCAGATCGCCAGCGCGTAGGCCGGCGGTGCGATGACGGTGGCCAGCCACCCGGTGCCGTCGGCCATCAGCAGCCCCGGGAAGGCGTAGAGCAGGATGAACGTGGCCGCCTTGCCGAGGTAGTGCACCTGCAGCGGTGGCCAGCCGTGGACGCGCAGCACCAGCAGGACGACGGCCAGCAGCAGCTCGCGGGCCACGATCACCGCCACGAACCAGACCGGGACGACGTCGCGCAGCACGAAGGCCACCAGCGTGGCGACGATGTAGAGGCGGTCGGCGGCCGGGTCGAGCAGCGCCCCCAGCCGGCTGGACTGCCCGAGCACCCGGGCCAGCTTGCCGTCGGCCCAGTCGGTCACCCCGGAGACCATGAGGACGACGACCGCCCACCCGTCGGCCTGGGGACCCAGCAGCAGCCACAGGAACAGCGGCACCCCGAGCAGCCGGAGCACCGACAGCGCGTTGGGGATGGTCCACACCCGGTCGCCCAGGTCGTCGCGGGAGACCTGGGCGGTGTCCTGCGAGCCAGCCGTCGTCACGCGCCCTCCCTCCGTCCGCCTGCCCGTCGAGGGCGGCACCCAGGCTAGTGCCCGGGTCCGACAGGACCGGGGTGCCCGGGCCGTCCCGGTGACCGGCCGGGACGACGCCGCGTGGCCGACCCACCGGACCGGGGGGTGCACGCCCTACCGTGTGCCCCGTGGACCCGCTCCGCAGGAACGCCGTCACCGTCACCGGCAGCCCCGACGGGGTCCCGGTCGTCTTCGTGCACGGGTTCGGCTGCGACCAGGGGATGTGGCGGCACGTCGCCCCGGCGTTCGAGGCCACCCACCCGGTGGTCACCCTCGACCACGTGGGGGCCGGCGGTTCGGACACCTCCGGGTACGACCGGGAGCGGTACTCCTCGCTGCAGGCCTACGCCGACGACCTGGTCGAGGTGCTCGCCGCGTCGGGTCTCCCGCCGGTGGTGCTCGTCGGGCACTCGGTGAGCGCCACGATCGGGGCGCTGGCCGCGATCGCCCGCCCCGAGGTGGTCCGGCAGCTGGTCATGGTCGCGCCCAACCCCCGGTTCGTCGACGACGACGGCTACCGCGGCGGGTTCGGTGCCGACGAGGTCGACGAGCTGCTGGAGACGATGGAGGGCAACCACCTGGGCTGGTCGGCCGACATCGCACCGGTGATCATGGGCGCACCCGACCGCCCCGAGCTCGGCGAGGAGCTCACGCGCAGCTTCTGCCGGACCGACCCCACGATCGCGCGGGACTTCGCCCGGGTCACCTTCCTGTCCGACCACCGGGCCGACCTCGCGCACGTGCCGGTCCCGACGCTCGTGCTGCAGTGCTCGGACGACGCGCTGGCCCCCCTCGAGGTCGGCGCCTTCGTGCACGACCAGCTGCCCGACAGCGAGCTGGTGGTCCTGGCCGCCACCGGGCACTGCCCGAACCTGAGCGCACCCGCCGAGCTGGTCGGTGTGCTGCGCGCCCACCTCGACCGCGGGTGAGCGCCCCCGACGACTGGACCGCGGCGCCCTGCGGCTTGCTGGTCCTCGACCCCGCCGGCACCGTCGTCCGGGTCAACGACCAGCTGCTGGCCTGGGCGGGTCGACCGGCCGCCGACGTCGTCGACCGGGTGCGGTTCGGGGACCTGCTGTCGGTCGGTGGCCGCCTCTACTGGGAGACCCACCTCGCGCCGCGGCTGCAGCTCGAGGGCCGCCTGCAGGAGATCAGCGTGGAGCTGCGGAGCCCGGACGGTCGGGTGCCGGTGCTGCTGTCGGCCGCGGTCGTCCCCGGCAGCGGGCACGTCCGGGTGGCGCTGCACGGTGCCCGCGACCGGGTGCGGTTCGAGCGCGAGCTGCGCGCGGCGCGCGAGCAGGCCCAGCACGCGGTCGACCGGCTGAGCACGCTGCAGGCCGTCACGTGGGGGCTGTCCCGGGCGACCGGGGTCCGCGAGGTCGTCGAGGCGGTGCTCACGGCCGCGACCGGGCCACTGGGAGCTGCGACGGCGGCGGTGTGGACGTCGGTCGAGGGGCACCTGCAGCTGCACTCCGCCCGCGGCGAGGGCCCCGTCCCCGCCCCGTCGGCCCCCGACCTCGCCGCCGGCCCCGCGCCCCGGTCCGCCGACGGCCGGTTCGAGGTCCCGCTGCCCGGTGCGGCCGGGTTCCCCGGCGTGCTGGTGCTGGCCGGCGTCGACCCGGTGCCCGACACCGACGTGCTCGCCGCGGTCGCGCAGCAGGCGGGGCTCGCCCTGGACCGGGCCCGGCTGCACGAGCAGAGCGCCGGGGTCGCGCACGCCCTCCAGCACGCGATGCTCGCCGTCCACCCCCCGGTCGACCCCCGCTACGCCGTGGGTGCGACCTACCGGGCCGGCGTGGAGATGCTCGAGGTGGGCGGGGACTGGTACGACGTCTTCCTCGTCGGCCCGGGCACGCTCGGCGTCGTCGTCGGGGACGTCGTGGGGCGGGGTCTGGTGGCGGCCAGCGCGATGGGGCAGCTGCGCAGCGCCGTCCGGGCCGTCTCCGAGCCGGGGGCGGGCCCCGCGACGGCGCTGACCCGGCTGGACCGGTTCGTGGAGCAGGTGCCGACCGCGCAGATGGCGACCGTCGCCTACGCCGAGCTCGACCTGGCCACCGGGGTCCTGCGGTACGCGTGCGCCGGCCATCCCCCGCCGCTGCTGCTGCCGGCCGACGGCCCCGACCACTACCTGTGGGGCGGCCGGTCGACCCCGCTGGGCGCCGTCGTCGAGGGGGTCCCGCGCACGGGGACCAGCCTGCAGCTGCGGGCCGGCGACCGGGTGCTGCTCTACACGGACGGCCTCGTGGAACGGCGCGACCGCGGGCTGGACGAGGGCATGGCCGCGCTCGCCCTGGCCGCCGAGCAGGTCCGCGGTCGGTCGCTCGGCGACACCACCGAGGCGGTGACCGCCGTGATGCTGCAGGGCGAGGTGGTCAGCGACGACGTGTGCGCCCTGCTGCTGCGGTGGTCGGGGCCCCCGCAGCAGGGCGGGGTGGCGGCGTCCGGGTGACCGGCGGCGCGGGTGTGCCGGGGTGCAGGGCCAGGGCCCGGAGCCCCCGGGCGACGGCGGGTACCCGGCGCGCGCCGAGGAGCAGCGCGTAGCCGAGTGCGGCGCCCGCGGTGTTCGCGAGCCAGTCGTCGACGTCGGCGACGTGGCCCCCGGCGAGGGTGAGGGCGTTCACGAACTGGACGACCTCCATGGCCAGGCTGAGTGCCGCCCCGGCGGAGACGACCCGGACGGCCGACGCGCGGCGCAGCAGCAGCGGCAGCAGGAAGCCGAGCGGGAGGAACACCACCACGTTCCCGGCCGCGTCGACGAGCTCCGTGCCGCTCAGCGGGACCAGGTCCAGGTAGACCTGCCACGGCGTGGTCCGACGCCGGCCCAGCACCATCGGCCACACGGTGTTCGCGACCACGCCGGCCAGGTACACGCAGGCCGTGGCCACCAGCAGCGCCCGGGGGCCGGTCAGCACGCCCCGGCGACGCATCCGGTGCAGCAGCAGGGCGCAGGCCACCGCGGTCAGCGGGACCACGACCGGCCACATCGGCACGGCCTGCCCCGTCATCGGGCGAGCCGGAGGGCGCGGTGGGCGGGGGTCACGGAGGCATCATCGGCCGCCCCCGGCGGCCGCCGGATCCACCGCCGGGAGGAGATCTCCTCGTCCTCGGGTCCCGCCCGTCCGCGGCAGCCGGCCGGGAGCGGGATCAGACCAGGCCCTGCGCCTCGGTGAGGGTCGCCCGCAGGATCTGCTCCATCTCGTCGAACTCCGCCTGGCCGCAGATCAGCGGCGGCGCGACCTGGACGACGACGTCCCCGCGGTCGTCGGGCCGGCAGTACAGGCCGTTGGCGAACAGCGCGCCGGGCAGGAAGCCGCGCACCAGCGCCTCGCGCTCGGCCGCGTCGAAGGTCTGCCTGGTGGCCTTGTCCTTGACCAGCTCGACGGCCCAGAAGTACCCGTCGCCGCGGACGTCGCCCACGATCGGCAGGTCCAGCAGCTTGCGCAGCGTGGCGCCCAGGGCCTCCTCGTTGTCCAGCACGCGCTGGTTGAGACCCTCGCGCTCCATCAGGTCCAGGTTGGCCAGCGAGATCGCCGCGGACACCGGGTGGCCGCCGAAGGTGTAGCCGTGCGGGAACGCCACCCCGGGGCGGAGGAAGGGCTCGATGACCTTCTCCGAGGCGATCATCGCCCCGATCGGCCCGTAGCCCGAGCTCATGCCCTTGGCGCAGGTGATCATGTCCGGCAGGTAGTCGAACTTCTCGCAGGCGAACATCGTCCCGTGCCGGCCGAAGGCGCAGATCACCTCGTCGGAGACCAGCAGCACGTCGTGCCGGTCGCAGATCTCCCGCACGCGCTGGAAGTAGCCGGGCGGGGCGACCAGGCACCCGCCGGAGTTCTGCACCGGCTCCAGGAACACCGCCGCGACGGTGTCGGCGCCCTCGAAGAGGATGGCCTCCTCGATCCGGTCGGCCGCCCACAGCCCGAACGCCTTCTCGTCCTCGGCGAACTCGGGGTGCCGGTAGATGTTGGTGTTGGGGGCCCGGAACCCGCCGGGGGTCAGCGGCTCGAAGTCCTTCTTCATCGCCGGCAGGCCGGTGATGGCCAGGGCACCCTGCGTCGTCCCGTGGTAGGCCACGGCCCGGGAGATGACCTTGTGCTTGCCGGGCTTGCCCTGCAGCTTGAAGTACTGCTTGGCGGCCTTCCACGCGGTCTCCACCGCCTCGCCGCCCCCGGTGGTGAAGAAGACCCGGTTGAGGTCGCCCGGCGCCAGGTGCGCCAGCCGCTCGGCCAGCTCGGCCTGCCCCGGGGTGGTGTAGCCCCAGACCGGGAAGAAGGCCAGCTCGCCGGCCTGCTTCGCGGCCACCTCGGCGAGCTCCCGGCGCCCGTGCCCGGCCTGGACCACGAACAGCCCCGACAGCCCGTCGAGGATGCGGCGGCCCTGGTTGTCCCAGATGTGGGCACCCTCGCCGCGGGTGATGACCGGGACCGGCACCTCGGGGTGACGGCCCTGGCGGGCGAAGTGCATCCACAGGTGGTCCGCCGCGCGCTGGGCGGTGCGGTCCGGCACGCCGGCCGGGGGGTGCTCGATCGAGGTCACGGTGCAGGCTCCAGGCGGGAGAGGGATCGGCGGGAGAGGGAGTGGTGGGAGGTCAGGCGTTCTGCGGGAAGCCCAGGTCGACCCCGCCGTGGCTGGGGTCCAGCCACCGGGTGGTGACGACCTTGCTGCGGGTGAAGAAGTGGACGCCGTCCAGGCCGTGGGCGTGCGAGTCGCCGAACAGCGAGTTCTTCCACCCGCCGAAGGAGTAGTACGCCATCGGCACCGGGATCGGCACGTTGATGCCGATCATCCCCACCTCGACCTCGTTCTGGAACCGGCGTGCGGCACCGCCGTCGTTGGTGAAGATCGCCGTCCCGTTGCCGTACTGGTTGCCGTTGACGAGCGCGAGCGCCTCGTCGTAGCTGTCCACCCGCAGGACCGACAGCACGGGACCGAAGATCTCGTCGGTGTAGACGCTCATCCCCTGGGTGACGTGGTCCAGCAGCGTGGGCCCCAGCCAGAACCCCTCGGCTGCGCCCTCGACCTGGACGCCCCGGCCGTCGACGACGACCGTCGCCCCCGCCTCCTCCCCCGCGTCGACGTAGGAGGCGACCCTGTCCCGGTGCACCTGGGTCACCAGCGGGCCCATGTCGGCGCCGGTGGTGCCGTCCCCGGTGCGCAGGGTGCGGGCGCGCTCGGCGATCCGGGCGACGAGGTCGTCGCCGATCCCGCCGACGGCGAGCAGCGCGGAGATGGCCATGCAGCGCTCGCCGGCCGAGCCGAAACCGGCGTTGACCGCGGCGTCGGCGGCGAGGTCCAGGTCGGCGTCGGGCAGCACGACCATGTGGTTCTTGGCCCCACCCAGGGCCTGGACCCGCTTGCCGGCCCGGGTGCCGCGCTCGTAGACGTACCGGGCGATCGGGGTGGAGCCGACGAAGGAGACGCTCTTCACGTCGGGGTGGTCCAGCAGCCGGTCGACGGCCACCTTGTCGCCCTGGACGACGGTGAACACGCCGTCGGGCAGACCGGCCTCCTGCCACAGCTGCGCGATCCACAGCGCGGCCGAGGGGTCCTTCTCGCTCGGCTTGAGGACGACGGTGTTGCCGCAGGCGATCGCGACGGGGAAGAACCACATCGGGACCATGGCGGGGAAGTTGAACGGGCTGATGATCGCCACCGGCCCCAGCGGCTGGTGGACCGAGTGCACGTCGACCCCGGTGGAGGCGTTCTCGGTGAACCCGCCCTTGAGCAGGTGCGGGATGCCGCAGGCGAACTCGACCACCTCCTGGCCGCGGGACACCTCGCCCAGCGCGTCGTCGAGCACCTTGCCGTGCTCGGCGGTGATCAGGGCGGCCAGCTCGGGCTTGCGGGCGTCGAGCAGCTCGCGGAAGCGGAACAGCACCGCCGTGCGCTTGGCCAGCGAGGTGTCCCGCCAGGCCGGGAACGCCGCCGCCGCGGAGGCCACCGCGGTGTCGACGTCGGCCTCGGTGGCCAGCACCACGTCGCCGGTGACCTGGCCGGTGGCCGGGTTGGTGACCGGTGCGGTCGAGGCGGCGGAGCCGGGCGTGCGCGCGCCGGCGATCCAGTGCGGGATGACTGCGGTGCCCATGGCCCCATCCTCGGTGGCCGGGGTGGCTGTCGAGCAGTCGATCTGTCGGAGATGTGCGGTCCGGCCCGACGATCCGTCACCCGCGCGCAGGTCGGTCCGCAGGGCGGCGGACCGTACGCTCGGGCCGCCCCTGACCGGCAGTCCGTCGGGCGGGACGACGACCCGCGGAGGGATGCGCATGAGCGCGGTGACCGTCTCCCAGGTGCTGGCGATGGAGCCGTTGCGCGGCGCCGGGCCCACCGTCCTGGCCGGCGCGGCGGGGCTGGGTGCCGCCGTCCGGTGGGTGCACACCACCGAGCTGGTGGACATCGCCTCCCTCCTGCGCGGTGGTGACCTCGTGCTCAGCACCGGCATCGCGCTCCCCGACGACGCGGCGGGGCTCTCGTCGTTCGCGCGGAGCCTGCACGCGAGCGAGGCGACCGGGCTGGTCATCGAGCTGGGGCGTCGGTGGTCGCGGGTGCCCGACGCCCTGGTGGTGGCCTGCGAGGAGCTGGACCTGCCGCTGGTGGCCCTGGACCGCGAGGTGCGCTTCGCGGCGGTGGCCCAGGCGGTCGGCGAGCGGATCGTCGACGAGCAGGTCGACGAGCTGCGGTCGGCCCAGCGGGTGCACGACGTGTTCACCCAGCTGGGCATGGCCGAGGCCGGCCCGGCGCAGATCCTGGAGGCCACCGCGCGGCTGGCCGGCGCGACGGTCGTCCAGGAGGACGACCGGCACGGCGTCGTGGACTACCGACCGGGCCCCGACGGCGCCTCCGCGTTCCTGGCCGACTGGACCGTGCGGTCGCGCACCGCGGTGCTGGACGACCGCACCGGGTGGGATGCGGCGCGGGGCTGGTTGGTCACCCGGATCGGCCGACCCGAGCGCGGCTGGGGCCGGTTGGTGCTGCACTGCCCCGAGGCCCCGTCCCAGCGCGCCACCGCGATCGTGGAACGGGCGGCCGCGGCGCTGGCCCTGCACCGGCTGCACGACCGCCACCGCGACGGCCCGGTCCGGCGCGCGCACTCCGAGCTCCTGCTCGGCCTGCTGGCCGACCCGACGTCCCCGGAGCTCCTGGAGCGCTGCCAGGTGGCCGGCCTGCCCGTGGCCAAGCGCCAGTTCGTGGGTCTCGCCGTCCGGCCGGCCACGGCGCCCGACGGCACCCGGCCGGACACCGACGAGGTGCTCGCCGCCGTCGTGCACAGCGTGCACGAGGCCCGGGTGCCGGCGCTGGTCGCGGCGGTGGACCGCGACGTCCGGGTGCTGCTCTCCCTCGCCGTCGGGTCCGACGCGGAGCGGGCCACCGACGACCTGGCCCGTCGGGTGCAGCGGCGGCAGCGCGCGGTGGTCGGCGCGGGGCGGGTGGCCACCCGGGTGGGCGAGCTGGACCGCACGCTGCACGAGTCCCGGCACGTCCTGGACTCGGTGCCGGCGGGTGCGGCCGGTGAGCACGTCCTGCGGCTGGCCGACGTGCACCTGCGGGGGCTGCTGGCGATGCTCGCCGACGACGACCGGGTGCGCATGTTCGTGCGCCGCGAGCTGACCGCGCTCCGCGAGCACGACGAGCGCGAGGGCGACGGGTTGGTCGACGTGGTCCGCGCGCTGGTGCTGCACCCGCGGAGCAGGTCGGACGCGGCCGCGAGCCTGCACCTGTCCCGCGCGACGTTCTACGACCGCCTGGCCAAGGTGCAGCGCGTGCTGCACGCCGACCTGGACGACCCCGACGTCCGGGTCTCGCTGCACGTGGCCCTGCTGGCCGAGGAGATCGCGTCGACGAGGGCGCACTGAGCCGGCTGCCCTGCGACGTGGGTCCCGCCGGGGGTCAGCTGTCGAAGCCGAGGCCGAGGCGGTCCAGGGCGCGCATCCACAGGTTGCGTCGCCCGGTGGCGTCCTCCCGGTTCAGCGACCACCGGGTCAGCTGGATGCCGATCCAGGCCAGCGGCTCGGGCGGGAAGGGCAGCGGCCGGCGCCGGACCATCTCCAGCCGGGTCCGCTCGGTCGCACGACCCGAGAGCAGGTCGAGCAGCACGTCCGCGGCGAACCGGGAGGCGCCCACCCCCAGCCCGGTGAAGCCCAGGGCGTAGGCCACCCGTCCCCGCCAGGAGGAGCCGAACATCGCGGCGAACCGGGTGGAGGTGTCGATGACCCCGCCCCACCGGTGGGTGAAGCGGACACCGGCCAGCTGCGGGAAGGTCTCGTAGAACTGCTCGGCGAGCAGCCGGTGGGTGGCCCGGCGGTCCTCCAGCGCGCTGTCGATGCGCCGCCCGAAGTGGTAGATCGCGTCGTAGCCGCCCCAGAGGACGCGGTCGTCGTCGGTGAGCCGGTAGTAGTGGAACTGGTTGCCCGAGTCGGCGATGCCCTGGCGGCCCTCCCACCCGATCGACGCCAGCTGCTCGGCGCTGAGCGGCTCGGTGGCCAGCACGTAGTCGTAGACCGGCACGGTGTGGAACCGCAGCCGGGCCAGCAGCGGGCGGAAGGCGTTGGTGGCCAGCACGACGTGGGCGGCGGTGACGGTGCCCGACGAGGTGGTCACCCGCAGCTGGCCGGACCGCCGGGTGAGGTCGGTGACCCGGGTGCCCTCGGCGATGTGCACGCCCAGGGACTCCGCTGCCCGGGCCAGCCCCCAGGCGAGGCGGGCGGGGTCGACCAGGGCCGAGCCCTCGGGGACGACCCGGCCGGCCAGGTAGGTCGGCGAATGCACGAGAGCCCGCACGGCGGCGGCGTCGAGGAACCCGGGCGTACCCGGTTCCAGCCCGGCGACCTCGTGCGGCCTGGTCGCGACCGTGAGCATGCCGGGCAGGGAGAACCCGCAGTCGATGCCGTAGCGCTGGACGGTGTCGCCGATGCCGGCCAGGTTCTCCAGCCCGAGCCGCTGCAGCTGGTCGAACTCGGCCGGCCACCGCTCGCGGCCGTTGACCTCGCCGTGGGTGAGGCTGGCCTCGCAGAACCCGCCGTTGCGACCGGTGGCGTGCTCGGCGATCCGGTCGGCCTCCAGCAGGAGCACCCGGCGACCGGGCTCGCGCTCCACGGCCCGCAGCGCCGTCCACAGCCCGGTGAACCCTCCGCCGACGACCACCAGGTCGGTCTCGGTGTCGCCGTCCAGCGGCGGGCGCGGTGCCGGCCGCTGGTCGGTGTCCAGCCACGGCGACTGCGGCACCGCCCGGTCGAGGTCGTCGTCGACGGTGGTGGGGCGGTGGGTCTGGTCGGTCACGGGGTCCTACCTCCTCGGGTGCCGCGGTCGTCGGCCACCCGTCCTGAGTGAACGCCACCGCGCCGGCCCTGGACCCCAGCAGATCGTCGGGAGAACGCCGGTCCGGCGACAGATCGCCCCCGGTCGGGGGTGCACCATCGGCGAGTGACCGACGCCAGCGACGCCCCGAGGACCACTGCCGACGCCCGCCTGCTCAGCCCGGCTGCCGCCGCCGAGCCGCTGGAGGAGCTCCCGCTGGCGGAGGGCACCGTGCTGGCCGGCGCGCCGCGGGCCGGTCACCGCACCCTGCTCGACGACGGCACCGCCGTCGGCGTGTGGGAGCTGACCACCGGCACCGTGACCGACGTCGAGGTCGACGAGGTCTTCGTCGTCCTCGCCGGGGCGGGCTCGGTGACCTTCGCCGACGGCTCCGCGGTGCTGCTCGCCCCCGGGGTGGTGGTCCGGTTGCGGGCCGGCGACGCGACGACGTGGGTGGTCACCGAGACCGTCCGGAAGGTCTACGTCGCCTGAGGTGCCCGGACCGCCGGAGATCCCGGGGTCACCCGGTCGGGGGATCCCGGCCCGGTCCCGCTCAACCCGCTCCTTCCCCGCGCCAATCCGGGACCCGGATATACGGAACCGATTCGTATGCAAGTGCACAGGAGGATCCGTGCCGCTCGCCCGCTCGTCCGCCCACGCCGCCTTCGCCGCCGCGTCCCGCAGCACCCTCGCCGACCTGTCCACCGGAGGGCAGTTCGACCTCTTCCTCGTCGCCCGTGCCACGGACCGCTGGTGGACGCCGCTGACCGCCGTCCGCGCCACGGACGCGCTGCCCGTGCACCTGGGGACCCACTTCCCGGTCGAGACCACCGCGTGCCACCGGTTGCTCGTCGACCGCCGTCCGGTGGTGTCCCGGGACCTGCACCGGCACGGTGACCCCCAGGTGCGGGTGAGCTCCCGCGCCCACCACGTCGCCGGCTACGCCGGTGCGGCCATCCGGCGGCCGGACGGACGCCTGCTGGGCACCCTCTGCGCCTTCTCGGCCAGCCGGTTCGAGGGCGACGTCGACCCGATCGCCGCCCGGCTGCACGAGGGGGCCGACCGGCTCGCCCGTGACCTGGGGACGGCGCTGGACGTCGTCGCCGACGAGCGGCGGGCGAGCTACGACCACGCCCTGCGCAGCTCCGACGCCGCGACCCGGCTACCCGACCGACGGGGCTGGGGGCTGATGCTCCGCGACGAGGGGGAGCGCTCGCGCGACCTGGCCCAGGACGCCGCCGTCGTCCTGGTCGACACGGGGCTGGTCCGCACCACCCGAGGCGTGCGACGGGCCGCCGACGTCGTCCGGGACGTGGTCGGCGACCTGCCGGTGAGCCGGGTCAACGGCCGGCAGTTCGGCCTGCTCCTCGCCGGGGACGACGACCTGGACCCGGGCACGACCGCCGGAGACGTGCAGGACGCGCTCCGGACCGCCGGGTACAGCGCCACGAGCGGGTGGGCGGCCCGGGAGCCGGCCGGCGGCATGGCCGACACCTGGTTGCGCGCCGAGGACGCCCTCATCGGGGTCCGCTCGCAGCCGGGTCGCTCCCGGCTCGGCGCCTGACCGGACCGGTGCGCGTGCCGGGCCGTGAGGTCGTCCTCGTCCCTGCTCGTCGGGTGGGTCACCGCAGCGCGCCGGCCTCGACCGGGGGCGGCTGGTCGCGCTTGCTGACCGCCAGGTAGGCCACCACGGCGACGATCGTGGCCAGGAACAGCACGCTGGTCAGCGTCGTGCCCAGACCGAGGCCGCCGTCCACCCGGTCCTGGGAGAACCCGTCGCCCAGCGAGGCACCCAGCGGGCGGGTGAGGACGTAGGCGATCCAGAAGGTGAGCACCGCGTTGGCCCTGAACACCAGGTGGCTGGCGGCGACGGCGCCGATGAGGGCGGCGAACAGCAGGGCCGACAGCCAGTACCCGGCACCGAGCTTCTCGGCCACGAGGTCGCCGGCGGCGGTGCCGAGGGCGAAGGTGAACAGGATGGCCAGCCAGTAGCAGGCCTCCCGGCGGCGGGTCACGACGGAGTGGATCGACAGCGTCCGCTCCGCGGCGTACCAGCCGGCGAAGGTCAGGGCCAGCGCCACGGTGAAGACCGCGGTGGTGACCTCCAGCGGCACACCCAGGTTGTCGGTGAGGTTGTCGGTGATCAGGGTGCCGACGACGCTGATCAGCACCACGGTGGCCCAGTACAGCGGCGGGACGTACCGGCGGGCGCGGAACTGGAAGCCGAGCACGACCAGGAAGACCGCGCCGACGACGACCGTGGTGCCGGTCAGCCCGAACCCCAGGGTGTCGTCCAGGTAGTCCGCGGCGGTCTCCCCGACCGTGGTGGCCAGGATCTTGATGACCCAGAACCAGAGGGTGACCTCGGGGACCTTGTTCAGCAGCGCGCGCCCCGTCGAGGGGGCCAGAGGTGTGATCATGGCGGCAGCGTCGGACGGGGCACCTGCACACGACCTGAACGCTCCGCGCCGACGGGGCAACGCAGACGGTCCGGTCACCCATGATGGGGCCGTGAGCGAACTGCAGCCCCGGGTCCTGGTCGTCGAGGACGACCACGGCCTGCGCGACGTGCTGGCCCGGGGCCTGCGGGAGCACGACGTCACCGTGGTCACCGCCCGGGACGGCGCGGGCGCGCTGGGCGCAGTGCGCGGCTCGGGCGCGGACGGCTTCGACGCGGTGGTGCTGGACATCGGGCTGCCCGACTCCGACGGCCGCGACGTCTGCCAGGCACTGCGCGCCGCCGGCCTCACCGCGCCCGTGCTGTTCCTGACCGCCCGGGACCAGCTGCACGACGTGCTGTCCGGGTTCGCCGCCGGTGCCGACGACTACCTGGCCAAGCCGTTCCACCTCAGCGAGCTGCTGGCCCGGTTGCGGGTGGCCCTGCGCCGGAGCGCGGCGGCGCACCCGGTGACCACCGGGCTGGTCCTGGACCCGACCACGCATGCACTGGTCGGTCCGACCGGGAGGCAACGGCTGACCCCGACCGAGTTCCGGGTCCTCGCCGCGCTCATGGCTCGCCCGGGCGCAGTGGTCCGCCGACGGGACCTGCTGGCTGCCGGCTGGCCCGACGGCGCGCAGGTCGCCGACAACACCCTGGACCAGTACGTCGCCCGGCTGCGCCGCAAGCTCGACGCCGCCGGCGACCCGGGCCGGTCGATCGGGACCGCGCACGGCGTGGGCTACACGTTCACGTGAGCGGGCGGTGCGCGCGCACGAGCCTGCGCACCCGGCTGTCCTGGTCGGCCACGCTGGTCGTCGCGCTGTGGGTGCTGCTGCTCGCGGTCGGCGCCAACGCGCTGCTGGCACGGGTCCTGGCCGGCCAGGCCGACGACGTCCTGCAGGCCCGCGCCGAGGCGGTCGCGCAGACCGTGGACGTGGCCACCGACGGAACGGTGACGGTACTGGACGCCCGGGACGACCAGGCGCTGGACGTCGGCACCTGGATCATCGACGGCGCCGGCGGCATCGTGGAGCGCCCGCCCGGCAGCACCGACACGCTGGATCGCCGGGCCGTCGACCTCGCCGCCCAGGGCGCCGGCACCGTCGACGTCGACACCGGTCAGACGGTGCGGCTGCGGGCTCTGCCGCTCAGCGACGACGGACAGCAGGTGGCCGCCGTCGTGACCAGCACATCGCTGTCGCCCTACCAGCAGATCGAGCGGACCGCCCTGCTGGGCAGCATCGGGGTGGCCCTGCTGCTCGTCGTCGTCGTGCACCTGGTGCTGCGCGCCAACGTCACCCGCGCCCTCCGCCCGGTCCAGGACATGAGCACCCAGGCCGGTCGGTGGAGCGCCGACGACACCGACCGGCGGTTCGGCGACGACCCCCGCCCGGCCGAGCTCGCCGAGCTGGCCGGCACCCTCGACCAGCTCCTGGACCGCCAGGCCGCCGTCCTCCGGCACGAGCAGCGCTTCACCGAGGAGCTCTCCCACGAGCTGCGCACCCCGCTGGCCCGGGCGCAGGCCGAGATCGACCTGCTGCGCGCCCAGCCCCGCGACGCCCGCGAGCTCGCCGACGCGCACGCTGCCGTCGACCGGTCCACCCGCGCGATGGCGTCGATCCTGGAGACGATGCTGTCCGCGGCCCGCAGCTCCGAGGCCGTCAGCCCCGGTCGTGCGCGGCTGGTGGACGCGCTAGCACCCCTGGCGGACCCGGACGCCCGCGTGCCCGTCGTCCTCACCGGCGACCCGGACCTCGTCGTCGGGGTGGACGCCGACGTCGTGGTCCGTGCGCTGGCGCCGGTGGTCGACAACGCCGTCCGGTTCGCCGCCACCCGGGTCGAGGTCCACGGCGAGGCCCGGGCCGGCCGCGTGGTCGTGACCGTGCTGGACGACGGCACCGGCCTGACCCCGCAGGTCGCCGCCCGGGTCTTCGACCCCGGTTTCCGCGGTGACCCCGCCGACGGCCACGGCGGTGCCGGGCTCGGGCTGGCGCTCACCCGGCGGCTGGCGCTCGCCGCCGGCGGGACCGTCGTCGCCGTCCCCGGCGACCACGGTCGGGTGGAGGTCACCCTGCCCCGCGGGTGAGCCCACCCGCCGTTCAGGCGGTGTTCAGGGCCCGGCGGCGACCGTGGGGAGCATGAGCGGCTTCCTGGACCCGACCACCCTCATCAACACCTTCGGACTGGTCGGGATCATGGCCGTCCTGTTCGCCGAGACCGGGCTGCTGGTCGGGTTCTTCCTGCCGGGTGACTCCCTGCTCTTCACCGCCGGCCTGCTCGCCGCGGGGGGCCTGGTGGCGCCGTTGTGGGTGCTGCTGCTCCTGCTGCCCGTCGCGGCGGTCGCGGGCAACCTGGTGGGCTACTGGATCGGCCGGAAGGCCGGCCCCGCGGTCTTCCACCGCCCCGACAGCCGGTTCTTCAAGGCCGAGTACGTCGACCGGTCCCAGGCCTTCTTCGACCGCAACGGCGCCCGCACGATCGTGGTCGCCCGCTTCGTGCCCGTCGTGCGCACCTTCGCGGCGGTCATGGCGGGCGCCTCCCGGATGGACCTGCGCCGGTTCGCCCTGTACTCCGTCGTCGGCGGCGTCGCCTGGGCCGTCGGGGTCACCCTGCTCGGCTTCTGGCTGGGCCAGGTCGCCGTCGTGCGCGACCACGTCGAGCTGTTCGTCCTGGGCGTCGTCGTGCTGTCCCTGGTCCCCGTCGCCGTGGAGGTCCTCCGGGCCCGGTCGGGCAGCCGGGCCCGTGGGTGAGCGGGTCGCGGAGGACCTGGGGCTGACGGTGCTGGCGTTCGCCGCCTCGGTGGCCGCCGTGACCGCCCTGGCCCTGCGGTGGGGACGGTCCTGGCGGGAGGCGGGGCCCGAGGACCCCGTCGGGCGTTCAGGTCCTGGTCAGGACTCCCGGCGCACCATGACCGCGGCCGTCACCGACGGTGCACCGACCGCCGGGCTCAGCGCCGAGCTCCCCCCGCCTCGTCGCCACGCCCTGGAGCAGCCCGTGCCGCAGCACGCCCCGTACACCCGCCACCGCGTCCCGGGCGCGGCCGTCAAGGTCCCGGCCGTGACCGCGGTGTTCTGGCTGGTCAAGGTGCTCACCACCGGGACCGGTGAGGCCGCCGCAGACGGAGCCGCGGCCTGGGACCTGCCGGTCGCGGTCGCGGTGTCCGGCCTCGGCCTGGTCGCCGCCCTGTGGTGGCAGCTGCGCGCCGACCGGTTCCACCCGGGCCGCTACTGGACCGCGGTCACGATGGTCGCGGTGTTCGGCACCATGGTCGCCGACGGTCCGCACGTGCTGCTCGGCCTGCCCTACCCGGTCACCGCCGGGCTCGCCGCCCTCGCGCTGGCGGTCGTGTTCGCCGGGTGGCACCGGCTCGAGGGCACCCTCGACGTGCACAGCATCACCACCCGCCGGCGCGAGCTCCTCTACTGGGCGGCCGTGCTGACCACCTTCGCCCTGGGCACCGCGCTGGGTGACCTGGCCGCCGTGGTCTGGCGCCTGGGCTTCGCCGGGTCGATCGTGCTGTTCGCCGCGGCGATCGTGGTCCCGTGGGTCGGCTGGGCCCGGTTCGGGCTCCCGCCCGTGGTCGCCTTCTGGGCCGCCTACGTGCTCACCCGTCCGCTGGGCGCCTCGGTCGCCGACTGGCTCGGCAAGCCCGCGCACCCGGCCGGCGGCCTCGGCCTCGGCGACGTCCCGGTCGCCGCCGCCGGGCTCGTGCTCATCGCCGTGCTGGTGACCGGCACCGCCCGGCGGACGAACCGGTGAGCTGGTTCGAGGCCCCGCTCGACGTCCCGGCGGTGCTCGGGTCGGGTCACCACCAGGCCTACGACTCCCCCACGGCCGCCGAGACGCGACCCCGTCGCCGAGTCACGAGTCGACGGGTTGCAGGAGGTCGACCAGCACCTGGGGCAACAACTCGTCGTGCACCGCCGACGGGTCGGGCAGCGCCTCCATGGCCAGGCCTCCGGAGAGCGCCAGCAGCACGACGGTGATGTCACCTGCCCGCCAGCCAGCACGTACGGGGTGATCGGCCATGAACCGCTCGACGACCCCGGTGATGCGGGCGCGCAGCTCGCGACGCGACGTCACCAGCGCCGCCCGGACCTCGGGCTCGCGCAACGCCCGCTGGACGAACTCCAGGTACAGCACCTGCCACAGCGGGTCGCGGCGGGACAGCTCCCCACCCACGGCCACCAGTGCACCGGCCAGGTCTGTCGTCTCGCTCAGCGCCCGTTCCACCGCCTGGATCCGCGCGGCCGACTCGGCCTCCAAGAGCGCGATGAAGAGGTCGTCCTTGCTGCGGAAGTTCGAGTAGACAGCGCCCTTAGTGAACCCTGCTGCAGCTGCGACGTGGTCGGTGGTCGCGCCGGCGAACCCCCGCTCGGCGAAGACCTGCCGCGCGGCGGCCAGCACCTGCCCCCGGACCTGGTCCCGCCGCGGTCGAGGGCGGAGCGGCACGTTCTCGGGGGTGGCCCGGCTCATGCCGATCAGCGTACTGACCCGTATCCGATTCGCGGTATCGACGCTGCAGGACACCCTGACGGGCTCGACGAACCCGGCCGCGGGGACAGCCGGTCAGTGCGCCCGGTGTGCGGTCACGAACGCCCGGACGGCGGCGTCGAACTCGGCGTCCTCCGGGGAGGAGCCGCCGAACCCGCCGCGGGGCACCGCGCCGCAGGACACGGCAGCAGCCGCCGGTCCTCCCGGGGTTGGCCGGGCAGGCGCTGGTGGCCGCCGAGATGGGCAATGGCGAGGCCGTCGAGGTCGTGCGGTGGCTGTCCTCGGCGGGCGGGCCGGCGTCGGCGGGGGCAGGGTCGGGGCATGACCGACAGCACAGTGGTCCCGTTCCGCGTCGAGGTGCCGCAGGCGGAGGTCGACGACCTGCGTGACCGGCTGGCTCGCACCCGGTGGGCACCGGAGCAGGACCTGGACGGCGACCGCGGCGTCGAGACCGACCTGGTGCGCCGGCTGGCGCAGCGGTGGGGCGGGGAGTGGGACTGGCGGGAGCACGAGGCCGCGCTCAACCGCTTCGACCAGGTCACCACGACCGTCGACGGCACCCGCCTGCACGCGCTGCACGTGCGGTCGGCCCGGCCGGACGCCCCGGTGCTGGTGCTGCTGCACGGCTGGCCGGGCTCGGTCGTGGAGTTCCAGCAGGTGGTCCAGCCGCTGGCCGAGACCATGCACGTCGTGGTGCCGTCGCTGCCCGGCTACGGCTTCTCCGGCCCCACCCCCGACGGCGGCTGGACGTCGCAGCGCATGGCCCGCGCGGTGGCCGAGCTCCTGGCCCGGCTGGGGCACGACAGGTACGCCGTGCACGGCGGTGACTGGGGGGCGCGGGTGGCGCGCGACCTCGCCGTCCTGGACCCCGACCACGTCGCCGGGATCCACGTGACGATGACCAACGGCCTGGAACCGGCGGACGGCGGTGACGAGCGGGCAGCGGCGCGGGCGAAGCGCCAGGCCGAGGAGCTGTTGGGCTACATGAAGACGCAGGCCACCAAGCCGCTGTCGCTGGCCTACGGGCTCACCGACTCCCCAGTCGGCCAGCTGGCCTGGATCGCGGAGCGGTTCCGGGACTGGACCGACCCGGCGTCGGACGTCTTCGGCCCCGGCACGGTGGACCTGGTCCTGGCCAACACGGCCGTCTACTGGTTCACCCGCACGGCCGGGTCGTCGTCCCAGCTGTACTGGGAGCGCCGCATGCACCCCGCCGACGAGTGGTCGCGCACCGTGCCCACCGCGGTGTGCGTGCTGCCGCACGACCTCCGGCTGCCGGTGCGCACGGCCGTGGAGCCGGCGGTGGACCTGGTGTCGTGGACCGAGCTGCCCCGCGGTGGCCACTTCCCGGGCATCGAGGTCCCCGTCCTGCTCGTCGCCGAGCTCCGCCGCTTCGTCCACGAGGACCTCCCCGCCCACTGAGCCCGGCCGGTCGAGTCAGGGCGCGGCGCGGTACAAAGCAGCGCAGAAGGAAGAGGGACCTCGCCCATCCGGACGAGGCCCCTCTGACCTGCTGCTTCTCTGTCGGGCTGACAGGATTTGAACCTGCGACCCCTTGACCCCCAGCTTGCTCCAGGGAGTCCGCCAGTGTCCGCGCACGTGCTGTTTGCGCTGGTCAGCGCGGTTCAGCGTTCGTGGTCATCCGCGGCGGACGGTCGTCGTCCGTCTGGCGTTGCTACACCGGTTGCTACATCGGCGACCTGGCCCGATATCGGTCGTAGATCTCCCGGCAATGCCCTGCTCGCACAACGGTCACGACGAGTGCCTGGTCGAGGACGTCGTCGAGGACCCGGCGGCGCGCCGGTCATCCGGCGAGCTCATCCCGGAGTTCGGCCAGCGGCACCCGCTCCCCGTCGTCTTCAGCCTTGGCCGCCCGGTACGCCGTCACGTCCTGCGCCATCTCCAGCTCTTCGAGCGCCTCCAGGTCTGCCACCCCGACGACGACGGCGGCCAACGTGCCGTTGCGGGTCACCCCGATGCGCTCCCCGCCATCCATCACCCGGCCCAGCACGTCCGAGAGCCGATCGCGCAACTCCCGGGCGGTGACCATGTCGGAAATGGTGTCCATGGCGCGAGGGTCCAGCACAAGACCAACCATGTAAACGGACGTCGCGTCCAGGCGTCGCGCGTCGTCTCGAGCTCGGTTGCGATGGACGTCTTGGTGCGCAGCTGCTGGCCACACAGTTCAGAAGTCGTCGGTCCGTCCAGCAGTCCCGACCCAGGCCACAGCGGTGTCGATCCACAACCTGCGCGGGATGGGTTTGTGGTCCGTTGATTCCGGAACGGGTTTCGGTCACCGACCGGGCGCCGCGACCTGCGGTTTGCTGAAGTCATTCGAACGCGCCTCCAGCGGCTCACGAACAGGGGTTTGTGGGCCGCACGGGTGCATGCTGGGTCGTCGTCTATACGACTTGATCGACTTTCGGGCGGCCGGGCCCGGGCCCTGACGAACATTGCGTCTTCTGCGACCGACCAGCGCCCTGCCTGGCGTTCAGTCGGTGAGCTGACGCGTCGTTGCTGGATCGGTAGCCGCCTGATCGGTGCGCATGAGGACGGGCTCGCCGAAAGTGTTGTGGTGGGTGCCGGGTACGACGCACCGCTGGGCGACTCGTTGCCAGGCTGCGTAGTGGGGTGCGGCGCGATGTTCGGTGTAGAAGGCGTGCTCGTCGAGGTAGACCTCGTGGAGGAAGAACCGGAAGGGTTCGTCGCGTCGGCGGTGGACGTCAAAGCGCAGGCAGCCGGCTTCGTCGCGTAGGGAGGCGCGTGCGTTGGCCCGGATGCCAGTGATGAATTCGTCCATGTGTTCGGGGTGGATGGTCAGGTCGACCAGCACGGTGAACATCAGCGGGTGCCAGCGCGCAGCCGATCGGCCTGCTCGCGGGTCAGCGGCCGGGTGGGGTGGCCGGACAGCAGCAGGAACAGCTTGGCCGTCTCCTCAAGTTCCTCGATGGAGTCGGCTGCGGCGGCCAGGTCGGTGCCGGCGACGACGGGGCCGTGGTTGGCCAGCAGGAATGCCTTGTGGGTGGCCGCGGTCTGTTGGGCCAACGGTTCCAGGGTGAGGTCACCGGGTGCGTGGTAGGGCAGTAGCGGCAGGGTGCCCACGCGCATGACGTAGTAGGCGGTCAGTGGGGGCAGCAGGTCGTCAGGGTTGAGTCCGTCGAGGCAGGAGATCGCGACGGAGTAGGTGCTGTGCAGGTGCACGACGGCGTTGGCGTCGGGGCGGGCACGGTAGACCGCGGCGTGCAGGAACGCTTCCTTGGATGGCTTGGGCCCGTCGATGTGCTGGCCGGTGGTGTCGATGACCGACAGGTCGGTGAGCGCGCCGAGGCTGGCGCCGGTGGGGGTGATCAGGATTTTCTCCCCGGCTCGGACGCTGATGTTGCCGGTGCGCCCGAAGGTGAGCCGGCGGTGGAACAGCGAGGCCCCCAGGGCAATTACGTCGTCGGTGAGCCGGGCAGTGGGGTCGGTGGTGGGGTGTGTCATGGGGTGGCTCCTTCCACAGCGCGCACGAGGAGATCGGGGCGTCCGAAGTTGCCGGACTTCAGCAACAGGGCCAGGTGGGGCTCGGTGGTGGTGTGGCACCAGGGGACGCCGGGGTCGGCTTCCGGGCCGACCAGCAGCGATCGCAGGCTCAACGCCTTAACGACGGCGCCGGAGGTCTCCCCGCCGGCGACGATGATGCGGCGGCGCCCCGCCTCGCGGGCATTGTTCGCCAGCGTGGCGAGGGTCGTTTCCAGGACGGTGGCGGTGTCGGGGCCCATCGCGGCCTGGCCCGCGGCGCGGGCATCGGCTGGCGCCGAGGCATAGATCAGTACTGCTGGCTCGCTCCGGTGCTTGTGCAGCCAGTCCTGGGCGCGGGTGAGCAGCTGGTGTGGGTCGGGGGTGAGTGCGGGGTCGAGCTGGTGGGCGGGCATGACCTCTCGGGCGCGGGCGACCTGCTCAAGGGTGGCCGTCGAGCAGCTGCCGGCCAGCACGAGTGCGGGACCGGCGGGCAGGTGGTCCTCGGTGGCGGCGCGGGCGGCGGTGCTGCGCAGGTGGGCGCCGAGCGCGCGGGCCAGACCAGCACCGCCGGTCAGCAACGGCCGATCGGCCACTGCTGCGGCGAGCGCGGCCAGGTCGGTGTCGTCGGCGATGTCGGTGATTAGGTGCCGCACACCGGCTTCGGTGGCCTGCTGCAGTGCTGCGCGCACAGCGTCAGGTCCGGACCGCAGCTGCTGCAGGGGCAGGGCGGCGACCGGGTGCGGGGTCTGGCGGGCAAGCACTCGCACCAGGTCCGGGTCGGTCATCGGGGTCAGGGGGTGGTGAGCCATCGAGGACTCCGACAGGAGCTGGGACCCGACGAACAGGTGGCCCTGGTAGACGGTGCGGCCGTGTTCGGGGCTGGCCGGGCAGATGATGGCCGGCGCGCCACCGACGGCGTCGAGCAGTGCGTCGGTGACCAGTCCGATGTTGCCGGCATCGGTGGAGTCGAAAGTGGAGCAGTACTTGAAGTAGAAGCGGGTGACGCCATGGTCGGCCAACCACCGCTGGGCCCGCAGCGACTGCTCGATCGCCTCAGCGGCGGGGATGGTGCGGCTCTTGAGGGCAACGACGATCGCGTCGCAGTCGGGCAGGGCCATTTTCTTGATCGGGGTTCCGATGAGCAGCAGGACCTGCAGTCCCACACGTCGCAGCCCGGCGGCGACGTCGGTTGCGCCGGTGAAGTCGTCGGCCAGGCAGCCCAACATCGGATGGGCGCCCCCCGTCCGGCCCGCAGCTACTGCGGTGCTGGGCGCCGGGCCCGGGGCATCAGTGGGCGTTGATGTCACCGGCGGTCCAGCTGGACGGCGATGGCCTCGGCAGCCAGGTGCGGAGGACTGAGCACCGGGATCGACACCGCCGCGGCCGCCGCTGCGACCGCGGGGCTGAGGGAGAACTGGCCGATGACGATGAGGTCGGCATCTGCCGCCGCGGCCTGGGCTGCGGTGGTGACGGCGTGCTCGAGGTCTGCCGGTCCCTGGCCGGGATTGACGACGGTCCCGGTGACCGTGGCCCCGGTCAGACCTTGGGTGTCCAGGTACTCGCCTAACCGGGTGTTGGTGTCGCGCACCGCGGTGGGGTTGGGGCTGAGCACCGCAATTCGTCCGGGCGCCAGCTCAACGACCCGGGCGAACAGCGCGTCGTCCGAGCCCAGGACCGGGATGGTCCAGTCGGCCGGGCTGTCTTGGACCACCGACCCGTACATCGAGCAAGTCAGCAGCACCGCATCGGCGCCACCGGCGGCTGCGTGGTCGATGAGGTGCTCCATCCGTCGCCGGAGCGGGTCGGTGAGCCCGCCGGCCTGCTCGGCCTCGGTGATCAGGCGGTCGTCGAGCAGGTTCCACAGCGTGGCGCCGGGGAACCTGTCGAGAAGAGCCCCCCGGGCCGGGGCCATGGCCGCCGGGGTCGCGTGGATCAGCGCCACCATGGGTGCGCCGGTGACTGGAGCGTTCGGGCTGCTCACCGGGTCGGCGCCCCGGCGGTTGCCTGCAGCTGGGGGGTGTTGATGTTGTCGGCCACTGCGTCGGCGAACTGGTCGGTGGTGGCCTGACCACCCAGGTCGCGGGTGCGTGCGCCGGGGTCGGCGATGGTCGCGTCCACCGCAGCCTCGATGGCGCGGGCGGCCTCGCCGAAGGCGGCCTGTCCGGTGCGGGTGCCCCACCAGGACAGCAGCAGCGCCGAGGACAGGATAAGGCTGGTCGGGTTGGCCACCCCCCGGCCGGCGATGTCGGGTGCCGATCCGTGGGCCGCGTTGGCCGCGGCGTGGTCGTCACCGACGTTCAGCGCTCCGGCCAGGCCCAGGCCCCCGGCCAGTGCTGCGGCCTCGTTGGACAGGATGTCGCCGAACATGTTGGTGGTCAGCAGGACATCGAAGCGGTCCGGGCGCAGGTACAGGTCGGCAGCCATGGCATCGACGTCGATCTCGCGCCAGGTCACGTCGGGGTAGTCGGCGGCGACCTCGGCGACAGCGGCCATGAACAGTCCGTCGGTGACCTGCAGGACGTGCCGCTTGCCTACCACGGTGACGTGGTTGCGACGCTGGCGTGCCTGCTCGAAGGCCACCCGGGCGATGCGCCGGGAGGCCGAGGTGGTGATCAGTCGCAGCGACATCGCAGTGTCGGGGGTGGGCCGGAACTCCCCGTAGCCCTCGAACAGGCTGCGGTCGGCGTAGAAGCCCTGGGTGTTCTCGCGCACGACCAGCACGTCGAGGCCCTCCCTGCTCAACGGGACCCCCGCGCGGTGGCGGGAGGGGCGCAGGTTGGCGTAGAGGTCCAGCCGCTTGCGGATGGTGCCGGGGATGTTGATCCCGCCCTCGCTGACCGGCGGGTAGGCGGTCATGCCGCCGGGGCCCAGGATGACACCGTCGGCGGCCAGGCAGGCGGCCACTGCGCTGTCGGGCAGGGTCGTGCCGCTGGTGGTCAGCGTGGCGACGCCGACCTGGTGGACGTCGAAGTCCAGGCCCAATCCGAACGCGGCGTCGGCGCGAGTGAGCACGGCCTGAGTGGCCCCGCTGATCTCTGGGCCGATGTCGTCGCCGGGCAAGAGGGCGATCTTCATGCCGTGCACCATCGTGGGTCCGCCGTTCGCGTCGGGAGGCCTCACCTCTACTGGATGAGCACGCTCCATCTGTATGGGTATACCAAAGGTATACCGGATAGGAGTTGGGCACACCACTCCCAGGGCGGGCGGGGCACTACTGGACGAGAAGTTCGGTGTTGCTGTCCAGCAGTCGTCGGAAGATGGAGCTCGCGACGTGCTGGAGGTGCTCGACCATCGCAGCGGCGGCCTCCTCGGCCTGGCCGTCAAGCACGGCCTGGCACATGCGGATGTGTTCCCCGATGGACTCCTGCAGCCGTGAGGTGTCGGCATGGGCGATGTGCCGCAGTCGGGCGCTGTGTGGGCGCAGCTCGAGGATGGACCGGCTGAGGTACTCGTTCGGTGCATGGTCGGCCAGCAGGGCATCGAACTGCCCGGTGGCGGCTGTAAAAGCCTCTTGGAACGCCGGCGAGTACTCCTGGCCCTTCAGGCGGCCGAAAGTGCTCAGCAGTGTTTCGATGGCCTGTCGCAGGTCCCCGGCTCCGACCTCGCGGGTGGCCACCATGCTGATGGCCACCGGCTCCAGGACCTGCCGGAACTCGAACAGCTGCCGCGCACTGCGCAGGGAGATCCGCGAGACCATCGGTGCCCGGCGCGGTTCCAGGTCGATGAGCCCTTCTGCGGCCAGCCGTCGTACTGCCTCGCGCACCGGGGTGCGCGAGGCGCCGGTGTAGGCGACCAGTTCGGTCTCGGGCAGCGTGCGCCCGGGGGCGAGCACTCCGGACACGATCTCTGCACGCAGCTGGACGTAGACCTGGTCGGCCTTGCCCAGGCGAGCACCGTCGGTCACAACAACCGTCATGGCCGGATCCTAATGGTTGCCAACAGGTATACCTGTCTGCATACTCACCCGGACCAGTGAGGCAGACCACTCCCCTGAGAGGGCAACGATGCTCGTATTCCTAGGCTTCGCGATGATCGCGGTGTTCCTGTACTTGGTGATGGCCAAGAAGGTCACCCCCATCGCCACGCTGATCCTGGTACCAGTGGTGTTCGGGATCGTGGCCGGCGCCGGCCTGAGCATCAGCGACATGGTGGTGGAATCGCTGCTGAACCTGGCCCCGACTGCTGGGCTGCTGTTCTTCGCGATCATCTTCTTCGGCACCATGATTGACGTCGGCCTGTTCGATCCGCTGATTCGGCTCATCCTCAAGTCGGTGGGCAACAGCCCCACCAAGCTGGTGATGGGCACCGCGCTGCTGACCACCATCGTCAGCCTCGACGGCGACGGGTCGACGACGTTCATCATCGTGACCTCGGCGTTCCTGCCGCTCTACCTGCGGCTGGGCATGAGCCCGGTGACCCTGACCGTCATCGCGGCCATGAGCAACGGCGTGCTCAACACCGTGCCCTGGGGCGGTTCTACCTCCCGGGCCTCGGCCGCGCTCAACGTCTCCCCCATCGACATCTTCGTGCCGATGATCCCCTCGATCGTCGCCGGCCTGGCCACGGTCATGGTGCTGGCCTTCTTCCTGGGCCGACGTGAGTCACGACGTCTGGGTCAGCTGGAGCTCACCGACTCCTCCCCCGGCCTGCTGCGCCGTGCCCGGGCTGACAGCAACGAGGACACCAACGGCGGCGTGACCGTCGGCGCCCCGGTCGGCGGCGGCGATGCCACCGGTGGCGCCACTGCCGGCAGCCCCGCCGGCGGCGGCACCCGCGAAGCCCGGGTTCCCCAGGGCTCCTCAGTGGTCATCACCAACGACTTCGCCGCCCCGGTGTCCGAGGACGGTCAACACCTCATCGACCGGCCCAACGCCCGCCCCAAGCTGATCTGGATCAACCTGGTGCTCACCCTGGCCGTGATGACGATCCTCGTGGTCGACATCATCGAGCCGGTCCTGATCTTCATGGTCGCCGCCGCCACGGCGCTGGTGCTGAACTTCCCGAAGGTCCAGGAGCAGTCCGCCCAGATCAAGGCGCACGCCAGCTCGGTCATCTCCGTGGTCGGCATGGTCTTCGCCGCCTCGGTGCTCACCGGCGTGCTGTCAGGCACCGGCATGGTCGATGCGATGGCCAACTGGCTCGTCGACATCATCCCCGCCGCGCTCGGGCCCTACCTGCCCATCATCGCCGGCGTCCTGAGCATCCCGCTGACGTTCATCATGACCAACGACGCGTTCTACTTCGGGGTCCTGCCGATCTTGTCCCAGACCGCGGAGTTCTACGGCATCGCGCCCGTGGAGATGGCCCGGGCCTCCCTGGTCGGGCAGTCCCTGCACCAGTCCAGCCCGCTGGTGGCCTCCTTCCTGCTGCTCATCGGCCTGGCCAACGTCAGCCTGGGTGACCACTTCAAGAAGGTGATCTGGCGCGGCACGATCGTGGCGCTGGTGATGCTCGCCGTCGGCACGCTGTTCGCCTACCCCTTCGGCTGACCACTCAGCCGGCGCTCCTGCGCCGGCTGGGTGCTGCCCCTGCCGGCCGCCTGCCCACCGCAGGCGGCCGGCACTACGACTCTCTGGAGACACCATGTTCAGCCTGATCGTGCACCTGCACGTCGACCCCGCCGGCCGCGAGGAGTTCCTGGCCGCGATCACCGTCAACGCACAGGCCTCGGTCCGCGACGAGCCCGGCTGCCAGCGCTTCGATGTCTGCTCCGTCGACGGTGACCCCGACCGGTTCGTCCTCTACGAGCTCTACGACGACGCCGAGGCCTTCGCCGCCCACAAAGCCGCCCCGCACTTCGCCGACTGGCGCGCGGTGGCCTCCCGCGTCGTGCTCGAGCAGAACAACACCCCCGGCCAGCTGCTGGCCACCAACACTTCGGAGGTCACCGCGTGAGCACCCCCACCACCCCCGGCGCGCAGCCCACCAACCCCTGCCTGGTCCTGCGCCCGCAGGAGATCAACCGCTTCGACCGCGGCAACGGCGTGGTCACCCTGCCCTTCGTCGGCAAGTGGAACACCCCGGCGAACGAGACCAACCGCGTCACCACCGGCATGACCGTCTTCTCCCCAGGCACCGGTATCCCTTTGCACTCCCACAACGTCGAGGAGACCGTCCTGGTCTTCGAAGGCGAGGCCACCGCCGTCATCGGCGACGAGGAGTTCGAGCTCACCGCCGGGCAGGCCACCTGGGTGCCCGCCGGCATCCCGCACTGTTTCCGCAACCGCGGCACCGACACCATGACCATCTACTGGGTGTACGGCGGACGCGACATCACCCGCACCGTCACCGCCACCGGCGAGACCTTCACCCACCTGTCCGAGTCCGACCGCGGCGCCACCCCCGCCGCCAGCTGACCTGCCGGTCACCGGTCACCACGGTGACCCACCCGCCCCGACGCCGCCACCGGCCCGGCGCCGACGAACCCAGCCCCAAGGAGCGCACCCCGTGACCACGGTCGTCACCATCAACCCCGCCACCGGCGAGGAACTCAACCGCTACCCCACCCACGACGACGCCGAGATCGAAGCCATCCTCGACCAGGCCGTCACCGCCCAGCGTCAGTGGGCCGCGCTGTCCCTGGCCGAGCGGGCCACCGTGCTGCGCCAGACCGCGCAGCTGCTGCGCGCCGACAGCGCCGACCTGGCCCGGCTGATCACCCGGGAGATGGGCAAGCCGCTGGCCGAGGCCACCGCCGAGGTCGAGAAGTGCGCGACCGCCTGCGACTACTACGCCGACAACTCCGACCGCATCCTCGCCGACGAGCCGGTGGCCACCTCTGCTGACCGCAGCTGGATCAGCTATGAGCCCATCGGCGTGGTGCTGGCCGTCATGCCGTGGAACTTTCCGCTGTGGCAGGTGCTGCGCTTCGCCGCCCCCGCCCTGATGGCCGGCAACGCGGCACTGCTCAAGCACTCACCCAACACCACCGGCTCCGCGCTGGCCGTGCAAGACATCCTGGACCGCGCCGGGGTCCCAGCCGGCCTGTTCACCGCCCTGGTCATCGCCGAGCCCGACGTCCCCGCCGTCACCTCCCGGCTGATCGCCGACCCGCGCATCGGCGCGGTCACCGTCACTGGCAGCGAGCGCGCCGGCACCGCCGTCGGCGCAGCCGCCGGCCGCGCGGTGAAGAAGTCGGTGCTCGAACTGGGCGGCAGCGACCCCTTCGTCGTACTCCCTGACGCCGACGTGCCCGCGGTCGTGGCGATGGCGGTCAAGGCCCGGTACCTCAACGGCGGCCAGTCCTGCATCTCGGCCAAGCGGTTCATCGTCGACGCCTCCATCGCCGACACCTTCACCGCCCAGCTCGTCACCGCCGTGGAAGCCCTCGTCGTCGGCGACCCCGAGGCGCCAGGCACCGAGGTCGGCCCGATGGCCCGCGCCGACCTCGTCGACGGGCTGCACGCCCAGGTCGAGGCCTCCGTCGCCGCCGGCGCCACCCTGGCAACCGGCGGCAAGCCCCTGGGCGGCGCGGGCAACTTCTACGCCCCCACCGTGCTCACCGACATCACCCCCGGCATGCCCGCCTACGACGAGGAGATCTTCGGCCCCGCCGCCGCGGTCATCGTCGTCGACGGCGACGACGACGCCGTCCGGGTCGCCAACGACACCCGCTTCGGCCTGGGTGCCAGCGTGTGGACCGCCGACCCTGACCGGGGCCTGGCCGTCGCCCGCCGGATCCGCTCGGGTGCGGTGTTCATCAACGCCGTGGTCGCCTCCGACGTGCGGATGCCCTTCGGTGGGACCGGAGTCTCCGGCTACGGCCGGGAGCTGGCCGCCGCCGGCATGCGCGAGTTCGTCAACACCCGCACCTACTGGCTACTCGACGAGCCCGCCAGCACCGCCCCGGTCTCGGAGTGACCGCCATGACCACCACCCAGAACACCCCCGCCGGCACCGCGGCTACTGACCGCATCGACCGCAGCGAGCTGGTCGACTTCGCCGCCGGCATACTCACCGCCCTCGACGTCCCCGACGCCGACGCCCACCTGGTCGCCGACAGCCTCGTGCAGGCCGACCTATGGGGGCACTCCTCCCACGGCCTGCTGCGGCTGCCCTGGTACGCCGCCCGGCTGCGCAGCGGCGCCATGACCGCCGCCACCGCCCCCGAGACCGTCGCCGATACCGGTGCGCTGGTCGTCCTGGACGGCCATCACGGCATTGGACAGGTGCTCACCGACCGCGCTCGCACTCTCGCCGTTCAGCGGGCCCGCGCCCACGGCGTCGGCATGGTCGGGATCCGCAACTCCAACCACTTCGGCACGGCCATGTACTTCACCCGTGCCGCCGCCGCCGAGGGCTGCGTGGCGATGCTGACCACCAACGCCAGCCCCGCGATGGCCCCCTGGGGTGGCAACCAGAAGATCCTGGGCACCAACCCGTGGTCCATCGCTGCACCGGCCCCCGACGGCAAGGTCGTCGCCGTCGACATCGCCAACACCGCGGTGGCCCGCGGGAAGATTTACCTGGCCAAGAACCGCGGCGAGACCATCCCCGACACCTGGGCGCTCAGCCCCGACGGCGCCCCCACCACCGACCCCGCCGAGGGCGTGCTCGGGGTCATCCTGCCGATGGCCGGGCACAAGGGCTACGCCATCACCTTCATGATGGACGTCATCTCCGGCGCCCTCACCGGCAGCGGCGTCGGCACCCAGGTGCACGGGCCCTACGAAGCCGACCAGCACAGCAACTGTGGGCACCTGTTCCTGGCCGTCGACCCCGCCGCCTTCGGCGACGTCGCCGGCTACCACGCCCGCGTCGGGGAGCTCATCAACCAGGTCAAGGACGTCCCGCTGGCCCAGGGCTACGACGAGGTCTTCTACCCCGGTGAGCTCGAGGACCGCACCGAGGCCACCAACCTCGCCGCCGGCGGGGTGGCCCTCACCGCCCAGACCCGCCAGGAGCTGCAGCAGCTCGCCACCCAGCTCGGTCTGCCGACCGGCGTCAGCGGCTAAGCGTCTCGCGCCGGGGCCTCACACAAGAGTTTGCTGCATCCAACGGTTCCAGTCTCGTTCCACGTCGACGTTGTGGTCCGAGTTGTGAGCCAAATTTTGCAGGACCGCAAACGGGGGTTTGTGAGCCGACGGGGACCACGTGGGTCCACCGCGGCCGCGGACCCATGGGTCGGCGGCCGCGGTCCCCTCAGAACAACTCGCCGATGGCCTGATCGCTGGAGTCCAGGTAGCGCTCGCGCTGCTTGGTGCCGAACGGCCCGTACGGGTAGTCGTTCGGGGTGGGGGCGCTGACCTCGTCGAGACGGGCGGTTTCCTCAGCACTCAGTGTCAGGTCACCGGCGACGAGGTTCTGCTCGAGCTGGTGCAGCGTGCGGGCACCGATGATCGGGGCGGTCACGCCGGGCCGGTTGGTCACCCAGCTGTAGGCGACCTGGCCCGAGGTGACGTCGTGTGCCGCAGCGACCTCCCGGACGACGTCCAGGGTGGCCCAGTTCTGGTCCTTGGCGGCGAGGTCACTGAAGATGTGCTCGTTCATCGGGTTGCCGGCCCCGGCGCGGGTGTCGGTTCCGGCCTGCTCGCCCTTGCGGTACTTGCCGCTGAGGAACCCCGACGCCAGCGGGGACCAGGGCAGAAGGCCCAGGCCGTTGTGCAGCGCAGCCGGCACGATCTCGTACTCGATCTCACGTGAGACCAGGCTGTACTGCGGCTGCAGCGTCACCGGCACCGCCAGGCCCAGGGCGCGGGCGGTGCTGACGGCGAGCTGCACCTGCCATCCGGTGAAGTTCGACAACCCGACGTGGAGCACCTTGCCGGCGCGCACGGCGTCGTACAGGGCCCGCAGGGTCACCTCGATCGGGGTGAGCGCATCCCAGCCGTGCAGCTGGTAGAGGTCGACGGTGTCCCTGCCGAGTCGGCGGAGCGAGGCGTCCAACGCGCGGGTCAGGTTGCGCCGCGAGGTGCCGGCCTCGTTGGTGTCCGGCCCGGTGCCGAAACGGGCCTTGGTGGCCAGCACGACGCGGTCGGTGACCTCGGCGGGGCGGCTGGCGAACCAGCGGCCCAGCAGCTCCTCCGACGTCCCGGCACCGTAGACGTTGGCGGTGTCGACCAGGTTGCCCTCGGCCTCGACGAACCGGTCGAGGATCGCGAAGGCCTCGGCCTCATCGGTCTCGGTGCCGAAGCCCATGGTCCCCAGGGCGAGGTTCGAGACGGCGATGCCGGTCCCGGGCAGCAGGCGGTACTGCATGGTGGAGCTCCTTGTTGGTAGGTCGTGGGGGGTCAGGCCTGCGAGGTGGGCATGGCCCACAGCTCGGCGATCGATGACCGGCGGGGGCGGGTCACCATGTAGGCGATGGACTCTGCGATGTCCTCGGGCTGCAGCCGCTCGGGGATGTTCTCGGCGTCGGAGGCGGCCAGCTGGTCCTGCACGGCCTGGTTGTTGCGGGAGACCAGCTCGGTGGCCACTGCGCCGGGCTCCAGGACCCCGACTCGCACGTGCTTCTGGGTGACTTCCTGGCGCAGGGCCGAGGTGAAGCCCTGCACGCCGAACTTGGTCATGCTGTAGACGCCGAACTGGGGGTAGGCCTCACGGCCGGCGATGGAGGAGACGTTGACGATGTCGGCGACCCCGCGCAGGTCGTCCTCGGCGGCGGCGAGCAGGTGCGGCAGGGCGGCCTTGGTCAGGTAGAGCAGGCCCTTCTGGTTGACCGAGATCATCCGTTCCCACTCCTCGACGTCCTGGTCCAGGACGGTGCCCAGCAGCATCAGACCGGCGTTGTTGACCAGGACGTCGAGCCGGCCGAACCGGTCGAGGACGGTCTGCACGACGGCCTCGGCCTGCGCACGGTCGCCGATGTCTGCGGCCACAGCGAACGCGGTGCCCCCGGCGGCCTCGATGGTGGCGACCACGGTGTCGAGCCGGTCCGCGCGGCGGGCGACGACGGCGACGCTGGCGCCGAGGGCGGCGAGCTCCCTCGCGGTGGCCTCCCCGATGCCGCTGCTGGCACCGGTGACGATCGCGACGGTCTTCTCTAGTGGGGAGGGCATGTGCGGGGGCTCCGTCCGGTGACGGCCTGGGGGTGTCCCTGGGCTCATGTCCAGTGGACGCCGGACCTGGGCTGCGTGGCAGAGCCTGTCGAGAGGGGGTACTGACAGGGTCTGTCTTGCGACTGGTGCTCTGCCGGACCGTCGGCTGGGTGTCCGCACTGGTCTTCTACGCATTGCTCGCTGCCGTCCTGATCGGCGCGCTCGCGCTGTTGTGGGTGCGGCTGGTCCGGGACACGACGAGGCCGGGGTGGGTCCGTCGGACCGCCACGGTCGTGCTGGTGCTGCTGATGGCGAGCTCGGTCGCTGCCGATGCCGGGCGTCAGGTGTTTCCCAGGCAGGCGCAGCAGCCGTTGGACGTGGTGGGCTTCGGTTGGCTGGGTGCGTTGGTCTACCTGGTGCTGGCGCTGGTCGTCCTGGAGCCGGTGCGGTGGTGGCTGCGCCGACGCATCGCGACATCGGGCCCCGCCGAGGAGGTCGACGTCTCTCGCCGGCTGTTCCTGTTGCGGTCTCTGGCAGTCGGCGCCGGGGTCATAGCAGCGGGCACGGTCGGGTACGGCACGTGGGCGGCGGCCGCCCCGCCGGTCATCCGGCGGGTGCGCATCGCCGTCCCGGGTCTGGCCCCGGAGCTCGCCGGCTACCGGATCACGACGTTCTCCGACGCGCACCTGTCCTCCCTGTACGGCAGGGACCGGTTCGCTCGACTGGTCGGCATGGTCAACACCACCGAGCCCGACGTGGTTGCCGTCGTCGGGGACCTCGTCGACGGTTCGGTCGCCGACCTCCGGCGCGACGTGGCGCCTCTGGGCGACCTAGCCGCCCGGGACGGCGCGTTCTTCGTCACCGGCAACCACGAGTACTACGTGGACACCGCCGAGTGGATGGCGCACCTGCCCACGCTGGGGGTCGACGTGCTGCGCAACGAGCGGGTGACCCTCTCCCGCGGGGCGGGGTCCTTCGACCTCGCCGGCATCGATGACGCGACCGCCGGGGGTTCAGGGGTCCGCGGGCACGGCGCGGACCTGACCGCGGCACTGGCGGGCCGGGACGCCACCACCCCGGTGGTGCTGCTGGCCCACCAGCCGGTCCAGGTCGAGCAGGCCCGTGCTGCCGGGGTGGACCTGCAGCTGTCCGGGCACACCCACGGCGGTCAGCTGTGGCCCTTCCCGTACCTGGTGGGTCTCGAGCAGCCGGCGGTGCAGGGTCTGTCCAGGCACGGTGACACCCAGCTGTACGTCACCGCCGGGGTCGGGTACTGGGGCCGCCGATGCGGGTCGGGGCCCGGCCCGAGCTGACCGTCATCGAGCTCCGCAGGGCTGCGGGCACATCGGTCAGCGGTCGATGCTGGCCATGTTCGCTTCGTCGTGCCGTTCGCCCGTGGCCGGGGTGAGCGCGTCCAGCCGGGCGAGCTGGTCGGCGGTGAGGACGACGGCGTCCGCAGCGGTGTTCTCCTCGACCCGGGCCACCCGGCGGGTGCCGGGGATGGGGGCGACGTCCTCGCCCTGGGCCAGCAGCCAGGCCAGCGCGACCTGGGCGGGGGTGGCACCGGCCTCGTCGCCGACTGTGCGGACCTCCTCGACCAGCCGCAGGTTGGCCTCGAACGCCTCCCCGACGAACCGGGGGTTGGTCTTGCGCCAGTCGTCGTCGGGGATGTCGGCGGGGCTGGTGAGCTGGCCGGTGAGGAAGCCGTGCCCGAGCGGGGAGTAGGGCACGAACCCGATGCCCAGCTCCCGGAGCGTGGGCAGCAGCTCGGCCTCGGGGTCCCGTGCCCACAGCGAGTACTCGGTCTGCAGTGCAGCGACCGGGTGCACCGCGTGCGCGCGGCGGATGGTGGCCGGGGAGGCCTCCGACAGCCCGATGTGCAGCACCTTGCCCTCGGCGACCAGCTCGGCCAGCACGCCGACGGTGTCCTCGATCGGGGTGCTCGGGTCGACGCGGTGCTGGTAGTAGAGGTCGATCCGGTCGGTGCCCAGCCGGCGCAGCGAGCCCTCCACGGCGGCCCGCACGTTGGCCGGGCTGCTGTCGATCGTGCCCGGGCCGCCGCCGGAGTGGGACACCAGCCCGAACTTGGTGGCCACGACGACGGAGTCCCGGCGTCCCGCGATCGCCGTCCCGACCAGTTCCTCGGAGTGGTACGGGCCGTAGACCTCGGCGGTGTCGATGTGGGTGACGCCCAGGTCCAGGGCGCGGTGGATCGTGGCGATGGACTCGGTGTCGTCCAGGCCGCCGCCGGAGGTGTAGGTGCCGGCCATGGTCATGGCGCCCAGGCCGATCCGGGACACCTCGAGGGCGCCCAGGTGTGCGTTGCGCATGTCGTGCTCCTGACGGGTCGATCGGTCGCGGTCGTCCGCGACGATGCTCGCCCGTGCCATCAGGAGGCAGCCCCTGCTGAGAGGGGGTACTGACAGTGACTCTCTCCCGGACGTGGGCGGCCCTAGCCTCGGGTGCATGGTCGACAAGGACGCTGCCCGCGCCGCTCTGCGCGCCTACCTGGGCAGCCGCCGCGAGAAGGTCTCCCCCGAGCAGGCCGGACTGTCCTTCGTCGGGACCCGCCGACGGG
This sequence comes from Klenkia soli, assembly GCF_900103975.1. GTDB lineage: Bacteria > Actinomycetota > Actinomycetes > Mycobacteriales > Geodermatophilaceae > Klenkia > Klenkia soli. The sequence goes on from NZ_FNIR01000003.1 coordinate 347,762, forward strand.
TGACCGGGCTGCGCCGCGAGGAGGTCGCGATGCTGGCCGGGATCAGCGCCGAGTACTACGTCCGCCTCGAACGCGGCCTGGCCACCGGCCCCTCCCCCAGCGTCGTGGACGCCGTCGCCGCGGCCCTGCACCTGGACGACGACGAACGCGCGCACCTGGACCGGTTGCTCGCCGAGCTCACCCCCGAGGCCCGCAAGCACCGCCGCCGCCCGGTCACCGAGACCGTCAGCGCCGGCGTGCAGGTGGTGCTCGACGCCCTGACGACGCTGCCCGCGGTCGTGCTCAACGCCCGACTGGACGTGCTGGCCACCAACGCCCTAGGCAGGGTGCTCTACACCCCGGTCTTCGACATGGAGGGGACTCCGAACACCGCGCGCTTCCTGTTCCTGGACGAGCACCGGGCCCGGCAGCTGTTCCCGCACTGGGAGCGGATCGCCGACGACACAGTCGCTCTGCTGCGCATCGAGGCCGGCCAGCACCCCGACGACCGGGCCCTCGTCGAGCTCATCGGGCAGCTGTCCACCCGCAGCGCCACCTTCCGCACCCGCTGGGCCCGCAACGACGTGCGGGCGCACGCCGCCGGGGTCAAGGTGTTCCGTCACCCGGCGGTCGGCGAGCTGGCGCTGCCCTACGAGAACCTGCTGGTCGACGCTGCCGCCGACCACACCCTCACCGTGTTCGCACCCCACCCCGGGTCGCCCGCGCACGACGCCGTCCAGCTGCTCGCCAGCTGGAACGCCGAGTCACGGGCTGCCGTCTCCCCCCAGGACCAACTGGACTAACCCGTCGGGCCGCTGGGCTGCGCAGTGACGACCAGGCTGGCCAGCAGCTGGAGCGAGTCGTGTGCCGGTGACCCCGGTTGCGGGGTGAAGACGGTCAGCACCTGGTCCCCCGCCGCGTCGACGGTGAGGTTCTCGTAGGGCAGCTGCAGGTGGCCGACCAGAGGGTGGTCGAAGGTCTTGACCCCGCCCCGGTGGGCTCGGACGTCGTTGGCCGCCCAGCGGGTGCGGAACGCCGCACTCCGGGTGGACAGCTGCCCGACCAAGGTGGTCAACGCGGGGTCGTCGGGACGTCGTCCGGCCTCCACCCGCAGCACCGACACGGCGTCGTCGGCCAGGTCCTCCCAGTCCGGGACGAGCGTCCGGAACCGCTGCTCCTCCAGGAAGAGCAGCCGAGCGGTGTTCACCGGGCCCTCCTCGGGGAGCACCGAGGCGTAGAGCGCGCGAGCCAGCGGGTTGAACGCCAGCACGTCCAGCCGTGGGTTGAACACCATCGCCGGCAGGTGGGTGAGGGCGTCCAGCAGCACCTGCATCCCGAGGCTCAGGGCCTCCTTGGGCGGGCCCGGCCGTCGGCGGGGGCCGGGCACGAGAGCGGCCAGCACCCGGTCCAGGTGGGTCCGCTCGTCCTCGTCCAGGCGCAGCACCCGGGCGATCGCCTCCACCACGCCGGGCGAGGGGCCGGTCGCCTGACCGCGCTCCAACCGCACGTAGTACTCCGGGCTGATCCCGGCGAGCAGGGCGACCTCCTCGCGGCGCAGCCCCTTCACCCGCCGCCGGGTGCCGGTCGCCGGCAGCCCGACGTCGGCGGGAGAGATCCGCTCACGCCGGGTGCTGAGGAAGTCCTGCACCGCGGCGCGCGCCCGTTCCCTGTCGTCCACGGCACAGAGCGTAGGAGCGGCCGACCACCCCCCGGAACACCCGAGGGAGTCACTGCCAGTACCCCTCTCCAGCGGGTCTGGTTGCCCACCACCGATCGGCGTTCCCTGGCCTCCGGCGACACCGAGGCGCACCCGCCCCGCAGCAGCAGGGCCCGCCTCGACCGCCAGGAGGAGACCACCGTGTCCGAGAAGAAGGTCGTACTCGTCACCGGAGCCGCCCGCGGGCTGGGCGTCGACCTCGCCCGCGCCGCCCTGACCGCCGGCCACCAGGTCGTCGCCACCGCCCGCGACGCCGCCCGCGTCACCGCAGTGCTCGGTGCGTCCGACGACGTCCTCGCCGTCGCCCTCGACGTCACCGACCCGACCAGCGTGCAGGCCGCCGTGGACGCCGCCGTCCAGCGGTTCGGTCGGATCGACGTGCTGGTCAACAACGCCGGGTCCTTCCAGGCCGGGTTCTTCGAGCAGATCAGCCCCGAGCACTTCCAGGCCCAGATGAACACCAACTTCACCGGCCCGCTGAACGTCACCCGTGCGGTCCTGCCGCTGCTGCGCGCCCAGCGCTCGGGCGTGGTCGTCACGATCACCTCGACCGCGGGCATCGTGGGCGGCGCCTTCACCTCGGCCTACGCGGCCTCCAAGTTCGCCCTCGAGGGCTTCATGGAGTCCCTGGCCCCCGAGGTCGCCCCGTTCGGCATCCAGACGCTGACCGTGGAGCCCGGCTTCTTCCGCACCGAGCTGCTCACCCCGCAGTCCACCACCGTCCCCGACTCCACGATCGAGGACTACGCCGCCGGCACCGAGGCCACCGTCGCCGCCTTCGCCGGGATGAACGGCCAGCAGGTCGGCGACCCGGCCAAGCTCGCCACAGCCCTCATCGACCTCGCCACCCGCGAGCAGGTCCCCGCCCGCTTCGTCGCCGGCGCCGACGCCATGGCCGGCATCGAGGCCCGGATGGCGACCCTGCAGACCGAGGTCGACGCCCTCCGCGAGCTCAGCTCGTCCCTCTCCCACGACGCCTGAACCCAGCAGAGGACCCCCGCCATGACCGCACCCTCGACCACCCCCACGACCACCCCGCTCGGCATCATCGGCGCCGGGGCGATCGGCAGCACGCTCGCCCGCCTCGCTGTCCGCGCCGGCCTCGATGTCGTCATCGCGAACTCCCGCGGCCCGGAGACCCTGACCGACCTGGTCGCGGAGCTCGGACCGCAAGCCCGCGCCGCCACGGCCGCCGAGGTCGCCCGGCAGGCCGACGTCGTCATCGCCGCGATCCCGCTCATCGCGCACAGCTCGCTGCCCGTCGACGAACTCGCCGGCAAGACCCTCGTCGACACCACCAACTACTACCCCCAGCGCGACGGGCAGATCGCCTCACTCGACGAGCAGCAGATGACGGCCAGCGAACTCGTCCAGGCCCACCTCCCCGAGACCCGAGTGATCAAGGCGTTCAACAACATCACCTTCGCCAGCCTCGGCAACGGTGCCCGCGCCGCCGGCGCCGATGACCGCAGCGCCCTGCCCATCGCCGGGGAGGACGCCGACGCCAAACAGCAGGTGACCGCGCTGCTCGACGTCCTGGGCTACGACGCCGTCGACATCGGAGGATTGGCCGACAGTTGGCGAACCGAACCGGGCACCCCCGCCTACTGCGACCCCTACATGCCGGCCTGGCCTACCGAGAAGCTCAGCCTGGACGAGCTCGTCGGCTGGCTGCTCGCCGCCCCGGTGATCCCGATGTCCACGTCCGAGCTGACCGAACTGGTCTCCTCAACCACCCGCGGCCCGGCAGGGGGCTACTTCCCGGAAACCACCTGACGTTCGCTCGCGCGCGACCTCGCGTCGCGCGCGAGCGTCACGTCGCCACGGGCCGCGTCGGCGACGACTCCCAGGAATCGTGCAGAAGGCATTCCAGTTTCGGACCAGGTTGTGAGCCGGATTCCGTAGGACCGAATACCGGGGTGTGTGAACCGCTGAGCACGGCCGGTCTGAACTGAGGCTGACAAACCCGGCACAGCCATGACACGGTGGGGTCATGACTGATCTGCAGATGGAGTCCTCCCCGTCGCGTGGCTGAGCCGCGACGCACTCTCCGCCCGGGATACCTCGGCCTCCACCGTGGCCGGCTTTGGGTGGTCGATTACCTGCAGCCCACAGCTGCACTGGTGGATCCCGGCTCAGGTGCCGTGATCGACCAGGTGTCGTGGGCCCAGCTGCCACCGGCCGCCGATCCTGACCCGTTCGATCCCGACGGGCAGTGGCGGATCAACATCAGCGATGCCGGGGTGTGGGTTCAACAACGCTCAGGTCCGGTAGCGGCGGTGGCGGGCATGGGCCTGACCGGGGCCGCCTACAGCGCCGGCCGAAGGTTGACCGCCCGCAGCGCGCACGGCCTGTGGTGCCTGCCGGCCACGCCCCGCCCAGACCTCGCCGCCCGCCACGACGCACCACCGCGCTACCGCGGCAACCGCACCACCGTGCGCTTGATCAGCACTGGTCCAGACCCATCCAGGACCATCTCCGTCGACACCGGTGCCGTGCACGATGCTCGCTCGACCGGCGGTGACCTTCACCTGCTCATCGAAGAACGCACTGGCGCCCGCACCTCACTGGGACCGGACTCCTGGATCTACCGCCCGGCCCTGCAATGGGTCCGCGTCGCAGCCGATCATCCGGTTCCCGACCAACTGGAGCGGCACGACCTGATCAACAGTGAAGAACCCCCGGTGACGCTGTCGCAACGCAACGGCGGCCGGCTGTGGTCGACCCACCCCGAGCACCCTCGCCCGCGCACCGAACCCGCCGGCGGTCTGCACTGGCGCATCGCTCACGACGGTGGCCCACCCGGTCCGACCCGACGCGCCCAGGCCTGGCCCACTGCCCCCGATGCCGCCACCGACCTCGGCGGCAGGCATGTCGACCTGGGCCCCGGCGAGCCAGTCGCTGTCCTCGGCACCGCTGGACACCTGTGGGTGGCGATCGAGCAACCGCGTCTGCGCAACACCTACACCCGACCCGCTGCCACCGCGCTCGTGCGGGTCAACCCCAGCACCGGTGAGGTGACGACTGTGATGCCCGCCGACAGCCTGGACACCACCGCTCAATCCTGGCCCCTGGGACCCGCCCCGCTCGACGCCGAGGACTACGCCCGCTACTGGCATGCCTTCATGTCCGCACCCATGACCAACCACGAGCGACCCCTGGCCACCGGGGTCCGCAACGGACGGGCCGAGGTGGTCGGCACCTGGCCCGACACCGAGATCCACCTGACCTTCGACCTCGATACCCACCCCGACACCCGGCTGCGCCGGATCGTTCCGCTCTACGACGAACTGGGACGACCCAGCCCCCCAGACCACGCCATCTCCCACCTACGGGAGCAGATCGAAACCCGCCAGCTCCCCCACCCCTTCCCCATCGGCGCCGGCCATGTCGATGTCTGAGGCGCGGGTTCCGGGACACAGCCGACAACACCACGAGGCCACCTCGCCAGACGCCGAACTCGTCGCGTTCCTCCTCGACCGCCTCGACGAGGAACGCACAGCAGCCGAAGCCGCCACCCGCACCCCCGACGGTGACCGCATCCCAGGTTGGTACTGGTCCAGCGCTGGCGAGGCTGTTTTCCTCGACGGCACAGCCACCTGCGTGGCGTCCGGCCCGTGGAAACAACCGGCCCACCGACCATGGGCGCGCCACATCGCCCGGTGGGACCCACGACGGGCGCTGCTGACCTGCTCCCTTCTGCAACAACTCATCGACCAACACCGCCAACCAGCTACTGACCACTGCACCGGCTGCGGACACACCAACGCACCGATGACAGAGCAACGCCCAGCGCGATGCTCAACCCTGCGCGACATGGCTCGACTCTTCGACGTCCACCCGGACTACCGAAGCGAATGGGTTTGACGGTGGCTGGTTCTGGTCCGCGTTCTGGGCCGAATGTCGCAGGACCGTATACGGGGGTTCTCGGTCGGGTCGGAGGTCTTTCGGGGTGACCGGATCCCGCTAGGTCAGTGGGCGGCGCCGAGTTCGATGAGTAGGACGCCGGCGACGATGGCGGCGATGCCGGCGGCCATGAGCTTGGTGAAGGGTTCACCGAAGAGGAACTTGGTGGCCACGGCGGTCATGGCGACTCCGGCGGCGGCCCAGATGCCGTAGGCGACGCCGAGTCCGATGCCCTCGGCCAGGACGAGGGCGAGCATCGTGAAGGCGACGAGGTAGCCGATGACGACCGGGATGTACCAGCGCCGGGAGCCGTGGGCGGCTTTGCGCAGGGACAGGGTGGCGGCGACCTCGCTGACGATGGCGGCGGCCAGGAAGACGTAGCCCATCAGAGTGCTCCTCGCATGGTGGTAGAGGACTCGGTGGTGGCTCGCGCCTCTGTGGCCTTCTGGGAGCCGATCTCGACGGCGAGGACGCCGACGATGATCAGCCCGATGCCGGCGAACATGACGCCGGTGAGGGGCTCGTCGAAGAGCAGGGAGGACAGGATGGCGGTGGCGGCGACGCCGGAGGCTCCCCAGATGCCATAGGCGACGCCCAGGGGCATGCCGAGCTTGAGGACCTTGATGATCAACGCGAAGGCGGCGAGGTATCCGGCTGCGACCAGGGCGTAGAACGCCGGGGTGTCCTGGGCTGCCTTCAGCGACAGGGACGCGGTGACCTCGGCGACGATGGCTGCGCCCAGGACGATCCACTTGGTCATGGCTCGAGTCCTTCCACGAGTTCGGTGACGGCGGCCAGCACGTGCGGGCGCTCATCGGGGGTGAGGGTCAGGTAGTCCCCGGCGTCGCCGAGCCAGGCGCCGTCGGCGAGCATCCGGACGGCGGTCAGGCGGCCGCGGACGGCGGGGTCGGTGATGTCGTGCAGGTCGACCCAGGGGTGCATGCGCTGAACCCAGCGCTCGGTCAGGGGTCCGCGCAGACGTGCGTCGGCAAGCATCGCCAGGTCCGCCCCACCGAAGCCGCCCCGCAGGCTGACCACGGCATAGGCCCGCATCCGCTGAACCGCGCTGGCCTCGGCCGGGTCCCCGACCTCTGCGACGAGCTGCGTCTCCAGTGCGTCGACCGAGGCGTCGACCAGGGCGAGCATCAGGTCCTGCTTGGTCGCGAAGTAGTGCATGAGGCCGGGCTTGGTCAGCCCGACCGCACGGGCCACCGAGTCCAGGCTGACGACCTGATCGGTGGCCAACAGCTCCTGGGCGGCAGCGAGGACGTCTGCTCTGTTCGCCATGCCGACTAAGCTACCTTCCGAAAGGTAGGTCGCGCAAGGCAAGATGGGTGCCTCTCGCACATGCTCCTATGAGGTCACGACCGCCCGCTCGGACGCGCGCAACAGCACCACCGGCAGCCGCCGACTGATCTCAGCCAAGGCAGCAACCGCGTCAGTCGGCACACCGGGTCAGACGACCCCCGATGGCGCCGCCCCCATCTTCACGGTCCGGCTGCATCCGCCTGGGGGCAGGCGGGGCGGATGCTGCCGGCGGGCGGCTGTTCCCTCGTGCACATTCGGCGGCCGTCGATCTGGTTGCTACACCCGTTGCTACGCGCTTGATTGCGCGCTCGATCCGCGCCACCGCAGACCATGGCGCTGACCTGCACTTTCGCGTCAGATGAGGCCCTGCAGAAGCAACATTCGACAGCGACTACAGGTGAGGTCGACGTGCGCGCCACTCGGTCGGGCACCTGGTCGATCCGACGAATTCAGCCCTGACCTGGGCATTCGCAATCACGCGCCTCCCGACGGCGGCCGATGACCCCTTGTCACACGGTCAGGAGATACAGAAAAGCGGGCCGTCCAGATGGACGACCCGCCTCTGACCTGCGGTTTCTCTGTCGGGCTGACAGGATTTGAACCTGCGACCCCTTGACCCCCAGTCAAGTGCGCTACCAAGCTGCGCTACAGCCCGAGCTCGCGACGCCAGGGGCGCCGGTGAGCTGCGTCGAGAAGGTTACCCGACGCCGATCGGCCTCCGAGGGGTGGGTCAGCCCTTGTGGAAGTCCTTCGCCTTGGACTCCCGGACCTTCACCGAGACCTCGATCGGGGTGCCCTCGAAGCCCCACTTCTCCCGCAGCTTGCGCTCCAGGAACCGCCGGTAGCCGGCCTCGAGGAAGCCGGTGGAGAACACCACGAACCGCGGCGGGCGGACGTCGGCCTGGGTCACGTACTTGATCTTGGGGGCCCGGCCGCTGCGGGGCGGCGGCGGGGTCTCCTGCACCAGGGCGCGCACGTAGTTGTTCAGCTCCGCGGTCGGCACCCGGAACTCCCACGACGCGAGCGCGCCGCGCAGGTGGTCGGCGAGCTTGTTCACGCCGCGGCCCTTGAGCGCGGAGATGTTGACCCGGTGCGCCCACTGGATGCGGGCCAGGTCGCGCTCGATCTCCTTCTCCAGCTGGGCGTGCCGGTCCTCGTCGAGGGTGTCCCACTTGTTGATCGCGATCACCACGGCGCGGCCGGCCTCGATCACCTGGGTGATCACCCGCTGGTCCTGCTCGCTGATCACCTCGTCGGCGGCCAGCAGCACGATGGCCACCTCGGCGGCCTCGATGGCGGCCTCGGTGCGCAGGCTGGCGTAGTACTCGGTGCCGCTCGCCGTCCCGACGCGGCGGCGCAACCCCGCGGTGTCGACGAACTTCCAGTCCTCGCCGTCCAGCCGCACGATCGAGTCGACCGGGTCGACCGTGGTGCCGGCGACGGAGTCGACGACCGAGCGCTCGGCCTTCGACAGCCGGTTGATCAGGCTGGACTTGCCCACGTTGGGCCGCCCCACCAGAGCCACCCGGCGCGGACCACCCAGCTCCAGGGACTCCCGCGGCGCCTCGGGCATCGAGTCCAGCACCAGGTCCAGCAGGTCACCGGCCGAGCGGCCGTGCAGCGCGCTCACCGGGAACGGCTCCCCCAGGCCCAGCGACCACAGCTCGGCGGCACCGGCCTCGGCGCGCTCGTCGTCGACCTTGTTGGCCACGACGATGACCGGGGTCTTCGACCGGCGCAGCACCTTCGCCGCCGCCAGGTCGGTCTCGGTCACCCCGACCTGGGCGTCGACGACGAGCACGATGACGTCGGCGGTCCTCATCGCGTACTCGGCCTGCCGGGCGATCGCCGCGGCCATGCCCGACGCCTTGGGCTCCCAGCCGCCGGTGTCGACGACGGTGAAGGTCTTGCCGTTCCACAGCGCCTCGTAGGAGATCCGGTCGCGGGTCACCCCGGGGATGTCCTGGACGACGGCGGCGCGGCGGCCGATGAACCGGTTGACCAGCGTGGACTTGCCGACGTTGGGGCGTCCGACGACGGCCACGACGGGCAGCGGGCCGGTGGGTGTGGTGCTCACGTGTTCGCTCTCTCTCGGGCCAGCCCGACGATCGCGGCGATCGTCTGGTGCCGTTCCCAGTGGGTGCTGTCCACGGTGACCGCGTCGGTCGCCGGGCGCAGCGGGGAGTCGGTGCGGGTGCTGTCGTAGGTGTCGCGGCGGCGCAGGTCGGCGGCGATCGCGGCGATCTTCGCCGGGTCGGTCACGCCGAGCTGGGCGGCCCGCCGCTCGGCGCGCGCCTCGGGCTCGGCGGTCAGGTAGACCTTGAGCGTGGCGTCGGGCAGGACGACGGTGCCGATGTCCCGGCCCTCGACCACCACCGCGACGGCGTCGCCCACGAGGGACCGCTGGGCGTCGACCAGCAGCCGACGGACGGCGGGCACCGCGGACACCGGCGAGACCGCACGGGTGACCTCGCTGCCGCGGATCCGGTCGGTGACGTCGACGTCGTCCACCGTGACCTGCTCGGTGGCCGCGTCGGTGCCGATGCCGATGACGGCCTCGGTGACCGCGCGGGTGATGCCGTCGGCGTCGTCCAGGTCGACCCCGGCGTCGAGGACGGCGACGGTGGCCGCCCGGTACATCGCGCCGGTGTCCAGGTAGGCAGCACCCAGCTCGAGCGCGACCGCCCGGGCCACGCTGGACTTCCCGGTGCCCGACGGGCCGTCGAGCGTGACGGCTCCGGAGAAGGCGGTCACTGGGCGATGTCCTTGCGGAGGGCGACGGCGCCGCGCAGGTACACGTGCGCGATCTCGGCGCGGGGGCGGTCGGTGGCCACGTGCGCCATCAGCCGCAGCACCCGCGGCAGGGCGTGCGGGACGGCGATCTCGGTCGCGCACATCAGCGGGACGTCGCCCAGCCCCAGCTCGCGGGCGGCCAGCGCGGGGAACTCGCTGACCAGGTCCGGCGTGGCGGTGAACAGGATGCTGATCAGGTCCTCACCGGTCAGCCCGTTGCGGTCGAGGACCTCGGCGACCAGCTCGCGGGTCGCCGCCAGCACCTGCTCGCGCTCGTCGGCGTCGACCTGCGTCGCGCCCCGGATGGCTCGGACGGCCACGTGCACTCTCCTGTCGTGTGCGGTCCCTCCCGGGACCTCGATCGGTGGTGTCGGGCGCCCCGTCAGAGGCCGACGAGCTCCTGCAGCTGGCCGACCTCGGCCCGGGTGAGCTTGCGGATGACGCCGGTGCGCATGCGGGCCAGCTCCAGCGTGCCGACCTTGGTGCGGGTCAACCGCGAGACCGGCAGCCCCACCTCGGCCAGCAGCCGGCGGACGATGTGCTTGCGGCCCTCGTGCAGCACGACCTGGACGACGGACTGCCCGGCGTGCTGGTCGACCAGCTCGAAGTGGTCGACCTTGACCGGGCCGTCCTCGAGGTCGATGCCGGCCCGCAGGCGGCGGTCCAGGTCGCGGGCGACCGTGCCGGAGACCTGGGCGAGGTAGGTCTTGGACACCTCGTAGGAGGGGTGCGCCAGCCGGTGCGCCAGCTCGCCGTCCGTGGTGAGGATCAGCAGGCCCTCGGTGTCCTGGTCCAGCCGGCCGACGTGCACCAGGCCCTTGGCCAGGTCGCCGACCATGTCGCCGACGCAGGGCCGGCCGCGGTCGTCGCTCATCGCGGTCAGCACGCCGAAGGGCTTGTTGAGGGCGTAGGTGACCCGGTCGTTGCGGATCTCGATGCGGACGCCGTCGACGGCGATCTGCGCGGTCGCGGGGTCGACCCGCATGCCCTGCACGAGCACGACCTTGCCGTCGACCGAGACCCGGCCCTCGGCGATCATGTCCTCGGAGACCCGGCGGGAGCCGACGCCGGCGCGGGCGAGCACCTTCTGCAGCCGCTCGCCCTCGCCCTCGGCCACCGGGGTGCTCTCGCGCTCGCCTGGGTGCGCGGGGGCCAGCTCCATGTCCTCGGACCAGACGCCGTGCTCGTCGCCCTGCAGACCGGTGTCGTCGGCGGGGTTCTCGGGGGTGGTGCTGTCGGTCATCAGGTCCTTCTAGGAATCGGGGCGTTCGGCGATCACGGTGCGGGTCTCGGGCAGCAGCGGGCCGAGCTCGGGGAGCTCGGCGAGCCCGGTCAGGCCCAGCCGTTCCAGGAAGAGCGGGGTGGTGGCGTACAGCCCCCCACCGCTGTCGGGGTCGGTGCCGCACTCGTACACCAGTCCCCGGGATGCCAGGGTACGCACCACGGCGTCCACGCCGACCCCGCGGATGGCCGAGACCCGGGACCGGGTGACCGGCTGGCGGTAGGCGATGACGGCCAGCGTCTCGAGCGCGGCCTGGGTCAACCGGCTGCGCTGGCCGTCCAGCAGGTGCCGCTCGACGACCGCGGCGTGCTCCTCGCGGGTGTAGAGCCGCCACCCCTCGCCCACCCGGCGCAGCACCACCCCGGCCCGCCGGGCGTCGTACTCGGCGCCCAGCTCGGCAAGCGCGGCGCGCACCTGGCCGACGGTGCAGCGCAGGGTCTCGGCCAGCGTGACGTCGTCCACCGGGGTGTCGACGACGAACAGCAGCGCCTCGAGCCCGCCGCGCAGCTCCCACGGGTCGGCGACCTCGGGCTCGTCGGCGGGCTCGTCGCCGGCGGCCGGGTCGGCCTCCTCGACGGGCACCTCGTCCAGCGGCCGCAACGGCACGTCCGGCGCAGTCGCATTGCCGGGAACCGCGGTCTCCGGCAGCTCCGCGGGCTCGTCGGGCACCGGCGGTGGTCCGGGTGCGGGTGGTGGCGCAGGGGTGGACGCCGGGGTGAGGGAGCGGGCCAGCGCGGCGGCCGCGTCGTCCCACCCCCGCGCCTCCTCGGCAGCCGCGGCCTCCTCGGCGGCGGCGAGCTCGGCGGCCAGCTGCTCCCACGAGATGGGGCCCTCGCTCACGCGTACTCCTCGGCCGCCGCGGCCACCGCGTCGTCGTCCTCACCGGGCAGCCGGCCACCGACCAGCTGCGGCCCGGTCCACGACACGACCAGCTCGCCCAGCGGGGTCTCCTGCGCGACGTCGACCAGCTGCTGCCGGTACAGCTCCAGCAGCACCAGGAAGCGGGCGACCACCTCGAGGGTGTGCCCGCAGTCGGCGGTGAGCGAGGCGAAGGTGGTGCGGCCGCGCTCGGCGACCCGACGGCGCACCAGCAGCAGCTGCTGGCCGACGTCGACGGTCGAGGTGTGCAGGTGGGTGACGTCGACCGTCGGCGGGGGCTTGGGCGTGAGCGCCTGCCGGGCCAGGTCGGCGAACTGCTCGGGGGTGACGCCCAGCAGCACCTCGGGCAGCAGCTGCGCGAACCGCGGCTCGAGGGCGACGTCCCGGGGGAAGCGGCGGGCCGCCTCGGACTCCCGCTCGCGCAGGAAGCCCACCACCTGCTGGTAGGCCCGGTACTGCAGCAGCCGGGCGAACAGCAGGTCACGGGCCTCGAGGACGGCGAGGTCGTCCTCGTCGTCGACCTCGGCCGCCGGCAGCAGCCGGGCCGCCTTGAGGTCGAGCAGGGTGGCCGCCACGAGCAGGAACTCCGAGGCCTGGTCGAGGTCGAGCTCGTCGCCGAGGGCGTGCAGGTGCGCGATGAAGTCGTCGGTCACCTGCGAGAGCGCGATCTCGGTGACGTCGAGCTGGTGCTTGCCGATCAGCTGGAGCAGCAGGTCGAACGGGCCCTCGAAGTTCGTCAGCCGGACGCGGAACCGCCCGTCACCGGCATCGGCGACGGGCGGTTCCGCAAGGCTGGTCACTGCACGAGATTACTTCGACAAGTTCCTGACCAGCACGGAGTTCTCGCCGTGGGCGTCGAGGTCGGCCAGCAGGACGGCGATCGCCTCGCGGACGATGCGCCCCCGGTCGGCCACCACGCCGTGGTCGCCGCGCAGGTTCAGCCGCGCCGTCTCCAGCGCCAGCAGCTCCTCGGCCGAGCAGTAGACGGTGATCTTCTCCTCGTGCTTCACCCGGGTGCGGGTGCGGGAGCTGGGCAGGGTGCGCAGGGTGGCCAGCTCGTCGCGGGCGGAGCCCTGGATCAGCTGCAGCGGGGCGGGGGCGGCGGAGTCCTCGGCCGGCAGCACCGGCTCGGCGGGCCGCCGGTGCGCGTTGCCGCGCAGCGACGGGCTGGCCGCCGCGGCGGCCAGCGAGGGCAGCTGCGAGACCGGGGCGGCGTTGCCGGTGTCGGTGTCGGCGGCGGCGTCGGTGCGCCGGAAGAACAGCTCGCTCGCGCCGGGGAGGACGGGGCGTCGTGTCACAGGGCCAGAACCTCCTTGGCGAGATCGCGGTAGGCCTGCGCGCCGGTGGAGGTCGAGGCCCAGGTGGTGATCGGCTGCCCGGCGACGGTGGTCTCGGGGAAGCGCACGGTGCGGGTGATGACGGTCTGGAACACGGTGTCCCCGAACGCCTCCACCACCCGGCTGAAGACCTCGCGGGCGTGCACGGTCCGTGAGTCGTACATCGTGGCGAGGATGCCGTCGACCTCCAGGGAGGGGTTGAGGCGCTCCTTGACCTTGTCGATGGTGTCCACCAGCAGGGCCACGCCGCGGAGGGAGAAGAACTCGCACTCCAGCGGGATGATCACGCCCTGCGCGGCGGTCAGCGCGTTGACGGTCAGCAGGCCGAGCGAGGGCTGGCAGTCGATGAGCACGTAGTCGTACTCCTGGCGCACCTCGGCCAGCACGCGCAGCAGCGACTGCTCGCGGGCGACCTCGCTGACCAGCTGCACCTCGGCGGCGGACAGGTCGATGTTCGACGGCGCCAGGTCCAGCCCGCGCACGTGCCCGACGTTGCGCACGATGACGTCGCGCAGCGTGGTGTGCCGCTCCATCAGGGCGTTGTAGACGGTGCGCTCGAGCTGTTGGGACTGGATGCCCAGCCCGACCGACAGCGCGCCCTGGGGGTCCAGGTCCACCAGCAGCACCCGGCGGCCGTGTTCGACCAATGCGGCGCCCAGGTTGATGGTGGACGTCGTCTTGCCGACCCCGCCCTTCTGGTTGCACATGGCCACGATGCGGGCGGGGCCGTGCCGGTCCAGCGGCTTGGGCGTGGGCAGCGGGCGCTGCCGGGCCTTGGCCGGGTCGGTGCGGCCGGCGGGGGCGCCCATCTCCACGTCCGCCGCCTCCGCGCGCGGTCGCGCGGTCGCGGTCCTCGTCACGACGGGTGTCGCCATCCTCGGTGCCTCTTCCCTCGGTCGAACGTCCGGTCCTGGAGCGGTCCTGCGACCCGGCGCTTCCCCGGCGCCGTGTCGACTTGTCGCCCTACGACCCATCCATCGGCAGTTGTCGCCCGGGGTGTGACCCCGTCCTGCCCCACCGATCCCAGGGGCACCTACGAGGTGGTCAGCGCAGGGCGCGGCGCCGTGTCAGCGCAGGGCGCGGGGGTGGCTGGTCGCGTAGACCTCGCGCAGCCGGTCCACCGTGACCAGCGTGTAGACCTGGGTGGTGGTCACCGAGGCGTGGCCGAGCAGCTCCTGCACCACCCGCACGTCGGCCCCGCCGTCGAGCAGGTGCGTGGCGAACGAGTGCCGCAGGGTGTGCGGCGACAGGTCGGCGAGGTCGGCCAGGCCGGCGCGCTCGGCCGCCGTCCGCAGGATCGCCCAGGCCGACTGCCGGGACAGCGGCCCGCCCCGGGAGTTCAGGAACAGCGCCCCGCGGACGGCGCGGCCGGTCACCAGGGCCGGCCGGGCCCGCACCAGGTAGTCCTGCACGGCCCGGACGGCGTAGCTGCCCACCGGCACGACCCGGTGCTTGCCGCCCTTGCCGGCCAGCCGCACCACGCCCGACCCCGCGTCGAGGTCGTCCACGGCCAGCCCCACGGCCTCGGAGATGCGGGCGCCCGTGCCGTACAGCACCTCCAGCAGCGCCCGGTCGCGCAGCGGGCGCGGGCCGTCCCCCGCCCCGGCGGCGTCCAGCAGGGCCTCGACCTGGTCGACGGTGATCGCCTTGGGCAACCGCCGGGCGGGGGTCGGCGGACGCACCTCGGCCGCGACGTCGTCGCCGACCAGGCCGTCCAGCAGCGCGAACCGGTGCAGCCCGCGCACGGCGACCACCGCGCGCGCCGCCGAGGACGCCGACAGGGGCGGGTGCTCGTCGTCTCCGCTGCGCAGCGCGACGAGGAAGGCGGCGACGTCGGACTCCCCCACCTCGCCGAACCCGCGGACCCCGCCCGCCTCGAGGAACCCGGCGTAGCGGCGCAGGTCCCGCCGGTAGGAGCTGATCGTGTTGGTGGCCAGGCCGCGCTCGACGGTCAGGTGGTCCAGGTAGCCGGTGATCACCCTCGCCACCGCCACCGCCGTCGCCACCACCACCCCACTCTCCCCCGCCCTCCCCCCGGTGATCACGGACCTGTGCGCCGGACACGCCGGGACCCGGTGTCCGGGGGTCCGTGATCACCGGGTGGGACCGGCTCGGCACCCGCACGATCGCACCCATGCGCCTCTACGCCGACCGGCCGGTCCTCCGCACCCGGCAGCTCACCGCCGACCTGCTGCTGCTGGGCTGGGCGCTGCTCTGGGTGCTGGTCGCCCGCGCCGTGCACGCCGCCGTCCTCGTGCTGGCCGAGCCCGGGGTGCAGCTGGAGTCCCTGGGCCGGTCGATCGGCGACACGATGGGCGACGCCGCCGGGGTGGCCGGCGACGTCCCGCTGGTCGGGGACGACCTGTCCTCGCCGTTCCGGTCCCTGGGCGAGTCCGGCGACGGCGTGGCCGGCGCCGGGCAGGGCCTGCAGGACGCCGTGCACACCCTGGCCTGGGTCCTCGCCGTCGCGCTGGTGGTCATCCCCGTCGGGTGGGCGCTGGTCCGCTGGGCCACCTGGCGGCTGGGCTGGGCCCGCGAGGCGACCGCCGCCGGCGGTCTGGACGTCGAGCTGCTCGCCGCCCGGGCGGTGGCCACCGCCCCGCTCCCGGCGCTGGCCGGTCTGCCGACCGGCACCGGCGCCGCGTGGCGCGCCGGGGACGCGAGCGCCGTCCGGGCCCTGGCCGACCTGGAGCTGCGCCGGCTGGGCCTCCGACCGGGATCAGAAGCCGGTGTCGACGGCGCGCAGCTGCGGTGACGCCGAGCGGTGCGCCGCGGCAGCCAGGATGCCGATGACGGCCAGCGCGTTGCGCACCGTGCCGTCGAAGACCATCTGCAGCGCCCGGTCGAGCGGCACCCGCTCGACGGTCATGTCCAGCTCCTCGTGCTCGACCACGAAGCCCTCGGGCCGGTCGACCGGCGACAGGCCCTCGGCGAGGTAGAGGCCGACCAGCTCGTCGCAGAAGCCCGGGGTGGACAGCGAGGTGGTGAGCAGCTGCCACCGCGCCGCGGCCAACCCGACCTCCTCGGCCAGCTCGCGCTTCGCCGTCTCGAGCGGGGGTTCGCCGGCGGCGTCGCGCAGGCCGGCCGGCAGCTCCCACAGGTGCTCGCCGATGGCGTGCCGGTACTGCTTGAGCATCACGACCGCGCCGTCGTCGTCCAGCGCGAGGACGCCGACCGCACCCGGGTGGGCGACGACCTCGCGCACCGACGACCCGCCCTCGGGCATGGCGACGGTGTCGCGGCGCAGCGAGATCACCCGGCCGGTGTAGATCTCCTCGCTGGCCAGGACCTCGTACATCAGATGCCCATCTCGAGGTCGGCGGGCACCGGGATGCGGCCGGACTCCTGCCGGTCGACCGCGGCCTTCACGAACGCGGCGAACAGCGGGTGCGGCCGGGTGGGCCGGCTCTTGAGCTCGGGGTGCGCCTGGGTGCCGACGTAGAACGGGTGGACGTCGGCCGGCAGCTCGACGAACTCGACCAGCGTGCCGTCGGGCGAGGTGCCGGAGATGACGAGGCCGGCCGCGGTGAGCCGGTCGCGGTAGGCGTTGGCCACCTCGTAGCGGTGCCGGTGCCGCTCGGTGACCTCGGTGGAGCCGTAGGCCGCCGCGGCGACCGAGCCCTTGGTCAGCGCGGCCGGGTAGCTGCCCAGCCGCATGGTGCCGCCGAGGTCGCCCTTGCCGCCGACGATGTCGACCTGGTCGGCCATCGTGGAGATGACCGCGTCGGGGGTCCCGGGGTCGAACTCGGCCGAGTTGGCCCCCTCGACGCCGGCCAGGTTGCGCGCGGTCTCGATGACCATGCACTGCAGACCCAGGCACAGGCCCAGGGTCGGGATGCCCTGCGTGCGGGTGTGCCGCAGCGCGCCGAGCTTGCCCTCGATGCCGCGCACGCCGAACCCGCCGGGCACGCACACGGCGTCGACGCCGGCCAGCGCGGCCGCGGCGCCCTCGGGGGTCTGGCAGTCGTCGGAGGGCACCCAGCGGATCTGCACCCGGGTGCGGTGGGCGAACCCGCCGGCCCGCAGCGCCTCGGTCACCGACAGGTAGGCGTCGGGCAGGTCGATGTACTTGCCGACCAGGCCCACGGTGACGGTGTGCTTGGGGTTGTGCACCCGCTCGAGCAGGTCGCCCCACACGGTCCAGTCGACGTCCCGGAAGGGCAGCCCGAGCCGGCGGACGACGTAGGCGTCCAGGCCCTCGGTGTGCAGCACCTTGGGGATGTCGTAGATCGACGGCGCGTCGGCGCAGGAGATGACGCCCTCGGCCTCGACGTCGCACATCAGGCTGATCTTGCGCTTCATGCCGTCGGGGATCTCGCGGTCCGAGCGGCAGACCAGCGCGTCGGGCTGGATGCCGATGCTGCGCAGCGAGGCCACCGAGTGCTGGGTGGGCTTGGTCTTCAGCTCGCCCGAGGGCGCGATGTAGGGCACCAGCGAGATGTGCAGGAAGAAGCAGTTGTCCCGGCCGATCTCGTGCCGCACCTGGCGGGCGGCCTCGAGGAAGGGCAGCGACTCGATGTCGCCGACGGTGCCGCCGATCTCGGTGATCACGACGTCGACCGGGTCGCCGTCCCGGCCGGCGGACTGCGCGCCGGCCAGCATGCGGGCCTTGATCTCGTTGGTGATGTGCGGGATGACCTGCACGGTGTCGCCCAGGTACTCCCCGCGGCGCTCCTTCGCGATCACGTCGGAGTACACCTGGCCGGTGGTCACGTTGGCCCGGCCGGTGAGGTCGGTGTCCAGGAACCGCTCGTAGTGCCCGATGTCCAGGTCGGTCTCGGCGCCGTCCTCGGTGACGAAGACCTCGCCGTGCTGGAAGGGGTTCATGGTCCCCGGGTCCACGTTCAGGTAGGGGTCCAGCTTCTGCATCGTCACCCGCAGACCGCGGGCCGACAGCAGGGCTCCCAGCGAACTCGCGGTCAACCCCTTGCCCAGCGAGGAGACGACGCCACCGGTCACGAAGACGAACTTCGTCGGGGCTGAGTTGGGGAGCAGATTCCGAGGTTCAGTCAGTCGACCCACGGGCGCTCACGCTAACACGGTCGCCGGGGGCCTCCCCGCGGTCGACCGGCGCCGCGACCAGCCACACCAGCAGGGGCACCAGCAGCGTGGCCGAGGTGGCCGGGATGGCCACCCCGGAGTCGTTCACGGCCGCCGAGACGACCAGGCCCAGCGCCACCGACAGCAGCCCGGCCCGCAGCACGCGGACCTCGTCGGCCGGCAGCTCGCCCACCCGCCCGTCCGGCCCGGGGCGGAGCGGACCGCCGGGGCGGAGGAGCCACACCGCGGCCACCGCGGCGACCAGCAGCGTGTAGGCCAACGTGCTGCCCAGCAGGATGCCCAGGTTCGCCGAGGCCTTGCGCCCGACGACGGTGAGGGCCTCGCCGTCCAGGATCTGGGCGACGAACCGGCCCAGGTGGCTGCGCTCGGCGGGCGGGCGGGTCCAGTCCAGCACCGCCACCGAGCCGACGGCGACCACCGCGGCGGCGAGGACGGCGACCAGCCGCAGGACGGTGACCCGGATGCCGCCCAGCAGCATGGCCAGCAGCAGGAACCCGGGGACCGCGCCCAGCACGCCGCCGAAATCCCGGCCCAACCCCGGGGCCCCGATGACCGCGACCACCGGCAGCATCATCACGAGCACGGTGACCAGCGCCCGTCGCCGGCGCCGCCCCTCGGGGGCGCGCCGGGCCAGCCAGCCGGCGGCCGCGGCGGTCAGCAGGAGGGCCGCCACCGGCATGAGCCCGAACGTCAGGTTGCCGAACCCGGTGAACCGTCCGGCGACGATCGCGTCGTAGCCGAGCAGCCCGTCCAGCTCCAGGTGCGAGCCGGTCAGCACGTCGGCCACGGGCACCGCGGCGGTGACGGCCAGCACCACGAGCGCGGGGCCGGCGCGGTGCCGGCGCCAGGGCCCGGCCACGGCCACCAGCGCGACGAGCGCGGTCGCGGCCAGCACCGAGCCGGCCAGGGCGGTGCGGGGCGCCCCGCTGTCCTCCCACGGCGCGAGGGAGGCCAGGTAGGTCGCCACCGGCAGCGAGGCCGCGAGCAGGCACAGCGGGCGGACCAGCCGGCGCAGCCGGTCGCGGGCCCGGGTCGGCGGCCGCAGCCGGGCCGTCAGCCGGGCCGCCGCCCGGCGCAGCCGTTCCGGTGTCCGGCGAGGAGCCGTCCAGCCGCCGACCGCGAGCAACCCCAGCCCGACCACGACGGCCAGCACGAGCACCAGGACGCCGAAGAAGTCCCCGGTGCTCCGGTAGTGCACGACGGCCCGGCTGTTGGCGTCCTCGAGCTCGGCGACCGCGTCGGCCAGGGCAGGCCGCCCTGCGGTCGTCGACATCGCCTGCCCGTTCATCGAGGCCGGCTGGTCCACCCCGAGCGCGGCCAGCGCCGTCGGTGCGGCATCGATGAGCTGCACGAACGGCGCCCGGCCGGTGCTGGCCGACGTCAGCCAGCCGCCGTCGAAGCCCGCCCCGTGGGCCATGGCCACGTGCAGCTGCGGGCGACCGTCGTTGACCTCGGAGATCCCGTCGACCAGCAGCAGGGTCTCACCGGGCAGCGTGTCCAGCACCGCGCGGAGGGACGCCAGGGAGGTGTCGACCGCCGCCAGCGCGGCCGGGCGCGAGAGCGGGTCCGTGCCGGTGTCGGTCTGGTCCTCGCCGGGGGCGCCGGCGTCGACCAGCGGGTCGAGGGAGACCAGGGAGAGCGGGCAGTCCTCCAGCAGGTCGGCGGTGGCCACCGGGTCGCTGGGCAGGGCGTCGAGCTGGGTCAGCTGGGTGTCGACCCCGGCGGCGGCCACCGTGGCGGCCCGGCCCGCGGTGATCGCGCACCCGACGGCGTCCGACAGCGCCGCGGGCTGCGCGCCGAAGCGGGCGGTGGCCTCGTCGCTCGCGATCAGCGCGACGGCGGCCTGCGGGTCGGCCAGACCCACGGCGGCCACCTGCTCCTGCAGGCCGCAGTAGGACAGCGAGGTGTCCTCGGGCACGCTGTCGAACAGCCCCGGCGGGTCGGTCGCCGGCTGGCCGGCGGTCTGGTCCTCGGGCAGCGGGACCGGTGGCAGCGGGTCGGGCCGGCCGGCCCAGCGGGCCCGGTTGCCGGCGCCGAGGGTCGCCCACCCGTCCAGCACACAGGTGGTGGAGCGGGCCGCCCGCACCGACAACGACCCGATCGCCGACTCACCGGCCAGCTGCCACAGCGCGGGGGTGCGCTCGGGGTCGACGTCGGACCAGGTCAACCCGGGGATGCCCACGACCACCACCCGGTCGGCGGAGGTCGGCGCGGAGGTCGGCGCGGCGGCTGGCCCGGCGGCCGACGCCGGGTCGGTGAACCCCCCGAGCAGGGCGAGGACGGCGACCACGACGACCGCCGCCCGCCGCAGGCCCCTCACGGGACCGGGCCGAGGAGCTCGCGGTAGACGGCGACCAGCGACCGGGCGGTCCCCGCCTCGTCGGGCCACGTCGCGGCCCGGGCGCGGCCCGCCTCGGCCAGCGCCGCGGCGCGGACGGGGTCACCGAGCAGGGCGCCGACCGCGGCGGACAGGGCGGCCGGGTCACCGGGCGGGACCAGCTCGGCCGCGTCGCCGACCAGCTCCGGGATGCCCCCGACCCGGGTGGCCACGAGCGGGGTGCCCGACCGCAGGGCCTCCTGGGCGGTGAGCGACCGGGCCTCCCACACCGACGGCAGCACGCAGAGGTCGGCGGCGCCCATCAGGTCGGCGACGTCGGTGCGGCGGCCCAGCAGCCGCACGGGGAGGCGCTCGGCCGTGATCCGGGCGGTCAGCTCGGCCGCCAGCGGTCCGTCGCCGGCCACCGCGACCCAGGGGCCGTCGGTCCACCCGGCAGCGGCGTCGAGCAGGGTGTCGTAGCCCTTCTGCGGGTGCAGCCGCCCGACCGCGAGCACCAGCGGTCGTCCCTGCGGCACCCCGAGCTCGGCGCGGACCTCGCCGCGGGACCGGGTGACCGGCGGCAGCGGGGGCGCCGACACCGGTGCCACCCGGACGTCGCGGGCCCCGGCCGCCCAGGCGTTCTCGGCCAGGTCGCCGGAGGCCGCCAGCACCAGGTCGGCGGCCCGGATGGTGGCCGCCTCGACCCGGCCCAGCAGCGCCTGCTTCGCTCCGGCGCCGGGTTGCAGCGCGTTGTGCAGGGTGAGCACCAGGGGCGCGCCGCCGTGCCCGGCCGCCCGGGCGAGGGCGGCGACCAGGCCGGCCCGCAGCCCGTGGGCGTGCACCAGCTCGGCGCCGGCGGTGGCCCGGGCCAGGGCCAGCACGGCCCGGGGATCACCGGGCACGGCCGAGATCTGCACCGGCCGGAACGCGGCCGCGGACGAGAACCCGAACAGCGAGTCGGTGGCGGCCGGGCCGCAGACCCGGGTGCGCGCCCCGGCCCGGGCCAGCGCGGGCAGGAGGGAGCGCACGTGCGTGCCCACCCCGCCGGTGCTGGTGGCCAGCACCGCCGCGATCCGTCGTCCCTCCAGCTCTGCCCCGCTCACCGGGCCTCCCCCGCCGTCGACCGCTCCGCTGACCCCGCCGATGTCCCGCTGCCCGGTGTCCCGCTGCCCGGTGTGCCGTCGCCCGAGCCCCGCAGCCCGGCCACGGCGGCCAGCAGCGGTCGGCGTGCCAGTGCCATCATGACCGCCCCCGCCACGACCAGGACGACGACGCCCGCCACCATGCCAGTGCCGACGGCTGCCAGCACCCCACCGGTGGGCACCGGGTCCGCGCCCAGCGCCCGCGAGACCGCCAGGCCCGCGGCACCGCCCAGCAGGCCGGCGAGGACGGCGACGCCGGCCACGCGCGGGAGGCCCGTGAGCGCAGCGGCACCGACCGTGCGGCCGACCACGACCAGCAACCCGACTCCCGCGACGGTCACGCCGGTGGTGTGCCCCAGGGCCAGGGCGACCGCCCGGTCGTCCGCGGGCAGCACCGCGGACAGCACCAGGTCGGCCACCACGGCGACCAGCCAGCCCCCGGCCACGCACACGGTGGGCGACCGCCACGACCCGCGGGCGTACAGCGCCCGGGTGAGCACCGCCACCAGGCCGTAGCCCAGCAGGCCCGGCACGAACGCGACGATGGTCGGGGCCAGCCGGACCGCCGACGCGGCGTTCTCCGGCGACGCCAGGTAGACCCGGGCCATCGGCCCGGAGACCGCGACCAGCCCGGCGGCCGCGACCGCCGACAGCGCGACGACCAGGACCACGACCGGGGCCAGCACGCGCCGGAACCCCTCGTCGTCGCCGACCGCGGCGCGCTCGCTCAGCCCCGGGTAGGCCGAGGTGGCCAGCGGCACGGCCAGGGCGGCCCAGGGCAGCAGGAACAGCGTCATCCCGGCGAAGTACACGACCTGGGTGCCGTCCGGGACGGCACCGGCGTTGGCCAGCCGGATGGCGACGACGGCGACCAGCTGCTGACCGGCCAGCGTGATGACCCCGGCCAGGGCCAGCCGGCGGACCGCCGGTGCCGCACCCACCGGGAACCGCAGCCGGGGCCGCAGGCCCAGCCGCAGCCCCTGCAGCGGCAGCAGCAGGCACCCGGCGAGGGCGACGACACCCAGCGTCGTGCCGACCCCGAGCACCAGCTCGGCCGGCCGCGACAGGTCCTCGACGTCCCGGCCGCCCCCGATGCCGGCGAAGGTCAGGTAGGCCCCGGCGACGACGACCGAGGACAGCAGCGGGGCCAGGGCGGGCCCGGCGAAGCGGCGGTGGGCCTGCAGCACGCCGGTCAGCACGATGCCGATGCCGTAGAGCACGACCTGCGGGGCGAAGACCACCAGGAACCGCGCCGCGAGGTCGACCTTGCCCGGGTCGGCGGCGTCGTCGCCCAGCAGCGCACCGGCGATCGGCCGGGCCAGCAGCGCCAGGGCGACGGCCAGCGGGGTGAGCACCAGCAGCGCCCAGCCCAGCAGCGCCGAGGCGGTCTGGCGGACCTGCTCGCGGTCACCCGCCGCGATGCCGCCGGCCAGCATCGGCACGACCAGGCTGGCCAGCGCCCCGCCGGCCACCACCTCGAAGACGATGTTGGGCACGTTGTTGGCTGCGAGGTAGGTGTCGCCGGTGGACGCGGCGCCCACGGTGTTGGTGAAAACCACGCTGCGGCCGAAACCGGCCACGCGGGCGAGCACGGTGAGCACGGCGATCAGCGCCGCCGCACCGGCCACCCCGCGGACGGCCTGCTGGCGGGTCACCTCAGGTGGCGCGCCGGCCGAGCCGGTCGAGCTCGCGCAGGCCCGGGGTGGACTCGATGACCTGGGTGAAGCTGACCTTCTCGCTGGCGAGGGTCAGGCCGGTGATGAGCGCCAGGGCCGTCACCCGGGCCGGGCGCGACCGTCCCGCGGCCAACCGCAACCCGAGCACGGCGCCCAGGGCGTTGGCGCCGGCGTCGCCGAGCATGACCCGCTCGCCCAGGTCGGTGGGCAGCACGGCCAGGGAGGCGCCCAGCGGGCCGGCCACCAGGCCACCCGAGGGGCCGGCGAGCAGGCCGGCCGCGAGCAGCGACCCGGCCTTGGCCGCGCGACCGGGGCGCAGGTCGAGCAGGTTCACCAGGTTGGCGGTGCCGGCCACCAGCCCGGTGGTGAGCACGCCGTCCGCGAGGGCGCCGACCCCGCGGCCCCGGCGGGTCAGGACGGCGGCGACCAGCCCGGCCGCACCGATCCCGGCCACCTTGACCGCCCCCGCGGACACCCTGCCCTCGCGCAGCGCGGCGAGGTGCCCGGCCAGGCCCTTGTCCCGGGCCTGGTCGGGGCGGGCGCCGGCGAGGTCGTCGTAGCCGCCGACGACCCCGGAGACCGCGCCGACGACGGCCGCGGCGGACCCCCACCCGGTGGGTGCCCCGGCCGCGGCGGTCGCGGTGGCGGCGGCCGCCAGCACCGGGCCGCCGAGCAGGGTGAGCGGACGCCCGGCGTAGTTGACCCGCCGCCACCGGGCAGCGCCCGGGCGGTCGGCGGAGCTCAGCGCACCGGCCAGCCCGGCCCGGGCCAGCGCCGCGCCCGCCGCGGCCAGCGCGAGCCGGGAGGCCATCAGTTGCCGGCCCCGCTCCCGGCGGTGGCCGGGATAGGCGGCACCGGCTGGGCGTCGTCCCCTGTGCCGAACTTGCCCGACGTGCCCTCGCCCTCGGTGGACAGCGCCAGCACGGTGCTGATCCGGCCCTCGGGGGCGTTGGCGTTGTCCACCGTGGAGACCAGGGTCGAGGCCTCGGTGTCGGCCCGGATCGTGCCGACCAGCCCGCCGTCGGCAGCGGCCCCGGCGTCGCCGGAGACCACGGTGCCCGAGCCCTGCCGGTCCAGGGCGGTGACCAGCTGGACCAGGGTCGCGTTGCGCTCAGCGGCGTCGTCCCCGGTCAGCGAGCCCGAGGTCAGGAAGATCGCGTAGTCCGCGGCGACGACGCTGGCGCTGTCCTGGGTGAGGACGCCCAGGGTGGAGAGACCGCCGAGCACCTGGGCGGTGGCGGTGGTGGCCGGGGCCTCGGACGTGCTGCCCTCGGCGGCCCGCGGGATCATCAGCACCTGCGCCAGCAGGCTGGCCACCAGCTCACCGGTGTCGCTGGTCTCGGTGGGCAGCTCGACCCCGGCCGGCAGGGCGCCCTGGGTGGCGAGGTAGTTCTGCAGGCTCGACGCGGACCCGGGGTCGCTGTAGGCCGGGTTGAGCCGGACGGTGCCGTTGACCGTGGCCCCCGCGTCGCCCAGCAGCGAGGTGATCTCGTCGACGGCGTCGGTGTCGACGTCCTCGTTGCCCACGACCAGCAGCACCGAGCGCCCGGTGAGGGTGCCGGCCACGAGCGCGGGCCCGACCTCCTCGGCGAAGCCGCCGGTGGAGTCCAGCTGCGCCTGCAGGCCCTGGTTGGTGTCCTCCAGCGACCGCTTGTCCTCCTGCAGCCCGCTCACCTGGGTCTGCAGGTTGTCCAGCAGACCGCCGTTGAGCGCGGTCGTGCCGATCACGATGCCCAGCGCCACGGCCAGGAAGACCGCGATCAGGGAGACGAGGTGGTAGCGGAAGTCGATCACGAGAAGAGGTTCTCCAACCAGAACACGAGGCTTTCCCACTGGTCGACGAGCAGGTCGACGTAGATGCGGCCGGCGGTGGACACGGCCAGCGCCGCACCGATCGAGACGAAGGCGGCCAGCACCAGCAGGACGAGGGCGAGGGTCGAGATGCGGCTGCGGTAGAGCCGGGACACGCCCTTGGCGTCCACCAGCTTGCCGCCCAGCCGCAGCCGGGTGAGGAAGGTCGAGGCCATGCCGCCGCGCCCCTTGTCCAGGAACTCGACCAGGGTGGCGTGCGTGCCCACGGCCACGATGAGCGTGGCGCCCTTCTCGTCGGCCAGCAGCATCGCGATGTCCTCGCTGGTCGCCGCGGCCGGGAAGGTGATCGCCTCGACCCCCAGGTCGAGCACCCGCTGCAGGCCGGGGGCCCGGCCGTCGGCGTAGGCGTGCACGACCACCTCGGCGCCGCAGCGCAGCACGGCGTCCGAGACGGAGTCCATGTCGCCGATGATCATGTCCGGCTGGTAGCCGGCCTCGATGAGCGCGTCGGCCCCGCCGTCGACCCCGATCAGCACCGGGCGGTAGTCGCGCACGTAGGACCGCAGCGCGCCGAGGTCCTCCTTGTAGTCGTAGCCGCGGACCACGATGAGCACGTGCCGACCGTCGATCTCGGTGCGGACGTCGGGGACGCCGACCCCGTCGAGCAGGAGGGCCCGCTCGGTCTTCATGTACTCCATCGTGTTGGCCGCGAAGGCCTCGAGCTGGGTGGACAGCCCGGCGCGGGCCTCGGTCATCGCCTCGGCGATGGTGGCCTCGGTCTGCTCGGTGCCGGTGGCCACCGCGACGTCGTCGACCAGCAGCGCGTTGCCCTCGAGGCGAACCGTCGTGCCCTCCTTGACGGCGGCGAAGACCTCGCGCCCGACGCCGTCGACCAGCGGGATGCCGGCCGCGGCCAGGATGCCCGGGCCCAGGTTCGGGTAGCGGCCCGACGTGCTGGCGGCGGCGTTGACGACCCCGCCGACCTTGCAGGAGACCAGGGAGTCCGCGCTCACCCGGTCGATGTCGACGTGGTCGATCACCGCGATGTCACCGGGCCGCAACCGCTTGGTCAGGTTCTTCGTGCGGCGGTCGAGCCGGACGGTCCCGCTCACGCCGGGGGCGGTCTCGGTGGCGCGCCCACGCCGCAGGGAGCCGATACGCATGGTCACGATCGTCGCACGGCCCTCGCGCGCGGACCCCTACCGACGCGCTCCGGCCCTCCCCGCGCGGCCACCGTGCACCCCGATCCGGCACCGGTCCGGTCACGGATCGTGAGCGACACCGGGCCGCCGCGACACGCCGGTCCAGGTTCCGGCACCACGTCGGGACCGGTTCCTCGCGGCCTCTAGCGTGGTTCGGGTGACTGGTGGGGCCCGGGCAGGGCGAGCTGCAGCGACCGTGCCGACCGACCCCACCCGGTCGGAGATCGGTGCAGCGACCGCAGTCGAGCGTCCCGAGGACGTCGTCGCCGCCGACGCCCGCGCCCAGGCCCGCGCGGCCGCGCCCGACGAGGTGGAGCTCGCGCTCACCGACGTCCCCGCTCCCGACCCCGCCCCCGACCCCGCCCCCGGCCCCGCCCCGGTCGACCCGCCCGAGCCCGCCGCGCCGGCGGCGGCGAAGCCCGCCTCCCGGCGCCGGAAGAAGGGCGTCAACCTGCGCGAGGTCCGGCGGCAGCAGACCCGCGAGGCCATCGTGGACGCCGCGGCCGCGCTGTTCGCCGAGCGCGGCTTCGACCACGTCAGCGTGCTGGAGATCGCCCAGCGGGCCGGTGTCGTCGAGAAGACGGTCTTCAACCACTTCCCGGTGAAGGAGGGCCTGGTCTTCGAGGCCGACCCGCCGATGCAGGCCGCCCTGCTGGACGCCGTCCGCCGCCGTCCGGCCGGGGAGTCGGTGGCGGCCGCGGCCGGCACGTTCATCGTCGCCGCCTGCAGCCGCCTCGGTGACCCCGCGGCCGCGTCCACCGTGGCCGAGATGGCCCGGGTCATCCGCGGCTCCCGGACCCTGCAGGTCCGCGAGCGGGAGATCCTCGGCCAGCTCACCGACGCCCTGGCCGAGCAGATCACCCTCGAGACCCGGGCGGCGCCCGGTGAGCTCGAGCCGTGGCTGGCGGCGCACTCGGTGCTGGGGCTGTACCAGGCACTGCTGGAGATGGCCCGCGACCGGGTGCTGTCCCCCACCGGGGGGCCCGCCGGCCACGCCGACCTGGTGGCCGAGCTGCGGGCCAGCGGTGAGCGCGGGCTGTCGCTGCTGCAGTTCGGCCTGGCCAGCTACTCGAAAAGGAAGAGGACCTGACCGCCCCCCCACGACACGCTCCGCGCGCCGCGGGCCCCTGCGGTCAGGCCGTTCCAGCATCTCGCCGGGCCTTCTCGAGGAGTTCTCGGGCGTGGGCCTGGCCGGTGTCGCTGTCGGTCAGGCCCGAGAGCATCCGGGCCAGCTCGCGGACCCGGTCCTCGCCCCGCACCGCCCGGATGTCGGTGGCGGTGACCCCGGCCCCGGTGTCGGCGTTCTTGTCCACCACCAGGTGGGTGTCGGCGAACGCGGCCACCTGCGCCAGGTGCGTGACGACGACGACCTGGTGCTCGCCGGCCAGCCGGGCCAGCCGTCGGCCGATCTCCCCCGCCGCCTGACCACCCACGCCGGCGTCCACCTCGTCGAAGACCATCACCGGCACCGGGTCGGCCCCGGCGAAGACCACCTCGATGGCCAGCATCACCCGGGAGAGCTCGCCGCCCGAGGCCCCCTTGTGCACCGGCCGGGCCGGGGCGCCCGGGTGGGCGGCCAGCAGGAGCGCCACCTCGTCGGCGCCGTCGGGGCCGGGGTGCTCCGGGTCGGTCTCGACGGAGAACGACACCCGCGCCGCGGCCATGGCCAGCCCGGCCAGCTCACGGCCGACGTCGGCGGCGAACCCGTCGGCGGCAGCGGTGCGCCCCGCCGTCACCCGGGCCGACAGCTCGCGCAGCTGCGCCCGCGCGGCGTCCCGCTCCGCCGTCAACTTCTCCAGCGCCTCGTCGGAGACGTCGAGCCGGTCCAGCCGCTCCTCGGCGTCCTGCGCCCAGGCCAGCACCCCGGCCACCCCGGCCCCCGCGTCGGCGTAGCTGCGGACCAGTGCGGTGATCGCGGCCCGGCGGTCGAGCACCTCGGCGAGGCGGGCGGGGTCGGCGTCCAGGTCGGCCACGTAGCCGGCGAGCTCGACCCCGACGTCCCCGACCACGGCGCCGACGTCGGCCAGCCGCGTCGCCAGTGCCCGCAGGTCCGGATCCCCGGCCGCGGCCAGCGCCCGCTGCCCGGCGGCCAGGGCGGAGACGGCGTCCTGCGGTGCGTCGTCGGAGCCCCCGAGGTCGCCGGTGGTGTCGCCGACCAGGGCCAGCCGGGCCTCGTCGGCGGCGGCCCGCAGGGCGTCGGCGTCGCCGAGCCGGGCGGCCTGGGCGTCGAGCTGGGTGTCCTCGTCGGGCTGGGGGGCGACGGCGGCGATCTCCTCCAGCCCGCGGCGGAGGACCTCGGCGGTCTGCGCCAGCTCGCGGGTCTGGGTGCGACGGCGTTCGAGGTCCTCGGCCAGCTGCCGCCAGCGGGCGTGGGCGGCCCGGTGCGCCTCGACCAGCTCGAGCTGACCGGGGCCGGCGTAGCGGTCCAGCGCCCGGCGCTGCTCGGCCGGGCGGGTGAGCCGCAGCTGGTCGGTCTGGCCGTGCACGGCCAGCAGGTCCTCGGCGAGCTCGGCGACCAGGCCCACCGGCACGCTGCGGCCACCCAGGTGGGCCCGGGACCGGCCCTCGGCGCTGACCGTGCGGGCGAGGATGAGGGTGCCGTCCTCGTCGGGCTCGGCCCCGGCGTCGGCGGCGCGCGCCCAGACGGGCGAGTCGACCGGCAGGGCCAGCCGACCCTCGACCCCGGCTCGACCGTTGGCGCGCACCCGGCCGGGGTCGGCCCGACCACCGAAGAGCAGGCTCAGACCGGTGACCACCATGGTCTTGCCGGCGCCGGTCTCACCGGTGACGACCGTCAACCCCGGGTCGAGGTCGAGGGTCACGTCCTCGATCGCGCCCAAGCCGTGGATGTGCAGCTCGACCAGCGCCCCGTTGCGCGCCGGCACCGCAGCCGTGACGGGTGCCGTGGTGGGTGCCGCAGCGGGGCGGCGGGTCGGCTCACGCCTGGGCACCGGGCACCTCGTCCCTGGGTCGGGCGTCGGCGGTGTCGTCGCGCAGCAGCACGTTGCGGGCGCGCGGGAGCTCCTGGCCCGGCCCGGCGTGCCCCCGACCGCCGCGGAACCCGCGCACGGGCAGCCCGAACTTGGCCACCAACCGGTCGCCGAAGCTGCGCGGCTGGACCCGGGCGATGCGCACCGGCCGGTCGGAGCGCCGGACGTCGACCCGGCCCCCGAGGGGGATCTCGACGGTGCGCCGGCCGTCGGCGGACACCCGCGCGCGGGTGCCGTCGGCCGGGACCCCGACGGTCAGCACCGACTCCGGCGAGGTGACCAGCGGCCGGGCGAACAGCGCGTGGGCGTTCGTGGGCACCAGCAGCAACGCCTCGACGTCGGGCCACACGACCGGACCGCCGGCGGAGAACGCGTAGGCGGTGGAGCCGGTGGGGGTGGCGGCGAGCACGCCGTCGCAGCCGAAGCTGGTCAGCGGCCGCCCGTCGATCGCGATGACGACGTCGAGCACCCGTGAGCGCTCGACCTTCTCGACCGACGCCTCGTTGAGGGCCCAGGTGCCACCGGTCCACACGCCGTCGGCGTCGAAGACGTCGACCTGCAGGGTGAGCCGTTCCTCGACGGAGTACTCGCACTGCTCGATCGCCGACAGCGTCTCCTCGACCGTCTCGGGCTCGGTCTCGGCGAGGAAGCCGACCTTGCCCAGGTTCACCCCGGTGAGCGCTGCGTCGGTGGCCCGGGCCAGCTCGGCGGCGCGCAGGAAGGTGCCGTCGCCGCCCATGACGATGACGACCTCCGCCCCGTCGGCCGCCTCGGGGCCGAAGGGCACCACCTCGGCGCCCTCGATGCCGAGGTCGGCCGCCTCGTCGTCGAGCAGCCGCACCACCAGCCCGGCCTTCTGGAGCCGCTCGGCGGAGGTGCGGGCCAGGTCGATGATGTCGGCACGCCCGGTGTGCACGGCCAGGAGCACCCGGCGGACGCCGTCGGCCGGGGTGCAGGCGGTGCTCTCGGGGGGCTGTACGGCGGTCACTGGGGGCCTTCCTGGACTGCTCGGGCGATGGCGTCGGGCTGCGGCGGCGGTGCGTCGGCCCGCAGGTGGAGGAAGAACTCGACGTTGCCGGCCGGGCCCGGCAGCGGGCTGGCGACGACCCCGGCGGTGCCCCAGCCGAGCTCGTGGGCCGCACGGGCGACCGCGGTGACGGCCTCGGCGCGGTGGCCCAGGTCGCGGACGACGCCGCCGGTGCCCAACCGCTCGCGGCCCACCTCGAACTGCGGCTTGACCATGGGCAGCAGCTCGCCGTCGGGCCGGGTGCAGGCCAGCAGCGCCGGCAGCACCAACCGGAGGGAGATGAACGACAGGTCGGCCACCACCAGGTCGACCGGGCCCTCGATCACCTCGGGGGTGAGCGTGCGGACGTTGGTGCGCTCGTGGACGACCACCCGGTCGTCGGTGCGCAGGGACCAGGCCAGCTCGCCGTACCCGACGTCGACGGCCACGACCTGGCGCGCCCCTCGGCTCAGGCAGACCTCGGTGAAGCCGCCGGTGGAGGCACCGGCGTCCAGCACCCGGCGGCCGTCGACCGCCACGCCGAGGCCGTCGAGCGCGCCGATCAGCTTGTGCGCCCCGCGGGACACCCACGACGGTTCGTCGGGTTCGGTGCGGACGACGACCGGGGTGCCGGCCTCGACGCCCGTGGCGGGTTTGGTGGCGGCCTGGCCGGCCACGGTCACCCGCCCCTGCGCGATGAGGGTCTGGGCGTGCTCGCGCGAGCGGGCCAGGGATCGGCGGACCAGCTCGGCGTCCAGCCGGGCACGGCGGGCCATCAGCGCCGCCGACCGGGAGGGCAGGCCCTCACAGCTGGTCGATCGTGGCGAGCAGCCGGTGCAGGCGGTCGTGCTCGGCGGCGAGGACGTCGGCGTGCTCGGCTACCGGGAGGTCGCGCAGCACGGTGCCGAGAGCGCCCCCGTCGGCCGCCCCGGCCGGGGGGACGGCGGGCGGTGCCGACGGCAGCCAGGCCCCGGGGCGGGGCGGTCGTGCCTGCGGTGCGCTCACCCGGTGCCCCTCCCGTCGTCGGACTCCCCGACCGGTGGCCGGGGCCCCTGCGAGGTTACCGGCCGCGGCCGACGGCGCGGGCCGCCCAGGGCCCCCGGTAGCGTGCCCGGCGATCCCGACGCCGGCCGGGACCCCGAACCCGATGGAGGCAGCTCCCGTGGCCACGCTCGAGCAGTGCATGACCGCCCTGGAGGGCTTCGTCGGCGACCTGGCCGCCAACCCGGCGCTGAGCGGGCTGGACCGCACCGTGTCCTGCCGGATCACCGACCTCGACCAGGTCGTGCAGGGCCGGTTGGTCAACGGCAGCGCCCAGGACATGGCCGCCGTCCCCGCCGGACCGGGCGTGCCCAAGGCCGACATCCGGATCACCACCTCCAGCGACGACCTGCTGGCGCTGACGTCCGGCGAGCTGTCCTTCGGGTCGGCCTGGGCCTCGGGCCGGGTCAAGCTGGAGGCAGGGCTGCGCGACATGCTGCGCCTGCGCTCGCTGCTCTGACCCGGGGCGCTCACCCCTCGCCCAGCCCCCACCGGGCCAGCGACCCACCCGCACCGGAGCCTGCCCCGGCCCGCACCCGAGCTGGGGCGGCGTCGTCGGGGTGGTCAGCCCAGTGGGCGACGCACAGGGCCCGCAACCCGTCGAGACCGTCGTCGGTGACCCCGTCGGTGCCGTCGTCGGTGCCGCCGTCGGCCTGCGTCAGCTCCAGCCCGCCGTCGGTGGCCATGGCGGTCCAGGCACCGCAGGTCCACCCGCCGTCGACCGCACGCACCGGCGGGTGGGGGTGGTCGAGACCGGAGACGTCCGCGGCGACGAGGTCCGGACGGGCCTGCGGTCGGGCGGCCAGCAGGTCGGCCGGGGTGGTGACGCCGGAGAGCACCAGCATCGTCGGCACCCCCACCCGACGGCCGCCCTCGACGTCGGTGTCCAGCCGGTCCCCGACCACCAACGGGCTGCGCGCCCCGGTGCGTCGGACGCACTCGGCGTGCATCGCCGGGTCGGGCTTGCCGGTGACGAGCGGCTGCTGCCCGGTGACGGCGGCGACCACCCCCACCAGGGCTCCGTTGCCGGGCAGCACCCCGCGCGGCGACGGGATCGTGGCGTCGGTGTTGGTCGCCACGTGCACGGCTCCGGCCCGGACGGCGACCACGGCCTCGGCGAGCTGGGTCCAGCCGACGTCGCGCCCGTACCCCTGCACGACGGCCACCGGGGCGTCCTCGGCCCGCTCGACCACGCGCAGACCCGCCTCCCGCAGGGCCGTCGCCACCCCGGCACCGCCGACCGGCAGCACCGCCGCACCCTGCCCGAAGCGCTCGGCGACGACGGTGGCCGCGGCCTGCGAGCTGGTGATCACGTCACCGCGCTCGGCGGGCATGCCCAGCTGCGTCAGGTGGTCGGCCACCTCCTGCGGGGTGCGGGCGGCGTTGTTGGTCACGAAGCCCAACCGCATGCCGGCTGCGCGGGCGCGCTCGAGCGCTGCCGCCGCACCGGGGACGGCGTCGGGTCCGACGTAGAGGACGCCGTCGAGGTCCAGGAGCGCGACGTCGTGGGCGGTGTCGGGCGGCTCGGGGGAACCGTGGGCGAGCAGCGGCGCGTCGGAGGTCACCGGGAGATCGGACCACAGCACCCCGGACGGGAGCACCCCGGACCTCGGGCGGGCAGCGGCTCCTACAATCTCGGGATGCCCTCGTCCAGCGCAGCCGGCCCCGGACTGCGGGTGCACCCGTTCCGGGCGCTGACCTACGCGGTCGCCACACCTGAGCAGCTGGCCCGGGTCAGCTCCCCCGCCTACGACCTGGTGACCGCGGCGGGCCGCCGGCGGTTGGCCGCGGCCGACCCGCACAACGTGGTCCGGCTGATCCTGCCCGGCACCTCGGACGCCGGCGAGGACGAGACGAGCAGCCCGATCGGCGACTGCGACACCGGGTCGGCCGCCCGGGCGGCACGGACGCTGGCGGCCTGGCGGGCCGACGGAGTGCTGGTGACCGATGCCGCACCGGCGCTGTGGTGCTACCGGATGAGCAGCCCGGACGGCGAGGAGACGGTCGGCTGGCTCGGCGCGGTCGAGCTGCCACCCGACGGCTCGACCGCGGTCCTCCCGCACGAGGACGTCTTCGCCCCCGCGGTCGAGGGGCGGCGGGCCCTGCTGGCGGCGACGCAGACCGACCTGGAGCCGATCGTGCTGGCCCACGACCCCTCCGCCGAGGTCGCCGAGGTCACCGCGGTCACGGTGCGCCGACCGCCGGACCTGCTGGTCACCGATGCCGACGGGGTGCGCCACGAGCTGCGCCGGGTCGACGACCCCGCGGCGCTGGACCGGCTCTCGACCGGCTTCGCCCAGGTGGCCTCGGTCATCGCCGACGGCCACCACCGCTTCGCCGCCGCCCGCGCGCACGCCGCCGGCGGACCCGGCCGGGTCCTCGCACTGCTCACCCCGATGGGACCGGGCGGGCTGCGGGTGCAGGCCATCCACCGGGTGGTGCCGGGCCTGGACCTCGCCCGGGCCGGCCGGCTCGCCGGCACCGGGTTCACGGTGACCCCGGCCGACGGCGACGCCGAGGAGATCGCCCGGGCCTGGGTGCGCGCACCGGGCGCCGAGTGCTTCCTGGTCACCGACGGGCGGGGTGTGCTCCTGCTCTCCTCCCCCGACGACGCCGTCCGCCGCCGCATCCCGCGCGACGCCCCGGTGAGCTGGCGGGCCCTGGACGTGGTGCTGGCCCACCACGGGCTGCTCACCGGGCTGTGGGGGCTGCCCGACGACCCGTCGGTGGTCCGGATCGCCCACGACGTGCCCGAGGCCCTGCGGCTGGCCCGCGAGCTCGACGGCGTCGCCCTGCTGCTGCGCTCGTCCTCCCCGGCCGACGTGGCCGCGGTGGCCAGGGACGGGGCACGGATGCCGCGCAAGTCGACGCTGTTCGTGCCCAAACCCCGGACGGGCCTCGTCCTCTTCCCGCACTGAGCCGCCTCAGGCGGGGCCGGCGTCGCCGACCACGCCCCGCGCCCCCGGGACGCGGACCTTGCGCACCCGGTGGCACTCGACCTCGTGGGCGACGGCCGCGCCGGTCGGGCTGCGCCACACCCGGCGGCGCAGCGCGCCCTCGACGTCCAGCACGTCGCCGGGCTGCCACGTCGCCGACCGGGTGATGAGGGCCTTGGCGTAGGTGATGCAGGTCAGCGTGTCCTGCCGGGGTTCGCGGGGACGCGCCGGGCGGGAGGTCGGCGGCTGCCTGCGGACGGTGAGCTTGAGGACCAGCAGCGTGTCGCCGCTGGCCAGTTCGCGCAGCTCGGGCGGGACGGCGAGCACTCCGCGCAGCGCGACGTCGTTGCGCGAGCTGCTGGTGGGGGCGGGATCGGGATCGGTGGCTGTGCGGCTCATGCCGGCAGCTTGGTTCCGCGCCCGGACGACCACCAGGCCCGCCCACGATCTGTGGACGGGCCCGGCGGTTGTGGACGGCGGAGGTCAGTCCGTCGGTGCGTCGTGCTGCGGCCGCTCGCCGGGGGCGGCGAACAGACCGGACTGGTCGGCCGGCAGGGGCCGCGGCGGGACCTGGGTCACCGGCTCCGCGGTCTGCCCGTCGGAGAAGCCGGGCGACGGGATCTCGCCCAGCAGCTCGGCGACCTCGTCCTCGACGTCCTGCTCGTCGGGGTCGTAGTCGGCGCCGATGCCGGCCTCCTCCGCCGAGACGTCCACCGAGCCGTCACCCGCCGCGTCGGGGTCAGCGGGGGCGGCGGAGTGGTCGTCCTCGACGTCGTCGTCCGAGCCCGGGACGCCCTGCCCGAGGTCGTGGCCCGCGAGATCGGCCTCGGCGTCGGCCTCGGCGTCGTCCTCGGCGTCGTCCTCGATGTCGACGTCGTCGAAGCGAGCGGCCACACCGGTCTCGTCGTCGAGGTCGGCGGCCATGACGGCCTCGAACCAGATGTGCGCCTGCTGCTCGTCGCCACGGGCCACCAGCAGGTCGGCGTAGGCGGTGGCCAGCCGGAGCTGCCCCAGGTCACCCGAGGTGAGCTGGTCCGGGGTCGGACGGCCACCGAGGGCCGCCTCGAGCACCAGCGCGGCCGCCGGCAGCTCACCGAGGTCCTGCCGCGCGCCGGCCTCGACCAGCCGCAGCTCGACGACCTCCTCGGCAGCCGGGCCGTCCGTGAGCGCCTCGCCGACGAGCCGCAGGGCGACGTCGGGCCGGCCGAGTGCGCGCTCGCAGTCGGCCAGGACGGCGCGGTAGGAGTCGTCCCCGCTCATCCGGCGGTAGGCGCGCAGCTCGCGGGCAGCCTCGGCGAAGTCCCCGGAGTGGTAGGCGGCGACACCGACCGCCTCCCGGACGACGGCGATCCGCGACGCACGCTCGCGAGCGGCCTGCGCGTGCAGCAGCGCCGCGGCGGGGTCCTCGTCGAGCAGGCCGCCGGCGGCCGCCAGGTGCTGGCCGACGACGCCGGCGTTGCGGGACTCGAGGCCGCGCAGGGCCCGCCGCACCGGGGCGTCCAGCTGCTGCGGGTCGGCCCACTCGGGGATCGGCGGGCCCGAGGCGCGACGCTCGTCCACCACGCCGCGAGGACCGGAGTCGCGCCGGTCGCCGCCACGGGCCGGTCCCCGACCCTGCGGGGCCGGACGGCCACCACCGGAGGGACGACGCTCCTGCCCCTGCGGCCGCTCACCCTGCGCCGGGCGACCACCAGCCGCGGGCCGGCGGTCCTGCCATGCAGGCCGGTCCCCACCCGCAGGCCGCCGGTCATCCCGCTGCGGACGGTCGCCGCCGGAGGGACGACGCTCCCCGTGCTGGGGGCGGTCACCCCCTGCCGGACGACGGTCCTGCCACGACGGCCGCTCACCCTGCTGAGCACGGTCTCCCCCAGCCGGACGACGGTCCTGCCACGACGGCCGCTCAGCCTGCTGAGCGCGCTCCCCACCGCCCGGACGACGGTCCTGCCAGGAGGGACGACCACCGGCACCGTCGGCCCGATCGCCACGACCAGCCCCGTCCTGCGCGGAGCGTGCCGGACCGGATCGGCCGTACCGCGGCTGCCAGTCACCACTGAGCCGGGCACGCTCCCGCGCACCGGGCAGCTCGTCCCCACCGGGACGGCCACCGGTGTCGGGACGGCGCTCCGGCCCGCGGGGGCTGTCACCGGCGGGACGACGGTCCTGCCACCCCCCGCGTCCCTCGGGACGACCACCCTGCGCACCCGGTCGCTGCGGCCGACCACCGTCGCGACGCGGACCCGCACCACCGCGCCCACCAGCTGCGCCCTGGCCGCGGTCCTGCCAGCCGTTGCCACCGTCGGGGCGTCCCGAGCGGGCCCCACCACCGGTCGCCGGTCGGCGGTCCTGCCGCTGCCCGCCACCCGGTGACCAACCGCCACCACCACCACCGACCGGACGACGGTCCTGCCAGCCACCCTCACGGCGCGGTGCTCCTCCGCGCTCGCCAGGGCCCCCGTCGCGGCGCGGTGCACCGGTACCACCGGCGGGACGCTGGGGCCGGCCGCCCCCGGTGTGCCCGTTGCCGTCGCCCCGGGCACCGCGGTCGTCACGTGACGATGCGCCGCCCTCGGGCCGGGGTCGTCCCTGACCGGCAACGTTCCGCCGATCACCGGCCGGTCGGCCACCGACCGGTCGGCCACCGCGCGGGCCACCGCCCCCGGTGCCGAACGGCCTTCCGCGACCGCCGTCGGATCCGCCGTTGCCTCGTCGGGGGGAGCTCATGGTGTCGTCGTACCTCATCGATCGTCGGTGACGCCACCGGACGAGGGTCTCGGTGACAGGGGCCGGACTGGTGCACACAACGCAACAAGGGGGCCAGAGCTAGGCTCTGACCCCCTTGTCGGAATGGTGTCCGGCGGCGTCCTACTCTCCCACCCGGTCCCCCGGGCAGTACCATCGGCGCTGAGAGGCTTAGCTTCCGGGTTCGGAATGAGACC
Source organism: Klenkia soli (assembly GCF_900103975.1). GTDB lineage: Bacteria > Actinomycetota > Actinomycetes > Mycobacteriales > Geodermatophilaceae > Klenkia > Klenkia soli. The sequence continues at coordinate 385,082 of NZ_FNIR01000003.1, forward strand.
GGGCGTTTCCCTCTCGCCATGACCGCCGTAACGCTGTGAAAGTTTCCACCCACGCACCCCGGTCAATGGGGGTGGGGGCGGTGTGAACACACGGGTGTGTTCGTGCTTTCAGAACCGCACAGTGGACGCGAGCAAGACATGCATTACGTAAAAGGTTGTTTGTTGGTCAAGTCCTCGGCCTATTAGTACCGGTCAGCTCCACACATTGCTGTGCTTCCACCTCCGGCCTA
>NZ_FNIR01000008.1 GCF_900103975.1 Klenkia soli
CGCGGCGGGGGGATTCGTGGTTGAACAGGATGCCGTTGACGGCGTAGGTGTCGTAGGCCTCGCGGTAGTTGCGGGTGGCCCAGTAGGCGTAGAGCTTGGCCACGCCGTAGGGGGAGCGGGGCCAGAAGGGGGTGTTCTCGTCCTGCGGCGGCGGGGTCGCCCCGAACATCTCCGAGCTGCTGGCCTGGTAGATGCGGGTGCGGACCTTGGCTGCTCGCACTGCTTCGAGCAGGCGCATGGCGGCGATGCCGGTGACGTCGCCGGTGAACACGGGCTGGTCGAAGGAGACGCGGACGTGGGACTGGGCGCCCAGGTTGTAGACCTCGTCGGGGTTGACCTCGTGGAGCAGGTTGATGAGGGTGACGCCGTCGGTGAGGTCACCGTGGTGCAGGTACAGGTTGCGCCCTGAGGTGTGGGGGTCCTGGTAGATGCCGTCCAGGCGCTCGGTGTTGAAGGAGGAGGAGCGGCGGACGATGCCGTGGACCTCGTAGCCCTTGCCCAGCAGCAGCTCGGCCAGGTAGGAGCCGTCCTGCCCGGTGATACCGGTGATCAGCGCAGACTTCGCCACTGGCGCTCCCGAGGAGAGGGTCCCGGGATGGATCGGGACGTTCGCGGGCCAGCCTAGGCGGAGCCACCCCCTGCCCCGCCGCGACGCGTCGGGGACGCCACCCCACCGAGGGAGCTCCGGCCCGGCGACCCCCCGGAGCCCGCCGGGGTCGGGGAGACTCCACCGGTCGGCCGGGTCCTCCGGCCGGGGAGGAGAGCCATCGTGGACGACGTCCGACCCCGGGTCGTCTGGTTCTCCCGGACCTACGGCTACCGCGGCGACCTCATGTACTTCGGCCCCCTGCTGGCCGGTGTCGCGGCGCAGCTGCCGGGGACCGCGGTCCCGGTCGGCCACGACGAACCCGTCGAGCGGCACCCCGACGTCCCCCTCCGTCCGCTCCTGCGGTCCTGGTGGGTGCCCCTGCGCAGCCGCCGCGGCGAGGAGGCCCCGAGGTTCCCCGTCCCGCGACCGAGCACCGTCCTGCGGCTGTGGCGCACCCGGCCCGACGTCGCGGTGTGCCTGGAGTTCACCCCCGTCGCCCTGCTGGGCATGGTGATCGCCCGACTGCGCCGGGCCAGGGTGCTGCTGCTGGTCGAGAACGACCCACGCTTTCGCGGCGCCCCGCCGACCGGCCGCGCCGTCGAGGTCAAGCGCCGTGCCGCCCGCCTGGCGACCACCGTGCTGACCAGCAACGACGAGGGCGCCCGCTACGTCGTCGACGACCTCGGCGTCCCGGCCGGGCGCGTGCGGGTGGGCGCCTACCTCACCTCGGCCCCACCCGGTGGGCCCACTCCCGCGCCGCCGGTGGACGACGTCGTCCGGCTGCTCTTCCTGAACTCGGTCACCGAGCGGAAGGGGATCCTGCCCCTGGTGCGCTCCCTCGCCGCGCTGGGCCCCACCGCCCGGCCCTGGCGGCTGGACGTCGTCGGCGGCGGGCCGCTGGTCGCCGAGGTCGCCCGGACGGCCGCCGACCTCGGCGTGGACGACCGGGTGCGCCTGCACGGCCCGGTGGACTACGACGACATCTGGGCGCACTACGCGGACTGCCACGTCGTGGTCTGCCCGACCGACGGCGACTACCGGTCCCTGGCCGGCTTCGAGGCGGTCACCAGCGGGCGGCCGGCCCTGCTGTCGGTCCACGACGGCGCTGCCGCCGAGCTGGCCCGGAGCGGGGCGGCCGTCGTCCTCCTCGACCCCCGCACCGAGGACGGCGTGGCCACCGCCCTCGACGAGCTGCTCGGCACCCCCGGCCGGGTCGAGGAGCTCCTGGCCCGGGCGGCCACGCCCCCCGCCGGGTTCACCGCGGCGGACACCGTCGCCACCGTCGTCGCCGCCGTCCACGCCACGCAGGAGCACTGACATGACGACCTCCGCCGCCGGCCCGTCGACCCGCTACCGGGTGCGCCGGATCGTGCACGTGTACCTGCGGCCCGCCTCGTTCAGCACGGGTGGGGTGAACCGGGCCGCGCAGCAGTGGGCGGCCCGCATGGCCGACCACACCGGCCTGCCGACGGTCTACGTGCAGGCCGCCGGGGGGTTCGAGGGCCGGCTGGTCGAGGCCCCGGGGCTCGAGCACCGCACCCTGGCCACCCTGGGGGGCGGTCGGCAGACCATGCTCCCGCGCGGGCTCGGCCGGCTGCTGCAGGCCGGTGACCTGGTCTACCTGCACGAGGGCTGGACGCCGTCCAACCTGGTGATCGCGGCCTGGTGCCGCCGCCGGCGCATCCCCTACGTCGTCATGCCGCACGGGGTCTACGAGCGCAGCATCGTGCAGGCCTCCAGCCTGCTGCGACCCCGGACGTGGCTCGAGCGGCCAACCCTGGAGCGTGCCGCCGGCGTCCACCTCTACTTCGCCTCCGAGCGGGCGCACCTGGCCGACGTCGCCCCGCGCGCCCGGGCCTTCGCCGCCCCCACGGGCCGGGCGGTGCAGGACGGGCCCCTGGTGGCCGACCGGCACCCGTACGTGGCGTGGCTGGGCCGGTACGACATCCGGCACAAGGGCATCGACGTGCTGCTCGACGGCGTGGCCTCGCTCCCGGAGGAGCAGCGCCCGCAGCTGCGCATGGTGGGCCAGGACCACCTCGGCGACCGGGCGAGGGTGCGGGACCGGGTGGCGCAGCAGGGCCTGGCGCCCTGGGTGACCGTGGAGGACGAGCTGCCGCACGAGGAGGCCGGCCGCTTCCTCGGCGAGGCCCGGGCCTTCGTCCACACCCCGCGGTGGGAGTGCCTGCCCACCACGGTCCTCGAGGCGCTCGAGCGCGGGACGCCGACGCTGCTGACCGACACCGCGCACGTGGCCGGCCTGCTGGGGGACGCCGGGTTGGTCACCGTGGTCCCGCTGGAACCCGCCGCGATCGGCGAGGCGCTGCACGCCGCCGCCGCCGCGGCCGACGACCCGGCAGCGGCGCAGCGCCGTCGAGCCGGGCTCGCCGAGAGCCTGGCCTGGGAGCGCAGCCTCGGGGACTGGGCGGCGGCCCTGGCGGCTGCGGGCATCGACCTGCCCCGCCGCCTGGGAGACTCCGGTGCGGCCCCGCTCGTGGGGGACCGTCGCGGCACCGAGGAGGACGCAGGATGAGCATCGCACCGTTGGACCGGTCTGCCCGCACGTACGTGGCCGGGCACCGTGGGCTGGTGGGTGGTGCGGTGCTGGCCCACCTGCAGGCGGAGGGGTTCACCGACCTGGTGACGGCGACGTCGGCGGAGGTGGACCTGCGCGACCGGGGCGCGGTGGAGGCGTTCTTCGACCGGGAGCGGCCGGCCACGGTGGTGCTGGCCGCGGCGAAGGTCGGCGGGATCCTGGCCAATGCCACGTACCCGGCGGACTTCTTCTCCGACAACATTCGGATCCAGACCAACGTGCTGGACGCCGCGGCGGCCACCGGTACCGAGCGGTTGCTGTTCCTGGGCTCCTCGTGCATCTACCCGAAGTTCGCCGAGCAGCCGATCCGGGAGGACTCGTTGCTGACCGGGTTGCTGGAGCCGACCAACGACGCCTACGCGATCGCCAAGATCGCCGGGGTGCTGCAGGTGCAGGCGCTGCGCCGCCAGCACGGGGTGCACTACATCTCGGCGATGCCGACCAACCTGTACGGCCCGGGGGACAACTTCAACCCCGAGGGCTCCCACGTGCTGCCGGGGTTGATCCGCCGGTTCGAGGCCGCCCGCCTGGACGGGGACCCGACGGTGACGGTGTGGGGCACCGGCACGCCGCGGCGGGAGTTCCTGCACGTCAGTGATCTGGCGCGGGCGTGCGTGCACCTGCTGGAGAACTACGACGACGGCGCGCCGGTGAACATCGGGGTGGGGGAGGACCTGCCCATCGCCGAGCTGGCCCAGCTGGTGGCCGACACGGTGGGGTACACCGGTGAGCTGGTGTTCGACACCACCAAGCCCGACGGCACCCCCCGCAAGCTGCTGGACGTCTCGACCATCCACGGACTGGGCTGGCGGGCGGAGATCGGCCTGCGCGAGGGCCTGGCGGCCACGGTCGCCTGGTACCGCGAGCAGCTGGCCGCCGGCACCGTGCGGGCCTCCTGATGGCCGACCGCCCGCGGGTGATCGACCTGTCCGCTGCGCCGGGATCGGGGGAGTCCTGGGATGCCCCGGCCTGGAAGGTCTACCTCTGGGGCCTGGCCGAGGTGCTGCTGGTCAGCAACCCGCTGCAGATCTCGTCCCGGCTGCGCCGGGCCGTGCTGGTCGCCTTCGGCGCCCGGATCGGCGAGGGCGTGCTGCTGCGCCCCCGGCTGCGCGTGCGCTTCCCGTGGAAGCTGACCGTCGGTGACCGCTCCTGGATCGGCGAGGACGTCTGGCTGCACAACCAGGACCAGCTGACGATCGGTGCCGACGCCGTGGTCAGCCAGGGGAGTTTCATCACGACGGGTTCGCACGCCCACCGCACCGACATGGCGCTCATCACCCGACCGGTGGTCATCGAGGACGGCGCCTGGGTGACCGCCCGCTGCGTGGTCACCGGCGGCAGCCGGATCGGCGTCTCGGCCCTGGTCACCCCCGGCACGGTCGTCGCCGGCGAGGTGCCGGCCGGCATGGTCTTCGGCGGCTCGCCCGGCGAGGTGCGCGGCCCCCGGTTCCGGTGACCCGCACGGGCGTCCCGGCTCACCCGGTAGGGGTGCAGGGGGATCACGGAGTGCTCGAGCCGTGCCACGCTCCGTACATGCATGTGGCATTCGTGTGCACGGGCAACATCTGCCGCTCCGCCCTGGCCGAGCGGCTCACCACGGCGTTCGCCGAGGAGCTCGGTCGCTGCGACCTGACGGCCAGCAGCTCCGGCACCTCCGCCGTCGTCGGCTCGGGCATGGACCCGCACGCCGCCGAGGCCCTGCTGGAGCTGGGCGGTGCGCCCGGGGCCTTCCGGGCCCGGCAGTTCGTCCCGGCGCACGTCGAGCAGGCGGACCTGGTGCTGACCATGACCCGGGCCCACCGCCGCGACGTGCTGCAGCGGGCCCCCCGCGGCATGTCCCGCACCTTCACCCTGCTGGAGGCGGCCGACCTGCTGAGCCTGCTCCCCGTGGACCTCCCGCTGCCCCAGCCCGACGACCTCGGTGCCCGCGGTACCGCGCTGGTCGCGGCCCTGGCCCGCACCCGCGCAGCCCGCGGACTGGTGGCCCGGGAGGACGACGACGTGCTCGACCCGATCGGCCGCCCGGCCGACGTCCACCTGGCGGTGGCCGACCGCATCGCCGATGCCTTGTTCCCCCTCCTGCAGACGCTGACCGGGCTGCGGACCCCCGCGGCCGCCTGACCCCGGTACGCACGACGGCGCCCCACCTCCTCGCCGGAGGTGGGGCGCCGTCGTGCGTACCGGGATGGATCAGCGGCGGCTGCGACCCAGGAACGAGCGGGTCTCGCGAGGCTTGACGACCGCCACCCGCTGCTGCGGGTAGGTCGGCGCGTCGGGTCCGGCGATCGCCGGCCGCGGCGGCACCGGCGAGGGCGCGGGCGCCGGCTCCGGCTCGGGCTCGGGCTCGGCAGGGGTCTCCGCCGCCGTGGGGTGCTCGTCGTCCGCGGACCACTGCTCCGGCCAGCCGGCGCTGTCGTCCGGGGTGGCCGGGTCCAGCTCCTGCTCGACACGGGGCTCGACGTAGGGCTCGACGTGGGGCTCGACGGGGACCGGTGCCGCGGGTACGGCCACCGGCGCGACCGGGGCCGTGCCGCGGCCGGCTGCGGCCTGCACGCGCCCGGGGCGGGCGGGGCGGTCGGCGGGCACCGGGCCCGGCGAGGCCGGGGTCGGGCGGTCGGCGGCGGCCGTGGTGGTGGCCCCCGAGGTCGCCTTCCCGGCCTTGGCCGCGGCCTTCGCCGTGCGGGCCGTCGACCGCCGGTGGGCCAGCCGGGCGAAGGGGCCGGCGCCGGGCGCGGGGTCCTCGCCGTAGTGGTACGTGTAGCCCAGGCCCTCGTTGCCGGCCGCACGGCGCGGCACGAAGGTGAAGACCGTGCCCAGGGTGCGCGCACCCACCCGCTCGAGGGTGCGGGCTGCGGTGGTCAGCTCCTGGGTCGTGGTCTGGCCGTACCGGACGCAGAGCACGACCCCGTCGGTCGAGGGGGCCAGGCCACCGGCGTCGGAGACCGGCAGCAGCGGCGGGCCGTCCAGCAGGACGACGTCGGCCCGGTCGAGCAGGTCGGCCAGCACCCGCTGCATCTGCCCCGACGCCAGCAGTTCGCTGGGGTTGGGCGGCGTGGGGCCGGCGGCGAGCACCTGCAGGGACCCGTCGCCCACCGGCTGCAGGACGTCGTCCAGGCCGGCCGAGCCGTTGAGCACGCTGGTGAGGCCGGCGCCGCTGACCAGCCCGAGGTACCGGGTGACCCGGGGTCGGCGGAGGTCGGCCTCGACGAGCACCACCCGGCGACCGGCGGCGGTGAGCGCGATGGCCAGGTTGACCGCGACGGTGGTCTTGCCCTCGCCGGGCAGCGAGCTGCTGACCAGGACGGTGCGGGGCGGGGAGTCGACGTCGACGAAGTCCATGCTGGTGCGCAGCTGGCGGAAGGACTCGGCGCTGGGCGCCTCGCGGTCGTGCAGCACCGACTTGTCGGCCGACAGCTGGTCGTCCAGCGGGATGACGCCCAGCCCGGGCCCGCGGCCCAGCTCGGCGGCCTGGTCGCTGGTGCGGATCCGGGTGTCGGTGCGGTGCCGCAGCAGCACGAGGCCGCAGCCGAGCACGAATCCCAGCACCAGACCGATCACCAGGTCCTGCGCGGGCTTGGGGCTGCTGGGGGCCGCCGGCAGCTCCGGGGGGGCGATGACCGCCACCCGGATGGGCGACGTCGTCTGCCCCTCGGGCGTCTCGATCGCCCCGATGAGGCTGTTGAACTGCTGGCCGATCGACTCGGCGATCGCCTGCGCCCGGGCGGGCGACGGGTCGGTCACGGTGACGTCGAGGATGACGGTGTCCGGGACGACGGAGGCGCTGATCTCACCGGCCAGCTCGTCGGCGGTCATGTCCAGGTCGAGGTCGTCGACCACGGCCTGGGCCAGCTGCAGGTCGGTCAGGTAGGAGGCGTAGGAGGAGACGCGCGCCTGGGCCAGCTGGCTGCCCTGCACGGCGCCCGCGACGTCGTCCGTGGTGTTCGTCGTCGAGACGAACAACCGGGTGTCGGCGGTGTACATCGGCGTGCTGGCCAGCACGATCCCGGCGGCGACGGCGGCGCCGACGAGCGTGGACAGCACGACGACCCACCAGCCCGCGCGCAGCACGCGCCATGTCTGCTGCAGGTCCACGTGGGTCCTCTCCGCTGGTGACTGTCCACCCGGCGTACGTCACCCGGTGTGGCCGCTCGTCCTGCGGCGGCCTGTCGACGCTGTTCTCGGTCGATCGTGCCCGCAGGTACAAGATCCCACAGACGCCGTCACCCGTACGGGTGGCCTCGTCCGCCGTGGCTCACCGGCGCGGCCGCCCCGCCGTCCTAGGCTGCTGCCGACCCACGACAGGACAGGTGCATGGAGAGCGCACGAGGCACGACGGACGCGGAGCGGCCGGCCCCCGTCGTGGGGTCGTTCCCCCTCGGTGCGCTCAGCGCGCTGCTGTTCTGCTTCGCCGTGCCCGGCTACGTCGTCCTCGCCACCCCCGATCCGGTGAACCGGGCCTGGCCCGGGGCCCTGCTCGTCGCGGTCCTGGTCGGGCTGCGCTACGCCTGGATCGTCGGCCGGGGCGAGCAGCGGCTGATCGAGATGACCGTCTGGCTGTTCACCTACGTCTTCCTCGGCCTGGCCCCCCTGGTGCAGCTGCGCGAGGGGATCTCGCCGGGCACCACCCCGCGCACCTTCGCCACCCTCGTCCCCGAGTCCTTCCTGGTCGTCGGGCTGGGGTCGCTGGCCTTCCTGGTCGGCGGCCTGCTGCGCGCCGTGCGGCCGGGCGGCCCGTGGCGGCCACGGGTCCGCCGCCCGGTCGCCGTGGTCGAACCGCCGACGACCGGCATCCCGCGCCCGATCTGGCTGCTGGGGCTCGGGTCCCTGCTGCTCACCGCCTACTACCTGGTCAACGTCGCCCCGGCGTTGTTCACTGACGCCACCACGTTGAACCGGCAGTCGTTCACCGTGTGGCCCAACACGGCCACCCAGGGGATCGTCAACGCCCTGGCGATCATGCCGATCCTGGTGACGGTGGTGGCCCTGACGCTGCTCCGGCTCCGTCGGCCCCGGCCGGAGTGGACGCTGGCCGAGAAGGCCCTCCACCTGGCGACCGTGCTGGCCCTGGTGGCCACGGTCAACCCGCTCAACAGCGCGCGCTACGTCTTCGGCACGGTCGCCCTCGCCCTGGCCGGCGCGGTGGGCCTCTACGCCACCGCCCGCCGGTTCCGGCTGGTGGCGGTGGGTGCGATCGTGGGGCTGCTGGTGATCTTCCCCGTCGCGGACGCGTTCCGGACCGCGAACACCGGCGAGCAGGTCGTCTCCCCGGTCACCGCCCTGCAGAGCGGTGACTTCGACGCCTTCGCCCAGATCGACAACACGCTGCTCTACGTCCAGGAGTACGGCACCACCCAGGGCCGGCAGGCGCTCGGCGTGGTGCTGTTCTGGGTCCCGCGCGCCTACTGGCCCGACAAGCCCGACGACACCGGCGTCCTGCTGGCGACCTTCCGCGACTACGACTTCCAGAACCTGTCCGCACCCTTGTGGTCGGAGCTGTTCATCAACGGCGGGTGGCTGGCCGTCGGCCTGGGCGGCCTGGTGTTCGGCTGGTGGGCGCGCGGGCGGGACGACGGGATCGTCACGCGGCTGCGGCGCAGCCGGGCACCCGGGGTGCTGGGCTGCATCCTGCCGTTCTACTTCGTCTTCCTGCTGCGCGGCTCGCTGCTGCAGGCGATGGCCAACCTCGTGGTCATGCTGGCCTGCGCCTGGTTCGCCGACCGGGCCGTGCGCAGCCGGTTGGGCGCCGAACCCGACGACCTGCCCGCGGCCGAGCCGGTCGGCAGCCAGGCGTCGTGAGGATCCTGCACGTGGCCGCCCTGGTCAGCGCCGACGGCGCGTACGGCGGCCCGGTCTCGGTGGCCACCGACCAGGTCGCGGCGCTGCGCTCGGCCGGGCACGAGGTGACCCTGGTCGCCGGCCGGGACGCCGCATCCCGCCCCGACCACCCCGCCACGCGGCTGTTCCGCGCCCGCCGACCGCGGGCCGACGGCTTCGCCGGCATGGTGGCCCCGGGGGTGCCGGCCTGGGTGCTGCGGCACGCCCGCCGGTACGACGTCGTCCACGTCCACCTGACCCGCGACCTGGTCACGCTGCCGGCGGCCTGGCTGGCCGACCGGCTCGGCGTGCCCGTCGTCGTCCAGACCCACGGCCAGGTGCGGGCCGAGCACGGCCGGCTGCAGGGCGTGCTGGACGCGCTGTGGACCCGCCGGCTCATCGGACGCTCGCGGTTCCTGGCGCTGACCGGTCACGAGGCCGCCGACCTGCAGCGCCAGGGCGTCCCCGCCGACCGCGTCGACCGGGTCGTCAACGGCGTGCCCCTCGCCCGGGAGGTCGCCGCCGCGCCGGGCGCCGGTCCGCGGGTGCTGTTCGTGTCCCGGCTCGCCGACCGCAAGCGACCGGTCGCCTTCGTGCAGGCGGCCGCGCTGGTGCACGCCGTCCGCCCGGACGTCCGGTTCGAGCTCTGGGGGCCCGACGGCGGCGAGGCACCGGCGGTGGACGCCGCGATCGCGGCGTCCGGCATCGCCGCGGTCTGCGCCCGGCGCGGGCCGACCAGCCCGGCGGGCGCCCGCGAGCTGCTGGCCGGCGGTCAGCTCTTCGTGCTGCCCAGCGTGGCCGAACCGTTCCCCATGGCCGTGCTGGAGGCGCTCGGCGCCGGCCTGCCGGTGGTGCTGACCACCGAGACGGGCCTGAGCGCCGCGGTGGCCGAGGCCGGAGCCGGTGCCGTCACCGACGGGTCGCCGCAGGAGCTGGCCGACGCCGTCCTCCGGCTGCTGGGGCCGGCGGCCTGGCAGGAGGCCGCCACGGCCGCGCGCGAGCTGGCCCGGAGCCGCTACGCGATGGACGTCGTGGTGGCCACGCTGGAGGAGACCTACCGGCGGGCGGTCACGGAGCGCCGACCGGGCTGACCTCGCCGGCTGGTCCGGCGACGCCCTCCCGGTGCCGGGCTGCCCGGAACACGAACACCCATGCCACCGCCGACACCACCGCGCTGACCAGCAGCCCGGCGGGGACCGCGGCCACCCGCAGCTCGTCCGAGGCCGTCGAGGCCACCCACAGCAGGGCCACGGTGGCCAGCAGCCCGGCCGCGCGGGGGGCGATCACCGAGCGGGGCCGGTTCAGCGCCCGCACCCCGGCCCCCAGCGGCGCGGTGACCGCGTTGAGCAGGGTCACCGCCCCGAGGGTGCCGGCCAGCAGCAGGAAGGTGCCCCCGGGCAGCAGGTCCCGGCCCGAGACGAACCAGACGACCGGGAAGGCGATGCCGCACCAGGCCAGCGTGATCAGGCCGTAGACCAGGGAGGTGCGCAGCATCCGGCCGAAGAACGACCGCACGGCGTCCTGCTCGCCCAGCCGGTGGGCGTCGCCCAGGAAGCTCAGCGCGATCACGTTGTAGAGCGTGTTCACCGGCGAGAGGCTGCTCTGCATCAGCCGCAGCACGCCGACCACCGCTGTGGCGGTGTACAGCTGGCCGAACACCAGCGGCAGCAGCAGGCTGGCCTGGCCCAGACCGGCGTCCAGGGTGACCCAGCGCCCGGGGCGCCAGGCCTCCCGGAAGGTGACCTGCCGGTCCGGGCCGCCGGGGGCCGCCGTGGCGATCCAGGCGCAGCCCGCCGACACCAGCGCCGACGCGCCCCAGCCGAGCAGGAACAGCTCCGCCGACCCGGTGCCGACGGCCAGCAGGACGACGACGCCGAGCAGCCACACGCCGTCGGCGAGGTTGACCTCGCGCCACCGTTCCCGGCTGATCAGGTGGTAGCGCAACGCGTCCTGCGCGCAGACGGCGATGCCCACGGCGACCATCAGGGCCACCGTCGCGACGGCCGCCCGGGGGTCGTCGAGGAGGGTGACCCCCGCCGCGACCAGGGCGACCGCGGTGCCGAGCACGGGGGCGACGGTCAGGGCCCACGACCGGGGCAGGACGGCGCGACCGACCTCCCGCTGGACGGCGAGCCCGCCCTCGTAGACGCAGCGGCCCAGGGTCAGCGCGAGGAAGAAGAAGGTCTGCTGGAGCGCGAACCGGTCGAAGCCGGCCCCCGACAGGGTCAGGCTGGCCCCGCCCAGGGCGAGGATGTTGCTGCCGCCGGAGAGCACCTGGTTGATCGCCAGGTTGCCCCCGCGCCGCGGGATGCGGGCGAGCACTCCGCGCAGCCGCGCCACCTGTGCACCTCCGTCGCCGGTGGACACCCACCGGCGGGCCACGCTAGCGCCTGGACCGGGTGCGGCGGAGGAGGCGTCACCCCTCCGAGCGGGTCAGCAGGTCGTCGGCGGTGCGGGTGTTGATCACCCGGTCGGCGGTGATGCCGGCGACGGCGGCCTTCTCGCAGCCCGCGCCCTGCCAGTCCAGCTGACCCGGCGCGTGCGCGTCGGTGTCGATCGCGAACTCGCAGCCGAGGTCGGCGGCCAGCTGCAGCAGCCGGCTCGGCGGGTCCAGCCGCTCGGGGCGGGAGTTGATCTCGACGGCGGTGCCGTGCTCGACGCAGGCGCGGAACACCGCCTCGGCGTCGAACTCGCTCTCGGGGCGCGGCTTCTGCTGCTTGCCGCCGCGCTGGGTGCGCTCGACCAGCAGCCGCCCGGTGCAGTGCCCGAGGACGTCGGTGTGCGGGTTCTCGACGGCGGCCAGCATGCGCGGGGTCATCTGCGACGCCGGGGCGCGCAGCTCGGAGTGCACGCTGGCCACCACGACGTCGACCCGGGCCAGCAGCTCGTCGGTCTGGTCGAGGGTGCCGTCGGCGTTGATGTCGCACTCGATGCCGGTGAGGATGCGGAACGGGGCCAGCTCGGCGTTCAGCTCGGCCACGACGTCCAGCTGCCGGGCCAGCCGCTCGGCGCTCAACCCGTTGGCCACCGTCAGCCGGGGGGAGTGGTCGGTCAGCGCCAGGTACTCGTGGCCGATGCCGATCGCGGCCAGCGCCATCTCGCGGATGGGGCTGCCGCCGTCGGACCACTCGGAGTGCGTGTGCAGGTCGCCCCGCAGCGCGTTGCGCAGCTCGCCCGCGGCGCCCTCGAGCGCGGTGGGCGGGTGCTGGGCCTTGAGGTCGGCGAGGTAGTCGGGCTCGTCACCGGCGTGCGCCTGCAGCACGACGGTCGCCGTCTTCGCCCCGATGCCCTTGAGGTCGGTGAGGGTCCTCGTGCGGATCCGCCGCTCGAGCTCGGCGTCGGACAACCCCTCGACCACGTGCGCGGCCGTGCGGAAGGCCGACACCCGGTAGGTGGGTTCGCGGGCGCGCTCCAGGAGGAACGCGATCCTCCGGAGCGCGTCCGCGGGGGTCACGAGAGGCCGATCTCCTTGCCGACCTTCTTGGCCTGCTTCTTCAGCTTGCGCTGGGTGCGGCCGCGGCTGGCCTTCTTCTGCGCCTTCTCGGCCTTCTTGGCGGCCTTCTCGTAGCGCGCCTCGGCCTTCGCGATGGCCTTGTCGCCGGCCCGGCGCACCCGCCAGCCGGTCGAGGGCTTGCCCTCGGTGTCGACGGCGGCGAGCAGCAGCCCGCCCAGCAGCCCGGCGTTCTTCAGGAAGTGCGCCTGGTTGCTGAACTTCTTCTCGGGGTCGGAGTCCTCCCAGAAGCGGTGCCCGGCCAGGGTCGTGGGCACGACCGAGCCGGCCAGCGCGAGGGCCGAGAGGCGGGGGAAGCGGCCGAGGGCGAACAGCACCCCGGCGCCGACCTTGACCCCGGCGTCGATCTTCACCCACTGCTCGACGTCGCGGGACACCTCGACGGGCAGCTGCTCGTCGGCGACCTGGGCGATCTGGTCCACGACCTTCGTGGCCCCGGGCACCCGGCTCTGGGGGTCGCGCAGGGTGCTGATGCCGCCGTACACGAACGAGGCGGCGAGCAGGGGGCGGGCGATCCGGCGGACCAGCATGGGGGAGTACCTCTTCCATCGACGGCGTCGGCGGGTGCCGTGCCCGATCGGTCGCACGGCGAACCCTCACCGCGACCGTAGTGATGCCGGACTCCCCGCGCCTGCTGTCAGCCAGTTGTCACAGTTCTCCGGGACACTGGGTCGGTGCTCACCGCCCCGCCCACCCCCACCCGGGTGCGCGACGACACCTGGCTGTGGGCGCTGGCCGGGTTGGCGCTGGGCCTGTTCGGCCTGGGGTTCCTGGTCCGGTGGCGGTGCACGGTCGGCCCCTGCTCGCTGGGCGGCGCCGAGTGGATCTTCGACCTGGACGCCGTCGGTGGTCTGCCGCGGCTCTACACCACCTCGTTGTTCGTCGCCGCGACGGTCTGCGCGGTGCGGGCGGTCGCCCGCTCGCGCGGCCGGCACGCGCTGTGGTGGCTGGCGGTCGCGCTGATCGGGGTCGGGCTGGTGTTCGCGAAGCTGGTCAGCGCGCACTCGGTGCTCGAGGGGTGGGACGGCGCCGGGTACACCCTCGCCGTCGGCAGCCTGGCCAGCGCGGTGGGCCTGCCGGTGCTCGGGGTGCTCGGCCGGGTGTGGCGGGTGCCGGGCGCTCGGGCCGTCGTCCTCGCCCTGGCCGTGTACGCACTGGCGGCGCTGGGGCTCGACGTCCTCACCGGGTCCGTGGTGCTCGCCGACCCCCGCCCGCTCCCGGTGGCCGCGGCCACCTTCGTCGAGGAGCTGGGCGAGGCGCTGACCGCGCTCACGCTGCTCGCCGTCCTGGTCCGCCGGATACCTCCGCCCAGAAACCGCGGTCTCCGGGAAAGGGTCGCGCACGACACGTCTCCGAGAACCGCGGTTCCCGGGAGCGGGGTTCAGCGGGTGCAGTAGACGACCAGGCGCCGGCGCTTGGTGAACACGAACTCCGTCCGCGGGTCGCCGGTCTCGCCGTCGTAGGCCACCGGCTGCGGGCCCGAGCGCGAGACCACCCGCAGCTCCCGCACCTGGAACTGCCGGTACGAGCGGCTGTGCTCGCTGACCCCCAGCAGCGTCGCCAGCACCGCCCGGGTGCGACCGAACCGCAGGTCGGCCCGCAGGTACTGGACGTCGAGCAGGCCGTCCTCCAGGGAGGGCCGCCACGCGGGGGAGAGCCCGCGCGGGCTGTACACCCCGTTGCCGACGAACAGGATCCAGGCGCTGACCCGGCGGCCGTCGAGGTCGAGCTCGACCGGCGAGCCGTGCCGCAGCACCTGCCCGGCGGCCACCGTGAGCGCCAGCCACTTGCCGAGCTTCCCCGACATCGTGTCCCGCCGGCGGACCATCTCCGGGTAGCTGCCGATGCTCGCGGTGTTCAGGAACGGGGTGCCGTTGACCGCCGCGACGTCCACCAGCACGCCGTCGCCGGCCTCGACCGCCCGCGCCGCCTCGGCCGGCGTGGCCACCCCGACGTCCCGGGCGAAGTGGTTCAGCGTGCCCGCCGGCAGCACCGCCAGCGGCAACCCGTGCTCGAGCGCCACTGCGGCCGCCGCGGCCACCGAGCCGTCGCCGCCGGCCACCCCCAGGGCCCGCGCGCCGCCCCGCACGGCCTGCTCGAGCAGGTCGGTGACCGAGTGCTCGTCGTCGATGTCGGTGACCACGGCGCCCGGCAGCAGCGCGGCGATGTCCGCGGCGGGGTCGTAGTCCTGGTCGCCCGAGCGCGGGTTCACCGCCACGTGCAGGCCGGCACCCCCGGGCAGGGCAGGTGCGCGCTCCGTCGTCCGCACCTCCGCCGGGGTCGTCGGCCGGACCCGCCACCAGTGCTGCGTGGCCGCGGCGACCGCCGCGCCGACCGCCATCCCGGCGACGACGTCCCCGGGGTAGTGCACGCCGACGTGCACCCGCGAGTACCCGACACCCAGCGCGACCGGGGCCACCAGTGCACCGGCCAGCGGGCTCTCCAGCGCCACGCCGGTCGCGAACGCGGCCGCCGACGCCGAGTGCCCGCTCGGGAAGGACAGCGTGTGCAGCGACCGGTCCAGGGCGCGGCCCTGGGTGACCGCGGCCGCGTCGGGCCGCACCCGGCCGAACAACGGCTTGAGGACGACGTTCACCAGCGCGCTGGACACCAGCAACGAGCCCACCCCGCGGACGGCGGCCCGCCGCGGGGCGCCCTTCTTGGCGCCGAGCACGAGCCCGACCCCCAGCCAGAGCTTGCCGTGGTCGGCCGCCTCGGACAGCCGGCGGAGCGCGCCGTCCAGGGGCGTGGCCGGCAGCCGGCCGACCCGGGCCTGCAGGCGGGCGTCGAACCGGCGGGCGGCGGAGCGGGAGAGGGCCACGGGTGCGGACGCTAACCGGCCCCACCCGTCGGGGTGAGATCGCACCCGTGGGGGTGAGGGCGGGCGGGCCGCGGGTCGATGTGGCGGGAGTACCGAACGCCACCTGATCGAGGGATTCCCGTGCGCACCCGCCTCCGCCTGCTGCCCCTGCTCGCCGCCGCCCTGGTCGGCGCCGTCGCCGTCGCCGGCCCTGCCGCAGCGGACCCCGCGGCGTCGTCGACCAGCGCCGCACCGACCTCGGCCGCGCCCACCAGCAGCGCGCCGACGACGGACCCGGCCCCGCCGTCCACGGTCGCCCCGACGCCCACCCAGGCCCCGGTGCCCACGGTCGACCCGGCCCCGGTGCCTGCCCCCGAGCCGGTGGCCGTGCCGACCTCGGCCGCGCCGACCTCGGCCCCCGTCGCCGCGGCACCCTCGACCAGTTCCTCGCGGCCGAGGCCGCGGGTCACCACCACCGTCGACGCCGACCTCCCGGTGCAGCCCACCACGGGCGGCTCCGCCGAGGCGGCGACCGCCACCGCGCTGGCCGCCGGTGCCGCGTCGGCCGCCCGCGACGCCGCCGGGTCCGCCGCCGAGGCCGAGGCCGGGCAGCTGCTGGTCGGCGGCTACGTCACCCGGGCCAACCGGGCCGCCGTGGTCGACCTGTCCGCCCCCGTGGACACCGTCGCCGCCGCGCTCGCCGAGGCCCGCACCGTGCAGCAGCTGGTCGCGGACCAGGTGGCGGCCGTCACCGCCTCGCTGGCCGCCGCCCAGGACTCCCGGGACGCCGCTGCGACCGCCCGCGACCAGGTGCTCGCGCTGCCGCAGACCGCCGCGGGGGTCGCCGAGCAGACCGCCTACGCCCAGCAGGTGGTGGCCGCCGCCGGCGTCTCGGTCGACCGGGCCGCCGCCGCGCTGGCCGCCGTCGAGCAGGCCGCCGCCCCGGTGGAGGACGCCGTGGCCACCCTCTCGGTGCGGGCCGACCGGATCGACCCGGCCTCGGCGTCCACGCCGCTGCCCGACGCCGCGGCGGTCTACGCGCTGGGCGCCGTCGTCGTCCTCGGGTTCGGGGTGGCCGGCACCGCCGCGGTCAGCGCTCGCCGCACCACCGTCCGCCGCCGCGTCGCCGCCGTCCGCGCCGGCCTGGTCTAGCTCTTCTGGCGGGCGCGGTACGCCGCGACCGTCGAGCGGGACGAGCAGGTGTTCGAGCAGTAGCGCCGGCTGGCGTTGCGCGAGGTGTCCAGGTAGACGTTGCCGCAGCCCTCGGCCGCGCAGACGCCCACCCGCTGCCAGCCGTGCTGCACCACCACCTGCGACAACCCCATGGCCACCGTGGTGGTCAGCTGCTCGAGGGCCCCGGCCTCGGGGGCGGCGTAGTGCAGGTGCAGCTCGCCGTCGTGGTCGGTGGCGTACGGCCTCGGGGTGGCCAGGGCGAGCAGGGCGTTGAGCCGCTCCATCACCTGCGCCTGCGAGTCGGCCACGGCCACCGCGCGCACCAGGTCGGCCGTGGCACCGGCGGCCCTGGCCTGCTTGCCCGACAGCTCCAGGGCGGTGCCGTCGGTGAACCACTCGTGGTGCTCGGCGCAGAACGCCGACGCCCACCCCGGGTCGGCGCGGTCGGCGTTGGCGAGGTCGACCGCCAGCTCGACGGCGTTGGACCCGTAGTCGTCGTAGTCCATCTCACACCTCCGGCCGGGTGTAGGCGGTCATATGGCTTTGACTCCCTACGGGTGGTCTCGTACCGTCGGGAATGCGTAGGGACCTAACCGAGGTTGGCACCCTACGATTCCCCTCCCAGATCGTTCGAAGTGAGCTCCGTCATGCGTCAGTACCTCACCGTGTGGCGGCTTCCCTCCGCGCCGGTGCTGCTCGTCGCCGGTTTCGCCGGCCGGTTGCCGTCCGCCATGGTCCCCCTCGCCCTCCTGCTGCTGGTGCAGCAGCAGACCGGCTCCTACGCCGTCGCCGGCCTGGCCTCGGCCACCTACGGCATCGCGATGGCCGCGATGGCCCCGGTGCTGGGGCGACTGGCCGATCGTCGCGGACCCCGGCTGGTCCTGCTCGCCCAGTCGGTCACCTACCCGCTGCTGCTGGCCGTGCTGGCCGCCGCCGTGCTCACCTCGACGAACACCGCGGTGATCCTCGGCGCCTCGGCCGCGGCCGGTCTGAGCACCCCGCTGGTCAGCGGCACGGTGCGCGCCCTGTGGTCGCGGGTCGACCCCCGCGTGCGGCCCACCGCCTACGCCCTGGACGCCACCACCACCGAGCTGGTCTTCGTCGCCGGCCCCACCACGGTGGCCACGCTGACCCTGCTGGCCAGCCCGGTCGCCGCCATCGCCCTGGCCGGGGTGTGCACCGTCGTCGGCACGCTGGGCCTGGCGTTCTCCGGTGCCATGCGCGCCTGGCGGCCCGCGGTCGCCGTCCAGAAGAGCCTCCTCAGCACCGTCACCGTGCCCGGCATGCCGCGCGTGCTGGTCAGCGGCACCGCGCTGATGCTCGGCTTCGGCGCGATCGAGGTCGGCGTCCCGGCGTTCGCCGACGCGGCCGGGTCGCCCGGGCTGTCCGGCGTCCTGCTGGGCGTGTGGTCGCTCGGCTCGGTCGCCGGCGGGCTGTGGTTCGGCGCCCGGGTGCTGTCGACGTCCCTCCCGCGGCTCTACCGCTGGGGCCTGCTGGGGACGACGATCGGCATGCTCCCGCTGGCCGCCGTGTCCAGCCCGCTGCTGCTCGGGGCGCTGCTGTTCCTGGGCGGCACGGCGATCGCCCCCACGCTGACCGTGCAGAGCTCGCTGGTGGGCTCCATCGCACCGGCCGACGCCACCACCGAGGCCTTCACGTGGCTGTCGACGATCGCGTTCGGCGCGTCGGCGGTCGGGGCCGCGATCGGCGGGGCGCTCGTGGAGACCTCGTACGGGGTGGGCGGTGCGTTGGTGCTGGCCACGGCCGCGGCCGCGCTGGCCGTCGTGGTCACCCTGCTGCCCGGACGACGCGCCGTCGCGCTGGCCTGAGACCCCCTGGCCGCACCGGGGAGGAGGCGCTGGTAGTCTTCCTCCTCGGTGCTTCCGGGGGAACCTGGCGGCCCGGGAGGCTTCGCCTAGTCCGGTCTATGGCGCCGCACTGCTAATGCGGTTTGGGTTTTGGCCCATCCCGGGTTCAAATCCCGGAGCCTCCGCGCAACACAAATGAACACACGCACCCGTAGCTCAACGGATAGAGCATCTGACTACGGATCAGAAGGTTAGGGGTTCGAATCCCTTCGGGTGCACGTCTGGTTGAGACAGCCGCCGGCCCCCGCCGCTCCCCGTGAGCGCGGGGGCCGTCGTCTGTTCAAGGTCGGCACGTGACACACCGATCATCCGGGTGGGACGGCCCCGTCCTGCCGGAGCTGCGACCATGGATGCACCGTCGCCGGAGCCGGGACCACTTCTTCCCCGCCCGACGGAGAGACCATGCGGTTCCTGTTCCGCCCCCCGGCCACCGAGGGCGCCACGCTCCTCGCGCTGCCCTGGGAGCTCCCGCTCGCCGACTGGGACGACGAGTGGCTGCTCGACGTCCCCTCGCGCGGGCTCTCCCGGCACGTCGTCCGGTTCGTGGCGGCCGAGGGCCGGGTCTACGCGCTCAAGGAGATCGACGAGCGGCTGGCCCGCCACGAGTACGCCGTGCTCGGCGACCTCGAGGCCGAGGGCATGCCCACCGTGAGCGTGCTGGGCATCTGCGTCGACCGGCCGGGCGACCTGCCGGCCATCCTGGTCACCCGGTTCCTCGAGTACTCGCTGCCCTACCGGTTCCTGTTCTCCGGCCCACGCACCGACCACTCCGCCGAGCAGCTGGTCGACACCCTCGTCGTCCTGCTGGTGCGGCTGCACCTGGCCGGGGTCTTCTGGGGCGACTGCTCGCTGTCCAACACCCTCATCCGGCCCGACGCCGGCGCTCTGACCGCCCACCTGGTCGACGCCGAGACCGTCGAGCGGCACCCGCGGCTCACCGACGGCCAGCGCGGCTACGACGTCGACCTCGCCGTCGACCGCGTGGGCGCCGAGCTGATGGACCTCGAGTTCGGCGGCCTGCTGCCGCGCACCATCGACCCGGTGGAGCTGGCGGTGAGCGTGCGGCACCGCTACGAGGCCCTCTGGGGCGAGGTGACCGCGCACGAGACCGTGGGTCGGGGCGAGCAGCGCTGGCGCGTGGCCGCGCGCCTGCAGCGGCTGGGTGACCTCGGCTTCGACGCCGGCGAGGTCGAGCTGGTCGGCGGCGGCGACGGGTTCGACCTGCGCGTGCAGCCGCGGGTGGCCCTGCCCGGGGCGCACCGGCACGAGCTGTTCCGGCTCACCGGTCTCGAGGTCTCGGAGAACCAGGCGCGCCGGCTGCTGGGCGACCTGCGCAGCTACCGCGCCTACCTCGAGTCCGTCGAGGGCGGACCGGTGAGCGAGGCGATGGCCGGCCACCGCTGGGTCACCGAGAAGTACCTGCCCGTCGTGGACGCCGTCCCCGCCCACCTGCGGGGCCGGCTGGAGCCGGCCGAGGTCTTCCACCAGATCCTCGAGCACCGCTGGTTCCTCTCGGAGGCCGCCGGCGCCGACGTGGGGACGACGGTCGCGGCCGCGTCCTACCTGGACACCGTGCTGGCCGCCCGCCCCGTCGAGCTCACCACCCCGGGGGCCCTCCTCCCGCGCTGACGATGCCGGAAACCGCGGTTCCCGGGGTCAGGCGGGCGGGGCCACCGAGTCGCGCAGGCGCACGGGCATGGGGACGCGGTGCTCGGCGAACTCGGCGACCGGGTCGGCCAGCAGGAGGTCCACCGCCCGGGTGGCCAGCTCGTAGTGCGGGATGGCGATGCTGGTCAGCTGCGGCTGCAGCCACGAGGCCAGGTCGGAGTCGTCGAAGGAGACCACCGAGACGTCGTCCGGGATCCGCAGGCCGTGCCGGGCCAGCGCCTGGTAGGCGCCCATCGCCACCCGGTCGTTGAGGCAGACCAGCGCGCGCGGGCGGGTGCCCGCGGCCAGCCAGGCGTCGACCGCCTCGAAGGCGGACTCCGGCCACCAGTGGCACTCGACCCGCCCGGCCAGCTCGACCCCGGCCGCGGTGAGGGCCCGCCGCATTCCGGCCCGCCGCTCCCGCCCGGCCACCACGTGCTCGCCGGCCTCGCCCACCACCCAGATGCCGTCGCGGTGGCCGGCGTCCAGGAGCACCTGGACGGCGTCGTGCCCGGCCTGCACCTCGTCCGGGCGCACGCTGGGCACGCCGGTGTGCGGTGCCCGGCAGTTGAGCAGCACCAGCCGGCTCTTCTCCAGCGCCGGCGGGATCTCCACCTCGCGGGTCGACGACGTCGCCAGCAGGAAGGCGTCGACCCGGCGGTCCAGCAGCTCCTCGACCAGGCGCGTCTCGATCTCGGGGTCGTCGTCGGTCTCGCAGACGAACAGCAGGTGGCCGTGCCGGGCGGCCGCCTCGAGGCTGCCGTAGACGAGCTGCCCGGCGAACTGGCCGCTGGCCACCGTGTCGGTGATCAGCGCGATCGTTCGGGTGACGTCGGTGCGCAGCCCCCGGGCCATGAGGTTGGGCCGGTAGCCCAGCTCGCCGGCGGCGGCCAGCACCCGCTGCCGGGCGTCCTCGGAGATCCGCATTTCCTGGTCGCGGCCGTTCAGCACGTAGTGCGCCGTGGTCTTCGACGTGCCGGCGCGGGCCGCGACGTCGGCCAACGTCACCCGGCTCCGCACCGGCCGGATCCTGCCAGACCCGGGGACACCGCGGAATGGTCAGCAGGGTGCTTCCTGTGCGACGGGGGTTCTGCAGCAGAATGTCCAGCGTGACCCCCTCCACACACCGTGTGCACGTCGTCGGGCGCCCCGGCGGCACCGGCCTGGTCCTCCTGGAACGCGACGGGGAGCTGCCGGTCGTGGGCTGGTGGGGCGTGCTCACGCCGGCGCTGGCCACCGGGCTGGCCGGGGGCGACGTCGACCTGTTCACCGGCCCGCCCGCCTCCGACGGCGCCCGGCGTGGCCTGGTCGGTGTCCCGCTGCTGCCCGAGGGTGCGCGCGCCTGGCCCGGGCGACCCGGGTTGACCGGGCACCGGGCCGCGGGGGAGCCCGCGGCGTGGTCGCCGGCGTTCGTGCCCACCTCGGTCGAGGCCGGCCCCGACGGCGCGGTGGTGCAGGCGGTGGACGACGTCGCCGGGCTCGCCCTGCGCACCGAGGTCGAGGCCCTCGCCGGCGGGGGTCTGCGGGTCCGCCACCGGGTCACCAACACCGGGACGACGCCCTACCAGCTGCAGGCCCTCGAGGTCGTGCTGCCGCTGCCCGACCGGGCGACCGAGTCCTTCGACCTGACCGGCCGGTGGTGCCGCGAGCGGGTGCCCCAGCGGCGGCCGGTCGACGACGGCCTCTGGCTGCGCGAGAGCCGCACCGGCGTCAGCGGGCACGACTCCGCCACCGTGCTGGCCGCCGGCCCGGCCGGCTTCGGGTTCGCCGCCGGCGAGGTCTGGGGCGTGCACGTCGCGTGGAGCGGGGGCACCGTGCACCGCCTCGAGCGGACCCCGCCGCACGGGCTGTCGCCGAGCACGCTGACCGTCGGCGGCGGGGAGTTCCTGCTGCCCGGCGAGGTCGAGCTGGCCCCGGGGGAGTGCTACGACACCCCGTGGCTGCACGCCTGGGCCACCGCCGAGGGCCTGGACGGGCTGGCCGCCGCCGCGCACACCTGGCAGCGCTCGCTGCCCGCGCACCCCGACGCCCCGCGCCCGGTGACGCTGAACGTGTGGGAGGCGGTCTGGTTCGACCACGACCTCGACCGGCTCACCCGACTGGCCGACCTCGCCGCCGAGATCGGGGTCGAGCGGTTCGTGCTGGACGACGGCTGGTTCGGCGCCCGCCGCGACGACCACGCCGGCCTGGGCGACTGGGTGGTGGCGGCCGACGTCTGGCCGCACGGGCTGGCCCCGCTGGCCGACCACGTCCGTGCACGCGGCATGCAGTTCGGGCTGTGGTTCGAGCCCGAGATGGTCAACGCCGACTCCGACCTGTTCCGCGCCCACCCCGACTGGATCCTGGCCACCGGTGGGCGCACACCCCCCGAGCAGCGGTTCCAGCAGGTGCTCGACCTCGCCGTCCCCGGTGCCTTCGACCACGTCCTCGAGCAGATGACCCAGGTGCTCACCGACGTCCGCGTCGACTACGTGAAGTGGGACCACAACCGCGACCTGGTCGACGCCGGCAGCTCGGCGGTCGGCGGCCGACCCGGCGTCCGGGCCCGCACCACGGCCTTCTACCGGCTGCTCGACGCCCTGGCCGAGCGGTTCCCCGACGTCGAGTGGGAGAGCTGCGCCTCCGGCGGCGGGCGGATCGACCTCGGCGTGCTCGAGCGCACCCAACGGGTGTGGACCTCCGACCAGAACGACGCGCTGGCCCGGCAGTCCATCCAGCGCTGGACCGGCCAGCTCGTGGCCCCCGAGTACCTGGGCGCGCACGTCTCGGCGCCGGTCTCCGAGCAGACCCACCGCGGGCTGTCCCTGGACTTCCGCGCCGGCACGGCGTTCGCCGGCTCGTTCGGCATCGAGTGGGACCTCACCACCGCCGACGACGCCGATCGGGCCGTGCTCGCGGAGTGGATCGCCGCCTTCCGGCAGCACCGCGACCTGCTGCACTCGGGGCGGGTGTTCCGGGTGGACTCGCCGGAGCCCGCGGTCTGGGTGCACGGGGTGGTGGCCCCCGACGGCCGCTCGGCCCTGGTGGCCTGCGTGCAGCACGACGACGCCGTGCACGCCCCGCCGCGGGTGCGGGTGCCGGGGCTGGTGCCCGACGCGGAGTTCGCCGTCACCCGCATCCGGCCCGATGCCGCGCCGGCCGCCGTCGTCCCCGCCCGGGCCACCGGTGCGGTGCTCGCCGAGCTGGGGTTGCCCGGCCCGGACCGCCGGCCCGCGTCGGTCGTCTGGTGGCACCTGGACGCCGATCGGTCGCCCACTGCATAACGGATTCAGCGCTACGGGGCGTAGGGCTATGGTGCTCGCCGCGCAACCATGCGAGTGTCAGCAGTCACACCCCCCGGCCACGTGCGTGCTCGGGGTCCGGACCACCGTCAGCCCTGAGAGAGGACCGCCCGAGCGATGGCTGCCATCACCTACGACAAGGCCACCCTGCAGTACCCCGGTGCCGACAAGCCCTCGGTCAACGCGCTGGACCTCGACATCGCCGACGGCGAGTTCCTGGTGCTGGTCGGTCCGTCGGGCTGCGGCAAGTCGACGTCGCTGCGCATGCTGGCCGGCCTCGAGGACGTCACCGACGGCAGCATCCGGATCGGGGACAAGGACGTCACCCACGTGCCGCCGAAGAACCGGGACATCGCGATGGTGTTCCAGAACTACGCGCTGTACCCGCACATGTCCGTCGCGGACAACATGGGCTTCGCGCTGAAGATCTCCGGCATGGGCAAGGAGGAGATGCGCAAGCGCGTCGAGGACGCCGCCAAGGTGCTGGACCTGACCCAGTACCTGGACCGCAAGCCCAAGGCGCTCTCGGGTGGTCAGCGCCAGCGCGTGGCCATGGGCCGGGCGATCGTGCGCAACCCGCAGGCCTTCCTGATGGACGAGCCGCTGTCGAACCTGGACGCCAAGCTGCGCGTGCAGACCCGCACCGAGATCGCCGCGCTGCAGCGCCGGCTGGGCACCACCACCGTCTACGTCACCCACGACCAGGTCGAGGCCATGACCATGGGCGACCGGGTGTGCGTGCTCAAGGACGGCTTCCTGCAGCAGGTCGACACCCCCCGCAACCTCTACGACAAGCCCGACAACATCTTCGTCGCCGGCTTCATCGGCTCCCCGGCCATGAACCTGGTGGAGGTGCAGCTGACCGGCGAGGGCGCCACCGTCGGCGGCAAGCCCGTGCCGCTGCCCCGCTCGGCGGTCTCGGCGCTGTCGGCGCAGAACCAGACCACGGCCACGATCGGCTTCCGCCCCGAGGCCACCTCGCTGACCACCGCCGAGAACGGCATCCCGTTCGAGGTCACCGTGGTCGAGGAGCTGGGCAGCGACGCGTTCGCCTACGGCTCGTTCCCCGGCGCGCAGACCGAGGCCGGCCGCGAGCGGCTGATCACCGTGCGCATCCCCGGGCGCAACGTGCCCATGAAGGGCGAGACCGTGCACCTGCAGGTCGACCCCGAGTCGATCCACGTGTTCAACACCGAGACCGGCAAGCGCATCTCGGAATGACCGACGCCGGCTGACCGCCCCGTCAGGGGGCGGTCAACCAGCGGGGGCTGCTGGTGAAGTCGTGGACCGCGGCCCCGGCGGCGCCGCGGGCCCACACGTGGAAGTCATGGTCCCGCACGGTCAGCTCGACCTGCTGCGCCCGCGCATCGCGGTGCTCGTCGATCGCCGCGCGCAGGCTGTCGTGGCCGACCACCGCCAGGTCCACGCCCTCGCCGCCGAGCAGCACCTGGGTCACCCCGGTGGTGCCGGCGACCACGGCCACCAGCTGCCCCAGGTGGCCGGCTGCGTCGTCCAGCACCCGGCGGGCCCGCACGTCGCCGTCGACCGCGTCCGCGAGCAGCTGCGGCCAGGTGGTCGGCGTCCCGGTCGCCAGGTGGGCGGCCGTCAGCAGCGCCGTGGTGGTCAGCAGGGCGCTCGCGCACCCCCGGTGGCCCTCGGGGCACCGCGGGCCGCTGCGGTCCAGCGACAGGTGCCCGAGCAGCTGCAGGCTGGTGTCGGGGGTCTGCACCGCGCGGTCCCCCAGGACCAGGCCGTAGCCCACCCCGGCGCCCACGGTGAGCACGGCGAACGAGGGGTGCTCGCGGCCCAGGCCGAACCAGTGCTCGGCGCGGGTCAGGCAGGCCAGGTCGTTGCCGACCACGACCGGGGCCCCGGTGCGCTCGGCCACCAGGCCGCCCAGGTCGACCGGGGTGCGCCAGCCGAGGAAGTCGGCGTGCACCACGCGGCCGGCGGCGTCGACGTGCCCGCCCAGGGCCACCCCGATCCCGACCGGCGGACCGTCGGCGAGCTCGGCCACCAGCCAGGCCACGGCGTCCGCGATGTGCGCCGGGGTGGTGCCCTCGAGCGTCACCCGGGCGCTCGCGGACACGTTCACCCGCAGGTCGGTCAGCACGGCCCAGGCGTCGGTGCCGGTGACGTCGACGCCCACGAACCGGTGCGCGGCGACGGCGACGTCCAGCGGCCGGGTGGGTCGGCGGGTGGCCGGGTCGGTGACCGGCTCGGTCTCCACGAGCAGGCCGCCGTCGATCAGCGGCTTGCTCAACCGGGTCAGGCTGCCGGCGGACAGCCCCATGGCCCGGGCCACCGCCCCGCGCGGCAGCGGGCCGAACCGGAGCACGTGCAGGGCCACCTGGTGCGCGCTGTCGAGCGCGCCGAGGGCGACGTCCTCGACGTCCTCCGGTGCTGTCACGGCGCCCACCGTAGCGAGCCAGGTCACGGCTGCATATCGACGTGTCGACCGGCTCTTGACCTGCTGGGAGTTCCATGACAGAAATCCCACCGTGACACACGCCATACGGCGCTGTGCCCCACCGGGGACGTCCCAGTGCCCCGGTCGGCCTTCCTAGGAGCTCGCATGCGGATCAAGAACACGGTGGGGGCCACCCTCAGCCTCGGAGCGGTGGCGGTGCTGACCGCCGGCTGCCTGAGCCAGAGCGGTGGCAGCGGCGGGGGCAGCGGTGGCGACCAGGCCAGCGACGGCACCGTCGAGATCATGTACGGCTTCACCGACAGCTCGTCGGACCAGTTCCAGGCCGACATCCAGGCCTACGCGGACGCCAACGACATCGACGTGAAGTTCTTCCCGACCCCGGACTTCAACTCGCTGATCAACACCCGCGTGGCCGGCAACGACCTGCCCGACATCGCGATCTTCCCGCAGCCGGGGATCATGGCCTCCATCGCCCGGGACGGCCAGCTCACCGACCTCGGCGACGTCGTCGACTCGGCCGACCTCGACGCGATGGTCCCCGGGGCCGTCGACGCCGGCCAGGTCGACGGCACGCAGTACGCGTTCCCGATGTCGATCAACGTCAAGTCGATCGTCTTCTACCCGAAGCCGGCGTGGGACGCCGCGGGTTACCAGGCGCCGTCGACCCTCGACGACCTGCAGACGCTCACCGACACCATCAAGTCCAGCGGCACCACCCCGTGGTGCTTCGGCATCGAGTCGGCCGCGGCCACCGGCTGGGCGGCCACCGACTGGATCGAGAACCTGGTCCTCATCCAGCAGGGTGCCGACTACTACAACAAGTGGGTCCAGCACGAGGTGCCGTTCAACGACGCCGGTGTCGTCGAGGCCGCCGACACGATGTCGCAGCTGCTGCTGACCGACGGCAACGTCAACGGTGGGCGGGGCTCGATCGCGACCAGCAACTTCGCCACCGCGGCGAACCCGATGTTCGACACCCCGCCCGGTTGCTACATGTACCGGCAGGGCAACTTCGTCGCCCGCGACGGCGGCTTCCCGGACAGCGTGCTGGCCGACCTGGACAACCAGGTCGGGGTCTTCCCGATGCCGGGTGAGAGCGCTGACGACAAGCCGGTGCTCGGCGGTGGCGACCTCGCCGCGCTCTTCAGCGGCGAGGACGAGGACAGCCAGAAGATCATGCAGTACATGGCCTCGGCCGACTTCGGCCAGGACTGGGCGCAGGCCAACGGCTTCATCTCGCCCCGCACCGACTTCGACACCTCGAACTACCCGAACGCGCTGACCACCCAGATGGCCGAGATCGCCTACGACTCGACCTCCTTCGTGTTCGACGGTTCCGACCAGATGCCCGGCGAGGTCGGCTCGGGCTCCTTCTGGCGGGAGATGACCTCGTGGATCTCCGACCAGGAGGACGAGCAGACCGCGCTGGACAACATCGAGGCCAGCTGGCCCTCGAACTGATCTGAACCACGCCGGGGGCCGGGCGCGCTCGCGCCCGGCCCCCGCACCCACCTCACCCGGACAGAAGGCACGCCGTGGTCATCACGATCCTCAACGCCCTCATCGCGGTCGTCGCCGGTGTCGCCGGTGCGGTCGTCCTCTACTACCTGCTCAACAAGATCGCCGAGCTGCTGCCGGACCGGGCCGAGGAGAAGGTCAAGCCCTACTTCTTCCTGCTCCCGGCCCTGGCCGCGATCGCCCTCTACCTGATCTACCCGGCGATCCAGACCTTCGTGGCCAGCTTCGCCAACCGGAACACCACCGCGTTCGTCGGCTTCGACAACTACGCCGACCTGCTGACGTCGTCCTCGTTCCAGAACACGCTGATCAACACCCTGCTCTGGGTGCTCATCGTCCCGGCCGTGACCATCGTGCTGGGTCTGCTGATCGCCACGCTGGCCGACAAGATGAAGCCGCGCGGCGAGAAGGTCGCCAAGACGGTGATCTTCTTGCCCATGGCGATCAGCGCGGTCGGCGCGGGCACCATCTGGCGGTTCGTCTACACCGCCAACCCGCCGACCCAGGACCAGATCGGGCTGCTCAACGGCATCAAGACCGCCCTGGGTGGTGACCCCGTCGGCTGGCTCACCATCTCGTCGGGCCGGCTGAACTCGTTCCTGCTCATGGTGATCCTGCTGTGGGCGCAGGCCGGCTTCGCGATGGTGCTGCTCTCGGCGGCCATCAAGGGTGTGCCGACCGAGACCCTCGAGGCCGCGCGGCTGGACGGCGCGAGCGAGCTGGCGATCTTCTTCCGGATCACCGTCCCGCAGATCCGCTCCACGGTCATCACGGTGTTCATCACGGTGCTGATCGGGGTGCTCAAGACCTTCGACATCGTCTACGTGATGACCAACGGCAACTACAACACCAACATCATCGCGGTCGACTTCTTCAACCAGCTGTTCACCAACCGCAACGCCGGCTACGCCGCGGCGATCGTGGTCATGCTCGTCCTGGTCATCCTGCCCGTGATGATCTACCAGGTCCGTCAGTTCCGTCGTGAGGAGGCCGCGCGATGAGTGCCGGCACCGGTCTGATCACCCCCGTCGTCGTCGGGGACGAGGTCGTCTCCGAGAAGGGCACCTCCTGGATCTCCAGGAAGGGCCGCAAGCACGACGGCAGCCAGCCCACCTCGCTGTGGGTCAAGATCGTGCTCGCGGTGATCTGCCTGGGCTGGTTCATCCCGGTCCTCGGCCTGCTCATCACCTCGGTGCGGGCCCAGGACGACGCCACCAACAGCGGTTGGTGGACCGTGTTCACCAGCCCGTCGTCGCTGACCCGGCTCACGCTGGAGAACTTCGGCCAGGCCTTCACGCAGGCCGACCTCGGTGAGGCGTTCGCCAACAGCCTGGCGATCAGCATCCCGGCCACGATCATCCCGATCCTGGTCGCCGCGTTCGCCGCCTACGCGTTCAGCTTCATGCAGTTCTGGGGCCGCGACGTCCTGCTGGTGCTGATCGTGGCGCTGCTGGTCATCCCCAACCAGGTCGCGCTGGTGCCGCTGCTCAAGCTCTACGGCGACCTCGGCATCAACGGCACGTTCCTCGCGGTGTGGTTGGCGCACATCGGCTTCGGCATGCCGCTGGCGGTCTACCTGATCCGCAACTACATGTCGACGCTGCCCAAGGAGGTCATCGAGTCGGCCAAGATCGACGGCGCCAGCCACTTCCAGACCTTCTGGCGGCTGATCATCCCGATGTCCACCCCGGCGCTGGCCTCGTTCGCGATCTTCCAGTTCCTCTGGGTGTGGAACGACCTGCTCGTCGCCCTGGTCTTCATCGGCCCCGGCGCCAACCAGCCGTTGACCATCGCCCTCAACGGCCTGCTCGGCCAGCAGGGGCAGGGCTGGCAGCTGCTCACCGCCGGCGGCCTCATCACGATGCTGGTCCCGATCGCGGTGTTCCTCTCCCTCCAGCGCTACTTCGTGCGCGGCCTGACGGCGGGCTCCGTCAAGGGGTAGCCGGCACCGTTCCACCCGATGATCATGGGGTTGTTGCCCGCTCGACACGCGATCGCAGCGTGTCGAACGGGCACAACCCCATGATCACGTTCACGGGGAGGTGACGGGGACCACGGTGTCGTCGGCCAGCTGGACGGCGGAGGCCGCCGCGGCGTCGTCGCGTGCCGTGGTGGCGCCGGACGCGTCCGGGGTGAGGGTGGCCAGGGGGATGGCGTCCGCCGTCACCAGGGTGGCCGGGGCGGTCAGGCCGGTGACCAGCACCGTGGTGGTGGCGGTCCCCGTGCCCGGGTCGGCGGTGCTGCAGCGGGCCGCCGTCACCACCGTGCGGGGCTGGACCCCGCAGGGTGCGACCAGGAAGGTCTGGTTCTCCCGGCCCTGCGCGAAGGCGGTGCTGGCCACCTCGGTCCCGTCGGGCAGCACCACCGCGACGACGACGGCGTCCACCACGCCCGCCACCCCGGTGTCGAACCGACCGGACCACACGATGCTCCCGGTCAGCTCGCCGGCCGGCACGCCCGCGGACGCCGCCGCTGCGTCGACGGCCACCTCGGCCGCCAGCGTGACCGGGGTGTCCCCGGGGCCGACCGACGCCAACCGGGCCACCGCGGCCGTCGGCCCGACCGGGGTCGTGGTCGCCGGTGCGGCGTCCGGCGAGCTGGTCGACCGGGGCAGCAGCGCGGCGGTCGCGCCCAGTGCCACGACCGCGGTGGCGACGCCCGCCCCGCGCAGCCACCGGCGGCGGCCGGCCCGGGCGTCGGCGGCGGCCTCGTCGTCGTCCCGGGCGGGGGGACGACGGGCGGCCAGCCGGTCGGCCAGCGCACCGGCGGGGTCAGAGCCCAGGACCGCCGGGACGGCGGCGGGGAGCCCGAAGCGCGCCGGCAGCTCGTCGCGTTCCGCGAGCCCGAGCCCGGTCAGCACGACCGCGGCCCGCGGCGCCAGCGGGAGCCCGGCCAACGCCTCGGCGGTGCGCCGGCCCCGGGCGACGACCTCGGGGGACACCCACCACGGGTCCGCGCCGGCGGCGGCCACGATCGACGGCGTCCGCGTGGCCAGCAGCGCCCGCACGGCGGTGTCGGTGCCCCGGTGGCGCCGGACGGCGGCGACCCGGGCCTCGGCCTCGGTCTCGTCGCCCCACAGCAGGAACGCCAGCTCCAGCAGCTCGGTGCGCTCCACCGCTGCAGTGTGGCCGGGAGAATGCTCGCGTGCCCGACCGCAGCTTCCCCGTCGTCCACCCCCGCCCGGCCACCGGCTGGCTCAACGACCCCAACGGGTTGGCCTTCGCCGACGGCCGGTGGCACGTGTTCTTCCAGTTCCACCCGCACTCGGCCCGGCACGCCGCCATCCACTGGGGGCACGTCAGCTCGCCGGACCTGCTGACCTGGACCGAGGAGCCGGTGGCGCTGGCCCCCCGGCCGGGTGAGCTGGACGCCTTCGGCTGCTGGTCGGGCGTGGTCACCGACGACGGGGGCACGCCGACCGCCGTCTACTCCGCGGTGCTGGACCCCGACGGCCGCTCCTCGGTGCTGCTGGCCCGCGGCGACGCCCACCTGCGCGGGTGGACCCAGGGCACGACGGCGGTCGCCGGCATGCCTCCCGGGGTGGCGCACCTGCGCGACCCGTTCCTGCTGGAGGTCGACGGTCACCGGTGGGCCCTGCAGGGGGCCGGGCTCGAGGACGGGCGGGGCGCCGTCCTGGCGTGGTCGTGCGACGACCTCGAGGACTGGACGTACCGCGGCGTCGTCCTCGCGTCGTCGGACGAGCTGGTGCCGGCGGCGGTGTGGGAGTGCCCGCAGCTGGTCCGGCTGGGCGGCCGCTGGGTGCTCGTGCTGTCGCTGATCGAGGAGTTCGGCCGGCCCGACCCCGGTCCGGTGGTGGCGCTGCTGGGTGACCTGCAGGTGGGGGACGGGCTGACGTTCGTGCCGCAGACGGTGACGACGGTGGACACCGGCCCCGCGTTCTACGCCCCGCAGGTGCTCGTGCGCCCCGACCGCGTGCTGCTGTGGGGCTGGTCGTGGGAGCACGGCCGGACGGCGGCCGACTCCGATGCGGCCGGGTGGGCCGGCGTCCTCACCCTGCCCCGCGAGCTGACCCTGGACGGCGACGTGCTGGTCTCGACCCCCGCTCGCGAGCTGCTCGGCCTGCGCGGCGCGGAGGTGACCGGCGACCTGCCCGACGCCTTCGAGGTCGAGGGGCCGGGTCCGATCACGCTGGCCCTGGGCGGGCGGACCGTGGTCGAGTCGGCCGGCCCGGGGAGGGTGCTCGTCGACGGCAGCGTCGTCGAGGCCTACCGCCCGGGTGCGCCGGCGCACACCGTCCGCGCCTACCCGGCCGAGGGCGAGCGCTGGACCCTCACCGCCCCCGGCGCCACCACCTGGACCCTCGCCGTCCCCTGATCCCGGGAACCGCGGGTTCCGGGATCAGAGGGGGAAGCTGACGTACTTCGTCGTGAGGTACTCGCCGATGCCCTCGTGGCCGCCCTCGCGGCCCAGGCCGGACTGCTTGACCCCGCCGAACGGTGCCGCCGGGTCGGAGACGACGCCGCGGTTGATGCCGACCATGCCGGACTCCAGGGCCTCGGCCAGCCGCAGGCCGCGGGCCAGGTCACGGGTGTAGACGTAGGCGACCAGGCCGAAAGGGGTCGAGTTGGCCAGGGCGAGCATCTGCTCGTCGGTGTCGAACGTGGCGATCGGGGCGACCGGGCCGAAGGTCTCCTCGGTCATCGCCGCGGCGTCGGCGGGGACGTCGACCAGCACGGTGGGCGGGTAGAAGAAGCCCGCGCCCTCGGGGCGGGTGCCGCCGGTGACCGCGTGGGCGCCGGACTCGACGGTCGAGCGCACGATGCGGTCGACCTTGGCCACGGTCTCCTCGTTGACCAGCGGCCCGAGGGTGACGCCCTCGTCGGTGCCGCGCCCGACGGTCATCGCGCCCATGCGGGCGGCCAGCTTCTCGGCGAACTCGGCGGCGACGCCGGCCTGCACGTAGAACCGGTTGGCCGCGGTGCACGCCTCACCGCCGTTGCGCATCTTGGCCAGCATCGCGCCGTCGACGGCGGCGTCGAGGTCGGCGTCCTCGCACACGATGAACGGGGCGTTGCCGCCGAGCTCCATGGAGGAGACCAGCACCTGGTCGGCGGCCTGCTTGAGCAGGATCTTGCCGACCTCGGTGGAGCCGGTGAAGGAGACCTTGCGGGTGCGGGGGTCGGCCATCGCGGTGGCCACGACGTCCTCGGCGTTCATGGTGGGGACGACGTTGACCACGCCGTCGGGCACCCCGGCCTCGGCGAGGACCTGGGCCAGCAGCAGCGCGGTGAGCGGGGTGTCCTCGGCGGGCTTCACCACGCTGGTGCAGCCGGCGGCGATGGCGGGGCCGAGCTTGCGGGTGAGCATCGCGGCCGGGAAGTTCCACGGCGTCACGAGCAGGCAGACCCCGACGGGCTGGTGGGTCACCACGGTGCGGGTGCCACCGGCCGGGGCGACCCGGTAGTCCCCGTCGATGCGCACGGCCTCCTCGGCGAACCAGCGGAAGAACTCGGCGGCGTAGGTGAGCTCGGCGCGGGCGTCGGGCAGCGCCTTGCCGTTCTCGGCCGACATCAGCCGGGCGAACTCCTCGCCGCGCTCGACGAGGATCTCGAAGGCCTTCCGCAGCATCTCCGACCGCTTGCGCGGCGCGGTCGCGGCGAACCCGGGCAGCGCGGCCGCGGCGGCGTCGACCGCGGCGGTGACGTCGTCGGTCGTCCCGTCGGCGACCTGGGCGAGCACCGACCCGTCGGCCGGGTCCAGCACGTCGAACGTCCCGCCGGCCGACGCCGCGCGCCACTCACCACCGACGAGCAGGCCGGTGGGGACGGGGGACTCGACGCCGGGGACGGTCACGGTGGTGGTCACGGCGTCACCCTAGAACGGGCGGGGACTGTGGGGCGGGGCGCCGGTCCTGGCGGTCTGGCCGCGTTGGTCGGTCTCCGTCGGTGGTGCTGAGGAGCCATTCATCTCACCGGCTGCCCCGCCCACGACCACTGTGACCCAGGCCACTCTGCTGCGTCAACCCCTGCGCAGCGTGTCGGGCGAGAGCTGGTCCACCGCGGTGTGCCCGGTCAGCCCCAGCGTGAGGTCGAACTCGCCCACGACGTCCTCGACCACCTGCCGGACGCCGGCCTCCCCGGCCAGGCCCAACCCGTAGACGTAGGAGCGGCCCAGCAGGCAGGCCCGGGCGCCCAGCGCGGTCGCGACCAGCACGTCGGCGCCGCTGCGCACGCCGGAGTCCAGCAGCACCGGGACCCGGTCCTCGACCGCGGCCAGCACGTCGGGCAGGGCGTCGAGGGCGCCGATCGAGCGGTCCACCTGCCGGCCGCCGTGGGTGCTGACGACCAGGCCGTCGACACCGGCGTCCAGGGCCTGCCGGGCGTCGTCGGGGTGCAGCACGCCCTTGAGCAGCAGCGGCAGCGTCGTCTGCGCGCGCAGCCAGGCCAGGTCGGTCCAGGTGATCGAGGGCCGGGAGTAGATGGCCAGGAAGGTCTCGACCGCGGCCCGGGGGAGCGGCGAGCGCAGGTTCTCGGCCAGCGACCCCGGCCATGCCTTCGCCATGCCCACCAGCGCCCGGACGGCGGCCGGGGTCGGCCGGGGCTGCTTCCCCCGGGGCGGCGCCGCGGCCGCCCGCTCCTCGACCAGCCGGCGGAACACCGGGTCCGACGTGTACTGCGCGATGCCCTTGCCCAGGGCGAACGGCAGGTGGCCGAGGTCCAGGTCGCGCGGCCGCCAGCCGAGCATCGTGGTGTCCAGGGTGACCACGATGGCCTCGCACCCGCTGGCCTCGGCCCGGCGCAGCATGCTGGTGACCAGCTCGTCGGAGGTCGACCAGTACAGCTGCATCCACCGCGGGCTGTCGCCCATCGCCGCCGCGGTGGTCTCCATCGGCACCGAGGCCTGGTTGGAGAACACCATCGGGATGCCGGTCGCCGCCGCGGCGCGGGCGACGGCCAGGTCGGCCTCGCGGTGCACCAGCTCGAGCGCGCCGACCGGGCCCAGCAGCAGCGGCGCGGGCAGCCGTCGTCCGAGCAGCTCGACCGACGTGTCCCGGCTGCTGACGTCGCGGAGCACCCGCGGCACCACCTGCCAGCGGTCGAAGGCGGCCCGGTCGGCCCGCACGGTGGCCTCGCCGCCCGCCCCGCCGGCGACGTAGCCCAGCGCCCGGTCGGTCAGCGTGCGGCGGGCGGCCGCGGCCAGCGCGGTGTGCACGGTCGGCACGAGGGGACGGCGGCCGTACACCCCGGCCCGGTAGACCTCGTCCTGCCGCCGCCGTCCGGTCCCCGCCCCTGCATCCATCCCGCGACGCTAGCCCGGGGAGGTCGACCCGGGGCGTCGTCCCAGGGGTCCCAGCGGCCCCGGACACGCCGCCGACACGCCCGGGACCTGCGGATCGACTCGACAAGCGCCCCCGGTGGCCAGGGATGATGGGCCGGCCGGGGAGGCAGGGTCCTGACCTCGGCTCATCACTCGTGGGAGGTGCAGGGTGCTCGGCGCGACGACGGGAGCGGTCCCCGCACGCCGTCCTGCGCTGCTCGGCGGCGGGGCCGTCACCCTGGTGCTGCTCGTCGCCGGCGTCGTCCTCGCGGCCCCCGCGCTGGCCGCCCCGGCGACCGGTGAACCGACCGAGACCACCGGTACGACGTCCGCCGCCCTGGTCGACCCGGCCCGGCCCACCGCGCGGGTGGTGCACGGCCCCAACTGCACCGACGGCTTCGTCCGCGTGCAGGTCACCAACGGCGACGTCGACCACACGGTCGCGCTGCAGTACGACGGCGCCGACACCGGCTCCCCGGCCACGCTGGCCGCGGGCGAGCAGACGACGCTCGAGGGCGCCGAGGTCGACTGGGGCACCGTGGTGGACGTGACCGTCGCGGTCACCGGGGCCGGGGGTGCCGAGCCAGCCGTCGACCTGGGCACCTACCCGCGGCCCAGCCAGGCCGACTGCGACGCCGTCACGGCCCCCACCGGGACGACGTCGCCCACCGCGGTCCCGCCGTCGACCTCGGGGCCGACCAGCCAGCCGACCACCCCGCCCACGGCGCCGACCACCACGACCCCGCGGCCGACCACCTCGGCCCCCACGACCACCCCGGGCACCCGACCGAGCACGTCGCCGACCGGCGCTCCGACCGCCACCGCGCCCCCCGCCACCACCGGGACGACGACCCAGCCCCCGGTCGACGGGTCCACCTCGACCGGGCAGGTCTCACCGGGCAGCGTGCTGACCATCCGGGGCAGCGGCTTCGCCCCCGGCGAGCAGGTCACCGTCACCCTCGACGGCAGCGCCACCCCGCTGGCCACGGTCACGGCCGACGGCGAGGGCCGGGTCGAGGCGGTCGTGCAGATCCCGCAGGACGTCCTGCTGGGGCCGGCCGTCGTGCGGATGGTCGGCACCGACTCGGCCGCGGCCACCGAGGTCTCCCTCGACGTCGCCGCCCGCGCCGAGACCGACCCGGCCGGCCGCACGCCCTGGCCGCTGATGGCGGCGGGCCTGGGCCTGCTGGTCGTGGCCACCACCCTGGCCACCGCGGCCGCCCGCCGGCCGCGGGCCGACGACTGGGA
Organism: Klenkia soli; assembly: GCF_900103975.1. GTDB lineage: Bacteria > Actinomycetota > Actinomycetes > Mycobacteriales > Geodermatophilaceae > Klenkia > Klenkia soli. The sequence goes on from NZ_FNIR01000008.1 coordinate 35,755, forward strand.
GCCACCCACGGGCCAGGCAGGAGCGGCGGGGTGACCGAGCGGCACGGCCGGCACGGCAACCCGCGGCCGGCGCACGCCGGGCGACCGCCGGGTCCGGCCGCCGCACCTCCCCGGGACCTGCGCGGGCTGGCCGGTGCCGGCCCCGGGGCCGCCGAGACCTGGCTGCGGATCAGTCAGGTGCACGAGCGGGTGGGCCGGCGGCTGGACACCGCGCTCCGGGCCCAGCACGGGGTGTCGCTGGCCGACCTGCAGCTGCTGCGGCTGGTCGACGCGGTGCACGGCGAGCGGGCGTCGGTGGGCCGGCTGGCCGACGAGGTCGGGTCGTCGCCGGCGGGCGTGGGCCAGGCGCTCGCCCGGCTGGCCGAGGACGGCTGGGTCACCCGTGAGCGCAGCGCCACCGACCGGCGCACCACCTGCGCCCGGCTCACCGAGCGCGGTCGCGAGCGCCTGGTGCAGGCCGGCGGCACCCACGACCAGCTGCTGGCCCACCTGCTGGGGGCGTTGGGCGCGGCGGCCGGACCGGTCACCGACGCCCTGACCCGGGTCGCCGCGGCGGCCCGCCCGCCCCGCTGACCTACTGCAGGTAGCCCTCGACCTGCGACTCGGGCCGGTCGGCCGCCTCGTCGGGGTCCTCGCCGTACTGCTTCTTCGCCCGTCGCTGGCGGAGGAGGTCCCACGCCTGGTCCAGGTGCCGCTCGAGCTCGGCCATGCGGGTGCGCTCGTCGTCCCCGTGCTCGGCGGCGCTGTCGCGGAGCTTGTGCTCCTCCTCGACCAGCTCGTGGATGCGGCCCAGGATGTCCTGCTCGTTCACGGTGTGCTCCTCGTTCGTCGACGTCCCCCGACCCTGCCCGATCGGTGGCCGGGGCAACCGTCAGGCGGGGAGGGAGGCCTCGACGAAGGCGGCCAGCCGCCGGTCGACCGTGCCGCCGGCGCGGCCCAGCGCCAGCAGGGCTGCGCGGTCGAGCGGGACCCGCAGCGTGCGCCGCTCGACCGGCCGGGTGAGGACGGCGTGCCCGGCCTCGACCAGCGCGGGCCACGGGCGGTCCAGCTGCGCCCGGACGGCGGCCAGCGCGGCGGCGGTCGGGGCGGCGTTGCCCTCGACCATCGCGGTGACGAACGCGGGGTCGCTGCCGATCACCCGGGTGCCGCTGGCGAAGCTGCCGGCGGCCAGGCCCAGGGCGAGCGGCCCGGCATCCGCGGCCGCGGCGGCGAGGGCGGCGGCGAGCAGGTGCGGCACGTGGCTGATCGCGGCGACCGCGGCGTCGTGCTCGGCGGCGGTCACCGGGACGACGACGGCGCCGACGGCGAGGGCGACCTCGGCCACCCGCAGCCAGCGCGGCAGCTCCGTGCCCGGCTCCAGGCACACCGCCCACCGGGCGCCGCGGAACAGCTCGGGGTCGGTGGCGGCGTGCCCGCTGCGCTCGGTGCCGCACATCGGGTGCCCCCCGACGAACCGGCCGCCGAACCGCGCACCGAGCTCGGCCAGCACCGGGGCCTTGACCGAGCCCAGGTCGGTGATCGTGGCGTCGTCGGCGACGGCCAGGCCCTCCAGGGCGGAGGCCAGGGCCGGAATGGGGGTGGCCAGCACGACCACCCCGGACAGCTCGCGCCCGATCGACACCCCCCGGGCCGCGGCGGCGTCGCGGGCGGCGGGGTCGGTGTCCCAGCCGGTCACGGTCCGGCCGGCGGCCACGAGCGCGGCGGCCAACGACCCGCCCAGCTGGCCCAGCCCGACCACCGCGACCGGCGGCGCCTGCATCGTGGGGACCGGGAGGGTCACCGCAGCTCGTCCGGGGCGGGCGTGGGGCCGGCCGGGTTGGTGCCCTCGCCGGGGGAGGGCGGGGGCTGCTCGACCACCGAGAGCTGCATGGTGGGCGGCACCGGCGGCGGCGCGCCCATGGCGACGACGTCCTCCTCCAGCGCCCAGGGGGTGCCCAGCCGGAAGACCCGGGCCAGCGCGGTGGCCACCAGCCGGCCGTCGGCCGACGTCGCCTCGATCCGGTAGACCGCCGTGCGGGTGCTGCGGTGCACCTCGGTGCCCACGGCGGTGAGCACGTCGCCGGGGCGGCCGGGGGCCAGGAACTCGGTGTGCACGTCCTGCGCGACGGCCAGGGTGCCGTGGCTGTTGCTCACCGCGGCGTGCACGACGTCCAGCAGCGCCATGGTCGCGCCGCCGTGCGCGGTGCCGACCGCGTTGAGGTGCGCCGGGCCCACCGTCATCGTCGCCCGGGCGTACCCCGGCGCGACCTGCTCCAGGTGGATGCCCAGCTGGGCGGCCAGCGGGTCGGCGGCCAGGGCCGCGAACAGCTCCGGGGAGATGTCGGGCTCGGGCACGTCGGTCATGATCGCACCCATGACGCCCCAGTCGTTCCTCCTGAGCGCCGAGCTGGCGGACCACGTCCGCCGCTCGACCGACCCGCCGGACGACGTGGTCGCCGACCTGGTGGCCGAGACCGCCGCGATGACCGCCGCCGGCGACGGCCGCCCCACGTACCAGGTCGCCCCCGAGCAGGCCGCGTTCCTGACCCTGCTGACCCGGATCGCCGGCGCCCGCTGGGCGGTCGAGATCGGCACCTTCACCGGGCTGAGCGCGCTGGCCGTCGCCCGCGGCCTGCCCGAGGACGGCGGCCTGCTGTGCCTGGACCGCGACGCGCACTGGACCGACGTCGCCCGCCGGTACTGGGCCCGCGCCGGGGTCGCCGAGCGCATCGAGCTGCGTCTCGGCGAGGCCGCCGAGCTGCTGGCCGCGCTGCCGGTGCGCCCCACGTTCGACCTGGCCTTCGTCGACGCCGACAAGACCGGGTACGCCGGGTACGTCGACGCCCTGCACCCGCGCATGCACCCCGGAGGTCTGCTCGTGCTGGACAACACCCTGCGGGCCGGCCGGGTGCTCGACCCGCAGGACGACGACGACCGGGCGATCGCGGCGCTGAACGCCGCACTCGCCGCCGACGACCGCTTCGACACCGTGCTGCTGCCGCTGGCCAACGGCCTGACCCTGCTGCGCGTCCGATGACCGAGCAGCTGGCGTCCTGGGCCGTGCTCGTCGCGCGGGCCGGTGCTGGGTGGTCGGTGCGGCGGCTGGCCGACCACGCCGACACCGAGCTGCCGGTGCTGGAGAAGGCGCTGACCGGCGACTGGCCGGGGCCGTTCGTGTTCGTCGTCGACACCCGGTTGTACTTCGTGGTGCTGACCCACGGCCCGGGCGGGATGGTGCGGGCGATGATCAGCGACGGCGCGCTGCCGGAGTTCCTGCTGGCCGCCGAGGTGCACGAGCGCTACGGCATCGAGGGCGTCGAGGTGGACGCCGACGACGAGGAGGAGCACCCGGCCGGCGACCTCGCGCTCCTCGCCGACGCCGGGCTGCCCGAGGCCGAGCTGCTGGAGATCCTGACCGCCGACCTGTGGGCCGACGAGATGGTGGCCGCGATCGCCGAGCGCCTGGGCTTCGCCGCCGAGCTGGCCGCGGCGGTGCGCGCGTGACCGCCGTGGTGCTCGACCTGGGCGGGGTGATCAGCACCAGCCCGCTGGCCGCGTTCGGCGACTACGAGCGCTCGGCCGGGCTGCCGCTCGGCCTCGTGGCCCGGCTCAACACGACGAACCCGCACACCAACGCCTGGGCCCGGTTCGAGCGCAGTGAGCTGGACCGGGCCGGGTTCGTCGAGGTCTTCGAGGCCGAGGCGCGCGCGGCTGGGTACGACGTCGACGCCACCCGGGTGCTGGCCGCGCTGCACGGCGCGCTGCGGCCCGAGGTGGTGCACGCGATCCGGGCCCTGCGGACGGCGGGGGTGCCGCTCGCGCTGCTGACCAACAACGCCGCGCCGATGGACCCCGCGAGCGAGCACGGGTCGCTGGTGGAGCTGTTCGACGTCGTCGTCGAGAGCTCGGTCGAGGGCGTGCGCAAGCCCGAGCCGGCGATCTACCCGCTCACCCTGGAGCGGTTGTCGGCCGCGGTGGGGCGGACGATCGACCACGCCGAGGTGGTCTACCTGGACGACCTGGGCCCCAACCTGAAGCCCGCCCGCGAGCTGGGCTGGCACACGGTCAAGGTGGTCGACCCGGCCGACGCGCTGGCCGAGCTGGCCCGGGTCACGGGGGTCGACCTGTCGTGAGCCCCGAGCAGGCCATGGGGCGGGCGCTGGAGCTGGCCGCCGCCGCGGGGGAGTGGGGCGACACACCGATCGGCGCCGTCGTCCTCGGGCCCGACGGTGCCGTGCTGGCCGAGGCGGCCAACGAGCGGGAGAAGCACGGCGACCCGACCGCGCACGCCGAGGTGCTGGCCCTGCGCGCCGCCGCCCGGGTGCACGGCGACGGCTGGCGGCTGACCGGCGCGACGCTGGTGGTGACGCTGGAGCCCTGCACGATGTGCGCGGGGGCCGCCGTCCTGTCCCGGGTGGACCGGGTGGTCTACGGCGCGCACGACCCCAAGGCGGGTGCCGCCGGCTCGCTCTGGGACGTCGTCCGGGACCGGCGGCTCAACCACCGCCCGCAGGTGGTGGCCGGCGTCCGCGAGGCCGAGTGCGGCGCGCTGCTGAGGGAGTTCTTCGCCTCGAGGCGTGGCCTGTAGGCTGGTCGACGGTGGCGTGTCCGAGCGGCCGAAGGGTCCCGCCTCGAAAGCGGGTGAGGTGAAAGCCTCCGTGGGTTCAAATCCCACCGCCACCGCCAGCACGAGAGGGCGGCACCCCGGGTCGGGGTGCCGCCCTCTCGTCGTCCCGGCCGCGTGATCAGCCCGGGCCCAGCGCGGTCTCCGCGCGGTCGAGGCAGCAGCGGACCCGGGGTGATCACGCGTCAGACGGCGACGTCGCTGTCCATCAGCAGGGTGCCGTCGGCGCCCTCGACCAGGGTGAACTGGTGCTGCTCGACCTGCTGCTCGCCGTCCTCGACGAAGGTGACCTGGGCGGTGGCGACCAGGGAGCCGTCGGTGGCGGTCACCGGGCCGAGCACGACGTCGTCGAAGCGTTTCCAGAACGACTGGTAGCCCCCGCGGCTCTCGACCCCCTGCAGCGTGGGGCCGGTCAGGGCGTAGGCGTCCTTCGCGTCGCCGGGCAGCATCGCGTAGTAGTCGGTGACGAACTGCGACACCTCGGCCGCGGTGACCACGTCGGGCTCGGTGGTGGGCGCCTCGGTGGTGGTCGGGGGCGCCTCGGTCGTGGTCTGCGCGGTCGTGGTCCCCGTCGTGGTGGCCGGCGGGGTCTCGGTGGTGGCCCGCGTCGCCGTGGTGGTCGCGGGGGCGGCCGTCGTCCCGGCGTCCTGGTCGCGCACCCCCAGCCACACGCCCAGGCCCGCGAAGGCCAGCAGCAGCACGACGGCGGCCGCGACCAGCGGCGCCCGGGACCGCCGCCGGGCCGGCGCCGGGGCCACCGAGGTGCGGGGCGGGGGAGCGGCCGGCAGGTCGGTGCGGGTGGGGTGCGGGGGCGGCGGGGGCACGGTGCGCAGCGGGGTGCGGGCGGTGAGGACGGCGGTCACGTCGCCGTCGGTGCCCGCGGCGATCGAGGCCAGGGCGTCGCGCACCTCGACCATCGACGGCCGGCCCGCGGGGTCGGGGGTGAGCATGTCCTCGAGCACGGGGGTCAGCGCCCCGGAGCGGACCGGCCGGTCGGCCTGGCCGGCCGCCACCCGGTGCAGCAGCTCCAGGGAGTTGCGGCCGTTGCCGAAGGGCGGTTCGCCCTCCAGCGCCGTGAACAGCGTCGCGCCCAGCGACCACACGTCACCGGCCGCGCCGGGCTCCTCGCCGCGGGCCACCTCGGGGGAGAGGAAGGCCGGGGTGCCGGTGACCATGCCGGTCTGGGTGAGCCGGACGTCGCCGGTGGCGTGCGAGATGCCGAAGTCGGTGATCTTCACCAGGCCCTCGAGCCGGTCGCCGGACCCCACGAGCACGTTGCCGGGCTTCACGTCGCGGTGCACGATCCCGGCCGCGTGCGTGGCCACCAGCGCGTCGGCCAGCTGGGCGCCGATCTGCGCGACCTGCTGCACCGGCAGCACGCCGTCGTCGGAGAGCACCGCCGCCAGGCTCCGCGAGGGCAGGTACTCCATGACCAGCCACGGCGACCCGCCGTCGTCGACCACGTCGTAGACGCTGATCGCGTGCGGGTGGGCGACCCGCGCGGCGATCCGGCCCTCGCGCATCGTGCGGGCGCGCTGCTCGGCGGCGACCTCGGGGGACACGCCGACCGGCAGCACGACCTGCTTGACCGCGACCTGCCGCCCCAGCCGCTCGTCGGTGCCCAGCCAGACCGCGCCCATGCCACCGCCACCCAGGCGGGAGCCGAGGCGGTAGCGGCCGGCCACCCGGTACCCCGGCCCGACCTCGGCGGGGGTCGTCACCGGGGCGACGCTACCGGCGTCAGGAGGCCGGCGCCCCGTGGCGCCGGGCGTACTCGACCTGCGCGCCCTCGGGCAGGGCGTCGTACAGCTCGCCCAGCTCGGTCTCGGCGCCGACGGGGAGGTCGTCGAACAGCCGCGCCCAGGTCGGGGGCTCGTCGTAGTTGCGGGTGAGCAGCAGCTCCCAGGCGCGGGACTGCCGGTCGCGCAGCCCGCGCTCGGCCGCGGTGCGGGTGAAGAAGAGGTCCTGGGCGGCGTCCTTCTCCGCACGGGTGGCGTCGGCGGGCAGGCCGGCGGGGTCCGTGGTGGTCAGCGCGACCACGATGGCGTCGACCACCTCGGGGCGGATCCGGTCGGTCTCGGTCATCTCGGGCTCCACGGGTCCAGGGGTCGTCCCGGTGATCGTGCCCGGTCGCGGCCGGGCCCACCAGCAGGGACGACGAGCCGTCGCGGTACCGCAACGAAGCCTCCCCGAGGCCCTACGGTGTGCGCTGATCGCTGCCCGCCGGGCGGTCGGGGGCGCACGAGGAGCAGGACCATGGGCGAGATCAGGACCGCGGCGAACCGGCCGGCGCGGCCGGGCAAGGCGGTCAGCCGGCGCAGCCGCATGGCCCGCCCGGCCCCGGGGGCGCACGCCGTCCGCCGGCAGCGGCCGGAGCTGAACCCGACGTCCGGCCAGAAGCTGCGCTACCGGTTCGACAACGCGCTGGCCAAGGGCCCGACCGTGGTCATCGGCTGGCTGGCCGCCCTCACCTTCGCGATCTTCGTCGTCTTCGGGGTGATCTTCTGGGCGTTCCGGGTCGACGGCATCAACGGCGGCCCGCCGGTGCCCAACCCGGTCGAGGGCATCTGGCAGGCGATGCTGCGCGTGGTCGACGCCGGCACCTTCGCCGGCGACGCCGACTGGCCGGTCCGGCTGCTCTCCTTCGTGGTCACCCTCGCCGGCATCTTCATCGCCGGCAGCCTGATCGGCCTGATCGCCAACGGGGTCGACCAGCGCATCGAGGGTCTGCGCAAGGGCCGCTCCGACGTCCTCGAGACCGGGCACACCGTCGTCCTGGGGTGGTCGCCGCGGATCGCGGCCATCGTCTCGGAGCTGGTGATCGCCAACGAGAGCGAGAAGGACGCCGCCGTGGTCGTCCTCGGCGCCGAGGACAAGACGGTCATGGAGGACACCCTGTCCGCGGCCGTGCGCGACACCGGCAGCACCCGGGTGGTCTGCCGCTCCGGCTCCCCGGCCAAGGCCGACGACCTGCGCATGGTCAACCTGCTCGGCGCCCGCTCGGTGATCGTCATGGGCGCGGGCTCCGGCGACGCCGACGCGATCAAGGCCGTGCTGGCCATCAAGACGATCGACCCCGACTTCAGCGGCCCCCGCGTGGTCGCCGAGATCGCCGACCCGGTCTACGCCGCGAGCATCCAGACCCTGACCGACCAGAAGGTGGTGACGGTCAACTCCGACCACGTCATCGCCGAGATCACCGCGCAGTCCTGCCGGCAGTCCGGGTTGTCGCAGGTGCTGCGCGACCTGCTCGACTTCGACGGCGACGAGGTCTACTTCGCCGCGTTCCCCGAGCTGACCGGGCACACCTACGCCGACGCGCAGACCGCCTTCGAGTCCGCCGCCGTGCTCGGCCTGGCCCACGCCGACGGCACGGTCGAGGTCAACCCGCCCGCCGCGCGCGTCCTCGTCGAGGGCGACGAGGTCATCGCCGTCGCCGAGGACGACTCCACCTTCACCTGCACCGGCGTGCGGGCTGTCGAGCCGGCGCTGCCGCTGCTGGACACCGACGAGGTGCCGCAGACCACCCACCTGCTGGTGGTCGGCTGGTCGGTGCTGGGCCCCAAGGTCGTGCGCGAGATCGACCAGTTCGCCGTCGACGGCACGGTCGTGGACGTCGTCGTCGACCCCTCGCTCGTCGACCCCGCCGACGTCGTGGTCCCCGACCTGCAGCACAGCGAGCTGCGGGTGTTCGCGTCGACCGCCGGGCCCGAGGAGCTCGCGGCGCTGGTCGCCGACCAGACCTACGACCAGGGCATCGTGCTCAGCTACCGCGACGCGGTCGAGGCCGCCGACGGCGACGCCCGCACCCTGCTGACCCTGCTGGCGCTGCGCCGGGTGTGGCCGGCCGGCGGCGAGCGCGCCGTGCGGATCGTGGCCGAGGTGCTCGAGCGGGACGACGTCGAGCTGGCCCAGGCCGGCGGTGTCGACGACTGGATCGTCAGCGACGAGGTGACCAGCCTGATGCTCGCCCAGCTCTCCGAGCGGACCGAGCTGGCCCAGGTCTTCCTCGACCTGTTCTCGCCCGACGGGGCGCGGCTGAGCTTCCGGCCGGCCCACCGCTACGTGGGCACCGCGCCGGTGCCGTTCGCCTCGGTCGTCGCCGCCGGCGCGCTGCGGGACGAGTCGGTGCTGGGCTGGCGGGTGGCCGCGACCGGGTCCGTGCACCTCAACCCGCCCAAGTCGGCCACCGTCTCCCTCGTCGCCGAGGACCAGGTCCTGGTCGTGGAGAGCCGGGGCTGAACCGCGCTGCGCCGCCCGGTAGTCTGGCCGGCGCACGTTGGAGGATTCGCCTAGTGGCCTATGGCGCTCGCTTGGAAAGCGGGTTGGGTGCAAGCCCTCGGGAGTTCGAATCTCCCATCCTCCGCACATACAGCCCGGCCACCGCGCCGAGCATGAGCAGGCCCCCCACCAGCGCGGTGGGGGCCAGCCGCTCGCCGAGCAGCCCGGTGGCCAGCGCCGTCGCCCCGAGCGGCTCCAGCAGCGTCACGATCGACACCACCGCGGCCGGCACGGTGCGCACCCCGGTGAAGAACAGCCCGTAGGCCAGCGCCGTGGGCACCGCGCCCAGGTAGACCAGCAGGGCCAGCGCCACGGGGTCGGTGGTCAGGTCCAGCCCGGTCACCAGCACGACCGGGGTGAGGACGACGGCGCCGATCGCGAACCCGGCCGTCGTCGTCGGCACCCCGGCCGGCACCCGCGACGACGTGAGGACGACGGCCGCGTAGGCCACGGCGCAGCCGAACGCGACCACCGCGCCCAGCAGGACGGCGTCGCCGCCCGCGTCGGCCGAGACCCCGACCAGCAGCACCAACCCGACCAGGGCGACCACCAGGGCGACCGAGGTGGCGCGATCGGGCCGGCCGTGGCCCAGCAGCGTGCCGCCGACCGCGATCAGCAGCGGCGCCGCACCCAGGGCGACCAGGGTGGCGATCGACACCCCGGCGGCACCGACGGCGACGAAGTAGGCCGACTGGTAGACCGCCAGGCCCACCCCGACCAGCAGGAGCTTCCCGGGCGCCCCGCCGGTGGTCAGCGGTTGCCGGCGGAGCAGGTGCAGGACGACCAGGAGGACGGCGCCGATCGCCATGCGGTGCCAGGCGATGTCCAGGGGGTCCAGGTCGGTGCGGCGCAGCACGACGTCCCCGGCGACGCCCGAGGTGCCCCAGGTCAGCGCGGCGAGGACGACGAGGACGAAGCCGCGGCTGCTCACCGGCTGATCCTCGCCGACGGGTCCACGGGGTTGCCGGCGGCGTCATCTAGAGTGGTGAGCAGACCCCTCGTGCGGCGTCAACCTGTGAACCTCCCCAGGGCCGGAAGGCAGCAAGGATAAGCGGGCTCTGGCGGGTGTGCGGGGGGTCCCTTGCGTCTGCGGCACCTGCTGTTCACAGGTTCCACAGCTGCGGCACAGGTCGGCCTGCTTGGGTGTATGAACCTTCAAGCAGAGGAGTTCGCATGCTCAGTCGTCGTACGTGGATCATCGCCGGCACCGTCGTGGGGGTCGTCGCGGTCGGCGCCGTCGCCGGACCGCTCGTCTACGCCTCGCTGCAGGAGGACGCGGCCCCCGCCACCACCGTGCAGGCCCAGGACTCCGACGCGCCGCTCTCGCAGGCCACCGACGGCACCTGGACCATCGGGTCGGGGTCCTCGGCCGGCTACCGGGTCGACGAGGTGCTCAACGGCGCCGACGTGACGGTGGCGGGCACGACGCAGCAGGTCAGCGGGTCCCTCGTCGTCGCCGGGGGCGACCTGACCAGCGCCGACGTCACCGTCGACGTGGCCTCGATCGCCACCGACAGCGACCGGCGCGACGAGCAGTTCCGCGGCGACATCATGCAGACCGACCAGTTCCCCACGGCCACCTTCACCGTCGCCGACACCGTCGACCTGCCCGAGCTCACCGGCGCCCCGGTGACCGTCCCGGTGACCGGGGAGCTGACCCTGCACGGGGTGACCCAGCCGGTGACCGTCGACCTGTCCGTGGTCCGCACCGCCGACGGCGTCCAGGCGTCGGGCTCGATCCCGGTGACCTTCGCCGACTACGGCGTGCAGGCCCCGGACTTCGGGTTCGTGAAGGTGGAGCAGAGCGGCGCCGTGGAGTTCTTCCTCGACCTCGCCCAGTGACGAGCTGACCGCCGCGCCCCGTCGGCGCCCCACGGGCGTCGACGGGGCGGCCGGGGATGTCGGTGGCGGCCAGTAGCCTCGGGTCGTGGCTCTGGCGCTCTACCGCAAGTACCGTCCGGCGACCTTCGCCGAGGTGGTCGGGCAGGAGCACGTCACCACCCCGCTGGTGAACGCCGTCGACGGCGGGCGCATCAACCACGCCTACCTGTTCAGCGGCCCGCGCGGCTGCGGCAAGACGTCGTCGGCCCGCATCCTGGCCCGGTCGCTGAACTGCGAGCAGGGCCCGACGTCCACCCCGTGCGGGGTCTGCGTCTCCTGCGTCGCGCTGGCCCCCGACGGTCCGGGGTCGATCGACGTCATCGAGATCGACGCCGCCAGCCACGGTGGTGTCGACGACGCCCGCGACCTGCGTGAGCGGGCGTTCTTCGCCCCGGTGCACAGCCGCTACAAGGTCTACATCGTCGACGAGGCCCACATGGTCACGACGGCGGGCTTCAACGCGCTGCTCAAGGTGGTCGAGGAGCCCCCCGAGTTCCTGGTGTTCGTCTTCGCGACCACCGAGCCCGAGAAGGTGCTGCCGACCATCCGGTCGCGCACCCACCACTACCCGTTCCGGCTCGTGCCCCCGGGCACGCTGCGCCAGCTGCTGGAGTCCACCTGCCAGCGCGAGGGCGTCACCGTCGAGCAGACGGTGTTCCCGCTGGTGGTGCGGGCTGGCGGCGGCTCGGTGCGCGACTCGCTGTCCATCCTCGACCAGCTGCTGGCCGGGGCGGGGCCCGAGGGCGTCACCTACCGCACCGCGGTCGGGCTGCTCGGGGTCACCGACGACGCCCTGCTCGACGAGACCGTCGACGCCCTCGCCGCGCACGACGCCCCGGGGGTCTTCCAGGCCGTCGACCGCGTGGTCGAGGCCGGGCACGACCCCCGTCGCTTCGCCACCGACCTGCTCGACCGGCTGCGCGACCTGATCGTCCTGGAGGCCGTGCCCGAGGCCGGCGGCAACGGCCTGCTCGACTGCCCGCCTGACCGGCTCGACCTCATGAGCCGGCAGGCCACGGCCCTGGGTCAGGCCACGCTGTCCCGGCTGGCCGACATCGTCCACGAGGGCCTCACCGAGATGCGCGGCACCACGGCGCCGCGGCTGCTGCTCGAGCTGGTCTGCGCCCGCATGCTGCTGCCCGGCGTCGACGGCTCCGCCGCGGCCACCCTGCAGCGGCTCGAGCGCCTCGAGCGTCGGCTGTCCATCGCCGGCGAGCACGCCGGGCCGGTGGGCGACGCCGCACCCTCCGCGCCGCCGGCCACGACCCCGGCGGCACCTGCCGCTCCCGCGCCGAGCAGCTCCGAGCCCCGCCGGCCGGCGTACGTGCGGCCCTCGCAGGCCCGCGAGTCCACCCCGCAGCCGGCCGCCGAGCCTCCCCGCCCGGTGGCTGCTCCTCCGGCTCCCGCCGTCCCGTCCGGGGTGGACGAGGGGTCCGCTGCGCGATCCGCGCCCGCCGAGGTCCCGGCCACCGCGCCCGCGCAGGCCAACCCGCCCGCGCAGGCCACTGCGCCTGCAGAGGCCAGCGCTGCTGCAGAGGCCGGCGCACCTGCCGAGGCCACCGGGCCCGAGGTCCGGGAGCAGGAGCCGCCGGCGGAGGTCGACGGGTGGCCGGTCACGGCTGCCCCGGGCAACGCGGCGCCCCCGGCAGCGGCCACCCCGGTCCCCGCGAAGGCCGCCGAGCCGGCCCCTGCGGCCGAGGTGGACGGGTGGCCGGTCACCGCCGCGCCGGGCTCCGGGTCGGCGTCCTCGGGGTCGGCGGCCTCGGCGTCCCCGTCGGCGTCGCCGCCGGCGTCCCCGTCCCCGTCCCGTCGTCCGGCCGCGGTCACCGACGAGCCCGACATCCCGCTGCCGCCCGAGCCCACCGACGACGAGGACTGGCCGCAGCCCAGCCGCCCGGCCGCAGCCCGCCCCGCACCGACCCCGTCCCAGGCCCCGTCGCAGGCCCCGGCCCCGGCTCCGCAGACCCGGCCCGAGCCGCGGGCGGCCGCCGAGTCCTCGCCCACCCCGCGCGGGGGTGAGCCGATGCCGCTGGTCACCGCCAACCCGCCGGCCGACGAGCCCGGCGACGGCGAGCTGACCACCGCCGACGTCCGGCGGATCTGGCCCGAGCTGATGGGCGTGGTCAAGCGGCACAAGCGCACCACCGAGGCGCTGCTGAAGAACGCCCAGGTGCACGACCTCACGGCGGGCGTGCTGACGCTCTCGACCACCTCGCCCGCGCTGTCCCGCCGGCTGGGTGACGACCTGAACAAGGACGTCATCCGCGAGGCGCTCAACGAGCTGCTCGGCGTCCGCTGGCGGGTGGCGACCGTCGTCGACACCCCTGGTCAGACGCCGGCCGGCGCGCCCCCGGTCACCCCCGAGGTGGCCCGTGCGGCGGCCCGGGCCGCCGAGTCCGCCGAGGCCGACGAGCTCATGGCCGAGCGGGCCGCCGACACCGGCTCGGGGCAGGACGCCCCGCCCCCGGTCGACCCCGAGCAGGCCGCGCTGCAGCTGCTCCGCACCCAGCTCGGCGCCCACCCGATCACCTGAGCCGCCGAGTGGCGCCCGAGGGTTCGCGCGGAGGCACTTCCGAACCCTGAGACGCCACTCGACCCCGGGTAGGCCACGAGGGCGTCCACCCGCAGGTGGACGCCCTCGTGCTCGGCCCCCTGCGAGGGGGCCTTCCTCAGTGCGCCAGGACCGGGGCGGCGTCCGGGTCCCGCTCGAGCGCACCGTGCGGCAGGAGCAGTCCGCAGATGACCGCGCCGGCGGCGAAGATGCCCACCGACCAGGCGAACACGGTGGTGTAGCTGGACACCGAGGCCTGCAGGAGCGCCGCCGGGTCGCTCGGGTCGACGCCCACCAGGGCGTCGGTCGCGGCCGCCGCGGCCAGCGCCGACAGCACCGCCGTGGCGATCGAGCCGCCGATCTGCTGGAACGTGTTCACCGCGGCCGAGGCCACGCCGGCGTCGTCGGTGCGCACCCCCAGGGTCGAGGCGGCGAACGCCGGGGCGATCACCAGCCCGATGCCCAGGCCCACGACGACCAGGCCGGGGAAGACGCCGGTCCAGTAGCCGCTGTCAACGTCCAGCTGGGTCAGGATCAGCATGCCCAGGGCGCCGACGAGGAAGCCGGCGGTCACCGGCACCTTGACCCCGACCCGGTTCACCAGCGCCGGGGAGGTCTGCGCGGCGATCGTGAGGGCCACGATCATCGGCAGGAAGGCGACGCCCGTGGGCAGCGGCTCGTAGCCCAGCACCTGGGTGAGGAAGTAGGTCAGGAACAGGAAGACGCCGAACATGCCGGCGCCCACGAGCCCGACCGCGACGTAGGCACCGCCGCGCATCCGGTCGGTGAGCACCCGCATCGGCAGCAGCGGGTGCGCGACCCGCGTCTCGACGACGACGAACGCGACCAGCAGCACGAGGCCGGCGGCGATGAACCCCAGCGTCGACCCGGCGGTCCAACCGTCGGTCTCCGCGCTGGCCAGGCCGTAGACCAGGGAGACCAGGCCGGCGACGGACAGCAGTGCGCCCGGCACGTCCAGGCCCGGGGCGTCGGCGGCGCGGGTGCTGCGGCGGGGGAGGAAGGCCAGTGCGCCGACGACCGCGACGACGGCGATCGGGATGTTCACGTAGAGGCACCAGCGCCACGACAGGTACTCGGTGAGCGCGCCGCCCAGGATCAGGCCGATCGCGCCGCCGGCGCCGGAGATCGCGCCGAACACGGCGAAGGCCCGGCCGCGCTCCTTGCCCTCGGCGAAGGTGACGGTCAGCAGCGACAGCGCGGCGGGGGCCAGCAGGGCGCCGAAGACGCCCTGGGCGCCGCGGGCGGCGACCAGCACGCCGAACCCGTCGGCGGCACCGCCGACCGCCGAGGCGAGCGCGAAGCCGACCAGGCCGACGAGGAAGACGGGCTTGCGGCCGACCAGGTCGGCCAGCCGGCCGCCGACCAGCAGCAGCGAGCCGAACGCCAGCGCGTAGGCGGTCACGATCCACTGGCGGCTGTCGTTGCCGAAGCCGAGGTCGGCCTGCGCGGTGGGCAGCGCGATGTTCACGATCGTGGCGTCCAGCACCACCATGAGCTGGGCGAGGGCGACGACGCCCAGCACCAGCCAGCGACGCCGGTCGGCGGTCTCCGGTGCCGGACCCCCCTGGGTCGGGCTCTCGGTCGTGCTGGTCATGCGTCCTCCGAACGAAGTGGAACAGTCTTTCCGGTTCTGCCGAGGACGCTAGCAAGAAAAACGGAGAGCTTGTTCCGCTTCGGTTACGATGCGGTCATGTCCTCCGTCACGTCCGGCCCCGAGGCCGCCGCGCGACCGCTGCGGCGCGACGCCGAGCGCAACCGGGCGCTGATCCTGGACGCCGCCCGCGAGGTCTACGCCGCCCAGGGGCTGGACGCCGGGTTCGACGAGATCGCCCGGGCGGCCGGTGTCGGCGTGGGCACCGTGTACCGGCGATTCCCGGAGCGCGGTGACCTGGTGCAGGCCCTCTTCGAGCAGGAGATCGACGCCGTCGTCGCCCGGGTGCAGGAGGCCGCCGCCGACCCCGACCCGTGGCGCGGTCTGGGCGGCTTCCTGCGCTGGGGCGCCGAGGCGCAGGCCGCCGACCGCGGGTTGGCCCAGGTGCTGGCCGCAGCCGGCAAGGGCCACGAGCGCGTGGCGGCCGGGCGCGACCGGCTGCGCCCGGCGGTCGAGGCGCTGGTGCGCCACGCCCAGGCGGCCGGGGTGCTCCGCGACGACGTCACCGAGGTGGACATCGGCATCGCGCTGGCGATGATCAGCCAGGTCGGCGACGCCAGCCGCGGCGACCTGCGCGACCGGTACGTGACCCTGGTGCTCGACGGCCTGGCCGTGCGGCGCGAGGCCCCGACCCCGCTGCCGGCCGCCCCGGCCTCCGAGGACGACCTGGCCTGCGTCGTGGCCCCCGCCCGCCGGCACCGCTGAGGTCGGCCCCGGCGGCTCAGCGGCCGAGGAAGGCGAGCACGCCGGCGGCCAGCTGCTGCGCGAGCGCCTGCCGGCCCGCCTCCGAGCTCATCAGCGCGGCGTCGGCGGCGTTGCGCATGTTCCCGCACTCCACGTAGACCGCCGGCACCGTGTTCAGGTTCAGCCCGGCCAGGTCGCCGCGGCTGTCCAGCCCGTCGGTGCCCAGGTAGTCGCTGACCGGCTCGACCGCGGTGAGGGAGTCGCGCAGGTCGACCGCGAGGGCCTGGGTGGCGGCGGCCACCTCGGCCCCGCCGGGGTCCAGCGACGACGTGATGACGTGGAAGCCGCGCCCCCCGGGTGCCGCACCGTCGCCGTGGATGCCGACGAACGCCGCCGCGCCGACCCGGGCGCCCAGCTCCCCGCGGACGTCGACGCACGGGCCCACCCCGGTGTCGTCGGCGCGGGTGAAGACCACCTGGACGCCCTGGTCGTGCAGCAGGTCGGCGACCCGGTTGGCGACGTCCCAGGTGAAGGCGTGCTCCGGGTAACCGGCATCGGTGCTGGTCCCGGTGGTGTTGCAGGGCTTCGTCCCGCCCGCGCCGTCGGGCACCGGGGCGTTGATCGTGCCGGGGTCCGCCGCGTTGCCGCCGTTGTGCCCCGGGTCGAGCACCACGGTCGGGCCGGGGGTGGGCGACGTGGAGGTGGTCGTGGGGGGTGCCGCGGTCGTGGACGGCGCCGCGGTGGTGGTCGGGTCCGTCGTCGGGGTGGCGCTCGTGGTCCCGGCGCTGCTCCCGGCGGTGGTCGTGGTGCTGCCCGGGGCCGACGTCGCTGCCGGGTCGCCGGCGCCGCACCCGGCCAGGACCAGTACCGACGCCGCCAGGAGGACCGCCGCTCGTCGCACGCCCGCAGCGTGCCACGGGCTGTCGGACCCACCGCATACCCTCGACCGCATGCAACCCGGTGGAGCCCCCGACATGGCCTCGATCCTCAAGCAGGCGCAGCAGATGCAGCAGCACCTGGCCGCCGCGCAGGAGCAGCTGGCCCAGGCCGAGGTCACCGGCACGGCCGGCGGTGGCATGGTCACGGCCACGATGACCGGCAGCGGTGAGCTCACCGGTCTGGTGATCTCCCCCGAGGCCGTCGACCCCACCGACGTCGAGACGCTGCAGGACCTCGTGGTGGCCGCGGTCCGCGACGCCGGCCGGGCCGCCGGTGAGCTGACCCAGTCGACCATGGGCCCCCTGGCCGGTGGCATGGGCGGGATGGGTCTGCCGGGCTTCTGATGTACGAGGGCGCGGTCCAGGACCTCATCGACGAGCTCGGCCGGTTGCCCGGTGTCGGGCCCAAGAGCGCGCAGCGCATCGCGTTCCACCTGCTGGCCGCCGACGCCGGCGACGTCGGCCGGCTGGTGGCCTCTCTGCAGCGGGTGCAGGCCGAGGTGCGCTTCTGCGTGACCTGCTTCAACGTCGCCGAGGCCGAGCAGTGCCGCATCTGCCGCGACCCCCGGCGCACCCTCGACGTCATCTGCGTCGTCGAGGAGCCCAAGGACGTCGTGGCCATCGAGCGCACCCGCGAGTTCAAGGGCCGCTACCACGTGCTGGGCGGTGCGATCAGCCCGATCGAGGGCGTCGGCCCCGACGACCTCAAGGTCAAGGAGCTGATGACCCGGCTGCTCGACGGTTCGGTCACCGAGCTGATCATCGCCACCGACCCCAACCTCGAGGGCGAGGCGACCGCGGCCTACCTGGCCCGGTTGGTCGGCCCGATGGGGCTCGCGGTCTCGCGGCTGGCCAGCGGGCTGCCGGTGGGTGGCGACCTCGAGTACGCCGACGAGGTCACCCTGGGCCGCGCCTTCGAGGGCCGCCGCCGCATCTGAGGGGTCAGGCCCAGGGCAGCCCGCCGCGGGTGGCCCAGTAGGCCTCCGGCGTCTCGGCCAGGTCGGGCAGGTCGACGGACAGGCCCCGGGCCTGCGCGTTGGCCCGCAGCTGCTCCGGGGTCACCGCGCCGGACAGGACGACGGACGCCCACGGCTGGGTCAGCGCGGCAGCCAGCGCCACGGCGTCGGGGCCGACCCCGGCCGCCGCGGCCGCCGTCCGGACGGGGGAGTCCGCAGGCAGGCCGCGGGTGGTGAGCCGGCCGTTGGCCACGCCCTCCTTGACCAGCACGCGGAACCCGGCGTCCGCGGCCTCGGCCAGCGCCGGGCCGGCGGAGGTCTCCAGCAGGTTCCAGGTGCTCTGGACGGCGGAGAACAGCGGGGCGCCGGCCACCTGCAGGGCCACCCCGCGGCGCACCGCGTCGGCCTGCCGGGGGCCGGAGGTGGAGAAGCCCAGCGGGGTGCCGGCGTCGCGGACCTCGGCCAGCCGGTGCAGCAGGGCGTCGTCGTCCCACAGCGGGCTCTCGGGGGTGAGCGAGTGCACCTGGTAGAGCGCGATGCGGCCGCCCAGCAGCTCCCGCGACTGCGCCCACTGCCGGTCGAAGGTGGCCAGGTCGTGCGTCTTCACCTCGTCGGCGTCGACCGTGGGGTCCTCGGCGGTGTAGGTGTACCCCCACTTGCTGGACACCGTGACGTCCCCGGCCCAGCTCGCGAGGAACTCCTCGGCGCGGCCGTAGGAGCGGGCGGTGTCCACCCAGCCGATGCCGAGGTCGACCGCGGTGTCCAGCAGCTCGTGCGCACGGGCCCGCAGCACGGCCGGCGACCGGTCGGCCGGGAGGTCGTCGTCCCGGCCGAGGGTGATGTAGGCGGGGCGGCCGATCGCGGCCAGCCCGAGTCCCAGCTGAGCGTCCACGTCGGCCCATCCTGCCCCCCGCCCGACCCCGGTCGTGACCGGGGTCACCGGAGGTCTCGGTTCGGTGACGATCGCTGGGTCAGGTCACACGACCGTCACAGCCGGGGCCTAACGTGCCCTTCCAGCCCCGGACGTCCTCCCGCCCGGAACCAGTCACGCATCAGCTCATCCGGCCGCTGCAGGCCGAGAAGGCAGGTCTTCCACGATGCACCGTCGTCACACCCGAGCGCTGGCCCTGTCGGCCGCCGCCCTCACCACGCTGTCGATGGCGGCGTGCGCCTCCAGCGACCGGGACGACTCGTCCTCCGGGGACGCCGAGTCCGGCGGCACCTTCGTCTTCGGCACCGCCGGCGAGCCGACCGTGCTGGACCCGGCCTTCGCCCAGGACGGCGAGAGCTTCCGCGTCTCCCGGCAGATCTTCGACGGCCTGCTGACCACCGAGCCGGGCACCGCCGACCTGGCGCCGGCCCTGGCCGAGAGCTACGAGGCCTCCGACGACGGCCTGACCTACACCTTCGACCTGCGCGAGGGCGTGACCTTCAGCGACGGCACCGACTTCGACGCCGACGCCGTCTGCGCGAACTTCGACCGCTGGTTCAACTTCACCGGCCTGGCCGCCAGCCCGGCCGCCTCGGTCTACTGGCAGGACAACTTCGGCGGCTTCGCCGACACCCCGGACACCCCGAGCCTCTACTCCGGGTGCGAGGCCAGCGACGCCTCCACCGCGGTCATCACGCTGACCGCGGTGACCAGCAAGTTCCCCGCCGTCCTGTCGCTGCCGAGCTTCTCGATCCAGAGCCCCACGGCCCTCGAGCAGTACGACGCGGACGACCTGGGGGGCAACGGCGACGCGCTGAGCTACCCCTCCTACGGCCTCGAGCACCCGACCGGCACCGGCCCGTTCGTGCTGGAGAGCTGGGACCGCGGCAACGGCGTGGTCACCCTGACCCGCAACCCCGACTACTGGGGTGACCCGGCCGGGGTCGAGGAGATCGTGTTCCGCTCGATCCCCGACGGCAACACCCGTCGCCAGGAGCTGCAGGCCGGCTCGATCGACGGCTACGACCTGGTCGCCCCCGCGGACTACGACACCCTGACCGGCGACGGCTTCCAGGTGCTCCCGCGCGACCCGTTCAACATCCTCTACCTGGGCATCAACGCCGGGAACGTCGAGGGCACCAACGCCAACCCGGCTCTGCAGGACATCCGGGTGCGCCAGGCGCTGGCGTACGCCATCGACCGCGAGACCATCGTGAACTCCCTGCTCCCCGAGGGCGCCGAGGAGGCCATCGAGTTCGTGCCGCCGGCCGTCGACGGCTGGACCGACGACGTCACCACCTACGACTACGACCCGGACAAGGCCCGTGAGCTGCTGACCGAGGCCGGCGCCCTGGGCACGACGCTGCGGTTCTACTACCCGACCGACGTCAGCCGGCCCTACCTGCCGGACCCGGGCGCCATGTACGAGGTGATCAGCCAGAACCTCACCGACGCCGGGTTCACCATCGAGCCGACCGCGCTGACCTGGAGCCCGGACTACCTGAACGCCGTCCAGGCCGGCCAGGCCGACATCCACCTGCTCGGGTGGACCGGTGACTACAACGACGCCTACAACTTCATCGGCACGTTCTTCGCCGAGAAGGAGAACGGGCAGGCCAAGGCCGAGTTCGGCGCGTTCAGCTCGCCGGAGATCTTCTCCGCGCTGGCCACCGCCGACGGCGAGCCCGACCCCGACGCCCGCACGGCGGACTACCAGGAGGCCAACCGGGTGATCATGGACTACCTCCCGGCCATCCCGGTCTCCCACGCACCGAACGCGCTGGTCGTCGCCGAGGGCGTCGAGGGCCTCGTGCCCAGCCCGCTGTCGGCCGAGGACTTCTCCACGGTCACCGTCAGCAACTGACCCACCGTCGTCCGGCCCCTCCCACCGGGAGGGGCCGGACGCGCGTCACGACCCCCGAGAGGCTGACCCGAGCACGTGCTCCGTTTCATCGTCCGACGGCTGCTGCAGCTGGTCCCGATCCTGCTGGGCCTGTCGCTGCTGCTGTTCACCTGGCTGCGCCTGCTGCCCGGCGGGCCGGCCCAGGCCGCGCTCGGCGAGCGCGCCACCCCCGAGGACATCGAGCGGTACAACCAGGTGTTCGGGTTGGACCAGCCGATCTGGGTGCAGTACCTGAAGTTCCTGGGCCGGGCCGTCCAGCTGGACTTCGGCAACTCCTCCCGGACCGGCCGCCCGGTCACCACCGAGTTCCTCGAGCGGTTCCCGGGCACCATCGAGCTCACCGTCTTCGCGATGGTCTTCGCGATCGGGCTGGGCATCCCGCTGGGCTACCTGGCCGCCCGCAAGCACGGCAGCTGGATCGACTCGACGTCGGTCATCGGCTCCCTGCTCGGCGTGGCCATCCCGGTCTTCTTCCTGGCCTACCTGCTGCGCGTGGTGTTCGCCGTCGACCTGGGCTGGCTGCCCGGCTCGGGCCGCCAGTCGGTGCGCATCGACGCCACCCACGTCACCAACTTCTACGTCCTGGACGGGCTGCTCACCCGGGAGTGGGACGCCGCGCTCGACGCGCTCCTGCACCTGGTGCTGCCGGGCATCGCCCTGGGCACCATCCCGCTGGCCATCATCGTGCGGATCACCCGGGCCGCCGTCCTCGACGTCGTCAACGAGGACTACGTGCGCACGGCGAACGCGAAGGGCCTGGCCACCGCGACGGTCCGGCGCCGGCACATCATCCGCAACGCGCTGCTCCCGGTGTCCACCACGATCGGCCTGCAGACCGGGCTGCTGCTCTCGGGTGCGGTGCTGACCGAGACGGTGTTCGCCTTCGGCGGCGTCGGGTCGGCGCTCAAGGACGCGATCGACCTGCGCGACTACTCCATCCTGCAGGGCTTCATCCTCATCCTGGCGGTCGTCTACGTGCTGGTGAACCTCCTGGTCGACGTCTCGTACGGCCTGCTCGACCCCCGGGTGAGGGTCAAGTGAGCGCCGCGCTGGGGGACCGGCGGCGCGAGAAGATCGACGCGCTGGCCGCCCGCGCCGGCCAGGTGCCCGAGGGCGAGGGCGGGGTCTCGCTGACCCGCAGCGCGATCCGGCGGCTGCGCCGCGACCCGGTGGCCATCATCGGGGCGGTCATCGTCGTGGTCTTCGTCGTCGTCGCGGTGCTGGCCCCGCTGCTGGCCCCGCGCGACCCGCTGGCGCAGACCCTGCTGGGGCAGGTGCGGCAGGGCTTCATCCCGGGGGCGCAGGACGGCTTCCCGCTCGGGGTCGACCAGCTGGGCCGGGACACCCTGAGCCGGCTGATCTACGGCTCGCGGCAGTCGCTGCTCATCGGCGTCGTCTCGACGGTGCTCGGCCTGGTCGTCGGCATGGGGCTGGGGGTCCTGGCCGGCGCGTTCGGCGGCTGGGTGGACACCCTGGTCATGCGGTTCGTCGACATCCTGCTGTCGATCCCCGGCCTGCTCATGGCGATCAGCGTCTCGGTGCTCCTGGGCCGCAACCAGTACGCGCTGATGATCGCCATCGCGGTCACCCAGGTGCCGGTGTTCGCCCGCCTGCTGCGCGGCTCGATGCTGTCCCAGCGGGACAAGGACTACGCCGTCGCCGCCCGGGCCCTCGGGGTCAAGCGGTCGCGGATCGTGTTCGGGCACGTGCTGCCCAACTCGCTGTCACCGGTCATCGTGCAGGGCACGCTGTCCCTCGCCACGGCGATCATCGAGGCGGCGGCGCTGTCGTTCCTCGGCCTGGGCGACCCCGACATCAGCCGGCCCGAGTGGGGCGCGATGCTGGCCAACGCCCAGGAGGTGCTCTCCATCCGTCCCGAGCTCGCCGTCTACCCGGCGCTGTGCATCATCGTGGTCGCGCTGGGCTTCACCCTGCTCGGGGAGTCGCTGCGCGAGGCCCTCGACCCGAAGTTCCGGCGGTGAGCGCCGTGGGCGGGGCAGCCGGACCGGTGCTGCAGGTCGAGGACCTGCGGGTCCGGTTCCAGCGCCGCGGCGAGGTCGCGACCCACGCCGTCGACGGCGTCAGCTTCGCCGTCGCCCCGGGGGAGACCGTGGGCCTGGTCGGCGAGTCCGGCTGCGGCAAGTCGGTGACGTCGCTGGCGACCATGGGCCTGCTGCCCAAGCGGGGCGTGCACGTCTCGGGCTCGGTGAAGCTGGACGGCGAGGAGCTGCTGGGTGCCGGCGACCGCACGCTGCGCAAGCTCCGCGGCAAGGACATGGCGATGGTCTTCCAGGACCCGCTCTCCTCGCTCAACCCGACGGTCACCATCGGGACCCAGGTGGTCGAGGTGCTGGCCGAGCACCGCGGGATGAAGGGCGACGCCGCCCGCCGCGAGGCCGAGGACCTGCTGGACCGGGTGGGCATCCCCGACCCCCGGCGCCGGCTGGGGGAGTACCCGCACCAGCTGTCGGGCGGCATGCGCCAGCGGGCGCTGATCGCCATGTCGCTGGCCTGCTCGCCGCGGCTGCTCATCGCCGACGAGCCGACGACGGCGCTGGACGTCACCATCCAGGCGCAGATCCTCGAGCTGCTGCGCGACCTGGTGCAGGGCTCGGGCACCGCGCTGGTGATGATCACCCACGACCTCGGCGTCGTCGCCGGGCTGTGCGACCGGGTGCACGTGATGTACGCCGGCCGGATCATCGAGACGGCGGAGCGGCGCGACCTGTTCGCCCGCCCGCGGCACCCCTACACCGGCGGGCTGCTGGCCTCGGTGCCCCGGCTGGACGGCGGCCGCGGCGCACCGCTGACCCCCATCCGCGGGTCGGCCCGGGACACCATCCCGTGGACGCAGGGCTGCGCGTTCGCCCCGCGCTGCGACGTCGCACTCGACGACTGCCTGGTCGAGGTGTCCGGCTCGGAGGTGGAGCTGGCCGACGACGGAGCCGGCCGCCAGCTGCGCTGCCGCCACCCGCTCACCCCCGCCGTCCCGACCGCTGGAGCCCACCCGTGACCGAGCCCCTGCTGCGGGTCGAGGGCCTGCAGGTGCACTTCCCGATCAAGCGCGGGGTCTTCGTCGACCGCACGGTCGGGCACGTCAAGGCCGTGGACGGCGTCGACCTGACCATCGACCGCGGGACGACGTACGGACTGGTCGGCGAATCGGGCTGCGGCAAGTCCACCCTCGGCCGGGCGATCCTGCGGCTCGAGGAGCCCACCGCCGGCCAGGTCTGGTTCGACGGGGTGGACGTCGCCTCGCTGAGGCCCGAGCCGCTGCGGCACATGCGCCGGCGCATGCAGATGGTCTTCCAGGACCCCCTCGGCTCGCTGGACCCCCGGCAGGACGTCGAGTCGCTGCTCGCCGAGCCGCTCAAGGCGCACGGCCTGGGTGGGTCGGGTGCCGAGATCGCGAAGCGGCTGCGCGAGCTGCTGGACTCCGTCGGGCTGCCGGCGGCGGCGCTGCGGCGGTACCCGCACGAGTTCTCCGGGGGCCAGCGCCAGCGCATCGGCATCGCCCGGGCGATCACCGTCGAGCCCGACCTGCTCATCGCCGACGAGCCGGTGTCCGCCCTCGACGTCTCGGTGCAGGCCCAGGTGGTGAACCTGCTCGAGGAGCTGCAGGAGCGCCTCGGCCTCACCTACCTGGTCATCGCGCACGACCTGGCCGTCGTCCGGCACATCTCCGACGTCGTCGGGGTCATGTACCTGGGCTCCCTCGTCGAGCAGGCGCCGGCCGACGCGCTCTACGAGACCCCGCTGCACCCCTACACCCGCGCGCTGATGTCCGCGGTGCCGGTGCCCGACCCCGTGGTGGAGGACGCCCGCGAGCGAATCCTGCTGTCGGGCGACCTGCCCTCCCCGGCGAACCCGCCGTCGGGCTGCCGGTTCCACACCCGCTGCCCGTGGCGGCAGGAGACCCGTTGCGACGACGAGGTGCCGGTGCTGCGCGAGCTGGCCCCGGGACACCTGGTCTCCTGCCACTGGGCCGAGGACGTCCGGGACGGCGTGCTGCAGCCGAGGTCGGCCGAGCAGGTCGCGGCCACCCAGGGCGTCGCGGTGGCCGCGACCGGCACCGAGGCCGGCAGCGACGGGTTCGTCGGCGGTGTCGACGAGCCGATCAGCTACCACTGATCGGCGACGGACCCCACGGCTGGATGTGGCATCCAGCGGGGTCCCGGGCCGGGGACACCGCGACGAGTCACATCCAGCGGGGTCACGACGGTGCGTTCCGACACCTGGACCCTGTCGGACCCCGGTGGGAGGGTGCCTGCACCCACCCGACGAGGAGGACGACGATGCCCACCCGGAGCACCCCCTGGCCAGCCGGTACGCCCTGCTGGGTCGACCTGGCCACCACCGACCTGCCGGCCGCCCGCACCTTCTACGCCGAGGTGTTCGGCTGGACCGTCCCCGAGGGCCCGCCCGAGACGGGCGGGTACTCCAGCGCGACGCTCGACGGCCACCGGGTGGCCGGCCTGGGCCCGACCATGCAGGAGGGGCAGCCCACGGCGTGGCTGACCTACGTCGCCACCGACGACGTCGCCGCGTCGGTCGATGCGGTCCGGGCCGCCGGCGGCACCGTGCACATGGGTCCCGACCAGGTCGGCCCGCTCGGGTCGCTGGCGGTCGCCGCCGACCCCACCGGCGTGGTGTTCGGGCTCTGGCAGGCCGGCAGCCATCCCGGCGTCGAGCTGTTCAACGAGCACGGCGGGCTGGTCTGGAACGAGGCGGTGGTGGGCGACCCGGCGGCGGCCCGGAAGTTCTACACGGCCGTCTTCGGCTGGGCGTGGGACCCGGTCGAGGGCATGGAAACCTACCAGACCTTCCGGCTGGGCGACCGCTGGCTCGGCGGGCTGGGGGCCGGACCCGACTCCCCGGTCCAGGGGTGGGGGGTGTGCTTCGCCGTGCGCGACACCGACGCCACGGTGGCCGACGTGACCGCCCGGGGCGGCACCGTGCTGATCCCCGCGCAGGACTCCCCGTACGGCCGGTACGCGGTGGTGGCCGACCCGCAGGGTGCGGCGTTCTCGCTCATGCAGACGACGGGCGAGGCGGCCTGAGGGTCGGCCGGCACGAGCGGGGCCGGGGATGCAGCAGGATGACGCCCATGCCGCGACCCCGTGCCGTGCTGCCCCGTCTCCTCGCCGTCGCAGCGCTGGCGGTGGGGCCGCTGCTGCTGGCCGGCCCCGCGGCCGCGCAGGAACCGCTCCGGCTCGACGACCAGATCACCGACGACGCCGGGGTGCTGTCGGCCGACGACCGCGCCCGGGTGCAGACCGCGCTCGACCAGCTGCGCGCCGACGAGGGGCTGCAGCTGTTCGTCGTGTTCGAGGACACCTTCGACGGCACGTCCGGCCCGGACTGGGCGACCGAGACCGCACAGCTGTCCGGGTTCGGCGACGGCGACGTCCTGCTGGCCGTGGCGGTGGAGAGCCGCGACTACGGCACGTCGATCCCCGTCGCGGTCATCTCGTCGTCCGACGACCAGCTGTCGCTGGAGACCGACCAGGTCGAGCCGCACCTGGCCGACGAGGACTGGGCCGGCGCCGCGATCGCGATGGCCGACGGCCTGAGCCCCAGCAACACCGGCTGGTACGTGCTGGGCGGCGCGGTGGCCGTGGCGGCCCTGGGCGGTGGCGGCTACGCCGTGGTGCGCCGACGGCGACGGGCGGCCGAGGAGGCCGAGGCGATCCGCAAGGCCGGCCCCTACCCGGACCAGAGCACCGAGCAGCTGACCAACCGGGCCAGCGAGGGCCTGCTGGCCGTCGACGAGGCCGTGCGCACCTCGCAGCTGGACCTGGACTTCGCCCGCCTGCAGTACGGCGAGGCCGGGGTGGCCGGGTTCGCCGGCACGGTGGGCAACGCCCGCACCCAGCTCGCCGAGGCCTTCTCGATCCGCCAGCAGCTGGACGACGAGGTGCCCGAGGACGAGCCGACGCAGCGGCGCATGCTGGCCCGGGTGCTGGAGCTGCTGCAGGCCGCCGACGACCAGCTCGACGCCCAGGCCACCGAGTTCGCGGCGCTGCGCGACCTCGAGGCCAACGCGCCCCAGGTGCTGGCCGGGCTGGGGCCGCGGCTCACCGCGATGACCGGCCGGCTGCCCGCCGAGGAGGAGCGGCTGGCCCAGCTCGGCCGCCGGTGGGCCGCCTCGGCCCTGGCGCCGGTGGCCGACGTCCCCGCGCGGGTGCGCGAGCAGCTGGCCGCCGCCGAGCAGGCGACGACCGCCGCGCAGACCGAGCTGCAGGCCGGGCGCACCGGGCCAGCCGTGCCGTCGCTGCGCACCGCCGAGGACGCCGCCGCGGCGGCCCAGGCGAGCCTGGACTCCCTCGCCGCCCGGGCCCAGGAGCTGAACACCGCGGCCGCCGCCGTGCCGGCGGCCCGGGCCGAGGTGGAGGCCGGGCTTGTCGCCGCCGGCCGGGTCGACCCCACCGACGCCGCGGGCATGGCCGAGCCCGTGACCCAGGCGCGCGACTCCCTCGGGGTCGCCGACCAGCTGATGGCCGGCCCCACCCCGGACCCGATCGCCGCGCTGGCCCGGCTCGACGCGGCCGACGACGCGCTGGACGCCGCCCTCGCCACCGCGCAGACCGCCGCCGTCGAGCGCCGGGCCGCCGTCGCCCGGGCCGAGCGGGCGCTGGTCTCCGCGCGCAGCTCGGTCAGCTCGGCCGGCGCCGCGGTGGCCGGCGGGCGGGACTGGGCCGGCACCACGCCGCGCACCCGGCTCAGCGAGGCCGAGCGCCTGCTGGCCGCCGCCGAGGCCGCCTTCGCCACCGACCCGGCGGGGTCCTCGCAGTCCGCGGCCCGGGCGAGCTCGCTGGCCGAGGAGGCGGTGTCGCTGGTCGACCGGGCGCGCCGGGAGCGCGAGTCCCGCTCCTCCTACTCCGGGGGCGGCGGGTTCTTCGGCGGCTCGGGCGGGGGCTGGTCGGGTGGGTCCTCCTACCGGGGCTCCTCGGGGCGGTCCTCAGGTCGGTCGTCGTCCTCGTCGGGCCGGCGGTCGGGGGGCGGCCGGTCCAGCGGTGCCCGCCGCAGCGGCGGCGGCCGCTTCTGACCTGGGAGGCTGGGGGCATGCGTCTCGCGTCCCGACTGCTCGCCGGCTCCGCCCTCGGCCTCACCCTCGCGTTCACCGGGGCCGGGGTCGCCTCCGCCGAGGAGCCGTTCGCACCCACGGCCCAGGTGACCGACAACGCGGACGTGCTCTCGGGCAGCGAGGAGAGCACGGTCTCCGACGCACTCGACCAGCTGCAGGACGACGACGGCACGCAGCTGTACGTGGTCTTCGTCGACTCCTTCGACGGCGCGTCCGCCGATCAGTGGGCGCAGGACGCCTACCAGTTGCGGGGCATGGGTGGCAGCGACGTGCTGTTCGCCGTCGCGACCGAGGACCGGAACTACAGCCTGGCCGGCAACGACGGCAGCGGCCGGACCGAGAGCGATCTGCAGTCCATCGTCACCAGCGACGTCGAGCCGCTGCTGGCCGACCAGCAGTGGGCCACGGCCGCCACGACGTTCGCCCAGGAGCTGCAGCCCAGCGACACCGGCACCTACGCGCTGGGCGGTCTGCTCGGGGTCGCCGTCCTGGGCGCCGGCGGGTACGCCGTCGTCCGCAACCGGCGGAGGAAGAAGGCCGTCGAGGCCTCGCGCGCCCGCGCCGCCGAGATCGCCGCCGCCGAGGAGGCCGCGCGGGATCCGCACCACGGCACCTCGACCCAGGACCTGCACTACCGGGCCAGCGGCGAGCTGCTCGCCCTCGACGAGGCGGTCAAGACCAGCCAGCTGGACGTCGACTACGCCCGCGCCCAGTACGGCGAGTCCACGGTCACGGGTTCGGCCGCCGCGCTGCGGGAGTCCCGCGACGAGCTGGGCCGGGCCTTCCAGATCCGGCAGGAGCTCGACGACGAGATCCCCGAGGACGAGCCCACCCAGCGCCGCATGCTCACCGAGCTGCTCGCGCTCACCGGGTCGGCCCGCACCCGGCTGGACGAGCAGGCCGCGGCGCACCGCGCGCTGCGCCACCTCGAGGACGACGCCCCTGCGGAGCTGGCCCGGCTGGACGGCGAGGTCGAGCGCGTGGCCGCCCGGCTGGACCCGGCCGGCCAGGTCCTCGCCGACCTGGAGGGCCGTTACGCACGGTCGACCTGGGCCGCCGTGGCGGACAACGTGACCGAGGCGGGGGAGCGGGTCGAGCTGGCCCGCCGGGCGATCGCGCACGGGCACCAGGAGCTCGCCGGCCAGCGACCGGCGGGTGCGGTCCCGGCGGTGCGTGCAGCCGAGGACGCGCTCGCCCAGGCCGACCGGCTGCTGTCCGCCGTGGACAAGCTGCGCACCGACCTGCACGCGGCACCCGAGCAGTTCCGCGCCGTGCGGGACGAGACAGGGCGCGACATCGCCGAGGCGCGGGCCCTGCTCGAGCGGGGGGTGGACACCCCCGGGCTCCGCGAGAACCTGGCCCGCGCCGAGGCCGCGCTGGTCACCGCCGACCGCCCGCCGACCGACGGCGAGCTGCCCGATCCGCTCGCGGTGACCCGGGCCCTGGACGACGCCGACCAGGCGCTGGAGTCCGCTCTGGAGCCGGCCCGCGACGCCCGGCAGCAGCAGGAGCGCGCACTGGCCCACCTGGGGCAGGCGTTGGCCGCAGCCGCCTCGACCATCGACGCGACGAACGACTTCGTCGCCACCCGGCGCGGTGCGGTCGGGGCGCAGGCGCGCACCCGGCTCGCCGAGGCCGACCGGCACCTCGACGAGGCCAACCGGCTGGCCGCGGCGAAGGACCCGGTCTCGGCCCTCCGCGAGGCCCAGCGCGCGACGACCCTGGCGCAGGAGGCGATGACCACCGCGCAGCAGGACGTCCAGCGCTACCGCCAGGACGACGGCTGGGGCCAGGGCGGCTACGGCGGTGGCTACGGACGGCGCGGTGGCGGGATGGGTGACGCGGTGGTCGGCGGCATCGCCGGTGCTGCGCTGGGCAACATCCTCTTCGGCGGCCTGGGCGGCGGCTTCGGGGGTGGCTTCGGCGGCGGCGGCGGTGACTTCGGCGGCGACTTCGGTGGGGGCGACTTCGGCGGCGGCGGCAGCTTCTGACCCTCCGCGTCGGCGAGGGTCACACGACGCCGGCGGGGGGACGCTGCGGCTAGCGCTCCCGGCCGCGGGGCTTCAGCGGGACCGGGGGCATCGGCGGGGCGGGCGTGCGTTCGCCGTCCTCGAATCCCTCGACGTGGCCGAAGCGTTCACCGGCCTCCCACTGCTCGCGGAACCCGGCCACCTCGTCGCCGGCGCGGCCGACGAAGTTCCACCACATGACGATCTGCTCCTCGAACGGCTCCCCGCCCAGGAGCAGCAGCCGCGAGGGGGCCTGCGCCGACAGCCGAAGGGTCGACCGGCCGGTGCCCAGGTACAGCATCGAGCCGTGCTCGACGGGTGCGCCCTCGACCACGGACGAGCCGGACGACGCCAGCACCGCGTGCTCGAAGCCGGGCTCCAGCGGGATCTCGACGTCCGCGCCGGCTGCCAGCGCCAGGTCGACGCCGACCAGCGGGGAGTAGGCGGTGCCGGGCGAGGTGGCCCCGCCCAGCGAACCCATGAGCACCGTCGCGGTCACGCCGTCGACCTCGAACCCGGGCAGGGTCGCGTGGTGCTCGAAGGCCGGGGCGACGTCCCGCGAGCCGTCGGGCAGGGCGACCCAGAGCTGCGCGCCCTGCAGCAGCCGGGGGTGGTCGACCGGCGACTGCTCGGAGTGGCTGATCCCGTGCCCGGCGGTCATCAGCGCCAGCTCGCCGGGGGCGAAGGACACGTCGCTGCCCAGGGAGTCGCGGTGGTGCACCGAGCCCTCGAGCAGCCAGGACACCGTCTGCAGCCCGGTGTGCGGGTGCGGGATGACCTGCATGCCGTCGGTGCCCGCGATGTCGTCGGGGCCGTAGTGGTCGACGAACGCCCAGGCGCCGACCATGCGTCGTCCCAGGGTGGGCAGCAGGCGACGGACCTGCATCCGCTCGCCCAGGGTGACCGTCTTGCCCGGGAGGAGCTCCAGCGCCGGCCGGGGAGCCACGGCCCCCAGCCCGCCGAGCAGGTGCGGGGAGGGCCGTGGCTCCAGGTCGCTCATGCCGAGAAGCCTCGCACCTCGGCGTGCGCCGCGGGGATCGATCCGAGGCGCCCGGCCTGGTGGTCGGTGAAGGCGTCCATGACCTCCTGCCGGGTGTTCATCACGAACGGCCCGTACATCGCGATCGGCTCGCGGATCGGCCGGCCGCCGAGGATGACGACCTCCAGCGAGGGGGTGCGGCTGTCCTGGTGCTCGGCGCCCTTGACCGTGATGGTGTCGCCGGGCCCGAAGACCGCCAGCTGACCCCCGGTGACCAGGTGGTCGTCGATGCCGACGCGGCCGTTGCCGGACAGGACGTAGACCAGGGCGTTGAACGAGGGGTCCCAGGGCAGGTCCAGCGTCGCCCCGGGCGCGACGGTCGCGTGCACCATGGCCATCGGGGTGTACGTCGTCCCCGGTCCGGCGTGGCCGCCGACGTCGCCGGCGATCACCCGCAGGAACGCCCCGGCGTCGGGGCTGGCCAGCAGCACCGACTGGTCGGCGCGCAGGTCCTGGTAGCGCGGCTCGACCCACTTCTGCGCCTTGGGCAGGTTCACCCACAGCTGCAGGCCGTGGAACAACCCGCCGCTGACCACCAGCGACTCCGGCGGCCGCTCGATGTGCAGCACGCCGCCGCCGGCGGTCATCCACTGCGTGTCGCCGTTGGTGATCGACCCGCCGCCGCCGTGGCTGTCGGCGTGCTCGAAGGTGCCGTCGATGATGTAGGTGACGGTCTCGAAGCCGCGGTGCGGGTGCCACGAGGTGCCCTTGGGCTCACCCGGGGCGTACTCGACCTCGCCCATCTGGTCCATGTGGATGAACGGGTCCAGGTCGCGCAGGTCGACCCCGGCGAACGCCCGGCGGACGGGGAAGCCCTCGCCCTCGAAGCCGCGCGGTGCCGTGGTCACCGACCGCACCCGGCGCCGGACGGTCCGCGGCGCGGGCAGCGGGACCCGGGCCAGGGTGGTGGTGTCCTCGACGGTGATGGCGGGCATCGCGTCCTCCTTGAGTTGAGTGCTCAACTACCTGTCGCCCACCCTAAGCCATGCGGGGCCGCCGGTGTTCCCAGGCGCGGACGGCGGGACCGCTGGCGAACTGGAGCAGCAGACCCCAGAACCCGATCGCGGGCACCAGCAACCCCAGCACGAGCGCGACGGCGAACAGCGCGGTCGCGGCCACCGAGGGGGCGGCGCTCGGCCACGGCACGAGCCCGGCCCGCTGCACAGCCGGCGTCCGGGCGACGTGCAGCACCAGCACGGTCAGCGCGAGCGAGCTCAGGGTCAGGTCGCCGACGTAGAGGGCGAACACGGTCCGGCCGCCGTCGGCCAGCGGCAGCAGCTCGGTGGGGAACGGCAGCACCACGATGGTGAACACCCAGACCAGGCTGGTGCGCACGACCACCGGGTCGTAGGCGGCGACCCGCTCGAACACCGCGTGGTGCAGCAGCCACAGCCGGGCGATGACCACGAAGCTGAGCGCGAAGGCCCCGAACTGGCCCAGGTGGTCGCCGAGCAGCTCGCCGACGGACTGCCCGGGTTCCCGCTCGGTGGCGACGTCGACCAGCGGCAGCACGAGCAGGGTGATCGCGATGGCCACCACGGCGTCGACGAAGGTGGCGAAGCGGTCGAGGCCGCGCTCGGTGCGGTGGGGGGCGGTCACCGGCAGACCGTGACCCACCCCCGACCGCACGTCAACGATGGCGGCGCAGCACCTCGGCGTAGGCCAGCGCGCTGTCCTTCGGCGTCCGCACCTGGGTGTCGTGGTCGACGTGCACGATGCCGAAGCGCTGGTCGTAGCCGCGGGCCCACTCGTAGTTGTCCAGCAGCGACCAGGCGAAGTACCCCCGGACGTCGGCCCCGAGCGCGATCGCGTCGGTCACCGCGGCCAGGTGGTCGTGCAGGTAGGCCACCCGCTCCGGGTCGTGCACGGCACCGTCGGGGGAGACCTCGTCGGGCCAGGCCGAGCCGTTCTCCGTGACCACCAGCGGCAGCCCGGGCGCGACCGACCCGATCCAGGTCAGCAGCGAGGTGAACGCCGGCGCGTCGATGCCCCAGCCCATCGTCGTCGTCGGGCCCACCGGGTCGACGTCCTCGATGCAGCCGGCGCCGATGAAGGACGACGCCGTCCCGGTGGGTGCGCCGGTGTCGCGCACGACCGAGCTGAAGTAGTAGTTCACGCCCAGCCAGTCCAGCGGCGCGGCGATCACCTCGAGGTCGCCGTCCTCGACCGGGAGCGGGGCGCCGGCCGCCGCCAGGTCCGCGACGACGTCGGCCGGGTAGGCGCCGGTCACCGCCGGCAGCAGGAACATCCGGTTCTGCTGGCCGTCGCAGCGGCGGGCCGCGTCGACGTCGGCGGGGGAGTCGGTGGCCGGCGTCATCGGGGTGAAGTTCAGCGTCAGGCCCAGCGAGGTCGCACCGCGGTCGCGCAGCACCCGGGTGCCCAGGCCGTGCGCGAGCAGCAGGTGGTGGGTGGCCCGCGCGGCGGCGACCGGGTCCTGCAGGCCCGGGGCGTGCTGGCCGGACAGGTGGCCCAGCAGCGCGCTGCACATCGGCTCGTTCAGCGTGGACCAGTGCGTGACCCGGTCGCCCAGCGCGCCGTGCAGCACGTCGGCGTACTCGGCGAACCGGTGCGCGGTGTCCCGGTCGGCCCAGCCGCCGCGGTCCTGCAGGGCCTGCGGCAGGTCCCAGTGGTACATCGTCAGCCACGGGTCGACGCCTGCGCCGAGCAGCTCGTCGACCAGCCGGCGGTAGAAGTCCAGCCCGCGCTGCTCCACCCGCCCGGTGCCCTCGGGCAGCACCCGGGACCAGGAGACGGAGAACCGGTAGGCCGACAGGCCCAGCTCGCGCATCAGGGCGACGTCCTCGCGGTAGCGCGCGTGGTGCTCGACGGCGACGTCGCCGGTGTGCCCGAGGTGGGTGCGGCCGGGGGTGTGGCTGAAGATGTCCCAGATGGAGGGGCCGCGGCCGTCGACGTCGACGGCCCCCTCGATCTGGTAGGCGGCGGTGGCCGCGCCGAACACGAAACCGGGCGGGAACGCCAGGTCGGTGCCGGTCTGCGGGCGGGTGTCGGTGCTCGTCACGGGGAGGTGCCTTTCGGGTGGGAGGGGTCAGCCCTTGACGGCGCCGGACATGATGCCGCCGACGATCTGCTTGCCGAGGACGGCGAACACGGCCAGGACGGGCAGCGTGCCGAGCAGGGTGCCGGCCATGATCACCGCGCGCTGGGGCACGTAGCCCGAGCCCAGGTTGGCGATCGCGACCTGCACGGTGGGGTTGGCCGCGGTGAGCGCGATGATCGGCCAGAAGAACTCGTTCCAGGCGGTGAGGAACGTGAGCATGGCCAGCACCGCCATGGCCGGGCGGGCCACGGGCAGCACGATGGAGAAGAAGATGCGGTGCGTCGAGGCGCCGTCGACCCGGCCGGCCTCGAGCAGCTCGTCGGGCAGCGCGGTGATCAGGTACTGGCGCATGAAGAAGACGCCGAACGCGCTGACCAGCGTGGGCAGGATGACCGCCTGCAGCGTGTCGACCCACTGGAGCTGGGCGATCATCATGAACAGCGGGATCACCGCAAGCTGGGTGGGCACCATCATCGTGCCCACCACCAGCCCCAGCAGCGGGCCGCTGCCGCGGAAGCGCAGCTTGGCGAAGGCGAACCCGGCCAGCGTGCAGAACAGCACCGTGCCCACCGTGATGCTCCCGGCCACGACCACCGAGTTGAGGATCGCCAGCCCCAGGGGCGCCTGGTCCAGCGCCGCCGAGACGTTCTCGAAGAAGGTCGCGTTCGGCAGGAAGGGCGGCGGGGTGGCTGCGATGTCGGCGTTGGTGTGCGACCCGGCGACCAGCGTCCAGTACAGCGGGAACACCGACACCAGGGCCGACAGCACCACCAGCGTGTACGTGATCGGCCCGGCGCGCCCGGCACGGGCCCGACGCGGACGACGGAGGGTCGGGCGGGGCAGGACGGCGGTCATCGACGGGCCCCCTCGCGGCGGGTGCGGGAACGGCCGACCAGGAAGGCCGTCCCCACCACCAGCAGGATGATCAGGAACATGGCCCACGCCGTCGTGGCGGCCTGGCCGATGTTGAAGTTGGTCCAGCCCTGCTGGTACATCAGCAGCCCCAGGGTCTGGTACTGGTTGCGCCCGCCGCCGGTGGTCGACCCGTTGCCGCCGAACAGCAGCGGCTCGCCGAACAGCTGGACCGCCCCGATCGTCGAGACGACGACGGTGAACAGGATCGTGGGCCGCAGCGACGGGATCGTGATGTGGACGAACTGCCGCCAGCGGTTGGCGCCGTCCATCTCGGCGGCCTCGTACAGCTCGCCGGGGATGGACTGCATGGCGGCCAGGTAGATCAGCGCGTTGTAGCCCGTCCAGCGCCAGGTGACGATCACCGCGATGGCGACCTGGCTGGACAGGGTGCCCGACTCCCAGTCGACGCGGTCCAGGCCCACGGCCTCCAGGCCGGTGTTGATGATCCCGTAGTCGCGGCCGAAGAGGGTGGCGAAGACCAGCGTGGCCGCGGCGATGCTGGTGGCGTAGGGCATCAGCATCACCGTGCGGAAGAAGGTGCGGCCGCGCAGCTTGTAGTGCAGCAGGTGCGCCAGGCCCAGGGCCAGGCCCAGCTGGGGGACCGTCGCGAGCAGCCCGATGGTGATCGTGTTGCGCAGCGCGTTCCAGAAGAAGTCGTTGCCCAGCAGCGCGACGTAGTTGTCCAGCCCGACGAAGGTGCCCCCGCTGATGTCCGACAGTCGGGCGTCGTGCAGCGAGACCCACGCGGTGAACAGGAACGGGAAGAGGCTGAAGGCCCCGAAGACCAGGAAGAAGGGGGCGACGTAGGCGTACCCCCACCGGTTGCGCGACAGGGAGGGGCCGCGCCGGCGGGGCGGCCGGACGGCGGACGGCGGGTCGGTGACGGCGGGTGCGGTGCGCACGGGGAGGGTCCGGGGTAGGTTGTCGGCGATGGTCACGAGGGCTCCAGGCGGGGTCGGCGGGGACGGCGGCACGCGGCGCCCGGGGGAGTGGCCCCCGGGCGCCGCGGCGGTCAGCCGGTGACCTGCTCGATCGCCGCCAGGGCGTCGTCGTAGGCCTGGTCGGGGCTGCGGCTGCCGTCGGCCACCGTGGTCAGGGCCTGCGAGAAGGCGTCCTGGATCTGGGTGTCGTACGGGCTGATCGGCGTGCGCCGGACGGCGTCGGCCGCCGTCCCGAAGATCTCCCCGATCGGCGCGCCGCTGAAGTACTCGCTGGTCGCGCCGGTGACCTCGGGGCTCTCGGCGGCCACCGAGCTCGACGGGAAGAACCCGGACGCGACGAACATCTTCACCTGCTGCTCGGGGGCGGTCAGCCACTCGACGAGCTGCTTGGCCTCCTCGACGTGCTCGCCGCTGCTCGGCACGCCGAGCCAGGAGCCGCCCCAGGTGCTGCCGGCCTCCGACTGGCCCGGCAGGGTCGCGATGTTCCACAGCCCGGCGCCCTCGTCGCCCAGCTGGGAGGTGATGTAGTCGAGCATCCAGGAGGGGCAGGCGATGGTGGCGAACGCGCCGTTGGCGAACGCGGCGTTCCACTCGTCGCCGAACTGGGCGAGCTCGGCGGTCAACCCGTCGCCGGCGGCCTGGCTGGCCAGCCCCCACGCCGTCTGCACGCCGTCGCTGTCCTCGACCACGGGGTTGCCGTCCTCGTCGGCGTAGGTGACCTCGCCCTGCCGGACAGCGGGGGCGAAGACGCTGTTGGGGCTGTCGACGAAGGCGCTGCCGTCCTGCCGGGTGGGCGAGGCCAGGTACTGCTCACCGGTGGCCAGGTAGTCGTCCCACGTGGGCCACAGCGCGCTGACCGCGGCCGGGTCGGTGGGCAGCCCGGCCTCGGCGAAGAGGTCCTGGCGATAGCACATGGCCTGCGGGCCGGCGTCCGTGCCGAGGCCGATGGTCCGGCCGTCGGTGGTGCTCGCCTGGTCCCACTTCCAGTCGTAGAAGGTGCTCTCGAGGTCCGCGGCGTCGTCCTCGGCCGCGAAGTCGACGAAGGCGTCGGCGTGGTTCTCCACGACGTCGGACACGAAGCCGATCTCGAGGCCCTGGACGTCGGCCATGCCCGAGCCGGCGGCCAGCCGGGTCTGCAGCGCCTGGTAGTACGGCCCGGACTGCGCGACCACGGACTGCTCGATGGTGATCTCGGGGTGCAGGTCCATGTACTCCTCGTACAGGCCCGCCTCCTCGTAGCCGAAGGTGCCGTAGAGCCCCATGGTCAGGGTGATCTGGCCGTCGTCGTCGCCGCTGTCGCCGCCGCCGCAGGCAGAGGTGAGCAGGGCCAGGGACACGGCTGCGGCAGCAGCCGCCCGGGCCCGCCGGGATACCAACATGTGAACCTCCGAGATAGCCGCCGGGTCGGTGCGCCGATGCCCTCCGGCGGGGCTGTGAGAACGCTCTCACGGCCTGCGTGGAGGAGAGTGGCTGCCGTCACAGCAGGCTGTCAAGCACCTGGGAGGAATTCGTGGAAGCGCTCCCACGAACCCTTCCCAGACCGGCCCCGGTGCCGCACCATGGCCCCGTGACCACCGACCTGACGGCGCACCCCCCGGTGACGGGGCCGCCGACCCTCGACGAGGTGGCGGTGCTCGCCGGGGTGTCCCGGGCCACGGTGTCGCGGGTGGTCAACGAGTCCCCGAAGGTCAGCCCCGAGGCCCGCGAGGCGGTGCAGGCGGCCATCGCCCAGCTGCGCTACGTGCCCAACCGCATGGCCCGCAGCCTGGTCACCCGGCGCACCGACACCATCGCGCTCGTGCTGTCCGAGCCCAACAGCCAGGTCTTCTCCGACCCGTTCTTCGCCAGCATCGTGCACGGGGTGTCGGCGGCCCTCGCCGAGACCGACCTGACGCTGGTGCTGCTCACCGCGCGCGACGCCCGCGAGCAGCAGAAGATCGCCCGCTACGCGCGGCAGGGCCACGTCGACGGCGTCGTCCTCATGTCCCTGCACAGCGAGGACCTGCTGCCCGACATCCTGAGCGACGCCGGGGTCCCCCTGGTGCTGTGCGGTCGGCCCTACGACGGCCGGTCGGTGGCCTACGTCG
Organism: Klenkia soli; assembly: GCF_900103975.1. GTDB lineage: Bacteria > Actinomycetota > Actinomycetes > Mycobacteriales > Geodermatophilaceae > Klenkia > Klenkia soli. The sequence continues at coordinate 73,291 of NZ_FNIR01000008.1, forward strand.
ACGCCGACAACCAGGGCGGTGCGCAGGTGGCCACCGAGCACCTGATCGGGCTGGGTCGTGCCCGGGTCGCCGTGCTGACCGGGCCGATGGACATGATCGCCGGGGTCGACCGGCACGCCGGCTGGCTGCGGGCCACCACCGACGCCGGCCGCCGTCCCGACCCGGCGCTGGTCGCGCACGGCGACTTCACCGAGGCCGGCGGCGAGGCCGCGATGGCCCGGCTGCTGGACCAGGCCCCCGACCTCGACGCCGTCTTCGTCGCCTCCGACCCGATGGCCGTCGGCGCGCTGCGGGCGCTGCGGGCAGCCGGCCGGCGGGTCCCCGAGGACGTCGCCGTCGTGGGCTTCGACGACGCCGACGTCGCGCGCGTGTGCGACCCGCCGCTGACCACGGTGGCCCAGCCGCTGGACGTCATGACCACCGAGCTGGTCGAGCTGCTCGGCCGCCAGATCGACGGCCGCGCCGCGCCGGCGGAGACCCGCACCTGCCCGACCCGGCTGGTCCGGCGCGCCTCGGCCTGACCCGCACGGTGCCCGCGGCGTGACGCGACGTCGCGACACCCGCCTGACCGGCACGTTCGCCCGTCCGGGCGGGTTCCGGCTCCTGGCGTTCCCGCTTACGGTGCCCGCACCCGGGTCGCCGCTGCGGCCTCGCACGCAGGAGAGGTCCCCATGGGCCGCCACACCCCCGCCCGCACCGCGCGACCGGCCACCGGCCGTCGTCGCGGGCCGGTGGTGGCCGTCGGGCTGGCCGCCCTCGTGGTCCTGGGTGCGGTGACCTGGGTGGTGACCCGGACGTCGGACGCCGCACCGGCGGGCGCCGCACCCGCGGGCGCCGTCAGCGCGGGGTGCCGGGTGGACGTCGCGGTGCGGGTGGCGGTGGACCCGGCGGTCGGGGGGCTGGTCCGCGAGGCGCTGAGCGGGCCGATCCCGCTGGACGACGACCGGTGCGCGGTGGCCGAGGTGCGCACCGAGCCGCCGCTGCAGACGCTGGGTGCCCTGATCGGCGGCGATCCGGTGGACCCGGTGCAGGTCTGGGTGCCCGACGACGTCTCCTGGGTCACCCGGGCGGGGACGACGGTCGACCCGGCCGCCCCCGAGCTCGCCCGCACCGCCCTCGTGCTGGCCACGAGCCGGGCGGTGGCCGACGGCCTCGGCTGGTCCACGACGCCCCCGACCTGGTCCGACGCGCTGCTGTCCGTGGGGGCCGTGCTCCCCGACCCGACGGCCACGGCCGCCGGTGTGCTCACCCTGGCCGCCCTGCAGACCAGCGCCGGCCCGGGGGAGCCGGGGGACGCCGCCGTCGCCCGGGCGGTGCTGGACGCCGGCCGCCCCGGTTCCAGCACCGACCAGGCGCTCGCCGCGGCCGTCGCCGGTGACCCGGGTGCGCCGGTCGTGGTGGCCACCGAGCAGCAGATCGCCGCGGCGTCGCCCGGCGGGGCGGGCCAGCTGGCCGTGGTCGTGCCCGTCGAGGGCACCCCCGTGCTGTCGGTCCCGGTCGTGCGCACGGCGGCCGGCCGCGACGACGTCGCCGTGGACGCGGTGGTCGACCTGCTGGCGGCCACCGCGTCCGACGGTGCCGCCGTGCGGGCGGCGGGCTGGCGGGACACCACCGGCCGGGCCGGGGACGGCGCCGCCGGGCCGCGGTCCTGGGAGCTGGACGCCGACCTCGTGGCCGCGGTGCCCGCCCGCGTCGCCGAGCTCGCGGCCCGGAGCCGGTGGCTCGCCGTGGTCGACACCAGCACCTCCATGGGTGCCCCGGTCGGCGACGGCACCCGCGCCACGCTGGCCCGCGACGCGCTGACCACGGTCCTGGCCGTGCTGCCCGACCGCGCGGCCGGGGGGTTGTGGGTCGTCGCCGCCGGGCCGGAGGACGACCGGGCCGGGCGCGAGCTCGTCCCGCTGCGGCCGTTGGGCACCCAGGTCGGCGGGCGCAGCCAGCGCGAGCTCCTGGCCGAGCGGTTCGCCGAGCTGCCCGACCTGCCCACCACCGGTGGCACCGGCCTGGACGACACCGTGCTGGCCGCCGTGCGCGCCGCCCGGGACGGGGCGGACCCGGCGGCGGTCACCACCGTCGTCCTCGTCACCGACGGCGCCTCCGGCACCGGCGAGCAGGAGCTGCTGGACACCCTCGCCGCCGAGGCGGACCCGGCCCGCCCGGTGCGGGTGGTGGCCGTCGGCATCGGGCCCGACGCCGACCAGGACGCGCTCGAGCGGATCGCGACGGCCACCGGCGGAGCGGCCTACGCAGCCGTGGACCGCGGGGACCTGCAGACCGTGCTGCTCGAGGCGCTCCGCGGCCGCTGACCGACGCCGTCGCCGCGCGCCGAAACGCGCCGTTCACCGGGCCGAACTAGGTTCTGCGCATGGCGGACCTCTTCGACGGCTACCCCCTCGGGGAGCAGTGGGACGAGATGTTCGGCGCGCCGGCCCAACCACGGCCGCCGTACGCCGGGCTCTTCGGCTCCCTGCAACCCATGTCGGGCGAGGAGCTGGCCGCCCGCGCCGACGTGCTGAGCCAGACCTACCGCGATGCCGGGGTGACCTTCGCGCACGCGGGTGAGGAGCAGCCCTTCCCGCTGGACATCGTCCCGCGGGTGATCGGCGCCGACGAGTGGGCGCACATCGAGCGCGGCGTCGCCCAGCGGGTGCACGCGCTCGAGGCCTTCCTGGCCGACGTCTACGGCGCCGGCCAGGTGTTCGCCGACCGCGTCGTGCCGCGCAGCGTGATCACCACCAGCGCGCACTTCCACCGGGCTGCCCACGGCCTGGTGCCGCCCAACGGCGTGCGGGTGCACGTCAGCGGCATCGACCTGGTGCGCGACGAGGCCGGCGACTTCCGGGTGCTCGAGGACAACCTGCGCAGCCCGTCCGGGGTCAGCTACGTGATCACCAACCGGGCGGCGATGAGCCAGGTGCTGCCCGAGCTGTTCGGCGACCACCGGATCCAGCCGGTCGCCGACTACCCGTCGAAGCTGCTCGCCGCGCTGAAGGCCTCCGCGCCGTCCGCGGTCGCCGACCCGACGGTCGTCGTCCTCACCCCGGGCGTCTACAACTCGGCCTACTTCGAGCACGCCCTGCTGGCCCGCCAGATGGGCGTCGAGCTGGTCGAGGGCCGCGACCTCGTGTGCTCGGGCGGCCAGGTGAGCATGCGGACGACGGACGGCCAGCAGCGGGTCGACGTGATCTACCGGCGCATCGACGACGAGTTCCTCGACCCGGTGCACTTCCGCTCCGACTCCGTGATCGGCTGCGCCGGCGTGCTCAACGCCGCCCGCGCCGGCCGGGTCACCATCGCCAACGCGGTGGGCAACGGCGTCGCCGACGACAAGCTCATCTACACGTGGGTGCCCGACCTCATCCGCTACTACCTGGACGAGGAGCCGGTGCTGGCCAACGCCGACACCTACCGCCTGGACGACGTCGACGCCACCGAGTGGGTGCTCGCCAACCTGGACTCCCTGGTGCTCAAGCCGGTCGACGGCTCGGGCGGCAAGGGCATCGTGATCGGTCCGCGGGCCGACGAGCGCACGCTCGACGAGCTCGCGGTCAAGGTGCGGCAGTCCCCGCGCGACTGGATCGCGCAGAAGCCGATCGGGCTCTCGACGTCCCCGACCCTGATCGACGGCCGGATCGCCCCGCGGCACGTCGACCTGCGGCCGTTCGCGGTCAACGACGGCACCGACGTGTGGGTGCTGCCCGGCGGCCTCACCCGGGTGGCGCTCCCCGAGGGCGAGCTGGTGGTCAACAGCAGCCAGGGCGGCGGGTCCAAGGACACCTGGGTGATCTCGGGTCCGCGGCCCGACAACGCCCCGGCGCCCGACCGCACGCAGATCGAGTTCACCACCGCCGACCTGCCCGCCGAGCCCCCCGCGCAGGACCCGGGCCCGGCCAACGACAACGCGGTCGCCCAGGGTCAGCAGCAGCAACAACAACAGGCCGAGATCCCGGGAACCGCGGTGTCCGGGATGCGGGACGGAGGGACGGCGCGGTGCTGAGCCGGATCGCGGAGTCGCTGTTCTGGATCGGGCGCTACGTCGAGCGGGCCGACGACACCGCCCGCATCCTCGACGTGCACACCCAGCGGTTGGTCGAGGACCCGTGGATCGACGAGCAGCGGGCCTGCCACAACCTGCTGGCGCTCATGGGTGTGCCGTGCGCGCTCGAGGAGGCCGACACCGAGCGGGTGCTCGCGACGCTGGCCTTCGACCGGGTCGCGCCCAGCTCGATCGTCGGGGCGCTGAGCGCGGCCCGCGAGAACGCCCGCGGCGCCCGCGAGGTCCTCTCGGCCGAGATCTGGGAGTCGCTCAACGTCACGCACAACGCCCTGCCCCAGCAGCGCACGATGGCCCGCCGGTACGGGCCGCACTCCCTCTACCGGTTCGTCCGCGAGCGCTCGGCGATGGTGTTCGGCCTGGCCGACGCCACCATGAGCCGCGACGAGAGCTGGCTGTTCCTGATCCTCGGCCGCTCACTCGAGCGCGTCGACATGACCAGCCGCATGCTCTCCACCCGGGTGCTGGCCGGTGACGCCGCACCGTCCTGGACCCTCGTGCTCCGCTCGACCGGCGCCTACGAGCCCTACCTGCGCACCTACCGCGGAGCGGTGAACTCCAGCCGGGCCGCGGAGTTCCTGCTGCTGGACCGGCTCTTCCCGCGGTCGGTGTTCGCCGCGCTCGAGCAGGCCGAGGGCTGCCTGGCCGAGCTCGAGCGCTCGAACGTGCGCGACGGCCACCGCATCGGCGTCTCGGGCGAGGCGCACCGGATCGTCGGCCGGGCCCGCACGATGCTCGAGTTCATGGGCACCGACGAGATCCTGGCCAAGCTGCCCACCCGGCTCGACGAGCTCCAGCGCACGTGCTCGGCGGCCAGCGAGGCCGTCACCAGCAGGTTCTTCACCGAGCAGGCACCCCAGGTGTGGGTCCCGGAAGGCGTGGGGTGACCCCGGTGTCCCAGTCGCAGTCGCAGCGGTTGCCCGAACCGGTCACCGGCCCGATGCCCCGGTCGGCGGTGCCGCAGACGGGCCAGTTCCAGGCCCAGCCGGCGACCCCGTCGGTCGAGCGCTGGCGGTTGCAGGTCGTGCACCGCACGAAGTTCTCCTACGCCGGCCCGGTGCGCAGCTCCTACAACGAGGCGCGCATGACGCCGGAGAACACCACCCGGCAGACCACCCTGCGCTCCCGGGTCGAGGTCGAGCCGGCCGCGACCATGCACGCCTACCGCGACTACTGGGGCTCCACGGTCACCGCGTTCGACCTGCACGGCCCGCACCGCGAGCTCGCCGTCGTCGCCACGTCGGTGGTCGAGGCCGGGCCCGAGCCCGAGCAGGCCGCGGTCGTGAGCTGGGAGGCACTCGGCGACGCCGACGTCGTCGACCGGTTCGGCGAGATGCTGCGCCCGACCCGGTTGACCGCCATGGACGCCCCCGTCGTCCGGGCCGCCCGTGACGTCGTCGGCGACGCCGACCCGCGCGAGGCCGGCCACCGCATCAGCCGCTTCGTGCACGACCACATGCAGTACCTGTCCGGCTCGACGAACGTGAAGACCAACGCCATGCAGGCCTGGACCTCGGGCAAGGGCGTCTGCCAGGACATGGCGCACGTGTCGGTGGGGCTGCTGCGCGCGCTGGGCATCCCGGCCCGCTACGTCTCGGGCTACCTGCACCCCAAGCCCGGCGCCCCGATCGGCGAGGCGGTGCGCGGCGAGAGCCACGCCTGGGTCGAGTGGTGGGACGGCTCCTGGACCGGCTACGACCCCACGAACGTCGTCGAGATCGGCACCCGGCACGTGACCCTGGGGCGCGGCCGCGACTACAAGGACGTCCCCCCGCTGAAGGGCATCTTCTCCGGCCCGCGCAGCGAGGGTCACTCCGTCGTCGTGGAGGTCACCCGCCTGGCCTGATGCAGTGACCAACCACAGGGAGTGCACAACCACGGCACGAACTCTTGGTGGTCGTCGTCCCCTCGGGCGGTCCTCCGGCGGGGGAGGCTGCTCCCGGTCCGGCGCCGAGCGGCGCCGCGGGACGGGGAGACGCACGTGCACAGCAGGTCGACGGTCCGGGCAGCTGCGGCTGCGCTCTCCCTGGGGCTGCTGGCCGCCGGCTGCTCCAGCGGTGACGTGGACGAGACGGCCACCGAGGAGGCCTCCGACGGCAGCTGGACCGTGCTCCTGTACTCGATGGCCGACACGAACCTCGAGGAGGCCATGCTCGGCGACGTCGCGGAGCTGGCCGGGGTGGGCTCGCGGGAGAACCTGCAGATCGAGGCGCTGGTCGACCGGGCCGCCGACGACCAGGACTCCGGCTACACCGGTGCCGACGTGCTGGACGCCGGCAGCTGGACCGGCGCGCGCACCTTCTCCGTGCAGCCCGACAGCCTGGGGCTGCGCGAGGACCTCGGGGACGTCGACACCGCCGACCCGCAGGTGCTGGCCGACTTCATCAGCAGCAGCGTGGCGGCCTCGCCGTCCGACCACTACGCGCTGATCATCTCCGACCACGGCGCCGGCTGGCCCGGCGTCGGCTCGGACGAGTCCGCCGGCCAGACCACGATGGACCTGGCCGGGCTGCAGGCCGGCATCGGCGACGGCCTGGCCGCCGCCGGGCTGGACGAGCTGGACCTGGTCGGCTTCGACGCCTGCCTGATGGCCACCTACGAGACCGCCGCGACGATGGCGCCGCTGGCCGACCGCATGGTCGCCAGCGAGGAGCTCGAGCCCGGGCACGGCTGGGACTACGGCTTGATCGGCGTGCTCACCGACCCGGCCACCGACGTCGACACCCTGGGCCGCTCGATCGTCGACGGGTTCCACGCCCAGGCCACCGAGCAGGACACCGTCGACCAGACCACGTTGGCGCTGCTGGACCTCACCCAGCTGCCGGCCCTCGACGAGGCGATGGGCTCGCTGGCCGGGGCGCTGGCCGACCGGGCCGGGGACCTGGCGCCGGCCGTGGGCCGGGCCCGGGCGACGACGCTGGCCTTCGGCACCGACCCCGACCCCGCCGACTCCACGGGCCAGGTCGACCTCGGCCAGCTGGCCGGCGAGATCAGCGTCTCGGCCCTCGACGTCGCCGACGAGGCCGACGCGGTCAGCCGCGCGCTGGGCGACGTCGTGACCTACCAGGTCGACGGCCAGGCCTACCTGGGGGCCACCGGGATGAGCGTCTACTTCCCGGAGGAGGCCGAGTACTACGACAGCGCGTACGCGCAGGTCGAGGCCGCGCAGTCGTGGTCGGCGTTCCTGGACGCCTACTACGGCGCCGGCCAGGACGTGCCCGCCGACGACCAGCCCGCCTTCGAGACCGGCGACGGTCTGTCGGTCGCCTTCGACGACGAGGGCCTCACGGTCTCCGCACCGCTGGCCGCCACCGGCGCCGACTCGGCGGCCGAGGCCCGCATCGTCTACGGCCAGCGGCAGGACGACGGGTCGCTGCTGCTGACCGGCGACGAGGAGGGCACCGTCGGCGACGACGGCACCGTCTCCGGGTTCTACGACCTGACCGGGTTCACCATCACCGACGGCCAGGACACGATGGCCGCCTACCTCTCCCTGGACAGCGACGAGGGTTCTCCGCTGTTCACCGTCACCGTGCCGCTGGACTACGTCGCCCCGGGCGCCGACCGCGGGTCCGCCGAGCGGATCAGGCTGCAGATCACCGTCGACCAGGACGCCGGCGAGGTCACCTCCGAGACCTACTACGCCGACGCCGGCCAGGGTCTGCTGGCCGAGTTCACGCCGGACCCCGAGGGCCTGGTCTTCACCCTGCTGCAGGCCGAGGACGGCTCCTGGGTCTCCCCGGAGGGCCCCGGCCTGTTCGCCGGGCTGGAGGACCTGCAGTACGGCTTCGACCGGCTGCCCTCGGGGACGGCGCTGTACGTCGCCCTCCTGGTGTCCGACTTCGCCGGCAACCAGACCGCGCTGGACGCCGAGGTCACGGTCCCCTGATCGGACCTGGGACACTGGGGTCCTCATGACGACTCCGCTCAACCTGGTCTCCCTCGAACGTGTCCACAAGGCGCACGGCACGACGGTCCTGCTCGACGACGTGTCCCTCGGGATCGCGGCCGGCGAGCGGATCGGCGTCGTCGGCCGCAACGGGGGCGGCAAGTCCACGCTGCTGTCGGTGCTCACCGGCCTCGAGCCCCCGGACTCCGGTCGGGTCACGATGCGCGGCGGCACGGCGATGGGCGTGCTCGACCAGAGCGGCACGCTGCCCGCGGGCACGACGGTGCACGACGTCGTCCTGGCCGGGTTCGGCGCCGAGCACGAGTGGGCCGCCGACGCCGCCGTCCGCTCGGTGCTCACCGGTCTGGAGCTGGACCGGCTCGGCCTCGACGCGCCCGTCGCCCCGATGTCCGGTGGCGAGCGCCGCCGGGTCGCGCTGGCCGCGCAGCTGGTCCGCCCGCTGGACCTGCTGGTCCTCGACGAGCCGACCAACCACCTGGACGTCGAGGGCGTCGCCTGGCTGGCCGAGTACGTCAAGGCGCGCACCGGCGGCATGGTGGTCGTCACCCACGACCGCTGGTTCCTCGACGAGGTCTGCACCACGACGTGGGAGGTCGCCGACGGGTCGGTCTACGCCTACGACGGCGGCTACTCCGCGTACACGCTGGCCCGGGCCGAGCGTGCCCGGATCTCCAGCGTCACCGAGGAGCGTCGGCTCAACCTGGTGCGCAAGGAGCTGGCCTGGCTGCGGCGTGGCCCGCCGGCCCGCACCAGCAAGCCCAAGTTCCGGATCGAGGCCGCCCAGGCGCTGATCGCCGACGAGCCGCCGGCCCGCGACTCCATGCAGCTGGCCAACTTCGCCGCGCGCCGGCTGGGCAAGACCGTCTACGAGCTCTCGGACGTGTCGTACGCCGTCCCGACCGACGACGGCCCCCGGTCGCTGTTCCGCGACCTGGACTGGAACGTCGGCCCGGGCGACCGGATCGGCATCGTCGGCGTCAACGGCGCGGGCAAGACGTCGCTGCTGAAGATGCTGGTCGGGGAGAACGAGCCCGACTCCGGCGTGGTCAAGGTCGGCCAGACCGTCTCGGTCGCCTACCTGTCCCAGCACGTCACCGAGCTGCCGCCCAAGGCGCGCGTGCTCGAGGCCGTGCAGGACGTCGCCCGGGTCGCCCGGCTGGGCAACCAGGAGATCTCGGCGTCCACCCTGGCCGAGCGCTTCGGGTTCGCCGCCAACCGGCAGTGGACGCCGGTCGGCGACCTCTCGGGCGGTGAGCGGCGCCGGCTGCAGCTGCTCCGCCTGCTCATGGCCGAGCCCAACGTGCTGGTGCTCGACGAGCCGACCAACGACCTGGACATCGACACGCTCACCGCCCTGGAGGACCTGCTCGACGGGTTCCCCGGCACGGTGCTGGTGGTCAGCCACGACCGGTACTTCGTCGACCGGGTCTGCGACACCGTCGTCGCGCTGCTCGGCGACGGCTCGCTGGCCCAGCTGCCCGGTGGCGTCGAGGAGTACCTGCGCCGCCGCGCCGCCGGCGGTGCGCCGCTCTCGACGGCGGCCGGTGCCTCCGGCGGCGACCTGGGGACGACGGCCCGACCGGCCGTGTCGGCGGCCGATGCCCGGGCCGCCCGCAAGGAGGTGCAGAAGCTCGAGCGCCGCATGCTCAAGCTCGACGCCGACGAGAAGAAGCTGCACGCGCAGCTCCTGGACGCCGCCACCGACCACGCGAAGGTCGCCGAGCTGAACGCGCAGCTGATCGCCGTGCAGACCGAGAAGGAGCAGACCGAGACCGCCTGGCTGGAGGCCGCCGAGCTCGCCGAGGCCTGAGGCCGCGCCCACCCCAGGCAAAGGAACCTCTGCACCCCCTTCTCGGCCCAGAAGGGGGTGCAGAGGTTCCTTTGCCCGGCCGGGGGTGCGTGGGTCAGGTCTGCGGGGGGTCCTCGTGGTGGCAGCGGCGCTGGTGCTCGAGGACGTCGGCCAGCCGTAGCCGGCGGTGGCTGCCGGGCTGGTCGTAGGGGATCAGCCCGTGGTCGAGCATGCGGACCAGCGTCGGCCGGCTGACCCCGAGCAGGTCGGCGGCCTCCTGCGTGGTCACCATGCGCTCGTGCCGGCTCAGGGTGACCGAGGCGCCGTCGACGAAGGCGTCGGCGACGAACTCCAACGCCTCGCCGAGCGGCGCCGGTAGCGTGATCTCCGTCCCGTCCGAGCCGCGCACCACCCACGGCCCCGCCGGCAGGGCGGGCGGCGTCGGCGGCGGGTGCACCGTCGACTCGCGCAGGTGGTGGTCCACGGGGCACACTGTAAATCGAACGAATCGAACGCGCGCGCCGATCGGCGTCCGGACCCCCTGGAGACTCGTGGGCCTGCTCCTCCTCGCACACCTGGCGGCCGCCTGCCTGGCGCCGCTGCTGGTGCGCTGGTGGGGTCGTTCGGCCTACTACGCGCTGGCGCTGGTGCCCGCGGCCGGGTTCGTGTGGCTGGGCACGCAGCTGTCCACCGTGCTGGCCGGCGGCACCGTCGACGAGCGCACCACGTGGATCCCGGCGCTGGACCTCGACGTCACGTTGCGGCTGGACTCCCTCGCGCTGGCGGTCGCCGCGCTGGTCACCGGCGTGGGCGCGCTGGTCTTCGTCTACTGCGCCCGCTACTTCGAGCCCGGCGACGAGGGCCTGGGCCGCTTCGCCGGCGTGCTCATGGCCTTCGCCGGCTCGATGCTCGGCCTCGTCGTCGCCGACGACATGCTCCTGCTCTACGTGTTCTGGGAGCTCACCACCGTCTTCTCCTTCCTGCTGATCGGCGGCAGCGGGGCCAAGGTCGCCGGCCGTCGCGCCGCCCAGCAGGCGCTGATCGTCACCACCGCGGGCGGGTTGGCGATGCTCGTCGGGCTGGTGATGATCGGCCAGGCCAGCGGCAGCTACCTGCTGTCCGAGGTCGTCGCGAACCCGGGCACCGGGCCCGCGGTGACCGTCGGCGTCCTGCTGGTGCTGGCCGGCGCGGTCACCAAGTCGGCGATGGTCCCGTTCCACTTCTGGCTGCCCGCGGCCATGGAGGCACCCACCCCGACCAGCGCGTACCTGCACGCCGCGGCCATGGTGAAGGCCGGCATCTACCTGGTCGCCCGGCTGGCCCCCGGCTTCGCCGACACCCCCGGCTGGAAGCCCGTCGTCATCGGCCTGGGGCTGGCCACCATGCTGCTGGGCGGCTACCGGGCGCTGCGGCAGTACGACCTCAAGCTGCTGCTGGCCTTCGGCACCGTCAGCCAGCTCGGCTTCCTCATGGTGCTGGTGGGCACCGGCAGCCGCGAGGCCGCCGCGGCCGGCATCGCGATGCTGCTGGCGCACGGCCTGTTCAAGTCCACCCTGTTCCTCACCGTCGGCGTCGTCGACCACACCTGCGGCACCCGCGACCTGCGCGAGATCAACGGCCTGGGCCGCCGCCTGCCGGTGCTCGCCGTCATCGCGGGGTTGGCCGGTGCCTCGATGGCCGGGCTGCCGCCGCTGCTGGGCTTCGTCGGCAAGGAGGCGGCGTTCACCGCGTTCCTGGACGGCGGGCTGGAGAGCCGGGTCTGGGCGCTGCTGACCCTCCTGGGGCTGCTGCTGGGATCGGTCCTCACCGTGGCGTACACCGCCCGCTTCCTCTGGGGCGCCTTCGGCACGGGCGGGTCGCTGCGGCACTGCGACGCCGACCGGCCCAGCCCTGAGCACCTGCACCGCCCCGGCCCGGCGTTCCTGGCCGCCCCGGCGGTGCTGGCCCTGCTCGGGCTGCTGGCCGGGCCGTTCTCCGGGCTGCTCGAGCCGCTGGTCGCGCCGTACGCCGACACGCTCCCGCTCGTCGCCGAGGAGGCGGAGAAGCTGGCGCTGTGGCACGGCTGGCAGCCGGCCCTGCTGCTGTCGCTGGTCACCCTCGGCGGCGGCCTCGCCCTGTTCGCCGCCCGCGACCCGGTCGCCCGGCTGCAGCGCCGGCTGGCCGTCGACCCCTCGGCCGACGAGGGCTACTGGCACACCATGCGCGGGCTGGACGTCGTCGCGCAGGTCGCCACCCGCACCACCCAGCGCGGTTCGCTGCCCACCTACCTCGGCGTCATCCTGGTCGTGCTCGTGGCGCTGCCCGGGTCGGTGCTGGTGTTCCGCGCCCCGTGGCCCGACGAGGTCCGGTTGTGGGACACCCCGGTGCAGGCGCTGATCGGCGTGGTCGTCCTCGGCGCGGCCGCGCTCGCCGTCCGCATCCGGCAGCGGTTGTCGGCGGTCCTCGTCGTCGGCGTCACCGGCTACGGCGTCGGCGTGCTGTTCGCGCTGCAGGGCGCTCCCGACCTCGCGCTCACCCAGTTCCTGGTCGAGACGCTCACCCTGGTCACCTTCGTGCTGGTGCTGCGCAAGCTGCCCAAGGACATCTCCGACCGGCACCAGGCCAAGGAGCGCACCGCGCGCGGGCTGATCGCCGTCGCCGTCGGCCTGCTGATGGGCGGGGTGGGCATCGTGGCCCTCGGCGCCCGCACGGCGACCCCCGTCTCGGTCGACTACCCGGAGCAGGCCTACGACTTCGGCGGCGGCGAGAACATCGTCAACGTGACCCTGGTCGACATCCGGGCCTGGGACACCATGCTCGAGGTCTCCCTGCTGGTCGTGGTCGCCACCGGCGTCGCCAGCCTGGTGTTCCTGCGCGAGCGCACCGGCTCGGTCGCCCGGGCCACCGGCGAGGCGGTCACGAGCGCGGCCGCCCGGCGGGCCCCCCGGGACCGGTGGCTGGCCGCCAGCGCCACGCTGGCCCCCCAGCGCCGGTCGGTCATCCTCGAGGTGATCACCCGGGTGCTGTTCCACACGATCGTGGTGCTGAGCGTCTACCTGCTCTTCAGCGGCCACAACGTGCCCGGCGGCGGGTTCGCCGGTGGCCTGGTCGCCGGGCTCGCGCTCGTGCTGCGCTACCTGGCCGGCGGGCGCTACGAGCTCGGCGAGGCCGCGCCGGTCGACCCGGGCAAGCTGCTGGGCGGTGGCCTCCTGCTGGCCGGTGCCACCGGCATCGCCGGCCTGGTGCTCGGCGCCGACGCGCTGCAGACCACGATCCTGCAGGCCACGGTCCCGGTGCTCGGCGACGTCAAGCTGGTCACCTCGCTGTTCTTCGACGTCGGGGTCTACCTGATCGTCATCGGCCTCGTCCTCGACGTGCTGCGCAGCCTCGGCGCGCAGATCGACGCCGACGACGAGGAGGACGAGGACGACCCGCTGTCCGAGGACGGCGACGGCGCGGGTTCCGGGGCCGTCGGCGCCGGGGTGGGGGGCACCCGATGACCCCCACCGTGGTGCTGCCGATCATCATCGCCGGGCTCTACGCCGCGGGCGTCTACCTGCTGCTGGACCGCAGCCTGACCCGCGTGCTGCTGGGGTTCCTGCTGCTGGGCAACGCGACCAACGTGCTGCTGCTGTCCGCCGGCGGCGTGGCGGGGCTCGCCCCGATCCTGCCGGTGGACGACGAGTCGGCGATCAACGACCCGCTCCCGCAGGCGCTGGTGCTCACCGCGATCGTCATCACCTTCGGCATCTCCGCGTTCGTCCTGGCGATGATCTACCGCTCGTGGCGGCTGGTCCGCGACGAGGTCGTGCAGGACGACGCCGAGGACCTCCGGGTCGCCACCCGCGAGGAGATCGACGCCGACGAGCGCGACCCCGAGGAGATGGACCCCGCCGACCGCGGCCCCGGTGACGGGTTCACCGTCGAGGCCGGCCCGCACCACCCCGACGGCCGCGACACCGACACACCCTCCGACGACGTGGGGCTGGGCCTGGCCGGTGCGGTCGAGGCCGAGAACGAGTCCGCCGAGGCCCGCGCGGTCGCCGACCCCGGCCAGCTGCGCGCCGGCAGCCAGCGCGACGAACCGGCCCACCACCGCAGGGAGGAGGAGCACTGATGGACGACCTGATCCGGGTGCTCACCCCGCTGCCGGTGCTGCTGCCGCTGCTGGGGGCCGCCGGCGCACTGCTGGTCGGACGCCACCCGCGGCTGCAGCGCACGCTGAGCATCGTCGTGCTCACCGGGGTGCTGGCGGTGTCGATCTCGCTGCTGGTGCTGGCCGACGACCAGGGCGCCACCTCGGTGTCGGTCGGCGGGTGGCCGGTGCCGCTGGGCATCGTGCTGGTGGTCGACCGGTTGAGCGCGCTGATGCTGGTCGTGGCCAACACCGTCACCCTCGGCGTGCTGGTGTTCGCCGTCGGGCAGGGTGTCGCCGACGGCGAGGAGACCGACACACCGCTGTCGATCTTCCACCCGACCTACCTGATCCTGGTCGCGGGCGTCAGCAACGCGTTCCTGGCCGGTGACCTGTTCAACCTCTACGTCGGCTTCGAGGTGCTGCTGGCGGCCAGCTACGTGCTGCTGACCCTGGGCGGTACGGCCGGCCGGATCCGGGCGGGCATCACCTACGTGGTGGTCAGCCTGATGAGCTCGCTGGTGTTCCTGGCCGCGATCGGCCTGGTGTACGCCGCGACCGGCACGGTGAACATGGCCCAGCTCGCCGTCCGGCTGGGGGAGCTGCCCGCCGGCACCCAGCTGCTGCTGCAGTCGATGCTGCTGGTCGCCTTCGGCATCAAGGCGGCGGTCTTCCCGCTGTCGGCCTGGTTGCCCGACAGCTACCCGACCGCGCCGGCCCCGGTCACCGCGGTGTTCGCCGGGCTGCTCACCAAGGTCGGCGTCTACGCGATCATCCGCACCAACACGTTGCTGTTCCCCTCGGGGGCGCTGGACGACGTCCTGCTCTGGGCCGCCCTGGCCACGATGGTCATCGGCATCCTCGGCGCGGTCGCCCAGACCGACGTCAAGCGCATGCTCTCGTTCACCCTGGTCAGCCACATCGGCTACATGGTGTTCGGCGTCGCCCTGGGGACGACGGCCGGCTTCGCCGGCGCGATCTTCTACGTGGTGCACCACATCGCCATCCAGACCACGTTGTTCCTGGCGACCGGCCTGGTCGAGCGCCGCGGGGGGACGACGAACACCGAGAAGCTGGGCGGGCTGGCCAAGGCATCGCCGCTGCTGGCCATCCTCTTCTTCGTCCCCGCGATGAACCTGGCCGGCATCCCGCCGCTGTCGGGCTTCATCGGCAAGCTCGGCCTGATCGAGGCCGGCGTCGCCATGGGGGGCGTCGGGCCGTACGTGCTGGTCGGCGGTGCCGTCGTCACCAGCCTGCTCACGCTGGTGGCCACCGCCCGGGTGTGGGGTCGCGCGTTCTGGCGGCCGCGCTCGGTGGACACCGCCGAGGAGGACGTCGCCGCCGTCCGGCCCGCCGCCGGCACCGCCACCACCACCGCGCAGCTCCAGGAGACCCGGCTGCCGCGCACGATGGTCGCCGCCACCGCCGGCTTCGTCGCCGTCACGCTGGCCATCACCGTGTTCGGCGGGGTGCTCTACGGCGTCGCCGACCGGGCCGCCGTCGACCTGCTGGACCGCACCCCCTACCTCGAGTCGGTCTTCGGCGACCAGGTGATCCGCTGATGGCCCGGGTCACCCGGCTGCGTCGCCAGCTGCCGCTGCTGGTGTGGCTGGTGCTGGTCTGGAACCTGCTCTGGGGCACGTTCTCCTGGGCCAACCTGATCAGCGGCACGCTCATCGCGCTGGTCGTCACCACGCTGCTCCCGCTGCCCACCGTGCAGACGACGGGTCGGTTCCGGCCGGTGGCCGCGCTCCGGTTCCTCGGCCGGTTCCTGGTGGACCTGCTGGTGTCCAGCGCCGAGGTGTCCTGGTTGGCGTTCCGGCCCGGCCGGCACCGCTCGGCGATCATCACCGTTCAGCTGCGCACCGACTCCGACCTGCTGCTGACCGTCATCGCCGAGGCGCTGTCCTTGGTGCCCGGCTCGCTGGTGCTCGACCTCGACCGCGAGCACCAGGTCCTCGCGCTGCACCTGGTGCAGGTGCGCGACCAGGCGCACGTGGAGCGGCAGCGGGCCAACGTGCTGGGCATGGAGGACCGGGTGGTGCGCGCCTTCGGCTCCGCCGCCGACATCGCCGCACTGGACACCCCGGGCGCGCGCACCCCGGAGACCGAGGGGACCGAGAGGATGAGCCAGCGATGAGCGTGGTCGTCGTCGTGTGCTTCGCGCTGCTGGGTGCCGGGGCCGTGCTGATCCTGGCCCGGCTGGCGCTGGGCCCCTCCCTGCTGGACCGGGTGGTGGCCACCGACGCCCTGCTGGTCACCATCGCCTGCGGCATCGCCGTCTACTGCGCCGTCTACCGGGACATCTCGCTGGAGCCGGTGCTCCTGGTGGTCGCGCTGCTGGCCTTCGTCGGCTCGGTGTCGGTGGCCCGGTACATCGGCGGCATGCTGGTCGCCGACCAGCCGACCGACGCCGATGCCGACCTCACCGGCCGGGCGGAGGAGGCACCGTGAGCATCGCCGACGTCGTCGCCTCGGTCTGCCTCGTGGCCGGCTGCTTCCTGTGCCTGACCGCCGGGCTGGGCCTGGTGCGCTTCCCCGACGTGCTCAACCGCATGCACGCGGCCACCAAGCCCCAGGTGCTGGGCGTGCTGCTGGTGATGACCGGTGCCGTGATCCGCCTGGTCGGCGAGCCGATCGTGTGGATGCTGGTGCTGGTGGCGGTGTTCCAGCTGCTCACCGCGCCGGTCAGCGCGCACATGGTCAGCCGGATCGCCTACCGCCGCCGGCACGTGCGCCGCGACCTGCTGCTGGTCGACGAGCTCGGCACCCCGGCCGGTGCACCGCTGCCGACCCGCCCGCACCCCGAGCACCCCGAGGGCGACCCCGACGCCGACGAACCCGCCGACGGCCCCGAGGCCACCCCCCGAACCATCTCGTAGCCCGAGCGCCTTCGGCTCACCCCCGCGACGTGGCGGGCCGCAGTCGTCCAGTGGCACGCGGCACCGCGGTGAAGGGCTGCAGTGCGGGCACCGGCGCGCCGATCTCACGCACCGTCCTGGCCCGGAACGCCTCCCACCCCGAGCCGACATCGACCATGGTCGGCCGCAGCACACGGATGCCCAAGGCGCGCAGCGCATCCTCGGCACGCTTCTCCGCCCACAGCACCTCGGCGGGGTCCTTCCCGCCGTACGGATCGGTGAACTTCACCTTCCCGTCGCCCTCGAACGCCATGGCCTGGGCGCCCAGCCAGCCGTCGACCACCTTGACGAGCTGTCCGCCGGCCCAGATCTCCACCTGCAGCTCGGGCTCCGGCAGACCCGCCGCGACGTGCCGGACCCGCCACGCGGTCTCGAGCCACGACTCGGACCGGCCGTCGGAGCGCTCGACGGCCCGTCCGGCCAGTGGGGTGCCCCGGACGAAGCGCGCCCGCTCGAGTGCGAGCTCCAGCTGTTCCCGGTCGACCTGCTGGCGGAGCAGCGCACGGTCCAGCGTGGCGACCGCGTCGAGCTCGGGCAGCTCGCGGCACAGGTCGACGAGGGTCCGGGCTGCGCTCGTCACCGGGAAGGGCCCGCGACGGGTGAGATCCACGGCGGGCAGGTCGGCCCGGGTCGACGAGCCGGTGCTCCCCGTCGTCGGTCCCGAAGGTGGTCGTCCCCGAGAGGCGGGCTGCCGTGCGGTGGCTGAACGCGGCCGTCGGCCGGTGCAGGTGGCGCAGGAGAGCGAGCAGCTCCAGGTGGTAGCGGCGCACGTCGGTGGCCCCGTCGAGGTCGGCGGTCACGCAGTAGAGCCCGCGGCGCAGCGTCGACCAGGCGCCCGAGGCCAGCCGGCTGCGCACCTCCGCGTCGGTCCAACCCGCGGCCCGCGCCTGCTCGCGGCTGAACACCTGGTCGGTCCAGGTGGCGGTGGGGCCGGGCTGCAGGGCGGTCATGCCGCGAGGCTGCCCGCCCCCGGGCCGTGCGTGTGCCCCGTCGCGAGATCAGTGGACGGCGTCGGTGACTGTGGACGGCGAGGGGGAGCCACGCCCAGGTGGGGTGAGCCGCCGTCGACAGCGCCTCACCCCACCGCAGCGTTGCTCATCCCCGGGCGGCTCAGCGCAGGGCGCGGTTGACCGCCGACACCACCGCGCGCAGCGAGGCGCTCACGATGTTGGGGTCGATGCCCACGCCCCACAGCACCCGCTCGCCGACGGCGCACTCCACGTACGCCGCCGCCCGGGCGTCGCCCCCGGAGGACAGCGCGTGCTCGGCGTAGTCCAGCACCCGGACGTCGACGTCCAACGCCTTCAGCGCGTCGACGAAGGCCGCGATGGGCCCGTTGCCGCGGCCGGTCACCGTCATCGGGACGCCGTCGTCGACCAGCTCGACGGTCATCTGGTCCGAGCCGGAGCCGTCGGCGGTGTGCTGGTGCCCGGTCAGCGACAGCCGCCCCCAGGGCGCGTGCGGGTCGGGCAGGTACTCCGACGAGAACGCCGACCACATCTGCTCGGCCGTGACCTCGCCGCCCTCGTCCTCGGTGTGCCGCTGGACGACGGCGGAGAACTCGATCTGCAGCCGGCGCGGCAGGTCCAGCTGGTTCTCGGTCTTCATGATGTAGGCGACGCCGCCCTTGCCGGACTGGCTGTTCACCCGGATCACGGCCTCGTAGCTGCGGCCGACGTCCTTGGGGTCGATCGGCAGGTACGGCACGGCCCACGGGATGTCGTCGACGCCGACCCCGGCGGCCGCGGCGTCGGCCTTCATCACCGCGAAGCCCTTGTTGATCGCGTCCTGGTGCGAGCCGGAGAACGCCGTGTAGACCAGGTCGCCGCCGTAGGGGTGCCGCTCGTGCACGCCGATCTGGTTGCAGTACTCGACCGTGCGCCGGATCTCGTCGATGTCGGAGAAGTCGATCTGCGGGTCGATGCCCTGGCTGAACAGGTTCAGGCCCAGGGTCACCAGGTCGACGTTGCCGGTGCGCTCGCCGTTGCCGAACAGGCAGCCCTCGATGCGGTCGGCGCCGGCCCGGTAGCCCAGTTCGGCGGCCGCCACCGCGGTGCCGCGGTCGTTGTGCGGGTGCAGGGACAGGACGACGGAGTCGCGGCGGCCCAGGGTGCGGTGCATCCACTCGATCTGGTCGGCGTAGACGGTCGGCTCGGCCATCTCCACGGTCGCCGGCAGGTTCAGGATGGTCGGGTTGTCGGGGGTGGGCTCCCAGACGTCGGTCACCGCGTTGCAGATCTCGACCGCGAACTCCAGCTCCGTGCCGGTGAAGGACTCGGGGGAGTACTCGTAGCGGATCTCGGTCTCCGGCATGCCCTCGGCCAGCTTGCGCACCAGCCGTGCCCCGTGGACGGCGATGTCGACGATGCCGGCCTTGTCCGAGTTGAACACGACCCGCCGCTGCAGCGTGGAGGTCGAGTTGTACAGGTGCACGATCGCCTGCTTCGCGCCGACCAGGGACTCGAAGGTGCGCTCGATCAGCTCGTCGCGGGCCTGGGTCAGCACCTGGATCGTGACGTCGTCGGGGATCAGGCCGTCCTCGATCAGCTGCCGGACGAAGTCGTAGTCGGTCTGGCTGGCCGCCGGGAAGCCGACCTCGATCTCCTTGTAGCCCATGCCGACCAGCAGTTCGAACATCCGCCGCTTGCGGTCGGGGGTCATCGGGTCGATCAGCGCCTGGTTGCCGTCGCGCAGGTCGACCGCGCACCAGCGCGGGGCGACGGTGGTGACGCGCTCGGGCCAGGTGCGGTCGGGCAGCGGGATCGCGGCGAACGGCGCGTACTTGCCGATCGGCATCGGCGAGGGCTGCTGGGTGTTGCGGGCGTGCGGGTGGGTGCTCATGGCGGTGGCTCTCCTGGTGTGCCGAGGTGTGCGGTCCGGCAGCGCGGGATGGACACGCGCGAACACCGCGGCGAGGGGGCCGACCTAGAAGAGGCCCTCGCCGCGGCACGTAAGGAGGAGGCTGCCGCGCACCCGGCCACCGTAGCAGCGCCCCGGGACCGCCGGGGATCTGCGGTCGGTGACCGTCGGGGTGTATCAGGGGGTCGGCGGCGGCCTCTCCACCTGCATGACCCTCGACGAGAACCTCCCCGTTGCCGCCGCCTCCGCCTCCGCGGTGCGCCTGGTCCCGCCCACCGACCCGCTGTACGTGTCGGGGTGGGGCCGGTTCGCCGTCCACCTCGACGACACCGTCGACCTCGACGACCTGGTGTTCGCCGTCGACCCGCCCGAGGGGGGCCTCGTGTCCCACTCCCGCGACGAGACCTTCGACGAGGACCACCCCGACGTGGTCGTGGCCGCCTGCGGCCTGCCCGGCACGTACGAGCTGCACGCCTACGACCGGTGGTCCCGCGACCTGCTGGCCACCACCACCTTCCGGGTGGACGACGCCTGGGCCGGGCCCGACGGTCCGCCGGTGGCCTACGTCGGCCGGGTCGGCGACCCCGCGGGCACCCCGGCCTGGGGCGGCGGCGACCCCTACCTGCCGCAGAACCTCGACGTGCACCCCACGGTGGGCCAGCGCCGGGTGGCGGTGGTCCTGGTGGAGACCACCGACCTCGACCCGCTCGCCGACGCCGACGCCGCGGTGCTGCGCGACACCTGGCGGGCGGAGGTCTTCGACGGGGTGCTGCACGGCGGGGTGACCGAGAGCGCGGCGATCTACTGGCACGAGGTCTCGGACCACCAGCTCACCCTGGTGGACGCCGGGGTGGTCGGGCCGCTGCGGCTGGGCAGCGCCTGGGACGCCATCACCACCGCGGACTCCACCGGCAAGAGCGAGGGGGTGTTCCCGTTCGCCCGCGCCGGGATCGCCGCGGTGCGCGCGGAGAACGCCGCCCGGGCCGCCGACGGGCTGCCACCCCTGGTCGACCTGACGACCGTGGACACCGTCGTCGTGGTGCCGCGCAGCATCCCGGCGGACCCCGTCACCGGGTTCCCCGGGCGCTTCCAGTGGCCCTACGCCACGGTGCGCGGCACCGACGACCAGGCCTTCGAGGTGGACCGGTTGGTCGTGGACGCCGGCTTCACCCAGATCTCCCTGCCGGTGATGCGCGTCATCCAGTGCAGCTCGATGCCGCACGACTGGGATGCCCGCGGCAGCCGCACCATCGCCGAGACCGCCTCGCACGAGCTGGGGCACACCTTCGGCCTGCCCGACGAGTACGCGATGGACGGCGACGCACCGACGTACCAGGCCCGCGACCTGGACGGGTGGACGCTGATGTCGAGCGAGCGGAACGCCCCGGAGCCCACGGTGCCGGAGAAGATGAGGCTCGGCTGGGTGCGCGCCGGGAAGGTGCGCACGCTGAGCGCGGCGGTCTCCGGTCCGGTGGACGAGGAGGTCGTGCTGCACAACGCCGAGCACGGCCCGGCGCCGGCCGGGCGGTACGCCGCCGTCGAGCTCCGCATCCGGGACGGCGAGAACTACTACTTCGAGTACCGCCGGGACCGCCCCACCGAGGTCAGCGACCAGAGCCTCCCGGCCGACCTGACGGTGCTGGGCACCCACGTGCTCTCCGGTGACGTCCCCTCGGAGGAGCGGCGGCCGATCCTGCGGATCCGGGACGACGGGGACGGCGACCGCGGCGAGTTCCAGCGCGGCGACGACTACCGCGAGACCGACACCACCGACCCGAGCTACCCGAACGACTTCGCGCTGCGGGTGCTGGAGACCAGGCCCGAGTACGCCCGGGTGAAGCTGACCTACGGGGACGCGAAGCCCGACCCGCAGATCCGGCCCTACGCGATGAGCACCCACTGGCAGAGCCCCGACGTCGAGGTGGCCAACGCCCGGTCGCAGACCCCGGGCCTGCGCAACGTGCCGTGGGCGGGCCACCCGAACACGGTGCTGGCCACGGTGCGCAACCCCGGCAAGGTCGACGCCCCGGGTGTGCGGGTGGAGTTCTCGTGGCTGGACATGACCGTGGCCGGCGGCCCCGAGATGCCCCTGGGCAGCCAGACCCTGGACGTCCCCACGGACGCCGAGGTGGTCTTCACCGCGCCGACGACCTGGGTGCCGCCGACCAGCAGCTCGCCGCACTTCTGCGTGGTCGCCCGGATCGCCGAGTACACCGTGGCGGGGGCCCGGGAGATCATCGTCGACAACAACGTGGGGCGGTCCAACTACAGCCGGGTGGTCTCGGCCTCGGCGTCGCCGTCCACCCGCACCGGGGGCGTGGTGAAGGTGACCAACCCCTACCCGGTCGCCGCCGACTGCGTCGTCTCCGTGCTGCAGACGTCGCCGATCCAGCGCACGTACCTGGAGCACTCGTGGGTGCGCCTGGAGCCGCACGGCGAGCGGGACGTCGCCTTCCGCACCGAGTCGATGATCGGTGACCCGAACCTGCCCGACGCCCTCCTCTCGCAGTTCGTCGGCAGCCTGTACGAGCCGCGCGACGAGCTGCGGCTGACCGGCATCGCCCGGCTGGGCACCGGCTGCCACGGGCACGTCACCGGCGGCGCCGGGGTGCTGGTCACCTCCGGTCGCGCCACCCGGTTCGTGCGCTTCGAGGTCGTCGACGGCGTCGCCACGGGGCAGGTCGAGGAGGTCGGTGGCGGCCACCCGGCGAGCGGGTCGGTCCTGGTCACGCTCCGGCGGGACCCCGACGGCCCGGCCCGTGAGGTGGCCGTCGAGCTCCCCGTCCGGAACGGGACGTTCCGGGGCCAGGTGACCGAGGAGATCCGCCCCCAGGACATCCGCTGGGCCCAGGCGCACTTCGTCGGCGGCAACGGTCAGGCGCCCTGCGACTCGGACGAGCTGCTCCCGTGACTCAGTAGTCCCGGCTCAGGCGGAGGCGGAGCGGCCGGCCGTCGGGGTCGTGGACGAGCCGGTACAACGGGGTCGCCCAGACCTGCTCGAGGCGGGTCAGCTCGGGCCGGCGGTGCGGGCGGATCCGGCCCGGGGGCCGTGGTCCGACCCGGCCGCCGGCGTGCCAGGCCTCCAGCGCGTCCGCGGTCGCCACGCAGGCGGCGACGAACTCGTCGGGGTCCAGGAGGCCGGCGTCGTCGTCCCGGTCCAGGTGCTCGCGGGCCAGCTCCAGCCGCAGGTCGCGGGCGAAGGTGCGGGCGCCGTCGCCCAGGCCGGCGGGGTCGCGCGGCTCGCGCTCGTCCAGGGAGGTGTCCAGGACGGCGTTGGACAGCTCGCTGTCGTGGGTCCAGGAGCGGCGGTTCATGTTGTCGCTGCCGACCTCGGCCCAGACGTCGTCCACGACGCAGACCTTGGCGTGGACGTAGACCGGGGTGCCCTCGTGGTTCTCCAGGTCGAACACGTGCACCCGGCCGGGCGCGGCCTCCTGCAGCAGCCGCATGGCCTGGGCCTGCCCGTGCTGCTGGGGGCGCTCGGAGAAGGCGCCCTGCTGGTCGGGCACCTTGGGGACGACGACGACCAGCTGCAGGCCCTCGTGCTCGCGCAGCGAGGAGGCCAGGTGGTCGGCGACGTCGGAGGACCACAGGTACTGGTCCTCGAGGTAGACCAACCGGCGGGCCCGGGTCAGGGCCTTGGTGTAGCCCCGGGCGATGGAGCGCTCGCCCTCCGGGGCGAACGGGAACGCCGGCCACACCTTCGGGTAGGTGCGCAGCGTCTGCACCGTGTGCGGCCCGCACTCCGGCGGCGCGGGCGGCTGCTCGGGCAGCGGGGTGGGGTCCATCTGGTTGCGGCCCAGCCACTGCAGGGTCTTGTCGTGCACCCAGGCGAACGGGCTCTCCGACGCGGGGCTGGTCGGGTCGTCCCAGCGCTCGCGGAAGCAGTCGTCGAGCACCCCGACCACCGGGCCGCGCAGCTGCAGCTGGACGTCGTGCCAGGGCGGGGTGTCGCCGTAGGCGTCGGACATGTCCTGCGGCTGCGGGTCGCCGCGGTGCTCGGCGTCGTCCCGGCGGGTGTGCCCGAGGTCGATGCCGCCGGCGAAGGCGACGTCGCGGGACGGGTCGGCGGGGTGCCGGCAGAGCACGAGCTTCTGGTGGTGGCTGCCCATCCGGCGCACCCGCTGGTCCCGGACGACGACCGCGCCGTCCTCCTCCAGCTCGCGGTCCAGCGACGCGTTCTGCTCCTTGGAGAAGCTGAGCCCGTCCCAGTGCGAGCGCCAGACCAGCCCGCGGACGCACACCCCGCGGCGGGCCGCCCGGGAGAACAGCTCGTCGACGGTCGGGCCGTCGGGCCGCAGCTTCTGCCCCGGGTCGCCGCGCCAGTCGGTGAAGAACAGGTGGTCGCCCTCGGCGAGGTCCTCGACGGCGTCGACCAGGCGGTCGAAGTAGGCGGCGCCGTGCACCAGCGGCTCGGCCAGGTTGCCGGTCGTCCAGGTGGGGATCGCGGTGGCCGGGTTGTCGCGCTCGGCGGTGGTCAGCAGCCAGGCGGTGACGTCGTCCTCGGTGTCGGGCACACCGGTGATCACACCACCGCGGCGGGATTCCGGCTGCTCGGGCGGTAGTCTCGGGCCCCGTGGCCCTGGTCGTGCAGAAGTACGGCGGTTCGTCCGTCGCCAACGCCGAGCGCGTGAAGCGCGTCGCCGAGCGGGTCGTGGCGGCGAAGAAGCAGGGCCACGACGTCGTCGTCGTCGTGTCCGCGATGGGCGACACGACCGACGACCTGCTGGACCAGGCCTCCCAGATCACGGCCGACCCGCCCGGTCGCGAGCTGGACATGCTGCTCACCGCCGGCGAGCGCATCTCCATGGCGCTGCTGGCCATCGCGATCTCGGTGCACGGCTACCAGGCGCGGTCCTTCACCGGCTCGCAGGCCGGGGTGATCACCACGTCCAGCCACGGCAAGGCGCGGATCATCGACGTCACACCGGGTCGGCTGCGCTCGGCGCTGGACGAGGGCTCGATCGTGATCGTCGCCGGGTTCCAGGGCGTCAGCCAGGACACCAAGGACATCACCACCCTGGGCCGCGGCGGTTCGGACACCACCGCGGTGGCCGTGGCCGCCGCGCTGCACGCCGACGTCTGCGAGATCTACACCGACGTGGACGGCGTCTTCACCGCCGACCCGCGGATCGTCCCCAACGCCCGACGGCTGGACA
Source organism: Klenkia soli (assembly GCF_900103975.1). Taxonomy (GTDB): domain Bacteria; phylum Actinomycetota; class Actinomycetes; order Mycobacteriales; family Geodermatophilaceae; genus Klenkia; species Klenkia soli. Next base: position 98,097 of record NZ_FNIR01000008.1, read on the forward strand.
CCGTCACCTACGAGGAGATGCTGGAGCTCGCCGCCTGCGGGGCGAAGGTCCTCATGCTGCGGTGCGTCGAGTACGCCCGTCGGTACAACATCCCGGTGCACGTCCGCAGCTCCTACTCCCAGCTCCCCGGCACCACGGTGTCCGGTTCGATGGAGGACCTCACGGTGGAACAGGCCATCATCTCCGGCGTCGCGCACGACCGGAGCGAAGGCAAGATCACGGTCTACGGCGTGCCGGACCGGCCCGGTGAGGCGGCGCAGCTGTTCCGCGTGCTCGCCGACGCCGAGATCAACATCGACATGATCGTGCAGAACGTGTCGACGGCGGCCACCAAGCTCGCCGACATCTCCTTCACCCTGCCCAAGAGCGACGGCCCGACCGCGTTGGCCGCGCTGGAGAAGGTGAAGCACACCGTCGGGTTCACCGAGGTCGAGTTCGACCAGCACATCGGCAAGGTCTCCCTGGTCGGCGCCGGCATGCGCTCGCACCCGGGCGTCTCGGCGACCTTCTTCGGCGCGCTGGCCGACGCGGGGGTCAACCTCGAGCTGATCAGCACCTCGGAGATCCGCATCTCGGTCGTCTGCCGCGACGCCGACGTCGACCTCGCCGTCCGGGCGGTGCACGACGCCTTCGAGCTCGGCGGCGACGTCGAGGCCGTCGTCTACGGGGGGACCGGGCGATGAGGCCGCTGCACATCGGCGTCGTCGGCGCGACCGGTCAGGTCGGCGTCGCGATGCGCCAGATCCTCGCCGAGCGCGGCTTCCCCGTGGCCAGCATCCGGTTCTTCGCCTCGGCGCGGTCGGCCGGCACCACCCTGCCCTGGGGCGACGGCGAGATCACCGTCGAGGACGCCTCGACCGCCGACCCGACCGGCCTGGACGTGGCGCTGTTCTCCGCCGGGGCGACCACCTCGCGGGCGCAGGCGCCCCGGTTCGCCGCGGCGGGGGTGACGGTGATCGACAACAGCTCGGCGTTCCGCAAGGACCCGTCGATCCCGCTGGTCTGCAGCGAGGTGAACCCCGAGGACATCGCCCTCGCCGGCGAGCAGCGGATCATCGCCAACCCGAACTGCACGACCATGGCCGCGATGCCGGTGCTCAAGCCGCTGCACGACGAGGCCGGGCTGGTCCGGATCATCGCCAGCACCTACCAGGCGGTCTCCGGGTCCGGGGTCGCCGGCGTCCGGGAGCTGCACGGGCAGGCCCTCGCGGTGGTGGAGAAGGCCGACCAGCTGGCCTACGACGGGTCGGCGCTGGCCTACCCCGACCCGGCCGTCTACGTCGCGCCGATCGCGTTCAACGTGCTGCCGATGGCCGGCTCCGTCGTCGACGACGGCTCGTTCGAGACCGACGAGGAGCAGAAGCTCCGCAACGAGTCGCGCAAGATCCTGCACATCCCCGACCTGCGGGTCTCGGGCACCTGCGTCCGCGTGCCGGTGTTCACCGGGCACTCGCTGTCGCTCAACGTGGAGTTCGGGCGTGAGCTCTCCGTGGAGCGGGCCCGCGAGCTGCTCGCCCCGGCGCCCGGGGTGTCGCTGGTCGACGTCCCGACGCCCCTGCAGGCCGCCGGGCAGGACCCCTCCTACGTCGGGCGGATCCGGCAGGACGGCCCGAACGGTCTGGCGTTGTTCGTCTCCAACGACAACCTCCGCAAGGGCGCAGCCCTGAACACGGTGCAGATCGCGGAGCTGATCGCCGCACGGTCGTGACCGACCAGCTCACCCCGGACGACGTCACCCGGCAGCGGCCGACCGACCGCCGGCTGGCCGCCCTCGTGGTGGCGTCGGCGGTGGGCTCGTGGCTGGTGTTCCGCTTCCTGGTGGTCAACGGGCAGCACGACTGGTTCGACCTGTCGGTCTACGACGGCGCGGTGAGCCACTGGGAGGCCCGGGGCATCACCGGCGACTCGCTCTACGACTACCTGAAGCCGGGCACGCCCTACGGCTTCACCTACCCGCCGTTCGCCGCCCTGCTCATGCTGCCGATGGTGTGGGTCGGCCTGCCGGCCGCGGTGGCGCTGAACCTCACGGTGTCGGCGGTGCTCGTGGCCGTCGGCACGGCCTGGTTCCTCCGCCCGCTGCTCCGGCGCACCAGCTGGCCGGTGTGGGCGGTGCTCGGCACGGCGGTGCCGCTGGTGCTGCTGAGCGAACCGGTGCGCCAGTCGATGGCGTTCGGGCAGGTCAACCTGTACCTGGCCGCGCTGGTGCTGGTCGACGTCGCTGCGCTGCGCCGCGGGGCCCGCTGGGCGGGCATCGGCATCGGCCTGGCGGTGGCGATCAAGCTGACCCCCGGCGTCCTGCTGCTGCACCTGCTGGTCACCCGCCGCTTCCGCGCGCTGGCCGTCGCGGTCGCCACCGCCCTGGGGGCCACCGCGCTGGCCGCCCTGGTCAGCCCGGCGTCGGCGGAGCGCTTCTGGACGCAGGCGCTGTGGGAGACCGACCGGGTCGGCAAGGTCGACATCACCGACAACCAGTCGCTGCTCGGGCTGCTGAGCCGGCTCGTGGGCGGGGCCGCCCACCCGCCGCACCTGCTGTGGGCCGTGCTGGCCGCCGCGGTGGTCGCCGTGGGCCTGGTGCGGGGGCTGCAGGCCCACCGCGCCGGGGACGACGTCACCGGGTTCGTGCTGGTCGGCATCGTCGGCGGCCTGGTCAGCCCGATCTCCTGGACCCACCACCTCTGGCCGTTGACCGCCGCCGCGCTCCTCCTGGTGGTCCGCGGCGGACGGTCGGCCACCCGCGGAGCCGTCGCGGTCGGGGCGGTGCTCGCCCTGGGCGTCAACTGGTGGGCCAACGGGCCCGACGCCGCGCTGCGCGGCCTCGGGCCGATCACCGTGCTGGTCGAGAACGCCTACGTGTGGCTGGCGCTGGTCCTGCTCGTCACGCTGCCCACCCGTCCCCGGGAGCCGATCACGGCGTGACGTGCCGCAGGGCGAAGTCCAGGGCCGTCTCGACCTGGCGGATGGTCTCCTCGATCACCAGCGACCCGTGGCCGGCGTCGAACCGGTACACCTCGTGGGCCTTGCCGTTGGCGTCCAGGGCCCCCAGGTAGTTGTCGATCTGCCGGATGGGGCAGCGCGGGTCGTTGGCGCCCGCGACCACCAGCACGGGCGCGACGACGTCGTCGACGTAGGTCAGCGGCGACGAACGCCGGTAGACCTCGGGGACGTCGTCCGGCGAGCCGCCGAACAGGGCCCGGTCGTAGGCCCGCAGGCCCTCCATCTCGTCCTCGTAGGCGGCGAGGTAGTCCGCCACCGGCACCTCGGCGATGCCGGCGGCCCAGCGCCCGGGCTGCGTGCCCAGGCCGAGCAGGGTCAGGAACCCGCCCCACGAGCCACCGGAGAGCAGGCAGCGGGCCGGGTCGACGACCCCCTCGGCGACCAGGGCGTCCTGCACCGCGGCGACGTCCTCGAGCTCGGTGAGCCCGGGCCGGCCGGTGAGGGCGTCGCGCCAGGCCGAGCCGTAGCCGGAGGACCCGCGGTAGTTCACGTGGACGACGGCGTACCCGGCGTCGACGTAGGCGGCCCGGCGGGCCCGGTAGCCGTCGTCGTCGGCCGCCTCCGGCCCGCCGTGCACCAGGAACGCCGTGGCGTACGGGGCCTCGCCGGCCGGGCGGACCACCAGCGCGTGGATGTCGCCGCCGGGGCCGGGCACCCACCGGTCCTCGACCGGGTAGCCGGCCGGGGGCTCGTCACCCGGGGCGGCCAGCACGACCGGCCCGTCGGCCCGGCGGATGACCGGCGGCCGCTCGGACGACGACCAGGCCAGCTCGACCGAGCCGTCGGGGCGCGCGGTGGCGCCGCGGACCACCCCGGGCGGGGTGTCCAGCCGGGTCAGCGCGCCGGTGGCCAGCTCGTAGCGGTACAGCTCGCTGCGGGCGGCGTGGTCGTGGCCCACCAGCAGCGCCGAGCCGTCGGGGTACCAGCCCGCCGTCACGTCGCCGGGCAGGTCGAGGACGAGCTCGGTCTCGGTGTCGGCGGCGACGTCCCAGACCAGCAGCTCCTCGCGGCCGCGGCGCTCGTGGCCGACCAGCAGCCGCAGGTCGCCGGGCACGGGGGAGAAGCCCAGCGCGTGCAGGCCGAGCTCCTCGCCGTCCCACTTCTCGGCCACGACCCACGGGCTGCCGGGCTCGGACTGCGCGTGCTCGGCCGGCAGGCCGGAGACGTCGAGCACCCGCAGCGCGGGGTAGCGGGGGTCGCCGTGCTCGGAGTGCGACATGACCAGCCGGTCCTCGTCGCGGGACAGCGCGTCGACCGAGGCGGTGTCGGGGGAGTGGTAGAAGACCCGGGGGGTGCCGTCGTGCGGGGCCAGCCACAGCTCGCTGCCGTCGTCGGTGGACCGGCCGATCGACACCAGGGTGCGGCCGATCTCCAGGCCGGCGGGGTAGGCGGGCTCGACCTCGGGCACCGCGACGACGTCCTCACCGCCGGCGAAGGGCTGCGTGCGCCAGACGCCGAACTCGTCGCCGTCGGTGTCGGCGAACCACCACACGGTCTCGCCGTCCGGGCTCAGCGTGGCCGCCAGCGTGCCGTTGGCCCGGTCGGTGACCTGGCGCTGCTCGCCGGTGTCGCGGTCCCAGGTGTACTGCTCGACCACGCCGGTGACGTCGGAGGCGAACAGGCAGCGCTGCGGGGCGTCCTCGGCCCAGTCGGGCAGCGAGACACGGGGTGCGCGGAAGCGGGCCTGCCAGCGTGCGGTCACGTCCTGCGGGAGGGGGTCCACGGCGCCCATCCTCCCGCAGGGCTCAGCGGCCGGCGCTCGCCGGTTCGACCGAGGCGTCCCGGACGTCGCCGATGAGCTGCTCGAGCACGTCCTCCAGCGCGACCACGCCGACGACGTCCTCGCCGTCCACGACCCGACCCAGGTGCACCCCGGCCTCGCGCATCGCGTGCAGCACCTCGGGCAGCGGTTCGTCGACGGCCACCTCGACGAAGTGCTCGACGGCGTCGGCGGGCAGCGGGCTGTCCCGGTCGGTGGCGCCCAGCACGTCCTTGACGTGCACGTACCCCTCCCACGTGCCGTCGGGGCCGGCGAGCGGGTAGCGGCTGAACCCGTGCTCGGCGACGACGGCCTCGAGCTCGCGCGGGGTGATCGAGCGGTCGACGGTGACCAGGTCGGCCGAGGGCAGCAGGACCGAGCGGGCGTCGTGGGTCTCGAAGCTCAGCGCCCCGGCCGCGAGCTCGCCGACCTCGTCGCCGAGCAGGCCCTGGCTGCGGGACTGGGTGATCATCGAGCGGATCTCGGAGCTGTCGAAGCTGGCCGAGACCTCGTCGGTGGGGGTGACGCCGAACAACCGGACGAAGCCGTTGGCCGTGGTGTTGAAGAACCAGATCAACGGCTTGAGCACCGTCACGACCTTCACCATGGGCGGGCCCAGGGCGATCGCGGCGCGGTCGGGGCCGGCGATGGTGATGTTCTTGGGCACCATCTCGCCGAGCACCATGTGCAGCACGGTGACCAGGGCCAGCGCCACGACCAGCGCGATCGGGTGCAGGAGGCCGGCCGGCACCCCGGCGGCCTCCAGCGGCACCTCGATCAGGTGCGCCACGGCGGGTTCGCCGACGGCACCGAGCCCCAGCGAGCACAGCGTGATGCCCAGCTGGGCGCCGGCCATCATCTGCGACACGTTCCGCATCGCGTCCAGGGTCTTCTGCGCCCGGGCCGAGCCGGCGGCGGCGCGCGGCTCGATCTGGTCCACCCGGGCCGAGACCAGCGCGAACTCGGCGGCGACGAAGAAGGCGTTGCCCAGCAGCAGCGCCACCAGGACCGCCAGGGAGAGGACGTCGCTCACGACTGCGCCACCTCGTGCCGGCGGGCCGCCGGCTCGTCGCCCCGGGGCACCGGGTCGGCGCGCAGCCCCGCCACCCGTCGTCCCTCGACGCGCACGACGGTGAGCCGGTGGCCCTCGACGTCGACGGTGTCGCCCTCGACGGGGAGTCGGGCCAGCTGCTGGGTGACGAAGCCGGCCACCGTCTCGTAGCGGCCCTCGGGGACGGCGATACCGGTGCGCTCGCGGACCTCGTCGGGGCGCAGCAGGCCGGAGACCAGCCAGCCGTCGCCGTCGCGCCGCAGCTGGCGCAGCGGCCGGTCGGTCTCGTCGGCGATCTCGCCCACCAGCTCCTCGACGATGTCCTCCAGGGTCACGATGCCGTGCGTGGCGCCCCACTCGTCGACCACGAGCGCCAGCTGCAGGCCCTCGTCGCGCAGCAGGTCCAGCAGGGGGTCCAGGTGCAGCGAGCTGGGGACGGCGAGCACCGGGCGGGCCAGCTCGCCGGCGGTGCGGGTGCCCCGCTCGTCCTCGGGCACGGCGACGGCCTGCTTGACGTGCACCAACCCGGTGACGTCGTCCAGGTCGTCGTGCCACACGGGGAACCGGCTGTTGCCCGACCGGATCGCCGTCTCGATGACGTCGGCCGCGGTGGCGGTGTGCGGCAGGGCCACCAGCCGGGTGCGCGGGGTCATCACGTCGGTGGCGAACTTGTCGCGCAGGCCCAGCGAGCGGTCCAGCAGCCGGGCGGCGGTGGGGGACAGGTCGCCCTCCTCGGCGCTGCGCCGGGCGACCGCGGCCAGCTCACCGGCGCCGCGGGCGTCGTCCAGCTCCTCGCGGGGCTCGAACCCGAGCTTGCGCACGATCGCGTTGGCCAACCGCTGCAGGGCCCGGACGACGAACCCGAACACGGTGGTGAACGCCCGCATCCCGGGGGCCACCGCCGCGGCGACCGCCAGCGGGCTGGCGATGGCCAGGTTCTTGGGCCCCAGCTCGCCCAGCAGCATCTGCAGCGTGGTCGCCAGCGCGATGCCGACGACCACGGCCACGGCGGTCGCGGTGCCGGCGTTGAGCCCAAGCGACTCCAGCGGACCGTCGAGCAGCCCGCCGATCGCCGGCTCGGCCAGGTAGCCCACCAGCAGCGTGGTGATCGTGATGCCCAGCTGGGCCGCCGAGAGCTGGGTGGACAGGCCCTGGAGCGCCTGCACCACGCCGCCGGCTCCCCGCCGTCCCTCCCGCTCGGCCTCCGCGGCCTGGCCGCGGTCGACCGTCGTGAACGAGAACTCTGCCGCCACGAAGAACCCGGTCAGCGCGGTGAGGACCACAGCGGCGAGCAGGAGGAGCCATTCGGTCATCAGCGGCCAGCGTGCGGGTTGCGCCGGGCAACCGCGCGCCGGGGCGGTGTGTCGTTCAGGACAGCAGCTGCTCCACCCGGCGGGCGACGGCCAGCAGCTGGGCGTCCTGGCCGGGCAGCGTCTCCAGCGACAGGCCGACCGGCAGGCCGCCCGGGGCGGTGCCGCACGGCAGCGACACCGCGGGCAGGCCGGCGGTCGACCCGGGGCCGGTGTTCTGGATCGAGGTGCCGAACACCGGCACCTGCTCGCCGTCGAGGTCGGTGGTGTCGTCGTCCCCCAGCGGCGGGGCCAGCAGCGGGACCGTCGGGTAGACCAGGGCGTCGAGCCGGCCGCCGCCCTCGAGCTCGTGCGCGGTGGCGTAGGCCGCCCGCAGCTGCTCGCGCACCTCCAGGCACTCGGCGTAGGCGGCCCCGGACACCGGCGCGCCGATCGCGTGCTCGAGGGCACCGCGGACGTCGGGGCTGGCCACCCCGGCCACCAGCTCCTCGAAGGTGGGGCCGTCGTCCAGGCTGCCGAGGTAGGCCGGCAGGGTGCGCAGCACCTCGTGGAACACGATCGGGAAACCGCAGCGGGCATCCAGCTCGTGGGCGGCCACGACGTCGACCTCGACCAGGTCGACCCCGGCCGCGGCCAGCGTGTCCAGCGCCCGACCGACCGCGTCGGCGACCTCCTTCGCCAGCCCGTCGAAGAAGCCGGGCAGCGGCACGCCGAGCCGCAGCATGCGGGCGTGCGGCACGGTCGCCGGGGCCGCCCCGGCGACCACCTGGTCGAGCAGGACGACGTCGGCGACGGTGCTGGCCAGCGCGCCCACGGTGTCCCGCGTGGTCGAGAGGCCGACCAGCGCGTCGGCGCCGCCCCACCGGCCGACGGTGGGGCGGTAGCCGACGATGCCGCAGTGCGCCGCCGGCACCCGCAGCGAACCGCCTGTGTCGGTGCCCAGCGCCACCGGCACGACCCCGGTGGCCACGGCGACCGCGGACCCGCCGGAGGAGCCACCGGCGGAGCGGGTCGGGTCGTGCGGGTTGCGGACCGGGCCGTAGGCGGCGTTGTTGCTGGTGATGCCGAAGGCGAGCTCGTGCAGGTTGGTCTTGCCGACCACGGTCGCCCCGGCCTGCCGCAGCCGGCCGACGGCGTGGTGGTCGCGGCCGGGGCGGGAGCCGTGCAGCGCGGGGGTGCCACCGCTGGTCGGGAGGTCGAGGGTGTCGACGTTGTCCTTCACCGCGATCGGCACACCGGCGAGGGCGCCCTCGGGGGCCAGGTCCGGGTCGATTCGCTCGGGGTCGACCACGGCCAGGAACGCGCCCAGGTGGTCGACGGCGTGCGCCCGGGCCGCGGCGTCGGTCAGCCGCTCGGCAGCGGTGCCGCCGCGGGCGCGGGAGAGGTCGAGACGATCCAGCCGAACCATGACCGGAACCCTAGGACCCGGGTACGCAGAAGGCCCGCTCAGGAGAGCGGGCCTTCTGACCGTGGTGGTCGGGGTGACAGGATTTGAACCTGCGGCCTCGTCGTCCCGAACGACGCGCGCTACCAAGCTGCGCCACACCCCGAGAGCCGTCGTGAAGCCTAACGCACGGCCTCGTCGGCGCCGACGGCGGTGTCCCGGGCGACCAGCGTCAGCAGCGTGGCCTCGGGCGGGCAGCAGAACCGGTAGGGCGCGTAGGGGCTGGTGCCCATGCCCGCGGACACGTGCAGCCAGGTGTCGTCGGTCCAGCGGTGCAGCCAGCGGGCCTTGTCGCGGCTGATGCCGCAGTTGGTCACCAGCGCGCCGTAGAACGGCACCCGCAGCTGCCCGCCGTGGGTGTGCCCGGACAGCAGCAGGTCGTGCCCGTCGGCGGAGAACCGGTCGAGCACCCGGGGCTCGGGGGAGTGCACCAGGCCCAGCCGCAGGTCGGCGCCGGCGTCGGTGGGCCCGGCCACGGAGTCGTAGTCGTCGCGCTGCAGGTGCGGGTCGTCGACCCCGCGGACGGCGATCGTGCGGCCGTCGACCTCCACCGTCGCCGTCCCGTTGGTCACGTCGGCCCACCCGCGGGCGAGCATGCCGTCGCGCAGGTCGCGCCAGGGCAGCTCGTCCCCGTGCACCCGCTTGTGGTTGGTCTTGAAGTACTTCAGCGGGTTCTTCGGGCGCGGGGCGTAGTAGTCGTTGCTGGCCAGGCAGAACAGGCCGGGCCGGTCCAGCAACGGCTCCTGGGCGGCCAGCACGATCGGCACGGTGTCGTGGCCGGCCAGGTTGTCACCGGTGTTCACGACCAGGTCGGGGTCCAGGGCGTCCAGCGCCGCCACCCAGTCGCGCTTGGAGGTCTGGGCCGCCGTCATGTGCAGGTCCGACAGGTGCAGCACGGTCAGCGGTCGCTGGCCCGCGGGCAGGACCGGCACGGTGAACCGGCGCAGCGTCCAGTGCACGCGCTCGACCAGGGTGGCGTAGCCGACGGTGGCGAGACCGGCACCGACGAGGGCGGTGGGGACGGCGAGAGCGGGACGCACCGGGGGAGCTTAGGACGGAACCCCCTTGGCCGGTCGTGACAGGCTTCGGTCCATGTCCGACCTCAAGCAGAAGCTCCGCGACGACCTCACCACGGCCATGAAGGCCCGCGACGAGCTGACCACCGCCACCCTGCGGATGGTGCTCGCCGCGGTCACCGCCGAGGAGGTGTCCGGCAAGGAGGCCCGCGAGCTCACCGACGACGAGGTGCAGGCCGTGCTCCGCCGCGAGGCGAAGAAGCGCCGCGAGGCGGCCGAGGCGTTCGGCGGCGCGGGCCGCACCGAGCAGGCCGAGCGCGAGCGGGCCGAGGGCGACGTCGTCGCCGGGTACCTGCCGCAGCAGCTCACCGACGCGGACCTCGTCGCGCTGGTCGCCGAGGTCGTGGCGGCCACCGGCGCCAGCGGCATGGGCGACATGGGCAAGGTCATGGGCCAGGCGAACGCGAAGGTGGCCGGCCGGGCCGAGGGCGGTCGGGTGGCCGCGGAGGTCCGCCGCCAGCTCGGCTGATCCCCCTGCGCACGACGAGGGCCGGTCGACCAGGTGGTCGACCGGCTCTCGCCGTCGTGGTGCGGGTGCCCCGGGTCGCGCCCGGGGCGGTTCAGCCGGGTTGGCCGTCGCCGTTGGTGTCGGGGGCGTTCGGATCGACCGCGGTGCCCGGGTCCGGTGCCGGTGCCGGTGCGACGTAGCCCGAACCGTTGCTGACCTGGACCGACACCGACCCGCCCTGCTGGACGCGGGAGCCCTGGGCCGGGTTGGTGCCCACCAGCGTGCCGGCCGGTTCGGCGGAGTCGACGTCGGTCTGACCGGCGTAGCGCAGGCCGGCCGCGGTGATGGCCGACTGGCAGTCGCTGGCCGACCCGCAGGCGGGCACCAGGGCGGTGTTGCCGTTGGCGACCGTCGCGTCGGCGGCCGGGAACTCCTCGGCGGGCTCGTTGGCCAGGATCGGCGCCATCGCGTCGTTGAAGATCTCCGCGGGCTTGTTGCCGCCGAAGCCGCCGACGCTCTCGTTGCCGTCGGAGTTCCAGACCATGACGCTGGCGGTGTAGCTCGGCGTCGACCCGATGAAGCTGACCGAGACGTTGCCCTGCGCCGTACCGGTCTTGCCGGCGATCTGGTGACCCGGGATGGCGGCCCGCCGGGCCGTGCCGTAGGAGGCGGTGGTGTCGCCGATCATGATCTGGTTCATGGTCGAGGCGACCCCGGCCGGCACCGCGCCGGGGTTGCAGGAGTCGGCGGTGTTGATCACCGTGCCGTCGGTCAGCGTGGCCGGCGAGCCGTCGCGGTTCGTGATCGCGATGACCGGGGTGGGGTCGCACTGCGTGCCGCCCGCGGCCAACGTGGAGTACGCCGAGGCCAGGTCCAGCGGGCTGGTGGCGTCGGGACCGAGGGTGAAGGACCCGCGGTTCTCGTCGATGATCGTGTCGGCCGGGGTCTGGTTGCTGCGGTCGAAGTGCATGCCCATGCGCTCGGCCATGCGCACCGGTGCCTCGACGGAGCCCAGGGCGTCCTCGAGGGCGAGGAAGTAGGTGTTGGACGAACGCACGAGGGCCTGCTCGAGGTCCAGGGTCGCCGGGTAGGTGCCGGCGTTGATCACGCAGTAGGGGGAGCTCGGGTTGCGGTTGCCCGTGGCGGTGCAGCCACCCTTGTAGACCCGGGAGACGTAGGGCACGGCGGTGGTGATCGTGTAGTACTGCGAGAAGCCCTGCTCCAGCGCGGCGGCGGCGGTGAACACCTTGTAGGTCGAGCCGGCACCGCGGCTGGCCACCTCGTTGTAGTTCACCGACTCGCACGCCGGGTTGTTCACGTCCGAGCAGAACTGGCGGTTGTTGCTCATCGCCAGCAGGTGACCGGTCCCCGGCTCCACCGCGGTGAAGGTGCCGACCAGGGGGTCGCCCATCGGCAGCGTGTTCAGCACGGCCTGGTCGCCCGAGGCCTGGATGTCGGGCCGCAGGGTCGTCTGGATCGTGTACCCGCCGTTGTCGAGCTGCTGCTGGGTCATGCCGAGCTTGCCGATGAGGTACCGCTGCAGGTAGTCGCAGAAGAACCCGCCGATGCTCGCCGCGACGCAGTTGCGGGCCGGGGGCTGGCCCTCGGCGGTGGCGATCGGCTGGGCGGTGGTGTCGGCCAGCTCCTGGTCGGTGATGTGGCCGAGCTGGTGCATGCGGTTGAGCACGACGTCACGGCGGGCCTGCGCTGCCTCGGGGTGGGCCAGCGGGTCGTCGTCGGTCGGGCTCTGCACCAGACCGGCCAGCACCGAGGCCTGCGGCAGGGTCAGGTCGATCGCGTTCATGGAGAAGTACCGCTGCGCGGCGGCCTGGATGCCGTAGGCACCGGCGCCGAAGTAGGCGATGTTCAGGTAGCGGGTGAGGATCTCGTCCTTGGAGTACGTCTCCTCCAGGGCGAGGGCCAGCCGGGCCTCGCGGAGCTTGCGGCCCACGGTCTGCTCGTCGGCGGCCTCCGCCTCCTCGGGGGTGTCCGCGGTCTGCAGCAGGGTCTGCTTCACCAGCTGCTGGGTCAGCGTCGAGCCGCCCTCGGCCACCCCACCGGCGGCGATGTTGGCCGCCAGCGCCCGCAGGGTGCCCTGCACGTCGAGACCGTTGTGCTCGTAGAAGCGGCTGTCCTCGATGTCGACGATCGCCTGCTTCATGACGTCGGAGATCTGGTCCGCGGTCACCGGCGTGCGGTTGTTCTCGTAGAAGTTCGTGATGGGGGAGCCGTCGGCGGCCAGCACGACCGTGTTGCCGTTGGGCGTCTGGTCGGTCAGCTCGACCGGGAGCGCGTCCAGCAGCGAGGCGGAGTTGCGGGCCACCAGCCCGCTGCCGCCCACGAACGGCAGCATCATCCCGGCCACCAGGGCTCCGGCCACGACGACCGTCGCCACGAGCTTGAACAACGTGCCGATCTTGGAAACAGCATGGGTCTCGGACATCGCAGGCCAAGGTACCTGCCGGATTCACCCGATCGGGCGTGTCGAGGGGAACTCGCGGGGGGCGTGGACCCGTGTCCCCCAGCTGTTCCACCGGTCACGTGCAGGCCCCGTCCAGGTGGTGCAGCCACCGTGCCGGCGGTCCGGACGACGGACCCGGGCGAGCGGGGGCAGCGTGGACCAGGTCGAGAGCGTGCCCGCGCGGGTGCGCCGGCAGCGTCGCGCGGTGCTGGCCACCGGCGCGCTCGCCGTCCTCGTCGTCGGCGCGGCCGGGGTGCTCGACCCCGACCCCACGACGGCCGTGGTGGTGGCGGGGCTGATGGTGGTGGCGCTCGGGTACCCCTGGGTGGTGTCGGAGCTGCCCTCCCGACCTCGACCCGTCGGCCGGCAGGGGTGGCGGGTGATCGTGACCATCGGCGACATGACCCGGTGCGCGGCCTGGACGCCGCCCCGGCGGGCGTCGACCGCCGCGCTGGGCCGGCTGTCGTGGGCCCCGGCAGGGTGGAGCTGGGAGCCCGGTCCGGCCGGGCGGCGCCTGGGCTTCGGCCCGGTCGTGCTGCCGGGCACCTGGGAGGTCGTCGACCGTGGCGTGGTCCGCTGGAGCGTGCTGAGCAGCCACGTCACGGTCAGCGGCCCCGGCGGCACGTGCCCGGTCACGTTCTGGGGCCGGGCCGGCACCGTCCGGGCGATCGAGGCCGCAGCGGGGCGTCCGTGACCGGCGAGCTGTTCTGGCGGTTGGCCCTGGTCGTCGTCCCGCTGGGCATGGCCACGTGGGGGTTCGGCGGGGGATGGGCCCGGAGGCCGTTCGGGAGCATCGCCGAGCAGCAGCGCCAGGAGCGGGGGCGCAGGCAGGGGCGCGTGCTGTGCGTCGGCCTCGCGCTGCTGGGCGCCGCGCACCTCGCCCTGTACCTGGCCAGGTGAGCCGGGCTCACCGGTCACGCCGCCCACCAACTGGTGAGGGTGGTGGCGAGGGAGTCGACGCTGCGGATCGGGCGGTCGAGGTCGGCGCCGAGGGTGGCCGGACATCCCCCACGGTGGCCGGGCATTGCCCGGTGCGTACACCGTGCAGGATGTCGGGCCACCCAGTGGGGGGTCTGCCCACCGGCCGGGGAGGTCAGCGGCGGGCGGGGAGGATGCGCGAGCGCGGGGTGCCCGTGCCGCTGTCGGCGTCGTCGGCGGTCAGGGCGGCAGCCATCACCTCGAGGTCGGCCAGGTCGTGCACGTCGCCGGCGGCGGCCGGGACCGTGCGGACGGCGACGTCGCCGTGCGCCTGGGCGAACCGGTCGGCCAGCCGCTGCTCCCGCGAGGCCTGGGCCATGCGCTCGGCGTGCACCCGCAGCGCGCCGGCCGCCAGCTTCGCGCCCTTGCCGCCGGCCTCGGCCACCGCCTCCGCGGCGGCCGCGGCCCGGGTGGCGCTCAGCGCGGTCGTCGCCGGGGGGTGCGTGCGGTTGAGCACGAGACCGGCCAGCGGCATGCCCTCAGCCGACAGCCGGTCGACGAAGTAGGAGGCCTCGCGCAGGGCGTCGGGCTCGGGGGTGGCGACCACCACGAACGCCGTCCCCGGTTGCTTGAGCAGTTCGTACGTCGCCGTCGCCCGCTCGCGGAAGCCGCCGAACATGGAGTCCAGCGCGGCGATGAAGGTGGCGATGTCACCGAGCAGCTGGCCGCCGAGGATCTTGGAGATGATCCGGCTGAACAGGCCGAACCCGGCGCTCACCATGCGCAGCCCCGCCCGCCCGCCGGCCCGCGCGGGCGCGGTGAGCAGCCGGATCATGGTGCCGTCGAGGAAGCGGGCCAGCCGGTCGGGGGCGTCGAGGAAGTCCAGCGCCGACCGGGACGGCGGGGTGTCCACGATGATCAGGTCCCAGGTCTCGCGGGCCCGCAGCTGGCCCAGCTTCTCCATGGCCATGTACTCCTGCGTGCCGCCGAAGGAGGACGACAGGGCCTGGTAGAACGGGTTGGCCAGCACCTGCTCGGCCCGCTCGGGGGTCGAGTGCGCCACGACGACGTCGTCGAACGTGCGCTTCATGTCCAGCATCATCGCGTGCAGCTCGCCCGGCCCACCGGTCTCGATGCGGCGCGGTTCGTTGTCCAGCTCCTCGAGGCCGAGGGACTGCGCCAGCCGCTTGGCCGGGTCGATCGTGAGCACCACGACCGAGCGGCCGGCCGCGGCCGCGGCCAGGCCCAGCGCGGCCGACGTCGTGGTCTTGCCGACCCCGCCCGCGCCGCAGCAGACCACGATCCGGGTGGCCGGGTCGCGGACGAGGGTGTCCAGGTCGAGAGCGGGGGAGCTCACCGGAGCACCTCCAGGCGGTCGGCCAGCTCGTGCAGGGCGCCCAGGTCGACCGGCCCGGTGAGCAGCGGCAGCTCGGTGGTGGGGCGGCCCAGCTCGGCGACCCGCCCGCGCAGCGCGTCCTGCGACTGCCAGCGGCGGGCGTGCTCGACGGCCTCCTCGGCCAGGCCCGCGGCGATCGCCGGGTCCGCGGGCAACCCGCCGGCGGCCAGCGCCGGGGCCAGCTCGGCCGCGGTCACCCGGCCCTGCGCCGCCCGGGCCAGGCTGGAGGCCGGCAGCAGCGGCTCGGTCGCCATGTTGACCAGCACCGATCCCACCGGCAGACCGGTCGCCTCCAGCTCGACGATCGCGTCGGCGGTCTCCTGCACGGGCATCTCCTCGAGCAGCGTGACCAGGTGCACCGCCGTCTGCGGTGAGCGGAGCACGGCCATCACGCCGTCGCTCTGGGTCTTGATGGGGCCCGACCGGGCGAGCCCGGCCACCTCGTCGGTGACGTTGAGGAACTTGGTGATCCGCCCGGTCGGGGGGGCGTCGACGACGACGGCGTCGTAGACGCGTCGGCCGTCGACGCGGCGGGTGACCGCCTCCTTGACCTTGCCGGTGAGCAGCACGTCGCGCAGACCCGGCGCGATGGTGGTGGCGAAGTCGATGGCCCCCATCTTGCGCAGCGCCCGGCCCGCCCGCTTCATCGAGTAGAACAGCTCGAGGTACTCCAGCAGGGCCTCGTCCAGGTCGATGGCCAGCGCCTTCACCTCGCCACCGCCGCGGGCGACGGCCACGCGGCGCTCCTCGTAGGGCAGCGGCGGGGTGTCGAACAGCTGCGCGATGCCCTGCCGGCCCTCGGTCTCGACCAGGAGCGTGGTGTGCCCGTCGGCGGCCAGGGCCAGGGCCAGGGCGGCGGCGACGGTGGTCTTCCCGGTGCCGCCCTTGCCCGTCACGATGTGGCAGCGCACGTGCGGGGCGGGGGAGGTCACGGTGTCGAGCGTAGGGCTGGGCGGCTACCGTCGCCGTCCATGAGCCAACGGACCACCTGGGAATACGCGACCATCCCGCTGCTGACCCACAACACCAAGGCCATCCTCGACTCCTGGGGGGTCGACGGCTGGGAGCTGGTCACCGTGCTGCCCGGCCCCGGCGGCGGCGACCAGCTGGTGGCCTACCTGAAGCGGCCCGCGGCGTGACCTCGACCGAGGCGACCAGCTGGCACGCCCGCTTGGCCGAGCTGGGGCTGCGGCTCCCGCCGGTCGCGGCCCCGGTCGCCTCCTACGTCCCCGCCGTCCGCACCGGCAACCTGGTGATGACCAGCGGGCAGCTGCCCTTCGTCGACGGCGGCCTGCGCCGCACCGGCAAGGTCGGCGGCTCGGTCGAGGCCGAGGACGCCGCCCACGACGCCAAGGTCTGCGCGCTGAACGCGCTCGCCGCGATCGACGACCTGGTCGGGCTGGACTCCGTGGCCCGGGTCGTCCGGGTCGTGGGCTACGTGGCGTCGGCCGAGGGCTTCACCGGTCAGCCGCGGGTGATCAACGGGGCCTCCGAGCTGATCGGCAAGGTGTTCGGCAAGGCCGGCGAGCACGCCCGCTCCGCCGTCGGGGTGGCCGAGCTGCCGCTGGGCGCGCCGGTCGAGGTCGAGCTCACCGTCGAGCTGCGCTGACGCCGCGGTGACCCCGGCTCCGGCGCAGCCCCGTCAGGCCGCCACCGTGCTGCTGCTGCGGGACGGGCCCGACGGTGTCGAGGTGCACCTGCAGCGCCGCACCCGCGGCATGCCGTTCGCCGGGGGCATGACCGCCTACATCGGTGGGGGCGTCGACCCGCGCGACGGCGGCGCCGACCTGGACTGGGTGGGCCCGGGGTCGACCGACTGGGCCGCCACGTGGGGCTGCGACGAGTCGACCGCCCGTCAGCTCGTGTGCGCCGCCGTCCGGGAGACCTTCGAGGAGGCCGGGGTGCTGCTGGCCGGGCCGGCGTCCGGCGGGGTGGTGCCCGACGTCTCCGGACCCGAGTGGGAGGCCCAGCGGCAGGCGCTGCTCACCCGTGAGCTGGCGCTGTCCGACCTGCTCGCCGCCCGGGGCCTGGCGCTCCGCTCGGACCTCCTGCGCCCCTTCGCGCACTGGATCACCCCGCCGGTCGAGCCGCGGCGCTACGACACCAAGTTCTTCGCCGCCGCCCTGCCGGTCGGCCAAGAGGCCCAGGACGTCTCGGGCGAGGCCGACGAGGCCGGCTGGTCCACCCCGGGGGCGGCGCTGGCCGAGCACGAGGCCGGCACCCGCCCGATGCTGCCGCCCACCATCCACACCCTGGGCCAGCTCGCGGCCTTCCCCGACGTGGCCGCGGTGCTCGCCGGCTGCCCGCCGGCACCGCTCGAGCCGATCAGCCCGACGTTCGCCGAGGACGCCGACGGCCAGAGGTGGGCGGTGCTCCCCGACGGCACGAGGATCCGCATCGTCGTCCCGCTGCCCGGGGTCTGAGAGCCGGCCACGCAGTGCCGGGCGCCCGTCGCGGGGGTCGAAGACCTCCCGACGGGCACCCGGGCAACGGCTCAGCGCAGCCGGGACGGCACCTGGCCGCGGTGCGATCCGGAGGATCGCGATGTCAGCGCGCTCGGCGGCGGAGGCGCTCCTCGTCGAGGACGACGACGGACTTGCCCTGCAGCTGGATCCAGCCGCGGTGCACGAAGTCGGCCAGGGCCTTGTTCACCGTCTCGCGGGAGGCGCCGACGAGCTGGGCGAGCTCCTCCTGGGTCAGGTCGTGCTTGACGCGCAGGCCGTCGCTCTCGCGGGAGCCGAACCGGTCGGCCATCTGCAGCAGCGCCTTGGCCACGCGGCCGGGGACGTCGGTGAAGATGAGGTCGGCGACCGAGTCGTTGGTCCGCCGCAGCCGACGGGCCAGCACCTGGAGCAGCCGCTCGCCCACCTCGGGGTGCGCCTCGATCCACGGGCGCAGCATCTGCTGGGGCATCTTGGCCAGGCGCACGTCGGTCACCGCGGTGGCGGTGGCGGTGCGGGGGCCCGGGTCGAACACCGACAGCTCGCCGAACTGGTCGGAGGGGCCCATGACGGCCAGCACGTTCTCGCGGCCGTCGGGGGAGCGCCGGGAGAGCTTGATCTTGCCGGACAGCACCACGTACAGGCTGTCACCGGGCTCGCCCTCGTTGAAGACCACCCGCCCGCGGGGCAGGTTGACCGTCTCCAGGCCGCTCGCCGTGGGCTCCGCCGCTTCCGGCGACAGCCCCTGGAACAGACCCGACTGGGCAAGGACCTCGTCCACCAGTGCACCTCTCGTACTTGCGTCATAGCGGGTGCGGTGAGCACCCACGTCCGGAGGCAGTCTAGGGCCTGTGGGTGTTCTCACCGTGCGGAGCGTCACCACGCTGCCCACGAAGGGTGGGACCGGTCAGTCCGAGGAGCGGTGCGCCGTCACGGCCTCGGTGCCCCGGGTGGTCCGTCCCGTGCGCCGACCGCGCCAGCGGTCCATGGCGCGGCGGATGCCCGAGGAGGCCAGGGCGTCGACGTCGGCCGGGGTGGCGGAGGCCAGGAACTCCTCGACCTGGCGCTGCGAGGTCGGCCGCCGCAACGGCTCCTCGACCCGCTCCATGATCAGCAGGAACGCGATCACGAGCGGGGGGAACAGGATGACGACGAGGGCGACCACCCAGCACCTCCTCGGATCGCGTGCGGTCGGGGCCGGTCGTGCCCCGCGGCGGCGGCCCCGACACGTGCTGTGACGAATGGGCCTGGTGGTACGAGCATGACAGGTCCGACCTGTCGGTGCCCCCGCCTACCCTCGACCGCGTGTCCGCACCTGCGTCGTCCACCCCCGTCCGCCCGGCCCGCGCGGTGCGGCTGGGGCTCTCGCCGTACGACACCGGCGAGACCCCGCTGGGGCGCACCCGGCGGGCCCGGCGCATGGCCCGCGAGCTCGCCCTGATCCACCCCGACGCGCACTGCGAGCTCGACTTCACCACCCCGCTCGAGCTGCTGGTGGCCACCGTCCTGTCGGCGCAGACCACCGACCGCACGGTCAACACCGTCACGCCCACGCTGTTCGCCCGGTACCCGACGGCGGCCGCCTACGCCGGGGCCGACCGCGACGAGCTCGAGACGATCCTCCGGCCCACCGGCTTCTTCCGGGCCAAGGCCACGTCGGTGCTGGGCCTGGGGCGGGCGCTCGTCGAGCAGTTCGACGGCGAGGTCCCCGGCCGGCTCGAGGAGCTGGTCACGCTGCCCGGGGTGGGGCGGAAGACGGCGAACGTCGTCCTGGGCAACGCGTTCGGGGTGCCGGGGCTGACCGTGGACACCCACTTCGGGCGGCTGGTCCGCCGCTTCGGGTGGACCGCCGAGGAGGACCCGGTCAAGGTCGAGGCCGTGGTGTCCGAGCTGATCCCGAAGAAGGAGTGGACCGAGTTCTCCCACCGGGTGATCTTCCACGGCCGTCGGGTCTGCCACGCCAAGAAGCCGGCGTGCGGGGCGTGCGGGCTGGCCCGTTCGTGCCCGTCGTTCGGCACCGGCCCGGTCGACCCGCTGCTGGCCGCGAAGCTCGTGAAGAGCCCGGCCGCCTCGGACACGCTGTGAGGCGGCTGCTGGTCGCCCTGGTCGCGGCGGCCGCGCTGCTGGCCGGCTGCACCGCCGACACCCCGGACGCCGCAACCCCCACCTCCGACCCGGCGGTGCAGGACGTCGACACCGCGCTCGCGTCCTGCCCCGAGCAGACCGGCGACACGATCGAGGCCGCCGACGCCCTCCCGCCGCTGACCTTCGACTGCATCGGCGGCGGCACCCTCGACCTCTCCCGCGCCCCGGGCGTGCCCACGGTGATCAACGTGTGGGGGTCCTGGTGCGGGCCGTGCCGCGCGGAGCTGCCGCTGGTGCAGGAGCTCGCCGAGGCCGCGGGGGAGAAGGTGCAGGTGCTCGGCGTGGTCACGACCGACACGCTCACCGCGGCCGACTCCTTCGCCGCCGATGCCGGGGTCACCTTCCCGAACGCGTTCGACCAGCAGGACGACCTGCTCGCCGAGCAGGGTCTGCGGGGTGCCCCGTACACCTTCTTCGTGACCGCCGACGGCACCGTGGCCCACACCGAGTCCGGCGCGGTGTCCTCCTACGACGAGCTCCGGCAGCTGGTGGCCGACCACCTCGGCGTCGACCTGTGACCGTCGACCTCGCCGGGGTGCCCGCGCACGTGCGGGCGTTGCTGGACTCCGCCGACGCCCTGCCGCTGCGGCACCGCATGGGCGACGCGACCGAGACGGCCCGGCGGTCGGCGGTGCTGGTGCTGTTCGGGGAGACCGAGCACGGTCACGACGTCCTGCTGATCGAGAAGTCGACCCGGCTGCGCACCCACGCCGGCCAACCCGCGTTCCCGGGCGGCGGTGCCGAGCCCGGCGAGGACTACCCGGTGGGGACGGCGCTGCGCGAGGCGTGGGAGGAGGCCGGTGTCGAGCCGTCCTCGGTCCGGGTGCTCGGCGAGCTGCCCGAGCTGTTCCTGGGGCCCAGCGACAACCTCGTCGTCCCGGTCGTGGGGTGGTGGGACGACCCGCGGCAGACCGTCACCGGCGACCCGTTCGAGGTGGCCCAGGTGGCGCGGGTGCCGCTCGCGCAGCTGGTCGACCCGCGACGCCGGTTCCGGGTGCGGCACCCCTCCGGGTACACGGGGCCGGCCTTCGAGGTGGCCGGCATGGTCGTGTGGGGCTTCACCGCGGGTGTGCTGGACGCCGTGCTCACCGCTGCCGGGCTGGCCCGGCCCTGGGACACCGACGACGTGCGCGACCTGGCCGGTGAGCAGGAGCGGGTCCGCGGCAGCGCCGCCGCGGACGAGGAACCGGCCGACCGCGCCGCGCCGACGGTCGCCGAGGCCCCGTCGTCCCCAGGTCCGCCGCGTACGGTCCCTGGGCGATGACGTCGAACCGAACGCGGGTCCTGCTGGCCGCGCTGCTGCTGGCGCTGGGCCTCGTCGGCTGCAGCAACCGCACCCCGGCCACCCCCGATGCGACCCGCACCCCCGACTCCGGGGTGGGCGAGGTGACCACCGACGCGGCCGGCGTGCAGGAGATCACGCTGGAGACCGGGGACGACTACGTCTTCACCCCGGACACGTTCACCGTGGCACCGGGCCAGGTCCGGCTGACCGTCACGAACACCGCGGCGCAGCTGACCCACAACTTCATGTTCACCACCGGCGCGGGCCCGGTGGACATCACCGAGCAGATCCCGCTGCTGGCCCCCGGTCAGAGCGAGACGATCGAGTTCACCGTGACCCAGCCGGGCGACTACCCCTTCGAGTGCACGTTCCACACCGCGCTTGGCCAGGTCGGCACGATGACCGTCACCGGCGCCACCGCGGCCACGACGAGCGGGTGACCCGGTGTCCCTCGTCGACCTGGTGCTCATCGCCCTGGCCCTGCTGTTCGCCCTCTCCGGCTTCCGGCAGGGCCTGATCGTCTCGGCCGCCTCGTTCATCGGCTTCTTCGGCGGTGCGGTGGCCGGCGCCCAGCTGTCCGGGCCGGTCGCCGACGAGCTGGGCGGTTCGACGCTGTCGCGGGTGTTCGTCGCCCTCGTGGTGGTGCTGGCCGGCGCCCTCCTGGGCCAGCTGGTGGCGGGCTACGTGGGGCGGGCCGTCCGGAAGAAGGTCACCTGGGAGCCGGCGAAGATCGTCGACGCCGTGGCCGGTGCGGTGATCTCCGCGGTCGCCGTCCTGCTGGTGGCCTGGATGGTGGCCACCCCGCTGGCGAACTCGGCGTTCCCGGCGGTGGCCAGCCAGGTCCGCCAGTCGACGCTGGTGCAGGCGGTCGACGAGGGGGTGCCCGACGGCGTCCGGTCGCTGTACGACTCCCTGCGCGAGGCGATCGACCGGCGGGGCCTGCCCGACGTCCTCGACCCGCTCACGCCCACCCAGGTGCGGGACGTCCCGGTACCCGACCAGGCGCTGGCGCAGAGCGCGGTGGTCGCCCAGGTGCAGGGGTCGGTGGTCAAGATCAGCGGCGTCGCGGCCTCGTGCTCCCGGCAGATCGACGGCTCGGGGTTCGTGTTCGCCGACGAGCGGGTGATGACCAACGCGCACGTGCTGGCCGGGGTCTCCGAGCCCACCGTGCTCGCCGAGGGCGAGACCTACGACGCGATCCCGGTGTACGTGGACGAGGAGACCGACGTCGCGGTGCTCTACGTGCCCGACCTCCCGCAGGTGCCGCTGCAGTTCAACCCGAACCCGGTCGACTCCGGCGCCGACGCGATCATCATGGGCTACCCCGGCGGCGGTGGGCTGTACGTCGGTGCGGCCCGGGTGCGGGACCGCGGGGCGATCAGCGGGCCGGACTTCCGCGCCGAGCAGACCGTCGTCCGCGACGTGTACGCGCTGTACGGGCAGGTGCGGGCGGGCAACTCCGGTGGGCCGCTGCTGGCCTCCGACGGCACGGTGCTGGGCGTCGTGTTCGCCTCCGCGGTCGACGACCCCGACACCGGCTACGCCCTCACCGACGCCGAGGTCGCCGACGCCGCCTCCCAGGGCGACACCGCCACCGCCCAGGTCGACACCGGCCCCTGCGAGTAGTCAGCGCGCCCCCTGGTTCCGCCGGCGTGGATCAGCTCCGACGACCGATGTGCATCCTCACCAGTGGACGTCGGGAGCGGAGGATGCACGCTGGCGGCGGAGGATCACACGACCCCGAGCGATCGCTCGAGGAACGGGGTGCTCCAGGGGCGTGACCGCGGTTCCCGGCGCAGTCCGGCGCGCCAGGGCACGATGCGGACACCGGCCGGCAGCTCCAGGGGTGCGGCCAGGAGCGACCGGATGCGCTCTGCCTTGGCGGTGAGTCCGGGGCCCAGGTCGGCCGCGGCGATGCGGGTTCCCACCAGGCCGAGGTCGACCAGTTCGTCGTGTCGGCGCTTCTCGTCCCACCCGACCTCGGACGGCGATCGGCCGCGCCAGGGATCGGTCCACTTCACCCGACCGTCCACCTCACCGAACGCAGGCGTGCCCGGGAACCACAGGTCCAGGACGGCGACGAGGCGTTCGTCGCGCAGGACGGCGGCCTGCAGGACCGGCTCGGGGAGTCCTCCGGCCAGTAGCCCCAGACGGGCCCGGGTCTCCAACGGGGAGTGCGCCCCGACGCGGGCCAACCGGACGGCGCCGGCGAGGGCACCCACGCCGACCCAGTGGGCCTGGGTCAGGACCCCGGCCGTCAGTTCCTCCACGGTGATGCGACCGTCGGCCAGGGCGTCGTCCAGCGCGATGACCGCGTCCGTGACGTCCCACTCCCGGCCGACGTCGAGCAGGGTGCGTCGCAGGGTCGTGACCGGCAGGGGCGGGAAGGTCTCGACGTCTCCCGAGGGCAGGCCGGCGGCGAGCACCCGGTAGTCGCGACCGGTGCGGAAGCGGCGGGGGTCGGTCGCTGTCACCTGGTGGCCCACGCCGCCGGGGAGGACGAGGTCGTGCAGGCGGGCCGCCGTGACGTGGCTGAGCACCGTGGTCGACCGGCCCAGGCGGGCCAGCACGGCTGCCGCCTCCAACCCGTGCCCCCGTCCGGCAGCAGCGTGCTGCCGCCAGAGCTCGTCGGTGGTGTGGACGCCGTACCGCACGGTCCGCCATCGACCTCCCCGGACGAGGGCCGCGATCCCGTGGCGGGTGTGGCCGACAGCCACGGCATCGGCGGTGGTGAAGACGCCGCCGCGGCGGGTCAGGGCAGTGAGCAGGAGCGGGTGCACGTCCGCAGGTTGCCGACGGCGGACACCGATGGAGCGGCGTCGGCGGATCTGTGGACGGGCACGCCAGATGTGGACGGGGACGCCCGCCGCACCAGGTCGTGCGCTATGAGCTCACCTCGTCGTCCAGCACCTGTGTGCATCCTGCGCACCCGACATCGGGGGCGGAGGATGCACAGTGCTCGTCGCACCTGATCCACGCCGGGGTGACGGCCGGTCAGCGCGCCCAGGTGGCGATGGCCTCGCTGACCAGGTCGGGGGTCTCCTCGTGCGGGAAGTGGCCGATGCCGGCCAGTTCACGCCACTCGTAGGCGCCGGCGACGTAGCGGCCCGAGCCCTCGGCGGTGCGCGGCAGCACGCAGGGGTCCAGCGCGCCGTGCAGCTGCAGGGTCGGCGCGGTCACCGGCGCGGCCATGCGGCGGGCGTAGCGCAGGCCGTCGGGGCGCAGCTGCGAGCGGAACGCCCACCGGTGGAACTCCATCGCCCCGTAGGCGGCCTGCGGGATGCGGGCGGCGTCGCGGTACCGGGCGACGGCGTCGGCGAAGTCGGCGGTGTGCACCCAGCCCGGCCCGGCCCAGCGGCGCAGCAGCTCGGCGACCGGGTCGTCGTCGGCGCGGGTCAGCCGGCGCTCGGGCAGCCGCGGCAGCTGGTAGCGCAGCGCGTAGCGGGAGGCACGGCGCTGGGCGGCGTCGGCCATGCCCGAGCGCAGCTCCCGGGGGTGGGCCGACGACAGGACGACGAGGCCGCGGACGGTGCGCGGGTGCAGCGCGGCCATCGTCCACCCGACGAGCCCGCCCCAGTCGTGCCCGACGACGACGGCGTCGGGCTCGCCCAGCGCCCGGACGACGGCGGCGACGTCGGCGGACAGCGTGGGCAGGTCGTAGCCGCGCGGGGGCTTGTCGCTGCCGCCGTAGCCGCGCAGGTCGACCGCGACCGCCCGGTAGCCGGCCTCGGCCAGCGCGACGAGCTGGTGCCGCCAGGCCCACCAGAACTGCGGGTAGCCGTGCACCAGCAGGACCAGCGGCCCCTCACCGGCCTCGGCGGCGTGCAGCCGGACCCCGTTGGCGGAGATGTCCCGGTGCTGCCAGGGGCCCGGGACCAGTGCGCTGGTGGCGTCGGGTGCGGTCACCCCAGCCGGGCGTGCGCGTCGGCCTTCACCACGTGCCCGTCGCGGACGACGGGCAGGTCGTGCTGGCGCTGGCCCGGGGCCTCGCGGCGCATGACGTCGGGCAGGTCCTTCAGCGTCTCGATGGTGCGCGCGGGCTTGCGGAACTTCTTCGTGAACTTGATGCCGACCAGGACCAGGAGCCCCGCCAGCAGCAGCAGGACGCCGAACACGACGAAGTAGCAGACGAAGCGCGGCAGGCCCAACCAGGTGAGCAGCTCGGCGATGCCGATGAACAGGAAGATCGAGCAGTACAGCGCCATGACGCCGCCGACGGCGATCAGGCCACCGCCGATGCCGACCTTCTTCACCGAGGCGCCGACCTCGGCCTTGGCCAGCTCGACCTCGCTGCGGATCAGGGTCGAGACGTCGGCCATGGCGCTCTGCACCAGCGAGCCGATCGAGGGCTCGACGGGACCGGCCGGTTCTCCGGACAGTCGGGTGCTGGGCGCGCTGTGGGCCACGGGTTCTCCTCGGTGGAACGGTGTGTCGAGAGTTGATCGTGCCTCATCCACCCCACCGCGGCCCGCCGTGGAGTCGCAGCGCATCGTTTTCCGAGCGCTGCGACTCCACCGTCAGTCCTCGGACGAGGCCGGCATCTTCTGGCCGATCAGGTCCATCACCGAGGAGTCGGTCAGCGTCGAGACGTCGCCCAGCTCGCGGTTCTCGGCCACGTCGCGCAGCAGGCGGCGCATGATCTTGCCCGAGCGGGTCTTGGGCAGCTCGGCGACGACCATGATCTGCCGCGGCGACGCGATGGGCCCGATCTCCTTGCGCACGTGCTGGCGGAGGGTCGTCACGAGGTCCTCGCCGGAGTCCTCGGCGCCGCCGCGCAGGATGACGAACGCGACGATGCCCTGCCCGGTCTGCGGGTCGGTCGCACCCACGACCGCGGCCTCGGCGACGGTCGGGTGGCTGACCAGCGCCGACTCGACCTCGGTGGTCGAGATGCGGTGGCCGGACACGTTCATCACGTCGTCCACCCGGCCCAGCAGCCAGATGTCGCCGTCCTCGTCGAGCTTGGCGCCGTCCCCGGCGAAGTAGACGTCCTTGCCGTAGCGCGACCAGTAGGTCTCGACGTACCGCTCGTCGGAGCCCCAGATGGTGCGCAGCATCGACGGCCACGGCTCGGTGAGCACCAGGTAGCCGGTGGCGCCGGGCTCGACCGGCTTGCCCTCCTCGTCCACGACCGCGGCGGAGATGCCGGGGATCGCGCGCTGCGCCGAGCCGGGCTTGGTGGCCACGACGCCGGGCATCGGGGCGATCATGTGCGCACCGGTCTCGGTCTGCCACCAGGTGTCGACGACGGTCGCCGTCCCGTTGCCGACGTTCTTGCGGTACCAGAGCCACGCCTCGGGGTTGATCGGCTCGCCGACCGAGCCCAGCACCCGCAGCGTGGAGGTGTCGAAGGGCTCGAGCTCCTGCGCGCCCCACTTCATGAACGTGCGGACGACGGTCGGCGCCGCGTAGAGGATCGACACCCCGTACTGCTGGACGATCTCCCACCACCGGCCGCGGTGCGGGGTCTCGGGGGTGCCCTCGTACATGACCGAGGTGGCGCCGTTGGAGAGCGGGCCGTAGACGATGTAGGAGTGCCCGGTCACCCAGGCCACGTCGGCGGCGCACCAGAAGACGTCGGTGTCGGCCTTGAGGTCGAAGGTGGCCCAGTGGGTCCACGAGACCTGGGTCAGGTAACCGCCGGAGGTGTGCAGGATGCCCTTGGGCTTCGCCGTCGTGCCCGAGGTGTACATGATGTAGAGCGGGTGCTCGGCGTCGAAGGCCTGCGCCTCGTGCTCGGTGGACTGGCCGTCGACGAGGTCGTGCCACCACTGGTCGCGGCCCTCGGTCCACTCGACGTCCTGCTCGGTGCGCTTGACCACCAGCACGTGGTCGACGCCGGTGACCTTGGTCAGCGCCTCGTCGACCGCGGGCTTGAGCGCGCTCGGCGCACCGCGGCGGTAGCCGCCGTCGGCGGTGATCACGACCTTGGCCCCGGCGTCCTCGACCCGGGAGGCCAGGGCGTCGGGGGAGAACCCGCCGAACACGACCATGTGGACGGCGCCGATGCGGGCGCAGGCCAGCATCGAGATGACCGCCTCGGGGATCATCGGCAGGTAGATCGCGACCCGGTCGCCGGCCTGCACGCCGAGCGACGTCAGCGCGTTCGCCGCCTTGGACACCTCGTCCTTGAGCTGGGCGTAGGTGATGTCGCGGGTGTCGCCGGGCTCGCCGACCCAGTGGTAGGCCACCTTCTCGCCGCGGCCGGCGGCCACGTGCCGGTCGACGCAGTTGACGGCCACGTTGAGCTCGCCGCCGGTGAACCACTTCGCGAAGGGCGGGTTGGTCCAGTCCAGGACCTCGTCCCAGGTTTTGGACCAGTCCAGCCGGCCAGCTGCTTGGGCCCAGAAGGCCAGCCGGTCCTCCTTGGCCAGCCTGTAGGTCTCGGCAGTGACGTTGGCGCTGCCCGCGAGCTCGGCCGGTGGCTCGAACACCCCGCCGGCCGGGATCTCGTCGGTCAGGCTCTGGGTGCCGGTCTCGCTCATGCCGCCTCCTGGTGCTGGGCGTCGCGCAGGGAGCCGGCGACGCTGCCTCGCCGTCGACCCTAGGGGAGGCCGCCCGCCCCGTCAGGTCGGCCGCAACGCCTCCGGCAACCACCGGCCCGGGGAGACTGGGGCCGTGACCCCGCCCGACGACGCCCAGGCCCGGGTGGCCGCCGTGCTGCCCGGTGCCGCGATGCTCGGGCTGCTGGTGCCGCCGGGTTCCCGGCCGGTGCCGGCGACCGCGTTGGCAGACGAGGCGTGGACCGCCGAGTTGCTGGAGCTGCGGGCGCTCACCGCCCGCACCGACGACCGCCGCGTGCTGGCCACGCTCTGGTGGTACTCGGCGTCGCTGGTGCTCGTCGGCCCGGCCCTGGCGGGGTTGGTGGCCGGGCGCCGGCTGTCGGCGCGGTTGGCCGACACCACGCTGCACCTGGTCGGTGACCTGCCCTACGCGGCCACGTCGCGCTCGGCCACGGGGGACGTCGCCGCCGACCTGGGGGAGTCCCTCGCCGCGGTCGTGGCGGTCGTGGCCCGGGCGGGCGGTGTGCGCGAGGCGCCGCTGCGGGCCATCGCCACCGATTCGTTGGCCAACAAGCTGCTCGCGCTGGGCCGGGCGCGGGGGGACGTCGCCGCGGTGACGTCGTTGGCGGCCCCGCTGGCCCGGGCGGCCGGGCTGCCGGCCCCGCGCTGGGTCGAGGCCGGGGGGCAGGTCTTCACCCGGCGTGCGTCGTGCTGCCTGGCCTGGCGGATGCCCCACGAGGTGGTGTGCACGTCGTGCCCGCGGCGGGACCCGGCGGAGCGGCAGGTCCTGCTCGAGGACACCGCCGCGCGGATGCCCTGACCGCTGCTCAGCGAGGGGCGTCGGGCCGGACCAGGTCGCGGTAGGCGGCGGCGTAGGCCTGCAGGTCGGCGGCGGCCCGGGCGGCCTCGGCGGCGACCGGGCCGTGCGCGGCGGGGAGGGCGGCGCTCGCGCGGACCGCGCCGGTCACCTCGGCGACGGCGGCCAGGTGGGCGCGCGCGGCGTCGTGCAGCTCGGCGGACCGGGTGGTCGGTGCGGTCGCGGCCAGGCGCAGGGCGCGGGACAGCGCGTGCGCCTCGTCGGCCAGCCCGGGGAGGACGTCGGGGACGTCGCCGAGGTGGGCGTCGACCCGGCGGGCCGCGGCCACCTCGCGCTGCAGGGACATCGATGCGGCGGTCACCCGGAGGGCGAGCCCCGCCGACGTCCGGTCCGTGCCCCGCGGGTCGCGGACGGCGCCGGCGGCCAGCGCGGCGTAGCCGCCCAGCTCGCGGCCGCGCCGGACGGCGCCGCTGCCGCGCACGGCGTGGACGGCCCGTCGGGTGCCGACCACGGCTGCCGTGGTGACCCCGCCGGCCACGACCAGCAGGAGGACGACGAGCACCAGCACGAACTCCACGGGACACCTCCGCTCGGTCACCCCGGGTGAGGGACGCGCGCCCGACGATAGTCGGGTCGGGCGACCGTCGGACCGGTCCGTCACGCCTACCCGTAACCTCCGGTCACGGG
Source organism: Klenkia soli (assembly GCF_900103975.1). GTDB lineage: Bacteria > Actinomycetota > Actinomycetes > Mycobacteriales > Geodermatophilaceae > Klenkia > Klenkia soli. The sequence continues at coordinate 126,832 of NZ_FNIR01000008.1, forward strand.
TGTCGTTGTCCGGTCACCCGCCCGGCTGCGATCCCGCCGGGAACCGCCCGTGAACGACCAACGGAGGTCGCCGCCGTGCCCCAGCTCCACCCCTCCCGCCGCACCGGCCGCCACCTCCTGGCCGGCGGCCTGCTGTCCGCCGTGGTCGTCCTCGGCACTCCCGCGGTGGCCTCCGCGGCCGACGACAGCACCTCTCCCCTCGGGAGCATCCCCGGCCTCGACCAGCTCCCCATCCCCCTGCCCGGAGCGGGCACGGGAGGGGACGACGGCGAAGGCGACACCGGCGGCGACACCAGCGGGGCACCCGCACTGCCGGGCCCCGACGACCTCGACGCCGGAGCTGCCTGCGTCGCCGGCCTGGTCGACGGCATCACCGTGCAGGTGGGGGAGATCGTCGGTGGCTTGACCGGCATCCTCGTCGGCCTCACCGGTGTCGGGTCCACCACCGTGGGCGCGGAGCAGACGGCCACCATCCCGATGACGCCCGAGGAGTTCCTGGCGCTGCTGTCACCCGCGCAGCTCCAGCAGCTCCTGGCTGGGGGGCAGGAGTCCCTCACCGTCGGCATCCCGCTGGTCGTCGAGGGTGTCGCCGGCATCGTGCCGGTCGTCTTCGACTTCGTGAGCTGCCTCGCCTCGCTCATCCCTGCCGCCACGCCGACCACCGTCTCGCCGGGTTACACGCCTCCGGCCGCCGCCGCGCCGACCACCACGGTCGCGCCGGCGATCACCACCAGCGCGGCGCCGACCCAGGCGGTGGCCTACCCGGGCTACGCCCCGACCGGCGGTGCCCCGAGCGACGACGACGGCTCCCCGGCCGCCCTGGTCGGGCTGGGTCTGCTCACCGCCGCGACCGGTGGTGGCGCGCTCTGGCTGCGGGCCCGCCGTGGCGTCGCCTGACCGGGAGGGCGGGGCCGGTTCCGGCCTGACCGTCCTGGTCACGCTGGCGGTGCTGCTCGGCGGGGGTCTCTGGTACGGCGTCGGCACGCACTCGGCCGACCCGGTCCCGGCGACGTCGACCGCCGAGACCCCCCTGGTCCCGGCCGCCCTCAGCGTGCCGGCGATCGGGGTCGAGGCACCGGTGGAGGCGCGGGGGACCGTGCAGACCACCAACGTGTTCACCGGCCAGCAGGTCGCCGGCTACGGGGTGCCCGAGGACATGGCGGCGACGTCCTGGTGGTCCGACGGCCCTGAACCGGGGTCGGGCCAGATGGCCGTCGTCCTGGGGCACGACGTCCCGGGTGACGCGCCCGGGGTGTTCGACCGGCTCGACGAGCTGCAGCCCGGCGACGCCGTCGTCCTCACCGACGCCGCGGGCACCGCGCTGCAGCTGCAGGTGATCGAGGCGCCGCTGACCGGTCTGGACAAGTCGACCTCGGCGCTGTCCGACGCGCTGAACGGCCACCCCGAGGGCGCCGACGTCGCGCTGGTCACCTGCGGCGGCGAGTTCGACGAGTCGGTCGGCGCCAGCGACCAGAACGTGGTGGTCTTCGCGTCGGTGGTCTAGGCGCCGAGGCCGACCACGTCGCCGACGACCCAGACCGCGGGCGGGCGGACGGCCTCGTCGGTGATCGTGCGGCCGAGGTCGGCCAGCGTCGTCCGGATGAGCCGCTGGGTGGGGCTGGCGCCGTCGACCACCACCGCCACCGGGGTGTCGGCGGCCCGGCCGTGCTCGACCAGGGCGGCCGCGATCGCCGGGGCGGTCTCGACGCCCATGAGCACCACGAGGGTGCCGCGCAGCCGGCCCAGCGACGGCCAGTCCACCAGCGAGGCCGGGTGGTCGGGCGGCACGTGCCCGGAGACGACGACGAACTCGTGGGTCATGCCGCGGTGGGTGACCGGCACGCCGACCAGCCCGGGGACGCCGATCGCGCTGGTCACCCCGGGCACCACCTCGACCGGCACCCCGGCGGCCGTGCACGCCTCGAGCTCCTCGAAGCCGCGGCCGAAGACGAACGGGTCGCCGCCCTTGAGCCGCACCACCCGCTTACCGGCCAGCGCGTGCTCGACCAGCAGCGCGTTGATCTGCTCCTGGGCCATCGACCGGCCGCGCGGCAGCTTCGAGGCGTCGACGACCTCGACGTGCGGGGGCAGCGAGGCCAGCAGCGACTGCGGGGCCAGGTGGTCGGCCAGGACGACGTCGGCGCCCGCGAGCGCCTGCCGACCGCGCACCGTCATCAGCCCGGGGTCGCCGGGGCCGCCGCCGACCAGCACCACGCTGCCGCGGGCATCCCGGGGGCGCGAGGCGGTGTCGGGGACCGTGCCGTCGGTCAGGCCGGCCAGGACGGCGTCCCGGATGCCGACGGCCCGCTGCGGGTCGCCGCCGCCGTGCACGCTGACCACGACGTCGCCCTGCCGGCCGACCGCCGGCGTCCACACGCTGGAGCGCGACCGGTCGTCGGCCCGCGCGCAGAAGATCCGCAGCGACTCGGCTTCGTCGGCGACGGCGGCGTTGACCTCGGGTGCGTCGGTGGCGGCCACGGCGTACCAGGCCTCGGCGAGGTCGCCGGCGGCGTAGGGGCGACGGAGCCAGGTCAGCGCACCCGGCTCCACCAGCGCCTCCAGGGCCGGGGTGACCTGGGGGCTGACCACCGTGACCACGGCGTGCGCGTCGAGCAGGCCGGCGACCCGGCGGTGGGCGACCGAGCCACCGCCGACGACCACGACGTGCTTGCCGGCCAGCCGCAGGCCGATCGGGTACACCGACCCGGAGGCCGGGTCGACCGGGGTGGCGGGCATCAGGCCTTCTCGGTGACGCCGGCCGAGTCGAACGTGGCGACGTCCTGGAGCGCCCGGGCCGCCGCGGCCACCAGCGGGGTGGCCAGCAGGGCGCCGGTGCCCTCGCCCAGGCGCAGGTCGAGGCCCAGCAGCGGGCGCAGGCCCAGGTGCCGCAGGGCCAGGGCGTGCCCGGGCTCGGCGGAGACGTGCCCGGCGAAGGCGTGCTCGAGCGCGGCCGGGCACAGCGCCGCGGCGACCAGGGCGGCCGAGCCGGCGATCACGCCGTCGAGCACCACGGGGACGCGGGCGGCGGCCGCGCCGAGCACGAAGCCGGCCAGCGCGGCGTGCTCGAGCCCGCCGACCTCGGCCAGCACGGTGAGCGGGTCCCGGTCGGCCAGGCGGGCCACGGCGCGCTCGACCACGGCCACCTTGCGGGCCAGCGTGGGGTCGTCGACCCCGGTGCCGCGGCCGGTGGCCGCGGCGGGGGAGGCGCCGGTGAACGCGCAGACCAGCGCGGCCGACGCGGTGGTGTTGGTGATGCCCATGTCGCCGGTGACCAGGCAGCCGTGGTCGGCAGCCAGCTCGGTGGCCACCGCGATGCCCACCTCGACGGCCCGCCGCGCCTCGTCGACGGTCATGGCCGGGCCCTCGGCCAGGTCGGCCGTGCCGCGCCGCACGTTGCGGTCCAGGAAGCCCGGGGCAGGGGCGGACGGCGTGGCGACCCCGACGTCGACCACGACGACGTCGGCGCCCAGCGATGCGGCGAAGGCGTTCACCACGGCGCCGCCCGCGGCGAAGTTGGCCACCATCTGGGCGGTGACCTCCTGCGGCCACGGGGTGACGCCCTGGCCGTGCACGCCGTGGTCGCCGGCGAACACGGCCACCGCGGTCGGGCCGGGCAGCGGCGCGGGGCAGACCCCGGCGGTGCCGGCCAGCTGGGCCGCGACGTCCTCGAGCACGCCGAGCGAGCCCGGCGGCTTGGTCATGCGGTCCAGGCGCTCGCGGGCGGCCCGCTCGGCGGCGGGGTCGCGGGGGCGGATCGCTGAGATGGTGTCGTCGAGCAGGCTCATGGTCGTCCCAGGATCGCAGCCGCGCCCCGGGGTCAGGTCGCGGGACCCCCGGTCGGCAGCTCGACCGCGACGTCCAGCCCGCCGCCGGGTCGGGCGGTCGCGGTGACGGAGCCGTCGTGCGCCTGCACGATCGACCGCGCGATGGTGAGGCCGAGCCCGGCGCCGCCGCTGTGGTCCAGCCGGTCCCCGCGGGCGCGCCGGAAGGCCTCGAACAGCCGGGGCACCGACTCCGGGGCCACCTCCGGACCGGTGTTGACCACCCGCAGCACCGGGTGCCCCGGGCCGACGGTGACCCAGAGGTCGCCGTCCCGGTCGTTGTACTTGATGCCGTTGTGCACCAGGTTGGCCACCAGCCGCTCCAGCAGCGCCGACTCGCCGGGGACCTCGACCGGGGCCACCTCGGCGTGCACGCGCACGCCGGCCGCGGTGGCCAGCGAGGCGTGGGTGGCCAGGGTGTCGGCGACGACGGCGTCCAGCCGCTGCGGGGTGCGCGAGCTCAGCCCGCGGTCGGTCTCGGCGAGCACCAGCAGGCCCTCGACCAGCGCCTCGTTGCGCTCGTTGGTGTCCAGCAGCTGCCGGGTCAGCAGCTCCAGCTGCTCGGGCGAGGGGGTGCCGACCATGCCCACCTCGATCAGCGTCCGCTGGATGGCCAGCGGTGTGCGCAGCTCGTGCGAGGCGTTGGCGGCGAACCGGCGCTGGCCCTCGTAGCCGGCCGACACCCGGTCGAGCATCTGGTCGACCTGCCCGGCCAGCCGCGTGTACTGGCTGCGCCGTCCGCGCACCTCGGTGCGCTCGGCCAGGTTCTGCGGCCCGAACCGGGTGACCGTCGTGGCCAGGCTGCGCAGCGGCCGCCCCGACCACAGCACCAGCAGCGCCACCGCGGCCAGCACGAGCAGGCCGACCACCACCAGGCGGGTGACGGTGCCGGCCACCGAGAACGTGTCCGGGTTGCAGTAGGTGTCGCCCCAGTCCCGCCAGTCGCCCGTGCAGACCAGGATGCGGGAGTCGTAGAGCACCACCCGCCACAGGTTGCGGGCCTGGACCACCGCCCAGGGCAGCACGAAGGCGCCCCCGACGAGGGCCACGACCAGGGCGGCGAAGACCCGGACGCGCAGGCTCACCCGAGACCCAACCGGTAGCCGACCCGCGGCACGGTCTGGATCACCGGCGGTTCACCGAGCTTGCGGCGCAGGGTCATCACGGCCACCCGCACGGCGTTGGTGAACGGGTCGGCGTGCTCGTCCCACGCCTTCTCCAGCAGCTCCTCCGCCGTCACCACCCGGCCCTCGGCGCGCATGAGCACGGCCAGGACGGCGAACTCCTTGGGCGACAGCGAGAGCACCGCGCCGTCGCGGGACACCGTGTGCCGGGGGACGTCGAGCACGATCCCGCACTGGTCGAGCACCGGCGGGGTGACGGCGCGGGACCGCCGGCCCAGCGCCTGCACCCGCGCGGCCAGCTCGGCGAAGGCGAAGGGCTTGGTCAGGTAGTCGTCGGCGCCCAGCGACAGGCCGTCCACCCGGTCCCGGATGCCGCCCGCGGCCGTCAGCATGAGCACCCGGGCGCCGTCCCGGGTCTGCGTCAGGTGCCGGCACACCTCGTCGCCGGTCCGGCCGGGCATGTCCCGGTCCAGGACGGCGACGTCGTAGCGGTTCACCGACACCAGCTCGAGGGCCGCCTCGCCGTCGTAGCAGACGTCGACGGCCAGGGAGAGCCTGCGCAGCCCCTCGGCCACGGTGTCGGCGAGCAGCCGCTCGTCGTCGGCCACCAGCACCCGCATGCCCGCTGCCCCCCGTCGCTCCGAACCCGGCATGCCACAGCATGCCGTGACCGGGCATAAGGATTCGGTAAGGACGAGCTGAACGCTGCCCGTATGCGCCGCTCGGGACGCTGCCGGCGTGCCTCGCCCGCTGCCTCCGGTCCCGCCGCCCGTGCGCCGTCCGGCCGCTCCTCGTCCCGCCCCGCGACCCCCCGCACGTCCCACCCCGCGTCCGGTGGTGTCGACCTACCGGCACGGGCAGAAGCTGTCCGGCCCGGGGCCGGTCCGACCGCCGTCCCCGCGCCCGGCGGCCCGCCGGGTGGTGCGCCGGCGGCGCTGGCCGCGGGCGGTCGGCGTCCTCGCGGTGCTGCTGGGCGGGGTCCTGCTCGTCGAGCACGTCGTCGCCCCGGCCGAGGCCGGTGCGCCGGCGGTCGTCGCCGGGCCCGACATCGCGTGGCCGGCGCAGGGCCAGGCGGCGTACACCACCTCGGCCATCACCGACCTGCGGGCCGGCGGGCCGCAGGAACCGGTGCCGATCGCCAGCCTCACCAAGGTGATGACCGCCTGGGTGGTCCTGCAGCAGCACCCGCTGGAGGTCGGCGAGGACGGTCCGACGATGCAGATCACGCAGGACGACGTCGCCGACACGCAGCGGCGGCGGGACGGCGGGGAGTCCGTGGTGGACGTCGAGGCCGGCGAGGAGCTGACCGAGCTGCAGGCGCTGGAGGCGCTGCTGCTGCCCTCGGCCAACAACGTGGCGGTGGTGCTGGCCCGGTTCACCGCCGGCTCGGAGGCCGACTTCGTGGACCTGATGAACGCCGCCGCCGACGACCTCGGGCTCGCCGGCACGCACTACGACGACGCCAGCGGCATGTCGGCGGCCAGCGTCTCGACGGCCGCCGACCAGGTGGTGCTCTACGACGTCGCGCTGCGCGACCCCGTGTTCGCCGCGATCAGCGGGGCCGCGACCGCGGAGATCCCCGTCGCCGGCACCGTCTCGACCACCAACGGCCTGCTCGGCACCGACGGGTTCGTGGCCGGCAAGACCGGCTCCCACGACGCGGCCGGTGGCTGCCTGGTGTTCCGGGTCGACGCGGTGGTCGACGGCCGACCGGTCACCGTCACCGGCGCGGTCCTGGGGCAGCGCGGGGGGCCGCAGGTGCAGGCCGGGCTGGACGCCGCCCAGGCCCTCGCCACGGCGGTGCGGGCCAGCAGCGACGTCCAGGGGGCGGCGTGAGCCCGGCGCGGCTGGCCCGGGAGCTGGAGGTCGCCGTGCGGCGGGCCGAGCGTCGGGGTCAGCCCAGCGCGGCGGCGAGGGCGGCGGCGAAGCCGGCCGAGGTGGCGGGGTCGCGGACGGCGACCCGCAGGTGGTCGGGCTCCAGCCCCGGGAACGTGTCACCCCGCCGGACGGCGTAGCCGGCCTCGCGCAGCCGCTGCCGCACGCGGTCGGCGTCGGGCACCTGCAGCAGCACGAACGACGACCGCGGCTGCCCGACGACGCGGACGCCGTCGGGCAGCAGGTCCAGCAGCGCCTGGCGGTGGGCGGCGAGCTCGTGCGCCCAGGGGGTGGTGGCAGCGCCCGCGCAGGCCTCCAGGGCGGCCAGGGCGGGCGTGGAGACCGGCCAGTGCGGCTGGACGGCGGCCAGTGCGGCGACCAGCTCGGGCGGGCCCAGGGCGTAGCCGACCCGCAGGCCGGCCAACCCCCACGTCTTGGTCAGGCTGCGCACCACGAGCAGCCCGGGGAGGTCCCGGCGCCCGGCCAGGGACTGCGGCTCACCCGGGTCGGTGTCGGCGAACGCCTCGTCGAGCACGACGGTGCGCCCCGGTCGGCAGAGGGCGGCGACGTCGTCGGCCGGGTGCAGCACCGAGGTGGGGTTGGTCGGGTTGCCCAGCACGACGAGGTCGGCGTCCGCGGGCGGTGGGGTGAGCAGGTAGGACGGCGGGGCGAGCAGGTGCCGCTCCACCGGGTGCCTGTGCGCGCGGAGGGCCGCCTCGGGTTCGGTGAACGACGGGTGCACCACGACCGCGCGGCGGGGCGCCAGCGCGCGGGCGACCAGGGTGAACGTCTCAGCGGCACCCGCGGTGAGCAGCACCTCGTCCTCGGGGCGGTCGTGCGCGGCGGCGACGGCGGCTCGGGCGCGCCGCGGGTCGGGGTAGGACGCGGACGCGTCGACCGCGGCGTGCAGGACCTCCCGCAGCCAGGCCGGGGGAGCACCGGCACGCACGTTGACGGCGAGGTCGACCAGCCCGGGCGTGGCCTCGACGTCCCCGTGGTGCCGGAGGTCGGGGCCCGGCGGGGTCATCGGGCGGCGACGGCCACGGTGACCCGGCCGTGCACCGTCTTGGGCACCAGCAGCTCCCCGCCCTCGGCCAGCGCCGCGGCCTCGGCCACCGACGGCGTGCCCAGCGCGGCGGCCACCCGGGCCGAGACCGTGGGCACTGCCACCTGCGCCAGCCGGTCGACGGTCAGCCCGACGAGGCGCCACCCGCGCGCGTCGGCCGCGGCCTGCACCCCGGGTTCGGCGGCGCGACGGTCGACGGTGGCCAGGGCCGTGACGCGGACGCCCGGTGGCAGCACGGCGTCGACGGCGGCCAGCACCTCGGCGGCGGTCACCCCGGGCCGCGCCCCCACCCCGACCACGGCGTGGATCAGCTGGGCTGATCCGACGCCGTCCTGGCTCACCGACGCCGGTGAGCCAGGACGGACGTCGGTCAACCCAGCTGATCCACGCCGGGCGGTGGCGGTCACGACGGGACGCCGGCGCGCACCCGGGCGGCCGCGGCGACGAAGCGGGACGCCATGCCCGGCGACCCCGCCCAGTTCAGGTGCAGGTAGGAGGCGTGCACGCCGCCCTGCACGAAGCCCTCGGGCCCCTCGGCGTTCCACTGCCACGCCGGGGTCGGGCCGGCGCCGGGGGTGGTGCGGGTGCGGTGGAACTCGTGCCCGCGCACCCGGGTGCCGGCCGGGGCCAGCACGCTGTCGGTGAGCGCCACCGCGGCCCGGTAGCCCAGGGCCAGCCGCGGGTGCATGGCCGCCTGCGCGTCCAGCACCCCGCACATGGGTTCGTCGTCCAGGGCGCTGGCGAGGTAGAGCAGACCGGCGCACTCGGCCGCGATCGGTGCCCCGGTGGCCGCCAGCTCGGCGATCGCTGTCCGCAGGCCGACGTTGGCGGCCAGGGCCGACGCGTGCACCTCGGGGAAGCCGCCGCCGACCACCAGGCCGGCGGTCCCCGGGGGGAGCGCCTGGTCGCGCAGCGGGTCGACGGTGACGACGTCTGCGCCCGCGGCGGCCAGCAGCTCGGCGGTCTCGGCGTAGCCGAAGGTGAACGCCGGCCCGCCGGCGACCGCCACGACCGGGCGGCCCTCGACGCGGGTCACCTCGGCGGCCGGCTCCCAGGGCGCGGCGTCCAGGTCGGGGGCGCTGCGGGCCAGCCGGAGGACGGCGTCCAGGTCGACCGACGACCCGACCACCGCACCCAGGGCCCGCACCGTGCGCACCGCCTCGGCCGACCGCTCGGCGGCGGGCACCAGCCCCAGGTGCCGGGACGGCGTCTCGAGGTCGGTGATCCGGCGGACGGCGCCCAGCACCGGAACCCCGGCCGACCCCAGCGCCTCGCGCAGGATCGCCTCGTGCCGGTCGGAGCCGACCCGGTTGAGGATCACCCCGCCCAGCCGCACGGTGGGTTCGAAGGTGGCGAACCCGTGGACGACGGCCGCGACGCTGCGGGCCTGCGCGCTGGCGTCGACCACCAGGACGACGGGGGCCCGCAGCTGCGTGGCCACGTGCGCGGTGGACCCGAAGCCGGGCTCGACCGACGGGTGGCTGGCGCCGTCGAACAGGCCCATGACGCCCTCGACCACGGCGACGTCGGCCCCGCGGGCGCCGTGCAGGAAGAGCGGGACGATCCGCTCCTCGCCGACCAGCCAGTTGTCCAGGTTGCGGCCCGGCCGGCCGGCGGCCAGCGAGTGGTAGCCGGGGTCGATGTAGTCCGGGCCCACCTTGTGCGGCGAGACGGCCAGGCCGCGGTCGGTCAGCGCGGCGATCAGCCCGGTGGCGATGGAGGTCTTGCCGGCGCCCGAGGACGGTGCGGCCAGCACGATGCGCGGGATCACGGTCACCACTCGATGCCCCGCTGACCCTTCTGGCCGGCGTCCATCGGGTGCTTGACCTTGGTCATCTCCACGACCAGGTCGGCGGCCTCGACCAACGCCGGGTGCGCCGTGCGCCCGGTGATCACGACGTGCTGGTTGCCGGGGCGGTTCCGCATGGTCTCGACGACGTCCTCGACGTCGACCCAGCCCCACTTCATGGGATAGGTGAACTCGTCGAGCACGTAGAACCGGTGCGCCTCCGCGGCCAGGTCGCGCTTGATCTGCGCCCAGCCCTCGGCGGCGTCGGCGGCGTGGTCGACCTCGTCGCCGTGCTTGCGCGACCACGACCAGCCCGAGCCCATCTTGTGCCAGACCACCGGCCCGCCCGTGCCGGTCTGCTCGTGCACCTGCCCGAGGGCGGTCAGCGCGTCCTCCTCGCCGACCCGCCACTTCGCGCTCTTCACGAACTGGTAGACCGCGATCGACCAGCCCTGGTTCCACGCCCGCAGCGCCATGCCGAAGGCGGCGGTCGACTTGCCCTTCATCTCGCCGGTGTGCACGGCGAGCAGCGGCCGGTTGCGGCGCTGCTTGGTGGTGAGCCCGTCGACGGGCACCGCGGCGACCTGTCCCTGAGGCATCAGGCGGCGTCCTTCATGTCCTGCACCAGCGCGCCCAGCTCCTCCATGCGGAGGACCTGCCCGCCCAGGTGGGCGCCCAGGACCTGCGCGAGCCCGAGCTGCACGAAGCCGGACTCGCAGTCCACGACCACCGACGCGGTGCCGGCCGCCTGCAGCAGCCCGGCGGCGCGGTGCGCCTGGGCCAGGTGGTCGGTGCCGCGCGCGCCGGTCGCCCGGCCGTCGGTCACCACCACCAGCAGCGGACGGCGGCGCGGGTCGCGCACCCGCTCGACGCGCAACGTCTCGTGCGCCCGCAGCAGCCCGGCCGCGATCGGCGAGCGGCCACCGGTGGGCAGGTCGGTCAGCCGCGCGGCAGCGGCCTCGACCGACCAGGTCGGCGGCAGCGCCAGCTCGGCGCCCTCGCCGCGGAAGGTCACCAGGCCGACCTTGTCCCGCCGCTGGTAGGCGTCGGTGAGCAGCGACAGGACGGCGCCCTTCACCGCGGCCACCCGCGTGCGCGAGCCCATCGACCCCGACGCGTCGAGCACGAACAGCACGAGGTTGCCCTCGCGGCCCTCCAGCTCGGCCTGCCGCAGGTCGCCGCGCTCCAGGCGCAGCCCGGGGCCGGTGCGGCCGCGCTCGCGCTGGTGCGGGGCGGCGGCGACCACCGTGTCGACCAGGTGCAAACGGGTCACGGCGCCGGCCGGCCGGGTGGAGCCGACGACGCGCCCGCGCTCGCTGCGCGCCTTGGACCGTCGCCCGGCCACGCCCGCGCCGGTGCCGGGCACCTCCAGCCGCCGGGCCCGGAACGCCTGGTCCGGTGCGACCGCCGGCTGCTCGGGAGCAGGGGCCGCCTCGGTGCGCGGGGCGTCGGGGTCGGCGGCGTCGCCGCGGGGTGCGGTCGTCGGCTCCCGGGTGTCGCCGGACGAGGCGTCGTCCTGCGGGCGGCCGCCGTCCTGGGGGCTCCCGTCCTGGTGGCTCCCGTCCTGGGGTCCGCCGTCCTCGGGGGAGCCGCCGCCCTCCGGGGGCGTGTCGTCGGGGTCCGGGTCGCCGTCGGGCTCGGGGCGGGCGTCGTCGAGGGCCTGCTCGAGGGTGTCCTCGTCCAGGCCGGGGGCGTCGAAGGGGTTGCGCCGGCGGCGGTGGGGGAGGGCGAGCCGGGCGGCCACCCGGACGTCGTCCTCGATGACCTGGTCGCGGCCGCACCAGGCGGCGTGCGCGATCGCGGCGCGGGCGGTGACGATGTCGGCGCGCAGCCCGTCGACGCCGAAGGCGGCGCAGACGGCGGTGACCTGGTCCAGCGCGGCGTCGCCGAGCTCGACGCGGGGGAGCAGCTCGCGGGCGGCGGCGATGCGGTCGGCCAGCTCGCGCTCCTCGTCGGCCCAGCGGGCCTCGAAGCCGGTCGGGTCGGCGTCGGCGGCGAACCGGCGGCGGACGACCTCGGCGCGCAGGCCCGGCTCGCGCGGCGCGGCGACCTCGACGGTGAGGCCGAAGCGGTCCAGCAGCTGGGGGCGGAGCTCCCCCTCCTCGGGGTTCATGGTGCCGACCAGCAGGAACCGGGCGGCGTGCTGCACCGAGACGCCCTCGCGCTCGACGTAGGCCCGGCCCAGTGCGGCGGCGTCGAGCAGCAGGTCGACCAGGTGGTCGTGCAGCAGGTTGACCTCGTCGACGTAGAGCACGCCGCGGTGCGCCCCCGCGAGCAGGCCGGGCTCGAAGCTCTTCACGCCCTCGGTCAGCGCCCGCTCGATGTCCAGCGAGCCGACCAGCCGGTCCTCGGAGGCGCCGACCGGGAGCTCGACCAGCCGGGCGGGGCGCTGCGCGCCGGGGCCGTCGGCGGGGTGCGGGCCGTCGGGGCAGGCGGGGTCCGGTGCGGCCGGGTCGCAGCCGAACCGGCACCCGGCGACGACGGCGACCGGGGGGAGGACGGCGGCCAGCGCGCGCACCGCGGTGGACTTCGCCGTCCCCTTCTCACCGCGCACCAGCACGCCGCCGACGGCGGGGGAGACGGCGTTGAGGAGCAGAGCCAGGCGCATGTCGTCCATGCCGACGACCGCGCTGAACGGGTAGACCACGGGTGCGTTCCTCTCCCCGGGTGTCCGCGCCCGGAGGTGGCAGGTGGCGACGGCGGCAGTTCCTGGCTCACCCCCGGAGGGGCTGACAGTGGCGGGACCGCGCCGGAGTTCCACCGGCTTCCTGCACTGCCGTCGCAGTTCGCCGCCAATGAGACCACGCCCGATGACTTGACGAAGTGGAAAGTCACGGTGCAGACTTTCCGGCATGGAAAGTGACGAGGTGCTGAGCGACCGTGCGGCGGCCGACCTGGCCGCCCTGCAGACCGACCGGACGGCGCTGGCCGACCGGCTCCGGCAGCCGGGCTGGTACGACCCGGCCCTGGGTGTGCTGGTCGCGGGCTTCTACTCCTCCTACTCCTTCGCCTACCCCTGGGTGACCCTCGGTGCGCTGCCGGTGTTCTTCGTCGGCATCGGCCTGCTGATCGCGGCCTACCGCCGGCGCACCGGCAGCTGGGTCAACGGGTTCCACGGCGGGCCCTCGACGAAGCCGCTGGTCCGGTGGTCGCTGGTGGTCGCCGGGGTGCTGCTGGTCGCCGGCCTGGTCGCCGAGTTCGGCTTCGGGGTCCGCTACGCGATGGTCGCGATCGGCGTCGTGCTCGGCGTGGGCGCGGCCGTGGCGAGCCGGCGCTGGACGACGCTGCACCAGCGCGACCTGCGCGGGCAGCTGTGACCCCCGACCGGGAACGGGCCGCGGCCGACCTCGCCGCCCTCGACGCCGACCGGGCCGCGCTGGCCGACCGGGTGGCGCCCGCGGCCTGGTTCGGCCCGGCCCTGGGGCTGCTGCTGTTCGTGTTCCTCTCCTCGAACGCGTTCGACTCCCCGTGGGTGACCGTCCCGGCGCTGCTCGGCTTCGGCATCGGGATCGGTCTGCTGGTCAACGCCTACCGCGTCCGCACGGGGGTGTGGGCCAGCACCCCGCCGAGGCAGCTGGCCGGCTGGGCGGTGTTCGTGGTCGCCGTCCTGACGCCCACCTACCTGCTCGCCGACGACCACCCGTGGGTGTTCGTGGTGGCCGGGGCGGTGCTGGGCACGGCGATCGCCGTCCTGTCGCACCGCTGGACCCGGGCCTGGCAGCGCGAGCTGCGGGAGGGGGTGTGACCGCCGTCGAACCCCGCTTCGACCAGGTGGTGCACGCCCCACCGCGGCTGCAGGTCTGCGGCCTGCTCGCCGCCGTGGACACGATGGAGTTCGCCGCCGTGCGCGACGCGGTGGGCGTCAGCGACTCGGTGCTGTCCAAGCACGTCAAGCAGCTCGAGGACGCCGGCTACGTCCGGGTCCGCAAGGCCACGGTCGCCTCCCGGCAGCGCACCTCGCTCTCGCTGAGCCCGGAGGGCCGCCGGGCGTTCACCGCCCACGTCGCCGAGCTCCGCCGCATCACCGGCGGCTGAGCGCACCGGCCGCAGGGGTCTTCGCGGATCCCTGCAGGTCGTCGCCCATCGCGATGGCTGCGCACCCGCAAGAATTCGCGGACACCCCGGGGGTGGCGACCCCGGCGTGACCTGGGTCCCGGGTGCAGAGTGGACGGCGATGAACCGGCGGCTGCTCCTCGACTGGCTGGCCGTGCTGCTGGTCGCCGCCGCCCTGTCGGGCCTGCTGACGCTGCTCGCGGTCCCCTCGGCCACCCTGTTCGCCGGGCTGGCCACCGGCCTGGGCCGGGCGCTGCTGGTGCCCCGTAAGCTGACCCTCCCCAAGCACGGCATGACCGGCGCGCAGGCCGTCGTCGGCGTCTCGATCGGGGCGCTGGTCTCGCTGTCCACGCTGCAGGCGATCGCGCGGGACTGGCTGCCGGTGGTCGGCGTGACGGTCGGGACCCTGCTGCTCAGCCTCGTGGCCGGCCGGCTGATGGCGCTGCGCCCCGGGGTCAGCCGGGTGACCGGGGCGTTCTCGATGATCGCCGGCGGAGCCTCGGGCATCACCGTGATGGCCCGCGAGCTCGGCGCCGACGCACGCATGGTCGCCGTCCTGCAGTACCTGCGCGTGCTGCTGATCGTGGTGACGATGCCGGTGGTCGCCGCCGTCGGCTACGGCGCCTCGGCCTCCGGCGGGGGGACGGCGGCCGACGCCGGACCCGGCCCGTGGGCCGGCCTGCTGTTCACCGCGGTGAGCATCGCCGTGGGCATCCCGCTGGGCCGGCTGACCCGGATCCCGGTGGCCGCCCTGCTGGGCCCGATGCTGGTCGCCGCGACGCTCGACCTCACCGGCCTGTCCCGGGACGCCGCCGTGCCGGCCCTGCTCGAGAGCGCGGCGTTCCTGGTCATCGGCCTCCAGGTGGGGCTCTCGTTCACCCGGGAGAGCCTGCGGGTGGTGGGGCGCGCGCTGCCGCTGGCGCTGGCGATCATCGTGGCGCTGGTGCTCGCCTGCGCCGGGCTGGGGGCGGTGCTGGCCGCGACCGCCGACGTCAGCCCGCTCACCGCCTACCTGGCCACCACCCCGGGCGGGCTCTACGCGGTGCTGGCCACCGCCACCGAGAGCGGCGCCGACGCGACCGTGGTGCTCGCCGTCCAGGTGCTGCGGCTGTTCGTCATGCTGCTCACCGCCCCGCTGGTCTCCCGCTGGCTCCGCCGCGGGGACTGACTCACCAGCCGAGCACGCGGCGGGCCTCGGCGGCGACCTGGTCGAACCGGCGGCGGTCCAGCACGGCGCCCTCGCGGCGGACATCGGCCGGGTCGACCCGCAGCACCCGGTCCACCCGCACCTCGCTGGGCCGGCCCTGCCGGTCCCACGCCCCGGTGCCGATGTCCACCCAGACCCGGCCGTGCCGGGCCTCGTCCGCGGCGTCGCGGTCGTGGTCCTTGCTGGTCAGCATGAAACCGACCAGGTCGGTGCCGTCGCGCCCGGCGACGAGGACCGGCCGGTCCTTGCCGCGGCCGTCGCCCTCCTCGAACGGCACCCATGCCCAGACGATCTCGCCGGGGTCGGGCCTGCCGTCGTCGCGGGGGGAGTAGGAGAGCTCGGCCCGACCGGTGAAGTCGCCGGCGCCGGGGTTCTGCCGCGGTGCACCGGCCGGCGGCAGCTGCGAGCGGTGCGCGGGAGGCGGGCCGGGGTCGGGGGCGCGGCGGGGCGTGGACGACGTGCGGGTGGCCTCCCGGACCACGGTCGACACGACCCGGGACAGAACCGACTTCCAACCGCTCGCCATGGGACGTGACCGTAGGGGGTGGTGCCCCGGCCCGGCGCGCCGCCCCGACACGCCGACGGGCCTGGGACCAGCGTGATCGGTGTCATCCGATGGGACGAACCCTCGACTTGCACGGTTGATATTCGGCCGGGAAGGTCATGGAATAGGGCGGCGGGCGCGTGCAGCGGCCGTACGGGGAGGTACCAGATGAGCAGCGCTGAGCCGGTGCGTCCGGCCACGTCCACCGGCCTGTTCGGCACCTCGCGGGTGCGGGCCAGCGCCCTTGCCTCGTACCAGCTGGTCGAGGACGCCCGCGACCGCGCTCCCGAGCACGTGCGCAAGCGGCAGCGCGACCGGGCCCGCAACGAGCAGGTCGTCGCCGCCCGCCTGCTGGCCCGGGAGTTCGACCGCGAGTGACCCCGGCTCAGGCCAGGCAGAACTCGTTGCCCTCGGGGTCGGTGAGCACCACCCACGCGTGAGGCCCCTGGCTGCCGCGGCCGGTCTCGGTCGCGCCGGCCGCCAGCAGCCGTTCGAGGTGGGCCGGCCGGTCTGCCTCGCCGGCCCGGAGGTCCAGGTGCAGCCTGTTCTTCGCGGTCTTGGGCTCGGGCACCCGCATGAACAGCACCCGGGGCATGCCCTCGGGGGGCACGAGCGCGGCGCCCTCGGCCCACACCAGCGTGCCGCGGTGCGTGGTCGTGTCGGACTCCTGGGCGTGGCCGGCGGCGACCATCGACCGGATGAACGCCTCGTCGCTGGGCTCGACCGCCCACCCCAGCGCCTCGGCCCACCAGTCGGCCAGCCCGTGCGGGTCGGCGCAGTCGATCGTCACCTGGAACGTCAGCGGGGATGTGGTCGGCATGCCAGCACGCTAGGTGCGGACACCGACAGTTCTGCGGGTGCGGGCGGACCGGGTTAGCGTCCGTCGGTGCCGATCAGCTCGCCCGAGGGCAAGGACTGGACCCGCAGCAAGATCACCGAGCTGGCGCCCGCGTCGGTGCTGGACGTCGGGGCGGGGGCCGGCACC
The DNA here is from genome assembly GCF_900103975.1 of Klenkia soli. Lineage (GTDB taxonomy): Bacteria > Actinomycetota > Actinomycetes > Mycobacteriales > Geodermatophilaceae > Klenkia > Klenkia soli. Next base: position 143,296 of record NZ_FNIR01000008.1, read on the forward strand.
TACGCCAAGCTGCTGGCCGACGACCGACCGGCGCGCATGGTCGCGCTCGAGGTCTTCGAGCCCTACGTCGAGAAGTACGGCCTGCGCGACCTCTACGACGAGGTGCTGCTGGGCGACGCCCGCACGACCGCCCTGCCGGCCGCCGACGTCGTCGTCCTCGGGGACGTCGCCGAGCACATGACGGTCGAGGAGGCGCAGGACCTGTGGCGCCGGGCCGGCGAGGCCGCCGGGCGGGCGGTCTACATGTCGATCCCGATCGTGCACTACCCGCAGGGCGAGCTGGAGCACAACCACCACGAGGTGCACGTGGTCGACGACTGGGACCACGACAAGGTGATGGCGGCCTTCCCGGGCATCACCGACTCGTTCCGCGGCGAGGTCGTCGGCGTCTACGAGCGCCGCACGGACTAGAGCTCGAGGGCCAGCTCGGCGCGCATCTCGCTGTCGGCCTGGTCGGGGGAGACCCCGGCGGTGTGCTCGCGCCAGACCTTGCCCATCGGCGGGAACACCGAGCGGTGCACCTGGGCCGCGGGGTCCCACAGCTTCGAGCGCATGACCGCCTTCGCGCAGTGGAAGTAGGCCCGCTCGACGTCCATCACCAGCACCGACAGCGGCTGCTTGCCGAACTCGGTCAGGTCGAGGGTGACCTCCTCGGGGGCCACCAGCCGGCAGCGGCCGTAGACCCGCAGCGTCTCCTCGATGCCGGGCACGAAGAACATGAGCGCGGCCCGCGGGTTGGCCTCGAGGTTGCGGAGGCTGTCCACCCGGTTGTTGCCCTGGCGGTCGGGCAGCGCGAGCGTGTGCGGGTCGACCACGCGCACGAAGCCGGGCCCGCCCCCGCGGGGCGAGACGTCGGGAAAGCCCTCGGCATCGGCCGTGGCCAGGGTGGCGAACGGCGACAGCTCGACGAACCGCGCGCAGTGGTGGTCGACGTGGTCGATCACCTTCGCCACGGCTCGCGGGGACGCGGTCGGGTAGCTGTTCACCACGGTGCTCACCTGCGCAGGAGAACACAGCGCAGGCCCTCCGGGCGAGCACCCCGGGTGTGGGTCGTCACACGCCTACCGTCTGCCCCCGTGGCAGTCACCTGGAGCGCGCCGGTCCGGTACAGCGAGTGCGACGACCAGCGGGTCGTGTTCAACGCCAACTACCTGGTCTGGGCCGACGAGGCGTCGAACGCGTGGTGGCCCTCGGTCGGGTTGACCTGGGACCCCGACGGCGTCGCCGGGGTGCAGCCGCTGGTGAAGGCCGCAGCGCTGGAGTGGTCGTCGTCCGCGGTCTGGGGCGACACCGTCGACGTCGTCTGCGACCTGGAGAAGCTGGGGCGGACCAGCCTGACGCTGCGGTTCGAGGTCCGGGTGGGCGACCGGCTGTGCTGCGTCGTCCGGTCCACCTACGTGGCGACGACCGACGGCGTCACCGTCCCCTGGCCGGACCGGGTGCGCGCCGCCGTCTCCTGACGCTCGGTCACCGGGCGATCGCACAGGACCGCCACAGGGTCGGCGTGTCGGGCCGACCGGGTCAGCCGTCGCCCGCCGTTCACCTGGTGGTCGTGCCGGCGCGGTTCGTTCCCCCGGTCCTGACCCCGGCGAACGGATACCCCGCTCCCCATGCGCTCGCTCCCCGCCCGTCTCGGCTCTCTCCTGGTCGCCGCGACGGCTGCCTGCTCCGGCGTGCTGCTGCTGGCCCCGCCGGCCTCCGCCGCCGACGCCGACCTGTCCGGCGTCGCGATCAACGAGGTGGAGTCCCAGGGCGGTGCCCCCGACGACTGGGTGGAGCTGAGCAACTCCGGCGCCGCGTTGGTCGACGTCGGCGGCCTCCTGCTCACCGACAGCGACCCGGCCGACGCCACGGCGCTGCCCGACGGCACGACCATCCCGGCCGGCGGCCACCTGGTGCTGGAGCGGGGTGTCGACTTCGCCTTCGGCCTCGGGGGCGCCGACGCCGTCCGGCTGCTGCGACCCGACGGCACCGTCGTCGACGAGCTCAGCTGGACCACCCACGCGACCACCACCTTCGGCCGCTGCCCGGACGCCACCGGCGAGGTGACCACCACCGCGGCGCCGACCAAGGGCGCGGTGAACGACTGCTCGACGCCCGAGCCGGAGCCGACCCCGCCGCCGGCCGCGGCGAGCACGCTGGTGGTCAACGAGGTCGAGTCCAACGGCGACGACACCGACTGGGTCGAGCTGGTCACCACCGGCAGCGCCGACGTCGACATCAGCGGCTACACCTTCCGCGACGACGACGACGCGCGGACGCCGTACACGCTGCCGGCCGGGTCCGTCGTCCCCGCCGGTGGGTTCTTCGTGGTCGACCAGGCGCAGGGCACCCGACCGGGTTTCGACTTCGGGCTGGGCGCCGCGGACTCCGCCCGCCTGCTCGACCCGACCGGCGCGTTGGTGGCCGGCTACTCCTGGACGACGCACGCACCCACCAGCTACGGCCGCTGCCCCGACGGAACGGGGGAGCTCACGACCACCACGGTCACCACGAAGGGGGCGGCGAACGACTGCTCGTCGCCGGTGCGGATCAACGAGGTCGAGTCCTCCGGCGGCACCCCGGGCGACTGGGTGGAGCTCACCTCGGTGGGCGTGACCGACGTCGACGCCTCGGGCTACGTGATGGTCGACGGCGAGGGCGGACGCACGACCGTGCCCGCCGGTACCACCGTCGCGCCCGGCGCCCACGTCGTGGTCGACGTCACCGGTCTCGGCGGGTCGGACTCCGTCGCGCTGCTGGACGGCGACACCGTCGTCGACGAGTTCGCCTGGTCGCAGCACGCGGCCACCACCTACGGCCGCTGCCCCGACGGCACCGGCGAGTTCGCGGTCACGAGCGCCCCGACCCGGGGGGCGGTGAACCAGTGCGCCGGGATCGTGAACCCGCAGCCGTGGCCGGGCGGCCCGGAGGAGACCCCGCTGGACGCCGAGGACACCTTCGGCGGTGACCTGTCGGGGCTGGACTGGGAGCCCTCGGGCACCGCGGCCCCGGGCACGCTGTGGGCGGTGCAGAACGGCGACGGGCTGCTCTACCGGATCACCTCCGACGGCGCCGGCGGCTGGGCCCCCGAGGCGGAGTGGACGCTGGGCTACCCCGGTGGCGAGACCGGGGTCGTGGACGCCGAGGGCGTGACCGTCGCCGGTGACGACTCCGCCGGCGGTGTCTACGTCTCCTCCGAGCGGAACAACGCGGCCAGCAGCGTCAGCCGACCTGCGGTGCTGCGGTACGCGCCGACCGGTACCGGGGGGAGGCTCACCGCGACGCAGGAGTGGAACCTGGCCGCGGACTTCCCGGGCCTGGGCTCGAACGCCGGGCTCGAGGGCATCACGTGGGTCCCCGACTCCTTCCTGACCGCCGGGGGGTTCACCGACCAGCGCACCGGGACCGCCTACGACCCGGCGCGCTACTCCGGGCACGGCGACGGGCTGTTCCTCGTCGGCGTCGAGGGCACGGCGAGCGTCTACGCCTACGCCCTGTCCATCGACGGCACCGCCACCCGGGTGGCGACCATCGGCACCCCGTTCGCGCTGGTCGCCGATGTCCAGTTCGACGCCGACCTGGGTGCGCTCTGGGTGGTCTGCGACGAGGCCTGCGACGGACGGACCGCGCTCTACGAGATCGGGGACGACGGCGCCTTCGCCCCCGCCGCGGTGTACGACCCGCCGGCCGACGCCGACCCGGGCCTGGCCAACGAGGGCTTCGCCATCGCCGACGCGGCCACCTGCGCCGACGGGTTCCGGGCGACCTTCTACGCCGACGACGCCGACACCGACGGCTTCTCGCTGCGCACCGGCACCTTCCCGTGCGCCCCGGACGCGGAGCAGCCGGGCCCCGGCACCCAGCCGGGCCCCGGCACCCAGCCCGGACCCGGCACCCAGCCCGGGACCGGCACCCAGCCCGGGACCCACCCGGGCTCGGGCGGGCAGCCGGTCACCGGCACCGGGACCACCGGGGGGCCGCGGCCGGCGGCCCTGGCGCAGACCGGTGCCGAGGTCGGCAGCTGGACGGCGCTGGCCGCGGGGCTGCTGGTCGCCGGCGGGGCCGCGCTGGTGGCGGGGCGACGCCGGCACGGCTGAGCCCCCCGCCCCGGCCCGGACGGCGGTTCCCGACCCGGGACGACGCGGCTATCGTCCCGGGCCGTGGAACCCGCAGCCGAGATCGACGCCCTCGTCGCGAAGCACCCCGACTGGCGGGGGCAGGCCCTCGCCGAGGCGCGCGAGGCGATCCGCGCGGTCGACCCGGCGATCGAGGAGACCTGGAAGTGGATGGGCTCCCCGGTGTGGGAGCTGGACGGCATCCTCGTGGTCGGGGACATCTTCAAGGCCAAGGTCAAGCTCGGGTTCTTGCACGGCGCCTCGCTGCCCGACCCGACGGGGCTGTTCAACGGTGAGCTGGGCGGCAACCAGCGCCGCTCCTACGAGCTGTTCGAGGGCGACGCCGTCGACGTCCCGGGTCTGCAGGGCCTGGTCCGCGCGGCGATCGAGCGCAACCGGGCAGCCCTGGCCGAGCGCGCAGCGAAGAAGAAGCGCTAGCCGAGGAGCTCGATGGTCCGCGGGTCCGGCCCGTCGTACCACTGCGCCAGGACGGCGGGGAACCGCGGATCATCCGGGTCGGCGGCGGCGAACAGGGTCATCGACGAGCGCAGCTTGAGGTCGTCGGGGTCGCCGAACACCGCGTGCGCCGTCGTCCCGGCCAGGCCGAGCAGGACGTCGCAGGCCCCGCGCAGCCGCGCACCGAGCACCGGGTGGGCGAGGTAGGCCCGGGCGTCGTCGAGGTCGGCGAGTGCGTAGTGCTGGGCGGTCGACGAGCGGCCCAGTCCGCGCAGCTGCGGGAAGACGAACCACATCCAGTGCGTGCGCTTGCGTCCGGCCCGCAGCTCGGCCAGGACGTCGTCCCACACCGGGTCCTGGGCGTCGACGAAGCGCTGCAGGTCAGGCACGGGGGCCCCGGACCAGGGCGGTGGCGTCGGCCAGGGTGAGGCGAGGATCGGCCTTGCGGACCGCCCGGATCCGCGGCACGTCGCCCTCGATCCGGCCCACCACGGAGCGCAGCCGCTCCGGGGGCCAGTCGGCCAGCGCCCGCTGCGAGATCTCCGCGGCGTCCCGGCGCCGGATCTCGAGCACCGCCGCGTAGGCCGCGGACAGGGCGGCCACGACGAGCAGCACCCCGGTCAGCGTCTGCCCGGCGGAGAAGGAGAACGCGGCGAGCGCGACCATGATCAGCGCGAGCACCAGCGCCACCGCGATGGGGAGCGACCGCTTCACGACGTCCACCCTGCACCCGGCGGCAGCATCGGCAACCCGGCCGGGGCGCCGTGCTCGACCAGCCGCCAGAGGGCGTCGGTGTCGGCGTGCTGCTCGACCAGGTCGCCGAGGGCGTCCAGCCGGGCCTCGCGCACCGCGGCGAAGTCGGTGTCGGGCGCGGCGGTGAACCGGCGTCCGGTGGTGGCGGCGACGTCGGCCAGGAAGGCGCGGCGGAAGCCGTCGTTCTCCAGCGCGCCGTGCCAGGTCGTGCCCGAGACCGCGCCGACCCGGACGCCGTCCAGGAACGGCTCGCCGCCGTCGGGGGTGACCACGCCGTGGTGGATCTCGTAGGCGCTCACCGGGTGCCCGCGCCAGGACCCGGTCGGCCGGGCGAGCGTCTTGTCGCGGGCGAACACCACGTCGGTGGGCAGCAGCCACAGGCCGGGGACCGTGCCCGACCGCGACTCGACGTCGTCGGTGATCGAGCGGGCCAGCATCTGGTGCCCGCCGCAGATGCCCAGCACCGGGCGCCCCTCCGCGGCCCGCCGGGCCAGCGCGAGGTCCAGGCCGCGCTCGCGCACCCAGGCCAGGTCCGAGACCGTCGAACGGGTGCCGGGCAGCACCACCAGGTCGGCGTCGGCCAGCTCGGCGGGGTTGGTCGCGTACCGCACCAGGACGCCGGGCTCCGCCGCCAGCGCGTCGAGGTCGGTGAAGTTCGACAGCCGGGGGAGCCGGACCACCGACACCCGCAGCACGTCCTCGCCGACCGGGGGCAGCGCCGGGCCGCGGTCGCCGTCCAGGTCCAGGGAGTCCTCGACGTCCAGCCACAGCCCGGGCACCCACGGGAGGACGCCGAGGGTGGGCCGGCCGGTGAGCTGCTGCAGCGTGTCGAGGCCGGGGGCCAGCAGCCGGGGGTCGCCGCGGAACTTGTTCACCAGGAACCCCGCCACCAGGGCCTGGTCGGCCGGCGGCATCAGCGCGACCGTGCCGTAGAGGGCGGGGAAGACCCCGCCGCGGTCGATGTCCCCGACGACCAGCACGGGCAGCCGGGCCGCCGTCGCCAGACCCATGTTGGCGATGTCGGTGTCGCGCAGGTTGATCTCGGTGGGGGAGCCCGCGCCCTCGCAGACCACGACGTCGAACCGCGAGCGCAGGTCGGCCAGGCTGCTGAGGACCTGCTCGAACAGCTGGGCCTTGAGGCCCCGGTAGCTCATCGCGGTGACGTCGGTGACGGCCTTGCCGAGGACGACGACCTGGCTGGAGTTCTCGCCCCCGGGCTTCAGCAGCACCGGGTTCATCGCGGCCTCGGGCTCGACCCGGGCGGCGGCGGCCTGGAACACCTGCGCCCGGCCGATCTCGGCGCCGTCGGCGGTGACCCCGGAGTTGTTGCTCATGTTCTGCGCCTTGAACGGCGCGACCGCGACCCCCTGCCGGACCAGCCAGCGGCAGATGCCCGCCGTCACCACGGACTTGCCGGCGTCCGAGGTCGTGCCGGCGACCAGCAGCGCGCCGCTCACCAGCCGGACTTCTCCTGGCCGCTCAGCGCCTGGATGGCGGTCATGATGCGGTCGGTGACCACCCGCCGGGCCGGGCCCTTGCCGGCCAGGCCACGCTGCTCGGGGAAGGTCAGCGGCTCGCCGAAGGTGATGGTCACCTTGTGCGGCCGGGGGTAGGGCGCGTCGACCGGCTGCACCCGGTCGGTGCCGTGCACGGCCACGGGGACGACGGGGCAGTCGGCGGTCAGCGCCAGCCAGGCCACCCCGGTCTTGCCGCGGGCCAGCCTGCCGTCGCGGGAGCGGGTGCCCTCGGGGTAGATGCCGAACGCCTCGCCGGCGTGCAGCGCGGCCAGCACGGTGTCCAGCCCCGCCTGCGCCGCGCGCTGGGACTGCCGCTCGACCGGCCGGGCGCCCAGCGCGGTGAACACCGTCCTCGTCAGCCAGCCCTTGACACCGGTGCCGGTGAAGTACTCCGCCTTGGCCAGGTAGCCGACCTTGCGCGGGGCCATCAGCGGGATGGCGATGGAGTCGATGAACGACAGGTGGTTGCTGGCCAGCAGCACGGGCCCGGTGCGCGGCACCCGGTCCTCGCCCACCACCGTGGGCCGGCAGGTCAGGATGAACAGGGGGCGCAGCACGAAGCGGGCGAGGAAGTAGAACACCCGGACAGATCCCTCCCTCGCAGCTCGACGACCCGGGCATCATCCCCCGACCCCGTCGGGGCGCAGCGGGCCCCCCGGCTCACACGGCGCGGACCGAGGGCGCCGGGCCCCGGCCGTGCACCGCGCGGGCGACCCGGGCCAGCACCGGGATCGCCTCCCGCAGTTCGGCACCCGGCCGGACCACCGGCAGCCGCAGGTGGTCGTCGAAGGCGGCACCGGTGCCGAACGCCCGCCCCTCGGCCAACCGGATGCCCTCGCCCAGCGCGGCCCGGGTGAGCGCGGCGGAGCTCAACCCCTCCGGCAGCCGGCACCACAGGGACAGCCCGCCGGCGGACGGGGCGACCGCCCACTCGGGGAGGTGCTCGGCCAGCAGCTCCCGGAGGGCGGTCCGGTTGCGGCGCAGCTCGGCGCGCCGGTCGGCCAGCACCTGGTCGAGGTCGGTCACCAGGAAGCTGGCGGTCAGCTGGTCCAGGGTGCCCACGGACGGCTGCCGCTGGACGTAGGCGTCGGCCAGCCGGGCGGTCAGCGCGGCGTCCGTGCGCAGCCAGCCGATCCGCAGCCCGCCCCACACCGCCTTGGACAGCCCGCCGAGGGTCACCGTCGCGGTGTCCGGGACCCCGGCGGCGTACGGGGGCGCCGGTGCGCGGTCGGGTTCGTCGAGGTCGAGGCCCGCGGTGACCTCGTCGACCACCGCGATCGTGCCCTGCTGCCAGAGGGTCGCGGCCAGCCGGCGGCGTCCGCCGGCCGAGAGGGACAGGCCGGTGGGGTTCGAGAGGTCGGGCATCAGGTAGGCCAGCCGGGGCGCGCTCTGCCGGGCCGCCGCGTGGGCGGCGGCGACCAGGGCGTCGGGCTGGTCGGCGTCGGTCGCGACCGGCACGGGCAGGCCGCCCCGGTCGGTGATCAGCCGGACCGCGCCGGGGTAGGTCGGGTGCTCGACCAGCACCCGGTCGCCGGGGTGCAGCAGGGTGCCCAGCACCAGCCCGAGGGCGTCCATGACCCCGGCGGTGATCAACACCTGGTCCGGGTCGGTGGGCAGCCCGCGGGCGCTGAACCGGTCGGCGACCGCCTGGCGCAGCGCGGGCAGGCCGTCGTGGTGGTAGCCGGAGGACTGCAGCACGCCGGGCAGCAGCTCCAGCGCCCGCGTGCAGGCCGGGAGCAGGTGCGGGGACGCCGGCGGGGCGGTGTGCGCCAGGTTCACGAACCCCTCGCCGTCTGCGGGGAGCGGCCACGCCGCGCCCGGGCTCCGGGGCAGCTCGGTCACCGTGCCCGACCCGTGCCGGGTCTGCGCGTAGCCCTCCTCGCGCAGCGTCCGGTAGGCGCTGGCGACGGTGACCCGGCTGACCCCGAGGGCCTCGGCCAGCTCGCGCTCGGCCGGCAGCCGGGTGCCGACCGGGAGGGCGCCGGTGCTCAGCAGCTCCTGCACGCGGGCGGCCATCGCGGCGTACCGCGGGCCACCGTGCCGGGAGGGTGCCCGCAGCAACCGCACGAGCTCGTGCACCCCGGTGGACTGGTCGACGGAGCCGGTCATGGATCCACTGTGCCCTGGTGGGCGGGCCACGACCAGTCCACCGGTCTCGTTCAGTTGACCTGCGGGTGCCCCCCGGCGGGCACGGCCTCCTGGGCCCGGACGCGGCGCACCCCGTCGCTGCCGGCTGCGCCGGCCTGCGCGGGAGGCACCGGGCGGGACATCAGGTAGCCCTGGACCTGGTCGCAGGACTCGGCCCGCAGCGCCTCGAGCTGGCAGGGCTCCTCGACGCCCTCGGCGACGACGGTGAGCCCGAAGGCGTGGGCCGCGTGGATCATCATCCCGACCAGGGTGCGGTGCGACGGCTCGTCGCTGGCGATGAAGCTGCGGTCGATCTTGAGCGTGTCCACGGGCATGCTGCGCAGCTGGCCGATCGAGGTGTACCCCGTGCCGAAGTCGTCGATGGCGATGCCCACGCCGGTCGCCCGCAGGGTGGCCAGGTGGTCGTAGGCGGTCGGGTCGTCGACCAGCACGGTCTCGGTGACCTCCAGGACCAGCAGCTCGGCGGGCAGCCCGGAGGCCTCGAGGGCCGCGGCGACGTCGGCGACGACCCGCGAGTCGACCAGGTGCCGGCCCGAGATGTTGACCGCGACCGTCGGCTCCCCGGGGCGCGCGGGGCCCGGTGCGCTCCGCCAGGCGGCCAGCTGGGCCGTGGCCTCGGCGAGCACCCACCGGTCCAGGTCGCAGATCAGCCGGGAGGCCTCGGCGGCGCCGATGAACAGGTCCGGCGGGACGGTGCCGTGCCCCGGACGGTCCCAGCGGATCAGCGCCTCGTAGCCGATGACGGCGCCGGACCCGACGTCGTGGACGGGCTGGTAGACCAACCGCATCTCCCCGCCGGCGAGACCCGCGGCGATGGCGGCCTGCAGCTCGCTGCGCTCGACCAGCTGGGCGCGCAGCGCCTCGTCGAACAGCTCGGCGCGCCCCCGCCCGGACGCCTTGGCTCGGTAGACCGCGGCGTCGGCCTGGGCCAGCAGGGCGTCGGCGTCGGTGCTGGCGTCCCGGCTGGTGGCGATGCCCACGCTGGCCCCGACGGCCACCGTGCTGGTGCCCACCGTGATCGGGGCGCTGACGGTCTCGACCAGCCGGGTGGCCAGCTCCATCAGGTCGTCCTCGGACTCCGCGGGCTCGACCAGGACGACGAACTCGTCCCCGCCGAGGCGGCAGACGACGTCGCCGGAGCGGACGGCGTCGTGCAGCCGGTGCGCGGTCTGCCGGAGCACCTCGTCGCCGGCGGCGTGCCCGAAGCCGTCGTTGACGGCCTTGAACCCGTCCAGGTCGACGAACAGCAGGCCGATCATCGCGCCCGACCGCTGCGCCCGGTGCAGGGCGGCCGCGGCGAGCCGGAGTGCCTGGGCGCGGTTGGGCAGCTCGGTCAGCGCGTCGTGCTGCGCCTGGTGGGTGAGGGCGGACTGGAGCTCCTGCCGCTGGCGGACGGCGGTGACGATCTGCTGCACGGAGGCGTGCACGACCTCGCCGAGCGGGCCGGGCAGCGGCTCGTCGAGCAGGGCGTGGTCCAGGTCGCCGCGGGCCACCGCGCCCGCCTGGTCCTGGATGCGGCGCAGGCTGGCGACCGCGGCGCGCAGCGCGCTGGAGACCGTGCGCACCTCCCGCGGTCCGCCCACCTCGACGTCGACCAGGGTGCCCTCGCTGACGTCCTGCGCCCGGCCGGCCAGCCGCCGCAGCGAGCGGGACAGCGAGCGCCACACCACGGCGACCACCAGGGCGGTGAGGAGCACGAGCGCGCCGCAGACGACGGCGGTGGTGGTCGTGGTGGAGCGCGCGGCGGCCTGGTCGGCGACGGCGGCGTCCTCGGCCCGCACGACGGCGGCGCCCAGGACGTCGGCGACCACGGTGCTGCGGGCGTTGCTCTGGGTCACCAGGTCCTGCAGCCCCAGGATGGTCAGCGGTGCAGCGCCGGGCACCGCCTGCGCGTCGAGCACGGCGTCGACGGTGGGCACGGGGCCCTCGGCCTCGGCGGCCGCCCAGGCCTCCTGCGCCTCGGGTGCGGTCAACCCGGCCAGGGCGGCCGCGGCGGCCCGGTACTCGGCCCGGGCGCTGAGCCACTGGTCGGCCGCGACGGCCACGTCGATCTCGGTCAGGGAGCTGAGGAACAGGGGCATCTCGCGCCCGGCGGCCTGCGCCGCCCGGGACAGCAGCGCCACGTCGGCCACCGCCGCTCGGGTGGTGGCCGAGACGTCCTCGTCGCGGGCGCCCTCGCCGGCCTGCCGCTGCGCCAGCGCGAGGTCGTCGGAGAGCTGGAGGTACCCCTCGTAGGTGGCCACCACGTCGTCCACGGTCCGCTGGTCGGAACCGCTCCCGCGGAGGCTGTCCAGGGCGGCGACGGCGGAGCTCGCGGCGGCGGCCGCCGAGGAGTCGGCCGGGACCTCGGCCAGGGCGGCGTCGGTGGCCGCGCGGGCGGTGTCCAGTCCCTGGGCGGCCTGGGTGCGGGCCGTCGCCACGAACATCGCCGGCAGGCCCAGCTGCTCGACGAGCTCGGGGCTGTCCAGGGCGGCGACGGTGAGGACCGGCACGACCTCCTGCTCGACGGCCGCGCGCACCCGCTCCAGCACGGCCACCGCCGCGACCGAGCGGGCCGCCTCGGCCGCGGAGTCCGAGCGCGCGACGGCCGACCGGACCAGGGCCCCGGTCAGGGCGAGGACCCCGAGCAGGGGCACCAGGACCAGCGCGGTCACGTAGACGGAGAGCGGGACACCCCGGCCGGTGGAGCCGGTGGACGAGCGGAGACGCATGGTGCCGGTATCGACCTCCCGTGCACCGGTGCGCAGGGGGTCGGTCACCCACGTCCCCCGTCGGGGTCAGGTGGCGGTGCTCCCGCGCCGGGCCAGGCGGGCGGCGACGGCCAGCGCGGCCGACGCTGTCCACACCGCACGGGACAGCGCGACCGCCCGGTCGACGTCGGCCCGCACGGGGCCCGCGCCGTCGCCCATGGTCGGGCGGTGCTCGACCCGGCTGCCGTAGACGTTGGTGCCGCCCAGCCGGATGCCGAGCGCGCCGGCGGCGGCCGCCTCGCACCGGCCGGAGTTGGGGCTCGGGTGGGCGCCGCCGTCCCGCCGCCAGACCGCCAGCGCCCCCGACGGGGAGCCGCCCACCAGCGGGGCGACGGCGACGGTGAGCGCCGCGGTCAACCGGGCCGGCAGCCAGTTGGCGACGTCGTCGGCCCGCGCCGACGCCCAGCCGAACCGGTCGTACCGCGCCGACCGGTACCCGACCATCGCGTCCAGGGTGTTGACCGCGCGGTAGGCCAGCAGGCCGGGCAGGCCGGCCACCGCCCCCCACACCAGCGGGGCGACCGCGGCGTCGGAGGTGTTCTCGGCCACCGACTCCACCGTGGCGCGGACCAGCTCGGGTTCCCCGAGGGACGACGGGTCCCGGCCGGCGAGGGTGGGCAGGTGCGCCCGGGCCGCCGGCAGGTCGTCGAGCAGCTCGGCCATCCGGCTGCCGGCGCGGCCCAGCGACGTGCCGCCCAGCACCGCCCACGTGCCGGCCGCGGTGACCAGGGCGCGGGCGACCGATCGGTCCCGGGTCACCCGGTCGGCGGCCAGGCCCAGCGCGGTCACCGGCAGCACGCAGGCCAGCCAGTGCGCGGTCCCGGCCGGCCGGGAGTCCCGCCAGGTGACCCGCTCCACGGCGGCCGCGGCCCGGCCGAACCCGGCTACGGGGTGCCCGCGACGGGGGTCGCCGAGGGCGAGGTCGGCGAGCGAGCCCAGGGCGAGGCCGGTCGCGGTCGGGAGGTCCACCGGGGAGATGGTGCCAACTACGATCGGCCCCCATGCGCTTGCCCGGCCGTTACGACGGCGTCGCCCGGCCGATCGTCACCTACGGCAGCAACCCGGTGCTGCACCGGCGCTGCGCCGACGTGACCACCTTCGACCGCGAGCTGCGGCACCTGGTGCTGGACATGTTCGCCTCGATGCAGGCCGCCGACGGCGTGGGCCTGGCGGCCAACCAGATCGGGGTCGACGCCCGGGTGTTCGTCATCGACTGCCCGGACGCCCGCGGCGAGGACGTCGTCGGCTACGTGGTGAACCCGGTGCTCACCGTCCTCGAGCCGGTCGACGGCGAACCCGAGGTCGAGCGCACCGAGGAGGGCTGCCTGTCGGTGCCGGGGCCCTACGCCGAGCTCGACCGGGCCTTCCGTGCGCGGGTCGACGGCGTGGACGCGCACGGCGACCCCACCTCGATCGAGGCCACCGGCATGGCCGCCCGCTGCCTGCAGCACGAGGTCGACCACCTCGACGGCACCGTCTACGTCGACCGCCTGGACGCCGAGCTGCGCGAGCAGCTGCTGGCCGAGGCCGCCGGTCCGCAGGGGGACCTCCCCGCGTGACGGGCCATCCCGTGGTCGTCGTGGGCATCGGCGCCGACGGCTGGGACGGGCTCTCCCCGCTGTCCCGCGCCGCGGTCGAGGCCGCCGACGTGCTCGTGGGCAGCCCCCGCCAGCTCGACCTCGTGCCCGGGTCCGCCGAGCGCCGCGCGTGGCCGTCCCCGATGCTGCCGGCGATCCCCGGCCTGTTCGCGTCGCTGGAGGGCCGGGCCGTCGTCGTCCTCGCCTCGGGCGACCCCATGCTCTCCGGCGTCGGGACGACGTTGGTGCGCGAGCTGGGCGCCGCCGCGGTGCGGGTGCTGCCCGCGCCCTCGTCGGTGTCGCTGGCCTGCGCCCGGCTGGGCTGGGCGGTCGAGGACACCCAGGTGGTCTCGCTGGTCGGCCGGCCGCTCGAGCTGCTGCACCCGCACGTCCAGCCCGGCCGCCGGCTGCTCGTGCTCGGTTCGGACGGCGGCACCCCGGCCGCCGTCGCGGCGCTGCTGACCGAGCGGGGCTACGGCGACTCGCAGGTCACCGTCCTCGCCGCGCTGGGCGGGCCCGACGAGTCGGTGACCACCGGCACGGCAGCTGCCTGGACCGCGCGCGCCGAACCCCTCGTGGTGACCGCCGTGGAGTGCCGGGCGCTGTCGGGCACCGCCCCCCTGCCGACCACCCCGGGGCTGCCCGACGACGCCTACGAGCACGACGGCCAGCTGACCAAGAACGAGGTCCGCGCGGTGACGCTGTCCCGGCTGGCCGCCGTGCCCGGGCAGCTGCTGTGGGACATCGGCGCCGGCTCGGGCTCGATCGGCATCGAGTGGATGCGGGCGCACCCCACCTGCCGCGCGGTCGCCGTCGAGTCCGTCGCCGAGCGGGCCGAGCGGATCCCGCGCAACGCCTCCCGGCTGGGCGTCCCCTACCTGCGGGTGGTGCACGGCCGGGCGCCCGACGTGTTCGGCCGGCTCCCCGAGCCCGACGCCGTGTTCGTCGGGGGCGGGGCGACCACCCCGCTGCTGCTGGACGCCTGCTGGGACGCCCTGCGCCCGGGCGGGCGGCTGGTGGTGAACGCGGTGACCGTGCAGAGCGAGGCCGTGCTCGCCGACTGGCAGTCCCGCTACGGCGGATCGATGGTGCGGCTGGCCGTGCAGCGCGCCGAACCCGTCGGCGGCTACCTCGGCTGGAAGCCCGCCATGCCCGTGACCATCTGGAGCGGGACGAGGTGACGATCCACTTCATCGGGGCCGGGCCGGGGGCCGCCGACCTGGTCACGCTGCGGGCGGCCCGGCTGATCGCGTCGTGCCCGGTGGTGCTGTACGCCGGGGCGCTGGTGCCGGTCGAGCTGCTCGCGACCACGCAGCCCGGCGCCCGGCTGGTGGACACCGCGAACCTCGACCTGGACGCGATCACCGGCGAGCTGGTGGCCGCGCACGGGGCGGGGCTGGACGTCGCCCGGCTGCACTCCGGCGACCCGTCGGTCTACAGCGCGATGGCCGAGCAGATGCGCCGGCTGGACGCCGCCGGGGTGCCCTACGACGTCGTCCCCGGGGTTCCCGCGTTCGCCGCCGCCGCGGCCACCCTCAAGCGTGAGCTGACCGTGCCGGGGGTGGGGCAGACCGTCGTGCTGACCCGGACCTCGGCCCGCTCCACCGCCATGCCGCCGGGGGAGGAGCTGGCCGCCTACGCGGCCACCGGCGCGACCCTGGTGCTGCACCTGGCCGTGCAGCGGATCGCCGAGCTGGCCCCGCAGCTGGCCGAGCACTACGGCGCCGACGGCCCGGTCGCGGTCGTCGCCCGCGCCTCCCGCGACGACGAGCTGGTGCTGCGCGGCACGCTGGGCGACATCGCCGAGCAGGTGGCCGCGGCGGGCGTCGTCCGCACGGCGGTCGTGGTGGTCGGCCCGGTGCTGACCGCCGGGGAGTTCCCCGACAGCCACCTGTACTCCACCACCCGGGCCCGCTGATGCGGGGCCCCGTGCTGCTGCTGGGCGGGACGGGGGAGGCGCGCGAGCTGGCGGGCCGGTTGTCGGAGGCGGGCGTCGAGGTCGTGTCGTCGTTGGCCGGTCGGCTGGCCGACCCCCTGCTGCCGGCAGGGGAGGTGCGGGTCGGCGGGTTCGGCGGGGTGCCCGGGCTGACCGCCTGGCTGCAGGAGCACCGGCCGGCCGCCGTCGTCGACGCCACCCACCCCTTCGCGGCCGGGATGACGACGAACGCGGCGGCCGCGTGCACGGGGGCGGGCACCCCGCTGCTGCGGCTGCAGCGACCCGGCTGGACGGCGGAGCCCGGGGACGACTGGGCCTTCGTCGACGACCTCGCGCAGGCGGCTGCGCTGGTGCGGGGGACCGCGTTCCTCACCACCGGCCGGCAGGGGGTGGGCGCGTTCGCGGGGTTGCCCGGGCGGGTCCTGGTGCGCTGCGTCGACCCGCCGACCGAACCGCTCCCGGCCGGGGCCACGCTGGTGCTGGCCCGGGGTCCGTTCACCGTGGCCGAGGAGCTCGCGCTGATGCGCGAGCACGCCGTCGACGTCGTCGTCACCAAGGACTCGGGAGGACCGATGACCGCGGCCAAGCTGGTCGCCGCGCGCGAGCTGGGCATCCCGGTGGTGCTGGTCCGCCGGCCACCGCTGCCGGCCGGGGTGGCCGTCGTCCCCACCGTCGAGGAGGCGCTCTCGTGGTTGCGCTGAGGAAGCACCCGGGCCTCCCCACGACTCGCAGGCTCGCCGCGGGCCCCCGGCCCGGGCCGAGGAGCACGTCGGGGTGACCACGCTGACCCTGTTCGACCTGGACGGGACGCTGGTGGACTCCGCGCCGGGGATCCACGCGAGCATCCGGGTGGCCGCCGCCGAGCTGGGCCTGCCCGAGCCCACGGCCGACCAGCTCGCCGCCATGGTCGGCCCGCCGCTCCAGGACGGCTTCGCCGCCGCGCTGGGCGTGCCCGAGGCCGACGTCGACCGGGCGGTGGCCGCCTACCGCGCGCACTACACGGCCGGCGCCATGCTCGACGCGCCCGTGTACGCCGGCGTCCCCGACCTGCTGGTCGAGCTGCGCGCCCGCGGCGAGCGGCTCGCCGTCGCCACCTCCAAGCCGGCGGAGTTCGCCCGGCGGATCCTCGACCACGTCGGGCTGCTGGACGCCTTCGACAGCGTGCACGGGGCGACCCTGGACGGCCGGGTCCGGCACAAGCACCAGGTGGTCGGACTCGCCCTGGCCCAGCACGCCGACGGCACCGGGCCGGTGCTGGTCGGCGACCGCGCGCAGGACGTCGTCGGCGCCCGGGCGCACGGGCTGCCCTGCGTCGGCGCGGGGTGGGGGCCGGCACGGCCCGGGGAGCTGGCGCAGGCCGGTGCGGCGGTCGTGGTCGACGAGCCGGGGCAGGTCCCGGCCGCCCTCGACCACCTGCGGCCCTGACCCGGGCGGGTGATCACCCGCCCGGGGACTGCGCGCGGGGCACGTCGCGGCCGATCACCTCTCCGACAGGACACATGGTCCTCACAGGGAGGTGGAGCGTGGCGGTCGAGTTGCCGGTGCCCGGCGCGCTCGTGGACGTCGTCGCCGGCGCCGAGGTCGTGACCGGACGGGTCGACCAGCGCCGCCACGGCGGGTTCGTGGTCGAGCTGCCGGTCGAGCCGGCGGTCACCGAGCCGCTGCGCCTCTACTGGAACAGCCCCGGCGGCGTGCACACGGTGCTGGCCCGGGTCGCCCTGCGCTGGCCGGTGCGGGGCGGGGTGCGCTGGCACGTGCTCCCCGTCGGCGTGACCGAGCGGGGCAACCGGCGGGACGCCGTCCGGGCGCCGCTGCGCTTGAAGCTGCAGGTGGTGGAGCAGGCGTCGGGCGCGGTGTTCCGCGGCCGCACCACCGACGTCAGCGAGACCGGCCTGCGCGGCCGGCTCGAGCTCACCGGCGGCGCACCGGCCGAGGGTGCCGCGGTCGAGGTCGGGCTGCTGCTGCGCGGCGCCGTCTTCCCGCTCCCGGGCCGCTGGCAGACCGTGATCGGCGACGAGACCGGCTGGGACGTCGCCGTCGCCTTCACCGACCTGGCCGACAGCCTGGCCGACCTGCTGCGCGCCCACGTGTTCGCCGCCCTCCGCGAGCAGCGCCGGCTCAGCCTGCTGTGACCGGCGCGGCCTTCTGCACCAGGAGGCCGCCGACGGCGCTCAGCGCCAGGACGACGACCACCGCGCCGTAGACCTCGGCCGTGGTGGTCAGCCCGACGTGGGCGGCCGCGATGCCCGCACCGATGGCGGGCAGGCTGAACGCCAGGTAGCTGGCGGTGAAGACCGCCGAGAGCAGCCCCGCGCGCTGGGCGGGGTCGACGCCGCGGGTGACCGTGGCCATCGCGCCCAGGAACGCCGAGCCGAAGCCGAACCCGGACACCACGGCGGCGACGAAGAACGCGGCCAGCGACCCGGCGGCCAGCGCCACGACGGTGCCCACGACGCCGACGGCGAAGACCAGCGCCCCGGCGACCATGCCGCGGGTGGGGGCCAGCCGCTGGGTGAGCAGCGAGCCGACCAGGCCGGTGCCGTTGAGGGCCAGCACGACCAGGCTGCCGACCGCGTGGTCCGCGACCCCGTAGACGTCGGCCACCAACGAGGGGCCCAGCGAGGCGTAGAGCCCGCCGAGCGCCCAGGTGGCGAACAGGCAGGGCAGCGCCGCGGCGAACGCCCGCCGGTTGGCCCGGGGCACGTGCACGCTGGGGCGCAGCGAGGCCCGGGCGCCGGGGACGCGGGGCGAGGTCTCGGGCAGGAGGGCCCACACCGCACCCGCGGCCAGCACGAACAGCACCGAGAGGACGCCGAACACCCAGTCGGTGGGCGAGGGCAGCTGCTGCACCGCGACCCCGGCGCCGACCGCGCCCAGGGAGAGCCCCAGCCCGGGAGAGGCCGAGTTCACCAGCGGGCCCAGCGGCTTCTCACGGCGCTGCAGGTCCAGCAGGGCCGCGCCGAACGCCCCGGTCATGGCGCCGGTGGCCAGCCCCTGGACGACGCGGGCGGCCAGCAGCCACACCACGCCGTCGGCGAGCAGGAACAAGCCCATCGCCACGGCCTCGACCAGCAGCGCGACGGCCAGCACGGGCCGGCGACCCACGTGGTCGCTGAGCGCCCCGACGGTGAGCAGCGCGACCAGCAGCGCGAGCGCGTAGACGGCGAAGACGACGGTGAGCACGCCGGAGCCGAACCCGAACTCCTCGGCGTAGACGCGGTAGAGCGGGGACGGGACACCGGAGGCCGCGAGCACCAGGACCAGCAGCACCGCCACCGACCAGAACGCCGCGGGCCGGGAGAGTGTGCGCACGGGAGAGCCAGCGCCGAACCGGGCGCAGGTGTTCCCGCTCGGCGGATCAGCCGGGGTAGGTGCGGCTGGTGTAGACCTGGCCGCTCCCCGTCACCCTCGTCTGGGTGCTGCCGATCATGACCAGGCAGCGCATGTCCACGGTGCCGGGGTCGAACTCGCCCAGGGTGGTCACGCGCAGCTCCTCCTCGGGGCCGCCGACGTCGCGGCCGACCACCACCACGGTGTCGGCCGACCGCACCTCCAGCAGCGCCTCGCGGGCGTCGAACAGCTGCTGCGGGCGCGCCTTGGAGCGCGGGTTGTAGAGCGCGATGACCAGGTCGGCGGCGGCCGCGTGGCGCAGGCGGTCCAGGACGACGTCCCACGGCTTGAGCACGTCCGACAGCGACAGGATGCAGAAGTCGTGGCCCAGCGGCGCACCCACCCGCGACGCCACCGCCTGGGCGGCGGTGATGCCGGGCAGCACCCGCACCGGGACGTCGGGGAAGTCCACCGCGGCCACCTCGAGCACCGCTGCGGCCATCGCGAACACCCCCGGGTCGCCGCTGGAGACCACCGCGACCCGGCGCCCCGCGCGGGCCATCGCCAGGGCGGCCGCGGCGCGCTCGGCCTCGACCCGGTTGTCGCTGGGGTGCTTGACCTGCCGCGGGTTGGCCGCGACCCGGTCCAGGTAGGGGCCGTAGCCGACCAGGTCGTCGGCCTCGGCGAGGGCGGCCGCGGCCTCCGGCGTCGTCCAGTACCGCGCCCCGGGCCCGAGCCCGACGACGGTCAGCGACCCTGCGCCCGCGACCGCCCCGACCGGCAAAGGATCCGTTGCACCCCCTGCCGGGCCCAGGACGGGGTGCAACGGATCCTTCGCCGGCTCATCGGTGCGCGCGGGGACGGCGGCGTTGCCCGGGCCGGTCAGCTCCGACGGCAGCAGCGCCAGCGAGAAGTAGGGCACCGTCTCGGGGTCGACGTCGGCCAGCGGCAGCACCCGCTGTCGGTCGGTGGTCGCCCGCTCGACGTACCAGGCGCGGTCCAGCACCCCGGCCACGGCGAAGGCGTCGCGGACGGCGGGGAAGGTGCGGCCCAGCTTCATCACCGCGGCGGAGTCGGCGGTCTCGAGCCAGGCGGCGAGCTCCTCGGTGGGCAGCGTGCCGGGCAGCACGGTGAGCACCTCGTCCCGCTCGACCAGCGGCCGGCCCAGCACCGCCGACGCGCCGGACACGCTGGTCACCCCGGGCACCACCTCGGTCGGGTACCGGTGCGCCAGCCGCTTGTGCATGTGCATGTACGAGCCGTAGAAGAACGGGTCGCCCTCGGCCAGGACGACGACGTCACGGCCGGCGTCGAGGTGGGCGGCCAGCCGGGCGGCGGCGGTCTCGTAGAACTCGTCGATGGCGCCCTGGTAGCCGCCGGGGTGGTCGGTGGTCTCGGTGGTGACCGGGTAGACCAGCAGCTCCTCGACCTGGCCGGCGCGCAGGTAGGGCTCGGCCAGCCCGCGGGCCACGGACCGACCGTGCCGCGCCGAGTGGAAGGCGACGACGTCGGCCGCGCCGATCAGCCGGGCGGCCTTGACCGTGACCAGCTCGGGGTCGCCCGGGCCCAGGCCGACCCCGTAGAGACGGCCGGTCATTCGGCGGTGCTCGCCAGCGCGTTGACCGCGGCGGCGGTGATCGCCGACCCACCGCGCCGACCGCGGACGACCAGGAAGTCCAGGTCGGAGGCGGCCAGGGCCTCCTTGCTCTCGACCGCGCCGATGAACCCGACGGGGATGCCGACGACGGCGGCCGGGCGCGGGCCACCGGCGGCGGCCATCTCGAGCAGGTGGAACAGCGCGGTCGGGGCGTTGCCGATCGCGACCACGGCGCCCTCGAGCTTCTCGCCCCAGAGGTGCATCGCCGCCGCCGTGCGGGTGGTGCCCATCTCCCGGGCGAGGTCCGGCGTCCGCGGGTCGTTCAGCGTGCAGACCACGTCGTTGAACGCCGGCAGCCGCTTGCGGGTCACCCCGGCGGCCACCATCTGCGCGTCGCAGAGCACGGGTGCGCCGAGCTCCAGCGCGGCGCGGGCCTTGCCCACGACACCGTCGGACCAGGCGACGTCGCGGACCAGGTCGACCTGCCCGCAGGCGTGGATCATCCGCACCGCCACCTGCGCGACGTCGGCCGGCAGCCGGTCCAGCTCGGCCTCGCGGCGGATGGTCGCGAAGGACTGCCGGTAGATCTCGGCGCCGTCGTGCTCGTACTCGTACTCGACCCTGCTGCTCACCCTGCTCCGATCTCGTAGCCCCGGCCGGTGGCCAGGACATCGGTCGATCCTGCCGGGCGCCCGCACCGGCGCTCGCACCCGGCCCAGTGCTGGGGCCCGACGACCGGCAGCGTCCCGGTCGCCACGGCCCGCGCGGCGTCGGCGCGGACGTCGGCCCGCGACTTCGCGCAGCCCGGCAGCCCGGCGCACGCGGTGACCTGCGCCCACGGGCTCGCGGCGTCGAACACCAGCCCGCCGTGGTGCAGGGCGGTGGCGACGTCGTCGACGAACTCGTCGGGCAGGTCGGGGACGACGACGCTGCGCCACGGCGTCACCTGGACCTCGCTGCCCAACGCCGCCGTGACCTGCACCAGCACCTCCAGCACAGGCCCGGTCAACCGCCCCAACGGCACCAACCCGACCAGCGCAACCAGACCATCGGTCTGCGGGACGGCACCCGCCGGGGCCACGACGAGCGGGGGCTGTGCACCTGGTCGTCCTCCGGACGACACCGCGGCCAACGGCCGTCCCCCTGGGGCGGCGAGCGCGTCCGTCCGCTCCTCGGGGGACCCTGCGGGCCCCCGCTCGTCGCGGACCAGGCGGTCGGTCAGCGTGCGAGGACCGTCGTCGAGCTCGGACACCCGCCACGCCTGGCTCTGCTGGGCCTCGCGTTCGGCGAGGAAGGCGTGGGCGGCGGCCAGGGCCAGGGAGTGGGCGTGCTCGACCGGCGCGGTCAGGTCGGTGGCGACGCCGGCCAGGGTCAGCTCGACCGCGGTCGTCGACACCGCGCGCAGCGCCACGTCGGCGCCCAGGCCGTGGACGTCGCCGCGGCCGTCGTCCACGGTGACCAGGAAGCGGCCGGGCAGCGCGGCCAGCACCGGGTCGGCGACCAGGCCGGCGTCGAAGGCCCGCACCACCGGCCGGACGTCGAGCAGCCCGTCGTCCGTCCGACCCGAGAGCACGCTGGCCACCACGTTGCGTGCGGTCTCGTGCGCCTCCGAGGGCAGCAGCCCGGCCGCGGACAGCCGGCGGGCCAGCTCGGGCGGGGCGTGGTCGGCCAGGCCGCGCAGCTGCAGGTTGCCGCGGCTGGTCAGCTCCAGCGCACCGTCGGCCAGCTCCGCGGCGCAGGCGGCGAGCACCCGCACCTGGTCGGCCGACAACAACCCCCCGGGCACCCGCACCCGGGCCAGCTGCCCGTCGGCGGCCCGGTGGGTCTGCACCGCACCCGGGCAGGCGTCGGAGCGGTCGCGGGTCGTCATGGCCCGCCCGAGGTTACGTGCGCGCCATCGGCGTGCTCGGGGCCCGGACCAGCAGCACGACCACCGGCACCAGCAGCACGGCGGCCGCCACCGCCACGGACGGGTAGCCCCCGGCGGCGAGCACCGGGCCGGCCAGCGCGCCCGCCGAGGCCCCGGCCAGCCCCATCACCAGGTCCGAGGTGCCCTGCACCGACGTGCGGACGTCGGCCGGCACCGACTCCGACAGCAGCGTCGACCCGGCCACCAGCGCCGCCGACCAGCCCAGGCCGAGCAGCAGCATCGACACCGTCACCCAGCCGCGCGCCTGCGCCGGAGCCAGCGCCCCCACCACCAGGGCACCCGCGAGCAGGACGACGCCCAGCCCGATCGTGCGCACCCGCCCGGCCCGGTCGGCCAGCCAGCCCATCACCGGGGAGGCGGCGTACATGCCGGCGATGTGCACGCTGATCACGATCCCGACCACCTGCAGCGAGGCACCGCCGTGGCCCAGGTGCACCGGCGTCATCACCATCACCCCGACCATGACGGCGTGGGCGGTGGCGACCGCGACCAGCCCCAACCGCGCAGCGGGGACGCCGAGGACCACCCGCAGCGTCTGCCGCACCGAGGACCGGGCCGGCGCGGTCGTGGCCCCGGCGACGACCAGCGGGTCGGGGCGCAGCAGCAGCCACACCACCACCGCCCCGGCCGTGAAGGAGACGGCGGAGAACACGTAGGGGCCGGCCAGCGGGGGCAGCCCCAGCGAGCTCCCGACCCGGCCGCCCAGGCCCGAGAGGTTGGGGCCGAGCACGGCGCCGGCGGTCGTCGCCCAGACCACCACCGACAACGCCCGGCCACGGGTCTGCGGGGTCGCCGCGTCGGTGGCGGCGTAGCGGGCCTGCAGCCCCGAGGTGGTGGCCCCGCCGAACAGCAGCAACCCGGCCACCAGCAGCAGGAACGACCCCAGGACGGCGGCCAGCACCACCAGCCCCGTGCCGAGCAGCCCCAGGAGGTAGCCGGTGGCCAGCGCCGGACGTCGTCCCCGCGCCGCGGCCAGCCGGGCCAGCGGGACGGCGAGCGCGGCCGACCCGAGCACCGTGGCGGTCTGGGCGAGCCCGGACAGCGCGGTGGAGCCGGAGACCTGCTCGGCCAGCAGCCCGCCGACCGCGATGCCGCTGGCCACCCCGACCCCGCCGAGCACCTGGCTGCCCACCAGCACGGGCACCGCCCGGCGGCGGGCCTGCTCGCGGACGGTCTCGACGGTGGCGGTCACGAGGGGGATCCTGCTCCCCGGGGGCCGGGAATGCGGCGGAGGTCGCCGTGTTGGACCGACCGCCTGAGAGGAGGCCACCGATGACCACCATCGACCTGCACTCCGAGTTCCTCCGCGCCGAGCTGTTCCTGACCAGCGGCCAGCCCACCGAGGCGGTGGCCATCCTGGCCCCGGTCGTGGCCGACTACCCGCACGACGTCGCCGTGCTGGAGCTGCTGGGCCGGGCCTGCTTCGAGTCCGCCCAGCTGGCCAAGGCCGAGCAGGCGTTCGGCGAGCTGGTGCAGCTGGCGCCGGCCGACGGCTGGGCGCGCCGCGCCCTGGCCCGCACGCTGGAGCGCCAGCACCGGGCCGCCGAGGCCGCCACCCACCACCGCATGGCCGACGCGCTGGGCGCCCCCAGCTGACGGTCAGGCCCGGCGGCCCAGCTCGGCCAGCAGCGCGGTCTGCCGGTCGGCGCCGGCGGGCACGGGCACGGCGGGGGCGCAGATGCCGTCCATGTGCAGCGCCTCGCCGAAGGAGGCGGCACCGGCCGCCACCCGGTCGAGCTCGTCGCCGGTGAGCGCCTCGTCCCCGCCGGTGGCGCGGGCGACGTCCCAGCGGTGCACGACCATGTCCCACACGTAGAACTGCTCGAGGGTCGCGCCGACGGTGGTCGGCCCGAAGAAGCCGTCGTAGGCCCGGGTGACCAGCTCGTCGCTGAGCGCGGCCCGCACCGCGTCGGCGTGGGCGCGGAAGACGGTGGCCGGGTCGCCGGTGGGCGCCGTCCCGAGGTCGGCGCCGTGGGTGGCCAGCAGCTCGCGCTGGGTGTCCACGACGTGGGTGACCACGTCGGCCGCCGTCCAGCCGTCGCACGGCGACGGGGCGGTCCAGCGGTCGGCCGGGACGGCGTCGAGGACGGCGGACAGGGCGGCGGCGGTGGCCCGGTAGGTGGCCGCGGTGTCGGTCATGCCCCCACCCTGGCGACGGTGCGGCAGGCTGGTCTTGATGGAACCCGACAGCACCGACGCGGTCGAGCGGGCGCACCTGCGGGCGCCCGGCGACCGCTCGCACACGATGTACCGCTACGCCCCCGACGCGGACCTCGCGCCGTTGGTGCAGCGGTTCTGGATCCCGGTCTGGTCGGTGCCGCCGGGGCAGGAGTCCGCCCAGCACGTGCTGCAGTACCCGGTCGCGCTGCTGGTCGTGGCGCACGACTACGCCCGGTTCTACGGCGTGGTCACCGGCCTGTCGACCACCACGCTCGTCGGCGACGGCTGGGCGGTCGGGGTGATGCTGACCCCGGCGGCCGGTGCGCTGGTGGCCGGTGTCGACATGTCGACCTCCACCGATCGACATGTCGACATCGCCGAGGTGCTCGGGCCCGCCGACCCGACCGACCGCGTGCGCGCCGCGATGGCCGCCGACCCGCACGACCCCGCGGCGCACCGGGCGGCGATGGCCGCGTACGGCGACGCGCTGCGCCCGCTGCTGCCCGTGGACGCCGAGGGCGAGCTGGTGGACCGCGTGGTCGCGCTGGTCGAGAGCCGGCCCGACCTGCTCCGGGTGGCCCAGCTGTGCGAGGCGACCGGGCTGGGCGAGCGGGCCCTGCAGCGGTTGGTGCAGCGCCGCCTCGGGCTGACCCCGAAGTGGCTCATCCAGCGACGTCGGCTGCACGAGGCCGCCGAGCGGCTCCGGCACGGCGAGGGCTCGATGGCCGAGACGGCCGCGGTGCTCGGCTACGCCGACCAGGCCCACTTCACCCGCGACTGGACGGCGGTCACCGGCACCCCGCCGGCCCGCTTCGCCGCCTCACACCGTCAGGCGCAGGGGTAGCGACTCCCACGAGCGCAGCGTGTTGTTCAGGTGCCGCACCGGCGCACCGGTGAGCTCCAGCCGCGACACCCGGGCCAGCAGCGCGGTGAGCAGCGACTCGGCCTCCAACCGGGCCACGTGCTGGCCGACGCACTGGTGGATGCCCATGCCGAACCCGACGTGGCCCGAGGGGTCGCGCGCCAGGTCGAAGGTGTCGGGGTCGGCCCACCGCCGCGGGTCGCGGTTGGCGGCGGCGAAGAACACCAGCACCTTCTCCCCGGCCGGCAGCACCGCGTCGCCGACGACGACGTCGCGCACCGTCGTCCGGAAGAAGGCCTGCACCGGCGACTCCCAGCGCACGGCCTCGTCGAAGGCGACCCGCACCAGCGAGGGGTCCGCGCGCAGCGCGGCCCAGGCGCCGGGGGTGACGGCGAGGGCGTGCAGCAGCGCGCCGATGCCGTGCACGGTGGTGTCCACCCCGGCGGTGAGCAGCGAGCGCACCACCAGGGGCGCCTGCTCGGGGGTGAGGTCGCCGCGGTCGGCGGCGGCCCAGATGTCGGCGCCGAAGCCGACGGGGGCCAGGTTCTCCCGCCGGCACTGCTCGCCGACCCACCCGGCGTGCTCGGGCATCGTGGCGTTGCCGGCCAGCACCAGCGCGTTGTCCACCGGACCGAAGGCGTTGAACGCGTGGTCGCCGTAGGGCAGCAGGTGCTCGCGGCCGTCGGGGCGCAGACCCACGGCGTCGGGGAACACCCGCAGCGGGAAGGCCGCGGCCAGGGCCGGGACGGCGTCGACCTCCACCTCGGCGCGGGCGCCGAGCAGGTCGTCGACCAGGGCATCGGCATCGGCGACCCAGTCCGCGCGCAGCGTCCGCAGCGCCCGGGGGCCCAGGATCTTCGCCAGCACGGTGCGCGGGGCGTCGTGCCCGGGTGGGTCGGCCTCCAGCAGCAGCGACGGCGGCCGCCAGGGCGTCTCGGTGCGGAAGTTGGTCAGCCCCACGCCGGCGGAGGACTCGAAGTCCTGCCAGTTCGACAGGGTCGCCCGCACCTCGGCGTAGCGGGCCACGGCCCAGGTGTCGTACCGGGGCAGCCGCACCAGCGGGCCGGCGTCCCGGAGGGCGGCCTGCGCCGGGAGCGGGTCGCGCAGCACGTCCGGCGCGAACGGGTCGAGGTCGAGGACGGCGGTCACAGGTCCAGCACCAGCCGGTCGCCGCGCGAGCGCGAGACGCAGACGAACATGCAGTCCCCGGCGGCCCGCTCGGCCTCGTCGAGCACCGAGTCGCGGTGGTCGGGGTCGCCGGCCAGCACCGTGGTCTCGCAGGTGCCGCAGGTGCCCTCGCGGCAGGAGGACAGCACCTCGACCCCGGCCGCGCGCACCGCCTCCAGCACGCTGACCTGCGGGGTCACCACGACCTCGGCGCCGGTGCGGTCCAGCACGACGGTGAACGGGAGGTCCCGCACCGGGGCGCCCTGGGCCTTGGCCGCGAACCGCTCGGTGCGCAGCAGACCCGGTGGGCAGGTCGCCTCGACCGCGTCGAGCAGGGCGGCCGGGCCGCACGCGTACACCCGCGCGTCGGTGCCGGTGAGCAGGTCGCCCAGCGGCAGCAGGCCGCGCTCGTCCTGCGGCCAGACCGTCACCCGGTCGCCGTACCGGGCCAGCTCGTCGAGGAAGGCCATCGATGAACGGGCACGTCCGCCGTAGACCAAGCGCCAGTCCGCGCCGAGCCGGTGCGCGGCCTCGACCATCGGCAGCAGCGGGGTGATCCCGATGCCGCCGGCCAGGAACAGGTAGCGGGGTGCGGGGACCAGCCGGAACTGGTTCCGCGGCCCGCCGACGCCCACCAGGTCACCGACCGCCAGCTCGTCGTGCACCCACGCCGACCCGCCCCGACCCGCCGGCTCGCGCAGCACGCCCACCCGGTAGGCGTGGGCGTCCCAGCGGTCGCCGCACAGCGAGTACTGCCGGGTCGAGCCGTCGGGCAGCACGAGGTCCACGTGCGAGCCGGGGGTCCAGTCGGGCAGCCGCCCGCCGTCCGGGTCGACGAGCACGAGGACGACGACGCCGTCGGCGCCCCGTTCCTTCGCCGCCACCCGCAGTGCATCCGCCATGGCCGCAGAGCATGGTCGGGAGCACGTGACGGCCGACATGCTCTTCTCGCTCAGTGAGAGACGAGCCTGCGGCCGATGCCGCGCGCCGCCGTCCGCAGGGCCGGGATCTGCGCCCGGGCCTCGGCGTCGTTGGGCACGATGACCGCCAGCGCGGCCACCACCGCGCCCGACCGGCCGCGCACCGGCACCGCGATGCCGCAGGCGTCGGGGTGGATGAAGCCGGGGCAGAAGGCCACGCCCTCGCGCCGCACGTGGTCGAGCGCGGTGCGCAGCGCGGCGGGTGTGCCGATGGTCTGCGGGGTGAACGTGCGCAGCGGCCCGTCGATGGTGCGCTCCTGCAGGTCGGCGCCGGCGTGCGCGAGCAGCACCAGACCCGAGGACGACGCGTGCAGCGGCAGCCGGCCGGCGATCCGGGTGTAGTTCACCACCGCGCCCGGGGCCGAGAGCCGTTCGAGGAACAGCACCTCGGCGCCGTCGAGCACGCCGAGCTGGGTGTGCTGCCCGACGACGGCGTGCAGGTCCTCCATCAGCGGCATCGCGGCCTCGCGCAACGACAGCGCGGGGGAGGCGCGCGACCCGAGCTCCCACAGCCGCAGGCCCAGGCCGACCCTGCGGTCGGTGTCCCGGCGCAGCAGGCCCAGCTCCACCAGCTCGGCGACCAGCCGCGACGCCGTCGCCACGTGCAGCCCGGCCCGCCGGGCGATCTCCGAGACCCCGAGCGTCGTCTCGCCGGGCCGGAACGCGTCGACCACCCGCACCGCGCGGCCCACCACCGACTCGCCCACGGCTCAGTCGAAGGGGCCGGTGCCGGCGCGGCTGACCTCGCCGGGCACGCCGTCGGCGGCGTACTGGGTCAGGCCGTCGCCCAGCACGTAGCCCCAGCCGTCGACCAGGTCGGGCACCACCGGGTCGCCGCCCGCCGCGCTGTTCAGCGTCACCGCGACCCCGAGCGGTGCGGCCACCACCACGGTGGCGCCGAACGTGGAGGAGTCACCGGCGTAGGAGGCGCACCGGGTGACCACCGTGGCCGTCGCCGGGTCGGTGCCCGCGGGCAGGGTCTGCGTCCCGCACGGCGCGCCCGAGCCGTCGTCGTAGGAGGTCGCGGTCGAGGTGGCCACCGCTCCACCGGGCAGGACGGCGGCGACCGTCACGGCGTGGGCGGTGGTGCCCCCGGGGGCGGGGAAGGTGCCAGACCCGAGCACCGTGACGTCCAGGTCGGCGAGGTCGACGCCGGTGGGGCGGGTGATCTCGGCCAGCGCGAACTCGAACGCGGTGGCGTCGACCGGTGCGCTGCCCGACCGGGCCGGCGGCGGGTCGACGACGGTCAGGTCGCTGTTGCTGATCGAGGACGGTGACCCGGTGCCGGCCGGTCCGCCGTCGCGGGACAGCCGGAACACGACGGCCGACCCGGTCCGGGCCCCGGCCAACGGCAGCGCGGCGACGCCGTCGTCGAGGTCGAGGGGGGCGAAGTCGCGGCCCGCCGTCCCGTCCGCGGCCACCACGAAGCCGTCGGAGAGCTCGACCTGGTCGCCGGGCTCGGCGACCAGGAGCACCGCCGTCCGTCCGTCGATCGTCGCCAGCAAGGACCAGGCGGCGGGCGGGTCGGCGGCGAACGCGTCGCCGGTCCGGAGCAGGTCGGCGGGGTCGGCCCCCTCGGGGCCGACGAACCACGAGGTGGTCACGCCGTCGCCGTCGGGCAGCACCAGCAGGGCCCAGCGCAGCCCGGCGGCGTCCCCCGCGTAGAGCAGCCGGGCGTCGTCCAGGCCGGGGTCGAGGGCGTCGCGCAGCCCGGCGACGAACTCCGGGTCGTCGGCCAGCGACCCGCGGGCCGGACCCGACACCGGCGCGTCGGGGGCGACCGACCTGTTGTCGGCCGCGGCCGGTGCCGGGGCCGGCAGGGCGTCGGGCAGCCAGACCGCCCCCGCCCCGAGGACGGCGACCGCGCCCACCGCCAGCAGCACCCGTGATCGGCGGCGGGTGCGCACCGCGCGGACGCCCGCGGCGACGTCGTCGTCGGTGAGGTCGCGCAGGTCGGCCAGCGCCGCGAGGCCCTCCAGCCGGCGGGGCAGCTCGGCCGCGGGGATGCCGAGCCGGTCGGGCAGGGCGGCCAGGTCGACCCCGGGCACCAGGGCGGCCACCCGGTCGGCGTGCAGCCCCTCGTGCCAGCGCAGGACGGCGGCCGTGCGGTCGGCGCGGGGGAGCCCGTCCAGCGCCGCGGCGGTGCGGCCGGCGGTGGCGACGTCGTCGGTCGAGAGCCACCACGGGTCGCCCGACGTCCCGGCGATCGAGGTGTCCCGGGCCAGCCGTCGGCGGAGGTGGGCCCGGACCAGCCCCTCGAGGCCGCCGCCGCGGGCGAGGCCGCGGGCCAGCAGGTCGCGGGCACCGGTGTCGCTGCCGGCGAGCAGGTAGGCCGTGGGCAGCAGCTCCCGCCAGTCGTCCACGCGCACAGTGAACCCCGACCGGGCGGGCCGCGCGCCCCTGGTCGACCATTCGCGACGTGAGCAGCAGACGCGGACCCTGGCCGCACCGACTCGGACGCCGGCTCCGCGGGTCGCTGTGGCCCATCCCGGTGCTCGGCGTCGCGCTGGCCATCGGGCTGGGCATCGCCGTCCCCGCGCTGGACGAGGCGCTGGGCGGGGACACCCCGTTCACCTTCGCCTTCGGCGGCGGGCCCTCGGCCGCCCGCGACGTGCTGGCCGCCATCGCGGGGTCGCTGGTGTCGGTGACCGGCCTGACGTTCTCCCTCACCGTCGTCGCGCTGCAGCTGGGCAGCAGCCAGTACTCGCCGCGGCTGCTGCAGACCTTCACCCGCGACCGGGTGGTGCAGCTGACGCTGGCCCAGCTGGTGCTCACCTTCGTCTACGCGCTGACCGTGCTGCGCACCGTCCGCACCCAGGACGACGCCGCCGGCACCACGGCGTTCGTGCCCCGGCTGTCGATCACGCTGGCCTACCTGCTCACCCTGGGCGCCGTCGTCGGGTTGCTGCTGTTCCTGGGCCACCTGGCCCGGTCGCTGCGCGTGGAGACGATGCTGCGCGACGTCCACGACGAGGCGATGCTGACCTACGACGAGGAGCTGGGCGCCGGGGCGACGCAGCCCGCGCCGACCCTGCCCGACGGCCCGGCCACCCCGCTGCCGGCCCGGTCCAGCGGGTTCCTGGTGCACGTCGACGAGGGCCGGATCGCCGCCGCCGCGGCCCGGTGCGACGCCGTCGTCCTGCTGCACGCCCGGATCGGGGACGCCGTCGTGGCCGGCGCCCCGGTCGCGCACGCCTGGCTGACCGGCGACCCCGGCCCGCTGCGGGAGGCGCTGGACGCCGGGGTGGAGCTGGACTTCGAGCGGCACGCCGACCGGGACGTCGGCCAGGGCCTGCGCACCGTGGTCGACGTCGTCTCGCGGGCGTTGAGCACCGGGGTCAACGACCCGACGACGGCGGTGCACGGGCTGGGCCACGTGTCGGCGCTGCTCGGCGACCTGGCCCACCGCCCGCTGGGCCCGGGCGTGCACACCGGACCCGGCGGCGAGGTGCGGCTGGTCGTCCCGCAGTGGAGCTTCGCCGACCTGCTGCACCTGGCCCTCGAGGAGCCGGTGCAGTACTCCGAGGGTTCTCCCGCGGTGCTGCGCCGGCTGGCCGCCCTGCTGCGCGAGGTGGCCTGGCGCGCTCCGCACGGGCTGGCCGACGACGACCTGCGGCACTGGTCGGACCGGTTGGCCGTCGTCGCCGGACGCACCGCCGACCTGCCGCCGGGCCAGGTCGAGGTGTGGCGGGGTGAGCTGGAGGACGCGCTCGCCGGGCGGTGGGCCCCGCGGTGACGGCCGAGGTGGTCGCCCGGCTGCGGGCGGCGGGGTGCGTGTTCGCCGAGGACGAGGCCGCGCTGCTGGTGGCCGACGGCCGCGACCTCGGTGCCCTGGTTGACCGCCGGGTGGCCGGCGAACCGCTCGAGCAGGTGCTGGGCTGGGTGGGGTTCTGCGGGTTGCGGGTGCTGCTGGACCCCGGCGTCTTCGTGCCCCGCCAGCGCACGGCGCTGCTGGTCGAGGAGGCCGTGCGGCTGGGCGGCCGGGTCGTCGTGGACCTGTGCTGCGGCTCGGGCGCCGTCGGCCTGGCGGTGGCCGCCGGGCTGGGGGACGTCGAGCTGGGGGACGTCGAGCTGGTGGCCGCGGACGTCGACCCCGCCGCGGTGGCCTGCGCCCGCCGCAACGGGGTCGCCGCGACGGCCGGGGACCTCTTCGACGCCCTGCCCGGGCAGCTCCGCGGCCGGGTCGACCTGCTCTGCGTCAACGCCCCCTACGTGCCCACCGACGCGATCGCCGACATGCCGCCCGAGGCCCGGGACCACGAGCCGGCGACCGCGCTCGACGGCGGTGCCGACGGCCTGGACCTGCACCGCCGGGTCGCCGCCGGCGCCCGGGACTGGCTGGCCCCCGGTGGATCGCTGCTGCTGGAGACGAGCCGCCGCCAGACCCCGGGCACCCTGGCCGCGGTCGTCGCCGGGGGCCTGACCGGCCGGGTGGTCACCGACGACGACCGCGGCGCCGCGGTCGTGGTCGGCACCCGGGTCACGCCCGGGCGCTGACCAGGCGGGCGGTGTCCTCGGTGATCAGGTCCATGTTCAGCTGGGCGCCGGCCATCAGCCCGGCGCCCATCGACGCGACCACCTGGGCCATCGGCTCCGTCGAGTTGCCCGCCACCCAGACACCGGGCACCGGGGTGCGGCCGGTCGGCTCCGCGGTGATCTTCGTGGCGAGGACCAGGTCACCCATCCGCAGCTCCTCCACCGGCAACCCGAGGCCGGTGAGGTGCTCGGTGCGGGCCCGGGCGAAGGAGGTGACGACCAGCGCCACCCGGGGCACCACCTCGCCCGAGACCAGCCGGACGCCGGTCAGCCGGTCGTCGGTCACCTCGACACCGCCGACCCGACCCTCGACCACTCGCACACCGCGCGCCGTCAGCGACGCGGTCTCCTCCGCGCTCGGTGCGTAGGTGTGCGCGAACAGCACGACGTCCGGGCTGAGCTGGGAGAACATCATCGCCGAGTGCACCGACATCGGGCTGGTCGCCAGCACGCCGACGGCCTGGCCGCGCACCTCGTAGCCGTGGCAGTACGGGCAGTGCAGCACGTCCCGGCCCCACCGCTCGGCCAGGCCGGGGACGTCGGGCAGCTCGTCGACGGCGCCGGAGGCGATCAGCAGCCGCCGCGCGGTGAGGGTGCCGCCGTCGGCCAGCGACACCTCGAACCCGCCGTCCACCGCCCGGGCGTCGGTCACCCGGCCGGGCAGGACCCGCCCGCCGTAGGACTCCAGCTCCCGCCGCCCGGTGGCCAGCAGCTCCCGCGGCGGGATCCCCTCGTTGCCCAGCACGTTGTGCGCACCGTCCGCCGCGGCGTTGCGCGGCTGGTCGTCGTCCACCACCACGACCGAGCGCAACGACCGCGCCAGGGCCTTGGCCCCGCTGAGCCCGGCCGGACCACCACCGATGACCACCACGTCTGCATCCATGCCACGACGATGCGGCCGTCCTGGCCGGCGAGGCAACGAACCATGCCGTTCCGGCAAACCGTGGCGTGGGCGCCTCAGACGGTGACCCGCCCGACCGGGACGACCGGGGTGCGGCCGAGCTCGGACTTCGCCAGCGAGCGCAGGTGCACCTCGTCGGGGCCGTCGAACAGCCGCATCGCCCGGTGCCAGCCGGCCATCGCGGCCAGCGGGGTGACGTCGGTGACCCCGGCGCCGCCGTGCACCTGGATGGCCCGGTCGATGACCCGCCCGGCGGCCCGGGGGACGGTGACCTTGGCGATCGCGATGAGGTCCTTGGCGGCCTTGTTGCCCTGGGTGTCGATGACCTGGCAGGCCTGGTGGCAGACCAGCCGCGCCTGGTCGATGTCGATGCGGGACTCCGCGATCTGCTGCTGCACGACGCCCTGCTCGGCCAGCGGCCGGCCGAACGCCACCCGCTCCTGCACCCGGGCGACCATCATCGCCAGCGCGCGCTCGGCCGCGCCCAGGGCGCGCATGCAGTGGTGGATGCGGCCGGGCCCCAGTCGGGCCTGCGCGGCGGCGAACCCGCCGCCCTCCTCGCCGACCACGTTCGACACCGGCACCCGCACGCCGTCGAAGCGGACGACGCCGTGCCCGTGCTGGTCGTGCTGGCCGAAGACCGGCAGGTCGCGCTCGACCACCACGCCCGGGGTGTCGCGGGGGACCAGGACCATCGACTGCTGGCGGTGCTTCTGCGCCGCCGGGTCGGTCTTGCCCATCACGACCAGCAGCGCGCAGCGGGGGTCGAGCACGCCCGAGGTCCACCACTTGCGGCCGGTGATCACGTACTCGTCGCCGTCGCGCTCGATGCGGGTCTCGATGTTGGTGGCGTCGCTGCTGGCCACCGCGGGCTCGGTCATCGCGAACGCCGACCGGATCTCGCCGGCCAGCAGCGGCTCCAGCCACCGCTGCTGCTGCTCGGGGCTGCCCAGCAGGTGCAGCAGCTCCATGTTGCCGGTGTCGGGGGCGGCGC
Organism: Klenkia soli; assembly: GCF_900103975.1. Lineage (GTDB taxonomy): Bacteria > Actinomycetota > Actinomycetes > Mycobacteriales > Geodermatophilaceae > Klenkia > Klenkia soli. The sequence continues at coordinate 176,987 of NZ_FNIR01000008.1, forward strand.
AGTTGATGGCCTCGGGCGCCAGCTCCAGGCTCCAGCCCGAGAGCTCCGCGATCGGGGCGTACTCCAGCTGGGTCAGCCCCGATTCGCTGGGCAGGAACAGGTTCCACAGCCCCTGGGCCTGCGCGGCCTTCTTCAGCCGCTCCACCACCGGGGGCGCGTCGTGCCCGTCGGGGCCGGCCGCGCGGCGGTGCGCCTCGTACTCGGCCTCGGCCGGCAGGACCTCGTCTCGGAGGAAGTCGACCATCCGGGCGTGCAGGTCGAGCGCGGTGCTGGACGGGGTGGCGAGCGGGTGCGTCATCATTCAGCCTTCCTGAACACGTGCTCCGGTGCACGGTCGCGGCACGCTAGCAGCGGGGTCCGACGGTCCCGGGGGAGGAGGCGGCGGTGGAACCCGGCATCGGTGCGTCGATCCGGCGGCTGCGCACGGCGCGCGGGGTGAGCCTGCGCGCCCTCGCGGCCGGGCTCGGGGTGAGCCCGGCGACGCTCAGCGCAGTGGAGAACGGCCACACCGGGGTGAGCGCGGTCCGGGTGGCGGCGATCGCCGACCTGCTCGGCGTCCCGGTGGGGCGGGTGTTCGACCCGGACGGCCGGTCGGGCCCCGGACCCGGCGTCCTCGTCGGTCCACCGGTCGTCCCGCCGGGGGAGGAGGACGGCGACTGGCGGCACTACGGCCCGCTGCGGCTGGACCCTGCGCTGACCGCCGCGCTGGCCACCTTCGTCGAGGTCGGCTACCACGGCTCGACCATCCGGACCATCGCCGCGCACGCCGGCCTCTCGGTCTCGGGGCTCTACCACTACTACGAGAGCAAGTACGACATGCTGGTCGCGCTGCTGGACCGCACGATGGTCGACCTCGACGCGCGCATGCGGGCCGCCCGGGCGGAGGGCGACGGCCCGCTGGGCCGGGTCGCGGTGCTGGTCGAGTGCCTCGCGCTGTTCCACGGCCACCGCCGGGGGCCGGCGTTCCTCGGGGCCAGCGAGATGCGCAGCCTGCGTCCGGAGGACTACCTGCGGGTCGCCGCCGTCCGGCGGGCCCAGCAGCGGGCCGTGGACGAGGAGGTCGCCGCCGCGGTCACGGCGGGAGAGCTCCGGGCGGCCGACCCGGGGACGGCGGCCCGCGCCGTCGTGACGCTCTGCACGGCCATCCCGCAGTGGTACCGGCCCGGCGGCCCCCTGCTGCCCGAGGAGCTGGCCGGGCAGTACGTCGGGTTCGCCCTCGCGCTGCTCGGTGCAGCACCGTTGCAGCGGCCTTGACCCCTCTCGCATGTGACCTGCATCATCGCGCACACCAGCCGCGACCGGACAACCGTTCGGTCCGCCGTCTCGACGAGGAGACCCCGTGACCAGCACCGAGAAGCCCCCCGTGCCCGAGATGACCGACCTGCTCGCCGACGCCCCCACCAACTGGGGCAAGTGGGGCCCGGACGACGAGGTCGGCGCGCTGAACTACCTCACCGCGGACGAGGTGCTGCGCGGCATCCAGCACGTCAAGAAGGGCGAGGTGCACACCCTGCAGCGGCTGATCGGCGACCCGAAGGGCGACCCGGTGTGGCCCGGTCGCACCCCGGCCGAGCGCACCCAGATCCTCGACGAGTCCAGCTGGGACGGCGCCGACGGCCCGGCCTTCCCCGGTGGCCTGCACTACGCCGACGACAAGATCAACGCCTTCCTGCAGGGCTCGACGCAGTACGACGCGCTGGGCCACGTCTGGTACGGCGGGCAGATCTGGAACGGCTACGACGCCCGCACCTCGGTCGGCGGCCTGCACAAGGCCAGCGTCGAGCCGATCGCGCAGAAGGGCGTCGTCGGCCGCGGCATCCTGCTGGACATGGCCCGCTTCCGCGGCAAGGCCACCCTGGACAAGGCCGAGACCTTCACCCACGAGGACCTCCAGGCGTGCGCGAAGGCCCAGGGCGTGACCATCGAGAAGCGCGACGTGCTGGTCATCCGCACGAACTTCCTGCAGCTGTTCCACGAGCAGGGGGACGCGTTCTACGAGGGCTTCTGCGAGCCGGGCCTGGTCTACAGCGACGGCCTGGTGCGCTGGTTCCAGGACATGGAGATCCCCAACCTGGTCACCGACACCATCGCCAACGAGGTCACGTTCGACCCCAACAACGGAACCGCGCTGCCGCTGCACTGCGCCCTCATGCGCAACCTCGGGGTCACCCTGACCGAGATCGCCGACCTGGAGTCCTTGGCGGCGAGCTCGGCCGAGGACGGCCAGTACACGTTCCTGTACGCCGCGGCCCCGCTCAAGGTGCACCTGGGCTCGGGGTCGCCGGTGAACCCGCTGGCCATCAAGTGAGCGGCTACGCCGAGAAGCCCTGGCTGGCCCTCTACGGCGAGGACCAGCCGGCCTCGATCACCCCCGAGCACGACACGCTGCTGGCGGTGTTCGAGGCCACCCTGGCCGCCACGCCCGACGCCGTCGCCATCCGGTACTTCGACGGCACGCTCAGCTACGCCGACCTCGACGCCGCCTCCGACGCGCTGGCCCTGGGTCTGCTCGAGGGCGGGTTCGCCCACGGCGACCGCATGGGTCTGTACGTGCAGAACGACCCGGCGTTCGTGATCGGGCTGCTCGGCGCGTGGAAGGCCGGCGGGTCGGCGGTGGCGATCAACCCGATGAACAAGGCCGCCGAGCTCACCTACCTGCTCACCGACTCCGGGGCCACCGCCCTGCTGTGCCTGGACGAGCTGTACTCGTCGGTGGCCGCCGGTGTGCTGCCCGAGACCTCGGTGACCACGGTGGTGACCTGCTCCGGGCTGGACCGCCAGACCCGGGGCGACGCCCGGCTGTTCGAGGGGACGACGAAGACCACCCCCGAGGGCACGCAGGACCTCGACGGGCTGGTCGAGCGGTTCGCCGGTCAGCAGCCACCGCCGGTGCAGCTGTCCGGCGACGACATCGGCGTCCTGACCTACACGTCGGGGACGACGGGGCGGCCCAAGGGCGCGATGAACACCCACTCGACGATGGTGTTCAACGCGTGCACCTACCGGGAGTGGATGTCGCTGGGCCCGGACGACGTCGTCCTCGGGGTGGCCCCGCTGTTCCACATCACCGGGCTGATCGGGCACGTGGCGATCGCGATGCTGGTGGGCTGCCCGCTGGTCGTCGCGCACCGGTTCCACCCCGACGTCGTCCTCGAGGCGATCCGGGAGCACCGGCCGACGTTCACGGTGGGCGCGATCGCGGTGTTCATCGCGCTGGGCAACGCCGAGGGGGCCACCCGCGACGACTTCACCTCGCTGCGGGCGGTGTACTCCGGCGGGGCGCCGATCGCGCCGGCGGTGACCGACCAGCTGGAGGAGAAGCTCGGCGTGTACGTGCACAACATCTACGGGCTCACCGAGACCAACAGCCCCTCGCACGGGGTCCCGTTCGGGGTCAAGGCGCCGGTGGACGAGAACTCGGGTGCGCTGAGCGTCGGGGTGCCGGTCTACGACACCGTCGTCCGGGTGCTCGGCGAGGACGGCGAGGAGGTCCCGGTCGGCGAGGTGGGCGAGTTCGCCACCTCCGGGCCGCAGGTGGTGCCCGGCTACTGGGAGCGGCCCGAGGCCACCGCGGAGTCCATCCCCGGCGGCGAGCTGCGCACCGGCGACGTCGGGTTCATGGACGCCCAGGGCTGGTTCTTCCTGGTCGACCGCAAGAAGGACATGATCAACGCGGCCGGCTACAAGGTCTGGCCGCGCGAGGTCGAGGACGTCCTCTACGGCCACCCGGCGGTCCGCGAGGCCGCGGTCGTGGGCATCCCCGACGAGGTGCGCGGCGAGACGGTCAAGGCCTACGTCTCGCCGAGGCCAGGCGCCACCATCGACCCCGACGAGGTCATCGCCTGGGCGAAGGAACGCATGGCCGCCTACAAGTACCCGCGCTTCGTGGAGGTGGTCGACGAGCTGCCCAAGACCACCACCGGCAAGATCCTCCGGCGCGAGCTGCGCGCCCGGAACTGACCGGTCGGCGCGGTGGCCCAGGGGCAGTGGGCCACCGCGCGGACGACGGGTGGTGGGCCATGCATGCGGCATGATCTCGGCGTGGTCATGACCCCGGGTGAGCGCGAGGTCGCCTCGGCGCGGCTGGCCGTGGCCACCGAGGCAGCCGGACTGGGCCTGTGGGACTGGGACCTGGTGACCGACGCGCTGGTCTGGGACGACCGCAGCATCGCGATCTTCGGGTTGACCGACCAGACCCTGACCGGCCGCATCGACGACATCGACCGCGGCATCCACCCCGACGACCGGCCGGTGGTCCAGGAGGCCCTCCAGACCGTCATCGCCGAGGCCGGCCGGCTCGACGTCGAGTTCCGGGTGCGCTGGGCCGACGGCACGGTGCGGTGGGTGTCGGCCCTGGGCCGGGTCCTGCGGGACGGCGCCGGGCGACCCGTGCGCATGATCGGCACGAACGCCGACGTCACCGACGCCCGCGAGGCGGCCCACCAGCAGTTCGCCGACGCCCAGCGCATGGGCGGGCTCATCGCGGTGGCCGGGGCGCTGGGCCGCGTGCAGAGCATCGAGGGTGCGTTGGCCGTCGTCAGCCGGCACGCCGCGGACACCCTGGGCACCAGCGGGGTCATCCTCTGCCTGGTCGACGACGACCGCTCACCGGTGACCACCTACGCCGACGCGCCGCTGGACGACGCGACGCTCGACCGGGTCCGGCGGCTGCCGCGGGACTTCCCTCTGCCGATGGTGGACTCCGCGGTCCGCGGCCGGTCGCACTTCGTGCCGGACCTGGAGACGGCGGCCCGCGAGTTCCCGGGCGGGGCCGAGGTGTGGCGCCGGTCGGGGGTGCGGTCGGGCTGCTCGGTGCCGCTGCGCTCGTCCACCCGGCTGATCGGCTCGCTGGCCCTGGGTCACCGGGTCGACCGGCACTGGCGGCCGGCCGACCGGGAGTTCGTCGGTGCGCTGGCCTCGCTCACCGCCCAGACGCTGGACCGGATCGCCTCCACCGAGGCCGCCGGCGAGGCGCTGCGGGCGGTGGCCCGGATGTCCGAGACCCTGCAGCGCTCGCTGCTGACCGCGCCGCCCGAGCCCGACCACCTGCACGTGGTCACCCGGTACCTCCCGGCCGCGGCCGACGCGCAGATCGGCGGCGACTGGTACGACGCGTTCCTCGGCCCTGACGGCGCCATCCACCTGGTCATCGGCGACGTCACGGGGCACGACCGCGAGGCCGCGGCCACCATGGGTGCGCTGCGCAACCTGCTGCGCGGCATCACCTGGGCCACCGGCGGCACACCCGCGGAGGTGCTCACGACGCTGGACCGGGCGATCGCCGGCCTGGACGTCGGCACCCTGGCCACGGTGCTCGTCGCCCGGGTCGAGCAGGGCGAGGGCGACCGCACGGTCGGCCGGCGCACGTTGCGGTGGTCCAACGCCGGTCACCCGCCCCCGCTGCTGGCCGACGACCAGGGCCGGGTGCAGCTGATCGAGGGCCACGACCTGCTGCTGGGCGTCGACCCCACCGTGCACCGGCACGACCGCACCGTGGTCATGGAGCCCGGCAGCACCCTGCTGCTGCACACCGACGGCCTCGTCGAGCGCCGCGGCGAGGACCTCGACACCGGCACCGCCCGCCTGGTGGCCACCGTGCGGCGGCTCGTGCAGGCCGGCACGCCGCTGGAGGACCTCTGCGACCGGGTGCTGGCCGACCTCCCCGCCCGCCCCGAGGACGACGTCGCGCTCATCGCCCTCCGCGCCCACCCCGAGGACCGCCCCCGCCCCGCCGAGGCCGGTCCGGCCGTCGTCCCCGACGGGATCGTCACCTCCGCCGGGTAGCGTCGCGTCCACCACGGCAGTGCGCAGGAAACCGGTGCGATCCCGGTGCGGTCCCGCCACTGTGAGCCCCTCGGGGTGAGCCAGACACTCCGGCTGCCGTGTCCGACGAACTCCGGGCGCGGACCCGGGGGAAGGCATGGAATGCGCACCTTCACGCTGCTGTCCACCTCCGACACCGACCTCCTGGCGGCGCGCTCCAGCGACTCCGACTGGCGGCTGGGCAACCCCTACCGGGTCGGCGACCTGGTCGAGTTCGCGCGGGGCACCGACCTCGTGGTCGTCCGGATCCTGGGGTCCCGCCGCAAGTACGAGGACATGGTGGCGCCGCTGCTGGGCCTCGGCGTCCCGGTCGTCGTGCTGGGCGGTGAGCAGCTGCCCGACGCCGAGCTCATGGAGCTCTCGACGGTGCCGATGGGCGTGGCCACCGAGTCGCACGCCTACCTGGCGCAGGGCGGGCCGGACAACATCGTCCAGCTGCACCGCTTCCTGGCCGACACCGTGCTGCTGGACGGCGAGGGCTTCGACCGCCCCGCCGTCGCCCCCGACTGGGGTCTCCTGGAACGACCCACGCAGGCCACCGGGCCGCGGGTCGCCGTCCTGTACTACCGGGCGCACCACCTGGCCGGCAACACCGCGTTCGTGCACGCGCTGAGCGAGGCGATCGAGGCCGCCGGCGGCGTGCCCGTGCCGGTCTACTGCGCGTCGCTGCGGTCGGTGGCCCCGGAGATGATCGACGTGCTGCGCACCGTCGACGCGATGGTCGTGACGGTGCTGGCGGCCGGCGGTTCCCGCCCGGCCACCGCGCAGGCCGGTGGGGACGACGGCGCCTGGGACGTCGGGGAGCTGGCGGAGCTGGACATCCCCGTCCTGCAGGGCCTGGTGCTCGGCACCCCGCGGGAGACCTGGGCGGCCAACGACGACGGGCTCTCCCCGCTGGACGTCGGCAACCAGGTCGCCATCCCCGAGTTCGACGGTCGGATCATCACCGTGCCGTTCTCGTTCAAGGAGGTCGACGACGAGGGCCTGACCTCCTACGTCGCCGACCTCGAGCGCTGTGCCCGGGTCGCCGGCATCGCCGTGGCGCACGCCCGGCTGCGGCACACCGCCCCCGCCGACCGCAAGATCGTGGTCATGCTGTCGGCCTACCCGACCAAGCACTCCCGCATCGGCAACGCGGTCGGCCTGGACACCCCGGCGTCGGTCGTCCGGCTGCTGGCCGCGATGGCCGGGCAGGGCTACGACATCGGCGCCTTCGACGGGCCCGGTTCGCTGCCCGGCGTGGCCGACCTGGACGGCGACGCCCTGGTGCACGCCCTGATCGAGGCCGGCGGCCAGGACCCCGACTGGCTCACCCAGGAGCAGCTGAGCGGCAACCCGGTGCGCATCCCGGCCGCCGACTACCGCGCGTTCTTCGACACCCTGCCGGCCGAGCTGACCGACCGGATGGTCGAGCACTGGGGCCCGCCGCCCGGCGAGCTGTTCGTCGACCCGACCGACGACTGCATCGTGTTCGCGGCACTGCGGGCCGGCAACACCGTGGTGATGGTGCAGCCCCCGCGCGGGTTCGGCGAGAACCCGATCGCGATCTACCACGACCCCGACCTGCCGCCCTCGCACCACTACCTGGCCGCCTACCACTGGCTGCGCTCGGAGTTCGGCGCGCACGCGGTGGTGCACGTGGGCAAGCACGGCAACCTGGAGTGGATGCCCGGCAAGACCGTCGGTCTGTCGGCGTCCTGCGCGCCCGACGCCGCGCTGGGCGACCTGCCGATGGTCTACCCGTTCCTGGTCAACGACCCCGGCGAGGGCTCGCAGGCCAAGCGCCGCGCGCACGCCGTCCTGGTCGACCACATGGTGCCGCCGATGGCCCGCGCCGACACCTACGGCGACATCGCGCGACTGGAGCAGCTGCTCGACGAGCACGCCAACATCGCCGCGATGGACCCGCCGAAGCTGCCCGCCGTCCGGCAGCAGATCTGGACGCTGATCCAGGCCGCCAAGCTCGACCACGACCTCGGCCTGGACGACCGCCCGCACGACGCCGAGTTCGACGAGATGATCCTCAACGTCGACGGCTGGCTCTGCGCGATCAAGGACAGCCAGATCCGCGACGGCCTGCACGTGTTCGGCTCCCCGCCCGAGGGGGACGCCCGGGTCGGCCTGGTGCTGGCGATCCTGCGCGCCCGGCAGATCTGGGGCGGCTCGGTCGCCATGCCCGGTCTGCGCGAGGCGCTGGGCCTGGTCGAGGACGGCTCCGCCGGCCTGCACGAGACCGACGACGTCGAGGCCCGTGCGCTGGCCCTGGTCACCGGCATGGAGGAGGCCGGCTGGGTGTCCTCCGCCGTCGCCCCACTGGTCCTGGACGTGCTCGGCGAGCCGCACCCCGACGTCGAGCGGGTGCTGCACTTCGCCGTCGACGAGGTGGTGCCGCGGCTGGCCCGGACCACCGACGAGATCGACATGGCGCTGCACGCCCTCGACGGCGGCTACGTGCCGGCCGGGCCGTCGGGCTCGCCGCTGCGCGGGCTGGTCAACGTGCTGCCGACCGGGCGCAACTTCTACTCCGTCGACCCCCGCGCGGTGCCCTCGCGGCTGGCCTGGGAGACCGGGCAGGGCCTGGCCGAGTCCCTCCTGGAGCGGTACCGGACGGAGACGGGGGAGTACCCGCCGTCCGTCGGGCTGTCGGTCTGGGGCACGTCGGCCATGCGCACCAGCGGGGACGACGTCGCCCAGGTGCTCGCCCTGCTCGGCGTCCGGCCGGTCTGGGACGAGGCCTCCCGCCGGGTGACGAAGCTCGAGCCCGTCCCGCTGGCCGAGCTGGAGCGCCCGCGGATCGACGTCGTCGTGCGCATCTCCGGGTTCTTCCGGGACGCGTTCCCGCACGTCGTGACCATGCTGGACGACGCGGTGACCCTGGCCGCGGGCCTGGACGAGGACCCGTCGGACAACTACGTGCGGGCCCACGTCGAGGCCGACGTCGCCGAGCACGGGGACCGCCGCCGGGCCACCACCCGGGTGTTCGGCTCGAAGCCCGGCGCCTACGGGGCCGGGCTGCTGTCGCTGATCGACAGCCGCGACTGGCGCACCGACGCCGACCTGGCCGAGGTCTACGCGGTGTGGGGCGGCTACGCCTACGGCCGGGACCTGGACGGCGTCGCGGCCCGCCCGGACATGGAGTCCTCCTACCGGCGGATCGCGGTCGCGGCCAAGAACATCGACACCCGCGAGCACGACATCGCCGACTCCGACGACTACTTCCAGTACCACGGCGGCATGGTCGCCACGGTCCGCACGCTGACGGGTTCGTCGCCGAAGGCCTACATCGGCGACTCCACCCGGCCCGAGCACGTGCGCACCCGCTCGCTGGTCGAGGAGACCTCCCGGGTGTTCCGCGCCCGGGTGGTCAACCCGAAGTGGATCGCCGCGATGCGCAGGCACGGCTACAAGGGCGCCTTCGAGATGGCCGCGACCGTCGACTACCTGTTCGGCTACGACGCCACCACCGGCGTGGTCGCCGACTGGATGTACGAGAAGCTGACCCAGAGCTACGTGCTGGACCCCGAGAACCGCGCGTTCCTGGAGGAGTCCAACCCGTGGGCGCTGCACGGCATCGCCGAGCGGCTGCTCGAGGCCGCCGACCGCAAGCTGTGGGCCGAGCCAGACCCCCAGCTGCTCGCCGAGCTGAAGCAGGCCTACCTGGAGACCGAGGGCGACCTCGAGGCCGGCCCCCGCACCCCCGCCGAGAGGACCCCGTGATCCGCCGCTCCACCCTGCTCGTCCTGCCCGTCGCGCTGCTGCTGAGCGCCTGCGGTTCCGGTGAGGGCGGGGACGCCGCGGCGCAGCCGACCGCGACCTGCCAGAGCGCCGACCCCACCGCGCAGCCGCCGTCCTCGGTGTCCACCGACCTCGCCACCGAGCCCGAGGTGCCGGCCACCGACGCGTTGCCGCCGTGCGGGCTGGTGGTGGCCGACGTGGTCGTCGGCGACGGCGCCGTCGCGGAGGCGGGCTCGGCGGTCGAGGTCAAGTACGTGGGCGCGTTCTACGAGAGCGGCGAGGTGTTCGACGCGTCGTGGAACCGGGGCGCTGACGAGACCCTGCCTTTCACCGCCGGTGCCGGCCAGGTGATCGAGGGCTTCGACCAGGGTGTGCAGGGGATGGCCGTCGGCGGACGCCGGTACATCACCATCCCCAGCGACCTCGGCTACGGCGCGAACGGCCAGGGCCCCATCCCGGGCGGCGCCACCCTGGTCTTCGTCGTGGACCTGGTCTCCGTCAGCTGAGGCCGGCGGGGTGTCCGCGGATCCCTGCGGGTGTCCGGCCATCACGATGACCGGACACCCGCAGGAATTCGCTGACACCCGGCTCGCTCAGGCCAGTTCGACCGCTACCCGGCCGTGTCCACGGCCCTCGCGTCGGTCGCGCCACCCCGCCAGGACCGCCTCGACGGCTTCGGCGTGCCCGGAGATGCCCAGCGTCCGGTCCCCGCCGTCAGAGCTGCCGAACGGGTGGTCGTGCGCACCTGGGCTCCCCGACGAGCACGCTGCGCACAGCATGCGCACGCTGGTGGTCCAGTTCTCGCCGGTCAGTCCGGCTCGGTCGAGATCCGACAGCAGCTCGTCCAGGTCGTCGTCGTGCGAGACGGTGAGGACCACGCTGCAGGTGGGCACCGAGGACCTCTCCCACAACTGGATCTCGTCGAAGACCGGCACATCGTGGCCGTCGAGCACCCGTGTGCCGTGGGGATCGCCGTCGTGGAGGACGACGTCGCCGAACCGGTGTCCGGATGTCGGCAGGGGGACGTTGCGGATCTGGATGCGCGCCGGATCGACCCGGATGCCCCAGACGACCTCCGTCCCACACCTGCCCGTCGAGGGTCAGCTCCGGCTCACCGATGAACCGTGGCTCCGGGTTGAGCCGCACCGGGCAGGGACCGAGGTCGGCATCGACCGGGTCGTCGTCGGAGCCGTCGAGCTCGATGCCGAAGGCCCGCCAGGCCTTGCGGGCCGTCGGCCAGTCGCGCAACGCCGTCGCGGCGATGCCGAGGTTCCACGCCATCGGCTCGCCTTCGTGCTGGTCGGCGGGGATCCGCTCGAGACCGCGCACGCCGAGCTCGCGGGACGCCGTCCAGTCACGGCGCCACTTCGCGTACATGGCCCGGTCGAACCAGAAGGCCGCGTCACCGGGCGTCCGGCGCAGCACCTCCACCGCCATCGCGTCCAGCCGGTCGGCGCGCCCGGGCGCGCTCTCGGGTCCGCGGTCGATCCGGCGGTAGGCGCGGACGAGATCGGCCATCGACATGTCGCCGAGGGGTTGTTCGGCTCGCCTCCTCCAGATCATGGCGTCATCGTGCCGGTCGGGGTGGGCGGACACAGTTCACGCCCCGGCGGCTCCGGTCAATCGCCCGGCGTGACCGCGGCGGTGACGGTGCGGCGCAGCAGGTCCCGGCGCCGGTCGTGCACCGACTCGTCCTCGTCGGCGGTCGCGGCGTACACGTTGCTGACCGGTGACCAGGCCATCGACATCGCGATGACCAGGGCCATGACGTCGTGCGGGTCGCCGGCGACCACCCGGCCGGCCGCCTGGGCCGCGGCCACGGCGTCGAGCTTGACGGGCTCGAGCTGCTCGGTGTGCTCGGTCAGGTGGCCGGCGGGGCGCCGTTCGAGCCGGTACCAGGTGGCCAGCCGGATGAGGTCGGGGCGGACCAGGTACTCGTCGTAGAGCCGCACGGCCCAGTCGGCCAGGTCGTCGCCGTCGATGGGGACGACGTCGGTGATCCGGTGCAGCGACGCGGCGAAGATGGCGTCGAAGAGCTGGTCCTTGCCGCCGAAGTAGCCGTAGAGCTGGGCCTTGTTGGTGCGGGCCTCGGCGACGATCCGCTCGACCCGGGCGCCGGCGATGCCGTGCGCGGCGAACTCGGCGGTCGCCGCGGCCACGATGCGCTGCCGGGTGGCCTCGCCGCGGGCGGTCAGCTCCAGGTCTCCGGTCACCGTCCCAGGATAGACAGACCGGTTGGTCTGTTCTCGTGTACGGTCGGATCCGGGGCAGACCGAACGGTCTGTCTGTCGACGAGGAGGAACCGATGCGCACCACCACCGCCCTCGCCCTGGACGGCGACGCCACCACCGTCGCGCCCCGGTCGATCACCCGCCGCGAGCTCCGCCCGGACGACGTCGCCGTGCGGGTCGACTGGTGCGGCGTCTGCCACACCGACCTGCACGCCCTCCGCGCCCGGCAGGTCGGTGACCCGCTGCTGGTGCCCGGGCACGAGGCCACCGGCACCGTCCTCGCGGTCGGCGCGGAGGTCGCGGAGTTCGCCGTCGGGGACGTCGTCGCCGTGGGCAACATCGTGGACTCGTGCGGTGAGTGCGCGATGTGCCGGGCCGGGCAGCAGAACTGGTGTGCGCAGTTCCCGACGCTCACCTACGGCGGCACCGACCGGGTGGACGGCACCCCGACGCTGGGGATGTGGGCCGGCGAGGTCGTCGTCCGCGCGTCGTTCGTGCACCCGCTGCCGGCCGGGCTGGACCCGGCGGCGGCCGCACCGCTGCTGTGCGCCGGTGCCACGGTGTGGGAGCCGCTGCGTGCGGCCGGGGTGGGTCCGGGCAGCCGTGTCGCGGTCGTCGGGCTGGGCGGGCTCGGGCACCTGGCGGTCAAGCTCGCGGTCGCCCTGGGTGCCGAGGTCACGGTGCTCAGCCGGACGGCGGGCAAGGCCGACGACGCCCGCGCGCTGGGGGCGACCGCGCTGGTGACGAGCACCGACGAGCGGGCGATGGCCGCGGTGGCCGACACCTTCGACCTGGTCGTGGACACCGTCGCGGTCCCGCACGACCTGGGCCCGCTGCTGCGCACGGTGGCCGTCGACGGGGCGCTGTGCTCGCTGGGCGACCTGGGTCCGGTGACCGTGCAGATCATGGACCTGCTGGTCGGGCGCAAGAAGCTGACCTCCTCGGGCAGCGCCGGGCTGCCGGCCACCCGGGAGATGCTGCAGTTCTGCGCGGACCACGGCGTGGTCGCCGACGTGGAGGTCCTGCCCGCCGCCCGCGTGCAGCAGGCCCTGGACCGGCTGGCCGACGGCGACGTCCGCTACCGCTTCGTGCTCGACACCTCCGCGCTGGCCTGACCCGTCCGCGGGTGGGCGACGTCCTGCGCAGCAGCCGTGCGTCCCATCGGCTCAGCCGGACCCCGACGGTGCGAGCAGGACGGCGGGGCGGTGGCCGCGCAGGGAGCTGGCCACCGCCAGCTCCTGCGCGGCGTGCAGGTCGGCCACGGTCAGCACCCGCTCCTGCAGCGCCCCCTCGGCGAGCAGCCGCGCGCGGGCGGTGCCCGGTAGGCAGCCCGAGGTCGTCGGCGGGGTCCACCACCGGCCCCCGAGCTGTACGCAGAGGGTGGCGATCGTGGTCTCGGTGACCTCGCCGCGCTCGTTCACCAGCACCACGTCGTCGGCCCCGGGGTGCCGGGCCGCGGCTGCGGTGTAGACGTCGCGGCGGGTGGTCTTGTGCTGCAGCCACGGGTCGGCCGAGTCCACCGGCACGGTGTCCACCGCCAACCGCACCGGGCCGGTGGGGGCCGGCGGGTCGGTCACCACCACCTGCACGCGGCCCGCGCGGTCGAGGGTCACCCGCACCCGGCTCGCCGTCCGGCCGGCGACGGCCTCCTCCAGCGCGACGACCACCTCGACGTGGTCGCAGGCGAAGCCGCAGTACGCCGCCGAGTCGGTCAGCCGGGCGAGGTGCTCGGGCAGGTGGGTGAAACCGCCGGCGGCGGTGTGCCCCAGGGTCTCCAGCAGCTCGAACTCCGCGGTCGGGGCGGTGAGCACCGCCGCCTTGGCGCGCAGCTCGCGGCGCTCGGCGGCGGCGTCCGAGCTCCAGGTGATGCCCCCGCCGGCGCCGTAGACGGCCTCGCCGTGCGCGACGACCGCCGTCCGGATGGCGACGGAGAACCGGCCCTCGACCGGCGCACCGGGTGGGGCCAACCAGCCCACGGCCCCGCAGTAGACCCCGCGCGGCGACTCCTCGAGTGCGGCGATCGCCTGCATGGCCGCGGCCTTGGGGGCGCCGGTCACCGACCCGCAGGGGAAGGTGGCCGCCAGCAGCTCGACCAGCCCGACGTCGGGGCGCAGCGTGGCCCGCACCTCGCTGACCAGCTGCCACACGGTCGGGTACCGCTCGAGGGCGAACAGCTCGGCCACCTCGACGCTGCCGGTCTCCGCCACCCGGCCCAGGTCGTTGCGCAGCAGGTCCACGATCATCACGTTCTCGGCCCGCTCCTTCGGGCTGGCCAGCAGGGCCGCGGTGGCGGCGCGGTCCTCGGCCGTCGTCCGGCCGCGGGGCGCCGTGCCCTTCATCGGCCGCGTGCGCACCCGGCGGCCGGCCCACTCGAGGAACAGCTCCGGGCTGGCCGAGGCGATCGTGTGCGTGCCGGTGTCCAGCAGGGCGCCGTACGCGCACCGCTGGGCGCGCACGAGGGCGGCGTGCAGCGCGGCCGGGTCGGGGCAGGGCGCGCGCAGCCGGTCGGTCAGGTTCACCTGGTAGGTCTCCCCGGCGGCGACCAGCTCGCGCACCTGCTCGACCGCACGGGCGTGCTCGTCGTCGGTGCGGTCCAGCCGCCAGGCCAACGGGGAACCGCCGGGCGCGAGGGCGGGCGTCGGCGTCGGCGCGGTGGTGAGCCCGAACCAGACCAGCGGCGGGTCGTCGCGCCCGGGCGGCCGGACGGCGAGCGAGGGGTCCAGCCCGGGCGCCGCCTCGTAGGAGAGGAACCCGTACGCCCACGCCCCCGCGGCGACCGCCTGCTGGACCTCGCGCAGCACCGGGACGATGTCGGCCACCGCCGTGGCGACGACGGTGCGGGTGGGGGCGCCGAACGCCAGCGCGGTGCCGGCCACCAGGTCGTCGAAGCGGGCGGTCACCGGGTCAGGAGCACCGCAGCGGCCAGCAGGGTGGCGGTGGTGGTGACCTCGCCGGCGGCGCCCATCACGTCGCCGTTCACCCCGCCCAGCCGGGCACGCGCCCGGCGGTGCAGCAGCTCGCCGGCGGCCAGGCCGAGGACGGCGGCCCCCACCAGCCGCAGCCCGGCAGCGGCGTCGCCCAGCCACACCGCGGTCCCCAGCACGCACAGGACGGCGACCGCCGCGCACCCGGCCAGCCACACCCGCGAGACCGTGCCGGCCACCGCGGCGCCCAGGGACGAACCGGCGGCCACCGGCACCCCGGGCAGGCCGCAGCGCGACATCGCGAGCCGGGCGGCCACGACCGCCGTCCACAGCGCGAGCCAGCCGCCGTCCAGGGTGAGCAGCTGGGCCAGGCAGGCCACCTGCAGCAGCAGCGTCAGCACCAACGTGGCGACGCCGAAGGGCCCGACGTCCCCGGCCCGCATGACCTCCAGCGCCCGCTCCCGGCCACGCAGCGGACCCAGGCCGTCGGCGGTGTCGGCCAGGCCGTCCAGGTGCAGACCCCGGGTCGACCAGGCCAGCAGCGCCACGGCCAGCACGGCCCCGACCAGCGGCGAGGCGTACCGGGCGCCCAGCCAGCCGGTCAGCGACGCCAGGTCGCCCAGCACCAGGCCGACCAGCGGCGCCCACGGCAGCACGCCCCGCGGCGACGGGTTGCCCGGCACCCGCGCGACGGTCAACCAGGCGAAGGCGGCCCTCACCGCAGGCGCTGGGGCAGCCCGGCGACGACGAACCACACCTCGTCGGCGGTGGCGGCCAACCGCTGGTTCACCGACCCCAGGGTGTCCCGGAACAACCGGCCCGACGCCGTCTCCGGCACGACGCCCAGGCCCACCTCGTCGCTGACCGCCACCACGTGCGCCGGGGTCATCACCCACGCCTCGAGCAGCTCGTCGACCCGCCGCGAGAGCCGGTCGGCGGCCCGCTGCCCGCCGTCCCAGACCCCGCTGGCGTCCATCATCGCGGTCACCCAGGTGGTCACCGAGTCGACCAGGTAGGTGCCGGGCAGCACGAGCTCGCCGGGGTTGGTGGTCTCCTTCGTCGTCCAGCTCGCCGGCCGGCGGGCGCGGTGCGCGGTGATCCGCTCCTGCCACTCGGCGTCGTCCGGGCGCGGGTCGGACGTGGCCAGGTAGGTGACGTCGTCCCGGCCCTCGAGCAGGGACTCGGCGTGCGCGGACTTGCCCGACCGCGAGCCGCCGAGCACCAGGGTGCGGCTCACAGCTCGAGCCGGGTGATCGAGCCGTTGTGCGGGGTCACGTGCGGCATGGCCTCGGGGCCGTCGCCGGCCACCACCGCCTGGGCGGCCCGGATGGTGTCGCCGTGGGTGACGAGGGCGACGACGTCGGCGGGCGGCCGCGCCTGCAGGTCTGCGAGGTAGTCGGCGACCCGGGCGTGCAGCTGGGCCAGCGACTCGCCGCCGTCGGCCGACCAGTGCACGTCGGTCCAGTCGACGAGGTCCCACAGCTCGCGGGAGGGCCGGCCCTCCAGCACGCCGTAGCCCTGCTCGCGCAGCGCGGGTGTGGTGGTGAACCGGCGGCCGGTGGCCGCCATGCAGTGCTCGGCGGTCTGGACGGCGCGGTGCAGATCGCTGGCCACCATGGCGCCGGGCCCGGCGGCCTTCAGCTGGGCGGCCGCCCCGCGGGCCTGCTCGTGGCCCAGCTCGGTCAACGGCACGTGCGCCGTCTGCCCCTGCATGAGGCCGGCGGCGTTCCAGGTGCTCTGTCCGTGCCGGACGAGCAGGAGCGTGGTCATCGAGGGGGAGCCTAGGGGCGCCGCTACCGTCGCAGCGTGACGATCCCCATGCGGCCCCCCACGGACGGCCCCGGTGCCGCGGGCCTCGGCACCCGTCGGGCGGCCCCGCGTCCCACCCGGCCGACCGGACCGGACCCGCTGGCGCCGCTGCTGGACCTCCCGGGCGTGCGCGACGCCGCCGACGCCGCCCGCACCGCCGTCGACCGGTTGCTCGGGCACAAGGTGCTGCGCCGGGAGTCCGCGGGCGTCAGCTCCGAGTCGGCGCTGCGCGGGGCCCGCGCCTCGGCGTCGCTCGAGGGCGTCGACGTCCCGCTGGCGCAGGTGCGCACCGGCGACGTCAGCGAGCCGACCCTGCAGGGCGCGCTCCGGGTGTCGGTCGCGCTGGGTTCGATGGTCGACACCTGGGACCGCGCGCCGGGCCAGGTGCTGGCCCGCATGCACGTGCTGGCCGCCGCCGACCTGGTGCCCACCGCCGACCTGGGCCGGCCGTCGGTGCAGGCCAGCGGCCGCCTGGGCGGGGTGTTCGGCCTGATCACCGGCGCGACGACGGCGCCCGCGGTGCTGATCGCCGCGGTGGTGCACGGCGAGCTGGCCGCGGTCGAGCCCTTCGCCGTCGGCAGCGGTGTGGTGGCCCGGGCCGCCGGCCGGCTGACCGGCATCGCCCGCGGCCTGGACCCGAAGGCCGTGTCGGTCCCGGAGGTGGGCTTCGCCGAGCTGGGCGCCCCCGCGTACGCCGAGGCGCTGGCCGGTTACCGCAGCGGCACGGCCGACGGCGTCGCCGGCTGGCTGGCCCACTGCTGCCGCGCCACCGAGCTCGGCGCCGTCGAGGGCCTGGCCATCTGCGAGTCCCTCCTCCGCGGGTAGTCCCCCTCCGGAACGGGCAGGGTGGGGGCATGCGTTCACTCACCGTCGACGGACTCGGCCCTGTCTCCCGGATCGGGTTGGGCACCTGGCAGTTCGGGTCCCGGGAGTGGGGCTACGGCGACGACTACGCCGACGCCGGGGCCACCGCGATCGTCCGGCGGGCCCTGGAGCTGGGCATCACCCTGTTCGACACCGCCGAGGTGCACGGGCCGGGCAAGAGCGAGCGGATCCTGGGCGCGGCGCTGGGGGAGCAGCGCGACGACGTCGTCCTGGCCTCGAAGGTGCTGCCGATCGCCCCGTTCCCCAAGCTGGTGCGCAAGGCGTGGCAGGGCAGCGCGCAGCGGCTCGGGGTGCGCCGCATCCCGCTGTACCAGGTGCACCAGCCCAACCCCGTCGTCCCGGACACCGTGACGATGAAGGGCATGGGCGCGTTGCTCGACGAGGGCCGCATCGGCGCCGTCGGCGTCTCGAACTACACCCTCGACCGGTGGCGGCTGGCCGACGAGGCCCTGGGCCGGCCGGTCATCAGCAACCAGGTCGAGTTCTCCCTCGCCGCCGCCGGTCCGCTCGACGACCTGGTGCCCTTCGCGGAGGCCGAGGACCGCCTGGTCATCGCCTACAGCCCGCTCGCCCAGGGGCTGCTCGGCGGGAAGTACGGCGTGGACAACCGCCCCGGCGGCGTGCGGGCGATGAACAAGCTGTTCGGCACCGAGAACCTGCGCCGGGTCGAGCCGCTGCTGGCTGTGCTGCGCGAGGTCGCCGACGCGCACCACGTGGCCCCGGCGCAGGCGGCGCTGGCCTGGCTCCTGGCCCAGCCCCGCACCGTGGCCATCCCCGGGGCCTCGAGCGTGGAGCAGCTGGAGTTCAACGCCGCTGCCGCCGACCTCGACCTCGCCGCCGACGAGGTGGCGGCGCTGACCGCCGCGGCCCGCGCCTTCGACCCGCAGTCGACCGTCAGCACCCTGGCCGAGCGGGCCAAGGAGGAGGCCGGGCCGCTGCTGGAGCGGGCGACCCCCGTGCTCGACCGGGTCAGGCAGGCCCTGAAGCGCTGATCCCGGCCAGCCGGCGCACCAGCTGCAGGCCGGTCGTGCTGCCCGGCCAGTGCCGGTCCAGCGCCTCCGGGCCGGCGGCGCGCACGACCGAGCGCAGCACGAGCGCGACCACCACGGCGTCGTCGGCGTACCCGATCACCGGGACCACGTCGGGCACCAGGTCCACCGGCGAGGCCAGGTAGACCAGCAGCAGCCCCAGCCGCACGCGGACGCCGCGGGGCAGCGACCCGTCGCCGGCCAACCGCTTGATGAACCGGACGACGTCGGGCAGCAGCCGCAGCGCCTCGCGGGCGGAGACGGTGTCGGGGTGCAGCCGGGCGTACCCCCACAGCAGCGCGAGCAGGACGACGTAGAGCAGCACCGACCCGGCCAGCACGCCGAGCAGCAGCTGCCACCACGCCACTAGTCGTTCCCGACCTCCATGGCGGCGCGGTCGAGCATCTGGTCCTCCTCGGAGGCCTCGCCGCGGGAGGCGATGGCGTCCGCGCCGCCGGCCTCGAGGTCGCCCACCAGGTCGGCGTGCGAGCCCAGCATGCCGATCGCGGCGTACTGCTCGAGCTTCGACCGGGAGTCGGCGATGTCCAGGTTCCGCATGGTCAGCTGGCCGATCCGGTCGACCGGCCCGAAGGCGGAGTCGGTCGTGCGCTCCATCGAGAGCTTGTCCGGGTGGTAGCTGAACGAGGGACCGTCGGTCGTGAGGATCGTCCAGTCCTCACCGCGCCGCAGCCGCAGCGTGACCGACCCGGTGATCGCCGCACCCACCCAGCGCTGCAGGGACTCCCGCAGCATCAGCCCCTGCGGGTCCAGCCAGCGCCCCTCGTACATGAGCCGGCCGAGCCGACGGCCCTCGCGGTGGTAGGTCTCGAGGGTGTCCTCGTTGTGGATGGCGTTGACCAGCCGCTCGTAGGCGATGTGCAGCAGCGCCATGCCCGGCGCCTCGTAGACCCCGCGGCTCTTGGCCTCGATGATCCGGTTCTCGATCTGGTCGCTCATGCCCAGGCCGTGCCGGCCGCCGATCGCGTTCGCCGCCAGCACCAGGTCGACGTCGGAGTCGAAGCGCGCGCCGTCGATGCTCACCGGGCGGCCCTGCTCGAAGCCGATCGTGACGTCCTCGGGCTCGATCTCGACCGACGGGTCCCAGAACCGCACGCCCATGATCGGCTGCACGGCCTCCAGCGGGACGTCCAGGTGCTCGAGGGACTTCGCCTCGTGGGTGGCACCCCAGATGTTGGCGTCGGTGGAGTAGGCCTTCTCGGTGGAGTCGCGGTAGGGCAGGTCGTGGGCGACCAGCCACTCGCTCATCTCCTTGCGGCCGCCGAGCTCGGTGACGAAGTCGGCGTCCAGCCACGGCTTGTAGATCCGCAGGCTCGGGTTGGCCAGCAGCCCGTAGCGGTAGAACCGCTCGATGTCGTTGCCCTTGAAGGTCGAGCCGTCGCCCCAGATCTGCACGCCGTCCTCGAGCATCGCGCGCACCAGCAGCGTGCCGGTGACCGCGCGGCCCAGCGGGGTGGTGTTGAAGTAGGCGCGCCCACCCGAGCGGATGTGGAAGGCGCCGCAGGTCAGCGCGGCCAGGCCCTCCTCGACCAGCGCGGCGCGGCAGTCGACCAGCCGCGAGAGCTCGGCGCCGTACTGGGCCGCACGACCGGGGATCGACCCGATGTCGGTCTCGTCGTACTGGCCGATGTCGGCGGTGTACGTGCAGGGCACCGCGCCCTTGTCGCGCATCCAGGCGACCGCCACGGAGGTGTCGAGACCCCCGGAGAAGGCGATGCCGACACGCTCGCCGACGGGCAGGGACGTCAGGACCTTGGACACGGTTGGAGATTATGCACCCTGCCGCATGGTCATGCAGTGTCGGGGTCGGCCAGCCCGTGCTCGATGGCGTAGCGGGTCAGCTCGACCCGGTTGTGCAGCTGCAGCTTGCGCAGGGTGTTCTGCACGTGGTTCTCGACCGTGCGGTGGCTCAGCACCAGCCGCTCGGCGATGGCCTTGGCCGACAGCCCGCGGCTGACCAGCTTGAGCACCTCGGTCTCGCGGTCGGTCAGCCGGGGGGCGCCGTCGTCCGGGCCGGCCTGCAGCCGCCGGTACTCACCCAGCAGCAGCCCGGCCAGGCCGGCGGAGAAGACCGCGTCGCCGGCCGCCGTGCGGGTCACCGCGTCGGCCAGCTCGTCGGCGGACGAGGACTTCACGAGGTAGCCCGACGCCCCGGCCTTGACCGCCTCCAGGACGTCGACCTGCTCGGCGCTGGCCGAGAGCACGAGCACCCGGGTGGTCGGCAGGGCGGCCACGACGTCGCGCGTGGCGTCGACACCCGACCCGGTGCCCAGCTGCAGGTCCATGACCACGACGTCGGGGCGCACGGCCAGCGCCCGGCGCACCGCGGCGCCGGCGTCGCCGGCCGTGGCCACCACCTCGAACCCGCGGGCGACCAGGTCGCGCTCGACGGCCTCGCGCCACATCGGGTGGTCGTCGACCACCATCACCGTCGTCATCGGTCGGTCCCCCTCGGGATCGTGAGCTCCCATTCGGTGCCCTGGCCCGGGCCGGTGTGCAGGACGGCGGACCCGCCCAGGTCGGCCAGCCTGCCGCAGATCGACGAGCGCACGCCGTGGTGGCCCTCGCGCTCGGCGACCGGCAGCCGGCCCTCGGCGATGCCGGGGCCGTCGTCGCGGACCACCACGACCACCTCGTCGTCGGCCGGCTCCAGCGACACCCAGGCGTGCGCCCCGGGGGCGTGCTCGACGGTGTTGGCCAGCGCCTCGCGGACCGCGGCGGTGACCTCGGCCGTGGTGTGCGCGGCCAGCTCGACCGGTTCGGCCGGGCCGGCCACCTCGACGTCGGGGGTCGCCAGCAGGCGCAGCGCCGTGCCCAGGTCGGCCGTGCCCACGGCCACCTCGGGGCCGGTGGTGAGCAGGCCGCGGAGGGCGACCTCCTGCACGGCGGCCAGCCGGGTCAGCTCGGGGTCGCCCCCGCGGCGCCGCACGGCGGCCAGCACCTGCAGCACGCCGTCGTGCACCGCCCGACCCAGCCGCTCGCGCTCCGCCGCCGCCGCCTGGGCGGCCGCCGCCTCGCGCAGGGCCAGCTCGGCCCGCCGGGTGATGGTGGCGGCGTACCCCAGCAGGACGGCGGTGAGGACCAGCAGCGTCAGGTTGAACACCTCGCGGTCGCCGACGTAGCCGCGCAGCGCGGTCACCGCCGCCCAGACCACCAGCGCACCGACCAGGCCGCCGTCCCGACCGCGGACCAGGCCCATGGCCAGGGCCGGGCCGGCCACCCAGATCGAGGTGACGATC
The DNA here is from genome assembly GCF_900103975.1 of Klenkia soli. Lineage (GTDB taxonomy): Bacteria > Actinomycetota > Actinomycetes > Mycobacteriales > Geodermatophilaceae > Klenkia > Klenkia soli. The sequence continues at coordinate 198,679 of NZ_FNIR01000008.1, forward strand.
GGGGCGCCCTCGCCGAACGCGCCGGCCGGCTGGGTGGCCAGCGTGGCGGCCAGCAGCAGCACGGTCACCCCGAGGTCGAGCAGGGTCATCCGGGTGCGACGACCCGCGGCGCGGCTGTAGGCGGCGGTGACCACCACCGTCCAGACCGCCATCGCGGCCAGCACCGCCAGCGGCGCGACCATCCCCGGGTAGTCCGTCCGCTCCCGGAACCACCCCAGGACGGCGAGCACCCAGGCCACCAGCCGGAAGGCCACCACCACGCGCCACAGCGGCGCGAGCAGGTCGCGGTGCCGGAGCTCGGCGACCATCAGGCGCGCAGGGCCCGCCGGCGCACGAACCAGGCCAGCCCGACGACGGCGGCGCCCACGCCGACCGCCGCACCGGTGACCACCTGGGTGCGCTGGGTCGTGCGGGAGCTCAACGCCACCGGTCGGCGGAACTCCAGCACCGGCCACCCCCGCTCGGCCGCGGCCCGGCGCAGGCCCCGGTCGGGGTTCACCGCCGTGGGGTGGCCGACCGCCTCGAGCATGGGCAGGTCGGTGATCGAGTCGGAGTAGGCGTGGCAGTCGGCCAGGTCGTACCCGCGCTCGGCGGCCACCTCGCGCATGGCCTGCGCCTTGCCCTCGCCGTAGGCGTAGAACTCGATCTCGCCGGTGTAGCGCCCGTCGACCACCACCATGCGGGTGGCCACCACCCGGTCCACCCCGAGCATCTCGCCGATCGGCTCGACCATCTCGGCGCCGCTGCTGGAGACGATCACCACCTCGCGACCGGCCGCCCGGTGCGCCTCGACGAGGTCGACGGCCTCGGCGTAGACCAGCGGGTCGACGATCGAGTGCAGGGTCTCCCGGACGATGTCGTGCACCACGTCCACCTGCCACCCGGTGCACATCGCGGTGATCTGCGCCCGCATGCGCTCCATCTGCACCGCGTCCGCCCCGGCCAGGGAGAACACGAACTGCGCGTAGGCGCCCTTGAGCACCGCGCGCCGGTTGATCAGCCCGCCCTGGAAGAACGGCCGGCCGAAGGCCAGCGTGCTGGACTTGGCGATCACGGTCTTGTCCAGGTCGAAGAACACCGCGCTGCGGGGTCCGTCGGGTCTCATGGGGCACGAGGCTAGGGCTAGCAGACCCCGCCGACCTCCGGCACGCCGTCGTCCACACCCGGAGGGGTTGTCCACAGATCCTCGCCGGACCCGCCACGGACCACCGCGGTGGCGCTCACTGCCCGGGTGGACGAACGCACCGGACCCCATCCCCTCGTCATCAGCTCCGACGACGGCCTGGTCGACGAGCTGCTGCACCTGCTCGCGGCGGCCGGCACCATCCCGGAGCTGACCCACGGCGGCGCCGCGCTGCGCCGGGCCCACCGGGCGGCGCCGCTGGTGGTGCTCGGCGCCGATGCGCTGGGCGCGGCCGCCGTCCGGGCCCTGCCGCGGCGGCCCGGCGTCGTGGTGGCCAGCCGGGCGGAGCTCGACGGCGAGGGCTTCGAGGCGGCGCTGGCGGTCGGCGCCGAGCGGGTCGTGGTGCTGCCCCGCGACGAGGGCTGGTTGGTCGAGCGGGCGGCCCGGGCGGTCCGCGACCCGGTCGAGCCGGGGGCCCTGCTGGTCGTCTCCGGGGCGTGCGGCGGTGCGGGGGCCAGCACGTTGGCGACAGCGCTCGCGCTGTCCGTGCCGGGGGAACGGGGTGCCGTCCTGGTCGACACCGACCCGGGCGGCGGCGGGCTGGACCTGCTGCTGGGGGCCGAGTGGGCCGACGGTCTGCGCTGGCCCGACCTCGCCGGGCTCCGCGGTCGGGTCGACGGCGCCGCGGTCGTCGCCTCCCTGCCGCACGCCCACGGGGTGCACGTCCTGGCACCGTCGCGGGAGGTGCCGTCCGCGGTGCCGCCCGGTGCGCTCGCCGCGGTGGTCGCGGCGGCGCGGGCCGACGGGCACCCGGTGGTCGTCGACCTCCCGCACCGGGCCGACCCCGGGGTCGCCGAGCAGGTGCTCGCCGACGCCGACCTCGCCGTGCTCGTGGTGCCCGGCCGGGTGCGGGCGCTGGCCGCCGCCGGGGCGCTGCTGGCCGACCCCGCCTGGGGGCGGGCCGCGCTGGTCGCCCGCACCTCGCCCGGTGGGCTGGGTCCGGCCGAGATCACGACCGCCCTGGGGCGCCAGGTGGTCGCCGAGCTGGTGCACGACCGCTCCGCACCGGCCCGCGGTGAGCGGGGCGAGCCACCCCAGGTGGGGGCGCGCACCCCGCTGGGCCAGGTGGTCCGCCGGCTGCTCACGGCCGGTGCCGCCGGTGCGGTGGTCCGTGCCTGAGCCGCTGGTCGACCGGGTGCGGGCCCGGTTGGCCACCGGCGCCACCCGGCCCGACCAGGCCACGGTCGCCGCGCTGGTCCGGCAGGAGAGCGCCGGGCTGCTCGGGGACGGCGACGTGCTCACCGCCGTCCGCGCCGCGGTCGACGAGTTCGCCGGTGCCGGGGTCCTCGAACCGCTGCTGCGCACCCCGGGCACCACCGACGTGCTCGTGGTCGGGCCCGACCACGTCTGGGTCGACCGCGGGGCCGGTCTCGAGCGCGCGGCGGTCCGGTTCGTCGACGACGACGCGGTCCGTCGGCTCGCGGTGCGGTTGGCCGGGTCCGCCGGACGCCGGCTCGACGACGCCGCGCCGTGGGTCGACGTCGGCCTGCCCGACGGCACCCGGCTGCACGCGGTGCTGCCCCCGGTCTCCGGCAGCGGCACCTGCCTGTCCCTCCGGGTGCTGCGGCGGGCCCGGCTGGCGCTCCCGGACCTCGTCGCCGCGGGCTCGCTGCCCGGCCGGTCGGCGGAGCTGCTCACCGCCGTGGTGCGGCAGCGGGTCGCGTTCCTGGTCACCGGTGGCACCGGCACGGGCAAGACGACGCTGCTCTCGGCGCTGCTGGGGCTGGCCGACCCGACCGAGCGGCTGCTGCTCTGCGAGGACGCCGCCGAGCTCGACCCGGCCCACCCGCACGTCGTCCGGCTGCTGACCCGCCCGGCCAACGTGGAGGGCGTGGGGGCGGTCGGCCTGCGCGACCTGGTGCGGCAGGCCCTGCGGATGCGTCCCGACCGGCTGGTCGTGGGGGAGGTCAGGGGAGGCGAGGTCGTCGACCTGCTGGCCGCGCTCAACACCGGGCACGACGGCGGGTGCGGCACCCTGCACGTCAACCGGGCCGGCGACGTCCCCGCCCGGCTCGAGGCCCTGGGCACCGCCGCCGGGCTGGACCGGGCCGCGGTGCACAGCCAGGCCGCCGCCGCGCTGTCGGTCGTGGTCCACCTGCGCCGCGCACCGACGGGGCGTCGGGTCGACGAGATCGGCCTGGTCCACCGGGACGGCGAGCTCGTGCGGGTGGTCCCGGGGTGGCGGGCCGACGGCGGCAGCGCGCCGGCCGCCGGCGGGCTGGCCGACCTGCTCGGGCTGCCGTGACCGGCGCCCTGCTGTGCCTGGCGGCGGCCGCGCTCTGCTGGCCCCGGGTGGTGGTCCTCGCCCGGCTGCGGCCCGGACGACGGCCGGCCCGGCCGGAGGTGCCGCTGACCTGGGCGGCCGTCGCCGGCGCGGGGGCGCTCGGTGCGGTGCTGAGCACGCCGGTGGTGGCCGGGGTGGCCGCCGCCGGGGCGTGGGGAGCCGCCCGGGCGTGGCGGTCGGGGGCGCGGTCCCGGGACGCGCTGGACCAGGTGCGGGCGCTGGCCGAGGCACTGGGTGTGCTGGCCGCCGAGCTCCGGGCCGGCCGCTCGCTGGCCGACGCCACGGGTACGGCGGTGGGGAGCTGCCCGCACCCGGTGGCCGCGGCGGCGCTGGCCCCCGCCCTGGGCGCGGCGACGGTGGTCGCCGACCTGCCGGACGAGGCCCGGGCAGCGCTGGCCCGGGTGGTCACCGCAGCCCGGGTCAGCGCCCGCACCGGGTGCTCGTTGGCCGCCGTGGTCACCGCTGCCGAGGACGACCTGCGCGCCGGGTTGCGCACCCGGGCCGAGCTGGGCGCCGCCCTGTCCGGTCCGCGCGCCTCCGCCGTCGTGCTGGCCGGCCTGCCCGTGCTCGGGCTGCTCATGGGCGCCGGCATCGGCGCCGACCCGTGGCGGGTGCTGACCACGACCCCGGTCGGCACCGTCCTGCTCCTGGTCGGGGTGGGGCTGGAGGCGGCCGGCATCACCTGGTCGGGCCGGTTGGCCGACCGGGCGGCGCGGGCATGACCGTCCTCCTCCTGCTCGCGTCGGCGCTCGTGGTGTGGCCACGGGCACCGGGGCCGGCAGCGCGGCTGACCCGGCCCGGGCCCGTCGTGGCGGTCGTCGGCGAGCCGGCCGGCCCCCTCCGGCGCTGGGGTCTCGGTGCCCTGGCCGGGGGCGTCGTCCTGGTCGTGGGCGGTGTCGGGCCGGGGTCGGTGCTGCTGGCCGCGGGGGTGGCCGTCGGTGTCGAGCGGTGGGCCCGTCGGGACGCGGCCGCCGGGCCGGACGACGGCGTCCGGGTCCGCGACGACCTGCCGCTGGTGTGCGACCTGCTGGCGGTGTGCCTGGCCGCCGGCACCCCGGTGCCGGGTGCCGTCGGCGCGGTGGCGACGGCGACCGGGGGACCGCTGGGCCGGGCCCTGGACGTCGTGGCCGGGCGGTTGCAGCTGGGCGCACCGGCCCGCACCGCCTGGCACGACGTGCCCGCCGACGCCGCGGCGCTGGCCCGGGTGGTCGTGCGGGCGGGGGAGTCCGGGTCCTCGGTGGTCCCGGCGCTGCAGGCGCTGGCCGCCGACCTGCGGGTGGCCCGGCGGTCGGCCACGGCCGCCGCGGTGCAGCAGGCCGGGGTGTGGGTGCTGGCGCCGCTGGGGCTGTGCTTCCTGCCGGCCTTCCTGTGCCTGGGCGTCGTCCCGCTGGTGCTGGGCATCGCCGAGGACGTCCTGGGATGAGCACACCGACGCCGGTCGTGCTCGCCGTCGTCCACATCCGGGGGCGCCGTCCACAGATGTGCGCGACCCGGCCCGGGGACCCCTGGCGGGCCCGAGGGTCGGGGAGTGGCCCGACGAGCGGGCCGGTCGAGGAGGCAGGACATGGCGCGGTGGTGGCGGCGACTGGTCGCGGACCCGGAGGACGGGATGAGCACGGCGGAGTACGCCGTCGGGACGGTGGCGGCGTGCGCGTTCGCCGCGGTGCTCTACCAGGTGGTCACCGGCGACTCGGTGGTCGCCGGGCTGGGCGCTCTGGTGTCCCGGGCGCTCGCGACGCTGGCCTGAGCGTGGCCGCCGCCCGGTCCCGCGAGCAGGGGATGGTCACCGCGGAGACGGCGGTGGTGCTGCCGGTCCTGCTGCTCGTGCTGGCCGCGGCCGTCGCCGCGGTCGTGCTGGTGGGCGCCCAGCTGCGGTGCGTCGACGCGGCACGGGAGGGGGCCCGGGCGGCGGCCCGCGGGGAGAGCGCGACGACGGTCGTGGAGCTGGTCGACCGGGCCGGGCCGCACGGCGCCACCGTGCGCACCGGCACGGCCGGGGACCGGGTCACGGTGACCGTCTCGGCCCGGGTCCGCCCCCTGGGCCCGGTGCCGCTGGCCCTCACGGTGTCCGCGGCTGCGACGGCGCTCGTGGAACCGGGTGCCGGGTGAGCGGCGACCGGGTGCGGGGGGCGGACCGGGGGGAGCGGGGGTCGGCGACGGTGTGGACCGTGGCCCTGGCCGCGGTGCTCGCGCTGGTCGGTGCCGCGACGGTGCTGGTCGGTGCCGCCGTGGTGGCCCGGCACCGGGCCGGGGCGGCGGCCGACCTCGCCGCCCTCGCGGTCGCCGGGCGGGCCGTGCTGGGCGACCCGGCCGCGTGCGACACCGGTCGCGCCGTCGCGCAGGCCAACGGCGCCGACCTGACCAGCTGCACGGTCGGGCCCGACGCCGTGGTCGCGGTCGAGGTGGCCGTCCCGGTCCAGCTGGGCCCGGTCGGGGTCACCCAGGCCGCGGGTCGCGCCCGGGCCGGGCCGGTGCCGCGGGGCGCCGACCCCTGAGGTGGCACGGCTCAGAAGACCAGGTCGTCCTCGGGCGGCTCGGCGAACGGGTCGTCCTCGGCCGCCGGCGGGTCGGCGGCGTCGGGCTGCGGGCGGCGGCGCACCGCCCGGACCGCGGGGGCGGCCCCCAGCTGGGCGCGGCGGCGCAGAGCCCGCGAGTGCGCCGCCGACGTCCCGGCGCGTGCCTGCGCGAACGCGCCGCCGAGCCCCCGGGGGTCGTCGTCCTCGGGGGTGTCCGCCGGCCCGTCGACGTCCCCGGCCGCGGCCAGCTCGTCGAGGACGACGTCGAGCACCCGCACTGCGCCGGCCTTGTCCAGCGGGTCGTTGCCGTTGCCGCACTTGGGCGACTGCACGCACGAGGGGCAGCCGGACTCGCACTCGCAGGTGGCCACCGTCGCCCGGGTGGCCGTCAGCCACCGGCGAAGCACCGCGTGCCCGCGCTCGGCGAACCCCGCGCCGCCGGGGTGGCCGTCGTAGACCACGATCGTCGCCGCGCCGGTGTCCGGGTGCAGCGCGGTCGACACCCCACCGAGGTCCCAGCGGTCGCAGGTGGCCAGCAGCGGCAGGATGCCGATCGCGGCGTGCTCGGCGGCGTGCAGGGCGCCGGGCAGCTCGCGGTCGTCCACCTCGGCGCGCTGGATCGCGCGCTCGTCCAGCGTCAGCCACACCGCGCGGGTGCGCAGCTGACGGGCCGGCAGGTCCAGCGGGAACTCCGCGAGCACCTCGCCGGTGCCCAGCCGGCGGCGCTGGTAGGCCACCACCTGGTTGGTCACGTCGACGGTGCCGGTGTGCGCGGTGACCGTGCCCAGCCGCCGGGTGGTGGCGACGTCCACGATCGACAGGTCGGTGACGTCGCGGGCGACCGTCGTCCACTCGGGGCTCTCGGGGTGCACGGCGGCGCAGGCGTCCTCGACGTCGAGCTCGTCGACCACGTAGGTCTCGCCGCGGTGCACGTAGAGCGCGCCGGTGTGCACCGCCGAGTGGGCCGCGTCGCCGTCCACGGTGCCCAGCAGCCGGCCGGTCGAGCCCTCGACGATCGACACCGGCTCGGCACCGGAGCCGCGGATGTCGACGTCGGGCCGGCCGCGACCGGCCCAGTACCACCCGGTCGGGCGCCGGCGCAGCTGACCGGCCGCCACCAGCTCGTCCAGCGCGGCCCGGGCGACCGGGCCGCCGAACAGCTCCAGCTCGTCGTCGGTGAGCGGCAGCTCGGCCGCCGCGCAGCACAGCTGCGGCCCGAGCACGTAGGGGTTGCCGGGGTCGGTGACGGTCGCCTCGACCGCCCGGCCGAAGACCGCCTGGGGGTGGTGGGCCAGGTAGTGGTCCAGCGGGTCGTCGCGGGCGACGAAGACCACCAGCGACTCCCGCTGCGCGCGCCCGGCCCGGCCGGCCTGCTGCCACAGCGAGGCCAGGGTGCCCGGGTAGCCGGCGAGCAGCACGGCGTCGAGCCCGGCGATGTCGATGCCCAGCTCGAGGGCGTTGGTCGTCGCCACCCCCAGCAGCTCCCCGGCCGACAGCGACCGCTCGAGCTCGCGGCGCTCCTCGGGCAGGTAGCCGCCCCGGTAGGAGTCGACCCGGCGGGCCAGGTCGCCGCGGCCGCGGTCGACGAGGATCCGCCGCGCCTGGTCGGCGACGGACTCCGCCGACCGGCGGGACCGGACGAAGGCCAGCGTGCGGGCGCCCTGCTGCACCAGGTCGGCGAGCAGCCCGGCCGCGTCGGCGGCGGCCGACCGGCGGAGGGGGGCGCCGTGCTCACCGGTGCGCTCGGTCAGCGGCGGCTCCCACAGCGCGAAGGTGGCACCGGGCCGCGGCGAGCCGTCCTCGGTCACGGCCGTGACGGGTGCCCCGACCAGCCGGGAGGCGGCCAGCGCCGGGTCGGCCACGGTGGCCGAGGCCAGCACGAACACCGGGTCGGCGCCGTAGCGCCGGCAGATCCGCTGCAGCCGGCGCAGCACGTGGCCCACGTGCGAGCCGAACACCCCGCGGTAGGCGTGGCACTCGTCGACCACCACGTAGGCCACCCGGCGCAGGGTCGAGGACCAGCGCTGGTGGGCCGGCAGGATGCCGCGGTGCACCATGTCCGGGTTGGTCACGATCCACCGCGCGTGCCGGCGCACCCAGTCGCGCTCCTCCTGCGGGGTGTCGCCGTCGTAGGCCGCGGGCCGGACGCCGGGGGGCGCCAACCCGGCCACCGCGGCGAGCTGGTCGCGGGCCAGCGCCTTCGTGGGGGCCAGGTAGAGCACGCAGGCCCGCGGGTCGGCGGCGAGCGCGGCGAGGGCGGGCAGCTGGTAGGCCAGCGACTTGCCCGACGCCGTCCCCGTGGCGACCACGACGTGCTGCCCGGCGTGCGCGAGCTCGGCGGCCGCGACCTGGTGCGCCCAGGGTTCCCGGACCCCGCGGGCGGTCAGCCGGGCGCGGAGGTCCGGCGGGGTCCAGGTCGGCCAGCCGTCGTGGGCGGCGGCGCGCACCGGCAGCCGGTGGACGTGGGTGACCGGTGAGTCGTCGTCGGTGGTGCCGGCCAGCAGCGCGGCGAGCAGCTCGTCGCCCGGGAGGTCCCGGGGGAGCGGCGCGGCGGCGGACGTCACCCCTCCACTGTCACACCCGGTGGCAACCCACCAGGCCGGGGCGGCATCTGTGGACGGCGGCCCGCGGTGTGGACGACGGCCCCCTCGTGGTCGTCCCGTCCGGCGACCCTGCCGGCACCGGGCCCACCACGGGCCCACGGAGGCAGGAGGGGCACCGTGCCCGACACCGTGACCATGCAGCTGGACGCCGTCGAGGCCCTGGCGGCCCGGCTCACCGACCTCGGCGCCCAGCTGGCCGCCGACGGCGGGAGCACCCGGGCCGAGGGCGCGCGCCTGGGCCAGGCCCTGACGGGTCCGGCCGCCGAGGAGCTGACGACGACCGGCCTGGGGTGGGCCGACCTGGTCGAGGCGCTCGCCACCCGCGCGCAGTCCGTGGCCACGACGCTGACCGGGGCGGTGGCGTCCTACCGCTCCCTGGACGGGCTGCTCACCGAGCGGATGGGTGCCGGACCGCACGCCGCGGTCGCCCGATGAGCACCGGGTTGTCCGCCGTCGAGTCCTGGGACCTGGCGGCGCTGCGGGGGGCGGTCGGGTCGTTGACCGACGTGCCGGATCGGCTGACCGGGTGGCGGGACCAGGTGGACGGGCTGCGCGACCAGCTGCGGCACGCCGACCTGTGGTCCGGGCCGGCCGCCGACGTGGCCGCCACGGCCCTGGTCGAGCTCTCGTCGGTGGCCGCGGAGGTGCGGGCGGCCCTGGCCGTCAGCGCCGAGGCCCTGGGGTCGGTGGTCGGGCAGGCCGGGACGGCGCAGGAGGAGGCCGCCGCGGCGCGGTCCAGCGCGGCCAGCGGCCCGGTCGAGCTCTCCGACGCCGGGGTCGTGGCGCCGGTCTCGTCGCCGGTGATGGCCGAGGAGCAGCTGCTGGCCGTGGCCGACCGCGAGCGGGCGGCCGCGTGGGCCGAGTCGCACGCCCGCCAGGCGCTGGCCGCGGCCGACGGGGTCCTGGCGGCCGCCCGGGCGTCGGGTGACCCGCTGGCGCCGCTGACCGCCGACGTCGTCGTCCCCGGGTTCGACGGCGTCGCGCTGGCCGCCGCGGTGGTCGGCCCGCCGCTGCCGGTGCCCGCCGTCGACCCGGTCGCCGCGGCGGCCTGGTGGGACGGGCTGACCCCGCTGGAGCGGCGGGCGGTGATCCAGGCCGACCCGGCCGCCGTCGGTGCGCTGGACGGGCTGCCCGCCGCCGCCCGGGACCAGGCCAACCGGCTGCTGCTGGCCGGCGCCCTGGCCGACGTCTCCGCACCGGGCCACGCCGTGGCGGTCACCACCGCCGACGCCCTGGCCGGGTTGGCCGCGGACGGGCGGTCGGCGCAGCTGGTGACGTTCGACGCCGGGGCGGGGCTGGTCGCGCTGTCCACCGGCGACCTGGACACGGCCGAGTCCGTGGCGGTGCTCGTGCCGGGCATCAACACCACGGTCACCGACGACCTGCCCGACGTGGTCGCCGACGCCTCCCGGGTCACCGCCCTGGCCGAGGCGGCTGCACCCGGGCTGGCCGCGGCCGCCGTCGTGTGGCTGGGGTACCGGACACCGACCACCTGGACGGCGCTGTCCGACGGTGCCGCCCGTACCGGAGGGCCGCAGCTGGACCGGACCCTCGACGGCCTGGCCGCGGCCCGCGCCCAGGCGGTCGAGCTGGGTGGTCCCCGGCCACCGCGCACCACGGTCGTCGCCCACAGCTACGGGACGGTGGTCACCGCCCACGCGGCGGACGCCGCGGGTGACCTGGCGGCCGACGCGGTGGTGCTGATGGGCAGCCCCGGGGTGCCGGTGTGGTCGGCCGACGGGTTGGAGGCGCCCGAGGTCTACGGTGCCACGGCCCGGGACGACCTCGTCCCCGAGACGCACGTCTACGGTCGGGTCCCGGGTGACCTGGGGTTCGGCGACACCCAGCTGCCCACCGTCGCCGGGCAGGGGCACAGCGACTACTACGACCCGGCCTACCCGACGCTGCAGGCCGTCGCCGAGGTCGTCGCCGGTACCCGGGAGCACGGCTGAGGGGCCGTCCCGCCGCGCCCGCACGGCCTGCTCGGCGCGGTGGGTCACCCGGCGGTGGCCTACCGTGGCGTCCGCCGAGGGGCGCGCGTCGTCGTCCCGGCACGTGCAGTCAGCACCACCGACAGGAGTCCCCTTGCCCACCAAGACCGCGAAGCCCGCCGCGCAGGCCGACGCCGGCGCTCCCTCGACCCCGCCCCGCAAGCGGGCGGCCGGGGCTCGCGGGGGCAAGCCGCTGGTCATCGTGGAGTCGCCGTCGAAGGCGAAGACCATCGCCGGCTACCTGGGCGACGACTACGTGGTCGAGGCCAGCGTCGGCCACATCCGCGACCTCCCGCGCAACGCCGCCGACGTGCCCGCCGCGCACAAGGGCGAGTCCTGGGCCCGGCTGGGTGTCGACGTCGACAACGGCTTCGTGCCGCTCTACGTGATCAGCCCCGACCGCAAGCAGCAGGTCAGCCGGCTCAAGGCCCTGGTCAAGGACGCCTCCGAGGTCTACCTCGCCACCGACGAGGACCGCGAGGGCGAGGCCATCGCCTGGCACCTGGTCGACACCCTCAAGCCCACCGTCCCGGTGCGGCGCATGGTGTTCCACGAGATCACCCGCGAGGCCATCGCCCGGGCGGTGGCCAGCCCGCGCGAGCTCGACACCGCGCTGGTCGACGCCCAGGAGACCCGCCGCATCCTCGACCGGCTCTACGGCTACGAGGTCTCCCCGGTGCTGTGGAAGAAGGTGCTGCCCAAGCTGTCGGCCGGCCGCGTGCAGTCGGTGGCCACCCGCATCGTCGTGGAGCGCGAGCGGGCCCGCATGCGGTTCACCGCCGCCGACTACTGGAGCCTGACCGGCACCTTCGACGTCGCCGCCGCCGACACCGCGGACGACGGCGAGCCCCGCCACCTGACCGCGAACCTGGTCGCCCTGGACGACAGCCGCATCGCCACCGGCCGCGACTTCGACGCCGACACCGGCGCGGTGGCCAGCAACGTGGTGCACCTGGACGAGGCCGGCGCCCGGGGTCTGGCCGCTCGGCTGGAGAACACCCAGGTCTCGGTCACCCGGGTCGACGAGAAGCGGTACACCCGCCGTCCCTACGCCCCCTTCACCACCTCGACGCTGCAGCAGGAGGCCGGCCGCAAGTTCGGCTGGTCCTCCCAGCAGGTGATGCGCACGGCCCAGCGGCTGTACGAGAACGGGCACATCACCTACATGCGCACCGACTCGACGAACCTGTCCGAGACGGCGCTGCGCGCGGCCCGCACCCAGGCCCGCGAGCTCTACGGCGACGCCTTCGTCCCGGCCGAGGCGCGGCACTACTCGAAGAAGGCCAAGGGCGCCCAGGAGGCGCACGAGGCGATCCGCCCCGCCGGCGACTCCTTCCGCACGCCCGGCCAGCTCGCCGGGCAGCTGGCCCGCGAGGAGTTCCGGCTCTACGAGCTGATCTGGCAGCGCACGGTGGCCTCGCAGATGGCCGACGCGGTCGGGCAGACGGTCACCATCCGGCTGGCCGGGCGCTCCTCGACCGACGAGGTGGCCGAGTTCTCGGCCAGCGGTCGCACCATCACCTTCCCCGGCTTCCTGCGCGCCTACGTCGAGGGCAAGGACGAGGGCGCCGCGGGCGACGACGCCGAGGCCGACGACTCCGAGCGCCGGCTGCCCCGCGTCGAGCGCGGGCAGGTGCTCGACACGTCGAAGCTCGACGCCAAGGGCCACACCACCTCGCCCCCGGCCCGCTACACCGAGCCCAGCCTGACGAAGGCGCTCGAGGAGCTGGGCATCGGCCGGCCCTCCACCTACGCCTCGATCATGCAGACCATCCAGGACCGCGGGTACGTGTGGAAGAAGGGGTCCGCGCTGATCCCGACCTTCATCGCCTTCGCGGTGGTCAACCTGCTCGAGCAGCACTTCGCGGCCCTGGTCGACTACGACTTCACCGCCTCGCTCGAGGGCGAGCTCGACGAGATCGCCGGCGGCACGCTGCGCCGGGTCGACTGGTTGACCGAGTTCTACTTCGGCGGCGAGGGCGGGCACGCCGGCGGCATCGCGGCCTCCGGCGGGCTGAAGTCCGTCGTCGGCCAGCGGCTGGAGGAGATCGACGCCCGCGGGGTCAACTCCATCCCGCTCAAGGCCACCGGCCCCGCCGGCGAGCCGGTCGTGGTCCGGGTCGGCCGGTACGGCCCCTACCTGCAGGCCGGTGGGGACGACGGCGCCCGGGTCTCGATCGCCGACGACATCGCCCCGGACGAGCTGACCGGCGAGAGGGTCCGCGAGCTGCTGGAGGCGCCCTCGGGCGACCGCGAGCTGGGCACCGACCCCGAGAGCGGCCACACCGTGGTGGTCAAGGCCGGCCGCTACGGCCCCTACGTCACCACCGTGGTGCCCGAGGACAGCAAGGAGTCCCCGCGCACCGGCAGCCTGTTCAAGACGATGCAGCCCGAGACGGTCACCCTCGAGGACGCCCTGAAGCTGCTCAGCCTGCCGCGCACGGTCGGCAAGGCCGAGGACGGCGAGGAGATCCAGGCGCTGAACGGACGCTACGGCCCGTACCTGAAGAAGGGCACCGACTCCCGCTCGATCGAGAGCGAGGAGAAGCTGTTCACCACCACGCTGGACGAGGCGCTGGCGATCTTCGCCCAGCCCAAGCAGCGTGGTCGGGCCGCGGCGAAGCCCCCGCTGGCCGAGCTGGGCCCCGACCCGGTCACCAACGGCATGGTCACCGTGCGCGAGGGCCGGTTCGGGCCCTACGTCACCGACGGCGAGTCCAACGCCAGCCTGCGCAAGGGCGACGACCCGCTGACCATCACCCTCGAGCGCGCGGCCGAGCTGCTGGTCGACCGCCGCGAGCGGGCACCGGTGAAGAAGAAGGCGACCAAGAAGGCCGCGGCCAAGAAGGCGCCGGCCAAGAAGGCGACCGCAGCGAAGAAGGCCACCACCGCCAAGGCCACCACCGGCAAGGCGACCGCGGCGAAGAAGACGACCACCCGGAAGACCGCCACGACGGCGGCCGCCCGGACGACGACCAGCGGCGAGGGCGTCGTCCCGGCCGGGAGCTGACCACGGGGGAGATGTCGTGACCGGGAACCTGGAGCCGGTGGCGTGGGACGCCCGGCGGACCTCCTTCGGGTCCGTCGCGGCGGAGTACGCCGCACTGCGCCCGGGCTACCCGGCCGACGCGGTGGCCTTCCTGCTCGGGGCGGCGCCGCGGCGGGTGCTCGACCTGGGCGCGGGCACCGGCCTGCTCACCGACCAGCTGCTGGCCGCCGGGCACGAGGTGGTCGCGGTCGACCCGTCGGCGGACATGCTGGCCCAGCTCTCGGCCCGGCTGCCGCAGGTGCCCACGGCCGTGGGCGGCGCCGAGCAGGTCCCCCTGCCGGACGCGAGCGTGGACGCCGTCGTGGCCGGCCAGGCCGCGCACTGGTTCGACCCGCCGCGGGCCGCACCGGAGCTGCGCCGCGTGCTGCGCCGGGGCGGGGTCGTGGGGTTCGTCTGGAACGTGCGCGACGAGTCGGTGCCGTGGGTGGGGGCGCTCGGTGCCGCGCTGACGGCGGAGACCCGCGACCACGCCGCGGACGAGGGCGTGGTGGCCCGGTTCGCCGCCGAGCTGCCGGCCGACGTGGCCGAGCACGAGTCCCGGGTCGTCCAGCGGTTGACGCCCGAGCAGGTGGTCGCCGGGGTGGCCACCCGCAGCTACGTGGCGGTGATGGCACCGGGGGAGCGCACGGCGTTCCTCGACGGCCTGCGCGACCTGCTGGCCCGCCACCCCGACACCGCCGGCGAGGCGGAGCTCGAGCTGCCCTACGCCACCCACTCCGTCCGGTTGACCCCGCGCTGAGCCAGGTCGTGTCGGACCCCGCCGGTACCGTGGCCGCGTGGCCGGCCCGGGGGTGTTCATCGCGTTCGAGGGCGGCGAGGGCGCGGGCAAGTCCACCCAGGTGGGCCGGCTGGAGGCCTGGCTGACCGGCCGCGGCGTGCCGGTGCGCACCACCCGCGAACCCGGCGCCACCGACCTCGGCGGCACGGTGCGCTCGATCGTGCTCGACCCGGCGAACACGGGGCTCTCGGCCCGGGCCGAGGCGCTGCTCTACGCCGCCGACCGCGCCCAGCACGTCCACGAGGTCGTCGCCCCCGCGCTGGCCGCGGGCCAGGTGGTGGTCACCGACCGGTACGTCGACAGCTCGCTGGCCTACCAGGGCGCCGGCCGCTCGTTCGACCTGGCCGAGATCGCGTCGATCTCCCGCTGGGCCACCGAGGGGCTGGTGCCCGACCTCACCGTCCTGCTCGACCTGCCGCCCGAGACCGGGTTGGCCCGCGCCCGAGGCCGAGCCGCGGCCGACCGGCTCGAGGGCGAGTCCGTGCAGTTCCACCAGCGGGTCCGCGACACCTTCCGCGCCCTCGCCGCGGCCGAGCCCGACCGCTACCTGGTCCTCGACGCGACCGCCGACCCCGACGCCCTGGCCGGTGCCGTCGCGGCCGGGGTGGGCGCGCTGCTGGGGGAGCGGCGGTGAGCGCGCTGCCCGAGGGCGTGTGGCGCGACGTCGTCGGCCAGCCCGCCGCGGTGGCCGAGCTGCAGCAGGCGGTCGCGCACCCGGCGTCCATGACCCACGCCTGGCTGTTCACCGGCCCGCCCGGCTCGGGCCGGTCGGTGGCCGCCCGCGCGTTCGCGGCCGCCCTGCAGTGCCCCGACGGCGGCGACGGCACCTGCCACGCCTGCACGACCGCGCTGCGCGGTACGCACGCCGACGTCCGGGTGGTCGCCCCCGAGGGGTTGTCGATCGGGGTCGCCGAGGTGCGCGAGATCGTCCGGATGGCCGGCCGGGCACCGTCCCAGGGCCGGTTCCAGGTGGTCATCGTCGAGGACGCCGACCGCATGACCGAGCCGGCCGCCAACACCGTCCTGAAGATGCTCGAGGAACCCCCGCCGCGCACGGTCTTCCTGCTCTGCGCCCCCTCCCTGCACCCCGACGACGTCCCGGTCACCATCCGCTCGCGCTGCCGGGTGGTGTCGCTGCGCACCCCGCCGGCCGAGGCCGTCGCCGAGGTGCTCACCCGGCGCGACGGCGTCGAGCCGAGCCTGGCCGCGTGGTCGGCCGCGGCAGCGGGTGGGCACGTCGGCCGCGCCCGGCGGTTGGCCCGCGACGAGGACGCCCGGGCGGCCCGCGCAGCTGTGCTCGACGTCCCCCGGTCGCTGACCAGCCTGGCCGCGTGCCTGCAGGCCGCCGACGGTCTGGTCGCCACCGCGGCGGCCGAGTCCCTGGCGGCGTCGACGGCCATCGACGGCGCTGAGACCGAGGCCGTCAAGGCCTCCCTCGGCGTGGGCGCGCGCGGCCCGGGGGTGGCTGCGGCCTCCCGCGGCGCGGGCCAGCTCAAGGAGCTGGAGAAGAAGCAGAAGTCGCGGGCCACCCGCATCGGCCGCGACTCCCTGGACCGCGCGCTCGTCGACCTCGCCGCGTTCTACCGGGACGCGCTGCTGATCGCCACGGTGCGCGGCGCCGTGGACCGCGTGCCGCACCTCAACCACCCCGACCGCGCGGCCGATGCCCTCGAGCTGGCCCGGGCGATCGGCGCCGAGGGGGCGCTGCGCCGCATCGACGTCGTGCTCGCCGCCCGCACGGCGCTCGAGCAGGCGGTGAAGCCGCAGATCGCCATCGAGGCGATGTGCGTGGCCCTCCGGCTGCCGGCGTGACACCCCGACACCGGTGCACCGGCGGCGACCGGGGCTCCCGTAAGCTCCCCGGAGCACCACGCCGCCTTAGCTCAGTCGGTAGAGCATCTCACTCGTAATGAGAAGGTCGTCGGTTCGATTCCGACAGGCGGCTCGCATCTGGCCAGCGTGTTCGGTCAGCACCCCAGCCCGGCGTCAGCTCCGGAGCTGGGTGCCCAGCGCCGCCGCGACGGAGTCCAGGGTGTCGGGGACGAGGGCGTAGTAGGCCCACACGCCGCGCTTGTCGCGGGTGAGCAGGCCGGCGTCGACGAGCACCTTGAGGTGGTGGGACACCGTCGGCTGGGAGAGCCCGACGGGGTCGGTGAGGTCGCAGACGCACGCCTCCCCGCCGTCGTGGGCGGCGACGAGGGACAGCAGCCGCAGCCGGGCGGGATCGGCGAGGGCCTTGAGGGTGCGGGCCAGGGCGTCGGCGTCCGCGGGGCTGATGGGCGCGGCGACCAGCGGAGCGCAGCAGGCCTGCGCCTCGGCCGTCTCGTGCAGTGCCGTCGTCATGGACCGAGTGTGCCGTGGACATCGACACCTGTCGATATTGACGCTCGTCGATGTCTGGGGCAGGCTGCGTCGACATGCAGCGATGGACGGGAGCGACCATGACCGGCGCGGTCGGCGCTGCCCCGAGGCCCGTGGGAACCACGTCGTGAGCGACCCGGTCCGCGAGGCCCGCCGTCAGGGCGCCGGTACCCCGGTGATGGCGCAGCTGTCCACCCTCGACCGGTTCCTGACGGTCTGGATCGTCGCGGCCATGGCGCTCGGGCTGGCGCTGGGCCGCCTGGTCCCGGGCCTGGACACCGCGCTGCAGGCGGTCGAGGTCGGCGGCGTCAGCCTGCCGATCGCGGTCGGGTTGCTGCTGATGATGTACCCGGTGCTGGCGAAGGTCCGCTACTCCGAGCTGGACCGGGTCACCGGCGACCGCACGCTCCTGCTGGCCTCCCTGGGCCTGAACTGGGTGGTCGGCCCGGCGGTCATGTTCGCCCTGGCCTGGCTGCTGCTGCCCGACCTGCCCGAGTACCGCACCGGGCTGGTCGTCGTGGGTCTGGCCCGCTGCATCGCGATGGTGCTGATCTGGAACGACCTGTCCTGCGGCGACCGCGAGGCCGCCGCCGTCCTGGTCGCGATCAACTCGGTCTTCCAGATCCTGGCCTTCGCCGCGCTGGGCTGGTTCTACCTGCAGGTCCTGCCCGGCTGGCTGGGTCTCCCGACCACGTCGGCGGAGTTCAGCGTCTGGGCCGTCGTGGTCTCGGTCCTGGTGTTCCTCGGCATCCCGCTGCTCGCCGGGTTCCTGACCCGCACGGTGGGCGAGAGCCGGAAGGGCCGCGACTGGTACGAGTCCCGCTTCCTGCCCCGGATCGGTCCGGTCGCCCTCCACGGCCTGCTGTTCACGATCGTGGTGCTGTTCGCGCTGCAGGGTGACGCGATCACCTCGAAGCCCTGGGACGTCGCCCGGATCGCGCTGCCGCTGCTGGCCTACTTCGGGTTGATGTTCGGCGGGTCGTTCCTGCTCGGCATGCGGCTGCGGCTGGGATACGCGAAGACCGCGACGCTGGCCTTCACCGCCGCCGGCAACAACTTCGAGCTCGCCATCGCCGTGGCCATCGGCACCTTCGGCGTCACCTCCGGACAGGCGCTGGCCGGGGTCGTCGGCCCGCTCGTCGAGGTCCCGGTCCTCGTCGCGCTGGTCCACGTCTGCCTGTGGGCCGGCCGGCGCTGGTTCCCCGGCGACCCCACCGTCCCGACCAGCCCGAGGAGCGCGATCCGATGAGCACCCCCAGCGTCCTGTTCGTGTGCGTGCACAACGCCGGTCGTTCCCAGATGGCCGCCGGCTGGCTCACCCACCTGGCGGGGGACGCCGTCGAGGTCCGGTCGGCCGGTTCCCTGCCCGCCGACCAGGTCAACCCCGCCGCCGTCGCCGCCATGGCCGAGGTCGGCATCGACATCTCCGCCGCCGCTCCGCGCGTGCTCACCGCGGAGGCCGTGCAGGCCTCCGACGTCGTGATCACGATGGGCTGCGGTGACGCCTGCCCGGTCTTCCCCGGCAAGCGCTACCTCGACTGGGACCTCGCCGACCCCGCCGGGAAGGGGGTGGCGGCCATCCGCCCGATCCGCGACGAGATCGAGAGCCGCATCCGAGGCCTGCTCGCCGAGCTGCGCGGCCCCCGGGGACCGGTCGTGACCGCCGGTTAGGTTCACCGGCGTGGACATGGTCTTCCCCGCCCCTGCCCGGTCCGTCGCCGGCGACGACCTGCTCGACGCCTACCCGTGGCCGGAGGAGGCGCGCTGGGTGCGGGCGATGATGGTGACCACCCTCGACGGCGCCGCCGCCGGGCGCGACGGGCTCAGCGGCTCGATCTCCTCGGCCGTCGACGGCGAGGTGTTCGACGCCGTCCGCCGGCTGGCCGACGCCGTGCTGGTCGGGGCCGGCACGCTGCGGGCCGAGGAGTACGGCCCGATGCGGGCCAGCGCTGCCGACGCCGAGCGCCGGGCCGCCGCCGGGCAGGCGCCCGCTCCCCGCCTGGCCGTCGTCTCGGGCTCGCTGGACCTGCCGTGGGCGCTGCCCGTGTGGGCCGACTCGACCCTGACCCCGCTGGTGCTCACCGGGCCGTCGCCGGACCCGGCCGCGCTGACCACCGCCCGGGAGCACGCCGAGGTCGTCTTCCTCGCCGACCTCGAGCCCGCGTCGTTGCTGGCCGCGCTCACCGACCGGGGTCTGCGCCGCGTCGTCTGCGAGGGCGGGCCGAGCCTGCTCGAGGCCGTGGTGGCCGCCGACCTGCTCGACGAGGCCGACATCACGCTCTCGCCGGTGTTCGCCGGCACGTCGACCACCCCCCGCACCGGGGGGCCCGACGAGGTCGCCCGGCTGGACCTGGTGCACCTGATCACCGCCGAGGGGTACGTCATGGCCCGCTACGTCCGGCCCGGCCACCGGTGATCGGCCTGCGCGAGCTGGTCCGGCTGGCCGCCGAGCACCCCGAGGACCTCGACCACCCGGTCGCCCCCTTCCGCGTCGGCGACCGGGTGCTCGACACCGACGCCCGCCCCGCGATCATGGGCGTGGTCAACCTGTCCCAGGACTCCTGGTACCGCGAGAGCATCGCGCCCTCGGCGGAGGCGGCCGTCCGGCGCGGGATCGTGCTGGCCGCCCAGGGTGCCGACGTCGTGGACGTCGGGGCCGAGTCGGTCGTCGCCGGCAGCGCCCGGGTGGGCCCGCAGGACCAGATCCGGGCCCTGGTGCCCGTGGTCGAGGAGCTGGCCGCGGCGGGCGTGGCCGTGTCGGTCGAGAGCTACCACCCCGACGTCGTCCGGGCGACGCTGGCCGCCGGGGCGAAGGTCCTCAACCTGACCGGCTCGGCCGACGACGACGCGATGTTCGAGCTCGCGGCGGAGTTCGACGCCGCCCTGGTGATCTGCCACGTGCTCGGCACCAACCCCCGGGAGCTCGCCGACACCGAGGTCGAGCGCGACCCCTACCCCGCGATGGTCGAGGCGCTCGGCGCCCGGGCCGAGGCCGCCCGCGCGCACGGCGTCCGCGCCGGCATCTGCGTCGACCCGGGCGCCGGTTTCGGCATGGCCCGGCTCACCGATCCGCTCGACCGCGTGCGGCACCAGTCGGTGCTGCTGCTCCACAGCTTCCGGCTGCGCAGCCTGGGCCTGCCGGTCTGCCACGCGCTGCCCAGCGGGTTCACCTACTTCGAGGACGAGGTGCGCACCGCCGAGGGCTTCTTCGCCGTGCTCGCCGGCCTCGGCGGGACCGGGGTGCACCGCACCCACGAGGTGCCCCGGGTCCGCGCGGTGCTGCGCGCCATGGCCGACCTGCCGGTGGGGTAGCGCGCCGTCAGCCGCGGTCCAGCAGCGCGGCCCGCAGGGTGCCGAGCACGAACTCGCCGTAGGCCGCCGGTGTCCAGCCGCGGCGGGTGACGAGCAGGTCGTGCAGCTCGGCCGAGGTGCAGGTCCACAGCACGTCGCGCACCCGGTCGAGCTCGCCGGGCACCCCCAGGGACAGCAGGTGCCGGGCCAGCCCGGTCATCCCGGCCAGCCGCTCCCGGTCGGCCTTGGCCAGCACCTCGGCCGCCCCGACGTCGGCGGCCGCCGCGGCCCGGGCCGCGACCAGCAGGGGAGCGACCCGCTGCTGCACCTCCACGGCCACGGCCACGTACCCGCTCAGCAGCACCCGCGGATCGGTCTCGGCGCGCAGGGCCACCATCCGCTCCCGGTCGGCCACGGCGACCGGTGCGTCGTCCCCGGCCAGCGCCACGTCCAGGACGGCGGCCAGCAGTGCGGCCCGGCCGCCCACGTTCTTGTAGACGAACTCGGCCGACACCCCGGCCGCGGCGGCGACCGCCGGCACCGAGGTGGCCGGGTAGCCCTCCGACAGCAGCAGCTCCCGCGCGGCGGCGAGCACCTCGCGCCGGGTCCGGGCCGCACGCTCGCGCCGCGCCGTCGCGTCGTACCGCCGCTTGACCGGGTCGGGCATCGGGGACAGACTCCTATATCGGATACGGGATTCCGTACACAACCTACCGGGAGTGCTCGTGCTGGTCGTCCTGGCCGTCGTCGCGGCTGCGTTGCAGACCATGTCCGCCGGCATCCACGTCCTCGGGGTGGCGGCGCTGAACCCCGCCTGGCGCGAGCTGGACGGACCCACCTACCTGGCGGTCAAGCAGGCCGCCGACCGCCGGTTCCCGGCCCTGATGCGGCCGTTCACCCTGCTGGGGCTGGCCGCGGTCGTCGCGCTGACCGTCGCCTGCGCGGTCACGGGGAGCCAGCCGTCCGGAGCCCTGGCGGCGGCCGGCGCGGTGGCTGCCGTGGTGGGTCTGCTCGCCGTCGTCCGGGGCGATCTGCCGATCAACCAGCGCATGGCGAACTGGTCGGCCGACGCCCTGCCCGTCGACTGGCAGGAGGAGCGGCGCCGGTGGGAGCGGTGGTTCGCCCTGCGCACGGGGGCGGCGCTGGTGGCCGCGGGCGCCTGCCTGGCCGCCCTGGTCGCCGTCGGCGGTCAGGGCTGACTGTTGTAACGTCCGGCGCATGACGCTCCCCGACGTGCTGCGCGGCCGGCTGACGCTGCCGGCCATCGCCTCGCCGATGTTCATCGTGTCCGGCCCCGACCTCGTCGTCGCCCAGTGCGCCGCCGGCGTCGTCGGCTCGTTCCCCGCGCTCAACGCCCGCCCGGCCGCCCAGCTGGGCGACTGGCTGACCGAGATCGACGAGCGGCTGGCCGCGGCCGCCGCCACGGGGGCCACCGTCGCCCCGTACGCGGTGAACCAGATCGTGCACCGCTCCAACGACCGGCTCGAGGCCGACGTCGCGATGTGCGTCGAGCACGAGGTGCCGATCGTGATCACCTCGCTGGGGGCCCGCGCCGACGTCTACGACGCGGTGCACTCCTACGGCGGCATCGTGCTGCACGACGTCATCGACGACCGGTTCGCCCGCAAGGCGATCGAGAAGGGCGCCGACGGGCTCATCGCCGTGGCCGCCGGGGCCGGCGGGCACGCCGGGACGACGTCGCCGTTCGCGCTGGTGCGGGAGATCCGCCGCTGGTTCGACGGGCCGCTCGCGCTGTCCGGGGCGATCGCGCACGGCAGCTCGGTGCTGGCCGCGCAGGCCGCCGGCGCGGACCTGGCCTACATCGGCTCCGCGTTCCTGGCGACCACCGAGGCCCGGGCCGCCGAGGGCTACAAGCAGATGGTGGTCGACAGCTCGGCCTCCGACATCGTCTACAGCAACCTGTTCACCGGGGTGCACGGCAACTACCTGTCCGGCTCGATCGTGGCCGCCGGCCTGGACCCGGCGGACCTGCCGACGTCGGACCCCTCGGCGATGAGCTTCGGCTCCGACGGCGGGGCGAAGGCATGGCGCGACGTGTGGGGCTCCGGTCAGGGCATCGGCGTGGTCGACGCCGTCGTCCCCGCCGCCGAGCTGGTCGCCCGGCTCTCCCGCGAGTACGCCGAGGCCAAGGCGGCCCTGGACGCCGCGGTCATCACCCCCGCGACGGTCTGAACGACCCCACCCACGACGAGGGGCGCCGCACCTGATCGGTGCGGCGCCCCTCGGTCGTCCGGGTGCGGTAGGTGCGGTCAGTGGTGGTTCGAGGCCTGCCGAGCGCGCTCGAAGGAGGCGTTGATCTCCGCCTCGGCCTCGGCGAGACCCACCCAGTTGGCGCCCTCGACGCTCTTGCCGGGCTCGAGGTCCTTGTAGGTCTCGAAGAAGTGCTGGATCTCCAGGCGGTCGAACTCCGACACGTCCGTGATGTCCTTGAGGTGGGCCATCCGCGGGTCGGTGGCCGGCACGGTGAGGACCTTGTCGTCACCACCGGCCTCGTCGGTCATCCGGAACATGCCGATCGCCCGGCAGGTGATGAGGCACCCGGGGAAGGTCGGCTCCTCCAGGAGCACCAGGGCGTCGAGGGGGTCACCGTCCTGACCCAGGGTCTCCTCGATGTACCCGTAGTCCGCCGGGTACCGCGTCGAGGTGAACAACATCCGGTCCAGCCGGATGCGTCCAGTGGCGTGGTCCAGCTCGTACTTGTTCCGCTGGCCCTTGGGGATCTCTACCGTCACGTCGAACTGCACCGCCGTAGTGTGGCCCACGCCCGGCGGTCGTGGGACGTCGAGGGTCCGCAACTACGGGGGAGGGGCCATCGCGAGCGCCCCGGGCAGCACCGTCACCGTCACCGCGCGGCCCCGCCCGCGGTGGCGCAAGCGGCTCTGGCAGGTGCTCGTCGCGCTCTGCGTCGTGGCCGCGCTGGGGGCCGGTGCGTTCCTGCTCGCCACCCACGAGGACGCCGACCCCGACTCGGTGGCCGCCGTCCCGTCCGACGCCGTCGCGGTCCCGGACGCCGTCCTGCCCGAGCTGTCCGACCCCGCCCCGGTGCTCGCCGCGCTGTCCACCGACGCCCCGGCACCGACCGCCGCCGGCCTGCAGGCGGTGCTGGCCCCGCTCCTGGCCGCCCCGGCGCTGGGCAGCGGTGCGTCCGCCGAGGTGGTCGACGTCGCGACCGGCGCCACCCTGCTGGACACCGACGCCGACGACCCGGGCACCCCGGCCTCGACCGCGAAGCTGCTCACCGGGCTGGCCGCGCTCACCACGCTCGGCCCCGGCGCCACCATCCCCACCAGCGTGGTGGCCGGTGCCGTCCCCGGCGAGGTGGTGCTGGTCGGCGGCGGCGACCCCACGCTGTCCACGACCTCGCCCTCGTCGAGCTACCCGGGGGCGGCCACGGTCGCCGACCTCGCCGCCCAGGTCCAGGCCGCGCTGGGCGGCACCGCCGTGACCTCCGTCGTGGTCGACAACTCGTTGTTCACCGGTCCGCTCACCGCCCCCGGCTGGGGCTCCGAGGACGCCCCCTCCACCTACGCCGCCCCGGTGACCGCCACCGCCGTCGACGGCGCCCGGGTGGACCCGGGGCAGAGCCAGCGCAGCGGGCAGCCCGGCACCGACGCCGGCACCGCCCTCGCCGCGGCCCTCGGTGCGCCCGGCGCGGCGGTCACGCTGGGCACGGCGCCGGCCGGCGCCGCCGTGCTGGGCACCGTCCGGTCCGCCCCGGTCGAGCGCCTGGTCGAGCAGGCCCTCACCGCCTCGGACAACCTGCTCGCCGAGACCCTCGCCCGGCAGGTCGCCCTCGCCACCGGCGGCGAGGCCAGCTTCACCGGTGCGGCGGCCGCGGTCACCGCCGCGGTGGGCGCGGCCGGGTTCGACACCTCCGGCCTGACGCTGACCGACGGCAGCGGGCTGTCGGGCACCGACCGGGTGCCCGCGCGGCTGCTGGTCGACGTCCTCGAGGCGGCGGCCGACGGCACGCTGCCGGTGGCCGGCGCCCTGCTCTCGGGGCTGCCGATCGCCGGGTACACCGGCACCCTGGCCGACCGCGGCGACGCCGACCCCGCCACCGCGCCGGGCACAGTGCGGGCCAAGACCGGCACCCTGGCGACCACGAGCGCGCTGGCCGGCCTGGTGGTCACCGAGGACGGCCGGCTGCTGGCCTTCGCCCTCCTCGCCGACGGCACCCCGGGCAACGTGGTCGCCGCCGAGGCAGCACTCGACGCGGTCGCCGCCGCGATGGCCAGCTGCGGCTGCTGAGCACATCGCGATCCTCCGGATCGCACCGCGGCCACGAGCCGTCCCCGGTGTGCGGCGAGCGCGTCCGTCGATCGGTCGCGGGACCCTCCGGGCCCCACTCCTCACGACCCTGCACCGCCGGGCGCGTCTACCGTCATCCGCATGGCTAGCTCGCTGGTGGACTGGGACCTCGCCGGACGCACGGCCCGCCGGCTGAGCGGCTCCGGTCCCGAGACCACGCGCGAGGAGGCCGCCGCCGTGGTCCGCGAGCTGCAGGAGTGCGCGGCCACCGCCGTCGCGCACGTCGAGCAGCTCACCGGTCTCACCCCGGCCGCGGGGGCGCCCTCGCCGGTCACCGCCGTCGTCGACCGGCCCGGCTGGGTCGACGCCAACGCCGCAGGCATGGCCGCACTGCTCGACCCGCTCACCGACGCCCTCGAGGAGCGGACCGGCAAGTCCCCCGGCGCCCTGGCCCGCGCGATCGGCGGTAGGGCCACCGGCATCCAGGCCGGGGCCGTGCTCTCGTTCGTCTCCTCGAAGGTGCTCGGCCAGTACGAGGTGTTCGGCACCGGCGGCCGGCTGCTGCTGGTCGCCCCGAACATCGTCGACGCCGAGCGCCGGCTGGGCGTCGACCCGCACGACTTCCGGCTGTGGGTGTGCCTGCACGAGGTCACCCACCAGCTGCAGTTCACCGCCTTCCCCTGGCTGCGCACCTACCTCGAGGCGCAGGTCCAGGAGTTCGTGCAGGCCAGCGACCTGGACCCCGCCGTGCTGCGCGAGCGGCTGCGGGAGGTCGTGGCAAGCCTGTCCGACGCGGTGCGGGGGAAGCCGGTGGACGGCGACGCCCCCGGCGGGCTGATGGCGCTGGTCGCCGACCCCGCCCAGCAGGCCGTGCTGGACCGCGTGACGGCGGTGATGAGCCTGGTCGAGGGGCACGCCGAGTTCGTCATGGACGGCGTCGGCCCCGACGTGGTGCCCAGCGTCCGCATCCTGCGCAAGCGGTTCGGCCAGCGGCGCAAGGGCGTCGGCCCGCTCGACCGCGTGCTGCGCCGGCTGCTGGGCCTGGAGCAGAAGATGCAGCAGTACGCCGACGGCCGGCACTTCGTGGCCGGCGTCGTCGGGCTGGTCGGCATGGAGGCGTTCAACACCGTGTGGACGTCGCCGGGCACCCTGCCGCGCAAGGAGGAGCTCACCGACCCGCAGCGCTGGGTCGACCGCGTCCTCACCCCCTACTGAGCCGTGGGCCCGCACCCCGCGGTCGCCGCGGTGCGCGCCGCCGTCCGCCCGGGGCTCACCGGGCCGGTGCTGGTGGCCTGCAGCGGGGGAGCCGACTCCCTCGCGCTGGCCGCCGCGATCGCCTTCGAGGCGCCCCGGGCCGGGGTGCCCGCGGGCGCGGTCACGGTGGACCACGGCCTGCAGGCCGGCTCGGCCGACCGGGCCGCCGCGACGGCGGACCTGCTGCGCGGCCTCGGGCTCGCCCCGGTCGTGGTCGCGACGGTCCGGGTGGGGACGGCGGGCGGACCGGAGGCGGCTGCCCGGGACGCCCGGTACGCCGCGCTGACCGCCGCCGCGCAGGAGCACGGGGCCCGGGTCGCGCTGGGCCACACCCGCGACGACCAGGCCGAGACCGTGCTGCTGGGCCTGGGCCGGGGGAGCGGCCCCCGGTCGCTGGCCGGCATGCCCGCCCGGCGCGGGCCGCTGTGGCGCCCGCTGCTGGGTCTCGACCGGGCCACCACCCGCGCGGCCTGCACCGCGCAGGGGCTGCCGGTCTGGGACGACCCGCACAACACCGACCCGGCCTTCACCCGGGTCCGGCTGCGCACCGAGGTGCTCCCGCTGCTCGAGGAGGTGCTCGGCGGAGGGGTGGCGGCAGCCCTGGCCCGCACAGCCGCCATGGCCCGCGAGGACGCCGACGCCCTCGACGCCCTGGCCCGGGTGCCGGACCCGACCGACTGCTCGGCGCTGGCCGCGCTGCCTGCGGCGATCCGGCGCCGGGCGGTCCGGAACTGGCTGCTCGGGAGCGGGGTGCGCGATCTGGCGGCCGTCCACCTGCAGGCCGTCGACGCGCTGGTGGTCGCCTGGCGCGGGCAGGGTCGGGTCGACCTCCCCGGCGGTGCGGGCGTCGTCCG
Organism: Klenkia soli; assembly: GCF_900103975.1. GTDB lineage: Bacteria > Actinomycetota > Actinomycetes > Mycobacteriales > Geodermatophilaceae > Klenkia > Klenkia soli. The sequence continues at coordinate 225,115 of NZ_FNIR01000008.1, forward strand.
GGCGTCTGGCAGGCTTGCGCTGCAAGGCCCCCCTCCACCCCTCAGCACTCCCCGCAGCGAGGAGCCCCACCCGTGAGCGACACACCCAGCGGCCCCCTGGGTCCCGACCACGGCTACGGCCCGGACATCGACCACGTGCTGCTGTCCGAGGCCCAGATCGCCGAGAAGATCCGCGAGCTGGCCGACCGCATCGCCGTCGACTACGCCGGCCGCGAGGTGCTGCTGGTCGGCGTCCTCAAGGGCGCCGTGCTGTTCATGAGCGACTTCGCCCGGGCGCTGCAGCTGCCCACCCAGATGGAGTTCATGGCCGTCTCCTCCTACGGGTCGGCCACCAGCTCCTCGGGCATCGTCCGCATCCTCAAGGACCTCGACCGCGACATCACCGACAAGCACGTGCTGGTGCTCGAGGACATCATCGACTCCGGGCTGACGCTGTCCTGGCTGCTGAAGAACCTGGGCTCGCGCGGCCCGGCCTCCCTCGAGGTGTGCGCGCTGCTGCGCAAGCCCGACGCGGTGAAGGTCGACGTCCCGGTGCAGTACGTCGGTTTCGAGATCCCCAACGAGTTCGTCGTCGGCTACGGCCTGGACTACGCCGAGCGCTACCGCGACCTGCCCTACATCGCCACGCTCAAGCCCGAGGTGTACTCCTCCTGAGGAGTTGATCCACAGCGTCTGAGCAGCCGGCGCACAGCGTCTCCGGTGTACCGTCGGCCGGACGACGTCGCCCCTCGCGACGCAGGAGACCTCGGGTCGCGCGGCGTCCCCCGGACGAGCAGGAGGGTCGACGGGCATCCCGGGGTTCCCCCCGGCCGCCCGGCATCGGTGTATGGAACGTAAGAAGATCTTCCGGTCGGTCTGGTTCTGGGTCGCGCTCGTGGTGCTGGTGGTCGCGATCGGCGTCCAGTCCTTCACCGGTGGCAGCGACTACAAGGAGGTCTCGACCTCCACGGCGCTCGCCCAGTTCAGCAGCGACAACGTCGACAGCGTCACGATCAACGACCGCGAGCAGACCCTCGACATCGACCTGAAGTCGGCCGTCGACGGCTCGTCCAAGATCACCGCCTACTACCCGGCGGGTGCGGACTCCCAGATCTACGACCTGGTCAGCGGCGCCGACGCGAACTCCTCCGGCAGCTCCGACAGCGGGGTCGACTTCGACACCAACGTCACGCAGGACAACGTGCTGACGTCGATCCTGATCAGCTTCCTGCCCTTCCTCATCATCCTGGGCCTGCTGTTCTGGCTGTTCAGCTCGATGCAGGGCGGCGGCCGCGGCGTGATGGCCTTCGGCAAGAGCAAGGCCAAGGCGGTCAGCAAGGACAGCCCGAAGACCACGTTCGCCGACGTCGCCGGCGCGGACGAGGCCATCGAGGAGCTCCACGAGATCAAGGACTTCCTGCAGAACCCGGTCAAGTACCAGGCCATCGGCGCGAAGATCCCCAAGGGCGTGCTGCTGTTCGGCCCGCCCGGCACCGGCAAGACCCTGCTGGCCCGCGCCGTCGCCGGCGAGGCCGGGGTGCCGTTCTACTCGATCTCCGGCTCGGACTTCGTCGAGATGTTCGTCGGCGTCGGCGCCAGCCGGGTGCGCGACCTGTTCGAGCAGGCCAAGACCAACGCCCCGGCGATCATCTTCATCGACGAGATCGACGCCGTCGGCCGGCACCGCGGGGCCGGCATGGGCGGCGGGCACGACGAGCGCGAGCAGACCCTCAACCAGATGCTGGTCGAGATGGACGGCTTCGACGTCAAGGGCGGCGTGATCATGATCGCCGCCACGAACCGGCCCGACATCCTCGACCCCGCGCTGCTGCGTCCGGGCCGCTTCGACCGGCAGATCGCCGTCGACCGCCCCGACCTGCTCGGCCGCGTCGCCGTCCTCAAGGTGCACGCCACCGGCAAGCCGCTGGCCGCCGACGTCGACCTGCAGACCCTGGCCCGCCGCACGCCGGGCTTCACCGGCGCCGACCTGGCCAACGTGCTCAACGAGGCCGCGCTGCTCACCGCGCGGCACGGCGGCACCGAGATCACCGATGCCGCCCTCGAGGAGGCCATCGACCGCGTGCTCGCCGGTCCCGAGCGCAAGACCCGGGCGATGAGCGAGAAGGAGAAGAAGGTCACCGCCTACCACGAGGGCGGGCACGCCCTGGTGGCGCACGCACTGCCCAACCTGGACCCGGTGCACAAGGTGACGATCCTGCCGCGCGGGCGGTCGCTGGGGCACACCCTGGTGCTGCCGACGGAGGACAAGTACACCCAGACCCGCTCGGAGATGATCGACACCCTGGCCTACGCCCTGGGTGGTCGCGCCGCCGAGGAGCTGGTCTTCCACGAGCCCACCACCGGCGCCGGCAACGACATCGAGAAGGCCACCTCCATGGCCAAGTCGATGGTCACCGAGTACGGCATGAGCGCCAAGCTCGGCGCGGTCAAGTACGGCAGCTCCGACGCCGAGCCGTTCATGGGCCGCGACATGGGCTCGCGGCCGGGGTACTCCGAGGCCGTCGCCGCCGACATCGACTCCGAGGTGCGGGCCCTCATCGAGGCCGCGCACGACGAGGCGTGGGAGATCCTGGTCGAGCACCGCGACGTGCTGGACCGCCTGGTGCTCGAGCTGATCGAGAAGGAGACCCTGTCCAAGGAGGACATGGCCCGCATCTGCGCCGGTGTGGTCAAGCGGCCCTCGCTCGCCCCGTACAACGGCTTCGGCAAGCGCACCCCCAGCGACCAGCCGCCGGTGCTCACGCCGGCCGAGCAGGCCCGCGGCGGTGCGCTGCCGGCCGGGGTCGACCTGGAGAAGCCGCTCCCCGTGGGGGACGCAGGCGCCCCGCAGTCCCGGTGATCGACCACTCCGTCGACCCGCGGCCGGTGCCGCACGCCGAGGACGGCGTCGACCACGCCCGGGCCGAGGCAGCGGTGCGCGAACTGCTCATCGCGGTGGGAGAGGACCCCGACCGACCCGGGCTGCGGGAGACCCCGGCCCGGGTCGCCCGGGCCTACGCCGAGACCTTCGCCGGGCTCCGCCAGGACCCGGTGCAGGTCCTGTCCACGGTGTTCGACGAGGACCACGACGAGCTGGTGCTGGTCCGCGACATCGCGCTGTACTCGACCTGCGAGCACCACCTGGTGCCCTTCCACGGGGTCGCGCACATCGGCTACATCCCCGGCGCCGACGGCCGGGTGACCGGGCTGTCGAAGCTGGCCCGGCTGGTCGAGGTCTTCGCCCGCCGCCCGCAGGTGCAGGAGCGCATGACCAAGCAGATCGCCGACGCGATGATGACCGGCCTGCAGCCGCGCGGGGTGATCGTCGTGGTCGAGGCCGAGCACCTGTGCATGGCCATGCGGGGGGTGCGCAAGCCCGGCACCCGCACGCTCACCTCGGCGGTGCGCGGCATCTTCAAGGAGAGCCAGGCCACCCGCAGCGAGGCGATGAGCCTGGTCCTGGGCAGATGACCGAGGGGCGCTGCCGGGTCATGGGCGTCCTGAACGTCACCCCCGACTCGTTCTCCGACGGCGGGACCTTCGCCCAGGCCGGCCCGGCGATCGAGCACGGGCTGGCGATGCACGCCGCGGGCGTCGACTGGGTCGACGTCGGCGGGGAGTCCACCCGCCCCGGCGCCCACCGCGTCGACGCCGCCGAGGAGTGCGCCCGGGTGCTGCCGGTCGTCGCGGAGCTGGCCGCCGCCGGGGTCGCGGTGTCCATCGACACCACCCGGGCCGACGTCGCGGCCGCCGCGCTGGACGCCGGTGCGCGGCTGGTCAACGACATCAGCGGGGGGCTGGCCGACGCCGGCATGGCCCCGCTGGTCGCCGAGCGCGGCGTCCCGTGGGTGCTCATGCACTGGCGCGGGCACAGCCGCGAGATGTACGCCGCCGCCCGCTACGGCGACGTCGTCACCGAGGTCTGCGCCGAGCTCACCGCCCGGGTCGAGGACGTCGTGGCCGCCGGGGTCGACCCCGCCCAGCTGGTCCTGGACCCCGGCCTGGGGTTCGCCAAGAACGCCGAGCACAACTGGGCGCTGCTGGCGGGGCTGGACCGCCTGGTCGGGATCGGGCTGCCGCTGCTGGTCGGCGCCTCGCGCAAGAGCTTCCTGGGTCGGCTGCTGGCCGACCCCGACGGCACGCCGCGACCGGCCGAGCAGCGGGACGCCGCCACCCTGGCCACCACCGTGCTGGCCGCCGAGGCCGGTGCCTGGGGGGTGCGGGTGCACGACGCGGGACCCTCGGTCGACGCCGTCCGTACCGTGGCCGCCGTCCGCGATGCCCGAGCCAGGAGGAACCGTGCCTGACCAGATCGCCGTCCGCGGCCTGACCGCCCACGCCCACCACGGCGTGTACGCCGTCGAGCGGGAGCAGGGCCAGACCTTCTCCGTCGACGCCGTCCTGGACGTCGACACCGCACCCGCCGCCGCCGGCGACGACCTGGCGCTGACGGTGAACTACGCCGAGCTGGCCCAGCAGCTGCACGCGGTGCTCACGGGCGAGCCGGTCGACCTGATCGAGACCCTCGCCCAGCGGCTGGCCGACGTGTGCCTGGCGAACCCGCTGGTCGACGCCGTGCAGATCACCGTGCACAAGCCCGAGGCCGACCTCGGCGTGCCCGCGGACGACGTCACCGTCACGATCAGCCGCCGCCGATGACCCGCGCCGTCCTGTCCCTGGGGGCGAACCTGGGCGACCGGGCGGGCACGCTGCGCACCGCCCTGCAGACCCTCGCCGGACAGGGCCTGGTGGCCCGGTCGGTGCTCTACGAGACCCCGCCGTGGGGTCCGGTCGAGCAGCCGCCCTTCCTCAACGCGGTCGCCGTCGTCCGGGGTGACCGGGACGCCGCCGGGTGGCTGGCCCTGGCGCACGAGCTGGAGCAGGTGGCCGGCCGCACCCGCGAGGTCCGGTGGGGTGCCCGCACCCTGGACGTCGACGTGGTCACCGTGACCGGCGACGACGGCGTCCCGGTGCTCTCCGACGACCCGGCGCTGACGCTCCCACACCCCCGGGCGCACGAGCGGGCCTTCGTCCTGGTGCCGTGGCTGGCGCTGGACCCGGCGGCCGAGCTGCCCGGCCACGGCCGCGCACGCGACCTCCTCGCCGACCTGCCGGTCGAGGACGTCGAGGGCGTCGTGCGCTGGGAGCAGCTGGCATGAGGCCGGTCTCCCGCCGGGACCTCGCCGTGGTCGCCGTGGGTCTGGCCGTGCTCGGTTGGGTCGTCGTCCGCGCCCTGTACGGCGACCTGCCGTCCCTGCACTGGTGGCAGCCGGTGCCGCTGGCGCTGCTGGCCGTCGCCGAGGGCCTGGGCGCGCGCTCGCTGCTGGCCCGGCTCACCGACGACCGCGAGCGCCGCCGGGCCGCCCGCACGGGCGAGTCGGCCGCGCTGGTGCCCGGGCAGCGGTCGCTCGACCCGGTGGAGCCCATGCTGGTCGCCCGGTTGGCCGTGCTCGCCCAGGCCAGCGCCTGGGCAGGGGCCGGGTTCGCCGGGCTGTGGGCGGGCGCCCTGGTCTTCACCCTCACCCAGGTCGGCCGGCTGTCCGCGGCGTCCGGGGACGCCGTCGCCGCCGGGATCGGGGTGGTCTGCTCATCGGCCCTGGTGGCCGGCGCGCTGCTGCTCGAGCGCGCCTGCCGGGTGCCCCCCGAGGACTGAGCCGGGTCAGCCCAGGGCCGAGCCGGCGGTCTCGGGGACCGCGCCGTCGACCGAGCGGCGCAGCGCGGCGTGCAGGGACTCCGGGGTGAGGACGCCGAGGAACCGGTCGCCGTCGAGCACCGCCACCCAGCCGGCCTCCATGCGCAACATGATCGCGAAGGCGTTCTTCAGCGTGGAGTCCACCGGCACCCAGGCGTCCATGCGCCGGCTGACCTCGCGCACCGTGCCCGACCCCTGCGCCCGGTCCAGCGACAGCCAGCCGTGCAGGGACTCCTGGTCGTCCAGGACCACCGCCCACCGCGCGCCGGTGCGGTCCAGGACCGCCCGGGCGTCGGCCAGCCCGTCGGCGACGTGGACGACCGGCGGCCGCTCGAGGTCCTCGACCTCGATGCCGGTGACGGCCAGCCGCTTGAGCGCCCGGTCGGACCCGACGAAGTCGGCCACGAAGGGGCTGGCCGGGCGGCCGAGCAGCTCGGCGGGGGTGGCGTACTGCTCGACCTTGCCGCCCTCGCTCATCACCGCGATCCGGTCGCCGAGGCGCACGGCCTCCTCGATGTCGTGGGTGACGAACACGATGGTCTTGCGCACGGTCTCCTGCAGGCGCAGGAACTCCGACTGCAGCCGCTCGCGCACGACCGGGTCGACGGCGGAGAACGGCTCGTCCATGAGCAGCACCGAGGGGTCGGCGGCCAGGGCCCGGGCCACGCCGGCGCGCTGGCGCTGGCCGCCGGAGAGCTGGTGCGGGTAGCGGTCGCCGAAGGTGGCGGGGTCCAGGCCGACCGTGCTGAGCAGCTCCTCGACCCGGTCCCGCGTGCGCTTCTTGTCCCAGCCCAGCAGCTTCGGGACGGTCGCGACGTTGGTGCGGATGGACTGGTGCGGGAAGAGCCCGACGTTCTGGATGACGTAGCCGATCCGCCGCCGCAGCTGCGTCGGGTCGACCTCGGTGACGTCCTCGCCGCCGACCAGGATGCGCCCGGTGCTCGGCTCGATGATCCGGTTGATCATCTTCATCGTGGTCGTCTTGCCGCAGCCCGACGGGCCGACCAGCACGGTCAGCTCGCCCGGGGCGAAGGTGAGGTCGAGGGCCTGCACGCCGACCGAGCCGTCGGGGTAGACCTTGCTGACCCCCTCCAGCCGGATCTCCTCGGCACCCCCCTGACCGGCGTCAGCGGTGGTGGTCCCGGCAGAGGTGGCAGTAGCGTCCACGCGGTGGCCTTCCTGGTGAGCGCTCGATGAGCGCGGCGAGCGGTACGGCGGTGCTCGCGGTGGACGCGGCGCCGAACCCCTGGTTCAGCACCTCGTGGGTGGTCGACAACTGGGGCACCATCATGCCGTTGTTGGTCCAGCACGTCAGGTTGACCGTCGTCTCGGTGCTCATCGGGGCGGTCATCGCGTTTCCGCTGGCCCTCCTCGCGCGGCGCAGCAGGTTCCTCACCGGGCCGGTGCTGGGGCTCTCGACGCTGGTCTACACGATCCCGTCGCTGGCCATGTTCGCCTTCCTCGCCCCGTTCACCGGGCTGTCCGAGACCACCGTGGCCGTGGGCCTGGTGCTGTACTCGCTGGTGATCCTGGTGCGCAACTTCCTGGCCGGGCTGCAGGCCGTGCCCGCCGACGCCGTCGAGGCCGCGCGGGGCATGGGCTACGGCCCCGGGCGGCTGCTGGCGAAGGTCGAGATCCCGCTGGCGCTGCCCTCGATCATGGCCGGGTTGCGCATCGCCACCGTCTCCACCGTGGCGCTGGTGACCGTCGGCGTCGTGGTCGGCCAGGGCGGGCTGGGCCAGATCATCATCGTCAACGGGTTCAGCGCGAACTACTACCGGCCACCGATCGTCTTCGGCACCCTGGCCTGCGTGGTGCTGGCCCTGGTCGCCGACCAGCTGCTGGCCCTGCTGGAACGGGTGCTCACCCCCTGGACCCGGACGCCCACCTCGCCCGCCCGCACGAGCGGCCTGCGCTCCGCCGAGCCCGTGGAGGTGGCGGCATGAGCGTCGTCGGGGACGCCGTCCTCTACCTCAACGACCCGCTGAACTGGACCCGCCCGCGCGGGATCCTGGACCTCGCCGGGCAGCACCTGCAGATCGCCGGGCTCTCGCTGGGCATCGCGCTGGTGATCGCCGTCCCGGTCGCCGTGGTGCTCGGGCACACCGGCCGCGGCGGGGCGATCACCGTCGGCCTGGCCAACGTCTCGCGCGCCGTCCCCACGCTGGCGATCCTGACGATCTTCGCGGTGACCCCGATCGGGTTCACCATCTGGGCGCCGGTCATCGCGCTCACCGTGTTCGCGATCCCGCCGGTCCTGGCCAACACCTACGTCGGTTTCCGCGAGGTCGACCGGGACGTCGTGGAGTCCGCGCGGGCGATGGGCATGAGCGAGCGCCAGGTCGTCCTCCGGGCCGAGCTCCCGCTCGCCGTCCCGCTGATGATGACCGGCATCCGCACGGCGGCCGTCCAGGTCGTGGCCACCGCGACGCTGGCCGCGCTGCTGGGCGGCGGCACGCTGGGCTCGGTGATCCGCACCGGCTTCGCCCGCCAGGACAACGGCGTGGTCATGGCCGGTGCCCTGCTGGTCGCCCTGCTGGCACTGCTCACCGAGGTGCTGCTGGCCGTCGTCAGCTGGGCGGTGACCCCCGGGCAGAAGCAGGTGCCGTTCACCCGTGGCCGCAGCCGCCGGCCGGTCGACGAGCCGGTCGACCTGCCCGCGGCCGACGGCCGGGAGGACCTGGTCGGGGCCGGCGCCCGCACCTAGGTCACAGGACGGCAACGGTCGTTTGCGCAGGCCCGGCGTGCCGGGTTGAGTTGTGCACCGCGGGAGTCCTCCCGCCAGACACGCGTCGCCCCCCAGCGGGGCGCGGGACACAGAAGGCGGACACATGCGCACGAGCGCCCGCATCCTCACCACCACGTTCGCCGTCGCCACGGTGCTGGCCACCGCCGCCTGCGGCGAGTCCGGATCCTCGGGCACCAGCAGCGGCGGGGGCGGCGAGGCCTCCGGCGAGGCCTGCGCGCCGGTCGCCGGCGACCAGCTCGTCGTCCTCGAGGACGACAAGGGCCTGCAGGCCGTGGACAACATCATCCCGGCCATCAACACCGCGTACTCCGAGGCCAACCCGGGTGTGCTCGACGTCCTGAGCTCGATCTCCACGGTGCTCACCACCGAGGACCTCGTCGCCATGAACTCCGGCGTCGACATCGAGCGCAAGTCCGCCGAGGACGTCGCCGCCGCCTACGTCAGCGACAACGACCTCGGCGCCGACGCCACCGCCGGTTCCGGCCAGGTGGTCGTCGGCGCGGCCAGCTTCACCGAGAGCCAGATCCTGGCCAACGTCTACGCCGACACCCTGACCGCCGCCGGCTACACGGCCACGGTGCAGACCGTCGGCCAGCGCGAGACCTACCTGCCGGCCCTCGAGCGCGGTGAGTTCGACGTCTTCCCCGAGTACGTCGGCACGCTGACCGAGTACCTCGACGGCGACCCCGACAAGGCGGTGGCCAGCTCCGACCTGGACGCCACCGTCGAGGCCCTGCGGCCGCTGGGCTCGGCCGTGGGCCTGACCTTCGGCGAGCCGGCCGAGGCGGCCGACGAGAACGCCTTCGCGATCACCACGACGCTGCAGGACCAGCTCGGCGGCATCACCACCCTGTCCGAGCTGGCCGAGGCCTGCTCCGACGGCTCGCTGGTGCTGGGCGGCACCCCGGAGTGCCCGACGCGGCCCTTCTGCCAGCCCGGTCTCGAGGAGGTCTACGGCCTGAAGTTCGCCCAGGTCAACGACTACGACCTCGGCGCGCCGACGAACAACGCCCTCAAGCAGGGTGAGATCTCGCTGGCCCTGGCCCTCTCGACGGACCCGGTCTTCGCCCAATAGAGGACCTCGTCGCCCCCCACAGCACGCTTCGCGCGCTGCGGGCCCCTGCGACGAGGCCGTTCCATCCTGTTGCGAGGCGGGCACCCCGGACGGGGTGTCCGCCTCGTGGCGTTCCCGGAGGCAACGAAGTGGTCACGGTGTCCCGCGGGATTTGCGCTGGTCGTGGCCCACAGGGTTCCCTCAGGGGCCGCGGGACACCTCCCGCCGGACACGCGTCGTCCCTGCCCGGGACGCGGGACACAGAAGGCGGACCACATGCGCGCCCGCACCCTCACCACCACCTTCGCCCTGGCCGCCGTGCTGGCCACCGCCGCCTGCGGCGAGTCGGGCTCCTCCGGCAACGGGGGCGGCGGCTCCTCCGGCGGCCAGGCCTCCGGCGACGCCTGCGCGCCCATCGCCGACGACCAGCTCGTGGTGATGGAGGACGACAAGGAGCTCCAGGCCGTCGACAACATCATCCCGGCGCTGGAGACGGCCTACGCCGAGGCCAACCCGACCGCGATGGACGCGCTGAACACCGTCTCCGCCGTCCTCACCACCGACGACCTGGTCGGCCTCAACGCCGCCGTGGACGTCGAGCGCAAGAGCGTCACCGACGCGGCCGCCGCCTACGTCGATGACAACGACCTGGGCTCGGGCGTCACCGGCAGCGGCGCCGTCACCGTCGGGGCCGCGAGCTTCACCGAGAGCCAGATCCTGGCCAACGTCTACGCCGGGGCGCTGAACAACGCCGGGTTCACCGCCACGGTGCAGACCGTCGGCCAGCGCGAGGCCTACCTGCCGGCCCTGCAGGCCGGTCAGTTCCAGGTCTTCCCCGAGTACGTCGGCACGGTCGCCGAGTACCTCGACGGCAACCCCGACGAGGCCGTCGTCTCCGGCGACCTGGACGCCAGCGTCGAGACCCTGCGCGGCCTGGGCACCCCGGCCGGGCTGACCTTCGGCGAGCCGGCCGAGGCCGAGGACAGCAACGCCTTCGCCATCACCGTCGCCCTGCAGGAGCAGCTCGGCGGCATCACCACGATGTCCGAGCTGGCCGAGGCCTGCTCCGACGGCTCGCTGGTCCTGGGGGCCACCCCCGAGTGCCCGACCCGGCCGTTCTGCCAGATCGGTCTCGAGGACGTCTACGGCTTCCGGTTCGCCTCGCTGGGCGACTACGACCTGGGCGCCGCGACCAACCAGGCGCTCATCCAGGGCCAGATCTCGATGGCCCAGGTCCTCTCCACCGACCCGATCCTGGCCCAGTAGCTGCTGGAACGGCCCCCTCGCAGGGACCCGCGGCGTGCGGAGCGCGTCGCGGGGGGCGAGGGGGTCCTCCTAGTACCAGGAGCCGCCGGCGGGGAGCTGCTCGCCGGCGGCGACCACCGCGTCCAGCCGGTTGCCGGCCTGGGGGAGCGGGCACGACCAGCGCGGGTCGTAGGTGCAGCTGGGGTGGTAGGCGAAGTTCAGGTCGACCACCAGGTGGCCGTCGTCCGAGCCGAGGTCGGCGCCCTTGATGGTGTCCAGCAGGTAGCGACCGCCGCCGTAGGTGGTCCGCCCGGCCGAGCCGTCGCGCAGCGGCAGGAACACCCCGCCGCCGTAGCCGCCCAGCCACCAGACGTCCAGCCGGCCCAGGTCGCCCAGCGCCACGGTGCCGATGCGGTCCATCGGGACGACGCCGTCGTCGGCGGTCGGCAGCTCCAGGCGCTGGGGCTCGGCGTCCTCCACCCGGGTGCGGAACCGCAGGTCCGGGTCGTAGGGCGCGACCGGCAGGCCGGTGAACGAGGCCCGCCCCGCGGCCGAGAGGGGCGAGTCCGGGTGCCGGGCGAACAGCTCGTCGCGACCGGACCGCCAGCCGGCCCACCCGGCCTCGGGGTCGTCGGCGGCACGGGCGGTGGCGTAGAGGGTGTGCACCCGACGGCGCCAGTCCAGCAGGGAGAGGGTCACCGGCCCCAGCCTGCCAGCGGGCGGCCCGACCGGCGACGCGGCGACCGGGACCGGACCGTCACACGCGACCCGTACCCTCTTGCCCGTGACTGGCGGGGCGGCTGACCTGGGTGCGGGCGTGCCGCGACCCCGTCCGGCGACGTCGCGGATGTCCCCGGTCGTGCGCATCACCGGCCTGGTGCTGGGGTTCGCGCTGGCCATCGCGGCCACCCTCGCGGTCTTCCTCACCGACAACGCGCTCTACCTGCGGCTGGCCGTCATCGCCGTCGCCTGGGCCTTCGTGATCGCCGCGTTCTCCGCCGGGCGGCGCAAGACCGACCAGGCCGTGGCCGAGGGGCGCGAGAACGAGCTGCGCCAGGCCTACGCGCTCGAGCTCGAGCGCGAGGTCGCCGCCCGGCGGGAGTACGAGCTGAAGCTGGAGAACCAGCTCCGCCGCGAGACCCAGGAGGCCATGCGGGCCGAGATGGACAAGCTGCGGGCCGACCTGGCGTCGCTGGCCGGCCTGCGCGACCAGCTGGCCGGCCTGGGCGAGCTGCGCGCCGACATGGGTCGGCTGCGCCACGAGCTCACCGAGCAGCTGTCCGGCGAGATGCTGGTCGAGCGGATCGTCATGCGCACCCAGTCGATCCGCATGCCGGCCGAGCGGCCCGAGCTGGGCGGTGCGGGCACCGGGTTCATCGACGGCGACGCGGTGACCGACTGGTCCCCGGCCCCGGCCGGCACGGACGACGACCTCGTCTCCCGCGTCCAGCCGCCGCCGGTCCCGCACCCGGCGCCCCGGCCGGCCGACGAGCTGCCCTCGCCCTTCGCGTGGCTGGCCCCCCGCGAGCCCGCGGTCGACCCGGTCGAGCGCCCGGTCGAGCTGCCGTCCCGGCACGCGAGCCCCACCCGTGACGACCGGGTCGCCCGGGCCGACAGCGCCGCCCGGCACGGCACCGCCGAGCAGCCGGTGGTGCCGCCCCCGACGCCGACCCCGACCCCGACCCCGACCCCGACCGTCGAGCCCGCACGCGCTGCCGAGCCCGCGCAGCCCGGTCCGACGGCGCCCGCGACCCAGCTGTGGGGTGCGCCCGGCCCCGCGGCCACCCCGCACAGCCGGCGGGCCCCCGAGGAGCCACCGCCGGCGCCGGCCGAGCCCGAGCACGAGCCCGACGTGTACGAGACCGCCGGCCACCAGCGGCTGACCGAGATCCTCGCGGAGTCCGGGTCCACGCTCGGCGGCCGGCGGCGGCGCCGCTACCGCGAGGACGACGACGCGGGCGACGACGACGTCCTCGCCCGCGTGCTCGGCACCTGATGGAACGGCCCCCTCGCAGGGCCCCGCGGCGTGCGTAGCGCGTCGTGGGGGGGCGAGGGGGTCTTCACCTAGATCGGGCCCTGGGAGAGCGCGCCGCCGTCGAGCACCAGGGTCTGGCCGGTGACCCAGGCCGCGGCGTCGGAGAGCAGGTAGGCCCCGGCCTCGCCGATGTCCTCGGGGACGCCGAGGCGGCCGATCGGGTACTGCCGGGAGACCTCGTCCTCGCGGCCGGTGAACAGCGCCTCGGCGAAGCGGGTCTTCACCACGGCCGGGGCGACGGCGTTGACCCGGATGCGCTGCGGGCCGAGCTCGACGGCCAGCTGGGTGGTCAGGTTCACCAGCGCCGCCTTGCTGACGCCGTAGGCGGCGATGCCCTGGCTGGACTTCAGCCCGGCGACCGAGGCCACGATCAGCACCGAGCCGCCGTGCTCGCCCAGCCAGGCCCGGTGGGCCTCCTGCACGAGGCCGAGGGTGCCCACGACGTTGGTGTCCAGGATCTTGCGGAAGGCGTCGAGCGGGGTGTCCAGCAGCGGGCCGTACACCGGGTTGATGCCGACGTTGCCGACCAGGTGGTCCAGGCTGCCGAAGGTGTCGACGGCGGTGCGCACGGCCTCGGCGCGGTGCTCGGGGTCCGCCGCGTTGCCGGGGACCGCGACGGCCACCTCGGGGCCGCCGAGGGACTCCACCGCCTCGGCCAGCACGTCGGGCTTGCGGGCGGTGAGCACCACCCGGGCGCCGCGGTCGACCAACGACCGGGCTATGGCCAGGCCGATGCCCCGGCTGGCGCCGGTCACCAGGGCGGTCCGGCCGGCGAAGGACGTCGGGTCGGTTCGGGCGGGCGGCGTCGATGCCGCGGCTGCGTCGGTCACGTCCGCACCGTAGCCACCGCCGTCCCGGCGCGCGGTGGTGAGTCAACGCACACCGGGCAGGCGTTGCCGGGCGTGCACCCGGGTAACACACTCGCCATCGGCACGACATCCGCGTGGCAGCACGCCGCAGCGGGGTCGTCGGGCCACCAGCACCACCCGGGCCCTCGACGAGGAGGCCCCGGCATCGCCGAGTAGTCCGGTACCCGTCAGGGACTGGAACGAGAGGTGCACCGATGAAGCAGTTCCGCCGTACCGCGTCCCCGGGCCCCGATGCCCCCGCCCGCCTCCGCGTCGGCGTGGTCGGCGCCGGCCGGGTCGGTGCCGTGCTGGGGGCCGCGCTCGCCGCCGCCGGGCACCAGGTGGTCGCCGCCGCCGGCCTGTCCGCCGCCTCGCAGGACCGCGCGCAGCGCCTGCTGCCCGGGGTGCCGCTGCTGCCCACCGACGAGGTCGTCGCCGCGTCGGACCTCGTCGTCCTCGCCGTCCCGGACGACGCCCTCCCGGGGCTGGTCGCCGGGCTGGCCGAGACGGGCGTCTGGCGCCGCGGTCAGCTGGCCTTCCACACCTCGGGTGCCCACGGGCTCGCCGTCCTCGCCCCGGCGCAGGCCGCGGGCGTGCTGGGCCTGGCCCTGCACCCCGCGATGACCTTCTCCGGCGGGCCCGAGGACCTCGACCGGCTGGCCGGCACGCCGTTCGGGGTCACCAGCCTCCCCGAGCACCGGCCCGTGGCCGAGACCGTGGTGCTCGAGATGGGCGGCGAGCCGTTCTGGGTCGCCGAGACCGACCGGGTGCTCTACCACGCAGCGCTGGTCACCGGCGCCAACCACCTGGTCACCCTGGTCGCCGAGGCCGCGGACCTGCTGCGCACCGCCGGCGTCGACCAGCCGGCCCGGGTGCTGGGCCCGCTGCTGGGCGCGGCCCTGCACAACGGGTTGCGCCGGGGCGACGCCGGGCTCACCGGTCCGGTCAGCCGCGGCGACGTCGGCACGGTGGCCGGCCACGTGGCGGCGCTGACGCAGCGGGCGCCCGCCGCCGTCGCCGGGTACGTCGCCATGGCCCGCCGCACCACCGAGCGGGCGCAGGCCGCCGGCCGGCTCAAGCCGCACGAGGCGCAGCCGCTCACCGACCTGCTCGACGGTGTGGAGGTGCCCTCATGAGCATCGCCGTGGCCGAGACCGTCGTGGAGCTGCGCAAGCTGGTCGCCGACCTGCCCGGTCCGGTCGTGCTGGTGCCCACCATGGGGGCGCTGCACGAGGGGCACCGCGCGCTGGTGCGGCACGCCCGCACGCTGGGCGGCAGCGTCGTCGTCTCGGTGTTCGTCAACCCCACCCAGTTCGGGCCGGGCGAGGACTTCGACCGCTACCCCCGCACCTGGGACGCCGACCTCGCGGCGCTCGCCGAGGAGGGCGCCGACGTGGTCTTCCACCCCGGCGTCGACGAGGTCTACCCCGACGGCGCGGTCGGCGTCGTCGTCCACCCCGGCCCGCTGGGCGACGTGCTCGAGGGCGCGGTCCGGCCCGGGCACTTCGCCGGTGTGCTCACGGTGGTCGCGAAGCTGTTCGGGCTGGTCCGGCCCGACGTCGCGGTGTTCGGCGAGAAGGACTACCAGCAGCTCACGCTGATCCGGGCGTTGTCCCGCGAGTTGGCGCTGGGGGTGCAGGTGGTCGGCGTCCCGACCGTCCGCGAGGACGACGGCATGGCGCTGTCCTCCCGCAACCGCTTCCTGGACCCCGACCAGCGCAGCGCCGCCGCCGCCCTGTCGGCCGCCCTCCGGGCCGGCGCGGCTGCCGGGCCCGACGGCGGGACGGCGGTCCTGGCGGCTGCCCGGGCCGTCCTGCACGGCGCCCCCGACCTGCAGCTGGACTACCTGGCGCTGACCGACCCGACGTTGGGGGCCGTCCCGGACGACGGACCAGCCCGGCTGCTGGTCGCCGCCCGCGCGGGCAGCACCCGGTTGATCGACAACACCGCCGTCGAGCTGGGAGGACCCCGATGATGCGCACGATGCTCCGGTCGAAGATCCACCGGGCCACGGTCACCCAGGCCGACCTGCACTACGTGGGTTCGGTGACCGTCGACGAGGACCTGATGGACGCCGCCGACCTGCTGCCCGGCGAGCAGGTCGCGATCGTCGACGTCACCAACGGCGCCCGGCTCGAGACCTACGTGATCCCGGGCCGGCGGGGGAGCGGCGTGCTCGGCATCAACGGGGCCGCCGCGCACCTGGTGCACCCGGGCGACCTGGTCATCCTGATCAGCTACGGCCTGATGGACGACGCCGAGGCGAAGGGCCACCTGCCGCGGGTCGTGCACGTCGACGCCGCCAACCGCGTGGTGGAGCTGGGCGCGGACCCCGCGGCCCCGCCGCCCGGTGTGGCCGGCAACGAGCTGGTGCGGGGGGATACGGTCCGGCGGTGACGCTGGCCGGCCCGGTCCTGGGCCCTCCCCTCCTGACCAGCCTGCCCGTACGGCTGGCCGCGCCGGCCCCGGGCTGGGAGCTCACCGCCGACGTCTGCGTGGTGGGCTCCGGCGTCGCCGGGCTGTGCGTGGCCCTGCACGCCCGGGCCGCGGGGCTCTCGGTCGCCGTGGTCACCAAGGTCGAGGTGGACGACGGCTCCACCCGCTGGGCGCAGGGCGGCATCGCGGCGGTGCTCGCCGAGACCGACAGCCCGGCCGCGCACGCCGCGGACACCGAGACCGCCGGGGTCGGGCTGTGCGAGCCCGACGCGGTGCACGCGCTGGTCACCGAGGGGCCCGACCGGCTGCGCGAGCTGATCAGCTGGGGCGCGGCCTTCGACCGCGGGGCCGACGGCCGGTTGCTGCTCACCCGCGAGGGAGGCCACCACGCCGACCGCATCGTGCACGCCGGCGGCGACGCCACCGGGGCCGAGGTGCAGCGCGCCCTGCACACCGCCGTCACCGCCGACCCGGGGATCACCCTCGTCGAGCACGCGATGGTGCTGGACCTGGTGACCGACGGCGCCGGCCGCGCGGCCGGGGTCACCCTGCACGTCCTGGGCGAGGGCACCGCCGACGGCGTGGGCGCGGTGCGCTCGCGGGCTGTGGTGCTGGCCACCGGCGGCATGGGGCAGGTCTACGCCGCGACCACCAACCCGTCGGTCTCCACGGGCGACGGCGTCGCGCTGGGCCTGCGGGCCGGGGCGACCGCGACGGACCTCGAGTTCGTCCAGTTCCACCCCACCGCGCTCTACCTGGGTCCCGATGCCCGCGGTCAGCAGCCCCTGGTGTCCGAGGCGCTGCGCGGCGAGGGTGCCCTGCTGCGCGACGCCGCCGGCGAGCGGTTCATGGTCGGGGTGCACCCGCTGGCCGAGCTGGCCCCCCGCGACGTCGTCGCCAAGGCCATCACCCGCGTGCAGCTGCGCGACGGCACCGACCACGTGTTCCTCGACGCCCGGCACGTCGAGGGCCTGGCCGACCGGTTCCCCACGATCGTGGCCCGCTGCCGGGAGGCCGGCGTCGACCCGGTCACCGAGCTGGTCCCGGTCACGCCGGCGGCGCACTACGCCTCCGGGGGGCTGGTCACCGACCTCGCCGGCCGCACGACGGTCCCCGGGCTGTACGCCTGCGGCGAGGTCGCCTGCACCGGGGTGCACGGGGCCAACCGGCTGGCCTCGAACTCGCTGCTCGAGGGGCTGGTGTTCGCCGGCCGGATCGGCGCCGCGCTGGCCGCCGAGCTGCCGGTGCCCGAGCCCGTGCCGCCGCAGGTGGCCCACCTCGACGGCCTGCTCGACCCCGCCGCGCGCGGCCGGCTCACCGCCACGATGTCGGCCCGCGTGGGAGCCCTGCGCAGCGGGGCCGGCCTGGTGCAGGCCGCGGGCGAGCTCGCCGCGGTCGCCGGCCTGCTGGGCGAGGCCGAGCCCGGCGTCCCCGCCTGGGAGGCCACCGACCTGCTCACGGTCGCGACCGCGCTGACCGCCGCGGCCGGCGCCCGCGAGGAGACCCGCGGCTGCCATTGGCGCGAGGACCACCCCGACGCCGACGACGCCTGGCGGGTGCACCTGGACGTCCGGCTGCACGGCGACGGCTCGCTGCAGCTCACCCCCCGCCCCGTCGGCACGCCCCCGGAGGTGCACTGGTGAGCGCCGTCCCCGCCCCCGCGACCCGCCCGGACCCCCGCGACCTCACCGGCACGGGCCTGGACGAGGCCTGGGTGACCGACCTGGTCGAGCGCACCCTGGCCGAGGACCTCACCGGCGGCTCCCCGCTGCCGCACGCCCCCGACCAAGCCGTCGCCCACGACGTCACCAGCGCGGCCACGGTGCCGGCCACCCAGCGCGGCACCGCCGACCTGGTCGCCCGGGCCGACGGCGTGGTGGCCGGTCTGCCGGTCGCGGCCCGGGTGTTCGCCCGGCTCTCGCCCTCGGCCACGATCGTGGCCGGCGCGGCGGACGGGGACGTCGTCCGCCGCGGTGACGTGCTGCTCACGATCTCCGGCCACGTGCGCGCGCTGCTGGCCGCCGAGCGCTCGGCGCTGAACATCGCCAGCCGGGCCTCGGGCATCGCCACCGCCACCCGGGCCTGGGTCGACGCCGTGGCGGGCACCGGCGCCGTCGTGCTGGACACCCGCAAGACCACCCCGCTGCTGCGGCCGCTGGAGAAGTACGCGGTGCGCTGCGGCGGCGGCTCGAACAAGCGCATGGGCCTCTACGACGTCGCGATGATCAAGGACAACCACGTCGCCGCCGCCGGGTCGGTGGCCGCCGCCGTGGCCGCCGTCCGCGAGCGGGCGCCCCGGGTGACCGTGCAGGTCGAGGCGGACACCGTGGCCCAGGCGGTCGAGGCGGTCGAGGCCGGGGCGGACTTCCTGCTGCTGGACAACATGCCCCCCGACGTCCTGCGCGCGGCCGTGGCGGCCGTCGCCGGCCGGGCCGAGACCGAGGCCACCGGCGGGCTCACCCTGGCCGTGGCCCGCGAGGTGGCCGCGACGGGGGTCGACTACCTGTCGGTCGGCGCGCTCACCCACAGCTCGCCCATCCTGGACCTCGCGCTGGACCTGCGGCCGGCATGACGCTGCTGTGCGTGGACGTCGGCAACAGCCACACCGTGCTGGCCACCTTCGACGGCGACCGCGTGTCCGGCTGCTGGCGCGTGCGCACCCAGCCGCGGGCCACCGTCGACGAGATCCAGCTGCTGTGGCGCGGCCTGCTCCGCGACGCCGAGGTCACCGGGGTCGCCGCCTGCTCCACCGTGCCCCAGCTGCTGCCGGTGCTGCGCCAGCTGCTGGACCGCCTCGACGTCCCGGTCACCCTCATCGGCCCCGGCGTGCGCACCGGGGTGCCGCTGCACGTGGACAACCCGCGCGAGGTCGGCGCCGACCGGGTGGTCACCGCACTGGCCGCCCACGAGCTGTACGGCCGGCGACCCGACGGCACGGGCCGACCGGTCGTCGTCGTCGACTTCGGCACCTCGACCACCGTGGACGCCGTGGGTCCGGCCGGCCAGTTCCTCGGCGGGGCCCTGGCCCCGGGCGTGGAGGTGTCGCTGGACGCCCTCGCCGCCCGGGCCGCCCAGCTGCGCTCGGTGGAGCTGACCGTGCCGGCCAAGGCCATCGGCAAGAACACCGTGGCCGCGCTGCAGTCCGGCGTCGTGCTCGGGTTCGCCGGGTTGGTCGACGGCCTGGTCGACCGGGTCGCCGCCGAGCTGATGGCCACCTTCGGGGTCGGCCCGGTCGTGGTGGCCACCGGCGGCCTGCACCCCCTGGTCGTGGACAGCTGCCGCTCGGTGGGCGAGCGTGACCCCGACCTCACCGTCCAGGGCCTGCGGCTCGCGCACGAGAAGCACCAGTCGGCCCGCTGAGGGGCCTCCGTAGGCTTGCCCGGTGACCGACGGCCCCACCGACCCCCCGGACGACGAGCTCCCCGAGCAGCTGCGGGTCCGCCGCGGCAAGCTCGACCGGCTGCGCGAGGCCGGTGTCGACCCCTACCCGGTGTCGGTGCCGCGCACGACGTCGCTGGCCGCGGTGCGCGAGGCCCACCCCGACCTGGACGACGACACGCTCACCGGGCAGACCGTGGGCGTGACCGGCCGGGTCATCTTCAGCCGCAACACCGGCAAGCTCTGCTTCGCCACCCTCCGCGAGGGCGGCACCGAGCTGCAGGTGATGCTCTCCCGCGACCGCGTCGGCGAGGAGGCCCTGGCGGCCTGGAAGTCCGACGTCGACCTCGGCGACCACGTGCTGGTCACCGGCGAGGTCGGCACCTCCCGGCGGGGCGAGCTGTCGGTGTTCGCCGACTCCTGGCAGCTGGCCGCCAAGGCGCTGCGCCCGCTCCCGGTGGCGCACAAGCCGATGAGCGAGGAGCTGCGGGTCCGCCGCCGCTACGTCGACCTGATCGTGCGCGACGAGGCGCGGCGCACCGTGCACCAGCGGGCCGCGGTCAACGCCGCCGTCCGGGCCGGCCTCACCACCCGCGGCTACCTCGAGGTCGAGACGCCGATGCTCCAGGTGGTGCACGGCGGGGCCACCGCGCGTCCTTTCCGCACGCACATGAATGCATTCGACCTCGACCTCTACCTGCGCATCGCGCCGGAACTGTTCCTCAAGCGCTGCATCGTCGGCGGGTTGGACCGCGTCTTCGAGATCAACCGGAACTTCCGCAACGAGGGCGCGGACTCCTCGCACTCGCCCGAGTTCGCCATGCTCGAGTTCTACGAGGCGCACGCGGACTACCAGGACATGGCGACCACCACGCGCGAACTCGTGCAGGAATCGTGCGCGGCATTGTTCGGCGACCACGTCGCCCGCCACCACGACGGCACCGAGGTGGACCTCTCGGGGGAGTGGCCGCAGGTCTCCCTGTACGGGGTCACCTCGGAGGCGCTGGGCGAGGAGATCACCCCGGCGACCACCGTCGAGGAGCTGCGCGCCCACGCCGCCCGGGTGGACGTCGGGGTCGACCCCGCCTGGGGGCACGGCAAGCTGGTCGAGGAGCTGTTCGAGGCGCTGGTCCAGCACTCGCTGCAGGACCCGACCTTCGTGCTCGACTACCCGACCGACACCTCTCCGCTGACCCGTGCGCACCGCTCCGTCGAGGGCGTGGCCGAGAAGTGGGACCTCTACATCGGCGGCATCGAGCGGGGCACCGGCTACTCCGAGCTGGTCGACCCCACCGTGCAACGCGAGCGGTTCACCCAGCAGGCGCTGCTGGCGGCCGCCGGCGACCCCGAGGCCATGGTGCTCGACGAGGACTTCCTCGAGGCGCTCGAGTACGGCATGCCGCCGACCGGTGGTGTGGGCATGGGCATGGACCGGCTGATGATGACGCTGACCGGTCTCGGTATTCGCGAGACCATACTGTTCCCATTGGTCCGCCCGATCACGTCCTGAGAATTGGCACTCACCCCTGAGAGCTGTTCGACCCGCGGATTGCGCATTTCCTGAGCGGATGTGGTGGAATGCATTCACCGCAGCATTTCTGCGGTGAATGCACCAGGCCGCCACGGGGGCCGACAGCTACAGGAGTGGAAATGGCACGCAAGGTCCAGGTCATCCTCAGTGACGACTTCGACGACGACGTCCCCGCCGACGAGACGGTCACGTTCGCCCTCGACGGCACCACCTACGAGATCGACCTCTCGGACAAGAACGCGAGCGAGATGCGCGAGGTGTTCGCCAGGTACGTCGGCGCCGCCCGCAAGGTCGCCGGTCGCGGGCGCGCCTCGGGTGCCGGTCGCAGCAAGGCCACCGGCGGCTCCGGTGCCGGTCGCATGGACCGCGAGCAGGCCGGGGCGATCCGCGACTGGGCCCGCAAGAACGGCCACGAGGTCAGCGACCGCGGCCGCATCCCGGCCACCGTCGTCGAGGCCTACGAAGCCGCGCACTGACAGAAGGACCCCCTCGCCCCCCGAACCACGCTCCGCGCGGCCCGGGACCCTGCGAGGGGGCCGTTCCATCACGTCACCGGCCCGGTCTCCTCGAGGAGACCGGGCCGTCGTCGTCCGCTGAGGGCGTAACGGGACCGGAACACCGTCCGCGCACCATCGGTTGAGCAGGGTGGACGACAGCACCCGCCCGGGTGTGGACGGCGCTCCGGCGCCCGTCGTCCGCGACTACAGTGGAACGACCGGTGCCCCGTTCATCGGAGAACACACCGACGACGTCGGTCAGCACGACCCCGCGAGGGGAGCAGCACCGCACGTCCGAGCCGGTCAGAGGGGAAGCAGCAGATGTTCGAACGGTTCACCGACCGAGCCCGACGGGTCGTCGTCCTGGCGCAGGAAGAAGCCAGGATGCTCAACCACAACTACATCGGCACCGAGCACATCCTCCTGGGCCTGATCCACGAGGGTGAGGGTGTCGCCGCCAAGGCGCTGGAGTCCCTGGGCATCTCGCTCGAGGGCGTCCGCCAGCAGGTCGAGGAGATCATCGGTCAGGGCCAGCAGGCGCCCTCCGGTCACATCCCCTTCACCCCGCGCGCCAAGAAGGTCCTCGAGCTGTCGCTGCGCGAGGCGCTGCAGCTCGGCCACAACTACATCGGCACCGAGCACATCCTGCTCGGCCTGATCCGCGAGGGCGAGGGCGTCGCCGCCCAGGTCCTGGTGAAGCTGGGCGCCGACCTCAACCGGGTCCGCCAGCAGGTCATCCAGCTGCTCTCGGGCTACCAGGGCAAGGAGCCGGCCGCGGCCGGCGGCCCCGCCGAGGGCACCCCCTCGACCTCGCTGGTGCTCGACCAGTTCGGCCGCAACCTCACCCAGGCCGCGCGCGACTCCAAGCTCGACCCGGTCATCGGGCGGGCCAAGGAGATCGAGCGGGTCATGCAGGTGCTGTCCCGCCGCACCAAGAACAACCCGGTGCTGATCGGCGAGCCCGGCGTCGGCAAGACCGCCGCCGTCGAGGGCCTGGCGCAGGCCATCGTCAAGGGCGAGGTGCCCGAGACGCTGAAGGACAAGCAGCTCTACACCCTCGACCTCGGTGCCCTCGTCGCCGGTTCCCGCTACCGCGGTGACTTCGAGGAGCGGCTCAAGAAGGTCCTCAAGGAGATCCGCACCCGCGGCGACATCATCCTGTTCATCGACGAGATCCACACCCTCGTCGGGGCCGGTGCCGCCGAGGGCGCGATCGACGCCGCCAGCATCCTCAAGCCGATGCTGGCCCGCGGTGAGCTGCAGACCATCGGTGCCACCACGCTGGACGAGTACCGCAAGCACCTGGAGAAGGACGCCGCCCTCGAGCGCCGCTTCCAGCCCATCCAGGTCGCCGAGCCGACGCTCGCCCACACCATCGAGATCCTCAAGGGCCTGCGCGACCGCTACGAGGCGCACCACCGGATCAGCATCACCGACGCCGCCCTCGTGGCTGCGGCGACGCTGGCCGACCGGTACATCTCCGACCGGTTCCTGCCCGACAAGGCGATCGACCTGATCGACGAGGCCGGCGCCCGCATGCGCATCAAGCGCATGACCGCCCCGCCGGACCTGCGCGAGTTCGACGACCGCATCTCGGCCGTGCGCCGGGAGAAGGAGTCGGCGATCGACGCGCAGGACTTCGAGAAGGCAGCCAACCTCCGCGACAAGGAGAAGCAGCTGCTGGGCGAGAAGGCCGAGCGCGAGAAGCAGTGGAAGGCCGGCGACATGGACGTCGTGGCCGAGGTCGACGAGGAGCAGATCGCCGAGGTCCTGGCGAACTGGACGGGCATCCCGGTCTTCAAGCTGACCGAGGAGGAGACCACCCGTCTGCTCAAGATGGAGGACGAGCTCCACAAGCGGATCATCGGCCAGGAAGAGGCCATCAAGAGCGTCAGCCAGGCGATCCGTCGCACGCGTGCGGGTCTCAAGGACCCGAAGCGTCCCGGTGGTTCCTTCATCTTCGCCGGCCCCTCGGGCGTCGGGAAGACGGAGCTGGCCAAGACGCTGGCGAACTTCCTGTTCGGCGACGACGACGCCCTCATCCAGATCGACATGAGCGAGTACCACGACAAGTTCACCGTGTCGCGGCTCGTCGGTGCCCCTCCCGGCTACGTCGGGTACGACGAGGGCGGCCAGCTGACCGAGAAGGTGCGGCGCAAGCCGTTCTCGGTGGTCCTCTTCGACGAGATCGAGAAGGCCCACGCCGACGTCTTCAACACGCTGCTGCAGGTGCTCGAGGACGGCCGGCTGACCGACGGCCAGGGCCGGATCGTGGACTTCAAGAACACGATCCTGATCCTGACGACCAACCTCGGTACCCGGGACATCTCCAAGGCCGTGGGGCTGGGCTTCCAGGTCGGCAACGACGACCGGAGCAACTACGAGCGGATGAAGCTCAAGGTCAACGAGGAGCTCAAGACCCACTTCCGGCCGGAGTTCCTCAACCGCATCGACGACATCGTCGTGTTCCACCAGCTCACCGAGAACGAGATCGTGCAGATCGTCGACCTCATGCTCAACCGGGTGGAGACGCAGCTGTCGAACAAGGACATGGCCCTCGAGGTCACCCCGGCGGCCAAGAAGCTGCTCGGTGCCCGCGGGTTCGACCCCGTGCTCGGTGCGCGCCCGCTGCGTCGCACCATCCAGCGCGAGATCGAGGACACGCTCTCGGAGAAGATCCTCTTCGGCGAGATCGCGCCCGGCCAGATCATCGTGGTCGACGTCGAGGAGGCCGAGGACCCGACCAAGTCGGTCTTCACCTTCCGCGGCGAGGCCAAGCCGATCGACGTCCCCGACAGCCCGCCGGTCGCCCTCGCGGGCCCCGACGACGAGGACAAGGGCCCCGGCCCGTCGCTCATCAAGGGCGACTGACAGAAGGACCCCGTCCCACCCCCGGACACGCTGCGCGCGCCCGGGGCCCCTGGGACGGGGCCTCTCCAGCACGTCACGTGAGGCCGTCACCCGCACCGCGGGTGGCGGCCTCCGCCGTGTGCGGTGGGTCAGGGCGCCGGTGCGAAGCGGGCGCCCACCTCGCTGATGCGTTCCGCCCGGTGCTCGGGGCGCAGGCGACCGGACCGCTCCAGCTCGCCCAGTCCGTGCAGGACGGACCAGAAGAGCTCCGTGGTCGTCCCGTCGCCGTGCACGGCGACGGCGAGCGCGTCGAACCCGGCGCGGAGCTCCGCCTCGTTGCCCTCGACGGCGAAGTGCGCCTCGATCGGGAGCCGGAACATCGCTTCGTAGAGCGCCGGGTGGTGGGCGGCGAAGTCGAGGTAGGCACGGGCGACCGCCTCCACGGCGCCGCGCCCGCCGTGACCGTCGGTCGCGGCCCGGCACGACGACGCCAGCTCGGCGAAACCCTGGAGCGCGACCGCGCTCATGACCTCGGTCTTGCCTCCCGGGAAGTGCCCGTAGAGCACGGGCTGGGTGTAGCCGATGGCGTCGGCGAGGCGGCGGGTGGTGACCGCGGCCCAGCCCTCGGCCTCCGCCGTGGCGCGTGCCTGGTCGACGATCTGCTGGCGGCGTTCTGCGAGACGTGCTCGTCGGTCCTCGTGCTTGCCGTCCACCCGGGTCATGGGGCTAGTCTAGCGGCGCTAGAAGTTCTAGCACCGCTAACCTAGGAGATGTCCCGTGGTCGAGGCCCTGGCTGTCCTGACCTGCACCGTCGTCGGCCTCATGGTCGGTGTCGAGGTCGCTGTCGCGCTTTTCGTCAACCCCCTGCTGCTCCGCCTGCCGGCGGGGCCGTCGCTCCAGGCCCGAGCCGACGGTGGCCGCGTGCTCGGCCGGCTCATGCCGTTCTGGTACATCGGGTCCACGGCGCTGGCCGCCGTGCTCGCCGCCGTCGGCTGGGGAACCGCGTCCGGGGTCCCGGCCCTGGCCGCCGCCGTGCTGCTCGCCGGCAGCGTCGTCCTGTCGGTGGTGTTCCTGGTCCCCATCAACGACCGGTCGACGAGCTGGACGGCCGAGGACCACCCGGTGGACTGGCGCGAGCAGCACCACCGGTGGGACCGCCTCCACCACGTACGGGTGGCGGTGATCGTGACGGCCTTCGTCCTCGTGGCGGTGGCCGGTGTGGGCGTGTGACCCCCCGGCGGTCAGCCCGGGAGGGCGAACCGGTCGTCGTCGGTCTGCACGACGAGTCCGTCGGCGAGCAGGGAGTCGAGGCAGCGGGTGCGCTGCACCGGGTCGGCCCACGCCGCGTCGAGCTCGACCTGCGGCACCGGGTCGGTGGCGGCGCGCAGCACGTCCAGCAGCCGGCCGCGGACCTGCCGGTCGGTGCCGGCGAACCTCTGCACCTTCCTCGGGGGCCCGTCGTGGGCGGGGGAGCCGGCCAGCCGCCACGCGCACACCGTGCGCACCGGGCAGCTGCCGCAGCGGGGGGTGCGGGCCACGCAGACCAGCGCGCCGAGCTCCATCACCGCGACGGAGAACCGGACGGCGCGGTCGTGGTCGGCGGGGGCGAGCGCGGTGATGTCGGCCAGGTCGGCGGCCCGGGCCGGCAACGGCTCGGCCCGTCCGTGCACCAGCCGGGCCACCACCCGGCGGACGTTCGTGTCGACCACCGGCTGGCGCTGGCCGTACCCGAAGCAGGCCACCGCCCGGGCGGTGTAGGTGCCGATGCCGGGCAGCGACTCCAGGGTCTCGACGTCCGAGGGGACGACGTTGCCGTGGTCGGCCGCGATGGCCCCGGCCGCGGCCTGCAGCCGCAGCGCCCGGCGCGGGTAGCCGAGCTTGCCCCAGGCCCGGATGACCTCACCGGTCGGTGCGGCGGCGAGGTCGGCCGGCGTCGGCCACCGCTCGAGCCACTGCCGCCAGAGCGGCTCCACCCGGGCGACCGGGGTCTGCTGCAGCATGACCTCGCTGACCAGCACCGCCCAGGCGTCCACCCCGGGCTGCCGCCACGGGAGGTCGCGCGCGGCGGAGGCGTACCAGTCGACGACCAGGTCACCGGCGGGGGAGCCCTCGGGGGCGGCGGCGCTCACGGGGATCCAGTCTCCCAGCCGCCGCCCCGCGGGGTCAGGCGCCGTAGGCGCCGCTCGAGGAGACCTCGTGCACCGTGATGGTGGGCTCGCCGGTGACCAGCGGGCCGAGGGCGCCGAGCAGCTCGGCCAGCTCCGGGGTCGCCATGTGCCGGTCGAGGTCGGCCCGCTCCTCCCAGGTCTCGACCGACAGGAAGGAGTTCGGGTCCTCCAGGTCGGCGGAGAACGCGTAGCTGGTGCAGCCCTGCTCGGTGCGGGCCCGCCGGGCGGCCTCGACGAGCAGGGGGACCAGGGCACTGCGCTGGTCGGGGCGTGCCTGGGCGCGGGCGATGACGAGGATCATGGCGCGACGGTCGCACGCGGATCCCGGGGCCACCAGCGGGGCGGCCCGTCGACCTGCGGCTCCCCGGCGAGCCGCCCGGACCCCGGACCCCCGGAGGGCTAGCGTCACCGACGTGTTGCACCCGGTCGGGGACCTGCCCGCCGGCGTCTACTGGCGCCGACGGGCCCTGGTGGCTGCCCTGGCGTTGTCCGTGGTCGGCGGCGGTGGGTGGCTGGCCTCGTCCGCCGGTGCGGGCTCGGCGCCGGACACCCGGGTCGCCTCGAGCACCACCGACGTCGAGCCCACCCTGGACGCGCCGTCCCTGGACCAGGTCGTGCCGTCGCTGGCCGCCGTGGTCACCCCGGCCGACGCCGCCCCGACCGCCGCCGACCCGGTGCCGACGGAGACCCCGGCCGACGTCCCGGTCGCCGCGGACCCGCCCGCGCCCACCTTGACGGCGGGCCAACCCTGCACCGACGACATGATCGCCGTGGACGTCGTGCCGCCGGCACCGCAGGCCGCGGTGGGCAACAAGCCGACGTTCACGCTCGTGGTCACCAACACCTCGCCGGTGCCCTGCACGCGCAGCCTGGACGCCGGGCTCCGCGAGGTCGTGCTGCTCGACGCCGCGGGCGCCCGGGTGTGGGGCAGCAACGACTGCTTCCCCGAGGTCAGCAGCGACCCGCGGACCCTGGCCGTGGGCGAGGCGGTGAGCTTCCCCGTGCAGTGGGGTGGGCTGACCAGCGAGCCGACCTGCACCGCCCCCCGGGTGAACCCGGCGGCAGGCGGCTACCAGCTGCAGGGACGCCTGGACACCAAGACCGGCGGGACGACGGCCTTCACCCTGGTGTGAGTCAGGAGTAGCGGTCGAGGATCGAGGTCTCGGCCAGCCGGGACAGGCCCTCGCGGATGCCCCGGGCGCGGGCCTCGCCGACGCCGTCGACGGACAGGAGGTCCTCGATGGTGGCGGCGAGCAGCTTCTGCAGCCCGCCGAAGTGGGTGACCAGCCGGTCGATGATGCCGGCGGGCAGGCGCGGCACGCGGGCCAGCAGGCGGTAGCCCCGCGGGCTGACCGGCGAGTCCAGCGCGTCGGGCGAGGTGGGCAGCCCGTAGCAGCGGGCGACGGCGGAGAGGTCGAGCAGCTCGGTGGCGCTGAGCTCGCGGAGGTCGGTGAGCACCTGCTCGCCCACCGGGGTGCGCTTGCCCTCGGCGGGCAGGTAGTCGCGGACCAGGAGCCCGCGGTCCTCCTCGACGCCGGCGAGCATCTCGTCGAGCTGCAGGGCCAGCAGCCGGCCGTCGGTGCCGAGCTCGACGACGAAGCCCTCGATCTCGTCGGCGATGCGGCGGACCATCTCCAGCCGCTGGCTGACGCTCATCGCGTCGCGGACGGTGACGAGGTCCTCGATCTCCAGCGCGGACAGCGTGCTGGCCACCTCGTCCAGGCGCAGCTTGTAGCGCTCGAGCGCGGCGAGAGCCTGGTTGGCGCGGGCCAGGATCGTGGTGGGGTGCTCGAGGGTGTACCGGCGACCGGCCACGTACACCGAGATGATGTGCATCGACTGGCTGACCGAGATGACCGGGAAGCCGGTCTGCAGCGCGACCCGCTCGGCGGTGCGGTGCCGGGTGCCGGACTCCTCGGTGGGGATGGTCGGGTCGGGCATGAGGTGCACGCCGGCCCGCACGATGCGGCTGCCGTCGGCCGAGACGATGACCGCGCCGTCCATCTTCGCCAGCTCGCGCAGCCGGGTGGCCGACAGCGCGACGTCGAGGGCGAACCCGCCGGTGCACTGGGACTCCACCACCCGGTCGTAGCCCAGCACGATCAGCGCGCCGGTGCGCCCGGCCAGGATCCGCTCCAGGCCGTCGCGCAGGGCGGTGCCGGGGGCGATGCGCCCCAGCAGCTCGCGCAGGGCGACGTCGGGGTCCAGCGCGGACACGGGGTGCTCCTGACCTCTGCGGATGTGGCTCGATCGAGTCTAGGGGAGCCCTCCGGCTGCGTCCCGGTGTGCTCTCGCACCGTGACCGGCCGGTGACCTGGGCTCGCCGACGGACTGCACCGTCAGAACAGCCGGTTGAGCACCGACCCGAGGTCGGGGATCTCGACCACCCGCAGCCCGCGCGGCACCGGGCCGGGGTCGGGAGGCACCACGGCCAGCGTGTACCCCTGCCGGGCGGCCTCGGCCAGCCGGCGCCCGATGCCGCCCACCCGACGCACCTCCCCGGACAGGCCCACCTCGCCGAAGGCCACCATGCCCACGGGCAGCGCCTTGTCCTTCGCCGCGGAGGCGATGGCCAGCGCGATCGCCATGTCGGCGGCGGGTTCGACGATGCGCACCCCGCCGACGGAGGCCGCGAACACGTCGGAGTTGCCCAGCGGCACGCCACCGCGACGCTCGACCACCGCGTTGATCATCGCCAGCCGCTGCGGGTCGAGCCCGCTCACCGCCCGCCGCGGTGACCCGCCGCCGGCGTTCTGCGCGACCAGGGACTGCACCTCGGCCAGCAGGGGGCGGCTGCCCTCCATGGTGACCGTGACGCAGCTGCCGGCCACCGGCGCGGCCCGCTTGGACACGAACAGGTGCGAGGGGTCGGGCACGCCGACCACACCGCCGTCGCCGATCTCGAAGCAGCCGATCTCGTCGGCCGGGCCGAACCGGTTCTTGGTGGCCCGCACCATGCGCAGCGTGGAGTGCCGCTCGCCGTCGAAGCTGATCACGACGTCGACCAGGTGCTCGAGCGCCCGCGGCCCGGCGATCGCGCCGTCCTTGGTGACGTGGCCGACCAGGATCACCGTCATGCCGCGGGACTTGGCGATGCCGGTGAGCGCGCTGGCCACGGCCCGCACCTGGGTGGCGCCGCCGTCGGTGCCGTCGACGGCGGGGGAGCGCACGGTCTGCACGCTGTCGAGGACCAGCAGCGAGGGGTTGACCTCCTCGATGTGCGAGAGCACCGCGGACAGCTCGGTCTCGGCGGCCAGGAACAGCTGCGGGTGCAGGGCCCCGATGCGCTCGGCGCGCAGTCGCACCTGGGCGGTGGACTCCTCGCCGGACACCACCAGCGTGGGCCCGTTCGACTCGGCCACCCGGTGGGCCACCTCGAGCAGGAGCGTGGACTTGCCGACCCCGGGTTCGCCGGCGACCAGCAGCACGGCACCGGGGACCAGGCCGCCGCCGAGCACCCGGTCGAACTCGCCGATCCCGGTGGGCACGGCCCGCGACCCGTCGAGCTCCACCTGGGCGATCGGGCGGGCCCGACCGGTGACCGGACCGGGCACGACCGCCCGCAGCCCGCCGGACGCAGCTCCGCCGACCTCGCTCAGCGAGCCCCAGGCCTGGCACTCGGGGCAGCGCCCCATCCACCGGGTGGCGGCGAACCCGCACTCGCTGCAGCGGTGGGCGGGGCGGGACTTCACGACGGTCGGCGGCACGCGTCCATGGTGCCGTCGGGGTACGACAGAACCGCGGGAGCGGCTACTCCTCGCCCTCGTGGAAGTCGAAGCCCTCGCCGCGCGGGAGGTCCTCGGACGGGGTGCCGACCAGCACAGGGACGGTGACCTCGCCGGCGTCGCGGAAGGTGAAGGTGACCTCGAGCGCCTGGGCCGGGGTGAGCGCCTCGGTCAACCCCTGCAGCACCACGATCACGTCGGCGTCCTCGCCCAGGTAGACGTTCTGGCCGGCCGGGACGGTGAAGCCGGAGTCGGTGACCTCGGCCTCGGAGCCGATCGGGCGCGACACCTCGTAGGAGTCGAAGCCGGGGCCGGAGATGTCCAGCAGCTCGTCGTCGGCGTCGCCGGAGTTGCCGATGGCGACCTCGAGCCGGGCGTCGCCGCCGCGCTCGTAGGCGCCGGACTCGGGGTAGGCGGTGTCGGCCGCACGCAGGTGGATGTCGCCGACGTCGCCCTGCCCGCCGCGGATGTCGCGGTCCTGGGTCGCGGTCTGGGCGATCTGGCCCGCGCTGCAGGCGGTGAGGACCACCGGGGACAGCACCAGCACACCAACGGCGGCGGCGCGCAGGACGCGGTTCACGGCGGGGGACCTCCTGGGGCACCGGCGGCACCGGGCTTCGTCGACTCGAGTCGCGCTGAGCGTAACGGTCACCCCACGATGCGCGCGTGGAGGTGACGGGTGTGGCACGAGACGACCGCGGACCGGACGACCCGGCGCTGGCCGACTTCCCGGCCGACGCCCCGGGGACCCGGCGCTGGTGCTTCGCCGACCAGCTGGGTCCGCACTTCCTGGACGACCCGCACCAGGAGGTGCTGCTGGTCGAGTCGCGCGCGGTGTTCCGCCGCCGGCGGTTCCACCGGCAGAAGGCGCACCTGGTGCTCTCGGCGCTGCGGCACCGCGCCGCCGAGCTGGGCGACCGGGCGCAGTTCCTGCAGGTCGACACCTACGCCGAGGCGCTGGACGCCGTCGACGGCCCGCTGAGCGTCTGCGCGCCCACCACCTGGGCGGCGCGCGACTTCGTGCTCGCCCGCCCCGACGTGCAGGTTCTCGCCTCGCGCGGGTTCGTCACCGACGAGCAGACCTTCCGGCGCGGGGCGACCGGCCGGGGCACCGAGGGCGGCAAGCGGCTGCTGATGGACGACTTCTACCGCGCGGCGCGCCAGCACCACGACGTGCTGATGGACGGCGCCGACCCCGTGGGCGGGAAGTGGAACTACGACCACGACAACCGCGAGCCCCCGCCCCGGGACGGCCGGTCGCCCGTGCCCGCGCCCTGGCTGCCGACCGAGGACGACATCGACGAGGAGGTCCGGGCCGACCTGGACCGCTGGGAACGCGACGGCGACGTCTCCTTCGTCGGCGACGACGGACCCCGGCTGTTCCCGGCCACCCGCCGCGAGACGCTGCACCGGCTGCGGGACTTCCTGGAGCACCGGCTGGGTGCCTTCGGCCCGCACGAGGACGCCATGCTGGCCGGCGAGCCCTGGCTGGCCCACTCGCTGCTCTCGGCGCCGATGAACCTGGGCCTGGTCGACCCGGTCGAGGTGGTGCACCGCGCCGAGGCGGCCCACCGCGAGCACGACCTCCCGCTGAACTCCGTCGAGGGCTTCGTCCGCCAGGTCATGGGGTGGCGCGACTACATCTGGCACCTCTACTGGCACCTGGGCCGCGACTACCGCGACCGCAACGCCCTGGACGCGCGCGCCGCCGTCCCGACCTGGTTGGCCGAGCTGGACACCGCCGACCTCGACGCCGCCTGCCTGTCCGGCGTGGTGGGCGACCTGCGCGCCCGCGGCTGGGTGCACCACATCCCGCGGTTGATGGTGCTGGGCAACTACGCCCTCCAGCGGGGGATCGACCCGGCCGGCCTGACCGACTGGTTCCACCGCACCTTCGTCGACGGCTACGACTGGGTCATGGTGGCCAACGTCGTGGGCATGAGCCAGCACGCCGACGGCGGGGTGCTGGCCACCAAGCCCTACGCCTCGGGGGGTGCCTACATCGACCGCATGAGCGACTACTGCGGCGGCTGCCGGTACGACCCGAAGAAGCGGCTGGGCGAGGACGCCTGCCCGTTCACCGCCGGCTACTGGGGCTTCCTGGACCGGGTCGCGCCGAAGCTCGAGGGCAACCGGCGGATGGCCCAGCCCCTGGCCGGTCTGCGCCGGTTGAAGGACCTCGAGGCCGTGGTCGAGCAGGAGCGCGACCGCGGCACCGACCCCTACTGAAGCACCGAGCCGCCGACCAGGAGCAGGACGACGTCGACCACGGTCAGCAGCATGACCGCGGGGAACGCCGCGGCCCGGAACCGCTCGGTGCCGGCGAGGGCGGCCACCACCAGCGCCGGGACGGCGACCACCAGCGCCGCCCACCCGAGGACCGTGGGCGGGCCGGCCGGGCCCAGCACGAGGACCAGGGACGCGGCACCGAGCAGACCGGCGGCGACCAGCGCGGAGACGGTGGCGCCCAGCCGGTGGGGCAGGCCGCGCACCCCGGTGGCGGCGTCGTCCTCGAGGTCGGGGGCCACGTTGGCCAGGTGCGCCGCACCGCCGAGCAGGGCGCCGGCCGTGACCAACCACCACGGCGCGACCGGGGTGCCCGGCGCCGCGGCGACCACGCCGGCCGGCAGCAGCCCGAAGGCGACCAGGTAGGGGAGCAGGGAGGCCGCGGTGCGCTTGAGGCCGGCGTTGTAGGCCCAGCCGCCGGCCACCACGCCCAGCAGCAGCACCCCCGGTGCGGGGCCCAGCGCCAGGGAGGTGACCACGGCCAGGACGACGGCGACCAGCGCGGCCGCGCGCAGCCGGGCCGGGGTGACCAGGCCCTGGACGGTCGGCTTGTCGGCCCGGGCGACGGCGGCGTCGCGGTCGGCGTCCAGCCAGTCGTTGCTCCAGCCGATCGACGCCTGGCCGGCCAGCACGGCGACCGCGACCAGCACCGCGCGGCCGCTCCCGACGTCGGCGGTCACGGCCAGCAGTGCCGCCACGGTGGTCACCGCCAGGGTGGGGCCCAGATGGGTCGCCAGGGCCATCGCGGCCGCCGTCCGCAGGACGCCCGACCGCGGCGCAGCACCGTCCACAGGCACACCAACCACCCCTCTGTCAACCCCAACCTGACCAGCGACAAGCCTCTGACCTGCGCGTTTGGCAGGACCAACCAACTCGGTGCAACCCGTCCCGTGGTATTCTGGGCGACAGCGAAAGGGGTCACACACACATGGGCTTCACTGTCGGCGAGACCGTCGTCTACCCGCACCACGGCGCTGCGCTCATCGAGGCGATCGAGCAGCGCACGATCAAGGGTGTCGAGAAGGCATACCTCGTGCTGAAGGTCGCACAGGGAGATCTGACCGTCCGGGTCCCGGCGGACAACGCCGAGATCGTGGGCGTCCGCGACGTCGTGGGCCAGGAAGGTCTGGACAAGGTCTTCGAGGTGCTGCGGGCCCCGCACACCGAGGAGCCGACCAACTGGTCGCGGCGCTACAAGGCCAACCTCGAGAAGCTGGCCTCCGGTGACGTGAACAAGGTGGCCGAGGTCGTCCGCGACCTCTGGCGGCGCGACAAGGACCGCGGCCTGTCGGCCGGCGAGAAGCGGATGCTCTCGAAGGCCCGCCAGATCCTGGTCAGCGAGCTCGCGCTCGCCGAGGGCACCAACGAGGACAAGGCCGAGATCCTGCTCGACGAGGTCCTCGCCAGCTGATCCAGCCCGCTCCGCACGAGCCCCCGACCCACCGGTCGGGGGCTCGTGCGCTGTCCGGGGCCTGCAAGACTCCACGACGTGCAGCTGCCCCTGGTCGGAGTCGGTGTCGACGTCCACGCCCTGGAGGCGGGCCGGCCGCTGTGGGTGGCCGGTCTGCACTGGCCCGAGGCCGCCGCGGGGCTGGCCGGGCACTCGGACGGCGACGTCGTCGCCCACGCGGCCTGCGATGCCCTGCTGTCCGCCTCGGGGGTCGGTGACCTCGGCGGGGTGTTCGGCACCTCGCGCCCCGAGTACGCCGGCGCGTCGGGGCTCACCCTGCTCGCCGAGACCGCCCGGCTGGTCCGGGCCGCCGGCTACGAGATCGGCAACGTGGCCGTGCAGCTGATCGGGAACACCCCCCGGATGAGCGGCCGTCGGGACGAGGCGGTGGCGGCGTTGAGCGGGGCCCTGGACGCCGTCGTCCGGCTGAGCGCGACGACGACCGACGCCCTGGGTCTCACCGGCCGCGGTGAGGGCATCGCCGCCGTCGCGACCGCGCTCGTCGTCCCCCGGAGCTGACCCCGGCCCAGCGCCGCGTCTGCACAGATGTGCGGACGCGGTCCTCGGCGACCCGTGGTGGTCGACCGTGCCCGGTCGTCCGGTGCCGGTGGTGGCTGCCGACGACCGGGCGGGACGCGTCG
The DNA here is from genome assembly GCF_900103975.1 of Klenkia soli. GTDB lineage: Bacteria > Actinomycetota > Actinomycetes > Mycobacteriales > Geodermatophilaceae > Klenkia > Klenkia soli. Next base: position 259,679 of record NZ_FNIR01000008.1, read on the forward strand.
TCGGAGGGGCTTGCGTCACACCCGGGGCCCGCTTAATCTCTGCGCACCGACGTGCTGAGCGTCGTCACAAATGTGCAGACCAGGGAGTTCGCCATCACTGCCATCGCGCACCAGCCGCCCGTCCACGACGGCCGCCCGGCGGCGCCGTCGTCCGACGCGGCCACCGCCCGTGCCTCGCTGAGCACCATGTGGAAGATCCGCCGCTTCGAGGAGGCGGTGGACGACCTGTTCGCCCGCGGCCTCATGCACGGCACCATGCACCTGTCGATCGGGCAGGAGGCCAGCGCGACCGGGGTCTGCCTGGCGCTGCGCGAGCGCGACGCCATCACCAGCACCCACCGGGGGCACGGCCACTGCATCGCCCAGGGCGCCGACCTCACCCGGATGATGGCCGAGCTGCTGGCCAAGGAGACCGGTTACTGCCGGGGCCGCGGCGGCTCGATGCACATCGCCGACGTCGCCACCGGCAACCTGGGTGCCAACGGCATCGTCGGTGGTGGCATCCCGATCGCCGCCGGTGCCGCGCTGGCCTACAAGATGCGTGGTGAGGACCGCGTGGTCGCCAGCTTCTTCGGCGACGGCGCGACCAACGAGGGTGCCTTCCACGAGGGGCTGAACCTGGCCGCGATCTGGGACCTCCCGGTCGTGTTCGTCTGCGAGAACAACAAGTACGGCATGAGCTTCTCCACCGAGTTCTCGATGGCGGTGCCGCACGTGGCCGACCGGGCCGCGGCCTACGGCATGCCGGGGGTCACCGTCGACGGCAACGACCTGGACGCCGTCCACGCCGCCGCCGCCGAGGCCGTCGACCGGGCCCGCAACGGCGGTGGACCGACCCTCATCGAGGCCGAGACCTACCGCTGGAAGGGCCACAGCAAGAGCGACAAGAACCTCTACCGGACCCGCGAGGAGATCGCGGAGTGGCGGGAGCGCGACCCGATCGTCGCCTTCGAGTCGAAGGTGACCGGGTCCGGCCTGCTCACCGATGCCGACGTGGCCGCCGCGCGCGAGGAGGCCACCGACGCGGTGAAGGCCGCCGTCCGCGAGGCCATCGCCGGTACCGACGCCGACCCCGGTGACCTGCTCGACGCCGTCTTCGCCCCTGTCGACCCCCAGGACGTGACCCGATGACCGCCACCCTGCCCGCCGCCCCCGCAGCCGTCGAGGGCGACGTCCGCGAGATGACCTACTCCGAGGCCGTCCGCGAGGCGCTGGCCGAGGCCATGTCCGCCGACGACCGGGTCTTCATGCTGGGCGAGGACGTCGGCGTGTACGGCGGAGCGTTCGGCGTCAGCGGCGACCTCGTGCACCGCTTCGGCAAGGAGCGCGTGCGCGACACCCCCATCTCCGAACTCGGCATCGTCGGTGCCGCGGTCGGCGCGGCGCTGGCCGGCATGCGACCGATCGTGGAGATCCAGTTCTCCGACTTCACCTGCCAGGCGATGGACCAGATCGTCAACCAGGCCGCCAAGATCCACTTCATGCTGGGTGGTGCCGTCTCGGTGCCGATGGTGCTGCGCACCCCGCTGGGGTCGGGCACCGGCGCGGCCGCGCAGCACTCGCAGAGCCTCGAGGCGTGGTTCGCCCACGTGCCCGGCCTCAAGGTCGTCATGCCCAGCACCGTCTCGGAGGTCAAGGGCCTGCTGCTGGCCGCGATCGACGACCCCAACCCGGTGGTCTTCCTCGAGCACAAGCTGCTCTACCGGACCAAGGGCCACGTGCCCGCAGGCAGCGCCCGCGTGCCGCTGGGCCGCAGCGTCGTCCGCCGCGAGGGCGCGGACCTGACCATCGTGGCCACCGGCGTGATGGTCAGCCGCAGCCTCGAGGCCGCGGCGCGGCTCGCCGAGGAGGGCATCGAGGCCACCGTCGTCGACCCGGTCACCCTGACCCCGCTCGACGAGGGCCCGATCCTGGACGCCGTCCGCCGCACCGGGCGCGTGCTGCTGGTGCAGGAGGCCCCCGGCCACGTGGGCTACATGTCCGAGATCGCCGCCCGGATCGCCGGGTCGTCGGCCCTCTACAGCCTCGAGGCGCCGATCAAGCGGCTGTGCGGGCTGGACGCCCCGATGCCCTACGCGCCGGCGCTGGAGCGCGCGATGGTCCCGCAGCTCGACGACGTCGTGGTCGCCGGGCGTGCCCTGGCCACGCAGGAGGCCTGAGCCGTGGCCCGGGTCCCCGTACGCATGCCGAAGATGTCGATGACGATGACCGAGGGCGAGCTGAGCCACTGGGCCATCGCGGTCGGTGACGAGATCGGCTCCGGCGACGTGATCTGCGAGGTGCTCACCGACAAGGTGGACATGGAGGTGGAGAGCCCCGCCACCGGCACCCTGGTCGAGATCGTGGTCGAGTCCGGGATGGTGCCGGTCGGCGAGCCGATCGGCTGGATCGAGGCCGACGGCGACTCCTTCACCGACCTGCTCGACTTCGGCGACCCCGCCGAGCCCGCGGCGGCCGGTGACGAGCTGGGCTCCGAGGGTGCCGACGCCGTCGTCCCCGACCCCGAGCCCGCACCGACCGTGCCGGCGGCCCCGGCGCAGACCGGTGCGACGACCGGACCGGTGGCCGCCGTGCCCCGGGCCCGCGCCCTGGCCGCCGAGGCGGGGCTGGACCTGCGGTCGCTGACCCCGACCGGGCCCGGCGGGGTCGTGTCGATCGGCGACGTGCAGACCGCGCTGGCCCAGCCGGCTGCTCCGGCGGCGGTGGCTCCGCCGCCGGCCAAGCCGCTGACGCCGCCGCAGCGCAAGCGCGCCGCGGCGCAGGGCCAGGCACCGGCGCCGACGCGCCCTGCGCCGTCCCCGTTGCCGGTCCCGCCGGTCGACCCGCCGGCACCCGCACCCCTGGCGGCCGCGGCGCCGGTGAGCACGGCACCGGTGAGCGCGAAGGTCGCCGCCGTCCGCCGGGCCGTGGCCCGCAAGATGACCGAGAGCGCGGCCATCCCGCAGTTCACGGTCTGGCGCGACCTGCACCTGGACGTCGCGGACACCCACCGCGACGGGCTGTCCTGGACCACGGTGCTGCTGCAGTCCTACGCCCGGGCCCTCCTGCAGGTGCCCCGGCTGCTGGACCGCTGGGACGGCGAGAACGCGGTGCCCACCGGCGCGCCCGTCGTGGCGCTGGCGGTGGACACCCCGGGCGGCCTGATGGTGCCCACCTTCAGCTCCCCGGAGAGCGCCAACCCGCGCAGGCTCGACGAGGACCTGCGTGCGGTGGCCCGGGCGGCCCGGGACGGCAAGGTCGACGCCGCGCACCAGGGCGTGGCCAACTCCAGCCTGTCCAACCTGGGCGGCCTGGGTGTCGACCGGTTCCAGGCGCTGATCACCCCGCCGCAGGGCAGCGTGCTGGCCCTGGGATCGATCAGCCGGCGCCCGGTCGCGGTGCCCGGCGGGATCGGCACGGCGCTCGTGGTCACGGCCGGCCTGACCGTCGACCACCGGGTCGGCGACGGTGCCGACGGTGCCCGGCTGCTCGCGCTCATGGCCGACGACCTCGGCTGAGCCCCCGACCCGCCGTCGGCCGGTTCCCCCACCGGCCGACGGCGGCCCTGACCCCCTCCCGGACCAGCGCCGTTCCGGGAGGGCCCGGCGTCCGGCGCGCCCTGCTCTTGCCAGGGCGGCCGGCGTCCCCGCAGGATGGCCAACCCGAGGTCTCGAGGTGACGGTGTCTGCACCGCTGTACTCCCGCGTCCGTCCATGTCCGCCCCTGCGCGTCGGTAGGCACCGGTGAGCGGCCCCCCGAGCGCGGGCGTGGTCCCGGTGTTCTTCCTCTCGGACTCCACCGGGATCAGCGCCGAGATCATGGGCAACGCGCTGCTCATCCAGTTCCCCGAGCTGGTCTTCGACCGCACGCTGATCCCGTTCATCGCGACCGTCGAGCAGGCCCGCGAGGTGGTCGGCCAGCTCGACCGGGCGATGGACGACGCGGTCGCCGGCGACGCACCCCAACCGCTGGTGTTCTGCACCGCCGTCGTCGACGAGGTGCGCGCCGAGCTGCTGACCACCCGCGCCCCGGTGATCGACCTGTTCGGCATGCACATGGCCCGGGTCGAGGACCTGCTGGGCGTCACGGGCCTGCGGGAGGCCCGGCGGCTGCACGGGGTCGGCGACGTCCGGCGCTACAACGACCGGATGGCCGCGGTGGAGTTCGCCATCGAGCACGACGACGGGCAGACGTTCCGGGCGATCGAGCGGGCCGACGTGATCCTGCTGGCGCCGTCGCGGTGCGGGAAGACGCCGACCGCGATGTACCTGGCCCTGCAGCACGGCCTGTTCGTGGCCAACTACCCGCTGGTCGACGAGGACCTGGAGAACTCGGACCTGCCCCGCCCGGTCGTCGACCACGCGGCCAAGTGCTTCGGCCTGACCACGACGGTGACCCGGTTGTCGCGGGTGCGCCAGGAGCGGCGCCCGAACTCCCGGTACTCCTCCGAGGCGCAGTGCCGCTACGAGCTGCGGCAGGCCGTCGCGATGTACGACCGGCACCGGCTGCCGACCGTCGACACCTCGGCGGCGTCGGTCGAGGAGATCGCGGCGGTCGTCGTGCAGACCCTGAAGAGACGCAGTCCCGCCCGCCGACCGGCCGGCAGCACCCCGATCCCCGGAGGAACACCGTGAGCACCGACAACGTCCGCTGGTTCGCCGATCTGGGCATGGGTGATCTGGAGGAGGTGGGGGGCAAGAACTCCTCGCTGGGGGAGATGATCTCCAACCTCGCGGATGCGGGGGTGAAGGTTCCCGACGGGTTCGCGACGACGTCGTCGGCGTACCGGTCGTTCCTGGGTGACACCGGCCTGGCGGAGCGGATCACCGAGAAGCTGGGCTCGCTGGACGTGGACGACGTGCGCGCGTTGTCGGCGGCGGGGAAGGAGATCCGCGGCTGGATGGTGGAGCAGCCCTTCCCTGAGGCGTTGGAGGCCGACATCCGGGCCGCCTACGAGCAGCTGGCCTCCGATGCGGAGTTGTCGTTCGCGGTGCGGTCGAGCGCGACGGCTGAGGACCTCCCCGACGCGAGCTTCGCCGGGCAGCAGGAGACGTTCCTGAACGTGCGGGGCATCGACAGCATCCTGACCGCGATTCGGGAGGTCTACGTCAGCCTCTACAACGATCGGGCGATCGCCTACCGGGTGCACCACGGCTTCGACCACGACGCGGTCGCCCTCTCGGCTGGCGTGCAGCGGATGGTGCGGTCGGACATCGGCTCGTCGGGGGTCATGTTCACCATGGACACCGAGTCCGGTTTCCCGGATGCGGTGTTCATCACCAGCGCGTTCGGCCTGGGTGAGGGCGTGGTCCAGGGTGCGGTGAACCCGGATGAGTTCTACGTATACAAGCCCGCGCTCAAGGCCGGGAAGGCCGCCGTCCTCAAGCGGGGGGTGGGGGCGAAGGCGACCAAGATGGTCTACACCGATGACGCGACGGTGGGTCGGACGACGGAGTTCGTGGACGTCGACGACGCGCAGCGCCGGACGCTGTCCCTCACCGACGAGGAGGTGCTGACCCTGGCCCGCTATGCGGTGACCATCGAGGAGCACTACGGGCGTCCGATGGACATCGAGTGGGGCAAGGACGGCCTGGACGGGCAGTTGTACGTGCTGCAGGCCCGCCCGGAGACGGTGGTGTCCCGGGCGGGCAGCACCCTGGAGCGCTACAAGCTGACCGGTACCGGTGAGGTGGTGGTGGAGGGGCGGGCGATCGGGCAGAAGATCGGCGCCGGCGGAGTCAAGGTGCTCTCCGACATCGAGCAGATGGCCGACTTCGCCCGCGGTGATGTGTTGGTCGCGGACATGACCGACCCGGACTGGGAGCCGATCATGAAGCGGGCTTCGGCGATCGTGACCAACCGGGGTGGGCGGACCTGCCACGCGGCGATCATCGCCCGCGAGCTGGGCATCCCCGCCGTGGTGGGCACCGGTGATGCCACCCGCACCCTGACCGACGGGCAGGAGGTGACGGTGTCCTGCGCCGAGGGCGACGTCGGCAACGTCTACGAGGGGCTGGTCGACTTCGAGGTCACCGAGACCCGGCTGGACGCGATGCCCGACATCCCCACCAAGATCATGATGAATGTGGGGACGCCGGAGCAGGCGTTCGCGTTCTCCCGGTTGCCGCACAAGGGGGTGGGCCTGGCCCGGTTGGAGTTCATCATCAACCGGCAGATCGGCATCCACCCCCGGGCGCTGCTGGACTTCGACTCCCTGGAGGGCCGGCTGCGGGAGGAGGTCGCCGAGCAGATCGCGGCCTACCCGTCCCCGCGGGAGTACTTCGTGCAGCGGGTGGCCGAGGGCGTCTCGATGATCGCGGCGGCGTTCGCCCCGGAGCCGGTGAT